>CAVVWM010000010.1:0-93031 GCA_963751955.1 uncultured Acidimicrobiales bacterium | reverse complement strand
TGTAGCTTCTTGGTTGGCAGCGTATTGCTAGATCGGCGGCGTTGGCAGAGCCGTCGCAGAGGCCCCGAACGGCGTCGGCGGCGACCGAGATCGGTTGGTAGGTCGCGAACGGTTGCAACCAGCCGGGCATGGAATCGGCCGGTGCGAAGGCGGTGCTGGCCAGCATCAGCGGGAAGAGCCAGAACATCGACAACATGCCGACCATGTCGGGCTGGCGGACCTTGGCTGCGATGGCGGCGCCGAGCCATGAGAACGCAAATCCCACGCATGTGGCAAGGCGATGGCAGCGACCGCACCGGGGACTGAGTCGAATCGGTAGCCCATGACGAGCGCCAGCAGTGCGACCAGGACCAGGCCGACCAGGTTGCGGAGCGCGTCGGCCAGCGTCCGTCCCGGCGATGACGGCGATCTGGCTCATCGGCAGCGATCGGAACCGGTCGGTGACCCCCTCGGCCAGGTCGGCGGCCAAGCCCAT
The DNA here is from genome assembly GCA_963751955.1 of uncultured Acidimicrobiales bacterium. Classification (GTDB taxonomy): domain Bacteria; phylum Actinomycetota; class Acidimicrobiia; order Acidimicrobiales; family SZUA-35; genus JABDIY01. The sequence goes on along the minus strand of CAVVWM010000010.1, from coordinate 92,556 downwards.
GCTGGTCTGCTGGGCTCCTTGCAGCGCCGTGATCACGAAGACCCCAGGGACGAGGAATTGGAGGTAGTCGACGTCGGCGCCGGCGCCGATGGCGCCGCCGAAGACATAGTTGAACAGCACGAGGAAGAAGACGCCCATCACCACGGCGAAGACCAGCATCTCGGGCTGGCGGGCCGTACGGATGGTGTCGCGCCACAACATCGTGGCGGTGTCCTGGCCAGCGTCTGCGAAGTGCGGGTCACGGCTCGCGGGCTTGGATGCCGTGGAGCGGTGGCCGTTGGTCATCGGTCTGACTTCCTTCTCGTTCGGTGGCCGGGGCGCCGGTGAGGGCAAGAAAGGCATCGTCGAGGGTTGGTCGGCGAAGCTGGAAGTCGCTGATGTGCGACCGCCTGATCCTCCAGCCTGCGCAACACGTCGAGCGACTGACGGGTCCCACCGGTGATCGACACGTCGAGCCGTTGCTGCCTGCAGTCGACGGTGAGCCCGCTCTCAGCGGCGAGCAGACCGCTGGAGCGGCAACCAGGTCGGCGTCGCTGGAGACGCTGATCTCGAGAACGTCTCGGCCCACGGTTTGCTTGAGCGACTCCGGGGTACCGGACGCGACCGTTCGGCCCCGGTCGATCACCAGGATCTCGTCGGCGAGCTGATCGGCTTCCTCGAGGTACTGCGTGGTGAGCACGATCGCAGTGCCCTCTGCCGCCAGCGATCGAATCGACTCCCACACCTCGGCCCGGCTGCGTGGGTCGAGGCCGGTGGTCGGCTCGTCGAGGAACAATGCCAGCGGCTCGGCAACAAGGGCCGCAACGATGTCGAGCCGCCGCCGTTGCCACCCGAGTAGGTGGACGCCGGCCGTTCAGCGAACTCGCCCATGTCGAACCGTTCGATCAGCTCAGCGACGCGCCGCGCCGAACGGCCTTGGGGAGTTTGTACAGCCGAGCGAACAACTCGAGGTTCTCCCTGGCACTCAACTTCTCGTCGACCGCGGCTGCCTGCCCGGCAAGTCCGATCACCCGACGAACAGCTTCGGCCTCGCCGGCAACATCGTGACCGGCGATCGAAGCCGATCCGGCCTCGATCGAGGTGAGCGTGGTCAACATGCGCACCACCGTGGTCTTCCCAGCACCGTTGGGGCCGAGCACCCCGAGCACTTGGCCACGGCTGCACACTCGAAAACTCACATCGTCGACGGCCTTGACCTCACCGAAACTCTTCCCGAGCGATCGGGCTTCGATCATCGGTTCAATAACAGAAATGGACATAGTGTCTAGTCTATCAGACATAACGTCCACTCACCACTCTGGGCTACCCGAGCGGTGCCGCCGGCCAATCGATCAGGAGTCAGTTGCGATGGCGGGCCAGGTCGAGCTCGATTCGTTGAGCCGTCGGGTGTCATGGCGAGGCCCCCGAGCCCGGTACATCGCAGCTCTCGGGCCATGAGCTCGCTCACCGATCTGTGGGCGTCGAGCACCTCGTCGAAGGGGATGAGATGGTCGAACCCGGCCAAGTGCCATGTTGGCGCAGCTCAACGCGTTGGCTGCCCCGCGACGTTTCGACCAAGACACGGAGCCTCAACCCGGTTGCCGACCGGATCACAGATCAGGCCAAGCACGTTCTGAAGCGCCTGGCTGGCCGCCGAGAGCGACCGGCGCGCGGACCCACCCGCCCAGCTCGACCAGTGCTGCAGCTGCCATCGCAGCACCAGCGCCGGTCTCGGCCTGGCACCCTCCCACCTCTGCGGCGAAGCTCGACCGGTTCGTGACGAACACGCCGATGAACCCCCGGTCAGCAGCGCCCGTGCGCGCGTCTTCATCGTCGCTTCAACGCGTCGATGTGTTGCCAGCAATGCTCCCGGGAACGTTGCGCAGGCACCGGCGGTTGGGGCAGCCACGATCACCTCCATGGCGCTCTTCGCTTCCATCAGGGCGGTGACGTAGATGATCATCTGATTGAGCAGTGCCGCCATCGAGCAATGATCCCGAGGCGTTCATCGCTGCGAAGTTCCCAGACTGCCAACCAAGAATTCTATCCGCATAGTCGGTGCCGGCGAGACCGGTCTGAACGCCGGTTCGCATGATGGCGAGGATGTTTGCGCTTGGGCCAGCACCTCATCGACATCGATACCGCCACGGGCACATTCATATTCAAGCGCCCGGTCCGACAGCGGCGCCGTATCCGAGGTCGCCAGCCATTTCCGATGCGTGGTTGAACGGCACATGGAGATCGGGGCGCGACAGCACCGGAAGAACCGCTCGCAGCGTTCGAACTGACTCAACGCCTGCCGAAGAACCGATCGCCTCAACGTCGAGAGGCTTCTGGGAGAGAGCGATGACGAGGCTGCCGGTTCTCGTCCAACTATCGGCGTCGCCGAGGCCTTCGATTTGATCGGCTGCACTGTCGCGCTGTTCGTCAACTGTTCCGGCGGTGAAGATCACCGTGGTGACGTAGTCGCCGAAGAGCGAACGGCGTTCCCGTCGATCTCGATGACTTCGATGATGCCCCCGCCGGTGGACAACGCAACGAGCTGGTGCCGCCGGTCTCCCCGTCGAACGTCGAGCCGGTAGGTGTTGGGGTGTTCGTCGCCCAGCTCTCTTTTGTTGATCGTGATCTTGGTGCCTCGGCCCTCGAGCTCAGCGGGCGAGCCAGGCAAACGAGGTTCGTCTGCTTCCCAGCCCAACATGCCGCCGTAGAGCCCCATGTCGGAGCCCTGACTCTGGTGGGTCGTTGCCAGTGACCCCAGCGTGTCGTACTCGATGTCGACCCGATCGGGAACACCGCCGAGCAGGTCGTGCACCAACCGCCCGATGCGAACCGAGGCTGCGGAATGCGAACTCGACGGCCCCCGCATGACCGGACCGATCACATCGTTGAACACGGATGCAACGAGTTCGGGCATGGGCAGAGAGTACCTCCGGGAGGGTTGCCGGCCCGTCAGCGGGACGGGGTGCCGACGAGCAACTGGATCGAATCCGGCTCGGACTCCTCAGACCCACCCACCATCCAGCTCATGCGGCCGATGATCACCACGTCGTCGCCGACCACGAGCTGCTGTTCTGAACTCATCTCTACGGCGGCGGGCGGCGTGGCCTCGAACCAGGCACCGTCCGGCGTCTTGAGGAACAGCACCTTGCTCACATCCTCATCGACTGCCGCACTTTGGGATTCGTAGATCGCGTAGACGTCCTCGTCGGGGATCTTCATCACCAGTTGGCCGTCGGCATCCCAGAACCAAGTGGTGTCGTCCACATAGGTCGCCGGTGGATCACCGTCGGGGTTCTCGATCTGATCCCACGTGAGCGCCATGATCACCTCACCGGTTGCGTCTTCGGTGATCTCCACCGCCCAGTCCGGGCCGAATCGGGCGGTCCTGCCGCCGATGCCGATGGCCAGTGACGAATCGGGGTTGGAGGCATAGACCGTGCCGGCCACAACGATCCCCAACGGGCCGGCGCTGATCGTGTCGAGCCACGCCTCGCGGTCCTCGCTCTGGACATCGATTGCCAACTCCTCACGCCAGGTCAAACCGTCTTTCGAAGACACCACCCTCGGGCGGCCGGTGCCCTCGGCCAAGGCCGCGAGAGAATCGGGCAGGGCGACCACCTGACCGAGGCTCTCGGGTCCGATTGTGCCGACGTTCTCCCACGATCGGCCGTCGTCGGACGCCCAGGCCATCCGATTGCTACCGCCCTCGTAGTGTTCGAGCACGGTGACTACGAAGTGGCCGTCGACAGCGGTGAGGGCTTCGAGATGGGTGTTGGACCCGAGGTTCAGTGTCTGAGCCTCCCAGGTGAACGAATCGGCGCTGAACATCACAACGGTTTCGGTGTCGTGAGGTTCATGATCGAACACCCTCTCGTTCCACGCGCTGTTGATCAGTGCGTCCCACTCGTCCCAGCTGAACGTCAGGACTGTTTCGCCGGTCTGGGCGTCAACGAACCGCGGGCTAGGACCCCGGTAGAGGTCCCCGACGGTGCCGCTGATCACCTCGCCCGAAGCGAGTCGAACGATCTCGAAGACTCCGTTGGCTTCGTCGACGGTGATCCTGAACCCGTCGTACTCGATCGTGGGGGGCTCGGCCCGCCGATCGGCCGGCACGGCGATGGGGAGCGGGCTCGAACCCGGGTACAGCTCGCTCCAGCGATCCCATGACACTTCGGTCAGTACATCGCCACTGGCGGGGTCGTACAGGATCTGACCGGTCTCGCTCCACCGGTAGATGTCCGAGGTTGGACCGGAGGTGACCACCCGGCCGTTGGCCTCCTCAGTCATCTCATAGGCGCCCGCGCCGTCGTCGATCTCGATACGAAAGCCGTCGGTCGACAGAATTGTGGGCTGGATCGGTTCATAGGTTTGGCGGTCACCGGCCAGGACCAGGCCCGCGTCGGTGGCAGCCACCCCGTAAAAGTAGAGCGAGGAGCCGGGATCGGCGGGCAACCCGAGCTCACGGGCTTCCCACCCCGAGCCCTCGTCGATCCACAGAAGGGGTACGCCGGGACCGGCCGGTTCGGCGGTGGATCCCAGGCCGATCAAGCGATCGCCCACCGCCACCACCTGGGTCATCCAGCTGTCGGTCAACACTGTCTCGGTGCGCACCCAGGTAATCGTGTCGGTGGACCGCCACTGAACCACCGTCTGGGTGTCCCCCTCGGGGCCCCAAGCCATCGCGGTTGCGACGAACTGACCATCGACCGCCGCCAGTGACATGAGCCAGGCTGTGGTTGCGTCCTGATCGAGCTCCACTGTCCGCCACTCCATCGGCAGGAGGGGCAGCCGGGAGACGACCTGGACCTCAGTCTCCCCCAGGACCGCAACGGCGGTCGTGGGTGTGGGTGTGGTGGCGGCCGGGGCCGTTGCTGTAGTAGTGGCGGCCTCAGGCGCCGGGTCGTCTGAGGTACAGCCCGCCGCTGCCAGAACCAGTGCGAACCCAACAGCGACCGTACGAACGGATCGTGAACTCCTCATGAGATGATCGTGCGCCGGCCGGGCCCACTCGATAGAGCAGAAGGTCAGATCGCAGAAGCAGGTTTCTCAAACCGAACCTTGTGGGCCAAAAGCTGGTGTGAACAGAACGGGATCAGGTGAGTACCGATGTGGAGCCAGGCGTCCAGACGCTGGACGAACTCTTCCGCCAGGCTCTGCTGTTCGGGATCGCTCAGGCGTGCGATGGCCGAGGCCCACGGTGTGGTTGAGGTTTGAGCGAGAAAGAACGAACCCAGGTCGGCGATCTCCACCCGGTGTTCGAGAAGCGACATTGCGAAGTTGGTGAATCCGGCCCGGGCTGCGATGGACTCCAGCAGTTGGCCGGCGTCGGGCGGGGTGGCCGCTTGCACGGATGGGGTGAGTGTCGGATCAAGTTTGGCCAGCAGTTCGAGCTGGGTCTCGATGTAGGGATTCCGACCCGGGGTGGCCCACACGGTGGCCACGAGAACACCTCCGGGACGTAGAACTCGGCGAGCTTCTGCGGCCGCGGCTACGGGGTCGGCGAAGAACTGGAAACCTTGCTGACACAGCACATGACTGAACGATTCATCCTCGAAGGGCAGACGTTCTGCCGGAGACTCCATCCACTCGATTCCGGGATCGCCGAGTGAACGGGCGACGGCCAGCATGGTTGGGTTGACATCGATACCGACCACGCGCCCGCCGGGCATCACTCGAGGCAATGCGCCACGGGCAACCAGTCCTGTCCCGCATGCAACGTCAAGCACGGCATCACCGCTGTCGACCCCAGCACCGGCCACCATCAGTTCGGCGGAAGGCTCCATGAACGCAGCAGTGTGGGCTTGGTAGCCCCCGGCTTGACCTCCGGCGAGTTGAAATCCCGAAGCCATCATGCGCCTCCATACATTGGCTGAGAAGGCGAACGCTACACCCGAACCGACCCGGACAGAGGTCGTGCCCATTCGCGACGCGCGAGTGTTCAAATGGTGAGCGCGACGGCTCACCTTGGCGATCAGTCACCGTGTCCGGTGGTGGCAGGAAGCTGGGAGCCTTAGCTCGGGAATTTCTCGATCGCGGTCCACGCATCTTGGGTCAGATGGTTGGCGAGATCGTGCAGGGCGCGAGCGGCTGCGAGTTCCTCGCCCACCTGGGGGACAGACGGGTCGGCGGGGTTACGGCGGGATCGGCCCCAACCCGACAATGACCGGTCACCCGCCGTCAGATGGACCACCATTTCGCAATGATCCTCATCCTCGCGGGTCTCGAACCTGAGTTGCCAGTTGTGCGGTAGTAGTTCGTCCACGGGTCCGATTGTTCACTGGATGGCGGCTGTGCGGCAGGGTCGAAGGTCACCGGCGAGTTCCATCTTCGGGCTGGACAAGCGGCCAGGAGGCGAGGGTGCGGTGGCGTGCGCCCCGACCGCTGGTGTCGCTGGCGACCAACTCCAGCGCTGCCGCCACGAACGAAGCCGCAAACGATTGTCCGACCAACGCACACCGGGCGTCAGTCTTGGTTCGGGCCAGCGTGAGATGGCCGAGGAAGGGTCGTTGATCGACCGGTCCAAGGTCCCGCGTCACATTGACGACGACGGCGGCCAGATCGTCCAGCCCGTCAGCGGGGATGGCGATCACGTGGCCACCAAGTGCGGTCACGTGAGGTCCGAGGGTTACGACGGCGGAGGAGAGATCGGCTCGATCTAGAGCGGCAGCTACGTGGGCCGGCACCGCATGCGGCAGGAAGCGGAGTGTCAAATGCCACTGGGTTGGATCAACCCATCGCACGCCGGGTGTGGCAGGACGAGGCAACGCCGACAAAGACCTGACCACCGATGGCGGCGGCCGCACCCCGACGAACAGCCGTCGCGCTGCTTTGTCGTCGACCGGTCTATCCACCCCCTCACTGTGGCAACCGATGACAACCCACACCACATCGCTTGAGGTCCTATGGCCAGCAGTTCGTGTTGCTCGTGACCCCGTCGGGGCAGACCGTGCTGTTGTAGGTTGCGTTGCTCGCTTGGCTCGGCGTGCCGCTAGCACTCTCGAGGTCTGTGCGTGTGAGGTCTGCGTTGCCGATGCCGGCATCGGTGAGAATGACTGCTCGGGCGCCGGTATCAACGAACGACGCTCTTGAGAGAATGGCATTGAAGAAGTTTGATGCGCTGATATCGGACCTGTCGAAGACCGCTCCTTGGCTGTTCGAGTCGGAGAAGTTCGTCGCTCCTCCGTCAATGTCGGAAAAGTCCACATCGTTCAGCGAGGCGCTGGAAAAGTCCACACCTTCGAGTTGGCTACCGGCGAAGTTGCTGCGGTTCAGCGAACTGTTCGCAAAGGACACACCGGTCAGGTCGCTTCGAGAGAAGTCGCTGAACATCAATGTCGAGTTGGAAAGGTCCACGTTGGTGATCGTGACATCGCCAGCCTGCAGCCGGGTGGCGTTCATACCGATGGCGGAACCACTGACCAGTTGGGCGCCATCGAGCAGTGCGTCGCGGAGTATTGCGCCGGTCAGATCGAAGCTACTGATTTGTGTAGTGCGAAGGTCGGCGCCGGTCAGATCTGCTGATTGAAGGTTCATGCCGGAAAGGACGAGGCCGGATGCATCGCACCCAGCTAGGTCTGCGCCGGCGAGGTCAGGGTCGCCGTTGCGGAAGCGCTGACAGTCGTCGGTGGGAGGCACAGAAGTTGTAGTGGATGTCGCAGAAGTCGAGGTTGGCGGCACCGAGGTTGTGGTTGTGATGTTGGTGGTGGAGGAGGGCATCGATGAGCCGGTTGTGGGAACTGTCGTTGCCGGTGTCGTTGTGAGAGCAGTCGTTGCCGGTGTCGTTGTCGGTGACGTTGCTGTCTGGGTGCCTGGGCCTGTCGGCACAGGGTTCGTGGTCGTCGTGTTTGTTCCGGTGGCGCCGGTGATCTGATCCGGCGTGGTGGTACTGGTGTTCCCTGAGAGCTCCGAGCTCAAAGACGTGGATGTCGTCGCGAGTGCGGAGTCAGCCGAGGATGCCGGCCCAGCTTGGGGCAGTTCCACACCTGCGCCCTCCAAGAACGCGACCTCAGAGGGACCCGAGGTCGCTGTTTCATCAAGTGCGGCGGACGGAACTCCCAGGAGAGCCGCTAGCGCTATTGCTGAGGTCGCGACGGCAGCGGGTACCGCAGAGACGGAGCTGAGAGCCTGCGAGACAGTTCTGAGTTCCAGCAGACCAGCAAGTCTGACGATCGTTGTTCTATCGCTCTTGGAGGCGGTCAGCAGAGCGCGCACGATTGCCGGGTCGAACTGATTGCCGGCGCAGGCGACCAGTTCGCTGCGTGCCGCTTCGATCGACATCGGCTGCTTGTAGGAACGGTGTGAGGTGATCACGTCGTAGGCATCGGCAACAGCGACGATCCGCCCGGCGAGGGAGATTTCGGTGCCCGCCAAACCGCTCGGATAGCCGGCTCCGTCCCACCGTTCGTGGTGTTCCGAGGCCGCCAATAGCCAGTCACCCAGCCATCCCTGAAGGGGGGCCAACAGCTCGAGCCCTTGAGATGGGTGAGACGCCAGGATCGCCCACTCAGAGTCTTCCGGTCGCGAATCCTTGTTGAGAATCTCAGCCGGTACCGCGAGTTTTCCTATGTCGTGGAGCATCGCCGCCCAGGCGAGCTTGTTCCTGTCGTCTTCGGATAGTCCCAGCTCCACCGCGATGAGATCGCTGTAGGCCCTCACCCGCTCGGTGTGTCCTCGTGTCAACCGCTCGTGTCTGCCCAACATCGTGACCAGCTCAACCGCATGCTCTGCTGCCTGCTGAACCGTGGCTTTGCCACCATCGGAGATATCTGGGAGGCGTGACTTCAGTTTCCTCAGCGTTCCAGATCGCAGCGCAACCTTGAACCGAGACGGAGCGTGATCGGGAAACGTGAGCGACATGCCGAGCAGAACCTGAAGGGGCAGCAGACGCCGCACGAGCCGCTCGACCAGCGCCGCGACCACCGAAGCCACGGCAACCGACTGAAGGATCCAAACGACGATTCCCACGTTCCCGGCCGGCCGGAAGAACAGGTCGCCAACAACCCACACAACGGTCCAGGCTGCTGCAAAGGGGGCGATGAAAACTCCGACGCCTACGGCACGCGCCCAGAACCGTGACGCCTGCCAGGTCCGGTCGATCGATTCCGACGCACCGGTGGTTGGTCCTTCGGTCATGGTTGGAGGTCTCGCCTGATCCCTGCCGACATGAACTGTTCCGGCCCGCGCTCAAGCCGAGCGTCTCCGTGATAGCTCATACCCACCCATCGACCAATCCGACCGATCCTAAATAAGCAAATGGACCGACCGACCGAAGAGGCCGCGTAGGCTGCACGCCGAAGCCGACCAAACCTGAGGTGATCCATGGGTCTGTACCGAGAGCATGTGCTGCCGCGTCTGGTCGATCGTGCGTGCGGCACTGGCGAGCTGCAACGGTGGCGCAAGCAGGTGACCGCCGGTTTGTCGGGCACGGTTGTGGAGATGGGATTCGGGTCGGGCCTCAACATGCCGGCCTACCCGCCTGAGGTACAGCTTGTCTACGCAGTCGAGCCGGCGGCGACTGCACGACGCCTGGCCGAAGACCGGATCGCCGACTCCCACGTGCATGTTGAGCACGTCGCCCTGCGGGGCGAGTCGATCCCCCTCGACGATGCCAGCTGTGATGGCGCACTCTCGACATTCACACTGTGCACGATCCCCGAGGTCGAGGTTGCGCTCGACGAGGTGTGGCGGGTGCTGGGTCCCGGTGGTCGGTTCCATTTCCTCGAACATGGTCTGTCGCCGGACGGGTCGATCGCCGGCTGGCAACGCCGACTTGAGCCGTTTCAGAAGCGACTGGCCGACGGCTGCCATCTCACCCGCGACCCGGCTGAACTCGTCCGTGCAGCCGGGTTCGAGATCGAACGGGTCGAGTCGCGTTATGCAAGCGGCCCCAAACCGTGGTGCTGGTTCACCGAGGGCGCGGCGATCAAACCGGGCTGACGTGTGTCCTCCGAGTCTGGGCTCATGGGACAGACGCACGACAACAACTGCAAACTCATCCGTCGCCGCTGGGAGGGCTGACCCTCTACGGTCCGGTGACCGTATCCACCGGATACGGATCCGATGATCCCGGCCCAAGTCCTTACCTAGTCCTCTGTGCATCAGCGTCCAACCGGTGAACGATCGAAACGACAAGAGTTCCGCCCGCGAAAGGAGCAATCAATGAAAACCCAAACCGCACCGGCGACGCCCGGCCATCAGAAAAGCAATTTCGGCTTGATGTGGCTGGTCGCCGCCGCCATTGTCGTCGCGATCGCAGTCTTGGCCTTTGTGACCATGACCGGTGACAGCACACCAACTGTCACCTTCGACGGCCAATCCGTCACATACGACGGCCCGGCAACCTTTGAATCCGGCGAACACACATTCGTGTTCGATGGCAGCGCCTACGAAGCCAACTTCGCCTTCATCCTCGGCGTTGTGAAGGACCCGACCATCACCGACGCCTACATAGAGGCAGATACAGCCACCACGCTGGGTCAGCCGGAATACATTGGCCGAACCAAAGTGTTCTGGGTAACAGAGGACGACCCTGAGGCCCGCATCCTGGAGGAGACCTTCCTGCTCGATGCCGATACCCGCTACGCGATTATCGTCATCACCTCCCGGCCGGACCAGGCACACTTTGCGCAGACGTTCGAGGTCAGGTAACCGACCGACGACCGCCGCTCTGAACAGGAAAATCAGAAGAAGGGACGGTGCCTCGCATGGCGGGACAAGGCACGAAGAGCCGAGGCGGTCGACCTGATGATCGTGGCAATCGCTCTCACCATTCAGCCACCCCTCTACACCGGCGACCCGAAAGACTTCGAAGCTCTCGACGGACTTGTTGAGGTCATCGAGGTCTCACTGAGGTCGGCCCTAGGTTGAGGTCATGGATCAGCTGCCCCCAAACCACCACGGAGACAACAACGCAAAGTTCGGTGGCCCCGTCGGGTACCTGTGTGCGCTCACCATGGTTGTAGGTCGTGGCGGCGACGGCAGACTCGTAGCCGAAATGGCCGGAGTGTCGGAGAGCGATCACGTGCTCGACATCGGCTGTGGACCCGGAACTGCCGCTCGGATCGCAGCTGCCACCGGCGCAGCTGTGACCGGAGTGGATCCCGCTCAACCGATGCTCAACCTCGCCCAGCTTGTCACCCGGATCCGACGTCCTGCGGGATCGATCGAATGGGTCCGTGCGGGTTGTGACGACATCCCGACACCGGACGACACCTACTCGGTGTGCTGGTCGCTGGCGTCGGTGCACCACTGGCCCGATCTCGATGCTGGCCTCGCCGAGGTGAGTCGCGTACTGAAACCGGGGGGAACGTTCATCGCACTCGAGAAGCAATCGCCGCCCGATGCCGACGGGCTTGCCAGCCACGGCTGGGCCGCCTATCAGGCCGAACGATTCGCCGACATGCTGCCCGGGTTCGGGTTTCAGAGCGCGGTGGTGGCAAACCACGAGCTTGGCAAGCGCAAGGTCGTGACGGTGACCGCATCCTTAGGCTAACCGTCGAGTTGAACGTTGGTAATAGGGTCACTATCGACGCGCGAAGGAGAAGCTGTGACCGCTCGAGACATGAACACCCCGCATCCCGGCTACTGGGACAGTCCGTGGCCGGTGGAATGTGGAGGCAACCGTCGCCAGAAGTACGCACCGGGCCGACTCGACGCCCACGAAACAAGCCCGATTGTGGTCACCAACACCAACATGCGTTGGAACGTGATGATCATCAACCGGGAGCCCGACCAGTGGTATCTGGCGGGAACGATGGCGGCATTCGAAGGCCAACCGCCCTTTGGTTGGGTGCAGCAGATCGATCCCTACACGCTCACCCCCATCGCCGACAGCGGGGAATTGGCGTGCGGTGACCATGTGTGGTGCGGCGCTATCGCCGCCCACGCCAACGGTTCGCTCTACAACGTGAACGGTTCCTACCTCCACAAGCTGTCCGCAGACTGTCGAGTGGAGAACGAAGTGAGACTGCCGGTTGATCAAGCCCACAACGGCCTGCTGTTCCTGGCCGATGGAACCGTGGTCACCAAGGATCTGCGGCTCGAGCACGACCGACCCTCCACCATCACTCGCGTCGATCCCGAAACTCTCGAGCTGGTGCATGCACCCCTGGAACTTCCAGAAGCGTCCATGGGCCGAATCGCCGCCGACCTGACGCCCGATGGAGAACTGATCTATGTGCCCGGCTCACGACGCGTCTTCCGGCTGCGGGTCGACGCCGACCGGCTCGTGCTCGACCAAGACTGGCAAACGGTGTACCGCCCGGACGACACCCAGGGCATGGCATGGGACTCCTGCCTGTCGGGCGACAACGCATGGATCATGGACAACGGCGACATCGAAGCCGTCCGAACCATTTTCGCCCAACACCCGAATGGCCGGCTCACCACCAGGGCCGAGGGCCGGCTCAGCTGGCAGAACCCAGCGCCCTGGCCCGGTTACCAGCGTCTCCTCAAAGTAGGTCTCGACGACGGCGAAATCGCCGAAGCAGCCCCGTTCGATTCGGCCGGAGGCGGGATCATCGCCCCGCCGATTCACCTGGCCGAGCTTGGGATGGTGGTGTGCTGGGATTCGATCAACGGTGGGATGGCCGGGCTCGACGATTCGACCCTCGAAACCGTCTGGCGAATCGACATCCGCCCGACGATGCAGCCACTCTTCTACGCCGAATCGAACGAGCTGGTGATCAACGACTTCAGACGCTACGACGACCTGGTCGTCCTCGACGCCAGAACCGGAGCGGTCCTCTCGCGAGCCAACACCGGATCCCGGCTGGCCAACGGCATGTTCCTGTCCCCCGGACCCGATCGCAGCGTCTTCTACTGCTCGACCCTCGCCGTCTCCAAGATCACCTGGCGGTAGAAGCGTCTAGCCGTCCTGGCGAGACATTCGTTGGCGGACCGACTTGACTGCAGCGGAGCTGTTCTCGGTCACACGATTCAACTGTTTAGAACCCAGTTCGCTCGATTTCGAGAGGCCAGCTCGACGATCCCGGCTTCGTAGATCTGATCTACGAAAACGTGATGGGCCGCCGGGTGACGCGAGTGGTGTCACCTATTGGAACGGCATACTCGAGGGCGGAACGCCGCCGGGCACGGTCATCCTCTCCTTCACCGAATCAGCTGAATTCAAGCTGCTGACCAAGACGAGCTAGGCGTCTGAATCAAGCTTGAGCTGAAGCCGTAGGCCCTCCCAGCGGGTCAACGGCTTCTGGCACCAGCAGCAGTCCGGGCCAGTGCTCATCATGGGTCAGCCTCTGCTTGTGCCACCCTCTTCCGGATCATGACCCGCAGGATGCGTGGTCGATCGAGCGCACATGGACATCGACGTCAAGCTCGAGCATCGGCGGGTCCGAGGACTTCTGCCCGGCTAGTTGATTGCGCGACCGCAGATCCCAAGGAGGATCTCGCCTTCGCTGCCGGTGAACGTTGATTGATCATCTGAGATGATGAGACGCAGTAGATCCCGTGCTGAGGGCTGGGTCAGTCGGGAGGCGAAACAGCTGATCTGCTGCGCTCCCATTTGGCCTTGTTCCTCGAATACGGCGAGGACGACGGTGCCAGCGTTGCGGCACGTATCCACCGCGGCCACCACCGCGTCGATCTCGTCGGATGAAAGTCGATCGCCTAACGGTCCGTCTCCGAACACCTCGTCTGGTTCAATGCCGCCCGACTCGAGTGCCCGCCAGTCGATCTTGCCGGCGAGATCATCAGCCACACACTGAGCCTGGTCTCGATTCATGATCGTTCCATCGTCAAACTGGTCGACCACGGCCAGCTTGTAGTCCTGCGAAATCTGATCCGAGGAGCACCCGGCCGCTACGAGGACCAAACCGATGAGCCAGCACACGGTCCGGTTGACCGTTCCGGCTCGCACGAGCTCACCGCCCGCCGAGGAACGCTCGCCGAACGTTGTCGTTGGCGAGCAACTCGTCTCCTGTTCCGACATAGGTGCGTCGGCCGAGCTCGATCACATAGCCTCGGTGGCTCGCCTGGAGTCCTTGTCGAGCGTTTTGTTCGATCATGAGGACCGTGAGCCCCAGTTCTTGGTTGAGCCTCTTGATCGCGGCAAAGATCGACTTGGTGATAATCGGCGCCAGTCCGGCCGATGGTTCATCCATGAGCACCAGCCGTGGTTCCCACATGAGGGCGCGGCCGATCTCGAGCATTCGCTGCTCGCCACCGCTCATCGTGCCGGCTTCCTGCTTCGAGCGTTCGGACAGCCGCGGGAAAGAGGTCATAGACGTATTGGACGCGGTCCTCAATTCGTTGTCGGTCCTTGCTGAGGTACATGCCCAGCTCGAGGTTCTCGTGCACGGTCATCTGGGGGAACACGCTGCGGAGCTGGGGAACGATCGTAATGCCGGCTACCTGAAGCGCTTCACGGGGTTCGATGTTGGTGATGTCACGACCGCTGCAGAACACCTTGCCTTTACGAACGCGGAGCATCCCGTAGACCGCTTTGAAGACTGTCGACTTGCCTGCTCCGTTGGGCCCTATGACGCAGACCACTTCGCCTTCGTCGACATGGAGTGAGACCCCTCGAAGAATGTCCTGCTTGGGGTCATAGCCGGCGTAGATGTCCTGCACGTCCAGAAGCGGTTGCTGCCGGGGACTGCCACCGGCGCTCTCGGTCATGGTTTCCACCATCGTCAATCGCTCCCGTCGTCACCGAAGTAGGCCTCGATCACGTCTTCGTTTTCCATGATCGCTTCCGGTGTTCCCTCTGCCAATTTCGCCCCGTAGTTCAGCACCACCACCCGATCACACAGATCGCTGACGAACCGGATGTTGTGCTCGACCAGTAGAAATGCGACTCCATGCTCCTTGTTGAGCAGGCGAATTCTGTCCATGATCTGTTCGATCAGTGTTGGGTTTACGCCGGAGGTGGCCTCGTCGAGTAGCACGATGCTCGGATCGGACATCAGCGCCATCCCGAGCTCCAGCAGTCTGCGCTGACCTCCCGACAGGGAGCCGGCCCGTTCGTCTCGGAGGCGTTTCAGCAGCAGAAGATCGATGAGTTGGTCCGCTTTGGCTCGGGTGGCCGTTGATGGTTTTCGGAACTGATCGATGAAGCTGATATCCCGCCATTGCAGGCTGAGTTCCATGTTTTCCAGGACGGTGAGCTCGCGGTAGACCCGAATGAGTTGGAACGTGCGAGCCAGGCCGAGTTGGCACACACGGTGAGGGGCGAGTTTGGTGATCTCCTTCCCGTTCAACCAGATCTGGCCTTCGTTGACAGATTGCACCCGGCTGAGGCAGTCGAACAGCGTTGTCTTTCCGCTGCCGTTCGGGCCGATGAGGCCAACCATCTCGCCGGGCTCGATGCTGATGTCAACGTGGTCGACGGCATTGAGGCCGCCGAACCGTTTCACGACGCCGGTCGCCTGGAGCACCGGGGTCATGGCTTCACCACTTCAGTGATGGACTCTGCCGGTTGATCCTCGAGGCTGTCCGAGCGGAGTTCTCCGCTGTCGTCCAACGCCGTTTCCATTCCGTCGAATGCTGATGTCCGACCTCGTTCGGGGTCTTTGTTGCGGGTGAGAAGATCGATGATCGAAACCCCCTTTTGGTGAACAGACCCACAACCCCGCTCGGCAGGTAAAGAACGATGAAGCCCAGGATGAACGCCTGGACGATGAGGTGGTAGTCGAGGAAGTTCGCCCACACCACCTCTCTGAGCCAGAACAACAGCCCCATGCCGACCACCGGTCCGATCACGGTTCCGATACCGCCCAGCATCGTGCCCATGATGGCGTCGATCGTTCGGACCTCCACGAATGCGGTGTCGGGTTCGAGAGCGGTGTTCTGGTAAGCCCACATCGATCCGAACAGGCCGGTTGAGAACGCGGAGAAGGTGAATACCCAGACCTTGTTTCGGGTTGTGTTGATCCCTCGGGTTTCGGCGCCGGTTTCGTCTTCCCGGATCGCCAGCAGGCTGGCTCCGAACTGGGTTCGCCGGAGCCACCACGAGAAGGCCAGGAGGACCAGCACGAGGATGAGTTCTACGTAGAACCAGAGGGGCACGTTTCGGGCTGGGGGGATGGTCAAGCCGGTGCCGCCGTTGGTCAGAGGGCGCGCGATTCGGATGAGCTCACGCATGAAGACGAAGAACCCCAACATGGCGATTGAGAAATAGGCTCCGGACAGCCGGAGCGTGAGCCGACCGACGAGGTTCGCCACCAATCCGGCAGCCAGCGATCCGATGATCAAGGAGGGAACCAGCGGCCATTCCTGCGGGATGAGGTCGGACTGGCGCGACATCAGAATCGCTGTCACATACGCCCCGATTCCGAACCAGACCGCATGCCCGAAGTCGACATACCCGGTGAAGCCCCCGGTGAGGTTCCAGTTGATCGACAACCCGATGCTGGTCAGCATCAACGTGATTGTGAAAAGCCTCGAGTCTTTGGTTCCCTCGAAGGTGGGGAGCAAGAACAGGTAGATGACCAGGGCGGTGGCGGCGGCGCCGAGGAGGATCCGACCATTGCGCGATTGCAGGAAGCTCATGGCCGGCCTCAGTGCGGGGTGACGGGTCGGAGGCCTCCGAAGAGACCTTGGGGCCTGGTTACCAGGATGAGGACGAGCATCCCGAATGCGACGATGGTGGCGAGGTTCGTGCCGAAGCCGTCGACGTATGCCGTGATGAGGCTCTGGATGATGGCCAGCGCCATCGCCCCACCCAGCGCTCCTTTGATGGATCCCAGTCCGGACAGGGCGGTGATGACGAACGCAATGAGGGTGAGTGGGGGTCCCATGAACGGGGAGAACCCGATGACCGGAGCGGTGAGCGCACCTCCGACCGCGGTAATCCCGATGCACAACCCGAAGGTGACCGCGTAGACCCATTTGATGTCGATCCCCACGATCTTGGCCGCCTCCCGGTTCTGAGCGGCGGCCCGAATGCTCTTGCCCAGCCGAGTTCGCTGTAGGAACACGTAGAGGGCGACCAAGATGAGTAAGGCCGCGGCGAGCACGATCGAGCGGGCACGGGGGATTGTGACATCGCCGACGGCCCAGAAGCTGTCGAACCTCGTCTGGGTTCTGCGGATGTCTGCGGTGAAGATCAGTTTGACGGCATTGGCGATTGCGATCGAAACGGCAAACATCACCAGCAGCGACACCAGATGGGCCCTGTCGATAACCCGGTTGACAAGAACCTTCTGGAGCATGAAGCCAACAACGAACATGATCAGGAAGATCGGCAGCGCGCTGTAGAGCGGTTCGACACCCCACTCTTTGCTGGCAAACCATGCCATGTAGCCCCCCAGCATCACGAATTCGCCATGAGCGAAGTTGATGACTCCCATCACCCCCCAGATGATCGAGAACCCGAGGACCAGAAGTGTGTACTGGCCGCCCAGAGCGATGCCGTTGATCAGGGCTTGTAGAAACGTTGCCACTGGTTTTCTACCTGCTTCCTTGTTCCAATACGTCGAGTATCCGACGGACGGCCTGCCGGAGCGGTGTTCCGGCAGGCCGTGCGTCGCGGTCGACGCTTCTGTTGTGACTCAGCCTCGTGGATAGGTGAAATCAGCAACCGCGGCTGCCGACGGTGCGACGACGTTGATGGTCCCGTCCTGGACTTGGACGGTCCCCATCGGTTTGGCCCGGTTGACACCGGCTTCGTCGAAACTGATCGGACCGTAGAACGTTTGCGCGTCCATTTCGCTCAGCGCAGTCCGGACCGCATCGGTATCTGTCGAACCCGCCGTTTCGATGGCGATGTGCAATGCCAGTGCAGAGGCTGTAGCGCTTGCGGACTGGTACACGGGGGGTTCACCCCAGTAGCCCTGGTAGCGCTCGGCGTAATCCGCGGCCGAGCCGAACCACTGGCCCTCGTACGCCATCGTCGCTTCCCACTGGGTTGGGCCGAGCACGCCGTACACATCGTCGCCTAGTTCTTCGATCAGCTTGGGGTTGGACGGGCCAACCGTGATCAGCATGCCGTCGGGATCGAAGCCGGTCTCGTTCGCCGCATTGATGAAGAGAACTGCGTCGATGTAGTGACCTCCACCAACAAACACGTCTGGCTCGAGATCCCGGAACTTGGAGATGATCGGAGTCAAGTCGGATGGATTCGCCGGGTACGTTTCGACAGCGAGGACTTCGATTCCGTTTGACTCCAGGTGCTCGATTGCGCCGTTGGCCACTGCGGTCGGGAATGATGTGTCCTCGTAGGCAACGACAGCTGTCGTTGCACCCTGCTCTGCGAACGCTTCGATACCCGACTTCGTGTAGTCGCTGGCCACGGTCGCCACCAGGAACAGGTTCTCGAAACCGCGTTCGAACAGTGAGTTCGAGGTTCCGTTGCCCTCGATCATGATCAAGCCGTTCGCTTCGGCGATGGCGCTCGCGCCAGTCGTCAGACCACTGGAGTACGGGCCGAGGAGGAACTGGACCTCGTCCTCGTCGATGAGTTTCTGAGTCAGGTTGGATGCTGTTTCCGCGTCGGACTCGTCGTCGTAGTACACGACCTCAACTTCGTAGCGGCCATCGGGCAGTTTGATCCCGCCGTAGTCCTCGTTGACCCACTTGGCCCACGTGTCGTAGCCCTGGCGGGAGTCCTTGCCTTCCACCGAGTACTTGCCGGTCTCGCTCAGCGCAGCTCCGATCTTGATGGTCCCCACGATCGCGTTCTCGTCGACCATCGCGTCATCGGACATGCTGTCGTCGCCGGCGGCTGTGGTCTCGGGCGGATCGGTGGGCTCAGTGGTGGAGTCGTCTGACGCCGCCTCCACCGTTTCTGCATCGCTGCCACATGAGGCAGCAACAACAGCGAAAAGCTGTCAGAAGTGTTAGCAGTATCAATAAGCGTCTCATGACGCTCCCTCCCCTTGTGGCGATCGTTCCGCTGGCCGGACGACCACGCTCAGTTGTTTGATCCCGAAACTGGGTGTGACGGTTATCACAAGACTCTAGGCAAGGCATCCCAGATGCCACAAACTGGAAGGCAATCCGACGACGCCGACTGAACTGTGGCACAAACCAACGCCGGGCAGCATCGCCAACATCGCCTACTCGACCGACCTGGCAGCGGCACGCCAGATCCTCGTCGATGCAGCAACCTCCCACCCCGGAATCGAGACTGTCGAGAGCTGCGCAGTCGTCGCTCTCGAGCCCTCCACCGTCACCCTCGCGCTCCGAGCGTGGAGCTCGGACTCCCCCACCGCAGAAAACGACCTCTATGAGGTCATCGCCAAGGCTTTCCACGACCACCGCCTCGAAGTGCCTTACGCAACGATGAACGTCAACCTCGGCAACAACGGGGCCGAAGCCGCTGCCATCGTGAAAGCCCATTCCCAATCAATGCGGCCTGATCGGGTCGAAGTGCTAGCCGTTGGCCACCCCAACGCCGAACGAGCCAAGCGGCGCTTGGCACAGCGACAGCGACAGCCAGTGTCACAAAAGCGTGCCCGTCGAAACGTCGATCTCGACGATCAGCCTGCGAAGGCCGGCTCGGGGAGGCCACTCACACCAACGTCGATGGCGAGAAGTGCGCCGGCAAGTGGCTGGTCTGGGGCCGCGGGCCGTGACCCGCCCGTGCTGATGGACGTCACATACATCGTGTCGAGCCCTCGTCCTCCGAAGGCCGGCATGGAGGGCTTTTCGACCGGGAGCTCGAGAACGCAGTCCACGGTGCCTCGGGGTGAGATTCGAGCCACACTCCAGCCGTAGACACACGCCACCCACAGACAGCCTTCGGCGTCGACGCACGCACCGTCGGGTGCGCCGGGAAGGTTGCCTTCGAAGTCGATCAGGATGCGCTGATTCGATCTCGAACCGGCATCGACGTCGTAGTCATAGGCCCAGATCACACCCTGCCGAGTGTCGGCCCAGTACATCGTGTTGCTGGCGGCATCGAACGCGAGCGAATTGGACACACCGACTCGGTGCTCCATCGCCGTCACCGACAGGTCGGCCCCAATGCAGTGGAGCTGGGCGGCGTTTTTGCCGCTGTCCCCAGGGTCATCCATGGAGCCGACCCAGAAACGACCGGCCGGGTCGCATCGCCCGTCATTCATCCGAGTCGGTGAGCTCGCGCTCTCGAGCCGTACCAAATCCTGGAGCAACCCTGTTGTCAGGTCGAGATCGAACAGGCTGTGCTCGGCAGCGACGAGCAGGTGGTCGACATCCTCCCTCAGCGCGATCGAACCGGGCCGGACGTCGAAGTCAGTAACATCGTCACGCCCATTCGAAACGTCGGTTCGGTGCAGCGCACGGCCATCGATGTCGATCCAATACAACCGATCACTACGCGGGCACCAGACCGGGCTTTCGCCGAGACGGGCTCGACTCGGGAGCACGATCTCCACGTCGGCATCACTACACCGATGCTGGACCATGGTTCACAACTCGGCCGCGAGTTGCCGGAGGTAGTCGACACTGGCGATGGCATCGACGATCGGACCCTCGCCGGGAGCGGGCTCCCCATCGAGGGCGCAGTCCTGCTCGAGCGCATACCGGCCCTGGTAACCGGCCCCCTCCAGGTAGCGGACCACGCCGGCGATGTCCACCGCTCCGGTTCCGATCCGGACGAACATTCCGGCCAACGTTGCCTGCCGAAACGGCGTTTGACCGGACATCACCTGTGAGGCCAGTTGGCCATCGACATCCTTCAGATGGACGTGAAAGACACGATCGCCCGCTTGCTCGGCGATCTTCACCGGATCGCCACCACCCAGGTACACGTGGCCGGTGTCGAGGCACAAGCCCACCGTGGTCGACTCGAGCACCCGCTCGATCTGGGCGGGGTCGAGAACCGCCATGCCCCAGTGCGGGTGGAGTGCGGTGAGAAGGCCATACGACGACGCGACCTCAACGACCGCGATCGAGTCGGGTGAGTAGAAGCCCCCACTGATCGTCGTCGAGCGCGATCGGGTTGTCATAGCCGGCATGGTGTGAGTCGGGAGCGAGCATGATCATCTTGGAGCCGCCGCGAGCGAGCTGCTTACAGGCACGATCGACATACGCGAGTTGCTCGTCGAAGCCCTCGTCTTGATAAAGCACCACCGGTACGAACCCGCCGACCAGATCGAGTTCGTATCCGTGCAGGAACTCGACCAACTCGTCGGGGTCGGACGGCAACCATCCGTCGGGGCCGAGCTCGGTGGCAGCGAGTCCGCAGTCGCGCATCTCCCCCATGACTCGCTCCACGCTCATGAGATGGCCCCAACCCGGCGAGCCATCAACCCCCCAGCTGATCGGCGCCGCTGCAAGTCGCGTCATGATATCCGTCATTACTGGTTCCCCTGTTGCCCTGCAATCGCCTGCAGCCACGGCCGACCGATAGTACAGCCACCGATCGGCAGCGCCAGATGATACTAGACGCCTAAGATCAACCCGGTCGAGGTCAGATACGGCGCAACAGGGGGCCATCATGGAAACAGTTCGGCACACGACGGCGCAGGCCATAGTCCGGTGGTTGAAGAACCAGCGAACCGTCATCGACGGCGAGGAGGTTTCACTCTTCGCAGGTGTGTTCGGGATCTTCGGTCATGGCAACGTGACCTGCCTCGGCCATGCGCTGGAACGCGAACAGGACGAGCTGCCGACCTGGCGGGGGCACAACGAGCAGGGCATGGCACTCGCCGCGGTCGGATATGCGAAGGCGATGCGGCGCCGCCGGTTCATGGTCGCGGCATCGTCGATCGGGCCCGGCAGCACGAACATGGTCACTGCGGCCGGGGTCGCCCACGCCAACCGGCTGCCCGTCCTATTGATCAGCGGTGACACCTTCCAGCATCGCAAGGTAGATCCGGTGTTGCAGCAGGTTGAGCAGTTCCACAACCCCACCGAGACGGTGTGCGACACGTTCAAACCGGTCACGCGTTACTGGGACCGAATCACCCGGCCCGAGCAGATCATTCGGTCGCTCCCTCAGGCGTTGGCGGTCATGCTCGATCCCTCCGACTGCGGCCCCGTGTTCATCGCACTACCCCAGGACATCCAGGCCGAGGCCTACGACTACCCGCTCTCGTTCTTCGACACCCGGGTCCACTACATCCGTCGGCCTGCCCCCGACCCTCGCGACATCGAGGCCGCTGCTCTTGTGCTGGGCGAGGCCACCAAACCACTGATCATCTCTGGAGGCGGCGTCCACTACTCCGGCGCGGTCGAACGGCTCACCCGCTTCGCCGAGCAACGCGGCATTCCGGTCGTCGAAACCGTGGCCGGGAAAGCGACCCTGGTCGCCGACCACCCCAACCACGCCGGCGCCATCGGCGTCAGTGGCGACGCAGCCGCCAACGCCGTTGCCGAGGAGGCGGATGTGGTGATCGCCGTGGGAACCAGGCTGCAGGATTTCACCACCGGCTCCTGGGCGCTCTTCAAGAACCCGAACTGTCGTTTCGTGTCGATCAATACCGCTCGCTGGGATGCGACCAAACAACACTCCACCGCCGTGATCGGCGACGCTCAGGTTGCACTCGATCAGCTCGATGAGGCCATCGGCAGCTACACGGCACCTGGCGACTGGCTGAAGTTCGCGCAGCAACACATGGCCGACTGGTATCGCCACCTCGACACGTTCAAGGATCCGAGCAGGGCACAGGACCCTCCTGCGTACAACGAGGTGATCCAAGTCATCAACGAGATCTGCGATCCGAGTGACTATCAAGTCTCGGCCGCTGGTGGTTTGCCCGGCGAACTCCTTGCCGGCTGGCGTACGAAACAGGTCGGGAGCTTCGACGCCGAGTTCGGGTTCTCCTGTATGGGCTATGAGATCTCGGGTGCTCTCGGGGCGAAGATGGCATTGCCTGATCGCGATGTGATCGCCTGGGTCGGCGACGGCTCGTACCTGATGATGAACAGCGACATCTACGCGTCGGTCCTCACCGGCCACAAAGTCATCTACATGGTGCTCGACAACGGTGGTTTCGCCGTGATCAACCGGCTTCAGACCGCACAGGGCGGGGCGGAGTTCAACAATCTGTTGCGCACCACCCGTCATACCGAGTTGAAGCGGGTCGACTTCGTGAAACACGCTGAAGCGTTGGGTGCCACGGCCGAACTCGTCGAGTCGATCGCAGACCTGCCCGATGCGTTTGCCCGTGCCAAAGCCTCCGCCAGCTCCTACGTCATCGTGATGAACGTGTCGGAGTACAGCTGGGTTGGTGGCGGCACGTGGTGGGATGTTGGCGTACCCCAGGTCAGTCAGCGGGCCGATGTGATCTCGGCTCGCGGTGCTGGGAGGCCGAAGTGAAACACCAGCGGGATGGACTCTGATCATGGGTGAACTCGACGGAAAGGTGGCGCTGGTCACCGGTGCCGGGTCGTTGCTCGGAGGCGCCATCGGACACAAACTCGTGGAGGCCGGTGCCAGCGTGGTGATGGCGGGGCGCAATCTCGACAACCTGGCCGAGGTCGCCGAGCCGCTGGGGACGCGGCCCGAATCGTCGGCGCCGATATCACCGTCGATCAAGACCTTGATCGGATCGTGTCGACGGCGATCGACGAATTCGGCGGCCTCGACTTTGTGGTCTCGGGCGCTGCGATCTTCGACTGCGTCATGCTGGAGACGACCCGCGAACAATGGCTTCGCGCCTTCGACGTCAATGTCGTGAGTGCCTCATTGCTGATCCAGAAGTCGGTTCCCCACATGCGCCAGCGGGGTGGTGGGTCGGTCGTGATCATCGGATCGATCTCGGGGCATCGCTCACAGCCCAACCGACTTGTGTATCCGACCACCAAGTCGGCGTTGCTCGGCCTCACCCGGAATCTTTCCCAGGAGCTCGCCCCCGACCGCATCCGGGTCAATCACATCTCGCTCGGCTGGACGTGGAGCCGCAATATCGAGCGGCGCTACGGGTCGCGAGAGCGCGCCGACGAGTTCGCGGCGGAGTTTCAGGCGCTCGGCCGGTTGGCCGACCCGGACGAGGTCGGCGATCCGGTGGTCTTCCTGTGCTCGGATCGTTCCTCGTTCATCACCGGCGCTGCGATCGCCGTCGACGGTGGTTACATGGCGCTTGGGCCCGAGGCGCTGGGGCAGGCATTCGACAAAGTGCCCGTGATCACGCCACCGTCCAACTGAGGCCGCCCGTTTCCTCGAACCTGCCGCTCAGCCCGGCTTGTAGTCGCGGTTGGCCTCGGGGTCGCCGACGTCGTAGTCGAGCTGGGAGAGCGCGGACCAGAGGTCGTCGGGGACCTCGAACTCGGCCCATTCGATTGTGGTGGCCACCCGCTCTGGGCGGGACACGCCGACCACCGTGGTGGAGATTCTCGGATCGCGCATCGAGAACTGGAGTGCAGCCGCACCGGGAGGCACCCCGAACTCGGCACAGATCTGCTCGATCGTGCGGACCGGTGCCAGCGCCTCGTCGTCGGCCGGTTGGTAGGTGAGGCGCGACACCGCCGACGTGCCCTTGGCGAGAACACCGCCGGCGTAGGGTGCCGCATTCCAGACAGCCATGCCATTGTTGTGCGCAAACGAATACAGCTCGTCAGCACTGCGATTGAGCAGCGTGTACCGGTTGTGGTTGAGGATCACATCGAAGGGATACTCCCCCACGAGCGAAGTCATCAGGTCGATCCGCCCCATCGCCAGACCGACCGCGTCGGCGAGCCCGTCAGCTTGCATCTGGAACAACGCGTCCATGGATCCACCGGAGCCCGACACCTCGTCGAGATCGGTTGCGTATTCGGGGTCGTGGAGGAAAAGAACGTCGACCCGGTCCAGCGACAACGCCCGGAGGCTCTCTTCGAGCGACCGGCGGGCCTGATCGGCGTCGAACCTTCCCGTGTCGAGATCGCGATCGAGCTTGGTCGAGACCACGAACTCCTCGGGTACACCGCCCAATTCGGCGATGACCTCGCCGATCCGCCTCTCGCTGCGACCGAACCCGTAGGTGCGAGAGCTGTCGATGACATTCGCCGGGCCGTCGAAGATGGCCCGTATCGTTGCCCGCGCCCGCTCCTCATCTACCTCATAGCCGTAGGTATCGGGCATGCTGCCCAGGGCCGAGGTTCCGAACGCCAGGGGCGCGGCGGTGACGCCGGTGTCACCGATCGAACGGTCAGGAGTCATGACTCTGCCGTGGCATGAGTTGATCGCCGTTGACGGCGTCGGCGGGGATACGACCATCGAGCACAGTCAGCACGCTATCGGTGGCTCGGCGGCACATTTCGTCGATCGCCCGTGTGCTCAGTCCGCCGATGTGAGGGCTCAGGATCACGTTCGGGAGGCCGAGCAGTTCTGAGTTGACCGGTGGCTCCCGCTCGAAGACATCGAGACCAGCAGCGGCGATTGTTCCCGATCGCAGCCCGTGGACGAGCGCCGCCTCATCGATGATGCCCCCGCGCGATGCGTTGATGAGGATGGCGTTGGGCTTCATGACGGCGAGCTGATCGGTGCCGATCATTCCTCGCGTCGCAGCGAGGATTGGAACGTGGATCGACACGACGTCGGACTCGCGCAGCAGGGTGTCGAGGTCGACGATTTCGCCCCCCTCGACCGCGGTGAGCGCCGGGTCGGCGATCAGCAGCCGTGATCCGAACGCTCGAATCCGCCTCGCCACTGCGCTGCCGATCACGCCTGACCCGATGAGTCCTACAGTCGCGCCGCACATGTCACCGGGAGTGAGCTCCCCCGCCCGTTCCCACTTCCCGGCGCGCACCGACGCGTCGTGTTCGGCCATCCGCCGCACCAGAGTCAACATGAGGGCGAGCGTATGGTCGGCGACGGTTTCCTCGTTCGCCCCCGGCGTGGTGGCGACGACGACGCCTGCGCTGCTGGCGGCGCCGAGATCGATCGCATCGACACCGACGCCGGTGCGGGCGATCACTCGCAAGTTTGGGCAGCGTGCGAACACGCTGTGATCAAACGGATCTGTGCTGGCGATCACCCCGACGGCACCTGCGATGATTCTGGAAACCTCCTCAGCGCCACGGGGGCCCAGCCGCGGCTCGAGGCGAACGTCGCATCCGGCATCGGTCAGTCGGCGACCTGTGCCGTCACCGTCCAGATCGAAAGACGGCCAGGTGACCACGATTTCTGGCCGAGTCACGTCGAGATCCGGCGAGTGGGCTGATTGTCCAGTGTGCAGGGCGCGCCAGCGATCTCGACGCGGTCGCGCCCACCGTCCTTGCACCGCTCCTCCCGTAACTGGCGTGCGAGCGTTCTGGTCATCGTCATCAAAGCACCCCTGGCGATACTGTACGCGGTGACAAACTGGCTCGGGTGCAGGAGAACCTCATGGAGTGCTCGGATCGCCGCATGCCCTACCGCGCAAGCTTGGCACAGGCGGCTTCGGTCTCACAGATCGCTTTGAATGGCAAAACGGTAGTGCCACTTCGGGCCACTCATGATTCGATCTAGGGTGGATGGTGCCGTCCAGGAGGTGACAATGCACCCCGTAGATCCCAAGACCACACTTGGTGTGCCGGTACTGCCGCCAGCGTTCGTGTCCGAGGCCGGGACCCGCGTACGCTCGGTTCTCGGTCGGATTCATCGCTCCATGGCCCCACCGCCGGTCCAAATCCTCGAAGCGGCCTTGAGCTTGCTCGACCATCGGGTTCTGGTCGAAATATGCGAAGCCGGCGTTCCAGAGGCACTTACGTCGAAGATGACGGCAGCGGACCTTGCTGACCTCCTCGATGTCGACCCTGGGCGACTCGAACGACTGGTCCGATTTGCCGCCGCCAGAGGCTGGCTCCGAATCGACCGTCGTGGGCTTGTACGGCCAAACGCCGTCACTGAGTTCCTACGCGCGGAACATCCTGCGGGCTGGCGCCACTGGGTCGACTTCGTAGCGGGTGATGAGATCGTGAAGGCGGTGGCTGCTCTGGATTGCCGAGACGATGGCGACGGCTTCGCTGTGGCCAACGGCGAACCGTTCTTCGAGTGGATGGAAGGGCATCCTGATCGGTGGTCGACGTTCGACGAAGCGATGGCGGCAGGCGCGCGTATGCACGCTCTCACGCTCGATGCGGCGATCGATTGGGATCGTGCCACGAGCTTGTGCGATGTCGGAGGCGGGACAGGCGAACTCGCTCGAGTCCTGCTCGATCGGCACGCAGATTGGCGCGCCGTGGTGTTCGACCTTCCAACAGTGATCGCACGGGCAGTCGAGCACCCGCGCCTCGAAGCCGTGGGCGGCGACGCCTTCGTCGAGGTGCCGTCGGGCTTCGATGTTTATCTGCTCGTCAACGTGCTGCACGACTGGGACGACGACTCCTGCGCACAACTTCTCACCAAGACGGTCGCCGCAACATCTCCCGGATCGAGGATCATCGTCGTCGACAGCAACCGCACCATCGTGCCCCGCGACGACATCGCGATTCGCGCCGACGTGTTGATGGCAGCGCTCACGAACGGCGGCCAAGAACGTTCGACCGACCAGTTCGCCGAGCTCGGGCGCCGTGCCGGCCTCGATCTCGTCAAGACGACGCCCCTGGTGTCGGGCGACTACGCCCACGAGTTCAGAGTTGCGTGACGTTTCGGACTACTCGTCGTTGGTGCGTGACACCCGTTGGCGGACCGATACGACGACCGCTGAACTTCTAGCGGTGACGCGTTTCAGCCGCACCGTGGCGATGTCGCTCGACTTCGAGAACCCTTCCGTAGTCATTCGGACCAGTCGAACCCGAATGCGCTGATCGGATGCATCAGAATCGAGCAGGGCCGAGAGCGCACGCTTGTCCTTCTTCTCGTACTCCAGATCCACCGGCTTCAAACCACCCTGCCGCCCGAGCGAGATTCGGCTGGCGTGGGCGCAAGACAGGACCACCTCATCGGCAGGAAGTGACAAGTTGGCGTTGGCAACACTCGACCGGGTCATGAAGAACCGAGCCAGACCCTTCGGAGTCCCACCGGCCACCGCTGCGGCTTTCGACTCCATCGTCAGCACCGAGACATCCACGAACTCAATTCCAGGGGCGACCGCCACCACCTCCCTGGCAGCCAGCAACGCAGCACCCAGCACGTACTGGCGATAGGCGTCCCGGCGATCGGTGCCCGACGCCCGAACCACGGTGGGTGCACCCTTGCGATTGGTGCCCGGCTTCTTTTTGGGGATCGCACGATCCAACGAGGGAGCGATCAGTTCCAGTACCACGCAGTCACCCGACACCTCGAGCGGACGGGTAGCCAGTTCGTCGTCCCTGAACGCCATGGCCAGCACACCGGCGACCACGTCAGGCTCGTTGTCCACCAAACGTTGCCAGATGTCTTCGAGCATCGACCGCTGAGAAAGCGCCGAATATTCAGCGTCCACCCTCAGTGTTTCAAGCTTCACTGCGGCCGCGGTCTCCGAGATCTGCCGGTCCCCATCCTTCACACCCCGTATCCGACTGGTCGCGACCCGCCGGTGCAGCAGGTCTTCCTGCACCAACTCCTCGAAGTCAGGCAGCGGACTGGCGGGCGGAAGCACCGGGCCGGTGAATGCAGGGAAGTCAACCCGATGGAGGCTCAGAACCCGTTCCCATTCGTCGGCAACGGCCTCGACAGGATCCTTGCCGGTTCGGACAGTTGTTGCGCGTCGGCCGGTGACACCGTGCAGCAACTGGCCCACCGTGTAGGCCAACACCGACGTTGCAGGATCCGACGCCAGCGTGGTTGCCCCGTACTGCGGCTTGCCCGCGATGTTCTTCACAATCGGTTTCGAATCATTGGTTTTCGAATCCTCTACGCCCGACACCCCGCCAGTCTCGCAGGCTTCACACTCCCCCACCACCGCGGCTCAAATGGTCGCAGCTGAACGACTCAGGCCGTCGATGCGCCGATCAACATCGCAGTAACCACCGTGATCGCAACCAGAACGATCGCCTCGAAGGTCACAATCGTTCTGAATCGGTGGGTGAGCTTTCTGATCCTTCGGACCCCGTTCGAGCTCGGGGACCATGACTCGATGGTTGTATCCGCCCGCGGCGGCAGCCATAACCACGAGCACAACTTTGAAGGCCAGAAGACGACCCCAGGGTGTGGACCAGATCTGAGAGACCGTGTCGAGAATGATGACAGCGAGAGCAATCCCTGCGGCAGCGACGGCAACAAGGGCAACCGCAGCAACAACAGAAAAACGGGCGGCGAGCTGCCCCGCCCCGGACTCGGCACCGCGTCTACTCCTGCGCCCGATCACCGACGCCAACATGACCACGCCTCCTGCCCACGTTGCGCCGGCTGCGACGTGGACCGGGTTCACCACCGCGTGTAGCCAGCGGGGCCCTTCGGACACTGTGTGGCCGTCGAACACGAACGACAACACCAGAAACGCAATCCCGACCATCACAGCCGGACTCGATCCCGTCCGCCAGGCTCGGTCGCCATCGTCAATGAACCCGACACCGTCGCCGGCCCCAGCGTCTGCGTGGCCCGATGGGACATGTGGCCCAGTCCCGGCGTGCGCAAGCTGCTTGACCGCCACCACGGAGCCTCCCGCAACAGTTGCAGCCGGCGTCCTGAGCCTGGCCGCCGAAGCGATCAGTGCCCCGCCGACCAGCCGGAGGCCGACCGCTGCGCCGAACGATGACCACAATGCGTTACCAATGGCCGACCCCGACCACACTCCAGACCAGCCACCGGACAGCATTGCGGTCTTCGCCGCCGCCTGGGCGACAGCACCGACGACGACCATGCCACCAGCCAGGCGAACCCACGACAGCACGGCTTGGATCTCGCTGCGATCGCCGCGCAGGACCCCGGCCACGAACACCAACCCTCCGACTGCACCTACGACGCCAAGCAGACCAACGATCCGGGCCACGCCACCGAGTAGAGATGACCCCGCCACATCCATGCTCTCGGTGTCGAGGAATTCGTCGAGGTCGACGGGCCCCGCCAAAGCAGCGGTCTCGGCGATTGGTTCGGTATCGACCTCTGATTTCGCCGGGACACGTGAGGACAGAGCGGCACCCGCCATTGCAGGCGGCGCCGTGGTCGCTGGCGGAGCTGTGGTGGTCGTTGGCGCTGTGGTTACCGTCGTGGTGGGTACTGGTGCTGAGACGGTGAAGCTGAAGCTGCCTTCGATCGGGTGGGCATCGGGCGCAACGACATTCCAGCGCACGCCCACCGCACCTCCGGCCACAGGGTCATCGAATCCGATCGTCCAGGTGCGATTGTCGGTTGTGGTGACCGAATCAGGGACACGAACGATTCCCTGGGGATCGAGGACGACGAACCCGTCGCCGGTCGGGCTCGACTCCCCAGAAAAGGTCAACGAGATCTCCGCAACTGGTTGGTCGACGATTTCCCCATCGGCAGGAGACGACGACTCGAAGCCCGTGTGAGTCAACCCTGGGGATCCAGTCAGCAGGATCAAGCCGGTAACAACAAAGCCGAATAGCAATCGTCGGTAGCTCACGATGGATTTCCTTGTCGCTGTACTTACTCGAGAGTCAGAGTAGCCAGAAGCAGTTCGGCGGTTTCGTCTGTCCCGACACCCGCCAGTCTCGCAACTTCACACTCCCCCACCACCGCGGCTCAAATGGACGAGCTGGACGTAGTTGTACCAGAGCCGATCCCGACGGCGAGGGTGCACGATGCGGGAATGCCGTGTGGACTGGACTTCTGCCTGGAAGGATTGTGCGGTGTCGTGGTTGGAATCCAATCTGAACGTTGTTCGAGTTCGTCAGCTCGCCGACGAGATCCGTCATCGGCTCCTCTTTGTTCCGTTGCTGTACGTGGCCGGGTCGGTGATCGCTGCCCAGATCACATTGGTGATCGATCGGGAGCTGGCCAGCGATGAACTCCCGGACTTCCTCACGACGACGGTCCCGAGTTCCCGGGCCGTGCTCGCCGCCATCGCCGGCGGCCTGATCGCAGCGATCACGCTGCTGATGTCGATCACGCTTGTGGCGGTGCAACTCGCCAGTTCACAGTACTCGCCTCGCTCGTCACGCCGCTGGCTGGGCAACTCGGTGCTGCAGCACACGATCGGGCTGTCGCTGGGCACTACCTTCTTTTGTCTGCTCGGACTCCGGTCGGCTCGGAGCCTGGAGGGTTCGGTCGAGATCGTTCCCCATACCACCGTGCTGGTGGGTCTTGTGTTGGGCCTGGCCTCGCTGGTCGCAGTGGTGCGCTCAGTCGATCACGTCACTCACAGCCTCCAGGTGAGTTCGGTAGCTCAACGCCTGACCACCGAGACCATCAGCGTGATCACCACCGCGGTGGCTCGTCGCACGATGACCAAGCCGATCAGGACCGCAATGCGACCCGTCGAGGACGACGAGGGCGAGCGGACCGGGATCCCCGAGAACGCGGTGGCGGTCGAGGCGGACAGGTCCGGCTGGATCCAACAGATCGACAGCGACCTCCTCATGAAAGCGTTACCGGAAGATTCGGTCGGCCGGGTGGTGCCGGTTCTGGGCGGTTTCGTCCTAGCCCACTCGCCCCTCCTGTGGGTCTCCCCACCTCCCGCCGACGATGATCCATGCTGGAACGAGCTACCCCAGGCCTTCGCCATCGGCGAGTCCAGGACGATGCAGCAGGATGTCGGCTTCGGGTTGACCCAGCTCACCGACATTGCGGCGCGAGCGCTGTCGCCTGGGGTAAACGATCCCCGAACCGCCATGGATGTGATGGTGCACATCGGCGATGTTCTTCGGGTGTTGTGGGAGAACGAGATGGAGGGATCGGTCCGGCGGGACGGCTCCAAGACGCTGGTGCGCCGGGAACCGAAGTACGACGATTTCCTTCGGATCGCCATCGACCCAGTTCGCCGCTACGCCACCACCGAACCGGAGGTCATGATCACGATCCTGCGCACGCTTGGCTATCTACTGGACGAGGTGGAGCGCAGGAACCTTCCCGGCCCCGTCGCCCCGATCCGATCCACGATCAGCGACGTTTCCGCCACGGCGTCGACAGGATCGTGGACGCCCTCGGAACGGGCCATGTTCGAAGAAGCCGTGCACGCATCGCTTCGGTCGCGTTAGGTGACCAGGGCGGGGCTCCTACCCGGCTCCCGCCGGCACGATGTTCTGGTTGATGTGAAAGAGGTTTTCGGGGTCGTACGTGGCCTTCACTGAGGCGAGCCGGTTGTAGTTGACCCGTAGTTGTCTGCAACACGGTGGCCGTCATCCCCGGACATGAAGTTGATGTAACCGATTCCCCCGCTGGATGAGCTCCTTTAGGACAATGGCGATCGGGCCCGGCTGAGAGAATCCTCAACCGCGGCCGATGAACGGCCGACACCAGTTTGTGAGATCGAGGTTCCGCGCCACCGTACTAGCCAGTCTTCTGGCGGCTCAGCTGATCACCGTCCTCGCGCTCTTTCTGGTCTCGGGCCAGATCACGGGGACCGCCCAGGCAAACCACACCGATGCGCTGCTGGAAGCTGCCGCGTCCGAATCGACCGAGCGGATCCGCACCCATATCGAACCTGTGGAAGCGATCGTCGCACTTGCCGCCACCCTGAGTTCGAATCCGGGTATCGCGCCCTCGGAGTTCAGGAGCACTTTTACCGCGGCCATTGCCAGAACACCGCAGCTCTCGGGCGTTTTCATCGGAACTCCCGATGGCAGCTTCTTTGATGTGCGTGAAACCGAAGCTGGCATCCGTGTCAAGACCATCACCGTCGATTCGGTCGATCGAACCACGACACTGGAATACCTCGATGCCGATGGTGAGGTAGCCAACGAACAGGTTGACCTCGTCGACACCTACGATCCTCGAACTCGGCCGTGGTACCTCGAGGCGTTGGGAGACCCAGCCGCACTGGCGTGGACCGATCCCTATGTCTTTTTCACATCCCGCCAGCTCGGTATCACCGCAGCTCAAGCCATAACCCGAGACGGAGAAGTTGTCGGCGTCGTCGGGGCCGACATCGAACTCGGATCCCTTTCTACATTCCTCTCCTCCTTGGCCATCCAGGAGCCAGGTGGAACGGTCATCGTCGACGATTCTGGCTTGGTCATCGCCCATCCAGATCCCGAACTGGTGCAACGTGAGGACGGCGACGGACTCCAAACTGTCGCCATAGCCCAGCTGGAGGACTCCTTTGCCCGGGCCGCCATCGCCACGCTCGTGGAAGCCGGGCCCGACAATGCGGCGAACATGCATGGGTTCACCGTTGAAGGCATCGGCAGTGCCCGGGCAACGTTCGGTTCGGTCCCGATCGACGATGGCGAATGGACCGTCGGGGTGTTCGCCCCTGCGGGTGGCCTCGTACCGGGCCTTAGCGCCGCCCGTACTCGTGAGCGGCTGCTGACCGTCGCGGTTGGGGTGTTGTCGGTGTTTCTAGTCGGGTTCACGGCACTGACGGTGACGCGACCGATTCAAGAACTCGAGAAGCGGGCCAGCACCGATCCACTCACCGGCCTCGCCAACCGCAGGACCGCTCTCAAAGCTGCTGGACGAGCGGCGGCAGCGGATGGGCATCGAGGCGCGGCAATGCTGGATCTCGACTATTTCAAACAGATCAACGACACCTACGGTCACCCCGTCGGCGACGAAGTCATTCGAATGGTGGCGAACCGCGTCAGGACCGCTGTCCGCGACGACGAGGCCTCGGTTGGACGCATCGGAGGCGAGGAATTTCTCGTGATCTTCCACAACGCAACCGCCGCCGAAGCAGCCCAAGCGTGCGAGCGAATACGCCACCGAATCCGAAGCCAGCCGATCTCCACTACGGCGGGACCGATCGAGCTCACGGCAAGCATCGGCCTGGCGACGGTCGACATGATCTGCACCGCCACAGAACTGCTGGCCAGCGCCGACGCCGCATTGCTCGAAGCCAAATACTCCGGCCGTGATCGCACGGTCGCAGGTCACTACACCCGGGCCTCCCCCGATGCTGACCTGGACACCGTGGGCCGCTACGAAGTTCTCGGTCGAGCCGATCGGGCCGATGCCGGGATGACAATCGGTGGCGCGCCCTAGCATGGCGACAGCTTGTCCGAATCGCCACATCCACTGGTTCGTCCAGGCTGCGATGTGGTAGACGTAGTACATGGCCACGTCACCGGACCTGGCGTTTGCCCAGCGTCTCCGATCCACTTCAAACTGGCGGCTCGGTCTCGCACGCGAGGTGCGTTCCGATTGGCAGACGCCGGTTTCGTCGTCGCTGGGAGATCATGACCCGTTCGCCCGAGCGGCCGCCCGCTTCGCCGCCGAACTCGAATTGACCGCCGTCGTCTACGACCTGGTACACGAGGGGTTGGGTCCAACCGAAACGTCCGATTGAACGGCCGAGCTCGTCTCTGATCAGCTCGAGGCAGCGATGGTGTCGGCCCATTGCGTGAGTTCTTCGACCGTCGGCAGATCGACGGAACTGCCGGACTCAACACCAACGACAACTCCGATCATCATGTCGCCATAGCGGGCGACGAGGACGAGCCCACGAGTCAAGCCCACTCCATCGGATATCGAGACCTCCATGATGACTGCGTCATCGGCGGCGCTGTCGGGTTCGATCACCGTGAGTTCATTGACCTCGAGTGCGTCAGCTCCACAGAAACCAAGACTTCGGAATGCATCGACGGTGTCCTGTGCCCAAACCTCGTTGTCGAGACCGATGAGAACTTCGACCTCGACCTTGTCGGACTCATGCCGAAGCTCGATCCGGAGACCATCCATCGTTGGTGGCGGATCGACCGGGCAGGACTCGATGACCTGGTCGGGGTTACTCGGTGCCGGCTCTTCCACCAGCACCCGATCCAGGCTGAAGCCGGAGCCGAAAAGGGCCGGGTCGGGCACGTAGACCGCGCCCGGATGGTCTCGCCATTCATCGTCGGGGTTCGCCGGCAGGGTGGTGAGGGGTGGCCGCTCTCCAGGGATCGTGTCGGGAACGGTGCTTGTGGTGGTCGACTGAACCGGCCGGTCGGCAGTCGGTACTGGCGAAGGGTCGCCTGCAAGGCGACCGGCAACAGCTTCGAGAACGGGGTCGAGGACCGGCCAGGGGTTGGCAGAGTCGAGATCGAGAATGACGACCGTAGGTCCTCGTTGGAACCAGGCGATCGACCAGATGTAGTCGTCAGACACTCCGAGGGCCAGCCCCGTGGAACGCCATCCCTCGACCTCGGGAACCTGGATGGGCTCGACCCACCATGCATCGCCGGTATCCAACATCAGCGGATTGCACTCCCGCCATGCGAGATCCGCTCCGTCGAGGATCGCCTCTGCCGATGCGGTGTCGGGCATCTCGACCACGGTGTTCCTGAGGGCTACGCCATCGGTCGATGCCCGAACCCTTGTGCCTGCAATAGCCTGGGCTGACCAGGCGGCCACCATCAGGTCACAGTCGACCACTTCGAATGTGGGCTCGGGTGCGAAGTTAATTTGGCGGGCGTACTTCCAGCCCGGTAGATCATCCTGTGTCAGCAGGTAGTCAGACGGATCGATCTCGACCTGGTCGGGCATCGTCGTCGTGCTCGACTCCACCACCGTTGTCGACGGGTCCTCGCTGGGTCCATCAGGCGACAACACCTGCTCGCCACCGTCGCTGCCAGCGGTGACTACATCAACGTTCTCCGACGACGTGCAGGCCGAAAGCAAGAGCAGGCAGGGAAGCGTGACCGCGACAAAAAGGCGCACGTCGAAGTATCGACCCAATCACCAAACGCTTGAATCTGCCTCGACTCGGCAGACCTGGCTCGCTGCGGCCCTCGGCCAGCGCATCGGCAAAGTGGAACGATCTCCTACTGTCACGCCGATCTGGTGTCGTCCAGCTTCACGATGAAGCGTGCGCCGCCGAAGGGACTCTCGCCCACCGTGAGAGCGCCGCCGTGTTCATCCACGATCTCCGATGCAATCGCCAAGCCGAGACCCGAGCCGCCCTCGTCACGTCCACGAGCCTCATCGCTGCGGGTGAACCGTTCGAAGATCGCCACGCGCATGCCGGCGGGAACGCCGGGGCCGTCGTCGTCGATAGAGAGATGGACTATGCCGTGCCCGTCGCCTACCAGCTCCAAAGCGACGCGGCTGGACGCGTGGCGGACCGCGTTGTCCAGCAGGTTCTGCACCACACGAGTCAGGTCGTCGGCGTGGCCACGAACCTGACCGGCACTGACCTTCGAGACATCCACTACAACGCCGTCTCGGGGGGTGTGGCGGCCAACCTGGCGGAGCACGATCTCATCGAGGTCCACCAAAGAGCGGTCGCTGCGATCGCGTTCGTGGTCGTGCCGAGCAAGCCACAAGAGGTCATCGATGAGCCGCTGTACACGCAAGTCCTCCTCCAGAACACTTGCAGCGACGGCGGGCCAATCGGTGGAGGCCGACCCTCGCAGCGCAACCTCGAGCTCATGGCGGATCGTGGCGATCGGGGTGCGCAGCTCGTGTGAGGCGTCAGAAACGAAACGGCGTTGGCGGATGGAGCCGGACTCTATGCGGTCCAACATGTCGTTCATTGTTCCGGCCAGGCGCCCAATCTCATCGGCGGTCTCGGGTTGCGGGACCCGTCGATGCAGACCCGTTGACCCGATCTCTGCTACCTCGGCACGGATCGACTCCACCGGGCGTAGGGCCCGTCCGACCAGGACCCAGGTCATTCCCGCCACAAGCAACACCAGGACCGGCATGCCGACCGCCAGGGTGCCGAGCGTGACCTGCATGGTTCGCTCCGCGTCCTCCAGTGTATTGCCCACTATCACGGTCACCGGTCCAGACGGCGTGTCAGCTTGCGACACAAGGATCCGGAAGGCTGCGTCGTCGACAGGATGCGCCCTGGAAGTGATGATCCGGCCAGCCGAAGCGCTACTGATCGGCGCCTCGCCCTCCACATTCTCGCTCGCCGTAACCACGATGCCGTCGGCGACGATCTGCACGAACGATTCGTCCTCGTCGACGATCGTGACATCGGTCAGGTTCGTGCCGCCCTCCAGCAGCCCGCCGATGTCGGACGCCCGCAGCCGCAGGGCGGTGTCGACGTTCTCGATCATCGTCTTCTGGAGCACCATGACCAACCCGACACCCCCGGCTGCGAGCGCGAGGGCGAAGAGAAGCGTTGCCGCGATCGTGGTGCGCGCCCGGACCGTGGCGAAGCGCTTCACCCTCCGTCCTTGTTCAACCGGTAGCCGGCGCCACGGGCAGTTTGGATCGAGGCTCGCCCGAAGGGTTCGTCGATCTTCTTGCGGAGATGCCGCACGTAGACCTCGATGATGTTTGGATCGCCCTCGAAGTCGTAGTCCCACACGTGATCCAGGATGTCCTGCTTTGACACGACGGTTCCGGCGTTGCGGGCCAGGTACTCGAGCACCGAGAATTCACGGGCGGTCAATTCGATCTCGGTGCCATCTCGCCAACACCGGCGTTGATTGGGATCGACCAGGAGATCATCGGCCTGCAGCTCGACCGGGCGTTCCTTCGCCCCCCGCCGCATCAGTGCCCGAATGCGGGCCACGAGCACGAGATGGGAGAACGGCTTGCGCAAGAAGTCATCGGCGCCGGTGTCGAGCGCTTCGGTCTCATCGAGTTCACCGTCCTTGGCAGTGAGCATGAGGATCGGGGTCCAATTGCCCTCGTCGCGCAACGTCTCACAGACCTTGTATCCATTCATGCCCGGCAACATGATGTCCAACACGATCCCGTCATAGTCGTGTTCACGAGCCCGCCAGAGCCCATCGGTGCCGTCGAGGGCTACATCTACTGCGAAGCCATCTACCTCCAAGCCCCGCTTGAGTGAGGCCGCTAGCTTCTTTTCGTCCTCGACAACCAGAATGCGCACGACAGCTCCTTCAAGCTCGGTAGTGCTT
This sequence comes from uncultured Acidimicrobiales bacterium, assembly GCA_963751955.1. Taxonomy (GTDB): domain Bacteria; phylum Actinomycetota; class Acidimicrobiia; order Acidimicrobiales; family SZUA-35; genus JABDIY01. Next base: position 54,954 of record CAVVWM010000010.1, on the reverse strand, counting down.
GGAATCCTGTCACCAGTTTCCTGAAGAGCAGCTGAAAACACACGAAACGGGGCCGCAACGATGGTTGCGGCCCCGTGCGGGGAACCAGGAACTGCATCAGCGGTTAGTTGGCAGGCTCCACCTCCGGAGCTTCGTTGGCGTCATCGGCGTCGGTAACGCCGTTGCCGTTCTCACCGATCTCCTCGCCCTCGAACTCATGGTCGATACCATCGGTTTCGGACTCAGCGCCCTCGTCGGCCTCATCGTCGCCGGACTCCTGAGCCAGCAGGGCCCCGTTACCAGCGTCGATCTTGACCTCGATGGCGGCACCCGAGGAGTCGGTCATCTCAACCTCGTAGACGACCGAACCGTTCTCGTTCTCAAGCTCCACCTCATTGATCGTGGCACCCGGGTTCGCAGCCAACGCTGCCTGGCTGGCGTCGTCGGCGGTGATCGATGCCAGCGACTCCAGCGCAGCCGATTCCTCGGCCTCGGACTGGCCCTCGATCTCAGGCGCCTGAACCGAACCGTTCAGGATGGGATCCTGGGTCTCGTCCTCCACCGTGCTCGTCGGTTGTTCCGTCGAGCCCTGTGAGCTCACTGCACTGGCTATACCTGCCGAACCGGCGAGGACACCCAGGGCAATTGCAGAGGTGGTGACTGTCTTTCGTACATTCATCGGAGTTCCTTTCGGGGGTTGTCCTGCCGTCCAAGGCGGGCGGCTGAGGCAACCAAACCACGAGCCACCTTCAGCTTCGCTGAATGATCCTGAAGGAGCGCTGAATGACATGCGAAAGGGGACCACGATGAAGACGCTCAATACGGCTTCGGTTGCGGGCATCGGCCCGCAACCGGGTCTTAGCCAGCGAAGGCTGTGTTGAATGAACTCTGGAAATCCGCCGTCGCCGGGCCGGAGTAACCGCAATAGTTCAGGGCGCCGTCCGAGGCGGTGAGCAGGTACTGCGACCCCACTTCGAACCGAATCCCACCGAGGAGGGCCTCGGCGTTGTCGATGGTGGTCAGCCGTACCGTCTGGGCGTCGCCACCGGTGTACCAGCGGTCCACGTCGAGGGTGATGGCTCCACTTTCGATCTGGGTGACCGTGCCGGCGAACGCAGTGGGCATTCCGGCCAGGGTCTGAACATCGAACGGCAGACACGATGCAGCGGCGTCACCGCCAGCTGAAAGCACCAGGGGTGCAGTGCTGGATTCGGCGCCGTTGTTGTTGACGACTACGCCGATGGCACCAGCAACGAGCGCCAGTGCTAGGACCGCAGCTCCCAGCATCCACTTCAGCCGCTGACGATCCCCGTCGCCGGTGGGCATTGTCCATGCCGGCCGTTTGTGGGGACCACCCGGGGGACGGTCTTGCACGGCGGTGCGGGGCTTCCGACGTAATCGGGCTTCTAGCTGTGTGTTCATTCATACTCCATTTGGGTTGATGGCGACGGGTGTCGCCGGTGGGTCAACCGGAGGTTGCGGAGCGAAATAGTGAGGCATCGGAAATCAGTCTGCTGCGAAGATGCGAGGGGCATGCTCGGGTTGATATGTCTATGACGATTTCACGCGATATCCAGTTCCGGTCATCGTGAAAATTTCTGCGAATCAGCTGATCTGAACTGAACCCGGAAGTGATCTAGATGTGCATGCTTCAAGAGTCCCGGCTCTCGACAAAGCGTAAGGAACACTGTCACACCCCCTGAATAAGGTTGAGACATGAGGCCAACCGCTCCCGCAACCGGATCCGTGATATCGGTTTCGTCGAACCTGCGGGAACATGCTGCCCTGTTGGATCAAGCTCCGGTTGGTGCATTGTCGGAGGATGAGGTCATCGATCTGGTCCGCTCCAATCAGCGGGTGATCCGCCGCCTCGAAGGCGTGGGATCTGAGGCCGCGGTCAGGTTGGCCCACTTGGGCGGCCTGTCCGCTGAAGACGTGTTCTCCACAGTCGGCAGACACTCAACCGCCGAGGCCCGCCGGGTCCAACGCCGAGCCCACCTGGCCGACGTGTTGCCGTCGCTCACAAAGGGGTTTCTGGCCGGCACGGTCCCTACCGCCAATCTCGACACCGTCGCTTCGGCACGTCACCGCTTGCGTCACAACCTTTCCTGGCAGACCGAGTTCGACACTCACGATGGTTCGATCACTCGCAAAGCGGCCCGGATGAACCCGAAGCGGTTCGCTGGGTGGATCAGCGACCTGGTGGATCGGGTGTCCGACGACGGCCAAACCGAACATCAGTCTCAACACGACAAGAACAGTTTCCGTTCCTGGACTTCTGCCGATGGCCGCTGGCAAGCCCGCCTGGACCTCGACCCCTTGAGCGGCGAGAAGGTTCAGAACGCCATCGACGCCGAGGCCCGCTCCATCGCCAAACGCCACACCGACGCCGGCGAGCCTGTTCACCACGGCGAACACCTCAACTCCGTCGCAGTGTCGTCGCTGATCGATTCGGCCAACGGGTCCAAAGGCCGGGCGTCAATACATGTGGTCGCCGACCTCGACACCATCCGCACCGGTGTGTGGGGCGGCACTACCAAACGAACCGGCGGGGGCAACGACATCCCCCTCTCCACTGTCCGCCAGCTTCTCTGCGACGCATGGATCACCCACACCGTGTTGGGTCCATCCGGACGTGCCCTGGCTGTTGGCCGTTCGTACCGGACCGCTACCGACGCCCAACGGGCCGCCCTTCGCGTGATGTACCCCACCTGTGCCATGTGTGAGGTTCGGTTCGATCACTGCGAAATTCATCACATCATCGAATGGGAACACGGCGGCCCCACCGATCTCGACAACCTCATCCCCCTCTGCACCGTTCATCACGAACGGTTGCACAACACCGGATGTCGGATCGAACTCGACACCGAACGAACCCTCACCGTTTTCAAACCGAACGAGAACCTTTGGAGGAAGTGTCCACTCCCATCAGCCGCCCCAACGTGGGCCAGGAACAATCATAGGAAACGAAAACGACACCATGAACGAACACCAACCACAACCGAATAACCCGGCATGGCCCACCCGGGCCGCCACTGCATGCACCCAACCAAAACCGTGCGCTGCTGGCGGCGGTTACCAACCGGTCGATACCCACAACGCCCTCAACGGCCGCGATCTCCGCTACGTCCTCACCGATTACATCTCTCAGGGCTACAGCACTATCGCGAAACTCGTGAAGAAGCTGGCCGAGGATGGCTACACGGTGTGGGGGCGGGCCTCCAAAGTGGTGTCCGACGCACTGCGGTGGGAGATCAGGAACCGACGGGTCCGACGGATTCGTCGCGGTGTGTATGCCATCGCCTCGATTCCTCGGACGACCCGCTACCGAATTCAAGCCCGAACCCAAGCTCTCTTTTTGGCGCCCCACGTTGTCGCTATTAGGCGGACACATTCTGACATCGGCGATCCCAACCCGCACCCCCCAGCCGACCGGCTCTGGCGAAAATGGCGACAACAGGTATCGGGCGAGTCGTGACGGGCATCAGGACCCGCCACCTCACGTCACGACCTGCCTATCGAACGACTCGGGGAATACTTCGACGCCGCAATCGACGCCATCAGCGCCCTTCCACCACGTCAAAGACGGCGTAGGCAAATCGACGTCAAACCCCAGCTGATCCCCCGATTGTCTCCCCCGCGTTCGCCTTGGTCTCCTGTGCTCAGGCGGCGGCTGAGGCGATGAGTTGTCGTAGCCCGTCGGCGTCGAATGCGCTGGTCAGGGTGCCCTCTGCGTCGTGGCCGAGGTCGAGCGACGGGCAGAAGAACTCGTCGTCACCGATGAAGAAGTCGGGCGATCCCCGCACGCCTCTTCGTTTACCTTCTTCATAGTCGTGGATGACCGAGTCGACCGGGTCGGCCCCGGGGGCGACCAGGCCGAACGAGCCGGCGACCTCGGCCAAGACATCCGGATCGGCGACATCCCGACCCTCCTCGAACACCAAGGACCGCAGCGCCAAGCTCACCGCCAAGCCCGTGGCGAGGTCGATCTCGTAACCGGCAGCGGCAAGGTTCAGAGCCGGGATCGTGGTGCGGGGCCACCGATCGGTTCGGAAACCGCCGAAATCGCTGACCCCCAGCTGGTCGGTGATCAAGGCGATCTTCTCGCCGATGGCGACCGGATCGGCCATCGTCCCGTTGACCCACTCGAGCGGCCAGGCCCTGACGTGGATGTCGATGTCGGCGTCGAGGGCGGCGATTTCGGCACCCACGATCTTGAGGCCCAAGTGGGTGAAGGGGCAGGTGATGTCAGCAAAGACTTCGATCGTTCGTGGCACCCCCGGAGTATGTCGGCCTGAGTTCACCCAACCCAACAATGGTGACGGCCGACCGGGGCTACCCGGCCACGTTGAGGTCGTAGGTAACGGAGGTGACCGTGCCGTCCTCGAGGGATCGAAACAGGCTCACGATGGTGTGCTGACCCGCCGGCAGCTCCACGATCACCGCTACCTACGCGCTCTCCTGCTCCTCGTGCTCCAGCGGAGCGGCGTCTGGTCGGCGGGTCGGAAGACGCCGGATCTTTCGCCGTTGGCGGCCCGAGGTCCCAGCCCATACACCGTTGTCCCGATGCTCGAGCGCAGAGTCGAGACACTCGGTGACGACGGTGCAGCTATCGCAGAACTTCTTGGCTGCATCGGCCGACTCGCCGCGGCCGGGGAAGAAGACCTGGGCCCCAACACCGTTGCAGGCCGCGGCCACGTGCCATGAAGGCCGTGCCGATAGCGAGAGGATGTCGCCAACGGGGTCGAATGACCGGGCGTTGTACGGCTGTTTGATGGTTGTCGAGGGTCGGGAGTTCATGAGAGTTACCTATGAACCCCGCCCGTCATTGTCGACAGTAGACGGCGCACGCGGGCAGTGGGCATCGCGACACTGCTCCACCATCGACGGCCGGGTTCCGTGGGTGAGCACGCCACCGGCCCAGCGCGAAGGAAGACGTCGTGAGAGACTGGTTTGTATGAAGGTTGCACCAACGAGCCAGCTGGGGCCGATGCTCCGAGTCCGTCAACGTCGTACGAGCCCGCCGCCGGTCGACGTGTCCGCTGAGGTGAGGGCTGAACTCCTGGCCCTGGGGGTGGCGGGATCCATACGACCCGGTGAGTCCGTGGCCATCGCATTGGGGAGCCGGGGCATCACCGACTTCGTGCCTGCAGCGCAAGCGATTGTGGACGTGGTGCTGGAACTGGACGCCAAGCCGTTCGTAATTCCCGCCATGGGAAGCCACGGCGGCGCAACAGCTGCCGGCCAAACCGGCGTGCTGGCCACGCTGGGAATCAGCGAGCAGACATTGGGCGTTCCCATCGACGCCAACATGGAAACCGTCGAGGTTGGTAGTACCGAACTGGGCGTCCCGCTGGTCACCGCTCGGGCGGCACTAGACGCCGACCATGTGATCCTCTGCAACCGGGTGAAACCGCACACCCATTTCAGCGGTTCGATCCAGAGCGGGTTGGTGAAGATGCTGGTGATCGGGCTCGGCAAGCAGCGGGGCGCCGAGGTACACCATCAAACCGCTCGGGACCTCGACTGGTCCCAGGTGATCCAGTCGGTCGTGCCACCGCTGGTCGAAAAAATCCCGGTGCTCGGCGGGATCGGTCTCATCGAGGGGCCCGACGGATCGACAGTACGTGTCGCCGGACTGCCCGCCAGCCAGTTCCTCAGCGGTGAGGCAGAGTTGCTGGCCGAGGCGGATGCCTACATGCACAGGCTGCCCTTTCGCCAGATCGACCTTCTCGTGATCGACCGGATCGGCAAGAACATCAGTGGCACCGGGATGGACACCAACGTGGTCGGCCGCAAGCGAGTACGTCACGGCATCGACAACGACGCCGACATCACCATCACCGCTATCGCGGCACGTGCCCTTACCCCCGAAACAGAGGGAAACGCCATCGGTATCGGAACGGCGACCTTCTGCCGCTCCCAGATCATCAGGCAAATGGACATCGCCAAGACCCGCCTCAACGCCCTGACCGCGATGGATCCCGAGGCTGCCTTGCTTCCACTCGATTACGAAAGCGATGCAGAGATGCTCGACGCGGCGTTACCGATCGTGGGCCGTCGCTCGCCGTCAGAAGCCCGTCTCGTGTGGATCGCCGACACACTCCACATCCACGAACTCGTCTGCGCGGCATCCCTGGCCCAAGAGATCCACGATCATCCCGACCTCGACGTCGTCGGCGATCCATTCCACATCGAATTCGACGCCCACGGCAACGTGACCCCCGACTTCGTGTGAGCTTGTCGAGCAAGTGGCGGCGCCCAGTCATCTACGCCGGCGACAAGGATCGGCATAGTGGTTCTTGATCTCGGCGGAAACCTCGCTAGTTGTGGCTCGTGACCGGCGTGCCGATATCGAGATGACCATCGGCCCAGAGCATGTCCATGGCGGGCTTGAGCACTCGAACGCATCCATGCGAGGCCGGATAGCTGGGAACGCTGCCATACCCGTGAATGGCGAACCCTCCCCAGAAGTACTTGGGTCGATACAAGGTGCCAAGGGGGGCGACACGATTGCCGTCTATCTCCCGGTAGACGGCGAACACGCCTCTAGGTGTTGGGGTGGCAGCGGTTCCGGTTGAGATGTCGACAACCCACATGACCTCGCCGTTCTTCACAACGAAGGCAACCTGGCGACGGAGGTCAATCTCGAACCCGTCGTAGTCGGCGTAGGGAGCCGGGCGGGTGGCTTGGGCCAACGCGGCCAGCGTGCCGTCATCGGCCCACCCGGTGCGCGGTAGTTCGGATACCTTCTGGAACGCCATCACTGCGTGGGATGTCATGGGGCCGAACTCTCCGTCTATCGGCCCCAGCCAGTAGCCCACCTCGGTCAGCCGTTCCTGGAGGGCCACCGTGGCCACTTCTTCGGGAGTCACCGTTGTGGTTGGTTGGGGCGTTGTTGGCGGCTCCGAGGTAGTTGTCGGTTCGGTTGTGGTCGTTGTCGTCGGCGGCTGGGTGGTGGATGTGACTGAGGTCGGGGTTGTCGTTGTTCCGGGCGGGTCCGAGGTCGTGATCAGCACTGTGGTTGTGCTCGACGCCGCGGTTGGAGTCGCGATCGGCCCACAACCGACCGTCAGACCCAGGCAGGCGGCCAGCCCGATCAGCCGAACAACCCGTGCTCCCATGACTCAATTGTCCAGGCGCGCAGAGCCCAGCGGTAGGGACCTCGGTCTGGGGCAATACGACCCAGCGGGTCAGCTGTAGTAGGCCTCCGGAACCTCCAACAAGCTCGATTCGCCTCCTGTTGCACAATAAAGACGTCGACGGCCTGCCCAGTTCCGTTTGACGCCACTGATGAGATCGTTAGGTTCTGTTCGATGAGTTCCTCGGTCGATCTGGACACGCTTCGCCAGATAGAGCAACGAGTTTTGTGGTTGGCAACTCGAATTGTCGACGCCGCCAACCGACGGGCTGACACCGAGGTGAAGGTCGGCGGCCACCAGGCCTCGAGTGCGTCGATGGTTTCGATCATGACTGCACTCTGGTTCGGACACATCGGCGGCAATGACAAGGTCGCAGTCAAACCTCACGCCTCGCCCGTCTATCACGCCATCAAATACCTCACCGGCGAACTCGATCGCTCCTATCTCACAACCCTGCGTCAGCGGGGCGGTCTCCAGGCCTATCCGTCTCGGACAAAGGACCCCGATGTCGCCGATTTCTCCACCGGTTCTGTCGGACTCGGAGCGGTAGCTCCCCTCTTTTCGGCTCTGACCCGACGCTATATCGACGATCACTTCGGTCAGACCGACCCGGCCCGCTTCATCGCCTTGGTCGGTGACGCCGAACTCGACGAGGGCAACGTGTGGGAGGCCATCGCCGACCCGGCGACGAAGGGACTCGGCAATTTCACGATGGTGGTCGATCTGAACCGCCAGAGCCTCGACCGGGTTATCCCCGAGATCGCAGCCGAGAGACTCAAGAGCTTCTTTGCCGACGCCGGTTGGCACGTGACCGAGGCCAAATATGGCTCGCGCCTCCAGGCAGCCTTCGCTGAACCCGACGGCGACGCCCTGAGAGCCCGAATCGACGCCATGCCCAACGAGGCCTACCAGTCCCTGTTCGCTCTGAGCGGAACCGACCTGCGGGCAAAGTTCCTCGACCGAGCCGACCCAGCGCTGATCCGGTTCACTGACGGATTGGACGATGCTGCCCTCAAGCATCTGGTGACCGACTTGGGCGGGCATGACTTGGGCCTCCTGCTCGAAACGTACCGGGAATGCGATGAAACGCCCGATCAACCATCGGTCGTGTTCGCCTACACGATCAAGGGTTGGGGGCTGCCCATGGCCGGCGACCCCCTCAACCATGCGGCGTTGTTGAATCCCGATCAAATCGATGAGTTCAGAGCCCGAATCGGGTTGTCTGAACAGACCGAGTGGGATCGATTCCAAGAGGACTCGGCCGCCGGGAACATCTGCAACTCGGTCGGTGGTGACATCAACAATCCCGCCCCGATCCCCCGTCCGACTCCGCCGGTCCCCCGAGCAGCACGCCCGGCTGTCACTTCGGGCTCCACCTCATCCCAAGAGGCCTTTGGCCGTGTGCTCGCCAGCCTGGCCGACGTGGATGGGGTTGGTGAGCGGATTATCACCACGGCGCCTGACGTTTCGATATCGACCAACCTCGGCGGATGGATCAACAAGAAAGGCGTGTACGCCCACACCGAGACCGACGACCACGGCGGTGCCCAGCGGTTGCTGAAATGGGCTCCAGCGCCGGGTGGCCAACACATCGAGCTCGGTATCTCGGAGATGAACCTCTTCATGCTGTTGGGCCAGCTCGGCTTGAGTCACGATCACCACGGCGAACTGCTGGTGCCCATCGGCACCGTCTATGACCCCTTCGTGCTGCGGGGACTCGATGCCTTGATCTACGGCCTCTACAACGACGCTCGCTTCATCGTGGCGGGTACGCCGGCCGGCGTGACACTGGCTCCGGAGGGCGGAGCACACCAGTCGACCATCACCGCCTCGGTCGGCGCCGAACTTCCCGGACTCAACTACTGCGAACCGAGCTATGCGACCGAAGTCGATTGGTTGTTGTGCGACGCCATCCAGCAGCTGTCCGAGTCCGATGGAATGTCTACCTACCTACGGCTCTCCACCCGCCCCATCGACCAGGCGCCATTTGCCGACGCGCTCGACCGGCTGGGTGAGGAGGCTCTTCGCAACCAGGTGCTTGCCGGCGGCTACCGCCTCCTCGACACAAAGGCCGACGGTCGGCCCGGGGTCACCATCGTCACAACCGGCGCCATGGCTCCCGAGGCGGTCGCGGCGGCAGCCACGCTGGACTACGAAGGAATTCAGGCAGCTGTGATCCAGCTGACCAGCCCCGACCGAGTCTTCCGTAGCTGGCGCAACCACGGGGACTCAGGCCATATGCATTCCCTGGTGCCCAATGGCCAACGCCAGTGGCCCGTGGTCAGCGTGCACGACGCATCGAGCCACAGTCTCGCCTGGCTGGGCTCGGCCTTGGGCACACCACAAACGGCCCTTGGTGTCGATCGTTTCGGTGAGTCGGGCACCATCGCTGACCTCCACGAACTCACCGGCATATCGGCTGAACACATACTCACTGCGGCGATTCTGTCAGTCGACTAGAACCCGATCTCGGTTTCACGAACACGCCCCCGAATGAGGACCTGGTCCTACACCTACGTTCGGACGCGGCTCAGTGGATGCCGAGCATCGCAGAGCCGGAGCGGGTAGATTCCTTCTCAGCAAAACCTGACTCGATCACGGGTCAGCGACTCGAGACCGGAGGGGTCATGTCCAAGCGTTTACTACTCATTCTGAGCGTCATGCTCACGTTGGGTCTCGTCGCGGCTGCCTGTGGCAGTGACGACGAGACGGCTACAGACGACGGGGGTGCAGGGACGACGGTGGCGCAGAGCGAGACCGCGGTCAAGACATGCCTCGTCACCGGCCTGGCCGGTGTCGATGATCAGAGCTTCAACGCCAGCGCCTGGCAGGGAGTACAGGATGCGGTCGCGGCCGGCGTGGCCACCTCGGACTCGTTCTTCCTCGAGTCGGGCGAAGCGTCCCAGTATCAGGCCAACGTTGACCAGATGATCTCGCAGGACTGCGAGCACATCGTGACCGTGGGCTTCGACCTCGGCGAGGTCACGGCGACCAACGCCACCGCCAACCCCGACATCAAGTGGACGATGATCGACAACGTGTTGAGCGATCCCGTGACGTTCGCACCGCTAGGTTTGCCGAACGTGCGCGAGCTCGTGTACCAGACCGACGAGGCCGCATTCGCGGCGGGTTACCTGGCCGCCGGTGTGAGCAGCACCGGCGTCTTGTGCACCTATGGCGGGGCGAACTTCCCGACTGTGGCGATCTTCATGGACGGCTTCACTCGTGGGGCCCTGCACTACAACGAGGTGAAGGGTGCCGACGTACGAGTGATCGGCTGGGACGTCGAGGCTCAGGACGGCCAGTTCACCGGCAGCTTCACCGACATGGGTCTGGCTCGCAGCACGGCGGAGAGCCAGTTTCAGGAGAACTGCGACGTAACCATTCCCGTCGGTGGTGCGATCAACCTGCCGGCTGGTGATGCGATCAACGATCTCGGCCTCGAAGCGGCGATGATCGGCGTCGACACCGATGCAACCATCGTCATGGATCAGCAGTATTCGTCGCTGTGGCTCACTACGGTCGAGAAGAAGATCGCCCCGTTCGTGACCCAGTCCGTCCAAGAGGACAGCGAAGGCACCTGGGAAGCGGGGGCCGTAGTTGGGAACCTTGCCAACGGCGGCGTGGGCCTCGCTCCGTACCACGATTGGGAAGACCGGGTCTCCGACGAGTTGTCGGCCGAGGTCGACCAGCTGCTCGCCGACATCGCAGACGGTGAGATCAAGGCCGACTACACCGCGCTGGGCTCCTGATCGACTCCATAACCGCCGGGCCGTCCCGGTCTGGCGAACACTGAAACGGACGGAGGCACCGGCCTCCGTCCGTTCGCTTTGGGCCCGGGCGATATCGGGCTAGTGTGCTTCGGTGCAGCATCGTCGTGGAGGAGCCTGATTTGGAACTCGAGCTATCAGGCATCACCAAGCAGTTCCCCGGAGTGCTCGCCAACGACGATGTGAACCTGCGGGTGGCCGAGGGCGAGATCGTTGCTCTGCTCGGCGAGAACGGTGCGGGGAAAAGCACCTTGATGAACATCCTGTACGGCCTGTACACACCGACCTCGGGTGAGATCCGGATCGACGGTGAGCTGCAAAACTTCACCGGCCCCGGTGATGCGATCGCAGCCGGGATTGGCATGGTGCATCAACACTTCATGCTCGTGCCTGTCTTCAGCGTGGCGGACAACGTGATTCTCGGGGCCGAACCGACCCAGCGCTTCGGGTGGCTCGACCTTCGAAGCGCGCGGAAGACCGTGCGGGAAATCTCGTCGCGTTACAACCTCGATGTCGACCCCGATGGCATCATCGAAGATCTCCCGGTAGGCATTCAGCAGCGCGTCGAGATCATCAAGGTGCTCGCCCGCGAAGCCAGTGTTCTGGTTTTCGACGAACCGACCTCGGTCCTTACGCCGACCGAGGTCGAGGGATTCTTCGACATAATGAACGGGCTCAAAGCCGACGGGAAGGCGATCATCTTCATCAGCCACAAGCTTGGCGAGGCGCTCGAGCTCGCCGACCGCATCGTGATCATGCGCCGGGGTCGGACCGTGGCCGAGGTGCAACCGTCCGAGGTCGACGAAGAGAAGCTGGCCGAGCTGATGGTCGGCCGACCGGTCGATCTGGTGGTCGACCGCAAACCGGCTGAGCCCGCCGATGTGGTTCTCTCGGTCGAGAACTTGGTAGTGCTCGACGATCGCGACCAGCGGGCTGTCGATGGAGTGTCCCTCGAGGTCCGCGCCGGCGAGATCGTCGGGATCGCGGGGGTGCAGGGCAACGGCCAGACCGAACTGGTCGAGTCAATCACCGGCCTGCGACCCTCGCTCGGCGGCTACGTGAAGCTGAAGGGCGACGACATCACCACCGAATCGTCGAGGGCGATCCACAAACGCAGCGTCGCCCACGTACCCGAGGACCGGCAGCGCAGTGGCCTCGTGCTCTCGTTCACCGTCACAGAAAACGTGGTGCTCGACTCGTACTACGAAGAACCGATCTCGCATGGGGTTCGGATGGATTGGTCCGCAGCCGACGAACGGGCGACGCGCCTCGTCGAGCAGTACGACGTGCGAACGCCGGGTGTCGACGTGGAGGTCTCAACACTGTCGGGTGGTAACCAACAGAAGGTGATTGTCGCTCGAGAGTTCGATCGTGACGTGACGTTCATCGTTGCATCGCAACCGACCCGCGGTATCGACGTCGGTTCGATCGAGTACATCCATTCGCGAATCGTCGAGGAACGGGACCACGGTGCGGCTGTGCTGATCGTTTCGTCCGAGCTCGAAGAGATCATTGCGCTGTCGGATCGGATACTCGTGATGTACGACGGTCGGATCGCGGGTGAGTTCGACGGCTCGGCCACCCGGACCGAAATCGGCCTCGCAATGCTCGGGAGCCAGAGCGCGGACGTGGCATCATGAGCGACGCCGATACCGAATTCGCAAGCGGCCCCGACGAGACTCCAGTTCCCGAGTCGGGCGAGCCGCCAACCACCGACTGGCTCGCACGCGCCAGCGGCGTCGGATCGTCGCTGGGTCAGGCCCTCATCGTACCGGCCCTTGCGCTGCTCTCGGCTCTGATCATCGGCGCGTTCATCATCGCTGTCACCGACGTCGACAACCTCAAGCTCATGGGGGATGACCCGGGGGAGGCGTTGTCGTCGATCCTCAGTGGCATCGGTGAGGCCTACCGGGCACTGTTCGAGGGGTCGATAGGCTCTCGCCGCGCCCTGACCGAGACGCTGTTCGCAGCGACCCCGCTCATCCTCGCCGGGTTGGCTGTGGCGGTCGGGTTCCAAGCCGGGCTGTTCAACATCGGCGCCAATGGCCAGATGCACATCGGTGGCGTCGTGGGATTGTGGGTCGGGTTCAGCATCTCGGTACCCGCCGTGCTTCATATTCCTCTCGCCATCCTCGGTGCGATTGTCGGGGGCGCCGTCTGGGGCGGGCTGTCGGGACTGTTGAAGGCGCGTACGGGCGCTCACGAAGTCATCACGACCATCATGTTGAACTTCATCGCGCTCTTCACGATCGACTACCTCTTGAAGACCGATCTCTTTCAAGCCGAAGGTCGGAACGATCCGATCTCGAAGCAGGCCGCGGGGTCGGCGAGTTTCCCGACGCTCTTCGACGGGTATCGGGTGCACATCGGCTTCCTCGTCGCCCTTGGCGCCGTGTGGTTCGTCTGGTGGCTGATGTACAGGTCGACGATCGGCTTCGAGTTCCGAGCGGTCGGAGCCAACCCCGATGGCGGCCGCTACGCCGGCATGCGTGTCGGCTTGATCTATGTGTCGGTGATGGCGGTCTCGGGCGGACTCGCCGGCCTCGCCGGTGCGAACCAGGTCCTCGGTCTCGAGCCGTATCGAGCCTTCTCCAACTTCGCCGGAAACACCGGATTCGACGCGATTGCGCTCGCCCTCCTGGGACGTTCACATCCCATCGGGGTGCTGTTTGCGGGCTTGCTCTTCGGTGGGCTCCGAGCTGGAGGCATCGAGATGCAAGGGGCAGCGGGTATTCCGATCGACCTGGTGCAGGTCCTCCAAGCTCTGATCATCGTGTTCATCGCTGCGCCCGAGCTCGTCAAGGCGGTCTATCGAATCAAGGCCGTCGACGAGGGTCCATCGACCACAGTGTCCACAGGATGGGGATCATGACCGCCGCGGCCGCTGTGGTCAGCACCACATCGTTGCGCCGGGCGACACCGGAGGAACGTCGGGCCACGGTGGTTGGAACCGTCCTCGTCGTGCTCGGTGCCTTCGTGCTGTGGATCTTCGGCTTCGGTGTCAACAGTGGCGACGTCTCCACGTTCAATCTGTCGCTGCCCGGTGCGAGATTCGAAGACATCAAGCTGGCGGTCGACTCGCGGTTCTTCTCCATCGTTCTCGCTGGAGTCATCGCCTTTCTTGGCGGGTTCGTTCTGCGCCGAACGCATCTGCGCTGGACCAATGTTGCTCTAGCCATCAGCCTTGGGCTCACGGCGCTCTCCTTTCTCACGTGGGCGGCAGCCGGACAGTCGTTCAGCCTGGTAGGCATGTTGCGCTCGACCGTGATCCTGTCGGTTCCGGTGACTCTGGGCGCACTCTCGGGGCTGATGTGCGAGCGTGTTGCGGTCATAAACATTGCCATCGAAGGACAGCTGCTCACCTCGGCGTTCGTCGGCACGATCGTCGGATCGGCATCGAATATCTGGCTCGGGCTCGTCGCCGCCATCCTGTCCGGCGCGCTGCTCGGAGCCGTCCTCGCCGTTCTCGCCATCAGGTATCGGATTGATCAGATCATCGCCGGGGTCGTCATCAACATCTTCGCGCTCGGACTCACATCGTTCCTTGCCCGACGGGTGCTTTCGGTCGAGCCCGGCCTCAACTCTCCCGGGCGGTTCACATCGTTCAAGATTCCCGTCCTCGGCGACATCCCCGTGCTCGGGCCCATGTTCTTTGACCAGAACATGTTCATCTACGCCACATTCGCCCTCGTGATCCTCCTCCACCTCGGGTTGTTCTACACGCGTTGGGGGCTCCGGTCGCGTTCGGTGGGAGAACATCCCAAGGCTGCGGACACCGTCGGAATCGACGTGTTCCGGACCCGCTATCGCAACGTGATCATGGGCGGGTGCATCGCCGGACTCGGCGGCGCGTTCCTCACCCTCTCCCAGGTGTCCCGATTCGAGGAGAACCTGACCGCGGGTATCGGCTTCATCGGGTTGGCCGCAATGATCTTCGGTCGCTGGATGCCGCTCGGCGCCCTCGGGGCCGGTCTGGTGTTCGGCTTCGCCCGCGCCCTGCAACAGAAGCTCGGCATCCTCGGGACACCGATACCATCGGAATTCCTGTCGATGTTGCCCTACATCGTCACGATCATCGTCGTCGCCGGAGTGGTCGGGCGCAGCCGTCCCCCTGCTGCCGACGGCCAGCCGTATATCAAGCAGTAACCGAGGCGGCGAATTCGGTACACAGACGCAAGAGCGACACCACCCGTATCCGGGTTCGGCGCCGGGAGAATGGAGTCTGCCGCACCATCGTGATCATCGATCTCGAGGCGTCGCACCAAGTGCCTCGACCGGCTACGTGAGATCCAACAGCGACACGACCATCTGCTGGAGGCCGTTCGAGGCATCGGAGTTCTGCGCCGACCATCGTGCATGGGCGTGGGAGATGCTGATCGGAGTGCACCCATCGACCCTGGTAGGGCTGTCTCGACTTGCTATGGGCGGGTGACCTCCCCAGCCAACGAGACGAGTTGAAGCGCCGGCCACCCTTGGAGTCGGTAGAACGATGTTGCGGACACTGCTTCGGGCGCCGTCATGGAATTCCGCCTTCAGCCGCCGCACCACCCGAACTCTGTCACACCCCTTCATCATGATTGGGGTATGAAGTTCACCGCTCCTCCCGCTGGAACCGAGGTGTCGGTGTCGGGGTGTTTGCGGGCGCACGCGAACCGGTTGGACCAGACCCCGGTAGCCGGGTTGTCCGAGACCGAAGCCATCGATCTTGTACGGGCCAACCAGCGGGTAATCCGCCGCCTCGAAGGCATCGGGTCTGCCGCTGCGGTCCGGCTGAGCGAACTGGGTGGTTTGTCGGCCGAGGATGTGTTCTCCACCGTCGGCAAGCAGTCCACGGCTGAGGCCCGTCGGGTCCAACGCCGAGCCCACCTGGCCGACGTCTTGCCGTCTTTGACGAGAGGGTTCCTGGCTGGGACGATCCCCACGGCCAGTCTTGATGCGGTGGTGTCGGCCCGTCACCGGCTGCGTCACAACCCCCAATGGCAACAGACCTTTGATGATCGTGACGGTTCGATCACCCGCAAAGCTGCACGGATGAACCCCAAACGATTCTCCTCCTGGCTTCGGGAGTTCACTGAGCGGATCTCCGACGACGGCCAAACCGAACAGAAGTCCCAGGCCGACAAGAACAGTTTCCGGTCCTGGACCTCAGCTGATGGCCGGTGGCAGGCACGCCTCGACCTGGACCCCCTTGCTGGTGAGAAACTCCAGTCAGCGATCGATGCCGAAGCCCGCTCACTCGCCAAGCAACGTTCTGATGCCGGTGAACCCGTGCATCACGGTGAACACCTGAACTCTGAAGCATTGACATCACTGCTGGAGTCCGCCAACGGTGAGCCAAGGGCAGAGCCTCGATCAATGTGATCTGCGACCTCGAAACCCTCCGTTCGGGTGTGTGGGACGGCACTGTGAAACACACCGGGGCCGGAAACGACATCCCCCTCTCCAACCTGCGTCGGCTGCTCTGCGACGCATGGGTCACCCACACCGTGCTGGGACCCTCCGGACGGGCGCTGGCTGTCGGACGGTCCCATCGGACCGCTACCGACGCCCAACGGGCCGCACTCAGGGTCATGTACGACACGTGTGCGATGTGTGAGGTGAGGTTCGACCACTGCGAAATCCATCACATCATCGAATGGGAGAACGGCGGTCCCACCAACCTCAACAACCTCATCCCACTGTGCTCAGTGCACCATCACCGGGTCCACGACGACCGATGGCGGATCGAACTCGACACCGAACGCACCCTCGGCGTGATCAAACCCGACGGGAACCTGTGGAAACGCATCCCCCTCCCCTCGGCCGCACCGGCCAGGGCCAGAAACCATCACCGGAAACGAAAGCGCCGCCATGAACGACAACCAACCACAACTGAATAGCCCGGAACGGCCCACCCGGGCCGCCACGGCATACCCGCAACCAGATTCTGAGGTCCCTGCCAACGGGTATCAGCCGATCGACACCCACAACGCCCTCACCGGGCGAGATCTGCGCTATGTACTCACCACCTACATCACCCAAGGCTTCTCCACCGTTGGGCAGCTGGTGAAGAAACTCGCTGAAGACGGATACACCGTGTGGGGCCGGGCCTCGCAAGATCGTGTCCGACGCCCTCCGCTGGGAAATCCGCAACGGCAGAGTGAAACGCATCCGGCGGGGGCTGTACGCGATCAACACCATCCCGCGCACCACACTGCATCGGATCAGAACCCGCAGCCGGGCACTCTTTTTTGCCCCGCATGTTGTCGCTACAAGGCGGAACACCGATCAGACTCGCACTCCCCTACCACCCCTACCCCCAGACCAAAACTGGCAACAATGGCGAAGAGATCGGTCCAACCAGCGATCGGCGCCTCGATGACCGCAGACACGGTTGACCCAAGATGATTGTTGCGGCCGGTTCCTGGATCATCACGCGGTTCCCCTCGTGTGGGCATACTGGGTTGATGACAAACGAGCGGGCCGGGCAGCTGGCATCGACCAACGATCTCATCGATGTTCCCCACGTCGTGTCGGCGTACTACACCGGGCGACCCGACCCCGACGACCCGGCCCAGCGGGTAGCGTTCGGAACGTCGGGACACCGTGGGTCAAGTCTCGACGGCTCGTTCAACGAGGTCCACATCGCCGCGACGACCCAGGCGATCTGCGAGTACCGGGTGGGCCAGGCGATCGACGGTCCGCTGTTCCTCGGACGCGACACTCACGCGCTCTCCGAGCCGGCCTGGGCAACTGCGCTGGAAGTGCTTGCTGCCAACAACGTGGACGTGCTTATCGACGCCGCCGACCGCTATACGCCGACCCCGGCTCTCTCCCACGCGATCCTGCGCCACAACGCCGGACACAGCCGGTCGGGGATGGCCGACGGGATCGTCGTCACCCCGTCACACAACCCACCCCGCGACGGTGGCTTCAAGTACAACCCGCCCCACGGAGGCCCGGCCGACACCGACGCTACGGGGTGGATTGCCGATCGCGCCAACGAGCTGCTCGCCGCCGGCAACCGGGGGGTCAACCGGATCTCGCTGGCGCGAGCGCTGGGCGCCGATACCACGCGCCGTTACGACTTCTGCGGGATCTACGTCGAAGACCTGCCTACCGTGCTCGAGCTCGATGTGATCCGAACCACCGGGGTGCGCATCGGCGCCGACCCGCTCGGCGGCGCCGCCGTTGACTACTGGGCGCGCATTGCCGACCGGTTCGATCTCGATCTCACGGTGGTGAACCCCGAGGTCGATCCGACGTGGCGGTTCATGACCCTCGACTGGGATGGCAAGATCCGGATGGACTGCTCGTCGCCGTACGCGATGGCGTCGCTGATCGGCGTCCGCGACGAGTACGAGATCGCAACCGGCAACGACGCCGACGCCGACCGGCACGGCATCGTCACCCCCGATGCCGGGCTGATGAACCCCAACCACTTCCTAGCGGTCGCGATCGAGTACCTGTTCGAACACCGCGCCGACTGGCCGGCGACGGCTGCGATCGGGAAGACACTGGTGTCGTCGTCGATGATCGACCGGGTCGCTGCGGCGCTCGGGCGTCACCTGGTGGAGGTTCCGGTCGGGTTCAAGTGGTTCGTGCCGGGGCTGCGTGACGGTTCGGTCGGGTTCGGTGGCGAGGAGTCGGCCGGCGCTTCGTTCCTGCGACGCGACGGGTCGGTGTGGACGACCGACAAGGACGGCATCGTCCTCGCCCTGCTCGCCGCCGAGATCCTCGCCGTGACGGGGTCATCGCCAAGCGAGCGCTACCAGGCGCTAACAGAACGCCACGGTGCGCCGGTGTATCAACGGATCGACGCGCCCGCGACCCGCGACGAGAAGGCCGCCCTCGCCGCGCTCTCGCCCGATCAGGTAACCGCCGACCAGCTCGCCGGCGACCCGATCACCGCCGTGCTCACCGAAGCGCCCGGCAATGGCGCCAAGATCGGCGGCCTCAAGGTCGTCACCGACGCTGCCTGGTTCGCTGCCCGCCCGTCGGGCACCGAGGACGTCTACAAGATCTACGCCGAGAGCTTCCGCGGCGCCGACCATCTGACCGAGGTGCAAGACGCCGCAAGAGCGCTCGTCACGAGCGCTCTCGCCAGCTCGCGCTGACGACACCTCACGAGCGGTGGGCACGGCAGTGATTGGATGACTGTGGACGTCAGTGATTGATCGGCGACCCGTAGCCTCCGCCGCCCGGGGTTTCGATCTCGAAGCACTCGCCCGGTTCGATAGTTGTTTGAGCAGTAGCCCCGAACTCGGTCACCGTCCCATCAGTGGCGATCTTGCGGCTGCTGCCCACCTGCCCAGGTTCACCACCGGCGGCACCGTATGGCGGCACCACCCGGTGGCCGGCCACCACGTTGATCTCCATCGCCTCTTCAAATCGCATCCTGCGCACCACACCCTCACCCCCACGATGGGCCCCTGCTCCTCCTGAACCGTGGCGGATGTGGAAGGTTTCCAGCACCACCGGATAGCGCCACTCCAAAACCTCCGGATCGGTGAGACGGCTGTTGGTCATGTGGGTGTGGACCGCAGAACAACCATCGGCGTTGGCGGTTGCGCCCGCTCCGCCACAGATCGTCTCGTAATACTGGAGCTGGTCGTTGCCCCAGATGAAGTTGTTCATCGTCCCCTGAGCAGCACCCATCACACCCAGGGCACCGAACAGCGTGTCCACAATCACCTGGCTCGTCTCCACGTTTCCTGCGAAAACCGCAGCCGGATACTTCGGGTTGATCATGCTCGGCTCGGGCAGGGTCACCTCGATCGGTTTCATACACCCCGCATTCAACGGAATGTCATCATCCACGAGGCAACGGAACACGTACAACACCGCCGCATGAGCGATCGACGACGGGGCGTTGAAGTTGCCCGGATGGGTGTCGCTGGTGCCCGTGAAATCGATCGTCGCCGAACGGGCGTCGCTGTCTACACTGATCGCAACGGCCACCCGGTGACCATCATCCATCTCATAGCTGAACGAACAGTCCGAGAGCGCACCGATCACCCGCCGAACCGATTCCTCGGCGTTGTCCTTCACATGACCCATGTAGGCGTGCACCACATCGAGGCCGAAATGGTCGATCACCCGGCGCAGCTCGGCGGTCCCCTTCTCACACGCCGCCACCTGAGCCTGGAGATCACCAATGTTCTGAACCGGGTTCCTGGCCGGGTAGGGGCCGCTTGTCAACAACTCATAGATCTCGTCGTAAAGGAAACGATCGTCCTTCACCAGCACCTCGTTGTCGAGAAGTACGCCTTCCTCTTCCACGCTGGTCGAGTCTGCAGGCGCAGAACCGGGGACCGTGCCGCCAACGTCGGCATGATGGCCGCGCGATGCGACAAAGAAGATTGGTGCGCCCGGATCGTCTTGGCCCTGGTCGAACACCGGTTTGATCACGGTGATGTCGGGCAGGTGGGTGCCACCGTTGTAGGGGGCATTCATCACGAACACCTCACCGGGCACCATGTGCGGGTTCTGGCGGATGATCGACTTGATCGACTCGCTCATCGAACCCAGATGAACGGGCATGTGCGGTGCGTTGGCGATCAGGTCACCGCCGGGGTCGAACACCGCACAACTGAAATCCAGCCGTTCCTTGATGTTCACCGAAGCGGCGGTGTTCTCCAGCACCACGCCCATCTGTTCGGCGATGTTCATGAACAGATTGTTGAAGATCTCCAACTGCACCGGATCCACCGACGTGCCGACGGCCGACCGTTCCGGACGGGGCACAGTGCGTTCCAGTACCAGGTCGCCGAGATCGTTCACCGCTGCCTGCCAGTCCGGTTCGATCACCGTGGTGCCGGTCGCTTCGAGGATCACGGCGGGGCCGGCCAGGGTTGAACCGGCGGCCATCGTTTCTCTTCGCACGAACGGGGTTGCCACTTCTTCGCCACCGAAGGTGACCGGGAAGGTGTTGGCGTCTGATTCGGGTGGGGCCGTTTCCGGTGCAGGGCTGTTGGCGGGGTTCAATCGAGCGCCCGCCGATCCGACGGTCTCCAGCTGAATCGATTCCACGATCAGCGGGGTGTCGGGGCTGGTGAATCCGAACCGGGCCCGGTGCAGGGTTTCGAATGAGCTGCTCACTTCGACGACATCACCGGCTGGAACGTGCAGTGCAGTGTCGGAGCCTTTGTAACGGAGGGCTAGCCGTCGCACCTGGGTGCACTGGGCTGGTTCGATCCCCTGCTGGGCAACCACCTCTGCTCCTGCGTTTTCCAGCCCGGCCCAGGCCGGTTCCAACCTTTCGAGCAGGGCTGCATTCATCACCGCTTCGACGGCCTGATCGCCAACATGGCGCACATCGGCCAAGCCGATACCGACCGCCGAGAGCACACCGGCCTGGGGATGCACATGCACCCGGGAGATCCCCAGACGGTCAGACACCAAACACGCATGCTGGCCGCCGGCACCACCGAAACAGACCAACGTGTAGTCGGTGACATCGTGGCCTCGCTGCACCGAGATCTTCTTGATCGCATTCGCCATGTTCTCCACCGCAATGGCCAGGAACCCCTCGGCCACCTTGTGAGGCGACTGGGCGATTCCGGTCGCTGCTTCGATCTCTTTGGCGAGGGCATCGAAGCCGGCGTGGGATTGGCTTGTGTTGAGCGGTTCATCACCCGAGGCGCCGAACACATGGGGGAAGAACTCCGGACGGAGCCGGCCCAACACCACGTTGGCGTCGGTGATGGTCAACGGGCCGCCGTTGCCGTAACACGCCGGGCCGGGATCGGCGCCGGCGGAATCGGGACCCACCCGCATCCGGCTGCCGTCGAAGTGGAGAATCGATCCACCCCCGGCGGCCACGGTGTGGATGTCGATCATCGGGGCCCGCACCCTCACCCCGGCAACTGCGGTCTCATAGGTCCGTTCCAGCTCACCGGAGTAGTGCGACACATCGGTGGAAGTGCCGCCCATGTCGAACCCGATCAGCCGGTGGAAGCCCGCTGCCTCGGCGGTGCGGACCATACCCACCACTCCCCCGGCCGGGCCCGACAACAGGGCGTCCTTGCCCTGGAAGGTGCGGGCGTCGGCCAGGCCACCGTTGGACTGCATGAACATCAAGTGAGGCCCGCTGTTCTCCCCACCCAGTCGGTGATCGACCCGTTCCACATAACGACGCAAGATCGGCGACAGGTAGGCGTCCACGACGGTTGTATCGCCCCGAGACACCATTTTCATAAGCGGTGACACCTCGTGGCTCACCGACACCTGGGCAAACCCCAGATCCCGGGCGATCGCCGCCACCCGCTGTTCATGGTCGGTGTAGCGGTAGCCGTGGAGCAGCACGATCGCGATCGAATCGAACCCGGCCCTCCGAGCATCCAGCAGTTTGGTGCGGGCCAGGTCGCCGCGAAGTTCGGTGAGCACTTCGCCGCTGGCACTCACACGTTCGTCGATCTCGATCACCCGGGTGTAGAGCATGTCGGGCAGCACGATGTCGAGGGCAAAGAGGTCGGGGCGAGCCTGGTAACCGATGCGGAGCGCGTCGGCGAACCCCTTCGTGGTCACCAGCACGGTGGGTTCCCCCTGCCGCTCCAGCAGGGCGTTGGTGGCAACCGTGGTGCCCATCTTCACCGACTCGATCTGGTCCACCGGCAACAGTTCGTCGTGGGCGATTTCCAGCAGCTGCCGGATGCCTTCGATGGCGGCGTCGTCATACCGCCTCGGGTTCTCCGAGAGGAGTTTGTGGGTGAGGGTGGTCCCGTCGGGAGCCAGCGCCACGATGTCGGTGAACGTGCCGCCCCGATCGATCCAGAAATGCCACCCCGCTGTGCTTGTCACGAGTCCCTCCTCCCCAAATTCCTGTTGAGAGCCACATCCATTGTGGCTCTCGAAGGAGCAGAAACTTCGTTTGTCGCTATCAACCGGGATTTCAAGCTGGGCATGGCCACCGGATATGAAACGGTTTCGCCCAACTGTGCGCTCATCACCCGAGCGCAGAAGGCCCGGTCAGGATCCCATTGCTCCGAGCGAGCACGGTTCGAGCGGGCCAGAATGGTGGTCATGTCCGGCACCGAAGGGGCGATCGACCGTTGGCGACGAGATCTGGCGTCGTGGGCCATCCCCGAGCAGATCCGAGCAGCCGCTCCGGCCTTTCCCTATCGGCTGGACCCTGCGCTGTTCGCACCGGTCGATGACGACGATACCAACCCAAACGATTCACTGGCCCACCGCCGAGCGGCCGAGCCGCTACCCGCCGGCGGAACGGTGCTGGACATCGGTTGTGGTGGCGGGGCGGCCTCGCTGGCGCTGAGCGCAGCCGCAACCGTCATCGGTGTCGACGAGTCGGCCGAGATGCTCGAACAGTTCACCCGTCACGGCCGAGCCCGGGGTCTCGTGGTGCACACCGTGCACGGCCGGTGGCCAGACGCCGAGCAGCAGGTGGCAAGCCTGGGACCAGCCGACGTCGTGGTTTGCCATCACGTGGCCTACAACGTGCCCGACCTCGATCGCTTCGTTCTGGCCCTCGATCGACACTTCACTCGGCGGGTCGTCATGGAGTTGACCCTTACCCATCCCCAGACCGTCAACACCCCCCTGTGGCATCGATTCTGGGATCTGGATCGGCCCTCAACGCCGACAGCCGACGATGCACTCGCCGTGATCGCCGAAGCCGGTATCGACGCCACGCTCGAGATCGGACCGGGCGGACGACTGCGGCGTGAACCACCGTGGGAGGGGCGAGTCCAGAGCGCTGCTCGGTTCCTATGCCTGGGACCCGACCGACTCGATGAAGTCGACGCGGCGCTTCGCGAACTACCGCCCCGATCGGATGACCGTGCGGTCATCTGGTGGGATGTCAGATGAAAGCCGACTGGCAACGCTTTGGGCCCGCCTGAGCCGGTCCTGGAACATGATCACCGACCGTGTGAGGTCATGCGGCAAGTCGATGCGCTGCAGCCTGCAGCACTCGGGACGCCACGGTTGGACAATCGTCGAGCATCGTTGCGAACTCTTGTGAGTTCATGACCAGCACGGTTGCATCGGTGGCAGCTCTCACGTCGGCGTTGCACGGTGCGCCGGTCAGCAGCGCCAGTTCTCCGGCGGATTGGCCCGAACTCAACTCTGCCACCAGCGCACCGTCGCGTTCCACGTTCAGCACGCCGTCAACGACAACCAGGTACTGGTGACCTGGTTTGTCCCGACGAATCAGGACTTCATCGGAATCGACACTGACACATGAGGTCAGCGCGTCCATGGCGAGCAATTCGGCTCTCGGAACCTCAGACATGGACGGAAGATCAAAGATCCGGGCCGAGAGTCGATGTCCGCTGAGAGGTGGCGAGTACGAGTGCAGCAGGTTGCCGACGGTGGTTCCGGAAAGATGAACAGGCACGCCCAGCCCTTCAAGTATTGTCCGGAATGGTCCCTCGCCGGATCCGACCAGCGAGCGGGGCAGGAGAACCCGGGCAACCGAATCGAAAGCAACGATGTTCTGAACCTCGTAGGCCGGGTTGCGCCCGCTCGAGACAATCGTCTCCACGACCCGATCGCCGTCCGAGCTCAACCGCTTTGCGACCAAGTCGAGGTAGATCGCCGTCAACTCACCGACATCGAGCTCTGCGTAAGAGGCGAATTCTCGAATCACCTGGACCGATGAGTGCCCGATCAGCGTGACGAGGGAGATATGCCGATCGTGGTCGTTGAGCAGCAGCAACGCAGCTTCGCCATCGGCCGATGTCGGATCGAGAAAGACCACGGTCTTGGCTTCGTGAGTGCTTGCCTGATGTGCAGATTCCATGGTCCAGGTCCCTTTTCGGTTGTGACAGGATCAAACCCTATTGAAGTCATGTTTCCAGGTCTTTGCCCAACCGTGAACACTGGTGGATGGATCAGGCTCGGGCGGGCCGCCCGCTGCGGATCATCATCACTGCGGTCACGAGAATCCAGATCTGAGTTCCCAGGAACGACACGGTGCCGAGGCCGCCTCCGAGGGCTCCACCCGGATCGCCAGAGAAGACCCAGAGCCCGCTGACCGCTCCGGCCGCTGCAATTGCGCACCCGAGGAGGCCCAACCACTGTGGCATCAGACCGCTCCGGATCATGACGATCGACGCACCGACCAGGAAGATCGCCCCAGGCCAGTTCATGATCTGGAAGAACAGCATTGTGTCGAGCCCGGACAACGCCCGCAAAGTGTCGTCGCTTGCATCCACCAGGATCTTCTCCTGACCGAGCACGCCCCAGTAGGTGAGACCGACCAGACCGACGGCGGCCTGCACGACTGCTCCGGTGTAGGAATAGCGCACCCACATCCCTCCGGTATCGGCATCGCCCGGGGCCAAGAAGCTCCGAAGGCCGGAAGCGAACAGCAGGAAGAACACGCCAAATGCCAACGGCATACCCCAGGTGAACAGGGCAATCTCTGTCTGGCTGTCAGTGAAGAAGGTGCGGATGTCGTCGGCCGGGTCGCCCAGGGAGGGACCATCGAAGATCATGAAACCGAGTCCCACGAAAAGGACGGTGCCCAGTACGCCGGCCAAACCTGCGATCTGAGTCGACGAGGAAGATGTCACCCCCGGTGCGGTAGTGGTTGGCTTCATTTCGGTTGTCATGGTGCTCTCCTTGTGTTGGCTTGTGCCCTCACACTGCGCCTTCGCCGCTCGGTGAGCCACCGTGGTGATCCGTTTCTTCACTGCGGGACAACCCCACCCCTATACCCCTGCTCGCACGCTGGAAGTCAGGGCGGTGGCGGGCGACACTGGCTACAGCGGAAGCACTCGGCACCGGCAACGCGGAAGGATCGAATGACCGGAGAACATCCAAGAAGCCCGCACGGGTCACATGACTGATCAGCCACCGTCCTCTTCGCTGCGCAGAACGCTGGCCGTCGCTGCGGGTGCGCTCTCAATTGCCTCGGCCGGGGTCTTCCTGATTCTCGATCCAGGCCCGGGCGGCGCCCAGATCATCGCCAACGGTGCGTTCGTGGCGGTCGGCACGCTGATCGTGTTTCGCCGATCGGGGAACGTGGTCGGACCGTTGCTGATTGCCTTCGGGCTGGGCTTTCAGGTGAACCTTGCGTCCAGCGTGATGAGCGACCGACTCTCCCAAACCGGCGCCAATCTTGCCGCCGGGTGGCTGGGGGTATTCGGCGGTGCGCTGTTCTTCCCGACCGCGTGGCTCCTGGTGGCGCTGCTGTTGTACTTCCCCGACGGTCTCCCGAGTGGGCGTTGGGCCCGCCGGCTACTGGTGGGAAGCGCCGTCTACTCCGCTGTGTTGACAGTCGTGGGGTTGTTCGCCACACCTCAGGTGACCACCAATCCCGACCAGAAGCTCTCACACCCCTTCCTCGACGACTCCACCGCAGACTCCGTCTTGGTCATCGCCGAGCCACTCATTCTTGTCATCGTGCTTGCCATGCTGGCTGCGGTGCCCACACTGGTCACGAAGTGGCGTCGAGGCGATGCGGTCCAGCGTCGCCAGGTCGGATGGCTCCTCTCCGCCGGGCTCTTCTACGTGATCGTCGCAGGGGTCAACACCGCGCTCAACGTGGCGGGGGTGATCGGAGGCGACTGGTTCCTCTTCATAGACGCCATCGGGGTCATCACCATCCCGATCGCCATCGGCATCGCCATCATGCGCTACCGGCTCTACGACATCGACCTCATCATCTCGAAATCCCTCACCTATCTCGGGCTTGCCGCAGCCATCTCGGTGGTCTACGCCGCCATCGTGGTCGTTCCCTTGCTGGCGATCGGCCTGCCCGAGGACCGATCCCCCGGGCTCGTCCTACCAATCCTGGCGACCGCGGTTGCGGCAGTAGCCTTCGAACCGATCCGGGCCCGCATGCAGCGGTGGGCCAACCGAGTGGTCTACGGGGACCGGGCCAGCCCCCAAGAGGTACTGGCCCAGGTCACCTCTCGCCTCTCGGAGAATGCTGCGGGCAAGGGAACCCACGACCTGGCAGAACTCCTGGCCCAGGGAACCGGAGCCGAGCAGGCGGTCGTGTGGATCCTCGATGGCGACCTGCTCCGACCCGAAGGCGTCTTCGGCGGCTCTGGACAACCCGATCTCCTTCCGATCCGGAACGGCGCGCTAATCGATGACGACCTTCGTGCCTGGCGACCCGTTCGCCATCTCGATGTCACCTTCGGTGCGGTGAGCATCACCAAACCTCGCAACGACCCCATCACACCGGACGACCGTGCACTCCTAGCCAATGTGGCCGCCGGTGCTGGTTTGGTGTTGCGGAACATCAACCTGAACCTTCAGCTCGAACAGCGGGCCATCCAAGTTCGGGAATCTCGCCGCCGACTACTCACCGCCCAGGACGCGGAACGGCACCGGTTGGAGCGGGATCTCCACGATGGTGCTCAGCAGCGGGTCGTGGCCCTCAAGGTGAAACTGGGTATCGGCACGACCATGGCCGAGCGAGAAGGCGCTCCCGAGATTGCGTCGCTGCTGTCGGCGGCAGCTGACCAAACCCAGCTGGCGGTCGATTCGTTGCGAACCGTGGCTCATGGGATCTATCCACCGTTGCTGGAGTCCGAGGGACTCGTCGCAGCACTTCGTGCCGTGGAACGATCGTTTCCGATCCCTATACGCCTCGATACCCATCAGATCGAGCGATACCGGCGCCCGATCGAGGAGACCGTCTACTTCTGCGTGGTCGAAACGTTCGAGCAAGCCCGCATGGCCGGCGCGGAGATGGCTCGGATCAGAACCCACGATCTCGACGGCGAACTGGTGGTGGAGGTTGCACTCGATCACGTTTCGCGGGAACCGGATCTGGCTGCGGTGCGCGACCGAGCCGATGCCTTTGGGGGCGAGGTGGTGGTTGACGCGGGACTCGACGAGGTGATGCGGATCACGACATCGATCCCGACCACCCGGACCGAACTGGAGCCGGCGTGAAAGTAACCTTTGCGATAGGCAACAGGCCACTCGTGCTGGCATGGCTGCTTTTCACGGTTTCGAGTATCGCAATCATCGTGCAGGAGCCCGGATTCGAGATCTTCGCAGTAATCGAGGTCGCCAACCTCGTGGTCGGGACGATCATCATCGTTCGGCGGCCGGGCAACATCGTGGGACCGATCCTGGCGGTCCTCGGCGTGAGCTGGGTGGTGGTGATAGCCGCCGATGTGTCGGCCGAGACCCTGGCTGAGTCCGGCCGGATCGGCGCCGCTGGCTGGGTGGCTCTTGTGGCCACCGTTGCGACAGTGCCTCTCCTCTGGATGGGCAATGTGGCGATCTGGCTCCTGTTTCCCGATGGCCGGCCCCAGGCGGGCTGGGGTAGGCGTTTCCTCCATCTCTCGGCGGTCTATGCGCTGATCGCAACCGTGGCGACCGTCTTCGCTCAACCCCGGGTTCTCGGACCTGGCGCACCAAGCCAGCCTCACCCATTCCTCGATCCCGCAACGGCAGAAAGGTTTGGGGATGTGGCGTTGCCCGTCGTCGCCTTGATCTTCCTCCAGGGTTTCGCGGCCGCCGGGATGCTGTTTGCGAGAGTTCGTCACAGTGATGGGATCGAGCGTCGTCAGATCGGGTGGGTGGCGCTGGCCGTCATTGTCGATATCGCGTTGACCCTGGTGAATGGGTTCTTCCATCCCCTCGGCTCGGCCGACGAACGAGCGTTCTTGGTGTTCGACGCCGTGATCGTTGTGGTGCTTTCCGGCGCCCTGGGCGTAGCGATCACGCGATATCGGCTGTACGAGATCGATCGAATCATCAATCGGTCGGTCACCTATGGCGGGCTGGCCCTGTTCGTCGCAGCGGCCTATGTGGCGATCGTCGTCGGGATAGGCCAGTTGTTCGCTGGCCAGACCGAACTCTGGGTTTCGATGGTTGCCACCGTGCTGGTGGCGATGGCGTTCCATCCGGTGCGCCGCCGGATGGAACGGTGGGCCAACCGATTGGTCTACGGGCCGCGATCCACCCCCCACGAGGTGTTGGCCCAGTTCTCACAGCGATCCTCAGATCTTCCCGACGACGAGCTGATGGATCGCATCCCGCGCCTGATCGTGGAGGGCACGAGCGCAGAGCAGGCATCGCTGTGGATCGCGGCCGGCTCGGGGTTTTCAACCGTGTCCTCGTGGCCGCCCGATCCCACTGAACGAGTGCTCGAACGTCGTAACGAATTCGTTGATCCCGACGCCGACCATTCGCTACCGATCTTCCACGGCGACGATGTCCTCGGCGGCGTTTCCTTGGCCTCCGAGCCGGGAGAAACGTTGACTCCATCTGAAACCGAACTACTGACCGACCTGGCATCGGGCCTAGGGTTGGCGCTCCGAAATGTTCGGCTCACTGACCAGCTTCGCCGCCAGGTCGACGAACTGGAGGCTTCGCGTG
Organism: uncultured Acidimicrobiales bacterium; assembly: GCA_963751955.1. GTDB lineage: Bacteria > Actinomycetota > Acidimicrobiia > Acidimicrobiales > SZUA-35 > JABDIY01. The sequence continues at coordinate 25,772 of CAVVWM010000010.1, read as the reverse complement.
AACGGGTCTTGGCCGCCGCGGATTCGGCCCGACTCGAACTGGAGCGCACTCTCGACAGCGGCCCCCAACAACAGTTGGTGGCAGTGAAGGTGAAGCTCGGACCGATCCGCAAGCGAGCTGAGCAGCTGGGCGCCACCAAAACCGCTGCTCTCATATCACAGTTGGAAGACAATGCCGGTGAGACGATCCAGGCAGTGCGCGCCTTCGCACGCGGTGTCCAACCACCGCTTCTCGACGCCGAAGGTCTCGTGGTGGCGATCGACCGACAAGCTCGTCAATCCACGATCCCGGTGTCGGTTAGCGGTGACGGGGTAGGGCGCTACTCTCGTAACATCGAATCGGCGGTGTACTTCGTGGTGCTCGAAGCGCTACAGAACACCGTGAAGTACGCCCACGCCACCAACGCCGAGGTGACACTCAGCGCCGTCAACGGCTCGCTCGAGTTCTCAGTTTCCGATGACGGTTTGGGCTTCGACCCGGCGGCGTCAGGCAACGGCAGCGGACTGGCCGGCATGGCCGAGCGTCTGGAACACGTTGCCGGCGACGTTCACGTCGAATCCGCCAAGGGGTCCGGAACCACGGTCAGAGGATCGATTCCCATCCCAACACCAGCTGCGATGGCGTGAGTCAGGGGTCCCGCTGATCGACCGGTGCAAGCCGGTTCCAGTGCGACTCGAGGGCCTCCATGCTGAAGTCGGACTTCGGTATGAACCCGGCGGCGCCGGCCAGCACCGAAGGCTCTGCGAAGCTGCCCGACTCGTGCGTCGACAACACAAGCACCAGCGGCGGATCGCTGGTTTCCATGATCTTGCGAGTGGCTTCAAGTCCATCCATCTTGGGCATTTTGACGTCCATCAGCACGAGATCGGGCCGTAGTCGCTCGGTCAGCTCGACCGCTTCTTCACCGTCGGCGGCTTCACCGGCCACCTCGAACCCGTCAGTCATCTCCACGACCATTCGGGACGCTTCCCGAAACGGTGCCTGATCGTCAACGATGAGAACCCGGACGTCGTTCATGAGCTGATCATGAACGACGGTGCTGGGTTCGCCAACCGGGCTGTCCCCCGATCAAGGGCGGGCTACCACGGTCACGTCGATTCCTCGCCCAGGTACATCAGGACTGCCTGCACCCGGCGATGGGTCTCCTCGCTTCGGGTCAGATCGAGCTTGGTGAAGATCGCATTGATGTGCTTCTCGACCGATCGGGGCGAGATGTACAGCGCCTCACCGACCGCCTTGTTGCTCCCGCCCATTGCCATCTGGGCCAGCACATCCCGCTCCCGCTCGGTCAGACGATCGAACACCGAGGATCCGGCCGAACGACCGGCGATGAGCGCATCGACGACTTTTGGATCCACCACGGTGCCACCGTCGGCGACCGTCCGGACTGCGGCAGCTAGTTCGTTTACGTCGCCCACCCGTTCTTTGAGCAGATAAGCCCGACCCTCGGAGCCGTCCTCGAACAGTCGCAGCGCGTAGGCCGGTTCGACGTATTGGCTGAGCACGACAACACCGGTCTCGGGGTATTTCGTGCGGATCAACATGGCGGCCTGGATGCCCTCGTCGCTGTGAGTTGGTGGCATCCGGATGTCGGTGAGCACTACATCGGGCCGGTGTTCCTCGACCGATGCCAGCAGCTCCTCAAACGACTCACACGTCTCGACCAAGTCCAGGTCATCATCGAAGCCCAGGGCCGTAGCGATCCCCTCCCGCATGAGGAAACTGTCCTCGGCGACCACCAACCTCACGACCATGGGCACAACCCTAGTTGGAGAGCTCAAAGGCGGCTTCGGAGACGAGACGTTGGCATGCCTCAGCGGATTCGTGGCTGTCAGCAGTCATTTCGACACCGAGAAGATGCGTTGAATACCTCATCGACCAGCGACCCGGACGGATCCGTCACGAGCCCCTGCGTTTCATGAACAGGCTTGCCTCCAGCGACATCACAACCTCGTGCCTCTGGTTCAGCAGCTCCTGCTTGAGCCTGAGGATGCCTCGGTCGGGTTTGGACTCAGAGGTTCGGGTGTCGAGAACTGTGAGGCGTAGCCGCAGTTGGTCGCCGGCTCGCACCGGCGCGGTCCAGCGCAGCTTGTCGACGCCGGGAGAGCCCATGCTCGAAGAACCCAGCAGTGTTGTAGCAAGTCGCATCAGCACCGACCCGGTGTGCCAGCCGCTGGCGATCAGACCCCCATAGATGCTCGCTTCCGCTGCCTCGGGATCCACGTGGAATGGCTGGGGATCGAACTCTTCGGCGAAGGACCACATACGCTCTGCGATCATCTTGTGAGAGTCGGTTTCGAATACCTCGCCAACGGACCAATCGTCGAAATATCGCTCATGAACATTCACCAACGCCTGGGCTCGGGCTTTGGCCCAATCGACCTCGTCCCGCGTCGAAGGGTCCGCTGGCAGCCGCCATCCTTCGGCGTCATAGATTGCTTCGGCCCGAATGAGGCGGCCGGGATGGTCGTACGCGTCGCCACCTAGTTCTGTGGCCAGGTACAGAATGCGTCGACCCTCGTCGCCCCGCCGCTTCATCAGATCGTTGTAGAGGCGGGCGTTCTCGTTCTGCTGGGCCACGAGCGTCGGGTCGTCGGGTCGGTCGTACTGTTCGATCGCCCATGCCAGCGCAGTGTTCCAGTCCTGATGAGCCGAATCGCCGTACATCTCCGCACCAGCAATGATCTCATCAGCCACCTCACGACCACGCTTGGCAACAAGTTCCTCATACCCAGGGCGTCCCGACATAGGCTCAGAGTACGTCACTACGCCGCACGTTCTCGAAGCCGCCGGTCAGTCGCAGCGGGCGGCGAGATGTAGCTGGAGTTCGGCGCCAAGCTGACGGCCCGATTTGTGCACCCACTCCGGTTCGTAGTTACGCATCGAGATCCACATCAACGAACCTTCGGGCCAGTACGTAACGTCGAGGCAGCCTTTCGTCCGCGGGTCCTGCTTCAAATGCCAGTGACGGTTTCGGGGGTAACGCCGCGTTCCCAGCACGGTGATGTGCGAGAAATGCAGCCCCAGGTCGGTCGCTACGTCACCGAGCACCGACTCCATCTCGTCCAGCGAAAGTTCGCCCGTCACCGGGATGTCGAGGTTGGTCGTCTTGTCCGTGCTGGCGATCTTCTTTCGCTTGGCGTTACCCATGGCTCCAGTCTCGATCCATTCACGATTCGCCGGTAGGTCCGATGGTCCTGCACAAACTACGGTTCTGCCATGTGGCATGCCTGGGCGGTGATCCCTTGACCGGCAGACCCCTGCATCTGACGCCCTATGCTCAGGCTGTCGACCCGGCCACCCTCGACCGCCACTTTGGCGGCAGCGAAGGACTGCTGCCCTTGTGGATCGCCGAGCCCTACCTCGATCTTGCGCCCAGCATCACCGCCGCCCTCCAAACCCGAGCCGCCACTGGCTGGTTTGGCTATGAGACTCGACCTGACGCCCTCGCCGACAGCTTCTGGGCCTGGATGTCGGAGCGCCACAACTGGAACCAAACCGGTCTGGCGACCCTGGTGAGCCCAAGCGTCGGCACATCGATCGGCGTGCTGATCGAACAACTGACCCAACCCGGTGATGGCGTGATCTTGCAGCCTCCGGTGTTCACCGACTTCAAACCGCTGGTCACCTCGGCCGAGCGAACCGTGGTGCGGAACGCCCTACAGTTCACCGACGGCGGCTATCGAATCGACCTTGACGACCTGGAGAACAAAGCAGCCGACACGTCGACAACGGCGCTGATCCTCTGCAATCCGCACAACCCCGTGGGACGAGTGTGGACAGCAACCGAACTGGCGGCGGTAGCCGAGATCTGTGCTCGCCATGATGTCTTTGTGATCGCCGACGAAATCCATGCCGACCTCACATTGAGTCCCCATTCGTTCACACCCTTCGCCACGATGGCAACCACCGCCCGAACCCGGTGGGCTGCACTACACGGGCCCATCAAGACATTCGGACTGGCTGGGGTCTGCGACACGCTGATCATCACCGACAGCGACGAGGTGGTTGATCTCTTCGAGTCGAAGAGTTCAAGGCTTCATCTCACCCGCAACAACGTGTTCGGTCTGACCGCATTCGAGGCGGCCTATTCCACCGGAGCTCACTGGCTCGACGCTCTGCTCGACCTCGTACAAGCCAATGCTGAATTGCTGCGCAGCCAACTTCCCGAGGAGATCCGACTCGTCGATCTCGAAGGCACCTACCTCGCCTGGCTCGACTTCACCCTGCTCGGGATGGACGTACCAGAACTGGCCGACTGGCTGGCAACATCAGTACGTCTCGGATTGAGCCCTGGCCATTGGTTCGGCCGAGAGGGCGCCGGCTTCGCCCGTATGACCATCGCTGCACCCACAGAACTCATCGAAGACGCCATCGCACGACTCCACCGGGCCGTCGAGGGAAGCCGGCCATGAGTTCGGATGTAGTCGAGCTGCTCCGGACAATGATCAGGAATGCGTGCGTCAACACCGGCCTTCCCGAGAGCGGACAAGAACATCGATCGGTTACCACTCTGCAGGACTTCATAGGGGTTGAAGGCCAAATATTCGAACCTGCCCCGGGTCGCCAATCACTCGTCTACCGGATCGCCGGAACCGATCCCGACGCCCCATCACTGGCCATGGTCCCCCACCTCGACGTGGTTCCCGCCGACCCCGAGGGCTGGACCCAAGACCCCTTCGCGGCCGACATCATCGGCGGGTTCATCTACGGACGTGGCGCCGTGGACATGCTCAACATCGTCGCCGCCTGCGCTCACGCAATACGGCCGTATGTGCGGGGAGAACTACAACCACGCGGCGACCTGATTTTCGCAGCGGTAGCCGACGAAGAAGCCGGCGGAATGAAAGGGTCCTACCGATTGACCAGGGATCACTGGGATCTGGTTGGCGCCGACTTTCTGCTCACCGAAGTGGCCTATCCGATGACCGGCACCAGCCAGGCCATACCGGTTTCGATCGGCGAGAAAGGCAGCTTCTTCGCCCGCCTCAAGACCACCGGGATTCCAGCGCATGGTTCCTCGCCCTACGGCACCGACAATGCCCTGGAGAAGATGGTCCACGCCCTCCACAACCTGCTGGCCGCACCATCACCGGCGGAGATAGGCGACCAATGGACCGAGTTCGTCGACGGCATCGGAGTAACGACCGAACTCAGCGACGCACTCAAGGATCCCGATCGTGTCGACGAGGCCATCGATGCCATTGCCGAAACCGACCCGGTGTTCGCCAGCTACGTGCACGCCTCAACCCATCTGACGATCTCTGCCAACCAGGCTCGAATGGGGACCAAAGCCAACATCATCGCCGATCGGGCCAAGACAGAACTCGACATTCGAGCCTTGCCAGGAATGGCTCGTGAGGCGGTTGAGGACCATCTTCGCCACGCGATGGGGCCAGCAGGTGATGCGGTGGAAATCGAATCGCGCAGCAACAATCCCGCCACGATCAGCCCCACCGACACCGCAATGTGGCACGCCATCGCCGAGAGCGTTCACGACCTCGAAGGCCACCGCAACCTTGTGCCCACGCTCATGCCGGTTGCCACCGACGCCCGCTTCTGGCGCAAGCGAGGGACAGCGGCCTACGGAGTTGGTTTGTACGACGACCAAACCAACTTCTCGGACCTCCTTTCCCGTTTCCACGGCCACGACGAGCGGGTGTCGGTCGAGTCAGTGGAACGCACCGCAGCGCTGTACGAACGGATCCTGCACCACCTCGGCTCCTAAGGCCATGACCTATCGTGCAAATTGACTACAACATTCCGCGCAGCGCCGAGGCTTCGGCAACCCGTTCAACCGCGATCACGAAGGCAGCCTCTCTCAGGGTGCACTGGCGGTCTCGAGCGACCACCGTCACCAGCCGGTAGGCATCGACCATTCGCTTCTCGAGCTGGTCATTCACTTGGGTCTGGGTCCAACGGAAATGCTGCATGTTCTGGACCCACTCGAAGTAGCTGACCGTTACTCCACCGGCGTTGGCAAGAATGTCGGGCACGATCGTGATGCCCCGCTCGGTGAGCACCGCATCAGCCCACGGGGTGACGGGATGGTTGGCCCCCTCGAGAATCACCTTCGCTCGAATGTGCTCTGCGTTCTCGGCGTTGATGACCTCGCCAAGCGCGGCGGGAATCAGCACATCGACCGGCAGCGTCAGCACATCGTCGCCGGGGAGAATCTCGTACATCGTCGAACCCCTCCAACGCTCCGGTGGTGGTGCGGTGAACCGCAAGGGCGTCGATGTCGATGCCGTCGGCGCAGTACGCACAGCCTTTGCTGTCAGAGACTGCCACGACCTTGTAGCCGGCGCGATGAGCGAGTCGTCCAGCCCACGACCCGACGTTGCCGAAACCCTGGATGGCGATGGTCGTCTCATCAGGTTGCCATCCCAGCTCTGAGAGAATCTCACCCAGCACCATGATCACTCCCCGCCCCGTGGCCTCGAGCCGTCCCGGTGAACCACCGAGCGCCAGAGGTTTACCCGTGACCGCCGCTGGCGCATGACCGTGCAGTTGCTCGTACTCATCGAGGAACCAGGCCATGACCTGCTCATTGGTGTACATGTCCGGGGCCGGGACATCGGTGTTCGGGCCGATGAGTTTGGCGATCTGGCGGACGTAGACACGGGTGAGACGTTCTAGTTCATTGGGGCTGAAACCTCTCACATCGACGGCGATCCCTCCTTTGGCCCCGCCGAAGGGAACATCGACCAACGCTGTCTTCCATGTCATCAGCGAGGCCAGAGCCCGGACTTCCTCGATCGCCGCCGCCGGGTGATAACGAACCCCACCCTTGAACGGCCCTCGGGCGTTGTCGTGCTGTACTCGATAGCCGATGTAGGTCTCGAGAACTCCGCTGTCGCGTCGAATCTGCACCTCAACTCGCAGCTCGCGGTGGGGCGTCTCGAGAACGGTCCTTGTAGATGCCGACACGTTGGCGATAGTGGCTGCTCGGTTGAAGAAGTAGTTGACCGCATCAAAGGGGTCCATCTGCTCGGTCAGCTCCATCAAACGCGTCCTCTCGGGTTGGCAGGGTCTCCTGCGGTGGATTGTGGGCAACCATACGTCCTGGGACTAGGGCCCGAGGTCCCGCAGCCCCTAGTCCCGGTCATGGCAGAACCGGGTCTTCGACCTCTGTCATACCCCCTGGTCATGATGGTGGCATGAAGTTCGCTGAGTGGATCAGCGACCTGGTCAATCGGGTATCTGACGGCCAACCGACACCAAATCAAGATCCGAACCCGGACTCTCCTTTTTCTTCGATCCGCCTGATCCTGGTTGCCTGGCCTAAAGCGAACTTCACTGGATGCCGTTCATTGAATCGTGATGCGTCTCCATCCTGGTACTGGATCTGATCAAGCCAGAATCCTTGTGGTTGAGGACGCGCCCGAGTTTCAGAAGATCCTCCAGGTAGCGCTGGAAGCCGATGGCTACCGCGTGTCGGTTGTTGCCACGGGCGAGGAAGCCCTTGAACACGTCCGAGCGTTCCAGCCCGACGTGGTGTTATTGGATCTCGTCCTGCCCGGCCTGGACGGCACCGAAGTATGTCGTCAGCTCCGCACCTTCACCGACGCCTACATCATCATGGTCACCGGCAAAGACGCCGAAGTCGACAAACTGATCGGCCTCGCCGTGGGTGCCGACGACTACATGACCAAACCATTCTCACCACGAGAACTGGTGGCCCGGGTGAACGTTCTTCTACGCCGACCCCGCACGGGATCGATCCACGAGGAATCAACGTCGACCCAAGTCGGCGACCTCGAGCTGAACACCGACTCACGCGAAGTTTCCGCCGGCGGGGAACCCCTGGAGCTCACCAGAATCGAGTTCGATCTCCTCGCAACACTCAGTTCGAACCCGAAGATGGTCTACTCCCGCCAGCTCCTACTGGAGACCGTGTGGGGAGACTCCTGGTTCGACGATCATGTCGTCGATGTGCACATCGGAAACCTTCGCAAGAAGATCGACGCCAACGGCGTGCGCCATATCAAAACGGTCAGGGGCGTCGGCTACCGGATGGCCTCGACAAGCTAGACCAGGTCACCGGCACGGAACTTCACCGGCACGGTAACTGTCACGGTGGTCGGCCCGTCGAACCCATCGGGCACCTCGATCGTTGCTCCGATGGTTGCCGCCAGTCTCTCGGCCAACGCCAGTCCCATACCGTCATACTCATTGGCGATGGTGTCCCCGGCTCCCCCGCCCGGGTCGGTGAGGCTCAAGACCAAGGAGTGATCGTGGAGCTCAGCGTCGAGGGTGAGACTGCCCGGCCCCGAGTGGGAAATGGCATTGTCTATCAGTTCTCCCACTGCCAGCTCGAGATGTTCAGCAATGGTGAACAGGACGACGTCCGATGGTGCTCGGTTTTCCACGAACAACAGCTGACCACTGGCCATGGCCTCCCGAGACCAGCGCTCAGTGATGTCTGCCAAGATCCCGGCCAACTCAACCTCAGCTGGCTCTACCCGTCCGCCGTCATCGAGGTCCACAAAGAGAATCAGGCGAGAGAACAACTTCAGCAAATCTTCCGCCGACGCTCGTGCCGAGAATACATAGCTGCGCCCTTGGGGATCCGAGATGTGCCCCTCGAGCAGGTCGAGCATCCCCACCACGCCATTCAGCGGCGTCCGCACCTGTCGTGAAAGCGACGCCAAGAACGATTCCCGCCGCACCGCTGAACGCTCCAACTCGATCCGAGCCGAATGAAGTTCCAGCGTTCGCTCAGTGACCAGATGGTCGAGATTCTGGTTGGCCAGATAGAGATCGCGCAGACCCTTTTCGGCGATCTGCTCGGCCTCCAGACGGGCCGCGCGTTCTCGGGCCAGCCGGCGTTCGAGCCGAGCAACAGGATCGCTGCTCACTCGACCGTGGCCAGCTCGACGTGGAAGACGGTTTCTCCGGCCGCGTTGGGATCGGCGTGGCGGGTCACGACGAGTGGCTCTCCGAAAAGGTCACCAGCACCGAGAATCAGTCCTTCAGCCATGGCCCACAGGTTGCGTGAGGATCCGTAGGTCACCTCGATCGAACGATCATCAATCCGACGGGTCTTCACGGTGGGCGTGGCAGCATCGGGGTAGAGCTTGCGAACTTCAACATGGATCACGTCGTCGATGGTGGCCAGGAACTCGAATGCTGTCCCGTCGCGGTCCACGACGTCGCTTACGTGACCGGCCAGATCGGGCAGCACGGCACGCCCGACGACACGCAGCAGATCATCGGCGCCAGCACCCGTGAGCTCACAAGCCGAACCCACAATGCTCATCAGCTCGGCATCGGGGTATGTGCCCAACGCAGTGTAGGAACCGTCGAGTCCGGCGTGATCGAGAATGTCGTCCCACGCCGACGCTCCATGCAACGCAGTAACGGCGTTCTCTACGACATTGAAGATGATGCCCTTCATGCGGAATCCCCATGCTGTTTGAGCCTGATGTTGAATGCATCGGCGACGTCTTGTGCTTCCAGCTCCAATCGGCCGACCAAGGCCGAAGCGGAGGACATCTCCTCTGTTTCCCGCAGCGCCGAACACAGTTGGCTGATCCCGTGGGCTCCCAGCAGGGCCGAGGTCGATCCCAGAGTGTGGGCCGCTCGCTTGATCTCACCCAGATTGTGGTTGTCCCGACCTTGGACAATCGCTTCGACCCGGCCGGGCAGCTCTGCCAGGAACGTGCGTATGAGCCCCTCGATGATGGCCGGATCGTCGAAGTCGGCAGCCAGCTCATCCAACGTGTCTTCATCGACCGAGGAGTTGTGGCGGGCCCCGGTCAGCGGAACCGGGGCCAGGGTGGCAAGCCATTTGCCCATCATCGTCGCGATATCCGATGAGCTGACCGGTTTGGCCAAGAAATCGTTCATTCCCGCTTCGAGGCATCGCTCGCGATCGCCGGTCAAGGCGTTGGCTGTCATGGCAATGATGGGTATCGACCCATGGACCAATTCACCGTGCCGGATCTGGGTTGCTGTTTCCAGCCCGGTGATTCCCGGCAGATTCCAGTCCATCAGGATGGCGTCGAAGGCTGGGCCCTCTGTCTCGCCGAGCAACTCGAGAGCTTCCTCGCCCGATTCGACCACGATCGCTTCCATGCCCAGGTTCTGAATCTGACTTCGGGCCAACAGCTGATTCACCGGACTGTCTTCCACCACGAGAATCAGTTCGCCTCCGCCCTCGGTGCGGCCTTTCGGCGGACGAGGCGACTCCGGGGCTGTGGTCGACTCCAACGGGAGATCCACCGTGAACACCGAACCAACCCCCACCTCCGATTCGACCGACAACGTTCCGGCCATCAGTTCGGTCAACCGGGCGCACACAGCCAGCCCCAAACCGCTGCCACCGGCGCGTTTACGGTGGGCTTGGGTGAACGGCTCGAACAGGGTTGGTATGGCTTCTTCCCTGATCCCAATGCCCTGGTCCGACACTACGCACCGCACGTTGGGCTCTCTTGGAGCAGTCAACGACACCGTGATGTTGCCGCTGTCGCTGTAGCGAATGGCGTTGGTCACGAGGTTTCGAACGATCTGGGTGAACCGGACTTCGTCACCGATGACCCAGTGGGGAACTTCTGGCCCCACGGTCAACAGAAGGGACAAGTCTTTGGCGGCGGCTGACTCCCTGGCCGCTCCCACGATCCCGGCCAACACATCGGCGATCGGGAACGGCCCAACCAGCAGCGCCAGCCGGTCCGAAGCGATACGGGCATAATCGAAGATGTCATCGACCAACACCTGAAGGGACTTGGCCTCCCGGTTGATTGCATTCGTAAGCCGCTTGTCGTCTGTGCCGACGCCACCCTCAACCAACATCTCGGACAAACCGAGGATCGAATGGAGAGGCCCCCGGAGCTCGTGGCTGACCTTGGCTAGAAACTCGAGGTCGTGCTGGTGGTCACTTGCCACGGCTTGCTCCCAACAGAGGACATAACTGCTTGTTCAACCTTATTGCCAAACAGGATCGCCGTGAGTAATACCACCATTGATGTGATCTGCATGATCACGATCTCCTGTCCCGAACTCGGGTTGCCGAAAGCGAACAGGCCGCTTTGCAGAAGGGCCCCGGCCAGAATCAACCATGACTCCCGGGTACGATCGACCGCGAGGTCGAGGGTGGCTGAGGTCGAAGCGACGGTGAACAGGGCAGCCGCCAACGCATAGGGACCGAGCAATCCCGCTGCCGACCGATACTCGCTGCCACCGATGATCGAGACGATCAGGTCGTCGAGGGCCCAGATCCCAACCGTGGCGACGAGCGAGACCGAGCCGACCGCTGCCAGACAGTTCCGTTTGACCGCTGCTCTGTCATCGGCGGCCCGAATCATCAGCGGAATCATCGTTCCGTGAAGGGCGATCGCCATCATGTAGACAACTCGGCCGACAAGACCGACCAGTGCATAACGACCGGCGTCGGCGGGGTCCAGCACAAGCTTGGCGGCAACGAGGTCGCCGTTGGTGATAAGCACCGTGCCCGCCGACAACAGCGCCACATGGGCCACGGTCGTGGTGGCACGGGCTGCGGAAGGCGCTGTCGATTCACCAGCGTTGTAAATGGTCACACCGGAGGCACGGAGTGCGGACCGAGAGACCGCAAGTCCCCCGAGGAACGCAACGTTGATCGCAACGGTGGCACCGACCGCACCGGCACCCACACCGACCAGTGCGACAGTGGCAACCAGTCGCACGATCACTTCGGCGAGGAAGGTCTTGGCCAGAGAGACCAGGGCCAGATTGCCCTGAAGTTGTCCTCGGTCCACAGACAGTGCGAGGTGGGCCGGCAGCCCCAGCGCCATCAATGGAATCAGCCAGGAGCTGCCGAGGCCGAACGTAGCTGTGAGCACCGGGCTTGCGGCGAGAACCGCTACGGCCACAAGAGTTCCCACCCTCATCGAGTTGGTCCGGAGCTCCCGCACCCGGGAACCGCTTCCGGACAGGTCCTCGGCCGTGGCCTTGGCGGCTAGAAGTTGGGTGCCGCCCGTGAGAACGGTGGAGGCGAGGAGGAATGTGACCATCAGGGCGGCGTCACCGAACTCTGCTGCGGTCAACACCGCCCCGATGATCAGGTTGGCCAGGTAGTTGCCAGCACCGGCGCCGATCATGGCGATGGTGAGGAGGCTGCCCCCGGCGAGGAGTTGCTTCAGACTCCCCGTTTCAACGATTGGTTGGGCGACCGATGAGCTGTCGCCGATTTCTCGAGTAGTGGAGCTCATCGGACCAGTAGCTCTGGGTTTGCCAGCTTGGAGCCGTGAAGTTCGAAGGTGGCGACCAGGGCGGGGCTGGGCCGGAAGTAGTGAACCGCAGCCCCGGCGCTGCGGCGAGCGGTGTCGAGGTTCTCGAGGAACGCCAGGGCGGCGGTGTCGATGAAACGAACCTCGGAGGCGTCGAGCAGCAGGTCCAGGGCGATGTTGGTGGTGCACAGCGTCTGGAACTCCGCCAGGCGGTGAACATCGAGGCGGGCCGGCAGCGTCTCAGTGAGGGTCTCGGTGCGGGAACCGGAGAAGATGTCGGTGAGGGCCTCGGTGAGGGTTTCGCTGGCTGTGTCGTGGGCGAATGTGGTGTTCATGTCGGTGTCCTTGTGGTGGTTGACCAGTGCGTTTTGCACTACCTCAATCTTGGGTTCCGCACTTCAAGGCAAGGTCGGACGAATCTCAAGATTCGATCAAGAAACCGGCCTAGGAGCGGACCATCTTGAGAAACTGGCCCACGTGCCACGTCACAACTTCGGACAGGGGAAGACGGTTGGCGGCCGTGTAGTTGTTGCGGCCCAGTTCATCCCGTCGAGCGTCGTCGCCCAGGACATTCTTCAGTGCGACAACCAGCGATTCAGTGCTGGCCGGATCGAAGATCTCGCCTTCGAAACCTTCATCCTCGATGAGGTCAACGAAGTCGCCGACCCGGGGAACGATCGCAGCTCGGCCATAGGCGCCGGCCTGATGCAGCGGTCCGGAGCTGCCGGTGGTAGCGGTGTAGGGAAAGGCGACAACGCTGGCGCTCTTGAACAGCTCGGGAACATCGTCTTCTTCCACGTACCCCCAGAACCGCACCTGGGAGTTGTCGCTGAGCTGTGCTTCGAGCGACTCCAGGTAGCCAGGAGCATTCGGATTGTTGGAACCGGCGATAACCAGCTCGACATCAGCGAAGTTCTCATCGGCCAGCAGCTGGGCGTGGGCGTCCAGAAGGCCGTCCACCCGCTTGTAGGTGCCGAACTTGCCGAATGCCAGAATGCGACGTTTGCCGTCGCTCGAGTCTGTTTCGCATTCGTCGGAGGTTTCGAAGGTTCCGTGGGGGGCGAGGTACACGTTCGTGGCTGAGTAGCGGTCTTGGAGGATGTCCACATAGGTCGGGATCGTGGTCCCAACGGTGTCGGCCATCAGGACCACGCGGGTCAGAAGGCGGCCGATGCCGATGATGATGGGCTTGGCGAAGCGGGAGGTCTTGAACCCGGCCTGATCGAGATCCACGGTGTCCATGAGATTGTGGAGCAACACGTTGGTCCGGAAACCGAAGAGGCGCAGAAGTGCGGGGGTCACAAGGCCAACCGCGGCGGGAACACGGGAGTTGCCGAATGAGGTGAAATGGAGGTTGAACATCACCACGTCGGGGCGGGATTTCCTGGCTGCGGCGAGCACTCGGAACGGGTTGAGGATGCTGTTGAATTCCCACACCGGTTGGCAGATGACCGACGGGTTCATGGCGGCCGTTTCGGCCTGGAGGGTCTGCTCGGTCCACACCGTGAGGCTCTGAACCGATTCATTTTCGCTGAGGTGTTTGGCGAGATGATGGCCGTACTCGTTGAGGGTGGTGCGAGACGGGGGTAGGGCGCTGACCAGGGCGATACGCAGTCCTGAGGTGGGCCGCGAGACGCCTCGGTGGAGCTTGTGGCGAAGACGAATCCCGATCAGGGACGCCAGGAATCCAATGCTGGTGCGCAACGGCGCCACTTTGGATCCGGGAGCGTCATACCAGCTCACTCCAACTTCGGCGACGGGATAACCCTTGCGCTGGGCCAGCCACAACAGCTCGAGGTCGAAGGAGAAGCCGTCGATCAATTGGGCGGCGAACAGTTCTTTGGCAACGTCGGCCCGGAAGAGCTTGAAACCACACTGGGTATCGGCGAAGCGGAGACCCAGGATCACTCGAGCCAGGGTGCGAAGTACGTTGCTCAGCAACTGACGCAGACCGGACCGGTTCTGTTCTATGGATCCTTCTGCGGCCCGGGAGGCGATCACGATCGGGTTGCCGCCGGTCTTGGCCAGCATCGGTGCCAGCTCCTCGATCGGGGTCGACATATCGGCATCGGTGAACAGGATCAGCTTCCCTCGAGCGGCCTGTACTCCGGCTCGCACCGCGGCACCCTTGCCCCGGTTCACTCCGGGAGCGATGATCTCGAGATTGCAGAGGTTCAGGGCTTCCAGGACGGCGACCGTGTTGTCGGTCGAGCCGTCGTCGGAAACGATGATCTCGAAGCTGAACCCCTCGGTGGCCAGGTAGGAACCGATGGCGGCGATGGTCGGAATGATCCGGGTCGCTTCGTTGTAGGCCGGGATCACCACGGTCAGATCGGGGTTGGCGACGGTGGGCTGCGAGCGCCACTGGTTGAACGGGCTGGTTGGGTCGATTGCTGTTTGGTTTGTCATGACCCTGAATGTAAAAATCAGGAATCAGGCGGCTCTCAAGCCAACATCAAGGTTTGTTAAAGCCTGGTGAGGAGCTCCACCCGCCAGTTCCCGTCCCGCAGGACCAGTACCACTTCGTAGCTGTCGCTCACCGACAACGCGACGCCTGCGCCCATGTCGACAACTCCGGTGGACAAGATCTCCACGCCCAGCACTTGGCCATCCAAGCTGTAGAAGTAGGTGGTGATCTGATGATCGTTCCAGGTTGTGTCTGCCGATACGGCCAGCTGTGCGGCATCGGCTTGACGTTCCAACGCTCCGCCCGAGAACCAAATGTCATCGGCTTCGCCTGACAGAGCGCCGACCCACGCTTTGGCCACGTCGAGCCGGGTTTGACGCTCGACACTGCGCAACAGATCGGGTTCGTCGGGATTCCACGACACTGTTTTGCTGCGAACCGAAAGTGGTTCGGCGGCGGGAGTGAACGCTGTTGCTGGGTTCGCTCCCGTCCCGTAGGAGATCACAACAGTTGTCAGGCCGGCGAGTGTGGCTCCGGCCACTACAAGAACCAGCGTTACCAACACTGCCGCCATGGCTCGCTTCACCTTGCTGAGCGAGGTCATGGCTGGATCCTGTGTTCGACGGTGCGGCCCAGCGCAGTGACCACGATGACTCCGGGATTCGCTTGAACAAGTGCGGTGGCGACACCGTCGGCGGTTGTCGTCGACCGATCACCGATGACTACTTCGGTTCCGTTGGCAACCAGCGCACCGGAGGGATCCAGGATCGGCCCGACCCGGATTCGGTATCCGTCGATCTCAAGTGATCCTGTCACCTCGAAGGGACGCACCCCGGTGACAGCTCTGATCGTGGCTGAGCCAGATGTTTGGCCGTTCACCGATGCGGTGATTCTGAGCACGGCCGGGCTGTCCGGGGCCGTCCAGAAGGCCAGCAGGCGACCGCGCTGCACCGTGGCCGGTACCACCGTTGTCGTATCAGCGGTGGTGAGCCGGAACACTCCGGCCACACCGTCGGGAAGCTGATTGCCGAACTCGTCAACCAGTTCGGCGGTGGCCAACTCGATCACTTGGCGGCCATCAGCCACAACGGCGGACGTCGCCAGCTCGAGCTCGACAGCGGTGGCCACGCCCGGCACCTCGTTGAGAACCGCCGGTACGCCGGTCGTGTTCTCCACTGTCACCCAGATCGAGTTCGCACCAGCGGTCGTTCCGGCGCCGAGCCGCGCAAAGGCCAGCGACCGTTCGACTTCGCGGTCATAGCTCGATCGATCCTGGTTCGCCTCCAACCGTTGGAACTGGACCGGGGTTCGGTTCGGCAGCGCATTTCCGTAGATGTCGCCGGGTGCCACGACCGCCAACGTGAGGTCCTTCCCGTCGGCCACGATGGTCCGAGGGCCCAGCAAGATGTTGGTGAAGTCGTTCGGTTCGCTGGCCCGAATCGCTAGCTCGACCTGATTGCCCCCAATCAAGAGGGTCAGTCGGCCGGCGGTTTTGGTGACAGCGTCGGGAACAGTCCACGATGAGCGGCCTTCGGGGAGTTCGGGGGTGAACAGGAGAGCAGACGCACCGGAGAGCGCCAGGACCTTCACCGCTCCTGCCGCCGGCATGTTCACATCCAGATCAAGGGTCTCGCCGGCAATAATCTCGGTTTGCGCCTCGACCGAAATCGGTGACACGAAGGTGACCGTCTCGGGATTCGGCCGAAGGACGTAGGCCGCCACCAGCACGCCGAGGACCACGAGAGATAGAACTTTGACAGTGCCCCTCATGGCTGCAACTCGCGGGTGAAGGTGGTGGCGATGATTCTGATGTTCGGATCGCCCGTTCTGGTTGCCCGTGCGGTTGAGGGCAACGCAAACGAAGCGTCGACGGTGTCGGTTCTTCCGTTGTCGTTCCATAGGCCGGGGATCGCCACAGGCTCGACCACACCCAGATCGGTCAGCTCGAACCCGAACGCCGCACTGCGCTGGGGTCCAATGGCGGCAGGAACGTATTCGACATCCACCCACGCCACCTCGCCCTCCACCAGTTGAGCCACTACCACCCTGGGGACCGTGGCTGTGGCGGTGAGATCGTTTTGGAGACGGCCGCTGAGTTGTCCCGAACCCAACCTCAGCTGTGTCGGGGCCAGGCGTTCCAGGTTGCGCCCGGTGACCAGTGCCTTCACCGACAACTCATAGGACGCTACGGGTTCCTCCAGAACGATTTCGGTAACGGCGTTGGGGTTGAACTCGGGGTCGGTGAGGTCGGTGCCAGCGATGGCGCCTGCGACACCCTCGAAGTCAACGCGGAACGGGACGGTTTCGCCGGGGAGGACTTTGAGTACCGAGGCTTGGCCTGCAGCGTAGGACGCCATTGGTTCGCCGGCGGAGTTGAGCAACGTTCCCGTGATCGTGAGATCGGCCGGGTCGACGTCGACGTTGGTGATCTGACCGACGATGTGCCAGCGAGTTCCGACCTGGACCACCTGGGCGTCGAGGAACTCCACCCGGGGCCGGTCGAGGACGTCGTTGTAGTCGGTCGGGCCGGTGGTCTGGAGTCGCCGACCCAGGTCGAGGTAGTCCACGGTGGTACGCCGAATGAACTGTTGGCTGGGGATGGTGTCCACCCGATACTCAGGCTCTACAAACCAGCGGCCGGAACGGTTGACAACGAGATGTGAGGTGGAGAACTCAAAACTCTCAACCGAGGTCAGATACTCGAGGTCGACGGTGACCTCGGCCAGGTCATCGTCCTTCAGCTCCACGCTGGTGACGATGATCGAATCCAACTTGGCGTATCCGGCCACGAGGCCATCGGTGACCGACCGGTCGAGATCGAATTGCTCCTTCGTAGGTCGGGTTGCGGGATCCAGTCGATTCCACGCTTGGTCGTAGCGCTTGAAGTCCAGGTCGTCGTAATAGGCAACAACCTGGGCGGCCGGTTCGTTTCGTGGCGTGGGGTTGAGCTCTTGCACTACCCCCACCGCCAAATAGAGGAAACCGGCAGCCCACAATGCATAACCAAGCTGGCGAAGGCGCCGGGGCAGCGTGGGCACGTTCCAGACGGTCGGAACATTCTGGGAAACCGGTGTCAAGAAGTTCTGGGCGTTCCTCAGAACCGTGCGGAGGCGAGGCAGGGCCGAATGAGCGAACGGATCTCGAGCGCGGGCTGAGCCGAAGCCAACCCCAGCCCAGGCCTGAGTGATGATGGCAGCCAGAACACCGGTCATGGGCAGCGTGGCCCACATCAGCCTCTGCCACCACGGAATCTCTCTCACTGGGAGGACCGGCGGAAGTGGTGGAACGTCACCTCGTTCCCACACCATGATGTTGTTTCGCAGCGGACCGAGACGATGCCAGCCGCTGGCGCTGAGCAGCGGGTCGTAGAACTCGTCGTTGGAGAAGACGAACTTCAGGTTGTACCGCTCCGGTGTTGTCAGGAACTGCTGCAGCGATCCGATCCCCCGTATCCCTCTGAACTTGGCCCCCTCGAGGCGCTCCACAGGCCTGCTCACGAGCTCGGGCAATCGACGAACAGAGTGGTAGTTGCCATCGGGGGTCGTTGCCGCCGTCTGAGCACTCACCCGGGCCATCTGGTCACCGAACCCGAGAGCCAGGTATCGCCAGCGGTCGTGTTGATCCCGTTCGAGGAACTCGGTGATCGGCGCAGGATCGATGGCGTCGGGTTGCAGTGGCCGGAACCGACCGAGGGTTGCTGCAAACAGGAACGACGCTGCCAAGACGACGCCCAACGTCACTCGGAGAATGTCCATCTTCCGCGAATCCGCGGCGTTGGCCAGGTTGGAGGCGAACTGGCCGGCGAGAGGGAGGATGGCGATTGTGGCCCAGAGGGTGAATCGGTCGAGGGTGAGGATGTCGAACGCTCCCCCGAGGAGCAGCTTGGGAATGGGAGTAGTGCCGCCGGTGCCCAGCAGGGCCAGCAACCCAACCGATGCAGCCAGTGGCCATCGCTTCGTGCGGATCTCCCGTACCACCAAAATGGGCGCCATCAGCAGGAGCGGTCCCCACGGCACGAGGAAGAAGACCAGGCCGGCATTGGGGTTGTCGAGGAAGTTGTCTCGTGATGAGTGTGGGATCGGCACCTGGGAGATCGGGTCCGACGCGCTCCACAACCAGTAGGGCAGCACCACAACTATGAGCGTTGCCAACATCGCAAACCCGACGATGCCAAGCCGGATGGTGAACGGGATGATGCGCGATAGGCGCCGTGCCATCAGCGGCAACCAGTGACCCGGCCTCACAAACCGGTAGTGCCCTTCCACCTCCCCCTCGACGGGTATGCGGGCTTGATCCAGCAGCGCTCTGGCCACGATCGGGCCGAGGAAGAACACTGAACCAAACAGAACGGTCACATGATGACCGCCGGTCGTCGCCGCGACGGTGGCCAACCCCACCAGCAACGACGGGCGATGCCCCTCCACCAGCCAACGATTGATGAACGGGAGCGCATTCAGAAGCAAACCCAACGAGAACGTTGTTGGCAGTTGACCGAAAACGTGCACGGCTTCGGCGATCGAGGTGGACAACACCAGCAGCAGCGCCGCCCAGTTGGCAGCCGACTCCGACACCCAGATGCGAGAGAAACGTTTGACGCCGATCGCCAGGATGAGGACCGACGCCATCTGAACGACCACGAACGCCGGTTCGAGTCCGATAGCCCGGGACAGCAGCGCCATCAGTTGATGACTTCCAGGCGGATAGCTGGTCACCGTGAATCCGGTATACCAACGGGTGTCCCACGTGCTGAACCAGTCCTGGGCGTAGTGATTGGCGAAGAACATATGCACGTACGCGTCGTAGGTCTTCTGGAAACTCCCCATCAGCAGGAGCGCGCCATGGGCCAGTGCGGCGATCGCGAGTGTCAGCCGCAGAGGTGGAGAGGTAGTCGCCCGCTTTTGCATATGATTTCTAGCTTCAGCTCGCGAAATAGGGTCAGGCTCTGACTCTTCTCAAGAAAAGGTCAAGATGGCAGCCGAGCCTAATGTGGCTGCAGCGACAACAAGCGCTTTCCGCTAGAGACAGAACGTGGTTCCGTTGTGCAAGATTGCTCGGTCCGGGCGAGGAGAGGTCGGGTTTGGCCTAGTGTTTGGTTTGAGGACGGGATTCGATGACGACAGACAAAGCCCACACCGAAACACCGCTGCAGCTCCAGATTCCCCATCCGGCGCGGGGCCAACAAACACCCGATCGAGTCCGGTTCATCAGTGCTGCCGGCGAGATGGCCAAACCTGCGCTCGATGAGAAGGTGGAGCGGGTTGCGCTGATGCGCAAACAGCTGGTGCGGGTGCTCGACGAAGACGGCCAGGCTGTTGGCGAGTGGGTTCCCAACATGTCGGTCGAGGAGAAACAGCTCGGTCTCCGCAACATGATGCTGGTGCGCAGCTTTGACGCCAGGCTGCTCCAGGCCCACCGGCAGGGCAAGATCTCGTTCTACATGCGCTGCCTCGGGGAGGAAGCGATCGCCTGCGGACAGCAGCGGGCGCTGCGGCCCGGCGACATGCACTTCCCCACCTATCGCCAACAGGGGCTGCTGATCTCGTCCGGGTATCCGCTGGTCACGATGATGAACCAAGTGCTGTCGAACTCGTTCGACCCTCTGCACGGACGCCAGTTGCCGGTGATGTATTCGTCGAAGTCGCATGGGTTCTTTTCGATCTCGGGCAATCTGGCAACCCAGTACATCCAGGCGGTCGGCTGGGCGATGGCATCGGCGTTGAGCGGTGGCACCGAAATCGCATCGGCGTGGATCGGTGAGGGTGCAACCGCCGAGTCGGACTTCCATGCCGCGCTCGTCTTTGCATCCACCTACCAGGCGCCGGTGATCCTCAACATCGTCAACAACCACTGGGCCATCTCCACCCCCGATGATTTCGCTCGAGGTGCCTCGGCCACCTTCGCCGACCGGGGTTACGGGTTCAGTATTCCGGCGCTGCGGGTGGACGGGAACGACTATCTCGCGGTGTCTGCGGCATCACGGTGGGCAGCAGAACGAGCACGAACCAATCTGGGTCCCACCCTGATCGAATGGGTAACGCTGAGAGTCGGCGCACACTCCACCTCGGATGACCCCTCGGTGTACCAGCCGCCCAATGAGGCCGCGAACTTCCCCCTCGGCGATCCGGTGCAACGGCTGCGGCAACACCTCGAGTTCCTCGGCGAGTGGGACGACGCTCGCCAGGACGCCCTTCAACACGAGGTCGACGCCCAGGTGGCTGAAGCATTCGCCGAAGCCGACTCCCACGGGTCGGTGAAGACCGGCGACATCGGCAGTGCGCTCACGATGTTCGATGACGTGTACGCCGAGCTGCCACCACACCTCCGCGAACAGCGCGACCGGTTGGGAGAGTTGTCATGACTGCGATGACAATGATTGAAGCGATCCGCGACGCCCACGTGATCGCCATGGAACGCAATGACAACGTGGTCGTGTTCGGCGAAGACGTGGGGTACTTCGGTGGCGTGTTCCGCTGCACCCAGGGTCTCCAAGAGCGGTTCGGCGATCACCGTTGTTTCGACACGCCGATCAGTGAAGCAGGAATCGTCGGTGCCGCCGTGGGGATGGCCGCTTATGGGCTGCGACCGTGTGTCGAGATCCAGTTCGCCGACTACATGTATCCGGCGTACGACCAGATCGTTTCGGAGGCGGCGCGGTTGCGTCATCGCTCTGCCGGCGATTTCACCTCACCTCTGGTTGTTCGGATGCCGACCGGCGGTGGCATCTACGGCGGACAAACCCACTCACAAAGCCCCGAGGCACTGTTCACCCACGTGGCCGGCTTGAAAACAGTCGTGGTGTCCAACCCCTACGACGCCAAGGGCTTGTTGATCGCTGCCATCGAAGACGATGATCCGGTGATCTTCCTCGAACCCAAGCGGGTGTACAACGGCCCCTTCGACGGTCACCCCGACCGGCCGATCGTGCCATGGTCCAAACATCCACTGGGTGAGGTACCCGACGGGTACTACTCGATCGACATCGGAAAGGCTCGGGTCCATCGGGCCGGCAACGACCTCACGGTGCTGGCCTACGGCACGCTCGTGCATGTTGCCCAGGCCGCAGCCGAGGAACAGGGCATCGACGCCGAGATCATCGATCTCCGCACACTGCTGCCCCTCGATGTTGATGCGATCGTGCAGTCGGTGAACAAGACCGGTCGTTGCCTCGTTGTCCATGAGGCCACTCTCACTTCGGGCTTCGGTGCCGAACTAAGCGCCACTGTGCATGAACGATGCCTGTTCCATCTGGAAGCACCGGTAATCCGGGTGTGTGGCTGGGATACCCCCTACCCCCATGCCCACGAGTGGTCATACTTCCCCGGCCCGCAACGGGTCGGCGCGGCGATGCGAGAAGTGATGAAACCATGAGCCGCTTCGACATGAAACTCCCCGACGTCGGCGAGGGTGTCGCCGAAGCCGAGCTCGTTGAGTGGAAGGTACGAGTAGGTGACAGCGTCACTCCCGACACGGTGATCGCCGAGGTTCTCACCGACAAAGCGACGGTCGAGATATCGGCGCCTGTCACGGGTGAGGTGGCAGAGCTCCACGGAGAGCCGGGTGACATTCTGGCCGTGGGCGGCGTTCTCATCGGGTTCGAAACCGATCGGTCAGCAGCGGATTCAAAGACCGCTGATCAGGCCCAGCCAGAGCCAGCTTCGAAGTCCGAGCCGTCATCGGTATCACCGACTGAACGTGGGCTTGGGCCTGTGGAGGGCGAGCGAAGAATCGCAGCGCCGGCGGTGCGGGCCCGCGCTCGTCGATCTCGGGCTTGATCTCAACACCATCGAAGGAAGCGGGCCGGAGGGGCGCGTGATGCACGAAGACCTCGATCGGGCGCTGGGCGGAGAAGTCAGAGCTGGGAAACCGAGCGTCGCTCCCCCGCTGACCAACGCGTCCGACGAGGGTCAGGCCGTGCCGGTGCGGGGCGTCCGCCGACGAATCGCTGAGCGTCTGTCGGCAGCATGGCGGGACATCCCCCACATCACCTACGTGGAGGATGTTGACGTCACCGAACTCGAACGGTTGCGGGCCGAGCTGAACACCCGGGCCGACCAACGTGGCGTTCGCCTTACGATTCTGCCGTTCCTGGCTCGGGCGATGGCAGTAGCGATCGCCGACCAACCCGGGATCAACGCACACTACGACCACGGGTCAGAGATGCTGACAACCTTTGATGCGGTACACATCGGCATCGCTACCCAGACCGAGCATGGGTTGCGTGTCCCAGTAGTGCGCCACTGCGAAGGGCTCGGCATCTGGGGTCTAGCCGCCGAGATCGGCAGGGTGACCACGGCGGCACGAGACGGATCCGCCACACGAGGTGAACTCACGGGCTCGACGATCACCATCACCTCACTCGGGGCGCTGGGTGGCGTGGCGACGACTCCGATCATCAATCCACCCGAGGTGGCGATCATCGGTGTCAACAAGATCGAGACCCGCCCGGTGTGGCGAGACGCCTCCTTCCAACCTCGACAGGTGATGAACCTGTCGTCGAGTTTCGACCACCGAATGGTCGACGGTTGGGACGCTGCCACCTTCGTCGCAGCCATCAAACGTCTTCTCGAAACCCCCGCTCTTCTGTTCGCTACCGACGTGTGACGCGGGTTGCGAACTAGGGTTCCGCTGGTGGAAGTTCTGGTCGGCCTCGACATCGGGACCACCGGTGTGAAGGCCGTGGCGTTCACCCCCGACCGAATCGAGCGGGCCAAAGCCATCGTGCCGACGCCGACTCACCGGATCCAGGACCGAGCCCACTACGACGCCAACCAGTTGTGGGAAGCGTGTGCCACGGTGCTTCGTCAGGTGGCCGACCAACTCGAACGCCTGGGCCACAGATCCGCCGCCGTGTGTTGCACCTCCATCGGAGAGTCGGGAGTTCCCATCGACGAACACGGGCGGCCCACCCATACCGTGATCGCCTGGTTCGACGGGAGAACTCAGGAACAGTCAACATGGTGGGTCGAGCACGTCGGCGACAAACGAACGAGCGACATCACCGGCCTGCCAGTGCTTCCCAAGTTCGGCATGCCCAAACTGTTGTGGATCCGCCAGCACGCCCCCGAGGCGTGGGCTGCCACCCGTCACTGGCTCAACATCGCCGACTGGGCCAACTATCGGCTGTGTGGGGCAATCGTGACCGACCACTCCTTGGCGTCTCGGACGATGGTGTTCGACCTTGCTGCCCGACAATGGTCAGACGAGCTGCTCGACGCGATCGACGTCCCTGCCTCGATGCTGGGCGAGCTTGTGCCCAGCGGTGAGGTGATCGGGGCCGTCCACACCGATGGGAGCGCCGCGACCGGCCTGCCGGTCGGCCTACCCGTGGTGAGTGGCGGCCAGGATCATGTGTGCGCCGCCTACGCACTGGGGGTGACAGAACCCGGTCACCTGCTCGATTCAATCGGAACAGCGGAGGCGCTCTTCCTGGTCACAGACGGTTTGGACACAAAGGGGAACCTCGCTGCCGCCCAGATTGCCCAGGGGGCCCATGTCGTGGCGGACCGCACCTACGCCATGGTTGGTCTGCCACAGGGCGGAGGCCGTATCGACGCTCTCCGCCGACAAATCGGACTGGACTGGGACGAGTTCAACCGACAAGCCGAAGGGGCCGGCCCGGTTCGCGATGTGATCGATTCGGTGGCCGTCGACAGTCAGGCCCTCATCGACACGCTGCTCGAGCGCGGCAGGTGTGGACCGCGCCGTGCGCCATACCGCCACCGGCGGTGGGGTTCGCAACGCCCGACTCATGCGCCGCAAACGCGAGATCGGTGGCCGCCCGATCGACGTTCCCGACGTGGCCGAAGCCACCAGCCTGGGGGCAGCTCTCCTGGCCGGTCGGGCAATAGGACTGACACCCGCTGAATAGACGCGCAGTATCCACAACGCGCAGTATCCACAACACTCTGGGTCAAATGGTGATCGACACCTTGCCACGGGCGTGGCCCTGGCCAACCACACGCATCGCCTTCGACGTCTCGGCCAAGCCAAAGGTCTGGTCGATAACCGGCACCACCTGGCCCGCTTCGATCATGTCCTTGAGATCGAGAAGATCCTGTTTCCTGACCGGCGCATAAAACGGCCGGCCCTGCGTTGGCACGAAAAGTGACAGCGCGGCGGCAGCAGCCATTCGACCCAGCGGGCCGATCCATCGACTGCCCGAGGTGCCGTTGTTGGTGAGCAGCTTGCCGTCCGCGGATAGGGCGCGTCTGCAGTCGGCCAAGGAGTGGTTGGCCACGTTGTCGAGGATGAGGTCGTAGCGGGCACCGCCCTCGGTGAAGTCGTCGGTTGTGTAGTCGATCACATGATCGGCGCCGATCGATCGAACCAGTTCAGCGTTTCCCGTGCTGCACACGCCGGTCACGTGCGCCCCCAGAGCCTTGGCGATCTGCACCGCGAATGTTCCGACTCCCCCGGACGCCCCATTGATCAAGACGTGTTGACCCGGCTTGAGGTCACCGGCGTCCCGAAGACCTCGAAGCGCAGTTGTTCCCGAGACCGCTACAACGGCGGCTTGGGCCAGGGTGATGTTGACCGGCTTCGCCGCCACCTTGGCTTCCGACACTGAGACATACTCGGCGCAGCTCCCGCCGGCGGCATCGCCGAACACCTCGTCGCCGGCGGCGAACCCGGTGACATTGGGACCCACAGCTTCGACCGTCCCAGCGAAGTCGAATCCTGGAATTCGCTTCCGCGGTCCTCTGAACCCAAACGCTGGTCGGAAGAGAATCGGTCGGCCCATCATCAGGAGCAAGTCGCCAGGATGGACCGCAGCCGAGTGGACCTTGACGAGCAACTGATCGTCCTCGGCTGAGGGCTTGTCGAGGTCGAGCAACCGGAGGACTTCTGGCCCGCCGTACTGGTCGTGAACTATGGCTCTCACGGCAACTTCTCCTTGTTGGGTCTCCTGAGTCTCCATGGTCGAACGGGGCTGGGCTAGGGCAAGAGGTCACCAGGGATTCAGCGACGGTTCACCCCGACTGAACTGTCGCGTTCAAATGCTCGAGGTCACGCCTCCGCAGCTGCCTTGAGCCCGTCTTCGAACTGGTTGAACTGGTTGAACGAATCGGTCATGTCGGGATGGCATCAGATCGCTCTCATTCGGTTGTTGCGGGCATTGTGTTCAACCTCGGCGAGGCCGAGCGCTTCGAGCA
>CAVVWM010000009.1:0-353440 GCA_963751955.1 uncultured Acidimicrobiales bacterium | reverse complement strand
CTCGGCCTAGCGGCCGTGTCACTTACCGCCTTGCGGCGCTGGGGCGCCGAAAGGTTTCAGCGTCCGGATGCGTTGAGGTTCGAAAGCTGTCCGATAAGCCCCACTATTGTTGTTGATTCGACAACGACCCTCACTGTTGCTCGTTAGTGACGTCATCTTTGCGGAGCGAATCGCTAATTCCTTGGCGCCACCACAGTTCGCCGGCTAGGCAGCGCGGCCGCGCAGTCGTGAACCTCGATCATGAATTGTGCGTCGCCAACCCGGCGATCTGGGACGGTCAGTGACGACCCTCGGACGTCGGACCTTCGCCTCTACTTGTTGTGAAGACGTTTCTCCAGAATGAGTACGAGCACGACAGGAGGATGCGGATGAAGGTCCTGGGTTGGTGTCTGCGCAGGCTGGTTGCGATCGGCCTCGTTCTTGTCGTAGCGATGACCGCTGCAGCTTGTAGCGGGAACGGCGACGAGGATGTGGCAAGCAGTCGGTGAGCCCCAGCCGACTGCCATCTCCGAAACTCAGCCTGGGCGTCCGACGCCGACGCCGACGCCGACGCCGACGCCGACAGCTTCGCAAGCCGAGCTGTACGCCGGCTGGGTGGACTCCGATTTCAGATGTCGGCACCGCGCTCGCAGTCAACGCAACGAGCTTTGCGGTAACTGACGCAGGTCTGGTCGTTCTCCAGGGGCACATTGGTGACTCAATCTGGTTTGAGTTCGAGCCCGACAATCCGTCGCTGTTCAGGTCCTTGTTCACAGCCGATGGAAGCGCTTGGACGGCAACCGACCAATGGCAGTCGGGGCAAGCCCTCTCGGTGGCCGCCATGGGCTCGCAGTTCGTCACAGCGGGCATTGATGAGGAGAGCGCACGGTCAGCACTGTGGGTGTCTACAGATGGGGTCACCTGGCTGCAAGTCACTCCAGAGGACATGCCGAACGAACTCCGCACGTGCGAGCCTGGCGACCCGTTCGTGTCCTGTTCGATTTCGATCCATGCGAACCCGACAAGCCTGCTGATCACGGGCAGCGACCCCAACGCAGAGCTACCTGAGGACAAGAATGTGCTGACTGCGGACGACCGGCCTGGCTGCGCGCAGTGGATCTCTGTTGACGCTGGTGGGAGTTGGCACGCGTGCGACTACCTCAGACATGTATGGGACTCTGGCCGCTGTCGGATGGATGGGCATCTATTGATCAAGCTGGCGCCGTATGGGTCACCGTTGACGGCACGAGTTGGCAACAGCGGGGATCGCTGCCCAAGCCCCCGTCGCTCTGGGACTTCGCAGATGGCGCAGCGCTTGCAGCCAGGGGTGACGACTGGCTTGCGGTTTCACTCGACGACGGCCAGACGTGGCAGACCACCGAGTTGCCGGTTGATGCGCAAACTGAGGCGGCCGCTGTCGTTGCTGACGGCTTCGTCGTCACAGCTATGGGTCCCGACCAGACTCAGTACCTGCTCCACAGAGCCTTCGGCGACACCACCTGGAGCGTGACCGAACTTGTGGGTGTACCGGCTATCTCAGACCTTGAGGGCTACAACAGTCGTCTCATCGCGGCAACTGAGCAAGGCCTTTGGGACTGGGAATCGCCAACCTCGGAGACCCAGGAAATCAGCTATACCGTCGAGCACGCAACCAGGTTCATCGGTACTGACCAACCCAGCGTGAACTTTGCCGATTCGCGGGGGGATCCAGAACAGGACGGCGGGTTTCACCTGTGGGGTCCATGGCCACAAGACACCGATGGAAGCTGGACACTCGTCCTGGCCCGCAGGATGCCACCGCCGTTCCCCACCAGTCGATGGGACGCAGACCTCGTGTTGCTCATCGATAGCACCTCAGGCACGGTTGCCGACGCATTGCTCGTCCACGGGTCGAGCGTCGGAGTGAGCGCGACCATCGGGCTCTCGTGCGAGGGCCGCAGGCCAGCAGTACTGCTAGGGCCCAATCAGAATGCTCTACGTGCGTGGACAGTGTCGGTCGATCCTCTCGCTCTCACCGAGATCGCTCCACTCGGTCTCAGGGAAGCAGAGCTGGACTCCGCATGTCTCGACTCGCGATGAGCTGACCGTCGGTGCTTCACAGGCCGGGACCGTCAATTACCCATTGACGCCAACGTCGACGGATTCTCAACCAGGCTGATGACGAACGGCTGGCACGAGCGATCGTTGACTGGACAAGACACCGCGAGCGGCTGGCTCGCCTAAGGTCGCCGGGATGCGCTTCGAGGACACAGTCACGACACTGGACGAGCTCCGAGCTGTGATTGCGCCACCGAGTGACCTCGTGAAAGACAAGGAGGTCGCTGCATTCGACGAGTACTGCCGCGACTTCATCGCTCGTTCGCCCTTCGTTCTGATCGCATCAACCGATGGCCAGGGCTCGATCGACATCTCCCCGAAGGGTGACCCGCCGGGCTTCGTGCAGGTTCTCGACGACCAGACGCTCGCCATTCCGGACCGTCCGGGCAATCATCGCGCCGACACGTTCGCCAACGTGGTGCAGCATCCATATGTGGGGTTGATCTTCCTGATTCCAGGAACCAAGAACACCCTGAGAGTCCGGGGCAAGGCAACGATAGTTCGCGACCTCGAACTCCGAGAGTCGATGGCCATCAAGGGGCGGGCTCCGGAGCTGGCACTCGTGGTCGAGTTGACGACCGCCTACTTCCACTGCGCGAAGTGCATCATTCGGTCCGAGCTGTGGTCCGAAGACAATGCCACCGCAGGCCCGGCATCCGATGACATGCTCCTGGCCGAGACGATGGTGAAGCACGGCGAGCTCGCCATCTCCGTGGACGAAATGCAGGAGATCATCCTCAACGATGAGGACCAACGGCTCTACTGACGGCGCCGAGCCCGTCGCCTTGTGACGCCGCGTTCGATCGTCTCATGTTCGCCGATTGGGAGTGCTGTTGAGAGCGCCCGATCGAACCGTAAATACTGTGGGCGTTATTCACACAGCCGAAATGCAGATGCGCTCTCGGTCTCGTAGTATCGCTCCAACGAACAAACGGGGAGAACAATGTCCATCTACGACACGATCGGCGGCGACACCTCGGTTGCCGAAACAGTCCAGAAGTTCTACGCGAAGCTCAAGTCCGATCCTGATCTAGCGGTGTTCTTCGAGCGCACCGATGTAGACGAGCTCAAGACCCGTCAGCGGATGTTCCTGACGGCTGCGCTCGGCGGTCCGGACGCCTACGAAGGTCGAGACATGAGGGCTGCCCATGCTCATCTCAAGATCACCGAGGCCGCCTTCGACTTGTTTCTCGAGAACCTGGCCGAGTCCCTTGTCGAAGTCGGAAACACGCCCGCACGGATCGCCGAAGTGCTCGACGCGCTTGAACCGCTGCGACTCGAGATCGTGAGCGCTCCCCCGAGGGGTCCGATGAGTGGGGCTCTGCGGGACCGACCGGCGGTAGCGGCTGAGACCCGAGGGAGTCGACCGACTCGCAAGCGATCTTGCCGACATCATCGGAAGCACGCCTATCCGAGGTGACCTCCTCAGTGTTCTGAGGGGCGAGCCCATCGGCAAGAGCGTCGGGCTGCCGAAGGTCTCTGTGAATCCAAGAGTTGTCGAACGGTCCCTCAACGCCGGCCAACCAGCCCCGGTGTAGGATCGGCGAATGGATCGGATCGCAAAGGTCGTCACCAAGCGACGCCTCAGCGACCCCGATACATCGTGGGTCGACCACTGGCGCTCTCGACCTGTCGCGGAGCGCTTGGCGATGGCAACCGAGCTCAGTCAGGAGTGCGTGGATGCAGATCCTCAGCAAGGACTTCGTCGAGTTCATCGAGTGCTGCGTCGCTCGTGATGTCAAGTTTCTGATCGTTGGGGGCTACGCCCTCGCCGCTCACGGCTATCCGCGTGCGACGAAAGACCTCGATGTCTGGGTGATGGTCGAGCCGGGCAACGCCGAACGCCTGGTGACTGCGATCGACGACTTCGGAATGGAGTCCGTGGGGCTTGAACCGTCTGATTTCTTGGAGCCCGACATGGTCGTCCAACTCGGATACCCCCCGATTCGAATCGACCTGATCACTTCCGCCACCGGTGTCGACTTCGGGGAGTGCTGGAGCCGTCGTATGAACATCCCGGTTGGTTCGGTTGAAGCGGGATTCATCTCCTACGACGACCTCATTGCCAACAAGCGCGCAAGCGGTAGGCCTCAGGATTCTGTCGATGTGCAGGTGCTCGAAGATGGCAGGCCCGAGCAGTGATCACGGCGGTAACGGGCTGGGAGCTGGCGCAGCCGTGGCCGGGATGGCTGGGTGTCGTTAGGTGATCTCCTTACTTCCACTCACGGTTTGCCGGCCCGCCCTGGTTTGGCGTTCTATTCGGCGAGAACCGACCGTGCGATCGCTGCGGCGCGTTCGGAGGACTCGGACATCTGTGGCTCGATGGCGGCAGCAATGTGCGCCGGCACTGTCGGCCCGGGAGGTTCGACGGCCCGATACTTCTCCAGCGAGGCCAGAGCTTCGGCCTCAAACGTCGACAGGTCGATGTCGTCGGCGATCGGCCCGGTCACGCCCTTGCGTCGGCACATGAGGAATGCCAGTCGCGCTTCGCTGACAGTGCCGACGCAATCGGTCGGCTTGTAGCTCTCCAGGCCCAGCATCTTGCGGAGCATCAACCGGTTCTCGGGAACGTCGAACAGGTTGATGTCGAATGTCTGAGCAACGGTGTCCTCGGGCAACCAGGCCACGTAGTTCATCCAGACATAGATGCACTTTGCACACCGGCAACACCACGGCTTCAGCTGGGCGCACGAGTGCGTGGCCGGCACCGAGCCGAGGTCGCGGTTGAGCAGAGCAAAGACGTTGACGTCATAGATCGGCCGCAGGATATGGAACATCTGCACGTTGGTCGCGATGTGTTCGGTGATGTAGTCATGGAGCAGCCGTTCCGCAACTGAGCTCATGCCCCACAGGTAGTTCACGTCCTCGCCGGTGCGCTCCCAGGTGAGGTTGTGTTCGTCGGTGCTGTGGGAGATGCCGAGCGCAACGTCGGTATAGCCGTGGGCGAGTGCGAGCGGGAGCGCCGTCCAATACGAGCTGACGGTTTCGGCGGCGATGAGTCTGGCGATCGAGAGCTCGGGATGCACGGTGGCGGGCGGGGCGTCCAGGGCGTCGTCGAGCACCCACGCCCGGTGAACGCGCCCCGGCGAGCAGGACTCGAGAAGACCATCGATCAGCTCGTGTTGCATCGTCCCGCGACCGTAGGTCGAGTGCGAGTAGACAAATGCGTCGTAGTCGATGCCGGCCCGTTCGAGCAGCTTCATACTGGCCAGGCTGTCCTTGCCGCCGCCGCACAACATGAGCGTGGGCACATCGCCTGGAGTGACTTCGACCGCGTCGGGAACATCCCTGTCGGCCAGCACTGGCGTCGGCAACCGGTAGTCCGGGAGATCGTTCTCATACCGCCACACGGCCCAGACGTTGTGGAACACCGTTTCCCACAGCTCCCAGAACGCTGTGGTCACAAGGTCGCCGTATGGCCCGAAGTCGACACCATCGGGCTTCAGGCTGAGCGCCTTGTTGGCCTCGAAGGCCAGCAAATGAAATTCGACGAGGCGGAGGAAGTCCGAGCCGAAGCGCGTTTCCAGATCGCGGAAGTCGACGGTGTCGTACCAGTAGGTCGTGGTGAAGGCGAAGGCGCCAACCCGATATCGGAGATGGAGGTGGTGGACGCCCCGGATGACAGGTTCGAACTCGAGCGTGCTCACGTGCGCGGCGTGTCGAGTGCAACCCGACGGTGCATCAGTCGTGCATGACCCACGAAGTCGTTGATCGGGTAGTGAAGGGTGAAACGGTTGTCCCAGAGGACCAGGTGGCCCGGTTTCCATTGCACCCGGCACACGAACTCGGGTCGGGTGACGTGGGCCTGGAGGAACTCCAGGAGCGGACTGGTCTCCTCCGGTGTCATGCCCTCGAAGCGGGTGATGAACATCGTGTTCACGTACAGGCCCAAGGCTCCGTTTGCGGGGTGGCGTCGCACCACCGGGTGAACGGCGGTGAGCCCTTCTCGATCAGGACGATCCGGCCCATCGTAGGAATGGACTGCCCGCAGGTCTCGGAGCAGATCCTGCATCGGGGGGCTGAGCGCTTCGTACGCCGCAATGGCGTTCGCGAATAGGGTGTCGCCGCCGACCGGAGGAACGACAGAGGCGTACAAACCGGTGATGGAGGCACACGGATCCTGGAACGTCACGTCAGCGTGCCAGCCGCCGCCTCCGAACAGCCGGGCACTGTCGGGGTCCTTGCGCAACTCGAGAACCTCGGGCAGCTCAGGAACGAACACCACCCCCTCGTCGGGGTGGTGGATGTGGGCCGGACCGAAGTGCTCCATGAAATCGTGGAGCATCCGGGGGTCGAGCGTTTGGCCGGGGAGGACCACGACGAGACGCTCGTCGAGCCACTTCACGATGGTCTCGAAGTCGTGCAACGAGATTGGTTCGGTAGCAGTCCCGACCACTGCTCCGATCTGCGCTGACAAGGATTTGACCTCGGTCATCGGCTGAGCCTAGCCCTCGCCGGGCCAGGCGACGGTTGGCGGTCCACCGCGACTACCTCGCTTGAGACAACCTAGGTGCACTCGCCTCTAGCGTTGCCGTCTTCTTAGACCGCGTTCGGCCATCTAGCGGTCACCCGTGAGCTACATCGTCGGAGTCCGCACCGCTCTGAAGAGGCCGTTCAGGGTTCGAAAGCGGCAGGTTGTTCTGCCGTCATGAGTCACTCATACGGCGGATTCGCTCCGGCGTTGCAGCTTGAGTGATGCGCGTGTCGTCTTTGAGCAGAATCAATCCGACCCAAACGAACCAGATGATGAGACCGATACCGAACACGGCTCCGACGGCCTCGAGCGCTGGGATCACGGTGATGAGACCGGCCACGCCAGCCGCAATTCCGAGATAGTTCACAGCCGCTGGAAGCAAGTTCGTCTTCAGCGCGGCAAGACTTACCAGCAAGACCCACACACCGCCTGCAATCTCGTTGCCGCCACCCAGCCCGTTCTGCACCGAGTCCAACGCCGACCAGACCGGCTCCGCTCCGGCCGGGTCGGTGTCATAGAGATCGGCGACGGTACCAATTGCGATGTTGGACACCATGCCGGCTGCGAGAACGAGTCCGGCCCAGATGAGCCCGAATGCCCCACCGGCCTGAGCCAGACCGGGTGATCCGGAACGCAGTCTGTCGCGCAGTGCGAGCACGACTGGAACGAGCGCGATTCCAAAGACGATGAAGATCACCAGGTTCCAGATATAGAGAGCAGCCTGGTTGTCGACCAGGAACTCAACGGATTCGGCCGGGGTGGGGTTGCCGGTGGTGTAGTCGGTCAAAAGGGTGGCGAACATCCCGATACCGAAAAGGAACGTCGCAGCTGCGATTAGGGCGGCAATGCCGCCGGTCCTCTGCGTGTCATTCATTGTTCTTCTCCAATCCCGCCCTTGGGCGGCTCGGTCCAACAGCCAAACAGGAAGAGTTTGGAATTTGGCTACGCCCTCTCGCACCGTCGTAGAAGCAACTCGCGAACGCCAGAGTCCTAGGTCACGGTTCCGAGATCAGGAATCACGCCGTGCGAGCAACACCGCCCCCGGTGGTGACGAAATGCTCTGGAACCCAACCCCGACGGCGTGCAGACTGTCGGCCGAGAGGAGGACTCGGCGTGGACGTAACAGCAGCCACATGGGCGATCGCTCTCGTTGGCCTTGGACTCATTTGTCTGCTTGCATCGTTGCAGATCGTGGCGGTCGTTCGGCCACGGGCGCAATGGACCATCGACAACGTGTACGGCGGATCGCCCGACGCCACCGACCCTGTCGCCTACTTCGCATTCAACCAGTCGTTCGCCTGGGCTGACCCGTTCTTATGGGCACCTCTGCAGATCGCGGGAAGCATTGGGATGTTGCTCGGCGAGCGTTGGGGCTTCCTGCTCGCCCTGATGGCCTCGGTTCCGTTCTGGTATACCGCGGTCTTCTTCTTCTTGTGGGACCGAGACCTGGGCTTCCGCCAGAACACGCTCATGTACTGGCTGGTCATATGGGGTATGTGGCCTGCGTTCGGTGTGATCGAGAGCCTCTACTGCTTTGTTCGGCTCCTGGAATGAACGTTGTGTGGGGCGCTGTGGTCCTTGCACTGTCGCTCTTAGGCTGGGGCGGCCAGGCCGTGTCGTGGTTGGCCCCTTCGCTGGCCGTGCGATGGGGTCTGATGGAGGCAGAAGATGACGTCGAGCCAGCATTCTGGGCCGACATGCGTGGCGAGGCTCTGTGGGACATATTCACGCTATGGGCAATGGTGGTGGCCGGGGTTTTGTTGATCGCCGACGTCGGAGCATGGGCCTATTTCGGGCTTGTCGGTGGGGGCATGTACCTGTATTTCGGTGGCCGCGGGATCCTCGTACGACGGGCAATGGCCAGTAGTGGTTTGCGGATCGGGGCACCGCAGAGCGTGCGCGTCGGCCTCATCTTCTGCGCCGTGTGGGCGATCATGGCGATCATCACCATCATTGCGGCGATCGTGTCGCTCGAGGGTTGACGCTCGGGAAGTGACGGGGAGCCCGTCCGTCGAGCGGCTTGGCCTTCGGATCACCTTCGTCAGCACACGAGCAGTCCAACAGCGGTAGCGTTGCCACCGTCTCGTGAGTTCAGGCGGTCCGCTTCGGGTTTCGGTTGCCACTGGGCCGCTCCGCGACTCTGGAGGGAGTAGTCATGAGCGATGATGCCAAATTCGATGGGAGCGTCCCTGAGTTCTATGAGCAGTACTTGGTGCCGCTGATCTTCGAACCGTACGCGGCCGATCTCACATCTCGGGTCGATGGTTCTAGTGCACAGTCGGTGCTCGAGGTTGCGTGCGGTACGGGGGTGGTGACTCGGGCCCTGGCTGCCGGTCTCGGATCAGGCGTTTCGATAACTGCGTCGGATCTAAGTCAGCCGATGGTCGATCACGCTGCCGGTGTCGGGACGGCTCGCGAGGTTCTCTGGCGTCAGGGCAATGTCATGGACCTCCCGTTCGAGAGTGACTCCTTCGATGCAGTTGTATGCCAATTCGGAGTCATGTTCTTTGCCGATCGACCGAAGGCGTTCGCTGAGATCAGACGAGTCCTTCAGCCGGGTGGGATGTTTCTGTTCAACACGTGGGATCGGCTCCAGGCCAACGAGTTCGCCGATGTCGTGGCCGATGCCGCCGCGTCGGTATTTCCAGATGATCCGCCAGGGTTCCTGGGTCGAACACCGTACGGCTACTTCGACCACGGCGACATTCGTGATGATCTTCTTGCTGCAGGGTTTGAAGGGGGAGCCGAGATTAACGTTCTCGAGGCACGAAGCTACGCGAGCTCCGCTGACCAACCTGCGATCGCGTTCTGCCACGGGACTCCTCTTCGAAACGAGATCGAGAGTCGCGATCGGTCGTTGTTGACTCACGTGACTTCGATTGCCACGGCCCGTATTGCTGAACGGTTCGGGGAGACTGACGTGGATGGACTCATCCGGGGATTCGTCATCACCGCTCGCACTACGTGACAGCCGCTCGAAGCCCAAATGGGTGCTAGGGTCCCGCAATGACGGGGCGGAGTGTAGAGGGCCAGCTAACCCGGTCACTCCGTCTACGCCATGTCTTCGCCTTGAGTACGGGCGCCATGGTCAGCTCGGGCCTATTCCTGCTCCCCGGGCTGGCTGCGGCCAAAGGCGGCCCGTCGGCCATCCTTGCCTATGCCGTTGCTGGAGTGCTCGTGGTGCCCGCAATGCTCAGCGTTGCCGAGCTCAGCACTGGAATGCCCCGCGCCGGCGGGGCCTACTACTTCCTCGAGCAAGCACTTGGTCCGGCGGTCGGCACGATCGCGGGCATGGGCACCTGGCTGTCGCTGGTTCTGAAGGATGCCTTTGCCCTCATTGGTATGAGCGCCTACCTGAACCTCGTCGCCGACATACCCACCAAACCACTGGGCCTCGGGCTGATCATATTGTTCGCGATACTGAACATCGTTGGTTCGAAGACGAGCGCAGTGGTCCAGCTCCTGCTCGTCGGCTTCGTCCTGGCGTCGATGGCGGTATTCCTGGTTGCCGGCCTACCCGATGTTGGCGGTGGAGACGGGTCGTTGGAGCCCTTTTCGAGTTCGGCCTGGACGGCATGATCGCCGTGGTTGGCCTAGTCTTTGTGTCCTACGGTGGCCTCACCAAAGTGGCGAGCATCGCCGAGGAGATCGAGGATCCATCTCGCACCATTCCCCTCGGCATGGCGCTGTCGCTGGTGGTCAGCACCGTCCTCTACACGCTTGCGGTCCTGGTAGCGGTGGCCGTCGTGCCGGCCGAGTTGCTGCACGACGATCTGGCCCCAATCCATACCGCAGCCGACGCTGTCCTTCCCGAAGCGGGAGCGGTGTTGATCGCCATCGCGGCGATCGCTGCGTTCTCCTCGGCGGTGAACGCCGGCATCCTGGCCGCTGGCCGATACCCGCTGGCCATGAGCCGCAACGGCCTGCTTCCGCCGGTCTTCCTGCGAATCAGTCGGAACAACACGCCGGTCAGCGGGATCATCGTCACGGCCGCCGCCATGGCTCTGGTGCTCGTGGCCTTCGACGTGTCGGCCATCGCCAAGCTGGCCAGCGCATTCGTCCTGTTGACCCTCGGCCTCGTGAACGTGGCGGTCATCGTGTTGCGGGCGGCGCAGATCCAGTCCTACGCACCGCGTTTTCGAGCGCCGTTTCATCCGTTTCTGCAGATCGCAGGGATCGCCATCAGCGTCTACCTGATCATCGAGCTGGGGGCACTGCCCCTCATGATGGTCGGTGGCTCGATCGTGGTGGCGCTGACCTGGTACTGGATGTACGGAAGGTCACGGGCCACCCAGTCGGGGGCGATCTATCACGTGTTCGAGCGTTGGGGGCGGGCGGCCGATCCCAGCCTCGAGCGCGAGATCAGCCATGCCATGCAGAGCCATGGGTTACGGGCCGAGGATGAATACCCCGGTCTCATCGCACGGGCGGCTGTACTCAACCTCCCCGAAGGTGCCGACATCGACGAGGCGGCCCACCGAGCGTCCGAGGTGCTCAGCCGCCGTCTCGGGCTTACGCCGTTGACAGTCACCTCACAGTTCCTCGACACGGGCTCATTGTGGATCCAGCCCTCCGAGAAGTACCCGACCGCGACTCCGGTTGCCTTCTTCGAGGTGGTCGATGAACATCTGGTGATCGTCCGAGCCGCTGCGGGCATCGGGATCCCAGTCCACTGGGGTGGCCGTGGCGAGACAGTCAACGCCCTGTTCTTCCTGGCTGGCCGCGTTGACGATGCCGGCCGTGCCCTCCGCCTGGCCGGAGAGCTCGCAGCCTACGTGCACTCGGACTCGGGCGACGCGATGGTCCAAGCAGCGTTCGAGAGCGAGGTCAAGGGCGCACTGCTGCCCGAGCTGGACATCGAACAGTACGCACTCCTGGCCGAACTGCCGGCCGGCGACCTCATCGGGCGCCGGGTCGCAGACCTCATTCCGCCCGACGGAGTCCATCTCGAAGCGGTCCGTCGAAACGGGCGGGTGCTGCGAACCACCGACGAGCTCGTCCTCGAGGCGGATGACCAGCTCACGATCATCGGGCCGTTGAACGAACTTCCCTCGGCCGATGAACTGACCACAGTGCTGACCAGCCCGTTGCGGTAAGTACTCGACGTTGATGAAACCTTTCAGACCGGTTCCGTTGTGATCCTTGCCCGTCGGGTTGGTCCTCGGCGGCCATCCGAAAGCTCGACAAGGCCATCGTTCTACGCCTCGGGGATGCCGGGCTTTGATGCAGACTCGGCTCGGGTGAGCCAGCGTCGAAGATGTTCATACACAGTTGGATGGTTCAGCAAGTCGAAGTGGTTGATCCCGCCGACGTGGGCACCGTGCTCGAGCTCGAACGGGATATTTCGATGGCGGTTCGAACCCGAGGCACTCGGGTACCGCACCATCAGGTCGCCCACCAAGTGCCCGAGAGGATGATGGCGATCGCGGGTGATGGTGGCGCCGACGAAGCAGTAGGTGGCGCCCGCCAGGAACGGCACCTCGCGGCGGCGGTGGCTGAGGTACTCCTCGGGGTTGTGGCCGTGGTACTCGTCGGTTGCGAACACACCGTGTCCCAAGTCCTTCACACCGGCGCTGCGGTGGTGCAGGAATGTTGCGATCGGTTGCATTTCGGGTAGCCGAGCGAGCACGGGCACCAAGCGGTCGACCCCTTGCT
This sequence comes from uncultured Acidimicrobiales bacterium, assembly GCA_963751955.1. Classification (GTDB taxonomy): domain Bacteria; phylum Actinomycetota; class Acidimicrobiia; order Acidimicrobiales; family SZUA-35; genus JABDIY01. The sequence goes on along the minus strand of CAVVWM010000009.1, from coordinate 341,235 downwards.
CAAGTGGCGCGCCGAAGTGAGGTGTGCCGACACAAATCACGTGTCGCACAAGGTTGGCCCACTGGCGCCCGTCGCGATCGGCGCTGTGGCATGCGCTGCGAATTACCAGACCTCCCAACGAGTGCCCGACCAACACGACGTCTCGCACAGGCACGGGCCATGCGTCGATTACGTCGTCGAGCAGCGCGGCCAAACATCTGCCGTTGTCCGAAATCGGTAGCCCACTGTTGTAGCGCAGGTAGACCGGCGTGAAGCCGAGGTCGGCCTCTAGTAGCGCGCCGTAGCTGACCGAGGGCTCGCCGTGATGTTTGGTGGCACCGTCCCACCACGACCGGTCGGTCTCGCACAGGCCGTGCACGAACACTGCCACCCGTCCGGTTGCGTCGGGATAGGCCGTCGACAGACCATCTTGAGTCGGCGCGGCGTCACCACCGGTGATGTGATTACGCAGCGCCATCGGAAACGCGAGCTGGGGATACTGAGCGGCGACCGTGTCTCCTTTCAAGCCGTTCAACGCGCCGAGCACCCGGGCGTTGCGGCTTCTAGGGCTCCACTGGTCCTCTGTGGCTACGTCATCTTGGCGTTGTGATCGCTGGATTGCTGCGACTGCGCCGATACGAGGGAGCACTGCATGAGCGCCTTCAACAATCGCGTAGACACCCCGAGTCAATCCGTTGTGCAGAAGTCTCACCGGCGCCGCTGCTGGGCCAACGACTTTGAATACTCGACCGGATATCGACAGGTGGGTGTGGCCGATCGACCGGACAACCCCTGCTAGTGCGTCGCCCACGAGTCGGCCGGTGTCGCGGACCTCGGAGGGGTTTGTCACAGAGCGACGATAGCTCAGCCGAGGATCAACTTTGTTGCACGGAGGCGGGGCATGACCGACCCTCGCCTAGCCTTGCCAACGTTCCGCGACCGGAAGCGTGCGCCCGTGATCGACCTTCAACCTGATCTGAAGCTGACTACAGGGCAGGCAGAGCAACTGCTCGAAGCCTGGCTGGGCGAGCCGGTGGTCTGCTCGCGAATTCTGCCGCTGGAGGGCGGGCTGGTCAACACGGTGTTCCAGTTGGATTTCGACCGGCCACCACACCGAGCGGTGGTCAAGCTACACGGAAGTGACGGAGACACCTTCGACACAGAAGGTCGTGCGCTCGAGTACCTCCGTTCCGAAACCGCCTGCCCGGTTCCAAGGGTTTATCTGCACGACAGCTCCGCTCGCCTCATCCCGCACGCCTTCTTGCTCCTCGAATGTGTCCCGGGCGTCTGTCTCAAGAGTCTCGATCTCGATCCGACCGAACGGGCTGATGTCGACGCACAGCTCGCGGCTGTACTTGGCGAGCTTCATGGTCACAGAGGCGAAAGGTGGGGTGACATCCATTCGGATGAGGGGTGGAACACATGGGCCGACCTCTTCGTGGCACGCTTGGCTGAAGTTCGTGCCGATCCTCGGGTGGTAGAGCGACTTGCACCAGACGTGCTTGCCCAGGTTGACCACGCCATCGCCGTAGCTCGGCCCGCTCTCGTCGAGTCTGGCGAGCCGACACTTGTCTTAGGGGATGTGTGGGACGGCAACCTGATGGTGCGGCGCGAGGGCGATGGGCGCTTGCGGTTGACGGGGCTGCTGGATCCCGACCTTCAGTTCGCCGACGTGGAGTTCGAACTCGCCTACCTGGAGGTGTTCGATGTGCCACGACAGGCATTCTTCGCTGCCTACGCCGATCATCACACGTTGCGTCCAGGCTATGAGCGTCGTCGACTCTTCTACTGGCTACATACGGCGCTCGTCCACGTGGCCTTGTTCGGCGATGAGTTCTTCTGCCAGTTCGCCGCCCGAACCGCTGAGGAGATCGGTCGACTCCAAGCACCATGACCGACCCGAACGTGGATCCCAGGAGCGATTGTGCAATCAGTTTTCGGCTGTCCAACTGTCACTCGACCAAAACTGGCTTCTCATCGGTGAGGTCGATGTTGCTACTGCTTCCCAATGTGACGGTTCGCCGACCGGTGGTCAAGTGGAACACGACGATGGCGAGGACGCTTGCGGCGGAAAACATAGATCCGGGATTGACGATGGCGACCACAGCGCCGATGGTTCCGACCATGCCGAGCCCGATCGTGAGCTTGGTGAGGCCGGACCCGAACGCTGTTGTGTAGCGCATGGCGATACCGAGCAGAACAATCCCGATCGGGACGAGCAGCACGCCAGTTGCGAGCATGGTGTCGAAAACGCTCTGTGCACCATGCCAGGCGTACTCGATCGCTCGTAGGTCCTCGGGGGGCGTATCGGGCGCGGTGTAGAGATCGGCCAGCGGTGCCGTTGCGACGTGCAAAGGGAGCTGGCCGCCATGATGGCGAGACCGAACGTGGCCATGGCCGTACCGAAAAGCGCGGCAGCCGGATGGGCAGTTCTGAGCAATCGGTACAGGACGAGGACGTGAAGAGCGAACAGCATCACGGCACCGAGATAGAGAAAGTGCTCGGCTATGCGGCCAGATTCGATATCAGCGAAGTCCGTGAGGGTCTCGGGGTCGGACGCATCCGGCAAACCCAAGCCACCAACGACTCCGAACGCACCGAGCATCAGAATCACGCCGGCCAAAGCGGCACGGCCACCCCATCGGCACAGCTGGAAATCCGACATCACATCTGGATGCGACAATCCGTTGGACCGCACCGAGTCCGGTCGCCTCGTAGAAGCCTTGAGTCGGGATGAAATCGACATACATCTGCCTCCTGTGGGCATGAGAACTTGCGCCGGATCCCGACCGGAGGGTCCCGCAAATATCGGATCGAAAACCCTTGTATCAACCGTTCCCGTCGTGAGCCGGCGGTCATAGAGGAGAAAGTCATGAAGACGTCCAGGCCAAGGCAGCCAGAATCCTTGATTATCGAGTCGATGAGCAGCTCGGCGCATCGTCCGGGCCAAGCTAGGTCCGCCGCGAGCCAAGGACTACCGGGTGGCCCTTGCCGCAGCAGTTCTGGCCAGCCATTCAACTCGACCGACGGCGTACTCGATTGTGGGCCCGGTGCTGGGTGAGCTTCTCCACAAGATGACGCGGCGTCTAGGCTCCCCGGTAACCCACTAACCCCGAGGAGCGCAAAACGATGAGACTTCAGCACGACGCCAAGATCGAACGACTCAAGCAGATCCCACTCTTCGGTAACGCCACCAATGAAGGCTTGAAACACCTCGCTCAGGCTGCTGACGAAATCGATGTCTCAGCTGGTACCCAGATCATCGCTCAAGGCCAGCACAATCGCGAGGCCTCGATCATCGTGTCGGGCAGTGTTGACGTGGTGGTCGATGGCGAGCACGTTGCGACGATTCCTGCTGGCCAAATCGTTGGAGAGCTGGGTCTGTTCGGGTTAGGTCCATCCACCGCTACGGTGACCGCAGCAGAAGCCGTAACGCTGCTCACCATCCCCTACAACAGGTTTGATCAGATCCTCGAGGACAATCCATCGATGGCAATAGAGCTCGCTCGCGAGCTCGCTGGTCGTCTGTTCAATATGGACGTCCACCACGGGAGCCACAGCCACGATTGAAGTTGATGACGTTCCTAGGGTCGGTCGACAGGGAGACGTGCGACTGACCGATGTCAGACCTTGCTTGCTGGGTCAGGGTGACCGGCGGGCCCGTCCGCGAGCAGCCTGTTCGACATTGATCTCAGCCATGCTTGCCTCAGCCGTTTCACGAAGGGCTCCTTCGGTCCGATAGGCCAGCTCAAGGGCGTCGTAGGGCATCGGACGGGCGAAGTGGAAGCCCTGACCCAGACGACAGCCAAGATCGCGTAACACAGTGATCTGACCCGGCTGGTCAATACCTTCGGCGATCACTTTCATGTCGGTGTTGTCGGCTAGTCCGACCAGCGCATTGATCACCGAACGGCGCTGGGCGTCGCCTACCACACCGGCGACGAAACTTCGATCGATCTTGATGATGTCCACCGGGAATGAAATGAGATGAGTGAGTGACGAATAGCCAGTCCCGAAGTCGTCGACGGCGAGGTGGATTCCCGCATCGGCAAGGGCGGCGAGATTGATCGGCACCGCGATGCCAGACCGGCTACGTCGTTCCAACATCGACCGTTCGGAGATTTCAATAGTGAGTCGGTCCGGTGCGATGCCCCAACGCCGTAGCGAATCCGCAACAAGTGAGGGATAGTCCGGATCGGTCATTTCATCGACCGATGCGTTCACGGCAATGTCAGGCAGGACGCCGGCGTCGCGGTGAAGACGATTCAAGTCGGCACATACCGTGTCGATCACGATTTCGCCCAGGCGGGCGCTCCGGCCGATGTCTTCGATGATGTCGAGGAAGTCGGCCGGCAGTAGGAGACCCTGCTCGGGATGCTCCCATCGGGCAAGCGCCTCCAAGCCGACCCACCGTCCCGTTTCGAGCTCAACGATTGGCTGGTAGTACACGACGAACTCACCATTGTCGAGCGCCTGTGAGACCCGTTCGGCAAGTCGCCGTCGACCCAACATCGTGCGGCCCGGTGATAGAACAGTATTTCGGTTGTGCTTGGATGAGTACATGGCGACGTCGGCCTCGGCCAGGACGGTGTCGACCTCGCTACCCGGCACTGCCTCGACCACCCCAGCGCTCGCAGAAATGTTGACCTCTCCGACCGACAGGTCGAAGGGTTCGGCAATTGCGTTTTCGAACCGTTCGGCAAGCTTCTGGAGGTTGATGTTGGCTGACTGTCGTATGACCATCACGAATTCGTCACCGCCGATTCGGGCGACAATGTCTTCGCTGCGCACAACACTGCGGAGACGAGCAGCGACGCTGATGAGCAGTTCATCGCCGGTCTCGTGTCCGTAGAGGTCATTCACCGGCTTGAAGCGATCGAGATCGAGGTACGCCACGGCGATTCGGTCGCCGTGCGGGTTCGACTTGTCCAGCCACGTTCGCAGGACGCTCGTGAGTTGGCTGCGGTTCGGGAGACCGGTGAGCGAGTCGTGACCGGCGAGATGCTCGAGCTCCTGGCGAACCTCCCTCAGCTCGGTGATGTCGTGACCGGAGATGACGACCCCCTGGACGGTTGGGTCGGCCAGAAGATTCACCATCGAAAGTTGGCACGGCACCGCAGCACGCCCGGTCGCAGCAAATGTCACCTCGAGCTTGGCCTGACCGTGTTGGTTATTGACCAACTCGTGCACGGCGAGAGAGAACCGATCGCGGTCCGCAGGAACGACCAAGTCAACCACACTCCGGCCGATGGCCCGCTCGGGACCCCGGCCAGTCAGCCGGATCAGCGCGGCAGATACTGAACGCACAGTCCCCTGATCGTCGGTAAGGAAGGTGAGGGTGGGTCCGTTTTGCATGATGGTGCGAAACATTGCCGTGTCATCACTGGCCACCTCCCATAGGCGTCGCTGCGTCAGGTCCCTGACCGACATCAGGATCAGCTCCTCCTTTTGGTGGTCGAACGATGTGCCGATCAACTCGACGAGGCGCCAATCATCAGCACCGCGGACCCGGACCTCGATGGGAGTGCCAACATCCTTGGAGACGACCGTGTCAAGCGATTGGATAGCCCACTCGAGATCGTCGGGGTGGATGAGCTCGAGAACACTGCGACCCAGCCAGTCCTCCAATGGCCAACCGAATCGGGTCTCAGCGGTTGCGTTTGCGCCGCGCAACACCCCCGTCGTGTCGATCACCAAGACGGCGTCGGGGAGCTGATCGACCAGCCCATCGAGCGCGACACGTTCCATTTAGTAGGGATCGGTGAAAAAGGCTTGTGGTTGAGCGATTTTGCAGCGATCTTCGTGAGGCCGAACACGCCAAACTGCTCGGGCAATCACTCCGTGATTTTCCGAGCAGCGTTGACGATGTCCTCTTCGCTCACAAGGACGTAGGTAGCTGCAGCACCGAGAGGGATGAAGGAGTCGTGACCGGCAACGCGGGTGATTGAACCGGAGAATCCCGCATCGATGAGCTCAGCGATGATGCCTTCGCCTACCCCTCCGGTTCGTCTGGTTTCGTCAACGACGAGAACCCGTCCCGTGTTATTCGCTTCGGTGAGCATCTGATCCAGCGGTAAGGGCGCCAGCCAGCGCACGTCCAGGATGCGAACGTTGATGCCGTGAGACTCTCGGAGAACTTTTGCAGCGCGCTTGCTGAGATAAAGACCATTGGCCCAGGTGATGATCGTAAGGTCGTCTCCAGCGTCGTGAACGCGGCCGCCCGTCGGATCGACACGGTCGACATCGCTGATCGCACTCCATTCCTGGTCGCCGACTTCGTGAAGATCGGTCGTGTGATAGAGCGCGATCGGTTCGAGGTAGACACACACCGCTCCAGTGCTGGCAGCGTGCTCAACACAGGCCTGTAGCATCGGTCCGGCGTCGCTCGGGTGGGCGGGCGATGCGATAACGAGTCCGGGAATATCTCGGAGGACAGCGATCGAGTTGTCGTTGTGGAAGTGTCCTCCGAACCCTTTCTGGTAGCCGTAGGAAGCCACCCGAACAACCATCGGGTTGAGGTACTGGCCTTGGGAGAAGAACGCCAGTGTCGCCGCCTCCCCTCGAATCTGATCCTCGGCGTTGTGGAGGTAGGCGAGGTATTGAATCTCGGGAACCGGGAGGAACCCATTGAGCGCTGCCCCGAGAGCGAGACCAAGAACAGACTGTTCATCGAGCACAGTGTCGAACACGCGCCTGTCTCCGAATCGTTTCTGGAGACCGCGGGTCACGCCGTAGACTCCACCCTTTCGCCCAACGTCCTCTCCGAACGCGATCATCTTGGATCGCTCGGTCAGCAAGTTGCTAAGCGTCCGATTGATCGACTGTGCAAGTGTCAGTCGCTCGCTCGAATCCTCGACCCGAACGTGAACGGTCTCACCGACAGGCATCTTCAACATCGACGTGAGGGGCTTCATGACCTCGGAAGCATTCCGCAGCAGCGGTTCCTCGGCCAGCTCGAGAGCCCGATTTCGGATGGTGGATCGCAGATCGTGATACCACTCGATAATCTCGGTGGCGTCGCACACCTTGCTGTCGAGCGCGAGTTGGGCTGTGAAGAGAATCGGATCACGATCAAGATCGGCGCGAATGTCATCGGGGGATCTATACGCCGCTTCGACGTCGGTGCCGGCATGACCTAGGTAGCGAACGGTTTCAAGGTGAACCAAACCCGGACGGCCTTCGGTCCTCACGCGGTGGATGGCCGCTGGCAATACCCTCAGAGCCTCCGACGGGTTGGTTCCAGCGATTCGTGTGTAGTCGATCGAGGGGCGAGAGCGGACCGAATCGGAGACCCAATCCGACTCGGTTGGAACGCTCAGTCCCAGTCCGTTGTCCTCGCAAACGAAGAGGATCGGCACACGGCGCCCGGCATGAGCCAGCCGTGAGGCCCAGTTGATCGCCCCTTGGGCAGTCGAGTGGTTCAGCGAGGCGTCGCCGAAGCTGCACACGACAACCGAATTGACCGGCCACGTTAGAGACACGCGTCGTCCGCGAGCTCGAAGCTGAGCGCCAATCCGACAGCACGGGGCAGGTGGGAGGCGATTGTCGACGTCTGGGGGATGATCGAGAGCACATGATTTCCGAACACCTTGTGGCGGCCGCCGGCAATGGGCTCGGTGGACCGAGCGAGCATTCCTCGCAGGATGTCGTCGGAGGGATCGTCGACCGTTGTGCCTGCCTGTTGTGCCTGAAGCGACCGAGCGACGTAGAAACCGCCCGAGCGATAGTGCAGCAGTGCAGGATCGGTGGGTTCCAGCGAGAGCGCCACGATTGCATTGGCTTCATGGCCGGCGGATCCAATCGTGTAGTGGCCAAGGCCGTGGGAGGTGCGGAGCCAGCGAGCTGTGTGGTCGATGATGCGGCTGGTGATCTGTGCCTCCAGAAGCGTGGCAGCAGTCATCGGATCGTGGTGTTCCCGATGGGGGTTGACTACGAGCCTGCCGATTTCGTCGAGGAGCGAGCGTTCGACGGGATCGAAATCATCGCTTCGCAGTGCTGAGGCGACGTCAGCGGTCACCACACCGACGGTAGCGGCCGGTTCCGCCCGTCGCTGGCACGCTCATTGTTCGCCGGAAAAGCCGGCCACGAACGCTCACCCTTGGTGTGCCACCCGGTACTGTCGAGCAACTCGCCCTGAAAGGACAGGTCATGATCTCCCTGATCGGCGTTGCCTTGGACGCGAACTCATCGCACCTCTTCGGTGCGGCACGGGGGCCGGAGGCGATCCGAACCGCACTGCACTCGGGCTCGCACAACAGCTCCTCCGAGGCATCCATTGAGGTAATCGCCCATCTGGACGACATTGGCAATGTGTCGATCGCAAACGAGAGCGGCTCTGACGAGGATGCCCGCCTCATCACTGAGGCAATCGCGGACCAGCTCGCCGCAGGCCGGCAGACCATCACGTTGGGCGGCGATCACTCCATCACCTACCCCATCCTGCGAGCCTTTCGCCAGTATTACGACAATCTCACGGTTGTCCACGTAGACGCCCACCCCGATCTCTACGACGATCTGGACGGCAACCCCCTGAGTCACGCTTCGCCGTTCGCAAGGGCCTTGGAACAAGACTGCATGGCACGCTTGGTTCAACTGGGTATCCGGACCGCAACGCCGCATCAGCGCCAGCAGGCCGAGCGCTGGAACGTCACGATGTTGTCGCCACGAGAACTCCACATGTTTGACGCTTCACAGCTTGAGGGCCCCATCTACCTGAGCATTGACCTCGACGGTCTCGATCCGTCGATTGCTCCGGGTGTGTCCCACCACGAGCCTGGCGGACTCACCCTGCGAGAGGTGCTCGACGTCATCGACGCACTACCGGGCCCATTGGTTGGAGCGGATGTGGTTGAGCTCAACCCAAATCGGGATCTTGTTGAGATGACGGCGATGGTCGCTGCCAAACTCGTCAAAGAGGTCGCCGCTGCGATGCTGCAGCGGAGCTGACCGCAGCAGTTCGGCACGCTCGGCGCGAACAAAACACGTGCCCGGTGAGAGCACGTGTTCTGGGTGCTTACCTGATGTTCACGGGGCCAATGAGTGGGATCCCGGGCCTTCCGTGGGGGTGGTCCAAGGGACTGCCGTAACTGTCATGTTAGTTGGTGCCAGGGTGTGGGATCCCGGGCCTTCAGTCACGGTTACCCATGGGATCGGGACTGCCACTCGGGTGGCGGCCAGGGAGTTTGATCCCGGGCCTTCAGTCACGGTTACCCATGGGATCGGGACTGCCACTCGGGTGGCGGCCAGGGAGTTTGATCCCGGGCCTTCAGTCACGGTTACCCATGGGATCGGGACTGCCACTCGGGTGGCGGCCAGGGAGTTCGATCCCGGGCCTTCAGTCACGGTTACCCAAGGGACCGGGACTGCAAATTGTGTGGCGGCCAGGGAGTTCGATCCCGGGCCCTCGGTGATGGTGATCCACGGTTCTGGCTCAAGAGCCACCGTGTCGGTGCTGTCACCTCGTTGTGCCAGACCAACAACAACCGCCCACGCCACTACCAAGAGGACTGCGGGTACCCACCGCATCCAGCGAATGCCGGACGCTGCGCGACCGCCACCGGCTGTCACAGGGTGTGTAATCCCGCTTACGTCATCAGGGATGGATACATCATGGGGAAGTTCGGGAAGAACCTCGTGTGTTTCGGGAAGCTCTTTGATCGTTTCCCGAGCTGGGTGCCGTTCATATAGTTTCATCAAGTTCTCCTTTCCTCGGTTCTGACTTCTTCTTCGTCTCCCATTCTCCTCACACCCCTTGTGCGCCTTTAGCGGAGCGTCTGTATCGAGTCTGTGGGACTTCTGGCACTGGACATGCAAACCACATGAAGGACACTGGAAGCAGAGGTGAGGTGCCATGCTTGGCGACCAAATCATCCGGGTGCTCGGCCCGATCGACGTTCTCACGCCTTCGGGGCCGGTGAACGTCGGCGGACGCCAGGCCCGCGCACTGTTGGGCGCTCTTGCCATCGGAGCTGACCACGCGGTCCCGATCGACCACCTGTACGAGATCCTCTGGGGCGATCATCCTCCAGCGTCGGCGTACAACACCCTTCAGTCCTACGTCTCGCATCTACGGCACATCCTCGGCGCTGACGCAATTGTCCGCATGGACCATTCGTACGAACTCAGAGCAGATGCCGACACCATCGATGCGTTGGCGTTTGAGAGGCTCGTCAACGCCGCCGCCGAGTCGCGGGAGGACCCCGAACGGTCCCAGGTGATCTGCCGTGAGGCACTCACTCTGTGGCGTGGGCGGCCCTTCGGAGATCTCGCTGACGACGAAGGGTTCCGGCTCGAGGCGTACCGGCTCGACGAGCTACGACTCCTCGCCATGGAACTGATCCTGGAAGCCGACCTGTTGCTGGGCCACGACGAGTTGGTCGTTGGCGAACTCGAGAGTGCCGTCGAGGAAAACCCTTACCGAGAACACCTCTGGTACCTGTTGATTGCCGCTCTCTCGGGATGTGGTCGGCGGGTCGAAGCGCTGCGGGCTTGCACCCGGCTCCGAGACGAACTCGCCGAGGTTGGCCTTGCGCCGGCCGAGCAACTCAACGCGATGGAGAAGGCCATTCTCGCGGGCCATGCGCCTTCAATACTTCGCTAGCCGACCCAGCGATGTGACCAGGACCGAGGTCGTCTCACTCGCCGAAGCCGATGCCCGGTGCACCGCTTGCCGCTTCTTCGTTTGTTATGTGAAGCTGTGCTTCTGCCAGCAGCGAAGGACGGGCACCTGGTGCAACGCGGGCGCCGTCGGGTAGATGGTGGGAAGCGGGCGACGCGTTCGGGGGTGCGGAACGGTTCGGTGGTTCACTCTTGGACACCGAGCTGATCCTCTCGGCAGAAGGCGCATCGCCTTGCTGCTGCGGGAATGGTGGAAAGACATGCTTGACATGTCACGGTCGATTCGGCCTGTGCATCCAGGCGGGCCTCGTAGGTCCGTTTAGGGCGGACGACAGCCAGGAACACCGTCGTTGCGACGAGCAGGAACGCAATGACGTCATTGATGAAAAGGCCGTACAGGAACTCTCCGCCTCGGAACTCGATGGACAGTTTGGAGAAGTCGAAGTTCCCCACAACGGACATGAGCGGACTGACCAGGTTGTCCACGAACGACTTGATGACGGTGCCGAACGCAACACCCACCACGACCCCGATCGCCAGATCCAGGGCCCGAGCCGTGAACAGATAGTGCCGAAATTCTCGTAACAGGTCCATGCGCTCCTCGATCCCTCGCCCGAGGGTCATGTGCAGGGGAGGTTAGCCGACGTTGCCCTTTTGATCGACGAACCCGATTAGTGGAGCTGGCCGAACTCTTGATCCCATCGATCCAGAAACTTGTGGAATCGTTGGTGCGCGTATGGGATGAACCTGATCTTCTGGATGGGTTCGAGCGCCAACGGAAGGGCGGCCATTGCGTACATGTAGTCGGACAGCATCAGGGCTCGCCGGGTCTGGATGACAAGCTCTGACAAACGCGTCTCCTTGGCCGGCTCATCTTCGAACTCGGCGTTCTCGAGGTAGAAGCCGATGAACGAACCGAGGTCGTTGTCGGTGAATCTCGGCTCCGCGATCCGGAAGTGCGGGGGGTCGGGCAGACCGTGTTCCATCACGGTTTCGGCGAAGAAGTTTGCGAAGTCGAACGCAATGTGATTCAGGCACGAAAATTCGAAGTCGAGCAACTTCACGGTGCCATCATCCAACAGAAACACGTTGCCGTGATAGGTGTCGTTGTGGCAGAACACCGGCGTTCCCTCGGGCAGGCAACGAAGCACTTTGTTCACGGTGTCTGAGTGGTAGATGTTCTGAAGATCGCGGCAGAGTTCCTGTTCGTCGCTGGGGAACGCTGCGCCGCCTTCGGTGAGAACGAATCGTGCCAGCTCGCCCCACTTGTGGGTCAGCAGCTCAAAGAATGTCTCCGGAGGCAGGCCGCTGGGTTCGAGGCTATGAAGCCGGTACAACTCGTTGGCGACACCTCGTTGGATCACCGGATCAAAGACGTCCTCGGAGGTCAAGGTTCGACCGCGGTAGAACGCCTCGATCCGGCACGTCTCGTCGTAGTGCAGGCAACGTGCAGCGATAGCGGCGTCTCCGAGGAGGAGGAACACGTCGCGCTCAGTCTCGAAATCGAGTATCGCGTTCTCCTTTCCGGCGAGCTGTCGATAGAGCACTGCGGGTGGCTCGATCGACTCGTGTGCCCGGACACCGATTGTGAACGAAGAAAAACCCTTGGGATCGTCGAAATCGAAATCGGCCGTGGTCAGGTGACGCCATGCCGGAATTGCGTCCTGGCATTTGCGCAACACGGTGTCGGCAATGTCGTCTGGGCTCGTCATACTGGCGGCATCACTCACCTTCGGCATCGCTCCACGTGGTTCCATCATGCCAATGTCGTCGCTCATATGTGGTGCAAGGCGGCACCAAAACGCTTGCGCCACAGTTGGTCGGCCGTCCGCTTCGTGCTGTAGAAACATCCGGTGACCTGGTTCTCCGCCCGTAACATCTCCGTGTCGACAGTGCCGGTTTCATCCGATCAAATCTGGCAGTTGATCACCGATCCTGACATGCTGGCTGCGCTCACTCCGCTGGTCCGATCGATCAGGGCTTCGGGCTCGAACTGGACATGGACGCTGAACGGCATCGAGGGGTTGGGCTTGAAGGTCGAACCGGTGTTCACCGAACGGATGGAGTTCACCGAAGGTCGCCAGATCGTCTTCGCCCACGACCCGCCAAACGGGGTGAACGAGCGCGCGGGGGTGGAAGGAACCTACGACCTGACACCCGAAGGGGACAGGGCAACCGGCCTGAAGGTGGATCTCGTTCTCCGGGTCGACCTGCCGCTACCGGGTCTTTCCCGCCCGGCGGTCGAAAGAGTCATGCACTCCAGCATGCAAGTTACAGGTAGACGTTTTGCATCGAACTTGTATGAGAAGCTTGGTCTCGATCCAGCTGAGGTCACGATCGGTGAAGTCTCACCTCCTTAGTCGGGCGGACTTCTCGTTCGAACCCGATGCGGCGTTAGGATTCCGTCGGTGAAGCGACTCAGTGTCCGGCGCACCATCGATGCTCCCGCAGCCGTTCTGTGGGACTTGCTCACCGATCTTGGCCGTTGGCCCGAGTGGGGCCCGAGCCTACGGAGCGCCCGAGTCGACGGCCCTCGTATGGAACGCGGTTCCCGGGGGACTCTCACCACCGTGATTGGCTTGGATCTGAAGTTCGAGATCACCAGCTACTCCGATGGCACATACTGGGCATGGAAGGTCGCAGGGCTGCCAGCTACCGATCACTCTGTGGAGGAATTGAGTTCCGGTCGTTGCCGCGTGGGATTCGGTGTTCCATGGCCAGCGGCGGGTTATCTCCCGGTGTGCCAACTGGCGCTGCACCGCCTCGAAGCGATGGCTGTGAATGAAGTGGCAAACGTATGAGGGTCGCAGTTATCGGTTCCACCGGATATGTCGGTGGCAGGCTCGTTCCCAAACTTCTTGAAGAGGGGCATGAGGTCCGTTGTCTGGCCCGGACACCGGACAAGCTGGCCGGGGTCGATTGGCGCTCTGACGTAGAGGTGGTCGCCGCAGATGTCCTCGATAGCCGGTCGGTCGATGAAACGTTGCAGGGGATGGACGCCGTCTACTACCTCGTGCACGCCATGGGCCACGCCGGTGACTTCGAAAAGGCTGACCGCATCGGTGCTGAGAACACAAGAAACGCGGCAGAAAAGGCCGGCGTGAAACGTATTGTTTATCTTGGCGGACTCGGTGAGGACGAGCCGGATCGGCTGTCCGACCACCTTGCGAGCCGCCACGAAGTCGGTCATGTTCTCGCTGCCGGGACAGTGCCCGTCACCGAGTTGCGTGCTGCGGTCATCATCGGTTCCGGGAGCGCCTCCTTCGAAATGCTTCGTCACCTCGACGAGGTTCTTCCCGCAATGATCTGCCCACGCTGGGTGACCAGCACGAAGTGTCAGCCCATTGGGATTGCAGACGTCCTCTTCTACCTCGTGGCTGTCCTCGACACGCCGGAAACGGCGGGTGAGATCCTGGAGATCGGCGGCCCTGATGTGCTCACCTATCGCGACATGATGGATCGATACGCCGCTATCGCCGGCCTCCGGCGGCGGCTGATCATTCCTGTCCCGCTCCTCACCCCTCGCTTGTCCTCCCACTGGATCAACCTTGTAACGCCGCTGCCATACGGGTTGGCTCGCCCTCTGGTCGACAGCCTGATCAATGACGTCGTGGTCAGTCCAGAACGTGACATTCAGCGATTCATCGAACATACGCCGTTCACGCTCGACACCGCCATCGAGCGAGCTTTGGCCGTCGTCGGAGATCTTCAGATGAAGACCAGCTGGATGGACAGCACCCGTGGCAATGCGCCGGCCTCGCCGATGCCCCAGGACCCCGACTGGGCTGGAGGCACCATTTATCAGAACATCCAAGAGCTCGTTTCGACGGCGAGCCCCGACACTCTGTTCACCGCCGTGTCAGGAGTAGGCGGCGAACGTGGTTGGTATGCCGCCAATGTTCTCTGGACAATTCGTGGCTGGCTCGACAAGATCATCGGCGGAGTTGGAATGAGGCGGGGCAGACGCCATCCCGACGAGCTACGAGTTGGCGACGCACTCGACTTCTTTCGTGTCGAGGCCTATGAACGGCCCACGCTGCTACGCCTAAGAGCGGAAATGAAGGTTCCGGGCGGTGCCTGGCTCGAATGGCGGATCATCACCGGGGAAGACGGCCAAACCAGCTTGCGTCAGCTGGCACGATTCCATCCTCGAGGGGTGGCCGGGCGGGCCTACTGGTGGGTCCTCCTTCCGGCCCACAAGATCATTTGGAAACAGTTGACCGAGCGGTTGGTTGCAGCGGCTGAGAGCGCCCAACCGACCCCGGCTGTAAGCCGCTAGGTTCACCTCGCCCGCACGTACTGCGGTCGCGTGGCAGCAAGTCCCTCCGCCATGGCGACCAACACCAGCGAGGCGCCGCCAACAATCACTGCGCCCAGATCATCTCGGGGATGGTCGCCACTGGATCGAACGCGTTTGGTCAACCCTGGGCGCCAAGCCCTCCCCAGTGCCGAAAACCGAGACCTCAGCTGCTCGCGTACCGGCGCAAGATCCGACGTCCCAGTGAAGTCTTGTGGACCTCGTCGGCACCGTCGTAGATCCGCGCCGCCCGCTCGTGCCGGTACCAGTAGGCGAGGACGGTGTCGTCGGTGACACCGAGTGCTCCGTGGACTTGGATGGCGGTGTCGACAGCTCGCAGCATCGTGTTGGCCACGGAGAACTTGATAGCCGAGATCTCGTCTCGCGCTGCCTTTGCTCCCCGTTCGTCGATCAGCCAGGCGGCGTGCAGAGTCAGAAGACGGGCGCCTTGAATCTCTGCCTGCAACTCGGCTGCCCAATGCTGGATCACCTGTCGGTCCGCCAGCGTCGAACCATCAGGAGCGATCGACCGCTTGTTGGCCCGCTCACACATCATGTCGAACGCTCGACCGGCAATTCCCAGCCAGCGCATGCAATGGTGGATCCGACCAGGTCCCAGACGGTCCTGAGCAATCACAAATCCAGAGCCCTCTGGGCCGAGAAGGTTGGACCGTGGCACGCGGCACGACTGGTAGCTCACCTCCCCGTGGCTGGCATGTCCCGATCCGGCATGACCCATCACACTGACATTGCGGACGAGGTTGAAGCCGGGGGTCTCCGTCGGCACCAGAATCATGCTGGCCCGCTGATGCGGAGGCGCGTCGGGGTCGGTCACAGCCATGACCACTGCGAACGCAGCTCCGTCGGCCGATGACGTGAACCACTTCTGACCATTGATTACATAGTCGTCCCCATCGCGCACGGCTGTGGTCGCCATCATGGTGGGATTGGAACCGGGCATCTCGGGTTCGGTCATGGAGAAGCAGCTACGGATCTCGCCAGCGACAAGGGGGCGCAAGAATCGCTCCCTCTGCTCGTCGGTGGCGTACTTGTGAAGGATTTCTATGTTGCCGGCGTCGGGCGCTTGGGCATTGAAGACGCGGTGCCCCAGCGGGCTACGGCCCAGCGCCTCGCTCAACAATCCATGTTCGACCATCGAGAGGCCCAGGCCCCCGAATTCAACCGGGTGGTTCGGGGCCCACAGCTCCATCTGCTGGACCTTGTTCTGAGCGGCGACGATCCTTTTTCGAGCTCCTCGGGGTCGCCGTGGAGAAACTCGCCTTCGAGCGGGATCACCTCGTCGTCCATGAACCCGTTGACCATGTCGAGAATGGTCTGCATCTTGTCCGAAACCGCGAAATCCATGTGAACTCCTTCGGTCTCGACGCTAGGGACCGGCCACCGTCTTGTCGCAGGGCCGAAAGTCCCGAACCGGCTTGTTATGTGAGACTCAGCCGATTCCGCAGGTGTCGATTGCCTCGGAAAACAGCGCGAGATCCTCAGCGGTTGGAACGTAACCTTCACCGATGCCTGCGTCGAGCAGTGGTTCCAATGCAGTTGTCAAGCACTCCAGGTTTTCTTCGCTCAGAATGTTGGTGGGGATCGGGATTCCGAGGTCGGTGAGAAGATCGCCGAGTGGGTCGGCGCTGTCGCCAACTGGTGGCGTTCCCGACTGGGTGAGGTCGACACCGCACACATCGCGGGTGTAGTTCTCAACGTTGACCGTGGCAGCGTCCAGGTCGGGATTGTCGAACGTGGTATTGAAGGCTTCGTCGTCTGCCATGGCGTCGAGATTCCAGTTGAGGGCATTGCCGCGTTCTACAAACTGCTCATAGAAGTCGAAGATGAGCTCGGCGTCATCCTTGATCTCGTCGGGAGCGACCGCCGGCCATTCGGCGAAGATCTCGAGGTTTTTCTCGAACTGCGTCTCGATCTCTTCGGGGGTACTTCCGAAGAAGCTGAAGTCGAGTGGTGATTGGTCTGAAGCCTCCGCCTCGCGCACCTTGTCGCAGTATTCCGAGCCGCTGTCGCCCGACAGTGGTTCCGCCGCAGTTGTTGTGGTGCTGGAGGCGGCAGTGGTGCTTTCGTCATCTGAAGACGACTCAACTGTGGTGGTGGCGTCATCGGGTGTGGCGTCGCTGCCACCACATGCGGTGGCCACGAGCGCGAGGCCCAAGATGATCCCCATGAAGCGAAACCCACGACTGCGGTACATATGACCTCCTGGCTGGCCTGATCCGACCCTACCAAAGGTTCACGTCGCGGATCCGTGGGGTGCGGCGGTTTGCCTTGTGGGGCGTTTGCGCCGATCCTGGACCGATGGATCATGAACTCGCCGTTGTCGTTGATCTCGATCGGTATCCGATCGAGGACCTCGACTGCAGCGCTGCACGCAATCTGATCGAGCAGTGCCGCCGGAACCTCGCTGAATACGGAGCATGCTCGCTCCCCGGGTTCGTCCTCCCCGATGCGGTCAATCGCACCGTCGCGGTGGGTGATCAGCTGGCCCATATGGCGTGGCACGCCGATCAGACCCACACCGCCTATTTCATCGAACCTGATCTGGAGGTCGACGAGGAGCACCCGCGCCGCCGCTCCATTCGTTCATCGCAGTGGGCGATCGCGTACGACCTGCTCCCCAGTGACCTTCCGATTCGGCTCATGTACGAGTCCGAGCCCATGCTCCATTTCGTGGCCGCAGTCTTGGGTGTCGAAGGTCTGTATCGAAGTGTCGATCCCTTGGACGCACTCGAAATCTCGTTGTTCCAGGAGGGTGACGAACTGGGGTGGCACTTCGACAACAGCGAGTTTTCGGTCACCCTGATGCTGCGCCCGCCCAACGCCGGCGGTGCGTTCGAATTCCACCCCGCTATTCGTAGCGGGGATGCCGAGAACTTCGATGCGGTTCGCACCGCCATTGCTGGTTCCGGGCCAGCCTCGACGGTGCTGGAAACCGCCCCCGGAACCCTTGCCATCTTCAAAGGACGTCACGCGCTTCATCGGGTGACCCCGGTCGGAGGTGAAGTCCCTCGGATGAACATGGTCCTCACCTACGGCACCGAGCCCAACATGCACCTCACCGAGTTGACGCAGAAACTGTTCTACGGTCGACGGGTCGAGCCCGCCCCAGCGCCCTAGGCGCAGAGATCGACGATCTTGGCCCCGGTGGCGCTTTTCTTCACTGAGGCAATGCCCTTTTTCATCGCAGCATTCGACTTGTACATCTGGCTCTTGCCGATGACCTGACCGTTGGTCGACTTGAGGTTGAAGTACGGCTGGTTCGACTTGGACACCTTGAGGTCGAAGCACTTGTCGTTCGAGCAGTTCTTCATGACCGATGCGACGCCGTTCTGGCATGCCCTCTTGGTGTTGTAGGCCTCACTGGTGAGGATCACCTGCCCGTTCCCAGCTTTGAGATTGAAACGGAACTTCTTCCTAGCACTGTCTTTGATTTCGAACTTTCCTGCCATTGTGTTCTCCGATGGGTTGTCGTCCTTGGTCTTGAAACTAGTCGTGTCAGAATGCGGCTGCATCTCTACTGTGGAAGCTGTAGAAATCTGCGAGCGGTCGATGGCTGCGCGATAGTGGGGGAAGTACGAAGCGAAGGAGTGTGCAATGAACGTTTCGGAGATTCTTGGCCGCAAGGGAAACAGGGTTGTCACCGTCCCCCCAGAGGACTCGGTGCGCAGTGTCGTGACGACGCTCGCAGAAAACGGCTTTGGTGCGCTCGTGGTCAGCGCTGATGGCTCCACAATCGATGGGATCGTGTCCGAGCGCGACATCGTTCGGCAGCTGGGCCGCGAAGGGGAACACGTCCTAGATCAATCGGTTGGCGAGATAATGACCACGCCGGTGATGACCTGTTCGCCGGGCGACGATGTAGTGGGATTAATGACCCGAATGACTGAACACCGGATTCGACATCTCCCGGTGGAAATGGACGGTGTGCTGTCGGGCATGGTCAGCATCGGAGATGTCGTCAAGTGGCGGGTGACCGAACTCGAGCGCGATATGGGGCATCTCGAGAATTACATCAAACAGGGCTGGTAATCGATTGGTACGTGGTTCTGTGAAGAGCTTTGCGCCGGTTGCGGCCACGTCCGGAGTTGTGGACACGGTGATAGACCCCGGGCCGGTGGCCAGTGACTCGGTGACAAATGTCCGCGACGACTTAGGGGAGCTGCTGACCGACACCGATTCTCCCAACAGCGAGATGTTCAGCGACTACGTGGGCACGGCGAAAACGGCCGCACCCAGTTACTTTATGCCGGTGTCCGAACGATGAGGTCCGCGTGGGAGCAATTCGATGACCGAACACGAGTACTCGTCCTGGTCGCCGAGTGCTGTCACCTGAACTCCGGGCCCACCGAGCTCGATCGCAACCTGGAGACACGCGCCGCAGGGTAGGTCAACCCGCCATCGGTTGACGGTGCTGCCAGTACGAGCTGCGCTGGACGTCCACCCGATGAAGCACAGTTGAACAACGCGACGCGTTCGGCGCACATGGCCAGACCAAGCGAGATGTTTTCCACCAGCGCACCCGTGTGGATGTTGCCGTCGGTATCGAGCACTGCAGCGCCGGCATCGAACTTCGTATAGGGCGCGTACGCGTGTCGCGCGAATGTTCGGCTGCCTCTCGAAGCTTCTGATGATCGTTGGTCGGTCCAGGCATCGATCTCCCAACGTGTTCAGCTCTGTTGCCCGGTGCGGTACCGGTCGCGTGACAATAGTCTTATTCTTCCCGGGTCACCCACCACGACGAGGAGGACTGAATGTCCAAGGCATACGACATCAACGAGAACACAGCCGAAGGCGCGAACGAACACCGAGCAATCGCCCACCGAGCCCAAAGGACGACTCCCTCACCGTGCATGACCCTGGAGGCACTTGTCGAGGCAATCGTGGCCGGGTGTCAATGAGCGCTCCGATCGACGGTCCTATCGGCTCGTTGTGGCGGACCCTCACCTTTCCCTTGCGTGCCGCTGCGCCCATTCTCATGTTGCTGCGCCGTGCCACCTTCGGCGAGTTCTGGGTCGAGATAATCACGACACGCCTGGCCACGGTCCAGTGCTCACGTTCAGCGATCACGATGAAATTCAGCGCCCACGCGATGGAGTCGGTCCCCTCAACCACCGGAGCTATCGCGTCCGGATCACCAACTCCCTCCTCGATGCTGATCAACTCCTCGAGGCGTTCCGCCACGACCCGAATCGATTCAGCCCGACCGCGTACGCAACCTTCGTACCTAACCCGGCACCCGATGGCTTGGCGGAGGGAGACACGTTGGAGGTGAAGCTGCCTGGTCCATGGGATGGGCCGGTGCACGTCCGACGTATTGAACCAACTCGCATTCGAATCGAGACACTCGGCGGACACATGGAGGCGGGATGGATCGAGTTCCGGACCAGCCTGGCTGAGGACAACGTCACGGTGTTCGAGATTGAATCGTTTGCCCGATCCGGAGATGAGATCTTCGATGCCTTGTACCACAAGGTGGGCATCGGCAAATTGTTTCAGAGCGAGATGTGGGCGCAAGTGCTCGAATCTGCCGTTGTTGCATCCGGAGGAAATCAACAAGGACGACTCGACCTGAGACGATCATCTACGAAGGGCCCGCAGCCCCATGACCGTGCGATTCGAGCTATCGACCTTGATCGCTGTTGAACCCCAGAAGGTCTTCGCCGCGTCCCTGGACATCGATGCTCATCTTGCGTCGATGGAGTCGTCTGGCGAGGAAGCGATCGGTGGCGTCACCCACGGATCGATCGGGCTCGGAGAAACGGTTACATGGCGGGCCAAACACTTCGGTATCACATGGACGATGACGAGCAAGATCACAGAACTCGACGCCCGCGCCGTTTCGTTGACGAGCAGGTCAAGGGGCCATTCACCACGTTCCACCACGAACACCTCTTCAACGCCCATGAGGCGGGCACAGAAATGATTGATCGCATCGTCTTCGACGCACCGTTCGGCATCGTTGGCGACCTCGTAGAAACGAGCCCACTTCGACGCGTACCTCCCCAAGCTCATCCGAGAGCGAAACGGTTACCTCCGTGGCGAGCTCGAAGGTAGCTGAGAATCGCCAAGAACCCCTTGCGGTTTCGGCCGTGCTCGACTGACCGAGTCACAGCTCGTCGATTCCAGGCCACACGAATCGAAAGTGAATTAGCGAACACGTATGGCCCGTGGGAGCAACCAGCGAGCCCGGGCGACTGACAGACCGGTACCATCCTCGAGCGAAAGGGACATCATGACAGATCGCTTCTCCGCAGACCTCGGCCATCGCCAACATGAGGTGCGGCTGATACTCGACGAGACAATGAAGACCGTGAAGGAAGCGCTCGAGGCCGCCGACATCGAAATGCCAGCCTCCCTCGTCGCCTCGCAGGCCACGCCCAGTTTCAAGGTCGCGGCACAAGAAGGTGCAGTGGCACCTGAATGCGGCGTGGGTAAACGCCCAACTGGCGGCAACTCCCCGACAGTGTTGATCTGATGGTTCGGTTGCGACAACTTGGGCACGGAGCACGCCATCGACTGCTGTTCGTTCCCCTGCTCGTTATCGTCGCGGCCGTCGCAATCTCATGAATCACTCTCCAGATCGACGCACGACTGGATTTGGAGCAGCTCCCGCAGATCCTGCGGACGACGAGTAGAAAGCGCTCGGTCAGTTCTGTCGTCGAACGCTGGTGGATTGATCGCATCAGTAGCGTTGTTGCTGTCGCTCATGCTGGTTGCGGTGCAATTGGCCGTCCGACGTAGACGGTTCGATCGTGCAGACGGCCACCCGCACCTGGATCTAGCATCGAAAATTCTCCTTTGAGTCCACGATGGCACTGGCCACGACAGCGAGCGATCGAACCTTCCGATCGCATCTTTCGCCGTTGATTCTGCCGGCCCTACGTAATTGGTCGGCCCGATGATGTCCTAGGTACAGCGATCCGAGAGCGGATGTGTCCACAGTGAGGTCGGGTCTGGCATCGGTTGGCCCCACCGTCGCGTTGCCGTCGCGGACATGCAGTTCGAAGGTCCCTCCAACCTTGGGCATGAACGGGTCCTCGACTCCGAGGACCACCGAGCCATCCGAGGTGTACGAGCGGGCCTGGAGCGCGTTCGGGGACGTTGAGCACGCGAACCCAGAGCGCATCCCAGGCTGCGTAACTCAACTGCCGTGGATCACTGATGATCCACGGCAGCACACTGTCCTCGGGAAGGTTCCAGTGAGACACGTTCGGGAAGAGGTCTACGTGGGACAGGTGGTACCACAGGGCTCGATAGGCGTCGTCGGTGGTGCCAAACACCTCGGCGATTTCAAGTTTGCCGTCGGGGCCAGAGGACTCCCATTTCATCTTCACCCGGTAGAGCGCATACCCGACCGGGACCCCGTCTGATTCGGCCACTACCCAGCGTTGCTCACTCATGCTGCCGCGAAACTCGGCATGATCGAGCAGCACACGATGTTTCCACCACCACTCAGGCCGTGCATAGGTACCGGGGGTTTCGGCGACCGCTATGGGGAAGATCGAGCGGGCGATCTCGCCCCCTTCTTCAGCTTCAACCATCCGCAGCGACACGCCGGGTTCGGGCTCGGGAACCACTGCGTTACGCGCATCGAACCCAACCTCTCGGGTCGTGTTCGCAGGGCCGTAGCCGAACCGGCCATAGATGCCGTACTCAGTAGCCCACAGTCCCGCAATCGGCTGGCCCCGATCGATGGCTTGCTCGAGATGGAGTCGCATCATGCGGGTCAGCAGTCCGCGGCGTCGGTGGGTGGGCATCACCGACACGATGGTTGTACCTGCTATCGGTACCGATCCGCCGGGGATGTTCAAGTCGAGATCGAACGAGGAGAGCGTGGCCACCAGCTGATCGAAGTCGAAAGAACCGATGCTCAGGTCGAGGTCGAATGATGCCTCGAATCGAGCGTCGAGTTCGGGGTCGGGCTTGTAATCGTGGCCGAAGGCTCGGACGACTGCGGTCCGGAAGTCGGGGACCTCGTCGTGGTTAATGAACCGCACATCGAGGGCCATGTCCGAACGCTAGCTCAGGCGACCTCGGTGTCGGGGCAGTTTCGGCGACGCCTAGCTGACCAGCTGACCGTCCTGCCATACGTGGGTGACGCGTTCGGGCGCTCCCCACACCGAGCGGTCGTTCAGCGGGTTGGTGTCGAAGGCAACAACATCGGCGTCATACCCCTCCTTGAGCTGTCCGCTTCGAGGCGCCTGTGGCCCGAGGGTGGCCGGACCATTGGCCGTTGCGGCTTCGATCGCGTCGAGATCGGTCATTCCTGCATTGATCAGGTGCATGATCTCCAGGCTGCTCTCGCCGTACATCTGGCCCGACACGAAGATGTCGCAGCCAGCCGCAATTCGCACGCCCTTGGCGATGGCGAGCTTGAGAGCTTGGGCATGAGCGTCGGCCACCATCAGACCCTTTTCGTATGCGTATCGAGGTAGCGCTTCCATCTGGGGCAGAAGAGCGTCGACCACGAACCTGGTGGGTACCAACATGGCGTCGTTTTCCAGCATCGTGTCGCACGCCTCTTCGTCGAGGAAGCTGCCGTGTTCGATTGTGTGGCATCCTGCCCGTAGGGCGGCCATGATGCCGGCCTTGCCGTGGCAATGGGCGGCCACGATCCGTTCCGAGCGTGCTGCTTCTTCCACGATCGCCCGAAGCTCTTCGTCAGAAAACTGCTGGTGCATGGGATGGTCGACCTCGGACATCACGCCGCCTGACGCACAGATCTTGATGAGCCGTGCATTGTTGCGAAGGTTGAGTCGAACCGCTTTGGTCACCTCGGGCACGCCATCGCACAGAACACTGAAGCCGCTGTCGCAGGTAACTTTGTGGACGAAGTCCAACGGAAAGCTGTGGATGTCGCCGTGCCCTCCGGTTGTCGAGAGGATTCGACCAGCGGCATAGATCTTGGGGGACCGGAAGCTCCCATCGGCTGCGGCTGGCGCCATCATCAACCCGAGACCGCCGACATCGCGAACGCTGGTGACCCCACCATCCAGCATGGCCCCAGCGTCGGCAACCGACCGAGCTGCCGCTGTTACCGGGCTTGTCATGGCTACGGCTTCCACGTTGGGGGTCTTGATGCCGGCGAAGTGAGTATGGCAATCCCATAGACCCGGCATCACAACCGGCACTTCGGTCACGACATCGTTGGGAAGTGCGGCCGGGGCAGTCGCTGACGGACCGGCATAGGTAATCTCTTTGTCCTCCAACACAACAACGCCGTTCGTGATCGGTTCACCCCGTCCCGGTATGAGCACGTCGGCGATGATGCGGTGGGCCATACCTCACTGTAGGAATGGTTGATCCTCCAGCGCCAGCTCAGCTCTCAGCTCGATGGTCCCGCATTTCCGCTACGGAAACGGCGAAAATTGCCGACAGGAGGATCCTATGGATACGCCTGGGAATGACATCAAAGTTGGTGGGACAAGTGGCGGTTTTGGCACGTTCCTCGCAGGCGCAGCGCTGGCAGCTGTCTCGGCGTGGTTCTTCGTCGACTCGGTTCGGGTCACCAGTGGAATCGGCCGCGGCGGTTACGGCGGGTTCGTCAGCGATCGCTTCGGCGGATCAACCGGCGTTGTATTCCTGCCTCTGTTCATCGCCATCGTGTGGCTGTTCGTCAACGCAAAGAAGCCATGGCCGTGGGCGATGTTGGCCATCGGTATTGCCGTTCTGGCGATCGAGATCTTGTCCCAGCTCCGGTTTTGGTTCGACCTGAAGCTGTCGCACTTCTTGATCATGTTGTTCGGGTTCGCAGCCGGAATCGGCATGATCGTTCGTTCGATGCGGGAAATGCCCGAGGACTTCCTACGTTCGTAGGACTGCTGTCGAAACTGGCGATGGTTGTGCCCGTGGGGCGGGCGTTTCGATCGCCGGTTTGTCTACAGCGTGGTAAGCGAGGTCGGCAGGCCGAACGCATGCCGACCCAGGGGCTCGAACGTGCGCGGGGCAACCATCGCGTGTTGAGTGGCCACATGGACATCGCGGAAGATCCGCTGAATCGGGCTGTTGTTGTACACCGCAACACCCCCGGCGGCGTGATAACAGATGTCGACCGCTTCTACGCTGCGCTGCACCGCAGCTGTGGCTGCGAGTCGTAGTTCGACCTGGAGTTCGTCGGGAAAATCGATCCCCTTGGCGGCAACGGTCCACGCCCGATCGGCGACGTCGAGTAGATACGCACGGGCCTGCCCTACCGCTGCTTTGGCCATCGCCAGTTCAGCCTGCACCGTCGCCCGCTCTGCGAGCGACTTGGATGATCCAGATGGTTTCTTGGCGCCGATCTCGATCAGTTCGTCGATGGCGTGAAGCCCGAGCCCGATGGCAACCGATGCGACGCCGCACGCCAGCGCACCGAAAAAGGAGAATCGGGAGGCAGCCCCTGCCACATGGGTTGGCCCTCCGATGAATTGGGCCCAACGACCTTCGGGTACGAAGGCATTGGTCACCGAATAATCGGTTGACCCGGTGCCCCGCATTCCGCTCACGTGCCAGGTGTCGAGCAGTTCGACATCGCCGGGCTCGAAAAACACGAACGGGCTGGCCGAACCGTCTGCTGTAGTGGTGCGGCTTCCATTACTGTCGACCACAAACACCCCGCCACCGATCCAGGTGCAATGATCAATTCCTGATCCCCAAGCCCATTCTCCGGTAACTTTCAGCCCGCCATCCACCACTGCGGCAGTGCCGGCCGGCATTCCGAATCCGCCGGTGCAGCTACCAGGGTCGGCGAAGATCTTCTCCGCCCAGTCGGGCCGCACACGGTAGGCGGCCAGCGCAGTTGTGCTTGAAATCATCGCGCACCATCCGGCTGCACCGTCGGCGTGGCCGATGTCGATCAGGGTCTCGAGACCTTCAGAGATGGTGGCCCCCGGGCCGCCGTAGGCCTCGGGAACCCAGATGCGGAACGCACCCGCCTCGGTGAGGCTTGTCACGACCGCTGGGTCGAGTCGACCCGCCTGTTCGCTATCGGCGGCATGTTTCTGTGCAACCTCACATGCCTGCTCGATCGAACTCATGGCTTGACAGTAGAACAACGTCGGGTCGAGACCCAGATGGGAGCTCAGCTAGGCAGCCTGAATCACGCGTGAGCCGCCGCTGGGGAGCTTTTGCACGGTGATTCCTGCCGGCAGTGCATCTCGAAGTGCCTCCACGTGGGTGATCACGCCAATGGTGACGCCGTCGGATCGCAGCTGGTTCAAAACGTGGATGGCGTCGTCGATGGCGTTGTCGTCGAGCGATCCAAACCCCTCGTCAATGAAGACCGAACTGATGGTGGTAGCACCTCGATTGCTGAGAACATCGCTGAGACCAAGCGCGAGACTGAGGGAGGTGTAGAAGGTTTCCCCACCTGACAGCGTGGTGACCGGGCGTTCGGATCCAGTGTGGGCGTCGATGATCGTGAGATCCAGACCCCATTCGCCCTGAGCGCTCAGGGCTTCCTCGGCCAACAGCAACTGATACCGGCCATTGCTCAGGTTGTCGAGCCGGATGTTGGCTTGCACGACCACGTCGTGCAGATGGGACCGAAGAATGAACCCCTCCAGACCGATCTTGGATGCTCCTTTCGCGTCGCACAACCGAGCGACTTGGATCTTTCGATCGGCGCTCTCGGTGAGGGAGGCGATTCGGTCAAGCCGGTCCGCTGAGGTCGAAACGAGGTTCAAGGCCTGTTCTATCAGGTGCCCCACCGAGACTCGCCGGCCGGTTGCCTCGGTTGCGCTCAATTGTGCCAATCGGGCCGCCTCGGATAGCTCGTCGAGATCGGGGGCGACGTTGGGAACGTTGAGTTCTGCAAGTTGGCGAAGTTGTGAGTCGCAATCGAGTGAGCGGGTCTTGAACTCCTCGTAGAGGGCCTCGAGCCGCACAATTTCTTCGATGTCGAGTTCAGACTCCAGGGCTTCGCGCACCGAGTGCAGTTGAGATTCTGTCAATGCGGCGGCGCGCTCGTTGTTGGCAGTGGCCAGCAGGTCGGTGCTACGGCTGAGAGCGTCACTTGCGTCGGCGAGCGTTCCGCTGGATGCAAGGAGTTGCTCGAGACCGGCTTCCCGCTCCATCAGATCAACCTCGTTCCATGCTGCCAGCGACTCGGTAAGGTTCTCGATCTGGTCGGTCAAGGACCGGAGGGTTGCCCGATCGGCCGACAACTTGGCGGTGTGCTCGATCCGACGTACAGCGAGCACGGAAAGCTCTGTGTCTGCATCGGCAACCAGCGCTCGTGCTTGGGCGAGGCCGTCTGCCTCATTACGCGACTGCATCAGCAGAGTCCGATGCGTGAGGGCCCGTTCGGAGAGTTCCGCTACAAGAGTGTCGGCGTCATCCTCGAGGGTCTCCAATGCCGTAGCGAGATCGGCTGCAACTCCTTCCAACTGGGTACTGACACTGACAGTGAGGTTCACCAATTCCAGTTTGGATTCTTTGAGTGTGTCGAGCTGTTCGGTTGCGGAGGCGAGCTGTACCCGAGCCTGCTCGGCCTCGCCCAGCTGGGACCGTGCGGTTGCGACGTGGGCGTGAGCCTGGTCCAGATCTGTGTCGATGCCAATATCGGCGGTGAGCTCTTCCAACGCGTCTCGGACCGACGTCAACGCGGCGTAGGCCCGGTTGTAATTATCGTGGGCACTGTTCATTTGGTCCTGATCGATCAGATCGTCATCGCCATCTGCCGGTTGGGGGTGTTCGGTGCTGCCACAGACAAGACAGGGCTCGCCGTCGGTCAGCTGGCGGGCCAGACGAGGTGCAACTCCCAATGCGAAGGACTTGGCCTTTTCGTCTTGTTCGGCGCTGGCAGTTAGATACTTCTTCTCCGCCAGAGCCCGTTGTGCTTCCAACTCATGCAGGCGAACCGCACTTCTTGTCCGTTCCTCGGCGGAGGCAAGAGCCTTGGTGAGTGCGGGAAGTTGATCAACCACTCTTTGGAGCTCGGTGAGCATGGTCGAATTGCTGGAGATCTCGGTGTCGAGTTGTGCCAGCTGAGTCTTCGCCAGCTCCAGGCCGGCGGTCATTTGACTCTGCTCGGCGATGGCAATGTCGCGTTCCCGACCCGCTTTTTCGGCGGCTTCGAGGGGTGCCAACTGCTCGGTCAGGCTCGACACCCGCTCTACAGCAGCCTCGGCCCTGGAGACGGACAGCACGGCCTTGGCCCTGGCTGCCTTTTGGGCGGCCACGTTCGCATCACACGACGTCAGCGCGGTCGCAGTTTCGTCGATCTGGCCCTGCAGCGCTTCGCTCTTGTTCTGAAGCGCTTGTCGACCGGCGGCCTGTCGGGCCGCCTCCCTCACCGTGGGTATGCGGCTGGCAACCTCTTGTTGAAGCTCTCCGGTGGACTGGTTCGGGTCGTATCTGACCTCGTTGAGGAGTGCAAGACGTTCCACATTCTGTCGGGCTCGATTTACGACAGACCGATTTGCCTCGAACGCTTTGTGTCGCTGGACCAGGTTCTTTTCGGCCTGTATCACCGGCGCGGCGCGACGGGCCATTTCGGCTGCGGCGGCGCTCTTTTCGATGGTCGGGCGTTGTGAGTCGAGGTCGATGCGTTCTGCCCCGAGCGACGCGTGCTTGGCAACTCTTGTCGCCACCTCGGTGGCGCTGCCCAGGGTGGTGCTTGCGGTCTGGCTGGCTGACATCGCCGCTGCCTCGGCCCCTTCGAGCATGGGTAACACCCGCCGTTGCACGTCGTGGGCCACCTCACTCAGGGAAGCAACGGCTGACCGGGTGTCGAGGGAGTCCTGAGCCGTTGATGGAAGTGAGAACACCCCTTCGGTCTGAGCCGAGGCGACCGCTACGAGCGTTTTGAGCAGCGGTGCGGCCTCGGCTTCGATTTCTTCCAGCCTGTTCCGCGACGCGGTTGCTTCGGCGTGGGCGGCTTTGGCTTCTTCTGTGAGCTGGCGTACCGCAGATTCGACTGACGCTGTGCCGAAAAGGGTGCGGAACAGTCTCTTCCGTTCGGCGCTGTTGGCCACCAACAGTCGCCTGAACTCACCCTGGGGCAAGAGTCCGACCCGTTCGAACTGATCCTGGGCCAGTCCGACCAGTGCGGCACATTGTTTGGTGACATCGTTGATGGTGGTGGTCAGCGGCTCCCATCCGGCCCCATCCCACCGGTACAGGGCGGCCTGGTTCTTCACTTCGGTGAAGCCTGCTCCCCGTAGTTTGGGTCGTTCGTGTTTGGGGATCCGAACCACTCGCCACTTGGCGTTGGCGGCACGGAACACTAGTTCCACTTCACACTTCTGCCGAGGGCCGGCATGTTCAGAGCGAACGGTGCCGGCGGGCCGCATACCAGGGAGATCGCCATAGAGAGCAAAGGTGAGTGCATCGAAGATGGTGGTTTTGCCTGATCCGGTGTCGCCGGTGACGCTGAAGAGCCCTTTCTGGGCCAGGGCATCGAAGTCGACAACTTCGGTTCCCGCATACGGGCCGAACCCGCTGATGGTCAGCCGCTCGAAGTGCACTACGCCACCTCGCCGTTGATGAGTAGCAGTTGACCCTGGGCCGGTCCCAGATCCTCCACTGCGGTGTCGGGTTCACCCACAGCGGTGTTGGGTTCACCCACAGCGGCAACCTCGGACCGGCCACCGACATCGGCCCCGGCAATCTCCAATGCATTGATGATCATCCGGAACTGATCTGGGTCGGCGTGAGTACCAGTGACGGTTTCAAGAAAGGCTCGGACCTCGGCGGCCAAGGATGCGTATCCGGCCTCATCGGTTCGTGGGCGACGAGCGCGGACCCCAAGGTTCACCAGCTTGAGTTCGATGATATGGGGGAAGACCTTCTCCAAACGGCGTTTGGCGTCTCGCACGGTGGACGCGTCGGTGAGTTCCACCCGGACCAGGCTCTCGGGGTCGGGTTCGGCCTTGAGAAGATTGGCGAAAGTGTCCCGCACGGTTCGGACAGCTTTGCCGACCGGCACGGTGATGAGCTCGATCTGACATTCGCCGGACCGATCCATCTCGACCAGCACAACCGACTTGGGGTCGGTCTCGCTGAACGAATAGGGCAGGGGCGTACCCGAATACCGAATGGTTTCGGATCCCCGCACGGTCTGGGGGCGGTGAAGATGCCCAAGGGCGGTGTAGCTGAATCCTTCGAAGACTTCAGCGCCGATATGATCGGTGCCGCCCACAGACGCCACCGGAGTTCGCTCGGAATCGCACCCCGTGGCACCTGCGATGAAACCGTGGGCGATCGAAACCGACCGCATGTTGTGGGGAATCGCAGCGAGGGCCGCTTCGGCACAGGCGGTCACCACCCGGTTGTGGCTGAAGGGACCGTCTGTGGGATCGAGCAGCGAGAAACCGGGCGGCATCATTCGCGGGTCGAGGAACGGAATTGCTGCGATCGCCAGCGGACCATCGCTGTAGTCGCGCACCACAACGTCGGCACCGTCGGGGAACCCACCTCGGAGAATGAGCCCACTGGTCTCGGTGAATGCGTGGTACATGGCCACCCGGTCGGCGGAATCGTGATTACCAGCGATCGCTGCGACTTCGATACCCGCCTGGTTCAGAGCATCAACAGTTCGATTGAACGCCCGCATGGCCTCGGCCGGGGGAGTGGTGCGGTCATAGATGTCACCGGCGATTACTGCCAGTTCCACTTCGTTTTCGACTGCGGTCGCGACGAACCAATCGAGAAACTCCTCCTGATCGTGGAGGAGTCCGTATGTGCCGAACGACCGGCCTAGATGCCAGTCCGAAGTATGCAAGATTCGCATTGATCCAGCATGACGAGAGGGTGTGACAGAGTCGTGGATGCTCCCTCGGTTCTTCGCCCTCCGATGGCCTCTGGGGTGGGAAAACGGAACCCGAGAGACTTCTTCAGCGGCCGTTGTGGCTGAAATGCTGGTAGTCCTTCAGGGAGTTCCACTCGCCGCCCCACTTCCAGCCGATCCGTCTGAATGCATCGACCACCGGGTTGTCAGCCTCGATCATCCCCTGTCGCTGCCATGCTCGGTCACCGAATGATCCGGAAAGGGCAGGGATCACGGAGCGCCCCTTCACATAGGGGTTGTGGAAGGGGTTGATGTCGATGGCAAGCCCGGAGGCGTGTTCGCTGAATCGGCTGCCACCGGTCACTCGTCGACAGACGAACGACGAAGTGTTGTTGGTGTCGCCCAAATGGGGCGGAATCAGGTCCCCGGGCTCGACGATCCGCATCTCTTCGATCGGAAACCGCTGTTCGAACAGCTCACCGAAGATCGCCGCGATTTGTTCGGCGTAGTCGGCGTGCACGATCAGCTCGCCGGTATGAGGCTCATCGTCGAAGCCGATGAAACTCACTGTTATGGATGCCAACTCCTCCTGGTCGACCGGACAGTCCTCGTGCCAGGTGGTTCGGGCCAGCGTTGCATCGTCGACGGCCAACACAGTCGACCGGAAAATACCGTCGTCGGGCGGGGGTACCAGCAGATCGACCGTTGGCAGGGCCCGTTCCCGGAGCGCGAACGGCGTCGCCTGAACGCGGGCCGAGCCCGTTGCGTCGGTGGCGATCACACGAACCGGCACCCCGCCCCTGATGGTGGGTTCGGGTGCGGAGCCGACAGTGGTGGCGACAGGCCGGCCCCGGGCCGCCGGTTGAGCGGCGATGATCGACCGAACGGGTCCACTGAGCGGCGCTGTTGTTTCCGATGTCTGTGTGGTCGTGCACGCCGAGGTGATCGCCACCACCGCTACGACCAAAAACTGCACCACACGCACCTCAGGAGTGTCGCAGCAAAAGATGGTTGCCGCCGTTCGCCCCCGGGGTCCGACCCACCCGCGGCCCACAGCGGCTGGTGGCCGGTTGACCGCCGAACGACAAACCAAACCCTTCCGAAGTAGCGAACAATAGACGTTCGCCGGCCACCTGTTCATCGACGACTACTTGCCAAAGATGGACTTCTCAGCAATAGTCGTCGAGCGATCCGCTTCGTTGTGTGCGGTTGGTGCAGCTTTTTGGGTTCGGAGGCTGCGAAACTGCGTCAACCTCGATAAACCGGAGGTTGAGAACCGAAAGGCTCGTTTATGTCGGATGCACCCAACGCCAACTTCAATTTCAACGATGTGGGCGTAGTGTCGTCGGTCCGGGTCCAAGGACCCGAAGTTGTCACCTCGGCTGACATCGACGACCGTCTCGAGCCGTTCTACAGCAAGGGCGGTGCCCGACCCGGTCTATTGGATCGTCTGGCCGGGGTGCACGAGCGACGCCAGTGGGCTCCGGGTTTCACCTTCGCCGATGCGTCCGCCGCTGCGGGCGAAAAGGCAATTCAGGAGGCCGGGATCGATCGCAGCCGGATCGGTCTGCTGATCGATTCGTCGGTGTGCCGGGCGCGGCTGGAGCCTTCCACCGCCGTCACGGTGCATCACATGCTGGGTCTTTCGCCCACCTGCATGAACTACGACATCTCCAACGCCTGTCTGGGATTCCTCAACGGTATTCATTTGGCTGGCATGATGATCGAGGCCGGTCAGATCGAGTACGCCCTGGTGGTCGATGGTGAAGGCACTCGGGAGATCCATTCCAACACCATCGACCGGCTCAACAACCTCGGCGAGACCGCAGAGGACTTCTCGGAGAACTTTGCTTCGCTCACGTTGGGGTCGGGTGCTGCCGCAATGGTGATCGGCCGACACAGCGCCAATCCGGGCAGCCATGTTGTGATCAAGGGATTCTTCCGTGCCGAAAGCCGCCACCACGAGCTCTGTGTCGGGTCTTTGGAGAACATGCGCACCGATGCCCGGGCGCTGCTCGATGCTGGAACCGAGCTGGCCAAGGTGGCATGGGACTATGCCGACACCGCTGAGTGGATGGACATGGACCGCTACATCCTCCACCAGGTCTCCAAGGTTCATCACGCAGCAATGATCGATGTGCTTGGGATCGATCCCGAACGGGCACCGCTCACCTTCCCCACCTTTGGCAACATTGGGCCGGCCGCTATTCCCTTCACGTTGGCTCATTGCGCCGACACACTGACCGCCGGCGATCGTGTGCTGTGTATGGGCATCGGCTCGGGTCTGAACGCTGGCGTGCTCGAACTGGTCTGGTAGGACTCGGTGGCTGACTCAGCCTCGCTTCCCGCAGAGCTGCCGCCATCGCTCGCCGGCCTTGATCCAAAGTGGTCTCGGCTCGTAGAGGTTCAGCATCTCGAGGGCGTGGGTCGAACGTTTCATGTACTCGACAATTACGCGGATCGGCCCGTCGATACTCCTGATCTCACGGTCTTGTGCGTGCACGGAAACCCCTCCTGGTCCTACCTCTGGCGCAAGGTGATAGCAGTTGCTCCTGGAGGGGTGAGAGTGGTGGCGCCCGATCACCTCAACATGGGGTATTCGGAACGAACCGGCTCCGATCGCAAACTGATTGACCGTATCCACGATCTCTGTGCCCTCACCGAGGCGCTGGGTATCGACGGTTCGGTGATCACCCTGGCTCATGACTGGGGTGGCCCGATCTCCATCGGCTGGGCCCGACGCCACCTGTCCCAGCTGAGCGGTGTGGTGCTCACCAACACATCGGTCGCCCAACCTGAGTCCGGCACGCCGCCCAAATTGATCAGCACCGCCGGGTCGGCGGCCTTGCTCGGTCCCGTCACCGAGCGCACCTCGATCTTCATCAGGGCTGGGCTGGCGCTTTCCCGTCCCCAACCCTTTCCCGAGGTGAGAGAAGGACTTCTCGCTCCGTACCGTAGCGCCGATCGTCGGTCTGGGATCAGGGCGTTCGTCGCCGACATTCCGCTCGATGACGGGCACCCATCGTTCGAGACTCTTGACGGTATTGCCTCGGGTATGACCGAGCTGGCCTCCGTCCCTGCCCTGCTCTTGTGGGGAACAAGAGATCCAGTATTCAGCGAGCAGTACCTCCACGACTTGGAGAAACGCTTGCCCCAGGCCGACGTACATCGGTTCGTTAGCGCGAGCCATTTCGTCACCGAGGACGCTCCGGTTGCCGAGGCTTTCTGGGATTGGGTGACGTCTGAGGAACCTCCAGCTCGGCCGCCCCTCGACGGTGCACAACTCTTGCCACCGCATCTCGATGTGTCGCCACTGGTTGTGGAACGGCACGACGACCAATGGCGCAGCATCGATTCCACGTCGTTCCTGGAACGTACCCACCGTGTCGCCCGGGGGCTGGCTACCGCCGGAGTCGGCCCCGGCGATCGGGTGGCGCTCATGATCCCGCCCGGGATCGACCTCACCGTGGTCCTGTACGCCTGTTGGGAGGCTGGGTTCACGGCGGTGCTGGTCGATGGCGGGTTGGGGGTAGGCAACATGCACCGCGCCGTCAAGGCAGCCGCACCGGATTGGCTGATCGGCATCCCACCCGCAATTGTTGGGTCCAAGATCCTGCGATGGACCGGAACCAGAATCGTGGCAGGCGAGATGGACAGCCGTCTCCGCACCGCGTTGGGCGTTGCCCATTCCATCCGCGAGATCGAACTGATGGGCGAGTTGGGGGTCGACAAACTCCAAGCCACCGCGAGTGGGCATCCGGCGGCGATCGGCTTCACGTCCGGTTCAACGGGACCTTCCAAGGGCGTGCGGTACCGAGCCGAACAACTGGCGGCACAGCGTGATGCGATTCAGGCGCTGTATCGGATCGAAACCACGGACCGGCTGGTGGCAGCGTTCGCCCCGTTCGCGCTGTACGGACCAGCGTTGGGTATCACATCGGTGGTACCGGAAATGGATGTCACCCGACCCTCGACCCTCACCGCATCGGCTCTGGGCACAGCTGCTGCAGAAGTTGATGCCACTATCATCTTTGCCTCGCCCGCAGCGTTGCAGAACGTAGTTGCCACTGCACACTTGATGTCGCCGTCGGAACGGACGGCGGTGGCGCGTGTGAGGCTGGTGATGAGTGCCGGGGCACCGTTGCGGTTGGACCTCCTGCAATCGGTGGCCGAACTTGCCCCCGCAGCTGAGATCCGGGCCCCGTACGGGATGACCGAAGTGCTTCCGGTGGCCGACCTGTCGCTGATCGACCGGGTGGCGAGAGGTGTTGGTGAGGGCAGTTGTGTCGGTCGGCCGATTGATGGTGTGTCGGTTCGCATCCACCCGCTCGATGCGTTTGGGGTTCCCGATTCCGAACCCACTGTTCAGGCCGACGTACTTGGCGAGGTCGTGGTCTCGGCCCCCCATCTCAAGGATGGGTATGACCGGTTGTGGTGGACTGAGCATCGATCTCTGACCGCCGACGGATGGCATCGCTCCGGTGACATTGGCCGCCTTGACCATGATGGTTTCCTGTGGATCAGCGGTCGGGTCCAGCACGTGATCAGAACGGCTGCCGGTCCGGTCCCGCCGATACCGATTGAACATGCTGCGGAACGGGTGGCTGGTGTGGTGCGGGCTGCGGCAGTGGGTGTGGGTCCCATCGGGGCTCAGGTCGTGGCTTTGGTCGTGGAGGTTCCCGGCTGGGGCCGCAATCCATTGGCCGACCCGTCGTTGGCTGAAACGGTCCGCGACGAGATCGAAGCGGCGGGAGCAACCCGCCCTGCCGCTGTTTTGGCCACCCGCCACGTGCCGGTCGACAAACGTCACAACTCCAAAGTGGACCGGACCCGAATCGCCCGTTGGGCCGAACGGGTGCTTGCCGGGGATCGGCCCGGGAGGCTCTGAGCATGCAGATCCTCGTCACCGGAGCCACAAGTCTGCTGGGTCGACTGCTTGCAACCCGCCTCGTGGATCGGGGTCACTCGGTGGTCACCCTCCAGCGAAGCGAAAGCCAGGTACGTGGAGCCCGCTGTGTCCAAGGTGAAATCACCGATCGCGCGGTAGTTGCAGACGCGATGAATGGGTGTGGTGCGGTCGTTCATCTCGCTGCCAAGGTTGGGATCGTGGGGACGTGGGAAGAGTTCCACCAGACCAACGTGATCGGCACCGAGACGATGATCACCGAGGCCGAACGTGCAGGTGTGTCCCGGTTCGTGTACGTGTCGTCGCCGTCGGTGGCTCATAGCGGAGAGGCGCTCGTTGGGGTAGCCGCCGCTCCGGCCGACCCGGCCGAGACCCGGGGCCACTATTCAACCTCCAAGGCGTTGGCGGAGTGTTTCGCCCTCTCACGCCACAGCGAAGCGATGAGCATCACCGCTATCCGTCCTCATTTGGTGTGGGGGCCTGGGGACACCCAGCTCGTGGGTCGGATCGTCGACCGAGCGCGTCGGGGTCGGCTGGCCTACGTCGGGACAGGCGCCGCGTTGATCGATTCGACGTACATCGACAATGCTGTCGATGCGCTGGTTGCTGCGGTCGATCGGTGTGAGCGCGCCGGCGGTCAGGCGCTGGTTGTCTCCAACGATGAGCCCCGTCCGATCGCCGATTTGGTGAACGGGATCGTGGCAGCCCACGGGTTGGCGCCACGGGTTCGTCGGGTACCCAAGCCCGTGGCCTTCGCCGTCGGCTGGATCGCCGAACAGGCTTGGGAGCGCCTGCCCTTGAGCGGGGAACCCCCTGTGACCTCGTTCTTGGCCGAACAACTGGGCACCGCCCACTGGTTCGACCAGCGGGCGACCCAGCGCATCTTGGCATGGGAACCGACGGTGACGATTGACCAAGGTTTCGAGCTTCTACGACTCGCAGCAGCAACAAGTGCGGGTGGAGGGCCCCCGGAGGGAATCTGAACTCCAGAGATCTCGGCGACGGAGTACTAAGTTCCTGGTGTGCAACTCAATCCAGCGGTCAGAGACATCGCCACATCACCGATCTCCGTTGCTCACGGCTACGTGGCCCACAAGGCCGGTCGCCAAAGGTTTCTCGATCTCAGTCAGGCCGCTCCCAGCTACCCGCCCGCTTCAGTCGTGGAGGAACGGATCGCCGAGCTGGCCCACGATCCAAAGGCGGCTCGGTATGCGCCGGTTATGGGTTTGCCAGCTTTGCGGGAGGCCTTCGCCGACACCGTGAGCGCGGACTACGGCGGCAGTGTCGGAACTGACAACGTTCATGTGGTCGCCGGCTGCAACCAGGCGTTTTGTTCGGCGAGTTCGGCACTGGCCGGTCCGGGCGACGAGATCATTGTTGCGACCCCGTACTACTTCAACCATGTGATGTGGCTGGAAGCGCAACGGATCGTGCCAACCCTGGTTTCCATTCAAGCCGATGGCGTGGTGTCGATTTCAGACGTGGCCGACCGTCTCTCCAGTCGGACCCGGGCGATTCTGCTGGTGTCTCCCGGGAACCCCACTGGCGTGACGATCCCGCCAGAAACTCTGCAGGCGTTCTTCGATCTGGCCCGTGCCAACAACGTGGCGCTGATCCTCGATGAGACCTATCGCAACTTCCGAGAAACCAACGATTCGGCCCATCAACTGTTTGCCGAGGAACAATTCGACGACACCCTCATCAGTCTTCACTCGTTCAGCAAAGACCTCGCTATCCCCGGCTATCGGGTAGGAGCCATCGTGGCCGGGGCAGCGGTGCTCAACGAAGTGGCCAAGATTCAGGACTGCGTGGCTATCTCGGCCCCCACCATCGGCCAGGAAGCGGCGCTCACCGGTCTGCTGGAGGCGGGTGAGTGGCGACGCCAACAATCGGACCGACTGCTCGACACCCTCGACACTTTTCGGGAGATGATGGCAACCCGTCCCGGTGGGTTCGAACTGATCCACAGCGGTGCGTTCTTCGGCTGGATGAGACACCCCTTCGATGGAATCTCAACCGAACAGGTGGTGAAGGCACTGGTCACCGATCACGACGTGTTGATGATCCCGGGAACCGCATTCACCTACCGTGACGAGCGATTCATCCGTTGTAGCTTCGCCAACCTCGAAGGCGATGCTCTGGTCGACCTGGCCGGGCGCTTGGAATCCATCTCGTTCTGAGAACCGTGCGGCTGGGCCCACGTCGCTTTCTTCGCTCACGGGCTCTGATCCTAGGAAATGCCGCCGGACAGATGTTCGATTGATCTTCGGAATTGCGCTCGTCAAGCCGAGCTGGGTGATGCACATCCTTGAGGAGATGGACTGCCGCGCGCTCGGCTACACCGAACGGCATGGGCATCCGCAACCGCTGCCGCTCATGCCCAGCCCAGCTCGTGGAGCCGGTCGTCATCGATCCCGAGGTGGTGGGCCAACTCGTGGATGAGCGTGACCCGCACCTCGTGTTCGAGTTCGTCGAGGTCGGCTGCCATCTCACATATCGGCAAGCGGAAGATCGTGACGACGTCTGGCAGAACCATGTCGCCGTAGTCGTAGCGTTCGGTGAGTGGTGTGCCTTCGTAGAGGCCCAGAAGGCCCTCGGAGCTGTCGTCATCGATCTGGATCACGATGTTCTGGAGCATCGACGTGATCTCAGTGGGCAGGCCGGCATACGCCCGCTCCACCATCGCTTCGAATCGATCAGGATCAACCGGTGGCAATTGTCAGCCGCCGGTTCGGGCCGTGTGGAGCCGGTTCACCAGCACCGCCTCGGCGGCTGTGTCGAGGGGACCGGGTCGATTGTGCAGTGCGGCCAGACGGGCGAGGTTGCCGTGCACCTGGTCGAAGGCCTTGCGTTGGGCCTTTGGCAGCTTCTTGCGGGCCGAGAGCATGGTCCGCCAATCACCGAAGACCGCTACCTCCTGGGCGCTCAGGCCGTATCGCTGCGACAGGGCAGGCACCAGCGACAGAAACAAAATTTGCTCCCGACCCCGGAAACTGACCAGCGCAACACCTGAACACAGGAACAGCACGATGAATGCCGGTATTGCGACCAGCAGAATAATCTCGTTGTCTTCGGCCAGGGTGAGCGAACCGTTCCACGCCGCGTGGAGGCCGATGGCTACCGGGAGCCCCCACGACAGATGCACGGCCACGTTCCTGTTTCGAGACACGGCCCAGCCGATTGCCAGCCCGGACCACACGGTAAAGAGCGGGTGAGCGAAGGGTGTAAAGAACCCTCTGGCGATCACGGTTTCGACCAGCACATCCTGGTCAGCGGCGTCGGAGAAGTAAAGAAAGTTCTCTACGACGGCGAAGCCCAGCGCCACCCAGCCCGCGTACACCACGCCGTCCATCACCCCGTCGATTTCCTTGCGGCGCAGCGCCCAGATGATGCCCAGGGCCTTCATGATTTCTTCGCTGAGCGGGGCCGACACCACGGCAGCCCAGTTTTCGCTCGATGCGGCGAACACGATGCTGTTGGCGGTGCCGGCGACCACGCCGGAGATCGTGGCGCCCCAAAGGAACGAATGCACTCGATGCTGGAACGGTTCTGGCTCCACCCGATCGATCCACCACAACACCGGACCGACGATCAGCAACGGAATGAACGCCAAGGGGATGGCGATCGGATTCTGAACGGCGAGGAACGCCGTCATCGGCAGGGCGATGATCAGCCCGACCACCACCGGCCACGACAGCCAGCCTGACAGCCTCGGTTTCGACTCGGCGTTGCCCGACACATGAGCTGTCCAGGCCCAGCCGTCCCACCAGCGCCACTGGCTGATGTGCCACGGATCCGAATACCAGCCCGGCGGGGTTTGTGACACGGCTGGAGGGGCGGGGAGTTGGGGTACCGGTAGGGGCTTGTCCGGCCGCTGTCCGGCATCTGCAGGCTGCACCCCACCACCGTAGAGGAGATAGGTTTGTCCCATGGCTGACGTCAAGATCTATCACAACCGCCATTGAAACTCTTCGGTCAATGCCGTGCGCATTGCGGAAGAGTTGGGTGTCGACTTCGAGGAGCGGAACTACATCAAAGACCCGCCCGATGCCGATGAGATCCGATCGATCATCGCCATTCTCGAGGATGAGCCAACGGCGCTGGTGCGTCGTGACTCGAAGTTCAAGAAGCTCGAGCTCACCGACGACGACGTGGCCACAGAGGATCAGGTTGTCGACATCCTGGTGAAACACAAGCAGCTGCTCCAGCGACCGGTCGTGGTCACCAAGGACAAAGCCATCGTGGGCCGCCCCAAAGACCGCGTCCGCGAACTACTGAGCTGAACCCCACCAAAAATCGTCGCACCACCACCCCCACGGTGGTCTAGCGCCGATAGAACGCCCCGAATGTGCCCGTACGCCGCAATTTCCGCGCGGGAGCGATCGAGGTGCGCATCGTCAGAGGCTCAGCGTCGGAAGGTCGCGCTAGACGGTCACAGTGCGGGTGTCGCGCACCTCGCCCCCACATTCGCTGACAATGCGACCCTCAGCGTGCACCGCCAGGGTCGGCGGATCCGCCTTCGAGGTGTGACCCTGGAGCGCTCGGGGTCTGCTGGGTCCCTGCTGGGGAGGGAGTTGGATCGAAGCCCTGCGTTGATACGGCGAGGTCAGCCACCGTCAGTTCTTCGTTGGCCTTGTTTCGGTTGATCAGGAAAAGGCCCGCTCCGATCAGGGCTGCGATGATCGCACCACCGGCCAGAAGAAGGCTGCTACCGCCTGAGCTACTGACACCGGGGGTGCCAGATGCGTAGCCCGAATCGTCCCAGGTCGCGGTGAGAACCGTAGGCATTGTCCCGTCGGTCAGGTCGCTCCCTTGAAAGTTCCATTCGATCTGCGAGCCCGTCTCGGCCGTACCGTTGTGTTCCTGAACTTCACCGGGAACGGTCATGCGGATCACGTAGCGGGCGCCGTCGAACATCCCGTCCAACATTTGATCTGCCTCGATCTCGGAAGGGTCGCTTCCGATGGTGTCCCCGACATCCATCGCAAACGCCCAGCCGTCTCCGGTGCGCGTTACTGTGCCATCGTCGGCAAATCCGTCGAGAGGTGCACCTTCGATCGTGATTGCCTGACCCACGAACCCGTCCTGGTCATAGGGCTCCACCGTCGCAGT
This sequence comes from uncultured Acidimicrobiales bacterium, assembly GCA_963751955.1. Taxonomy (GTDB): domain Bacteria; phylum Actinomycetota; class Acidimicrobiia; order Acidimicrobiales; family SZUA-35; genus JABDIY01. Next base: position 300,594 of record CAVVWM010000009.1, on the reverse strand, counting down.
GCCTCCCGCCTCGGTGATTTCATCGATATTCGTGTCCTCGAAGACTTCCTCGGTCGTCGAGCCAGACATCTCAAGCAGAGACTCCGACATCGCCATGACGATGACCCCGTCTACGGTCTCGTCCTCAGTAACGGTGAGATCCATCTCCACGCGGAAAACAGCCCGAGCTTGCAAGAGCGAGGGCGATGAGAAGGAGCATTCGTTTCATGGAGATGTTCTCGACCCGTCTGACAAGGGACTTGAACGATCTGGGGCATGTCCGGGCCCTAACCGCTTTCGCCTACTGAGAGACCGGGCCGCCGGCAGTCCTTGGACTGTCACACCGGCTGGCTACGGTGGTTCGTGATGGAGTTGACCCCGCCCGAGCCACAGTGACGCTTTCGATCTTTGTCAGTGATTCCCTGGAACCGCTGGCCGATCAACTAGCTGAGAGTCTGGCGGTTCCCCTGCCCGACCCGATGCAATCCGAACTGGTGGCGGTGCCATCTGTGGGCCTTCAGCGCTGGCTGAAACTTCACCTCGCCAGCTCTCTCGGTGCTGGCCCAACCGGTGATGGAATCGCTGCCAATATCGAGATGCCGTTTCCCGGGGTTCTGCGCAGTCGGCTGTTCAGCGCCGATGTAGATTCCGCCGATGATCCGTGGCGCCTCTCCCGCTTGGTCTGGGCTATCCACCACGTGCTCGCCAACACAGACGACGACCCCGCCCTCCGCCGAATTCGCTCCCTGCCCGACGGAGCCACGTTGTATGGCCGGTCCCGGCGCGTCGCCGACCTTTTCGATCGTTATGGCACTCGCCGTACCGAGGTGCTCCGTCGTTGGGAACGGGGCGAAGATGTCGACCCATCGGGACAAGCGCTGCCAACGGCACTGCGATGGCAGCCGCACCTTTTCCGTTTGGTGGCCGACCACATCGGCACCACCAGTCCAGCGGGCCGACTGCCCGAACTTCTGGCCCGCGTGCGCACCGGCGAGGTAGAGATCGAACTGCCCGAACGATTCTCGATTTTCGGTGTGTCCACACTCCCGGGCGGTCAGGACTTCGCGAACCTTCTCAATGCATTGGGCGAACGCTTCGAGGTCAACCTGTTCATGCTCGACCCGGTTATCGCCACCTCGTCCCGTCTGTTGGCCGAGATCGGCGACGAGCGCAGCTTGCTCCGATCCGACGATTCATCTGCCGCGAGAGTGCGCCAACCGCTTCTGCGCAGCTGGGGTAGACCCTCTCGTGAGGCACAACTTCTCCTGCCACGGGTCGGTCTTCCGACGCCTTCCCGCCTTCCCTCAGCCCATACCGATCCCCACCCAAACCGGCTGCTCGGAGCGCTCCAGCATCATCTGTTGGGCGATGAAGAACCGGCTGGCGATTTCGTGTATGAGCCAAACGACCCAAGCATCCGGATCAACGCGTGCGCCGGTGTCACCCGTCAGGTCGAGGCACTCCGCGACGAGATCATGGCGATACTGCGAGATGATCCCACCCTGCACGAATCCGACGTGCTCGTGGTTTGCCCCGACCTGCCCACCTTCGCGCCGGCGATCCAGGGCGTCTTTGGACCCAGTGCCGAGAAACCGGCGTCCCAGTGGGCCGGACCCCGCCGTCTGCGAACCACCATCTCGGATCGTGGCATCGAAGTGGAAGACACCCTCGCTTCAGCGCTGTCGGCCATCGTGGATCTAGTAGGAAGCCGCTACACCGCCAGCGAACTGCTCGACGTCCTTCGCATTCCGCCCGTTGCCGACGCCTTCGGATTCGACAGCGATGCCCTCACCACTATCGAAGGGTGGATCGATCACACCGAGGTCCGGTGGGGCCTCAATGAAGCGAACCGGCGGCGCAATGGTTTGGTCGGCGTCGACACCAACACCTGGTCATTCGGTATTCGACAGTTGCTGGTAGGGATGGCGGTGAAGGACGATCAGCCGGTGATCGGCCCGTGTCACGTACCGGCCTGGGGAGTGGAGTCCGGCGGCGTCGACGTGCTGAACCGACTGGTGGCACTGTTCGATCGGCTCGAAACAATTGAACACGAGTGGACCACCACCGCCCCGATCAGCGAATGGAACCGCCGACTCTCCGACGCGGTTGGCAACTTCTTCCAGCTGCCCTTCCAGGAGGCATGGCAGATCGAACGAACCCGCCACGCCATCGCCGAATCCCTGGCCGATGCCATCGTCACCGGTTCGGATCAGGTGGAGCTGAGCGTCGTGGAGATCGGCCAGCTGCTTCAGGAGCGGCTCGGCGCGAGGGCGGCACGGCCGAGATTCTTCGACGGTGCGATCACCTTCACCTCGCTACGACCCCTGCGGTGGGTGCCCCACCGAGTGATCTGCGTGCTCGGGCTCGACGAAGCAGCGATGAACCGTTCGGTTCCGAGCGGCGATGACCTCCTGGCTCTCCGGCCCGACATCGGCGATCCCGAACAACGAGCCGATCAACGGCAGGCCCTTCTCGAGGTGATCCTGTCGGCTCGGGATCGCTTGATCGTCACCCGTGACGGTCACGACGTCCGTACTGGATCCACCGTGTTCCCTTCGGTGGCGCTGGCCGAGCTGCGCTCAGAGATCCGCTCGATTGTGACCCCCGAGTCACGCCAGCACTTGTTGAACCTGGAAGTCGACCACCGGCGCCACGCCTTCGACCCCGACAACTTCGATCCCGAGGAACCCCGCGGCTTCGATCCTCGGGCCCTCAGCGCCGCCCAGGCCACTTTTGCGGAGGCCAGTACCCCCGAACCCGAGCCGATGCAGCCGCTGGCCAACGACACCATCGTCGAACTGCGGTCCCTCGCCGACGCGGTGATCAACGCCCCCAAGTTGTTCTACACCCAACGCCTCGGGGCCTGGTTCCCAGCCCGCAACGACGGCGCCAAGGACAACCTCCCGATCCTCAAAGACGCCCTGCTCGACTGGAAGACGCTCTCGCGCCTGATCGAACTTCGGCGCAAAGGCGACTCCACCCAGGTCGAACTCGACATAGCCCAGGCCCGGGGGAGCTATCCGCCTGGTGCGGTGGGCGCAAAGCTCATTGGTGAACTGGACCACATCGCCGAGGAAATGGTGAAGCTTCTACGTGATCACGGATCGAGTTATGCCGCCAAACGGGTAAGTGTGGAAGCCAACGTCAACGGTGTCTCAATCGTCGGCGAGGTGGACGGTGTGGACCGTACACACTCCATTGGGCCGATCAGGGCCACCGCCTCCCAAGAGGACGATCGTTTGTTGCGTGGCTCCTGGATCGATCTGTGTGCTCTCACCCTCCATGAGCCGCATCACAGTTGGCAAGCGATCGCCGCCTCGAAGAAACCTAGGGCCAAGGCGAAGGTTGCTCTCACAGCCATCCGTATGAGAGGAGAGACCGCGCAGGATCGAAGCAACAATGCCCGTCGTGCGCTGGCGACACTGCTCCACATCCGTGCCCTCGCCCTCACCGAACCGCTCCCGGTGATAGCCAAGGTGCGGGCAACTGAAAGTTCGGGTGCGGTGACGCTGAAGGGATGGGCTACCCAGGGGCTCTATCCAGGAATGGCGGAAGACCCCTTCGTGCAGGCCGCATTCGGCCGGATCAACGAAACTGCCATGCTTGATGTGGCCACCCGGCCCAACGATCCCCAACCTCCCTCCGGATCGAAACCGCACTCCCGCCTTCTCTCCTATCAGCAACTGATCGACGAAACCTTCGAACTCACAGCATCGAAGGAATCGTTATGACCGATCCCCGCTCCTTCGATCTCGGAGGTGCCCTTCCCACCGGTTTCACCGCACTTGAGGCCAGCGCCGGCACCGGCAAGACGTTCAGCATCGCGGGGATGGTCACGCGTTATGTGGCCGAGGGGTGCGACATCGGGCGGGTATTGGTGGTGACCTTTACCAAAGCTGCGGCTGCGGAACTTCGGGATCGCATTCGAACCGACGTCGAAGAAGCCCTCCATGCTGTGAACAGCACGCTCGCCGGTGTACCGCCCGAGACCGACGATCCCGTTTTGTTGGCCGTGTGCGATGCCGATCGAGGCGAGCTTGAGCAACGCGGCAATCGTCTCAGAAGAGCGCTCTCCGACTTCGATACCGCCACCATCAGCACCATCCACAGCTACGCCCAGAACCTGCTGGCCGAGCAGGGCATGTCGGGCGACAGCAACCCCGACGCCACCTTGCTTGAGGACACGTCCATCGTGCTCGAACAGGCGGTGGCCGACGTGCTCACCCAACGGGCCATCGAAGGCAAACCCTACGTCGATCCCCGGTGGGTCGCCAACGGCGCCGATGAAGCAATGCGGCGTGACTACGCCGCACTCATCCCCGGACGCGAGGAGGTGGAGGAGCTGATCGCCTCAGGCGAGGGCAAGAAGGGCTTCATGGACCGGTGCCACGAGATCGCCGAGCTGGCAGAGGTCGTCGACCAGGTGGTCCAGTGGGTGAAACAGATCAGGCGCCGGCGGGCGGTGCTCGGTTTCGACGACCTGCTTTCGGTGGCCCGGGATCTCGCCCTCGACCCTTCGTCGGGGTTGGCCGAAACCGTACAGAATCAGATCGACATCGCCCTGATCGATGAGTTCCAAGACACCGACTCGGTGCAATGGGAACTGGTCAACGCACTTTTCGGACCCAAGAACTTCACCCTCGTCGGCGATCCGAAACAATCGATCTATCGCTTCCGTGGCGCAGACGTAAATAGCTACGTTCGGGCCACAACCCGAGCCGAAGTCTCCACGCTCACGAAGAACTTTCGGTCCGATCACCGTCAACTCCAAGGCATCGAGGCGCTGTTCGACGGAATTACCTTTGGCGACGAATCGATTCGATTCCACCCTGTCCAATGCGGTCGTCCCGAACTCGGCTTGCTTCAACGAGGTGAGCACGATGGATCGGGGGTGGAGGTTCGGTTCTGCCCCTCCCTCTCGGCACCTTCGGAGGTTGGCAAGCTGCAGATCGCCGCGGATGTCGCCGCAACTGTGGTTGACCTTCTGAACACTGGCACTATTCCCGACGAGGGCCACCTCGAGGGTCGCCGTCCCGTCCAGCCGGGCGACATAGCGATTCTGGTGAAGGCTCATGCCATCGCCCCCACTGTGCAGCGAGCCTTGCGCAGCGTCGGCGTTCCATCTGTGGTGGGCAAGGTGGGATCGGTCCTCCACACAGAAGCTGCCATGCAACTACTCACTCTGCTGCGGGCGGTGGCTTTCCCGGCGTCGGAACGCCGGGTACGGGCCGCAGCTCTCAGTTGGTTCATCGATGCGGGTTGGAACGAGCTGGAAGGCGACACATCAATCGTCTCCGATCTGCAGGCCGAGATGGCCGAATTTGGCGATCTGCTCCAAACCCAGGGACTGAACGCCTTCTTCGATCGGGCGTGGCAGTCCCGGAATCTGGCCGAGCGCCTTATCCGCGACGGGGACGGGTTGCGGAATCTCACCGACCTCAACCACATTCGGGAGCTGCTGGAGGCCGACCCTTCGGCCAACCACATCCACCGGTTGGTCGAGCGGCTCGAGACCCTCATGGGGCGCCAAGAAGACGAAGAGGGCGAGACCGAAGCCTTTGCCCGCCGCACCGACAGCGACGACGACGCTGTGCAGATCATGACCATCCACGTGTCGAAGGGTTTGGAATTCCCCATCGTGCTTTCCCTCGGGCTCGATGGCGCAGCCCAGGCCGGCGCGCCTGTGTCGGTTGAGGATCCGGTGGAGGGTCGCAGGGTGCTGCTCACAGGTTCGACATATTGGAACGACACTTCCGGGGTCCTCAAACGTGCCAAGGGAGAACTCAATGGCGAGTTCCGGCGGTTGATCTACGTGGCCGCCACCCGCGCCCGTCACCTGTCAATCCTCTACTTCGGGAGTGCGACCAAACCCAAGAAGAACAACGGTGAGCTGGCCAACATCCTCTTCGACGGCCCTGCCTCTGAAAGTGGAGTCACAGCCGCACAAGCCCTGTCACTGAAATCTGCCATGAGCGACGGCTCTTTCCGGGCGGTTGTGATCAACCCCACTCGAGAACCGGGGCGGTGGGAACGCGCCGCCCAGGGGTTCGACCCCGGTCTGGCTGTTGCCTCGCTCGATCGGCCATTCGATCGTGCTCAGCGGCGTTGGTCGTTCACCCGAATCAGCGGCCAGCGGGTTGGGCCGGGGGAGTACCGAGAGGACGGAGCATCCGGGCTCCTCACCGACGATGCGCCAGAACAGGGCGTCGTAGACGAAGCCACCCCCGACGGTCTCACCGTCGATGACTCGCAGGCACCCGGTTCTTCGCTGCCGCTGGGTTCCATCACCGGTGGCGCCGCGTTCGGAACCCTGGTGCATCAGGTGCTCGAAGACATCAACTTCGCCGCACCTGACCTGGGGCTCGAGGTCGCCGGCCGGGTGGGTAGTGCGGTGGAATGGTCGGATTGGGACACTGATGCGTCCGCCCTCACCACCGGGCTCATCGCTGCCATCGAAACCCCGCTGGGACCCCTTTTCAATCAACAACGACTGCGAGACTTCGGGCCGGCCGACGTGCTGGATGAAATGAACTTCGAGCTACCGCTCGGCCCCAACGCACCGGTGGGTCAGCGTCCAACCGGCGTTCACATAGGCCAGCTCGTTCAGGCTCATCTCGAACCCCACCACGTCTTGCGAGACTGGGCCGACGAACTGGCCGGAGGAGCCATCACCGGACAGTTGGCCGGGCACCTCACCGGAGCGATCGACGGCATCTTCCGAGTCCGTACCGCGGACCAACCCGACCGCTATGTAGTGGTCGACTACAAGACCAACCGGCTCGGCACCTACGGAGAACCGCTGGAGATCGACGACTACTCAGAGGCGGGCATGGCTACCGCCATGGCCCATCACGACTATCCGCTCCAGGCGCTCCTTTACGCAGTTGCTCTCCATCGTTACCTCCGGTGGCGGCTGGGAGACAACTACGATCCACAACAGAACCTTGGTGGTGCGGCGTACCTGTTCATACGCGGGATGATCGGTCCGTCAACCCCGATCATCGGAGGTGCGCCCCACGGGGTGTTCTCGTGGAACATGCCACCAGCTCTGGTGAGCGAGCTCAGCGATCTGCTGCATGAGGGGGTGTGGCAATGAGCCGCACACACCTGGGCCCCGTGGTTAGCCAAAATCTGTCCTGGATTCAACCTTTTGTTGAGGCAGGCGTACTCAACGCCGTCGATATCGCATTCGCAACCTTCGTCGACGAACTACTCAACGACTCGCTGGGCCCGAAGGACGATGGGATGGTGGTCCTCGCTGCGGCTCTGGCGTCGCGTGCTCCCCAGCGAGGGCACGTGGCCGTCGACCTCAACCGCATCGCCGATACCGCCTCGGTCGACTCGCCCAGCCCCCGGGGCGGTGGGGTTGAGCCGCCTCCGCCCAGTATCGAGGAGTTGCCCTGGCCTGATCCGGTGCAGTGGCGTAGGTGCATCTCCCGCCACATCGGCAAGCCGGTATTCGACGGGATCATCAGGGACCGGAACCCCACGCTGGGTTCGACCGCCCTGATGGTGTTCGACAACGATCTTCTCTACCTCGATCGCTACTATCTCTACGAATCGGCGGTAGCTCAGTCCCTGAAGGAGCTAGCTGCAATCCCCGGTCCCAGCGCCGAGGCCGAACAGAACCTCCTGACTCTGTTCCCTGACGGCGGGGACCAGCTGGACGCGGCACGACACGCTCTGGCCCACCAGCTCACCGTCATCGCTGGAGGCCCCGGAACCGGCAAAACCTTCACCCTGACCCGCATTCTCGCTGCATTGCACGAAGCCTCAACAGCACCACTTCGAATTGGACTGGCCGCACCCACAGGCAAGGCCGCCAGCCGAATGAAGGAAGCTATCAAAGCCGCTACCGGGTCACTCAGCTCTGCAACCAGCAACGCCCTACGTGTGCTCGAACCCTGTACCGTCCACCGTCTGCTCGGTCATCGAGACGGGATTCGGTTCCGCCACGACCGATCCCACCCACTGCCGCTCGACGTTGTCGTGATCGACGAAGTATCGATGATGTCGCTCTCGCTGATGGGGCGTCTGGTAGATGCCATCGGCCCGGGCACCAGGGTGATCCTCGTGGGGGATCCATCGCAGTTGGCGTCGGTCGAGGCTGGTGCCGTGCTGAGCGATATCACCGATAGCCGAGGTCCGGTCGGGCGATCAGTGGTCACACTCCAAACCACCCACCGATTCGACCAAGCATCCGGCATCGCTCGCCTATCCCAAGCCATCCGGGCCGGCAACGCCGAAGAGACGATATCGGTTCTCAGGTCGTTCGAGTTCCCCGACGTCGTGCTGGTCGACCCCGATGACGCCGGCGCAGTAACCGAGGAGGCGGCGGCTCTTGGCGTGGCGTCGCTGAACGACGCCCTGTGCAACGATGCGGCGAGTGCCATGGCCCGAAACTCTGCGCTCAAGGTGCTGTGCGCCACCCGACAAGGCTTCAACGGACGCGACGATTGGCAACACCGCATTGAAACCGCTGTGCGATCTCAGGTGGACAACCGGGCTGTCACCGGGCGCTGGTATGTGGGTCGCCCAGTGATCGTCACCACCAATGACTACCTACTCAAGCTGTTCAATGGCGACACCGGTGTGGTGATCAAGACCGAAGGAAACCAGCGGGCTGTTGTGTTCCCCGATTCGGCAAATCCCACACCTCTCCAGCCGGCCCAGATCGGCCGGCTCGATACCTGGTGGTCCATGACGATCCACAAGAGCCAGGGATCGGAGTTCGATCATGCCGTGGTAGCCCTTCCAGCGTGGGGCTCGCCGGTGCTCACCCGAGAGCTGCTCTACACTGCTGTGACCCGGGCCAAGGACCGCGTCACCGTCGTCGCGGCAGAAGACGCAATCCGACAGGCGGTCGAAACCCCGGTCCGGCGGGCATCGGGACTCACCAAGATGTTGGCGTGACAGATGTCTACCGCACAAGCCTCAGCGGTAAATGGCAGTGGGGCGCACGCCGCTCGTAGTATTCCGGGGTGGTCGATCTTCCCGACGGATATCCCGAGCAGTGGGAGACCGACGCACTGCTGAAAGACGGTGCCACGGTTCGGGTACGTCCGATCCGACCCGACGATGCTGAACGGATGGAACGGTTTCACGACCGTCAATCTCAGGAGAGTATCTACTTCCGGTACTTCCGGTTCCGGCCACACTTGAACGAGAATGAACTCACCCGTTTCACCACCGTTGATTACCAAGAGCGGATGGCGTTCGTTGCGCTCATCGGCGACGAAATGGTGGCGGTGTCTCGCTATGAAGGTGAGAACAGCACCGACAATTCGGCCGAGGTCGCCTTTTTTGTAGATGACGCCCATCACAGCCGGGGCTTGGCCACGCTCATGCTCGAATACCTTGCCCAACGGGCCCGGGCCCAGGGCATCACCACCTTCACTGCCACTGTTTTGCCCGAGAACTATCGGATGCTGGCTGTGTTCAAGGGCGCCGGATTCGATGTGACCTCCCGGTTCGAAGACGGTTCAATCGCGGTGACACTGGGAATCGGCAACCCCCGGTCGGCTCAAGGTGCCATCGACAGCCGCGATCAGCTGAGCCGCTCCCGGGCGGTGGAACGTTTTTTCAATCCGACATCGGTCGCAGTGGTCGGCGCCGGTCGCAAAGCGGGATCGGTTGGCCACGAACTTCTGAGATCGATCGTGAATGGCGACTTCCAGGGTCGGATCGTGGCTATCAATAGCCACGCCAAACGTAAGATCCTCGGTGTCGAAACCGCAGCCTTGATCACCGATCTCGAAGACCCGGTTGATCTGGCGATCGTTGCGATTCCCGCCGATTCGGTATTCGGAGCGGTGCAAGAGTGCATCGCGGCAGGAGTCAAGGCCGTGATAGTCGTGTCCTCCGGGTTCACCGACGAAGTGGCCCAAGGTCGTCAGCGGCTCGCAGAACTCGTTCGTTTGGTGCGAGATGGTGGGATCAGACTCGTGGGCCCGCTGAGCTTCGGCGTTGTGAACACCGACCCCGCAGTGCGATTGCGGGCTCACTTCCTGCCAGTGGAGGTTCCGGCCGGCGATGTCGGATTGTTGTCACAGTCCGGGCCGTTGGGCGCAGCCATTCTGTCCCAGTTCGCCGGGTTGGGTCTTGGAGTCAGCACGTTCATGTCAGCCGGTCTTCGAGCTGATGTGTCGGTGTACGACGTGCTTCAGTACTGGATCACCGACGAGCGAACCAAGACGGTCGCCCTGTACCTGGAGAATTTCGGCAACCCGCGCAACTTCGTGCGGGTCGCCCGACGGATCAGCTTGGTGAAACCGGTGGTGGCTGTAACCCCCGCCGACCCGGACCTCGCTGCAGTGGCCGAGGCCGGCGGCGTTGTTCTGGTCGACCATGTTGCGGATCTGGTTGATCAGGTCCGCTTGATGAGTTCCCAGCCTTTGCCAGCTGGCCTCTCGGTGGTGGTGGTGTCGAATGCTGCCTCGGTGGCCAAGCTGTCCCGGTCGGCGTGTGAGAAGGCGGGACTTGTGTTGGTGTCGCCATCCGACACTGCTGTAGTGGGAGCACTGGCGGAGGAGGCGGGATCGATCTTGGTTGACGATGCGGATAGCCTCACCTTCACCCAGACCACCGACAGTCACACGTTCGAACGGGCGGTTGTGGCTGCTGCCCTGTCCGAGGCGGTCGACTCGGTGCTGCTCGCCCTGGTCCCCACACCGGCGCTGCCGGCTACGGAATTGGCTCAGATCGTGGCCGATGTCGACCGGGCAGTGAGCAAACCCGTGGTGGCCGTCAACCTGGTCGGTGAGAATTCCACCGTGCACCGGCCGCCAACGTTCGCCTATCCGGAGCAGGCCGCTGATGCATTGGGCCGGATGGCTCGTTATTCGCTGTGGCGGGCGGCTCACGAGGGCGGTGCTGGTCCTGTTGTCGAGGACTGCGACGAGGTTGCGGCCGAGGTGGCTTCCCTGCTGGGCGACAGGGTCGAGCGGCACTTGGAGACATACGAAACGGTGGCCGCTGCGTTCTACAACTCACTCGAGCTACCAATGGCCCCCACGCAACTCGTGACCTCTGAATCCGAAGCCGCCGATGCAGCCGACCATCTGGGTTACCCGGTGGCGCTCAAAGCGTCCTGGCGAAGTGATCGTCGTGCCGGCGAGGCCGGCGGAACCGTTCTCGATATTCGGCACCGGCAGCACCTCCGCCGGGCGTTCAGACGAATGGGTGGCTCACCGGATCGGCCCTTGATCATCCAACACATGCAGGGGACCGGGGCTCATCTTCGGATCACGCTTGATCAAAGCCCCAGGTCAGGGTCACACCTATTCATAGGAATCGGTGGAATGGGGCGGTCCGACTATCCCTACCTCGAACGATTGGTCCTCCCGGCCGATCAGGCGGACATCCAACGCCTCCTCGACGAGCAAGGATCTCGAAACATTGACCGGTGGGCATAACTCAGGACCCCTTCTCGCCATCATCCAACGGATGTCGGTTCTGGCCTCATGCGTGAGCGACCTCGCCACCATCGATCTGAACCCTGTTCTGCTCTCCGATGTCGGCGCGGTAGCCGTGGACGTGTCGATACGGCTCCGACGCTGGCCCGAGAACCCGCTGGAGTCGGTTCGAACAGCGTGACCTGAGGGTCAGACCCCTATCGCTCCGACATCGGAACGTACTTGCGTTCCGCCGGTCCGACATACAGCTGACGAGGCCGACTGATCCGCTGATCTTGTTCCAGCATCTCCTGCCAATGGCTCAGCCAACCGGGCATGCGGCCAATGGTGAACAACACGGTGAACATATCGAGGGGGAAGTTCATCGCCTGGTAGATGAGGCCGGTGTAGAAGTCGACGTTGGGGTAGAGGTTCCGGCTCTTGAAGTAGTCGTCCTCGAGAGCGATTTCTTCCAGCTTCAAGGCGATATCGAGCAGTGGACTCTTTCCGGTGACAGCGAAGACCTGGTCGGCGTGTTCCTTCACGATCAGGGCCCGAGGGTCATAGGCCTTGTAGACCCGGTGACCGAAACCCATGAGACGTTCTTCGCCGGCCTTCACCCGCTCGATGAAGGGCGCGATGTTCTCGTACGTGCCAATGTCGTTGAGCATGTGAATCACGGCTTCGTTGGCGCCGCCGTGACGGGGGCCATAGAGAGCCGATGTGGCTGCTGCAGCTGCTGAATACGGGTCTGCGTGACTCGAACCGACCACTCGCATCGTGGTGGTCGAACAGTTCTGCTCGTGATCGGCGTGGAGGATGAGGAGAACGTCGAGAGCCTTGGCCAACACGGGGTTGGGTTCGTAATGGGGTTCGGCGATCCGCCACATCATCGACAGGAAGTTTTCTGCGTAGTTGAGGTTGTTGTCCGGGTAAACGAACGGCATACCGATGCTGGCCCGATAGGCCATGGCGGCCAGCGTCGGAACCTTGGAGATCAACCGGTTGATCTGTTTATAGCGGATCTCCGGATCGTCGATTTGCTTGGCTTCGGGATAGAAGGTGCTGAGCGCGGCGATTGCACTCACCAGCATTCCCATGGGGTGAGCGTCGTGGTGGAAACCTTCCATGAACCGCTTGCGCATGTTCTCGTGGGTGTAGGTGTGGAAAGTGACGTCGTGCACCCAGTTGTCCATTTGCTGCTGGTCGGGTAGTTCTCCGAAGAGCAGGAGGTAACAGACCTCGAGGAAGCTGGAATCCGCGGCGAGCTGCTCGATGGGGTAGCCCCGGTAGCGGAGGATGCCGTTGGCGCCGTCGAGGTCGGTGATCGAGCTGGCGGTGCTGGCTGTGGCGCTGAAACTAGGATCGAAGAACCAGACACCGGGCATGTGCTTGGAGAACGCCTTCCCATCGATGCCTCCGTCCTTGATGGGAATCTCGACCGATTCTCCGGTGCGATTGTCGGTGATTGTCACGGACTCGGTCACGTGCAGCTCCTCGCTGTGTCTTTGCGCAGATCAGGCGGCCGGTGACGGCGACGAGCACCCCTTTGTGCTTTCTGCGCTCTGTGGGCGGTTCTCTTGGTTTCGAATGTAGCGGTTCTGGAAGTCTCCGCTCACATTGGCAGCTTCGCGCCGTTCTGAACTCGAGCTCTGGTTCGCTTCATCGACCCATGAACGCGTCGAGGGCAACCGTCATTGCTGCAGCGGCCGGGAAGTCGATACGTTCGTCGTGCACCGAGACGTCATACCGATCCCGCAGCGATCTCTGCCGGTCGACCGACATCACCACCTGCCCGGTGGCGTTGTCGACGAAATCGAAGTCGAACCGGAGCGGAAGGTCGCTGAATACTCGACGGAGGATCGCTTTGCCCATGTGTCGTTCTTGTCCGGTGGCGGTGGTGTCGCCGTAATGGAGGTGCCATGTGGACCGCAGCAGGCTCTGCTTGAAGTCCTTTTCGAACCAGGCGATCTGGTTCCCGGTGTTGTCGAAAATGTCTGTGCGGGCATGCATGTCGATGGCCTGACGCGATTTGAAGGAGAACAACGGCACGGTCTTGGCCTCGTCGCTGAAAAAGTACACCTCTTCTTTGATCTTCAGCCGTTTCTGCTCAGCGAACGCTATGAGTGGACCGGGCGAACCGGTCGGGTCGGGTAGCAAGATCCGGTAGCGGTTCACCATACGCGGTGAGCTTCTGGTGCATGAAGAATCGTGGGATGTGGTTACTGGGGCGGGGAACCGCTTGGTTCATGGGCGGTAACCATCAGTCCTCAGGTCATCTTCGTTGGGCTTTCAGCCGAGTGCGGCGATGACCTCATCGGGGGCCTGCACCAGTTCGATCAGCACCCCTTCACCACTTCGGGGTGTTGCCTCGTTGCCCTTGGGATGGATGAAACAGACGTCGAATCCGCTGGCGCCCTTGCGGATCCCGCCCGGCGTGAACCGCATGCCCTGGTTCGTGAGCCACTGGACTGCGGCGGGAAGGTCGTCGATCCAGAGGCCAACGTGATTGAGCGGGGGGACATGGACCTTGGGCGATCGATCGGGGTCGATGGGCTGCATGAGATCGATTTCCACAGCGTGGGCGCCCGACCCCATCGAGAGCACGTCTTCGTCGACGTTCTCTGTTTCACTCTGGTAGTCCTTCACCTTCTCTATGCCGGAAAAGTCCTGTCCAAAGCTCGCTGAGAACTGACTTGTCGAGCCCGCCGATGGCGATCTGCTGAATGCCGAGAACACGAAAAGGTCGGGAGGTCACGGGTGCCGTTGTACTCCAAGATATGGGTGCGCCACCACTTCATACCGTGCGTTTCCTAGAATCGTCGACGTGATCGATTGGATCAAAGACAACCTCGCTCAGTACAGCGTCACCACAATCGCCCTCGCCGGGCTGGCTGGGCTGTTCTTCTTCAAGAAAGTGATCAAGCTGGCGATCTTCTTCGGGATCCTGGCTGCGGTGTTTGCGGCAGGGTTTGTGGTAGCCAGCGGTTCCGAGGATGCACTCTTCTTCTAGATTTCGACTGCTCTAAAGCACGTCGGCGTTGCGGTTTCTCCAGAGATCAGCGTAGGTGGTTCGCGCCCCTGAACGCAGCAGTGAGTACCGGTAGATCCAGCCGGCAAGGCGGATCATCAGGACCGACGACACTGCGAGGATGGCGAGCGACAGTGCGACCTCCCACAGGGGCAGATCAGCGAATGCATTTCGGAAGGGCAACAGCACCGGTGCGGTGAATGGAATGAACGACCCGATGACGACGGCCAGATTGTCAGGATTCTCTATGCTGAAGGCAGCGATCATGTAGCCCGAAATCAGCGGCAGGATGGCTGGGATCTGGGCAGAGGTGGCGTCTTCCTGACGCGACACGGTGGATCCAACGGCGGCAAACATCGACGAATAGAACGAGAAGCCCAGGATGAACGTGATGAGGCTCAAGGGGGCGGTAGTCCACACGCCGCTGGGCACATCGATGTCTTGAACGAGCAGCAGCCCGACCATCAGACCAACCACCAAGATGATCATTTGACCCAGAGCGAGCACTCCTAGACCGAGGACCTTGCCGGCCAGCAGCGTTCTGGGCCTCACGTGCGAGAGCAGGATTTCCACCACCTTTGATGACTTCTCCTCGATCACACCCATCATCAGAAATGCGCCCCAGATCTGGAGGAGCATGAAGGTTGCGAGTCCCGAGACCCCGGCGGCGGCGAAACGCAGCCCGAACTGTGAGTCGTCACCACCGAGCCGCACTTCGTCGATTTCCACCGGCTCGAACAATGTTTGGATCTGACCCTGATCGAGGCCGAGGTCGTCGGCTCGCTCTCCAAACTGTGCCGCCGACAGAGTGTCCCGTACATAGCTGTCGATCTGTGGATCGGGGAAGTCCTCCCACGTGAGAGTCTTTCCGTCGAACAGGACGTCGATATCACCCTCTTCGACCGCAGTGGTGGTTGCTTGGTCGATCACCACCTCGACATCGAGCGTTGCGCTTCCGCTGCGTAATACTTCTGCAGCCTCAACCCCCTCACCGGCAACTCCGATGGTGATCTCCCGCTTGTCATCGTCACCGCCCAGAACGTTTGCGAGCACGGCCACGGCGATGACTCCTACGAAGAGCAATGCCGTGAGAATGATGAACGGCTTGGAACGCGCTCGGGTTACGATCTCCCGGCGGGCGATGATCCACATCATCGTTGTGCCCCCGCTCCCACCAATTCGCGGAAAAGCTCGCTGAGTTCGGGCGGCTCCATCGACAGATCGTCGATCGCACCTGCGCTCAAGGCGTGGGCGATGCTCGCGGCGGAATCGGTATCAGCTGACAGTTCGACGGTGGCGGTTCGTCCGTCGAAGTACACCAGCGAACCCGAAAGTGGTGTCCACTGCTCTACCGGTTGTTTCCACCTGATTCGTAAGCGTCGAACCGGTGAACTTGATCTCAGATCATCGATGGGCCCGGCCGCAACGACGGTTCCGTCCGCCACGATGACCGCTTCGGAGGTCAGGTTCGAGACAAGGTCGAGCTGATGTGAGGAGAACAACACGGCGGCGCCGTCGTGGGTTCGTTCGGCCAGAACTGTACGCATCGTCTCCGCCGCCACCGGGTCCAGCCCGGCGAAGGGTTCATCGAGAATGAGCAGTTCGGGCTCGTGGACCAGAGCGACAGCTAGCTGAACCCGTTGCTGATTTCCGCCGGAAAGCTCTTGGAGAAGGGAGTCGGCTCGGTCGCTGAGATCGAGTCGTTCGAGCCACCCGTCGGCCCGTCGGCCTGCTTCGGTCTTGTCAATTCCGGCCAGTTGACCGAAGTAGACGATCTGCTCCCTGGCCTTCATGCGGGCGTAGAGGCCTCGTTCTTGGGGCATGTAGCCGATCCGGCGGCGGATGTCCTCGCCGATTTCGGCTCCGTCCCAGGTGATCGTTCCAGCGTCAGGACGAACCATGCCCATCACCGATCGCATTGTGGTGGTTTTACCGGCGCCGTTGGGACCGAGGAACCCGATCAAGGAACCCCGGGCGACATCGAGCGACACACCGTCGAGTGCTACGAGGTCGCCGAACTTCTTCCGAAGGCCAACGATGCTCAGTCCGTCGGTCATTGACCCGACGCTAACAGCGCGTCACTATCCCTTGCCGAACTTGCGGCTGGCGAGGGGTATGAAGATGACAAGAATCGCCACCGAATACGCCAACGACAGGACCGCATCCCGTCCAGGGGAGACACCCTGGGTGAGGTCACGGATAGCGTTCACCGTTACCGTGACCGGCTGATTGTTGGCGAAAGGCTGGAGCCAGCCCGGCATGTTCTCGACGGGTGCAAACGTGGATGCAGCGAACACCAGCGGGAACACCGGCAGGAACGCTCCGGCCTGAGCCGCCTCGGGATCCTTCACATAGAGGGCGAAGGTAGCGAACACCCAGTTGAAGGCGTAGGCCAGAATGATCGCCAGAAGAACACCCAGGATCAGCCCGCCGTAGTGGTCGGTACGGAAGCCGACCACGAACCCGACCACCGTGATGATGGTCATCGTGAGCGCCGCCCTCAGGGCATCAGCGTTGGTGCGTCCGATCAGAACTGCGCTGTGATGCATCGGCAGCGACCGGAAGCGGTCGATGGCGCCCTTTCTGGAGGTCGTCGGTGAGGCCGATGGCGGTGTTCCCGGCGGCGAACAACGAGGTCTGGACTAGAATTCCCGGGACCAGGAAGTCGATGTAGTTGACGCCTTCAGCGAAGTCGATCGAACCCGCCGAAGACGAAATTGAACAACAGCACGAAGATCACCGGCTGGATCGTTGCGAACACGATGACCTGAGGTGTCCGGAAGAGCCGGAGCAGGTTGCGACGGGTCATGGCCACAACGTCGTTGCAGAGACCGGAAAGGGAACTGGCCGGTGGACTGGCAATCGCTGTCATCGTCGGCCCCTTCGCTTCTTCTTACCACCGTTGGGTTCATCTTCGACCGATCCGACGTGGCCGGTGATCGCCAGGAACACATCGTCGAGCGAGGGTCGTTGCACGCCCAGATCGCTGAGCTCGATACCTGCCTGGTCGAGTGCTCGGGCCGCATTCACGAGTGCTTCGACCCGCTCTTCAACTGGGACAGAGACGTGGAGTTGTGACTCATCAACTCGCACTGAACCGTTGCCGACACCGGCCAGGATCTCACTGACCGCTGCCAGATCGGCTCTGCGTTTCGGGGTTGCCATCACAAGGTCGCCACCCACCCGGGCCTTGAGCTCATCGGCGGTGCCATCAGCAATGATCTTCCCGGCATCGATCACGGTGATCTGGTCGGCCAGCTCGTCGGCTTCTTCCAGGTACTGGGTGGTGAGCAGGATTGTCGCTCCTTCGCTCACGAGGTCACGCAGAAAGGCCCACAAGTCGAGCCGGGTGCGTGGGTCCAGACCGGTGGTTGGTTCGTCGAGGATGAGTACTTGGGGTCGACCGACCAGGCTGGCACCGAGGTCGAGGCGCCGCCGCATGCCACCGGAGTAGGTGCGCACCAATCGATCGGCTGCTTCAGTAAGCGACAGCCGTTCCAACGCTTCGTCAGCTCTCTTTTCGCTTCGGCCTTGGGAAGCTGGTAGAGCGCCCCAACGATCTCGAGGTTCTCCCGACCCGTGAGGAGATCGTCCACGGCCGCGTACTGGCCGGCAAGGCCGATCATCGACCTGACCGCCTTCGGGTCCTTGGCGATGTCGTAACCACCCACAACTGCGGTCCCGGCGGTGGGCTTCAGCAACGTGGCGATCACCCTCACCAGGGTTGTCTTTCCGGCCCCGTTGGGGCCGAGCAAACCCCGCACTTCGTTCCTGGGAATCTCCAAGCTGACGTCGTCGACAGCTTTGACCGATCCGAAATCGACCGAGACACCCTGCACTGAAATCATTGAGGACAAGCCGCAAGCCTATGCGTGCGCGTCGGGGCCAGCACCCAATCGGCCGGGCCACGCCAGGCGTCACAGAGCGGCTAGCGGCGGCCTAGCTTCACCGCCGCTGCTCCCGGACGGCCGTGGTCGTTCGTGACGCTGGGCAGTGTCCCCGGGTTGGCGGCGGTCGAGAACTCCCTGAACTGGGAGAACAATGCTGTCGCACCCGCTGATTAGGGTTGAATCATGGCAGTTGAAACGGCGGACGAGGAAGACGTAGGACGTCGGCTCGATGCAGTAGTGAGCGGTCTCTCAGGCCTGGCAAACGTTGTCCTTCGGGAGAAGCCATCGATGGCTCAAACCGAGTCGTGCTGTGCGAAGGCCCGGGCCGCTCAACGATTGTTGGATGGTTGCATCGCGGCGCTAGGCATCATCGCTGGCACAGCCGAGGAATCTGGCAAAGGTCCGGCGGTCGAAACGGTTCTGTCGAGTGGAGGTCTTGTCGCCCGTTCAACGATGAGTTCCGACGTTGGGCGGGTTCGGGTCATGATGCGATTCCCCGAAGTGGCCGCATCCATCCGCAACGGCACTGCAATGCCAGCCAATGTCGACTGCCTCGCTGGCACATTGTTAAAGGTCACCGATGCTGAGGCGAACGCGTTGGTCGGCAAAGACGGTGCGTTGGCCGAGCGGATCTCGTATCTCAAGCCCGAGTCGTTTCGCAAGTTCGTTCAGCGGTGCGTCGACGGCATTCGCAAGGATCACGGTCGAGAGGCGGCCGAGCGAGAACGCAGAGCTGCATCGGCTCATGTCTCGCCCAGACGCGACAGATCTGGCTACCGGCTCATGTTCGACGCCGAGACCGAGCGTGGAACCGCCGTATTCAACGCTGTCCGCAACGAGCGTCGAGAACTCGCTCGCCGGCTTGGAGATCATGGGCTCACCCGGGACCAACTCACGGTTCAGGCGGTACACGATCTCATCGTCCGGGGTTCGGGTGTTGATCCAGACAAGTTCTCCTCCCGGCCCACGGTCGTCGTGAATGTCCTGTCCGATCGGGACACACTTGGCCATGGACCCCATGCCACCACGATCTCGGAGTCCTTCGACGGGCAACAGTTGTCGCCCCTCGGTGTCGGCCGGCTTTGTTGCGACGCTGTCCTGCGCAGACTAGACACCGCCTCAGACATCAACATCGCTGCGGCCAGAGCGTCTCGAACCGCCACAGCCGAACAGCGGGCTGCACTTCGTGTCTTGTATCCGGTCTGCCCCCTGAGCGGTGCATTGTGGTCTTCGATCGAGGTTCATCACGTCGTCGAGTGGGACGACGGTGGCGAAACTAAGCTCTCCAATCTCGTGCCGATCTCTTCGTACTGGCACCACAAGGTCCACGATTCCGGATGGAAGCTGGAGATGGACCACCAACGAACCCTCCGCCTGTACCGGCCTGACGGGACATGGGATCGAACTGTTGATCCGCCAACGCCGATCACCAGGAGCCACGCTCTTGCAGCTTGACCGCTGCCAAAACGCGCCGCTACCAAACACCGCAGCTGAAGACCACCTCGACTCGATCGAGCAATGGATCTTCACCCGCACTGCATCTTGACAACTGAATAGAGGCCTGCCGCCGGCTGATCACCACCAGGGATGATGGGCAGGCGATACAGTCGCAGCCGTGAAGGCGTTGGAGTTTCAGCGGAACGGGGCCCGCTACGTGGCCGCAGCGGTAGCGTCGAGGATCCGTCCGGGTAGCGCCGCCAAACGTTCCCCTCTGAAGCTGGTGGAAACCAAACCGCCCGAGATCCCTGGGGATGGTTGGCAGCGCATCCAAACGCTCCTCACCGGAATCTGCGGTAGCGACCTGGCTACAGTGGAGGGCCGCTCGGCTCGCTACTTCGGGCCGTGGGTGTCGTTTCCCTTCGTGCTCGGGCACGAAGTGATCGGACTCGATGAGAAGGGCAACCGCATCGTGATCGAGCCGGTGCTGGGTCACGAGGCCCGCGGCTTCGAGCCGCCGTTCAAAGGTGCGGCGCCCGGCGATGGTGACGACTATCGCCACATCGTTTGTGGCCACATCAAGCCCGGGATTCAAATCGGGTATTGCGCCTCCACCGGTGGTGGCTGGTCCACCGAGTTCGTGGCCCACAAGAGCCAGATACGCAAGGTACCCAAACGCTTGAGCGACGAGGCGGCGGTGATGATAGAGCCGACTGCGGTCGGGGTCCACGGCGCATTCCGGGCCCAGGTGAAGCCGGGGGCCACCGTAGCGGTGATCGGCGCTGGCACCATGGGGCTGGTCACGGTGGCCGCCCTCCGCAAGTACACCGACGCCGGCGACATCATCGTGGCCGCGAAGTATCCCGAGCAGAAAGACATGGCTCGAGCCCTGGGCGCCACCACCGTTGTCGACCCGGATGAGATCTCGCGTGCGGTTCGCAGAGCTACCAACAGCTTTGCCATCGGCGACGACCTGAGCGGCGGCGCCGACGTCACGATTGACGCCGTCGGTTCCGCCGGAACTGTTAATCAGGCAATTGGGATCACCCGACCCCGAGGCCGAGTGGTTCTGATCGGGATGCCGGGAACCGAGTCAGTGGATCTGACTGCACTGTGGCATCGGGAGACCGAGCTGGTGGGGGCATACACCTACGGCACAGAAACGCTGGCCGATGGGTCGACCGAGCGGACCTTCAAGCTGGCCGCCGACCTGGTCGGTTCGGCCAAGCTTGAACGGCTAGTGAGCCAGATGTATCCACTCAACCGCTACGACGAGGCCCTCGATCATGCGGTCAACGCAGGCCGTCGGGGTGCGATCAAGATCTGCTTCGACCTGCGGAGCTGACGCCAGTGCGGGACGCACGCATGGACCTCAGCGATGTCTGATCAGGTTCTCACCGATGCAGTGCTGTCCGCCGGTCGGGCTGCGGGACTGGTGGCGGTGGGTGTCACCACCAACGAGATCCTCGAGCCCGCCCGCTCATCCCTTCGACTCACGCAAAGCCGCCGGTATGGCGGCTTCGATGAACTTCACCTACCGCAACCCTGAGCGCAGCACCGACCCCCGATCCAGCCTCCCCACCGTTGAGACAGTCATCGCCGGGGCGTGGGACTACCGCAGAATGGCGCCCGAAGCGAAGCTGCCGACAGCGGGTCGGGTAGCCCGCTACTCCTGGGTTGATCACTACGCCGATCTCCGCGCCGCACTCAGCGAGATGGGCGCGGTGCTGGGAGACGCCGGCTATCGAGCGGTCATCAAAGCCGACGACAACGCCATTGTGGACCGGAACGTCGCATGGCGGGCCGGCCTTGGTTGGTACGGCAAGAACTCCAACCTGCTGGTCCCCGGCGTAGGGAGTTGGGTTGTACTCGGTTGCGTCGTCACTGATGCGCCACTGGTTCCCAACGAGGTGCCGGTGGGGGACGCCTGTGGCTCGTGTCGTCGCTGCATCGATGGGTGCCCGACCGATGCGATCGTGGCACCCGGCGTTGTTGATGGCCGCCGCTGCTTGGCGTGGCTGGTGCAGGGACCCGATCCGATTCCGGTTGAGTTCCGGACGGCGCTGGGTGATCGCTTGTACGGATGCGATGAGTGCCAGGACGTGTGTCCACCGGCCAAGTTCACAGCCGCCCCCGCCGCCGAGGCCACGAGTGAGACCGAGATCGATTTGATCTGGCTTCTCAACACCTCGGACAGCGAGATTCTGGATCGACTCGGTAGGTGGTATATCGCTGACCGGAACCCGAATGTCATCCGTCGTACTGCGTTGGTAGTTCTGGGAAACACAGCTGATCCTGTTGATGTGCGAGCCACCGAGCTGCTCCAACGTTTCGCGCAGCACCCGGATCGCACAGCTCAGCGAACATGCTCAATGGGCGTTGGATCGGCTGGAGGAGCGGGGGTGAAATCTTTGCTGGTCACCAACGACTATCCGCCCAAGATCGGTGGGATTCAGAACTATTTATGGGAACTGTGGCGACGGCTTCCGCCCGACACTACTGCGGTGTACTCCACCCCCCACGAGGGAGACGTTGCCTTCGACGCGTCTCAGGAATACTGGATCGAACGATCGCCCGAGCCAGTTCTCATTCCCTATCCCTGGTTACCCCGCCGGATCGATGCGCTCGCTGACCGGCTCGACGCCGACCTGGTCTTGTTGGACCCGGCCGTTCCGCTGGGAGTCGTGGGCCCATTCCTCAACCACCCCTACGGTGTCATCCTCCACGGGGCCGAAGTCACGATTCCAGGTCGCCTGCCCGCAAGCAAACAGGTGCTGAGTCGAGTTCTTCGAGGTGCAGCAGTAACCGTGTCAGCTGGGGAGTATGCATTGGCCGAGGCCCAACGATGCGCCGGAATGTCGCTTCGTTCGATCGTGGTACCGCCCGGTGTTGACACCGAACGGTTTCGACCGCTGGATCGGGACGAATGGCTCGCAGCCCGCAACGACTTCGGCCTTGCCGAACACGATCTTGTCATCTCCACCGTCAATCGCCTGGTGCCCCGGAAGGGAATGGACGTGCTCATCCGGGCTGCGGTCGCCCTCCAGCCCGAGTTCCCCAATCTCCGTGTCCTCATCGGCGGCAAAGGTCGACAGACCAAAGAACTGGAGGAGCTCGTGAGCGAACTCGACGCCCCGGTAGAGCTGCTGGGTCGGATACCCGATGAGGACGTTGCGAAGTTATACGGGGCATCTGATGTCATGGCGATGTTGTGCCACGAGCGATGGGGTGGACTCGAACAGGAAGGGTTCGGCATCGTCTTCCTGGAGGCGGCAGCGTCAGGCATCCCACAGATCGCCGGTCGAAGCGGCGGTGCTCACGAGGCTGTTGTCCACGATGAAACCGGTCTTATTGTTGATGAGCCACGCTCGGTCGATGCGGTCGCTCAGGCGTTGAGCCAGCTGTTGAGGTCTTCGGAGGATCGAGCCCGCCTCGGCGCGCAGGCCCGCAACCGCGCCGTATCGAAGTTCGACTACGACCTACTGGCGGCTCATCTCCATCGTGAACTCCAGGCATTAGTGTTGTGAGTCATGGATCGTTCTGAAAAGCGCTTGGTGCTACGAACGGTCGATGCATCCATTGAGCAGTGTGTTGCAGTGGCAATCGACATTCCCAGCTATCCACTGTGGGCAGAAGGCGTGCAAGAGGCGGTTGTCACCGACATCGGCCCAGATGGTCTTGTGAAGAGAGCACAGTTCGTGGCGGGAGCGCACGGCCGGGCGGTCAGCTACGAGTTGGAGTACTTCACCGAACATTTGCCCCACTCGGTGTCGTGGTCGCTGGTCCGCGGCGACATCGTGCGCCTGCTCAGCGGAAGTTATGGATTCGCTCATTCCCTTGATGAACCCGACCAGACCGATGTGATCTATCAGCTCGAGGTTGCATTGTTCATTCCCGTTCCGGGATTCGTGCGGCGACGGGCCGAAGACATCTTGATGAGCACGGCGCTGGAGCGGTTCAGCGCCGAGGTAACGCGGCGGGTGCGAAGTAGCCGCTAAGACATACACATAACGGTCTTGAAAATCCCTCGACCGAATATCTACACCAACGGGGCTATCGGGTCGATGGAGTGCTATGCGCTTGCTCCGCCTCGATCTTGGTGGTCGGTCCGGCTCCCTCAACCTGCACCCGTTCTTGACGGTGATCCAGCGTAAAGGTGTCGACGATCGACAGCCCGTCATCAGTGCGGCTCGTGCACTTGCCAATGGGGATGGAAGCGGCGTGTACGGCCTTGTGGAGACCGAGAAGGGTCTCATCGAACTCGCCGGTACACCACCTGAAGACCTACGTTGCCCGGTGACGACTGAAGATATTGTGCTCGATACTGATGCAGCGGCTGCCGGGAATGGTCCCACTGCGGCGCTACAGGCCGAACTCGACCAGCTCCAGCGGCGCGCCAACATCGACGCAGTCGCAGTTGAGATGATCCGAGCTGATCTGGATCCAGCTGCAGCAGCTCGGCTCCAGCACCTTCGTTCCTACAAAGCCGGTGACACCGGGGCTCTGATGGATCAGCAGGTAGTCGCCAACCTGGCCAAGGTTGCTCATGTCTTGTCGGCTATTGCTGAACAGCCGCCCACGCTCATCGAGTCGCCACCGGAAATGGAGGAGCTCATCCAACAGTGGCGGGCCTACGTTGCCAAACGCGAGAGCCATGGCGACCATCTCGGCAAGCTCGAAAAGAAGGTTGCCGACGCCACAACTGAGGTCAAGGTCGCCGAGATTGCGGTCATGGAGGCCGAGGGCGAATGCCAGCCGGTTTTTCTGTCTGCGGACCAGGAAGCCCGTCTCGATGACCTTGCCAACCCCTCGGTTGAGAAGCGAGGCAAAAAGAGACCGCGCGAGCGAACCGAGGCAGAGAATACGGAGATGACCGAGATTCTTGCCCGAGTCGGTCTTCCTACATTCACCGCATACGCCATGCATCGCCTCAACCCTCAACCTCCTCCAGAGAAACAGGCTGCGCTGCATGCGGCCACAGCGGCGGTTGCACGAGCTCAAGCCGATCTCGAAGAGGCGAAAGGTGAATTGTTCCTCGATCCGGTGACTCATGAACTGAATTACGACAAGGCCGCAATCGTTGAGCGAGCCGTCGAACATCTGGGCGCGGTTCTGCCTGAGGATCTGGGACCTGCGCTTGAAGCCCAGATCACCGAGCGGGAAAACCCGTTGTGGATCGAAGGGCTGCGAAAGCTCTATGACGCAATGGTCGAGGTGGGTTCGGGAATTCCAGAGAACATGGGACCCCAAGACCTACCGCAGTGGGCCGAGGAATGGATCGAACTCACTGAAGCGTCCGCTCGGGAAGCTGCTGGCATCGCTCCGAACGACATCGACGATCAGCTGGATGCGGCTGAGAACACCTTGGGACGTCATGCGCGGGCTATGGGCCGGATTGATCAAATGGAAGCTGCTGCGGAACAAACTGCCCGCAAAGCCCAGCAGCTTGAAATGCAGATCTCTCGGGCCGAACAACCCACCAGAGCCGGAGCTGCCGAAGCCCTCGACAACCTGCTTCCCCAGCTGGAGCGAATCAATGCCAACGCTGCGTCTTCAGTCCCGGTGGTGCTGTCGGGCCAGTTCGGCCAGCTGAGCAACGATGAGGTAGAAGACCTGCTCTTCAGTCTCGAAGCGTTCACACAGCACTTCCAACTCATCGTGGTAACCGAGCGCGAACGTGCACAGCACTGGGCTGCAGAGGTAGGCCTGGAGCGAGCCAGCTGCGTCTAGCTCAATCGGTTTGCGCTGAGCCCGTCATCGGCGACTGCCCATTGGTCTCTCAGTTGGTGTCCAGGTCGGGCAGTGCCTTCTTCAGATTGCGCATCGCCTGATTGATACGCTGTTCGTTCTCGATGAGGGCGAAACGCACGTGGCCTTCTCCGCCGGGCCCAAACCCTTCACCGGGTGAGGTGGCAACGCCGGCTTCGCGAACCAGATAGCTGGCGAACTCAACCGAACCCATATGTGCATAGGGCTCGGGAATCGGTGCCCACGCAAACATCGTTCCTTTCGGTCGATTGATGTGCCAGCCGATCCGGTCGAGCCCGTCACACAAAACGTTGCGTCGGTTTTCATAGATCGCCCGTGCCTGGCTGGGGTACTCAATCGCCTCATTGAGCGTGACCGTTGCTGCGATCTGGATCGGCTGGAACGTGCCATAGTCCAGATAACTCTTCAACTTGCCAAGCGCAGCGACCACTTCGCTGTTTCCCATCAAGAACGCCACTCGCCAGCCAGCCATACTGAACGACTTCGTCATGCTGTAGAGCTCAACGCAGCAGTCCTTGGCACCGGGGACCTGAAGGATCGACGGCGGATCGTAACCGTCGAAGCCGAGATCGGCATAGGCATTGTCGTGGACCACAATCAAGTCGCGCCGTTTCGCGAAAGACACAACTTTTTCGAAGAACTCCAGGTCCACACACACAGTGGTTGGGTTGTGGGGGAAGCTGATCACAAGCGTTCGAGGTTTGGGCCAGCTGTATTCATAAGCCCGCTCGAGGTTGGCGATGAACTGGTCACCCTCGGCCAGCGGGACCTCGCGAATAGCGGCGCCGGCGAAGATAGGACCCCAGATGTGAATCGGATAGCTCGGCGCGGGCACCAAGGCTGCATCACCGGGTTGCAGAAGCACCCACATGAGGTGGGTGAACCCTTCCTTGGCACCGATTGCCTGGATAACCTCCGTATCGGGGTCGAGGTCAACGTCGAACCTTCTCTTGTACAGGTCGGCGGCAGCCATCCGGAGACGGGGGATACCTCGACTGGCCGAATAGCGATGGTTGTGTTCCTTCTGGGCCGCCTCGATCAGTTTCTGGACTGCGATATCGGGGGAGGGAAGATCAGGGTTTCCGAATCCAAAGTCGATCACGTCCACGCCGTCTCGGCGAGCGTTCATCTTCAGCTCATTGATGACGCCCAAGACATAGGGCGGAAGATGATTGATCCTGCGAAACTCCATCTGCAAAACGATACTGAGCGCGCCGTACCGACCTCGGGCAGCATCTCCAATAAATCCTCAGCCATCGAAGAATCGCCGACGGCTCGCTGCGCCGAGCCCGGCCGTGCTTGCATACTGGGTTATGGAAATTGAAGCGCGTAATCGGTTCATCGGGATTGATGTAGGCGGCACCAAGATATTGGGGGTCGTCGCCGATCCTACGAGCGGTCAGATTCAAGTACGTCGAAAGGCCCCAACCCCCAAGACCGATCCCGAACATTTGCCCGACGCAATCAAGGGCGTGGTCGCCGAGCTAATCGAAGAAGCCGGTCGTCCGGTGGGCGTTGGGGTTGGTGTGCCCGGGCTGGTCGACCATCAAGGCGTTCTGCACTATGGGCCCAATGTCCCCGGAGTTCTGGGTCTCGACATGGCCGGAGAACTGCGAAGGGAATTCGGATTGCCGGTGGTGGCCGAGAATGATGCGACGTGCGCTGCGCTGGCCGAGCATCGGCTGGGCGCGGCTCGTGGGGCTACCCATGCAGTGGTGATAAATCAGGGCACAGGGATTGCTGGCGGCCTCATCATCGGCGGGCGTATGTATCGAGGCGCCAACGGATTCGCAGGAGAACCGGGCCACATGTTGGTCAACGCCTCCGGTCATGTGTGTGCCTGTGGCAAGAAAGGCTGTTGGGAGGCGGTGGCATCGGGGGCGGGACTCGCCAACATCGCCCGCGACGTGGTAGCCGAAGGAAAGGCAGCGCGCATCGTTGAGTTGGCTGGAGGCCAGCCAGCACACATCCGGGGGGAACATGTCTCGGCGGCGATGGCCGAAGGTGACAAGGATGCAGCAGAGGTGCTCGATCGGTTCGGCTGGTGGGTGGCAGAAGGGCTCGCAAGCCTCGTCGCTCTTCTGGATCCCGAACTGATCGTTCTGGGCGGAGGGCTCACGGCTATCAACAAGCACTTCATCTCCGACGTGCAGGAACGCGTGAACACCACCGTGATGGGTGCTGCCTACCGCCCCGAGGTTCCGATCGTGCCCGCTCGTCTCGGTGCTGAAGCCGGCGCGATCGGTGCTGCGATCAGCGTTCGCGATCTCTTTCTAGGCCGCTAGCTGCACCTACAACGCCGTGTACGACCATCTTGACAACCGAGTTGGCTGGTATCGGCTCTCCGGTGTCGGCGCTCACTCGAATGACCTCGTCGGTGATTCCACGGATGGCGATCGCCATCGCCCGAGCGTCACCCGGTTCGATCAAACCCTGATCCATTGCCTCCTTTAGGTGGCGCTGGGTGTCCTGAGTGGAGATTTCCCGACCGCGGCGTAGTTCTTCGGCAAAGGTGTCTTCAGCGCGAGCGAAATCGACGAGCCGAAAAACTTCGGGATTCTCGGACAACCACTTGAGTGATGCACGGATGCCCAGTTCGATCCGACGCAGCGGATTCGGTTCGTCGCGAATTGCGGACTGCTGATGGCGTCGGATCTCCAGCAAAGCTTCTTTGAGGATCTCTCGAAGGAGATCTTCCTTGGAGGCGAAGTACCAATAGAACACCCCTTTGCCCACGCCGACCTGATCGACAATCTCGGCGACCGAAGTCGGGTGATACCCCTGTTCGGAGAATTTCTCTACGGCGATCCTCACCAGTTCGTCTCGCCGTTCCTGACCGCGGGAGGTCAGCTTGCGCTGATCTGGGGCCAAGGACATACCGGGCCAGGGTAGAACAAGTTCCCTGACCCGGCGTCAAACCGAGCTGCGGGTCTGCCAGCGAGCGATGACGCTGATCGAACCGAGCGCTGATAGAACCAAACAATGGCCGATGTCGTAGTCGACGAATTGAACGCAACCGGGATTCCGTACGAGATCGTGGAATGCGATCCCGGCCTGGCCGACACCGCAGAGTTCTGCCGAGCCTACGGATACGAACTGGCCGACTCGGCTAACACGATCATCGTCGTGGGCAAATCCGATCCAAAGTCGTTCGCCGCCTGCGTTGTGTTGGCCGACTCTCGGCTGGATGTGAACGGCGCTGTGCGCAAACGATTCGGCACCCGCAAGGCCTCTTTCGCCTCGGGTGATCAGACGGTGGAACTCACCGGCATGGCCATCGGAGGGGTCACAGCCGTAGGACTGCCCAGCGATCTGCCGCTGTGGATCGACAGTCGGGTAATGAGCCGGGAGCGTATCGTGCTGGGCGGTGGTGGTAGAGACCGCAAGATCGTTGGCCCGCCCGCTCTGCTCGCTGCTCTCATGAACGCCGAGATCGTCGAGGGACTTGCCAGGGTCGCCGACGATGGAACCGGTTCCTAGGACGCCCAGCCGCGAGAGCGTTCAACAGCTTGGATCCAGCGGGCGTAGAGCTCCTCCACGCCCGAGCTGTCAGGTGAGGGGGTGAACCTTGCGTCGACTCTCCAGCCGTCCACGACATCTTGGGTGCTTGACCAGTAGCCCTCTGCCAAGCCCGCCAGGTACGAAGCGCCCAACGCAGTACATTCCATGTTTGCTGGACGGGTCACGGGCACCTTCAACTGGTCGGCTTGAAGTTGAAGTAGTAGGTCCATCACGCTGGCACCGCCATCGACCCGTAGCTCAGCCGGGGGAGTGCCGGAGTTGGCGGTCATGGCCTCCACGACGTCACGAACGCTGAACGCAATGGCCTCCACCGTCGCGCGTGCCAGTTCGGCTCGGCCGGTGCCCCGGGTGATTCCTACGATGGTGCCGCGGGCGTAGGGGTCCCAGTACGGGCTGCCCAAGCCGGTGAACGCCGGCACCAAGAACACGTCTCCAGTGGAGTCAACAGATGCCGCTAGCGGGCCGATGTCGGCGGCCTTGGAAATGATCCCGAGGCCATCCCGCAACCACTGAATAGCTGAGCCGGTCACGAAAACCGCACCTTCATAGGCATAGGTGGCTGGACCACCTTCCTCGAGTTGCCAGGCCACGGTCGTCAGGAGGCCATTGGCGGGTTCGGGCATCGTTGCGCCCACGTTCATCAGAACGAAGCTGCCGGTTCCGTAGGTGTTTTTCGTCATTCCGGGTTCGAAACAGGCCTGACCGAAAAGGGCCGATTGCTGGTCGCCTGCTACACCGCTGATCGGGATTCCTGGTCCGAGTGCGGTGCTGTCGGTGGTTAGACCGAATCGACCACTGGTTGGCCTGATCTCGGGGAGCGCCGAAATGGGTACACCGAGCAGATCGCACATCTCTTCTGACCAGGCCAAGCTGCCGATGTCCATGAGCATTGTACGGCTGGCGTTCGAGGGCTCGGTTGCGTGGACAGCTCCGCCGGTCAACTTCCACATGAGCCACGAGTCGATGGTTCCCAACAGGAGATGTTCGTTCACTTCAACACCGCCCTCGTTCAACATCCACCGGAACTTGCTTCCCGAAAAATAGGGATCGAGCACCAACCCGGTGACTGATCGAACCAGAGAAAGATGGCCTTTCTCGGTCAATTCATCGCAGTAAGCAGCGGTTCGGCGGTCCTGCCAAACGATGGCGCGATGCAGTGGTTCGCCTGTTCGCCGGTCCCAGGCGACGACTGTTTCGCGTTGGTTCGTGATACCGATGGCCACGACCGGCTCCTCGAGGGTTGCCATCAGTTCGGCGATCACGCCCCGGATGCTCGTCCAGACCTCATTGGCGTCGTGTTCAACCCATCCCGGTTGGGGGAAATGCTGAGTGAACTCAGTGTAAGCCAGGCCTTGGACTTCGGACCGCTCGTTGATGGCCAGCGCCCGCACGCCGGTTGTCCCCGCATCTAGTGCAACAACAATTCCCACACTCACTCCTTTTCATGAGCACGCCCGACCCGGGCCCGGCGCTGTCTGAGGACCGAATGTAGTAGGACTCAGTCGCCAGCGCTCAGGGCGTGTTCTCCGCCCCCGTTGAGCGCCACGGCCTCTTGCTGGGCTTGGGTGAGCACATCGATCAATTCGTTGCTGCTCACTGCGACAAACACCATCGTCCGGATGTCCTTGTCGGTGAGTGGCCCCGACGTGCTGAGCACGCCTTCCTCGATGAGAGTATCCACAAGGACACCTTCCTGGGTCTTTACAACCTCCAAGATCTCCGTCGAGGAGTACTTGTGGAGTTCGAGTGTTGTCGGCGGGCTGATGACCACAGGGAGTTCGGTGCCGCTGGCAACGGCGAGCCCTGTGGGTTCAGTGACGACTGGCTCGGCCACGTAGTCGGTATCTGCCGCCGCTTGGTAGGGGTCGGCCGGCTCGAGTGCATCAAGTGATGCCGCCAGTTCTTCGGCGTCAAGCTCCTCGATGTCGATGTCGGCGTCCACCGAGGGTTCGACACCGAACTCCTCGGGATCAACGTGGGCTTCGGTATCTGCTGCGACCCGGTGTGAGTCTCGGTCGACCCCGATCACGGCTGTGGCGGTCGATGACCCCTCAAGCTCGACGTCGGCTGCTGACTCAGCGACAGCTTCGCTGGTTCGAAGGCTGCCGACAAACCCTCCCCGTTCTTTGAAAAGCGAATGACTCTCGACTTCCTCACCACCATCATCATCATCATCATTGGGCCAGGTGATGTGATCCTCGATTGAATGCTCGATCGCAAGTTGTTCGCTGAGAGCCTCACCGAATAGGGGTGGATGTGTTTCGTGGCTGTCCTCGTCATCGATTTGGTCGACATCGCCTTCATCGTCGGAAAAGACCCTTCGTACCACGGGTGGCCTGGGGGATGGGTCGCGAGTTTGGCTGCCAAAGAGCGATTCCGATGGATCGGCCTCAGCTCCTACTCCCACAAGCGAACGGTTTGCGCTGCTGTGACCGGAGTGGGATTCCTGCTTGGCCACTCTCATGACGTCCTCGGCTGCGGGGAAGAACGGCTTGAATCCGCCGAACCGGGCAAAGAAGATAGTCAAGACAAAACCGATGAAGCCCAACGCCAACGCACCGGCGCTGCTGATTTCGTAAACCCCTGCCAGCCATAACAAAAGCGCAGTGACCACGGTGAGAACACCAAGACCTGTGATGATCGACTTCGTCATTGCTTCCTTTCACACGCGCTGGGTATCCCCACGCGGCCGGTCAAAGACCGGGAGCGTGCGGCGGCGCATTGAAACGATAGGCGGGGAATCGGCCTTCCGAAAGTGCGACCACTAAAAGCAAGCTGAGACTACCGACGGTGCCCTGGTGAGTGGTCCCTCAACCTAAGGGTTAGCATCGTGACGGTAGTGCGAAACTTGCAACAGTCTTGTTGAGGTCGAGGGTGAAGGATCCGAAGTCCAATTCAGAGTCGCCGCGCCGCTGGAGCGTGCTCGCCGTGATGCTGATGGTGGCTTTGGCTACTTCGGTGGTACTGCCCTCGGCCAGCGCACAGGAGTCAGTTGACGAGGCCCGCAAGGAGCGCGAGGAGGTCAAGGCTGATCGCTCAAATGCACTGCGCGAACTTGAAGCTGCCAAGCTGAAGAACGATGAGTTGGCCGAACTCCTGGACTATCTCAACGTAGAGATCGCTACAACCGAACTTGCGGTCGACATGCTCGACCGGGAGCTGCTGGTGGTCGAAGCCGAACTCGAAGCGGCTCGACAGATCAAACTTGGCGCAGTCGTCGAAACTGCACGACTCAAAGCGGAGATCGCAACGATCGCTGTTGCCGGATTTGTGCGTTCGAGTCACAAGGAAGAGGCTTTCTTCTCCGCGGGTTCGCTCAGCGATGCCTATCGTCAAGACTCACTGATCCGAGAGGCCAACGCCGAACCGGCTGAGCTTTTGGATCAGGTTCGATTGGTGGAAGAAGACGGTCTCCTCGCCGAAGTTGCAGTGCAGGAAGCCGCCTCTGAGACCATCAAACTCGAACAACAACTCGCCGCCCAGCTAGAGGGGCTGGAGGGAGATCTCATAGAGTCAGCGGAGCTCAAAGAAGAGTTTGAACGTCGAGTGGCTGAACAGGAGGCCAAGGTTGCCGAGCGTCAACGAGACATCGATGAGCTGACGGCCTACATCATCGCGAAGTACACCGGCTTCTTCTACCGGACCGGCGGTCGCTCCTCCGGCGGGCGACCCCTCGGTGCAAGGATACGACTGGCCCCTCATCGGTCGACTCTCGAGCGGTTTCGGTCCCAGAGTCCACCCGATCTTCGGCACCCGACGTATGCACACCGGACTCGACATCGGAGGTCGTTCCGGGGAACCCATATATGCCGCCAAGGGAGGTACGGTTATCTTCGCCGGTTGGCGCGGTGGGTACGGCAATGCGGTGGTGGTGGATCATGGGGGCGGCTTCAGCACCCTGTATGCCCATCAGTCCAAGATCGCAGTACAAGTCGGTGACGTGGTGAGTTTGGGAGATGTAGTCGGCCATGTCGGGAACACCGGCTGGTCTACCGCGCCCCACCTTCACTATGAACTGCGACTCAACGGCAAGCCGATCGACCCGCTTCCTTATCTGCCGTAGGCAACGACTTAGGGGTTGATGGTGAGGACCACTTTGTTGGCATCGCCGGCGAGCATAAGCTCGAACGCCTTTGTGTAGTCTTCAAGCGGTAGTCGATGGCTGATCACCGGGCTGATGTCGAGCCCGGAATCGAGCATGGCCACCGCCTTGTACCACGTGTCGAACATTTCTCGGCCATAGATCCCTTTGATGGTGAGGCTCTTGAAAATCGCCTGATTGAGATCGACCTCGGCTGGTTTGGTGAAGACACCAAGAAGGCCCACCTTTGCACCGTGGTTGGCGACGTTGAGGATGTCGCTGACGGCGAGTGGGCTGCCCGACATTTCCAGAGCGACGTCGAAACCCTCTGTCATACCGAGTTCGGCCATCACCTGGATCAGAGATTCAGTGCCGGCTTCGATCGCTCGCGAAGCCCCCATCTGTTTGGCCGTCGCCAGTCGACTCTCATCGACGTCGGTTACCACGACGTGTCGGGCACCGACGTGCCGGCAGATCGCAGCCGCCATCTGACCGATCGGTCCGGCGCCGGTGATCAGAACGTCCTCACCCACCAGATCAAAGGACAGAGAGGTGTGAACGGCGTTGCCCAACGGATCGAGGATCGCTGCGAGCTCATCGGGCACCGTGTCGGGAATCGGGTAGGCATTCGAGGCGGGAATTACCACGAAATCGGCGAAACCTCCGTCGGTCTGAATGCCGATACCGACGGTGTTCCTGCAAAGGTGACCATGACCAGACCGACAGTTGCGACAACGGCCGCAGGTGATGTGGCCTTCGCCCGCCACCCGGGTGCCGGGTTCGATGTCATGCACGTTGTGACCGCGTGCCACCACCGTGCCTACGAACTCGTGCCCCAGTGTCACAGGAGGAGCGAGAGTTGCTTGGGCCCACGGGTCCCATTCATAGATGTGAAGGTCGGTGCCACAGATTGCTGCGTGGGTAACCCTCACGAGCACGTCATCAGGACCCGGCTGCGGTTCAGGTCGCTCGACCAGCTTCAAGCCGCGCCCCGGTTGGGTCTTCACAAGAGCTCTCACGCCACCAGCCCATGTGTAGTGCCTACCTCGATGAACGCGTCCACAGCGCGATCGATGTCATCCCGAGAATGGGCAGAGTTCATTTGAGTGCGAATTCGAGCGGTCCCAACCGGAACCACCGGATAGCTGAAGGCAGTCACGTAGACACCGTGGTCGAGAAGGCCCGCAGCCATGGAGCCGGCGATGCCGGCGTCACCGATCATCACCGGAATGATCGGATGGCCCTGGCCGGTGAGTTCGAACCCTACGGCCGTCATGCGTTCTCGGAAGTAAGCGGCGTTGTCCTCGAGCGCGGCGCGCAGATCGTCGCCGGCGTGCACCAGCCGCAGGGCCTCACGCGCTCCGCCCACAAGCGCCGGTGCCAGCGCATTGGAGAACAAATAGGGTCGAGCCCGTTGACGGAGAAGGTCGACCACGTTTTGTCTGGCGGCTATGAACCCACCCATGCCACCGCCGAGAGCCTTTCCCAGGGTGCTGGTAACTATGTCAACTCTGTCAGCCACGCCGTGGAGCGCAGGCGTGCCTCTACCTCCCGGACCGATGAAGCCGGTGGCGTGGCAGTCATCCACCATCACCAGAGTGTCGTGTTTGTCGGCAATATCACAGATCGAGGTCAGGTCGGCAACGAACCCATCCATGGAGAAGACGCCGTCGGTCACGATCAAGATGTTGTTGGCTCCGTCATCTCTGGCCTGGATGACCTTGGTCTCGAGGTCAGCCATGTCGCGGGTGGCGAAGCGGTAACGGCGGGCCCTGCACAAGCGGATTCCATCGATGATCGACGCGTGATTGAGTGAATCCGACACGATCGCATCGTCAGCTCCCAACAACGGTTCAAAGACTGCACCGTTCGCATCGAAGCAAGCCGCGAAGCTGATCGAATCGTCGGTGCCGAGGAAATCGGCGATCTCAGATTCCAATGAGCGGTGGATGTCGAGCGTCCCGCAAATGAATCGGACCGATGCCATCCCGTACCCGTAGTTGTCCATCGCATCCGATGCCGCCTTGGCAAGCGCAGGATGATCGGCGAGGCCAAGGTAGTTGTTCGCACAGAAGTTGAGAACCTCGCCGCCGCCTGATGTCACTCGGACCGACCCACCCTGAGGGGAGATGAGGGGCCGCTCGGGTTTCCATAGCCCCTCAGAACGGATTTGATCGAGCGTCTGGTCGATCGAGGAGTAGAAGTTTGTTCGGCTCATCGGCTGCCTTTCGAGTGCCAAACGGTACCCGAGATGGATCGAACCCGCCCTTTGTCGGGCCCGCTCTCCCGGGCGACGTTCTCAGGTCCGAATGTTGATCGTATGCCAGCCGGAGGCCCCGTTGGGGTCCACCGCGGTGACCACGTCGGTTTGAGTTTCGCCCCCGGCGTCTGTTGCCCGAACCCGGATCCGGTGGTCACCGGAATCGATGGCTGCAGCGGTACTCCATTGACGCCAGGAGTTCACACCAAGGGACTCGCCTAGATCAGCTTCGATCCACGGCTCGTCGTCCACCTGAACCTCCACTTTCACGATGCCTTTGTTGGGTGCCCACGCAACACCACCGATTGCCACTCGTCCGGGAACAACTCTGGAGTTGGATCTGGGGGTGTCGATTCGACTTTGGGTCTTCACCGGGCCGAGCTTGGACCAGCCACGAGGGACCCAGAATCCGTCGAAGTCTTCAAAGGTGGTCAGCTCAATCTCCTTGAGCCACTTCGTGGCCGATACATAGCCGTACAGCCCCGAAACAACGAGGCGAACCGGAAACCCGTGATCGACCGGCAACGGCACGCCGTTCATACCGACTGCGACCAGTGCGGTTCGGCCGTCAAATGCGGCCTCGGTGGGAAAGCCACAATCCCAACCATCAACGGAGGCACTTCGGATTTGGGTGGCGCCCTGCTGCACACCGGCCTCTTCGAGCAGGTCGGATAAGGGCACGCCCTGCCATACGGCGTTGCCTACCAAGCCTCCGCCGATCGGATTCGATACACAGCTCAGCGTCACAGGGGCAATGGTGGTTGCCCTGGCCAGTAGGTCCTCGTATGTGAAGGTGAGTTCGGTGTCGACCATTCCCTTGATCGTCAGCGACCAGGTGTCGGGGTTGACTTGAGGGGTGAGCGTGGCGGTGTCGATGAGGTAGAAGTCCTCATTGGGCGTGACAACCGGCGAGACGCCCGGAGTCGCTGCCACCGGGCTTGTGTTGGCGGCGGTGATTGCGGCTTCGATCTCGGTAGCTCCTTCGAGCTTCACCAGTTCAACTTCGCCGCGTGCGACCTCGACCGCTGCGTTACTGCGGAGTTGGCGGGCTGCCAATGACAACCCAATCAGTGAGGCGGTGGCGGCCGTCAGCCAACCAAGGAATGTGCGCCGTTCAATCTCAGGGGTTGTTGCCCAAACCGGATTGGCGGGTGCTGCGATCCGGACCTGGGCTTGTTCGGGCTGTGGTGCGTTGTTTGGCACCCGACTGAGCAACACACCGAGTACCGATACGCCAGCCAGAACTGCGAGCATCGATACGATCAGCCCGTAGCCCCAACCACCCTGCGCATCCACGCCGAGCGCAACAAACCCGATTACTCCGAAGGTGCTGATCCCGACGACACCGATGGCGAGACGGTTCAGCGAAATCATTCCGAGGATGGCCGCAAGGGCGAGCGAGAGGATCACAGTTCCCACGATCAACGCCGGCTTGTCGGCCAATCCGAAGATCGCCTTGCCGAAGTCGATCAACCAAACCGGCGCATTGTCGATCACACGATTGCTGACTGCGATCACGGGTCCCGGTTTTGGGGCGGCGAAGGCTCCGGCCAGCTCACCCGTGGCCAGTGCAGACCCGCCGGCGATCATCCCTGCCAGTGCACCCGCCCACTTCGGACGGTCGGGGATGGCCTCGGTGATCTCAGCTGGAGTTTGGGCGGGGTGGGTCGGA
Organism: uncultured Acidimicrobiales bacterium; assembly: GCA_963751955.1. Taxonomy (GTDB): domain Bacteria; phylum Actinomycetota; class Acidimicrobiia; order Acidimicrobiales; family SZUA-35; genus JABDIY01. The sequence goes on along the minus strand of CAVVWM010000009.1, from coordinate 263,560 downwards.
GTTGCCATTTCTTGGTGGGATCCTCGCTGAGACTGGTACGAACTCGCACCGGCAGCAGAACCACTGCGGGGACGACATCTGGCAGTATCGATCGGTGATACTAAAGATCGGCGAAAACCTTGATCAGGATAGGTCGAAAGTGGTCTTTGGTGCCGGATCGGAATGGCCAGTGCATCGGTCCGGTTACATCGTTCGTGGTCATCTCACCAGAACCTCCAACGCGCCCAGCCGTAGTGAGGCGCACCTCCGCCAAACGGATGTTGGCGCTGGCGGCGGCGATATCTCTTGGTGCAGCGGCGTGCGGCAGCAGCGGTGTTTCTGAGTGGTCGGGGACCACAACCTCTGCACCAGCGCAGGCCACGAATGATGGTGCCGGGCCGGAAACGCCTGCCTCACTCTTTCCCAACGTCTCGGTCCAGAATGTTGTCGACGGTTCAAGTCTGAATTTGCAGGAGGAACTCCAGGGCGGCGAGCTGCCTGTTCTGTTGTGGTTCTGGGCGCCTCATTGAAGCACCTGCCGGTTCGAAGGACCCGAAGTCGAGCAGTTTGCTCGAGACAACACCGACACGCTTCGAGTGGTTGGGATGGGCGCCCAGGACGACTTTGCGTTTGCACAGGAATTCCAGTCAACCACCGGCACCAACAGCTTCACGATGACTTGGGATGCGAGCTTTGACACGTGGCGCTACTACCAAGTGACGGGTCAGCCGACGGCGATCCTGGTCGACAAGAACGGTCAGCCAATACAAGGTTGGAGAGGTCTGTTCCCCAAGGATGACGTGCTTGAAGCCGCCCGAGCAGCCAGCTAGTTGGGTGCCGAGTCGTCGTGGTCCAGGAGGGGTAGGACGATCTCGATGGTATCGGCGCACACTATGTGGGTCGACAGCCAGTGGCGGAGAGAGGCAATCGGGATTTGTGTTGTCTCGGCTACTTCACCGTCGGGGCAGGTGAGTTCGGCGTCAGACGTCGCCTCAAAGACCCGGGCAACGATTCTGCCGTCGGGCTGGCTATAGGAGCCTGAACCTAGGAGTCGCAGATCGGCGTTGGTCAAACCGGCTTCCTCGCTCAGCTCTCGTTGAGCGGCGACGGCCCATTCCTCCCCGACCCCCGCCACACCCCCGAACGCAATGTCCCAGAGCCCTGGGTTCACGTCCTTCCAATCGGCCCTGCGGTGGACCACGAGATCGCCGGTGCTTCGACGGAGGACGATGTAGGTCGAACGATGGCGCAGCACCTCAGCGCGCATAAGCGCCCTCGTTACGATCCGCTCCACATTTCCGGCTTGGTCGACCACCTCGACCAACTCTTGGTCTGGTTCGCTCACGATGATTCGAGCGACAGGGCCTGCTTGGGGCAGCTGTGGACGGCGGCTTCCACGTCGTGGAGAAGCCCGGCTGGCACCTCGGTCACGAGGAGCTGGAGATTGTCGTTCCCGTCGAGTGAGAACACTTCGGAGGCTAGGTCCTCGCAGATTCCGTTGGCCTCGCACTGAAGCCGATCAACCGTGATTCTCATGTCGCTCTCCTAGAAACGGGTATACCCACCGTCGACGACGATCTCGTCGCCAGTGTGGAAGGTCTGGGTCGGATCTGCCAGGAATGCCCCAAGGGTGGCAAAGTCGTCAGGAACTCCCCATCGCCGCACCGGCGTTCTCTGCGTGGTTGCCGCAAGGAACTTGTCGAACCCTCGGGCATCGTCGGTCATCTCGGTTTCGATCCACCCGGGGATGATGCTGTTGCAGCGGATGCCGTATCGAGCGAGTTCGACCGCCAAGCCCCGCATGATCGCCAGAACCGAGATCTTGCTCGCCGCATACGACTGGGCCATTGGGGCGCCGTGTATCGCCGACGTTGACGAGACGCCGATCAGCGATCCGCCTTCGCTTTGGTCGATGAGTACGCGGGCTGCCGCTCGGAGCGTGAAGAACACGCCATCCACGTTGATGGCCTGGAGAGCGTGCCATTCCTCGGTTGTTTGTTCGATAAACGGTTTTGGGGCTGCGCCTACACCGGCGTTGGCGAACACGCTGTCGAGGCGGCCCATCAGTCGCCGAGCCTCTGCCATGCCGGCGTCAACATCAGCCTCGGAGGCCACATCGACTCGTTGGGCGTGGATTGTGGCGCCTGTCGTAGCGAGCTCCCGTTTCGCCGCTTCGAGTTTGTCTGAGTTCCGCCCCCAGATGCACACGGCGGCGCCTGCATTGGCACATCCTTTCGCCAGCCCGAGACCGATACCGCCGTTTCCGCCCGTGACCACTACGCCTCTGCCCGTCAGGTTTGTCAGCGTTGCGGGTTCGAACATGGCTCGACACTACCGCTGCGTTCGGCTAGCAGCCCTCACGATCCTCAACGTCATCGGATGAGGCTTGCTGAGCGACCCAGCTGGAGAGCGCATCGAGGGCTGGCCAAAGGCCGATACCTTTCTTGGTGACCGAATAGCGAACTTCGCCATGGTTCGAGGTTCGACTCACGATGTGCTCAGCCTCGAGTTCTTTTAGCCGGGCATCCAGCAGGCGGTCCGAGAGGCCAGGGATTTCGGATCGGATCTCACCGAATCGTAATGCTTGATCGCCGATGACCTTCAGGATCGAACCGGTCCAGCGACGTCCGATCACTTCGATCGAGTGCTGGAACAAGGGGCAGTAGTCCGTGGAAGCTCCCGAGAGCGTGGTGTCAGAGGTGTTGGACACAGGGGCAGAGGATAGATCATCGACCGTGAGAGGCACTTACCATTCGTAAGTACGAAGTGTCGCCCAATCCTCGCAGTCGCCAGTGGCGCAAGTGCCGGGGTCCGCGCATAGGAAAGATAGAACACGTTCTGAACTCCGAACATGTTCTATCTTTGGGGCTATGGCCGCTGGTCAGCTGAGAATCGACGATCAGAAGCGCCGTCGGCACTCCATCGGTGAAGCCACCCGCCAGACGATCGCCGAGGGTGGGATCGAGGCTGCAACTGTTCGTTCCATCGCCACGGCATCGGGGCAGAGCGTGGCCACGCTGTACAACTTGGTTGGATCACGAACCGACATCCTCGGCGTCGTTCTCGCCGAATTGCTGGCTGAACGACTCGAGGCCGTATCGATCGATGACGGAACAGATCCAATCGATCAGATGAGATCGTCGATGACGGCGGCGGTCCGGTACACGGTCCGACGCAAGCATCTCTTTGCTCCGCTTCTCGTCGAACTCGGTCTGCACCTCGGCAGGGACTGGGCTGTGGCGGCGCACAACGCTCACGTCACCCGTCAGGCTGTTTTGGTTGAACGAGCCAAGGACCAGTACCTGCTACTGCCGGAGCCGTCCACCCACCGTTTGGCTGTAGCGATCGCCGAAGGCAGCTTCATTACCGATCTCGGCTGGGCGGTTGGTGACGTCCCGGACTCTCGCTATGCCGATGCCTGTCTTGATCGGGCCACGCTGGTGTTGTTGTCGGCCGCTGAGGGTTCGGTCCGAAAACGGCTGCTTCAGTTGTTGTCCTAGCGAGGTCGATGTGGTCCGGTTCAAGTGGTGGCAATCCGGCCGTGGCGATGTCGGGTGGTGCTCACCGCCTGCTCCCGTACCCAGCGGTACAGCTCCACGAAGCCGTCGGCTGACGGTGGGCTGGTGTCCACCGCGGCGCCAGTTTGATGGCAGAGACTGAGAAGCTCGTCAGGCAGGGCGCACATGATCCGCACCCGATCGGTCTGATCGGCCAGCGCTTTGGTCAGGCCGTCGTGACTGTCCTCGGTCAAATCGACTTCGACCAGGCGGGATCCCACTGTTGATGCCGCTACCCGCAGGAGCGCAAGCGAGTTCGGGTCGGTCCCATCGTGAACGGCAACAGCACGCTTCAGCGGCTTGTATCGCAACACGTTCGACTCCGCCTTCAGCCCGGAGGGATCGTGGTCTCGAGCGAACACCGTCTCCCACGCGTCGCGGTAGGACTCACTACGCGGATCGCGATCTGCATCCGGCGGGTTCCTGATCGAGGCAAGCTGCTGCACGTAGCCGGGCCCTCCGGCCTTTGCACCGCCTCCGAACGCCGACTTCTTCCACCCACCAAAGGGTTGCCGCTGCACAACTGCACCGGTGATGACCCTATTGATATAGACATTGCCTACTTCAACTCGATCCAGCCACCGGGCGACCTCGTCCGGATCGAGTGAGTGGATTCCGCCGGTGAGGCCGAAGTCGGTGGCGTTCTGCACCGCAATCGCCTCATCTAGATCGTCCACCCTGATCAGTCCCAACACCGGACCGAAACACTCGGTCTGGTGAAACCACGAACCCGGTTGCACCCCGATCCGAACTCCCGGTGACCACTGGTTGCCCATAGGTCCCCACATCGCTGGTTGCACCAACCATTCTTCACCGACATCGAGAGATGTGAGCCCCCGTTTCAGCTTTGGATCGGGATTCGAGATCGTCGGTCCCATCATCGTTGCGGGGTCAGATCCCGGTCCGGTGCGTAGGCTGAGGACCGCATCGCGCACCCGAGCCAGGAAGCTCGGGCTGTCGTACACATCTGCAGTGATGAGGCCAAGGCTTGCGGCAGAACACTTCTGACCCGAATGACCAAAGGCCGACGTGACCAGATCGGCGATCGCAAGATCGAGATCGGCTGAGGCGGTGATCACCAACGCATTCTTGCCACTCGTTTCGGCCAGTACTCGGAGCCCGGGGCGCCATTGCTGGAACATCTGTGCGGTGTCGTGCGATCCGGTAAGGACCACGGTGTCGATGGCGGGGTTGGTCACCAAGGCCTTGCCGACGGGCCCGTCCTCGCACACAACCAGCTGGAGCCGATCTTCGGGAACGCCGGCACGGTGAAACTGATCTACTATCCGAGCGCCGAGCGCAACAGCTTGAGGAGCAGGCTTGAGGATCACCGAGTTGCCTGCGGCCAGTGCGGCCGCCACCCCTCCGGTAGGGATGGCATACGGGAAGTTCCAGGGAGCAACCACCCCAACAACCCCTCGTCCCGAAACGACGAAGCCCTTGGCCAACAGACGTTGCAGGTTCTCGATCCCGGGACCTCCGTAGTAGCGGCAGAAGTCGATCGCCTCGGCGATCTCGGGAGCGGCCTCCCGCACGGTCTTGTGAGTCTCGCCTGCAAGAAGGGCAACGGTTTCGGCAGCCTCGGAAGCCATCAGGTCTGCGGTCCGATGCAGCCAGCCACCCATGGTTTTGTAGGACTCTGCGGTCGGCGTTGGGTCGAACGCGATCAGCGATCCGCTGACGATCCGGTTGATCTCATCGAGGGTCTCGACGCTGGAAACCGCTGGCATCACGAACTGTGCGAGTGCCCTCTCGATCTCGGATCGCGTCTGAGAATTGGTGAAGTCGAGTTCTGGTTGATTGTAGAAACCAGCGGTGGTTGGTTCGGGTCCTCGACGGCGGGTCTGGTCAACCAACTTCTGTTCGGCGACAGCTCGCCGAAACATCTTCGCTTGTCGTTCGAACTCTTCGGAGTCGGGTTCGAGGGAGAACAGCGATCGGAGAAAGTTGTCCGGTTGGGTGTTCTCGTCGAGCCGGCGGGAGAGATATGCAAGACTCGACCCGTAGTCCTCGTCGGCGACAACAGGCGAGTACATCAGGACTGCCCCAACCCGGTCTTGAACGGCCCTCGCCTGGCTGGGTGCCATCCCCTCCAACATCTCGAACTCGAGTCGACCTTGGGCACCCAGGTCTCGGCTGCGGACAGCGGCCCACGCGATATCGAACAGGTTGTGGCTGGCGAGCCCGACCCGCACAGCCGAGGCCCAGGCGTCATCGAGCAGTTCGTCGAGCAGTGCCTTGAAGTTGGCATCGACGTCGGCCTTGGAGCCAAACGGCGCTGGCGTCCAGCCGTGGAGTTCGGCCTCCACCTGTTCCATGGCGAGGTTGGCACCCTTCACCAGTCGAATCTTGATCGTGCCGCCTGATGAACGATGGCGGTCAACCGCCCATTCGCACAGATCCCGAGCGGCCGCCCGAGAATCGGGTAGGTACGCCTGAAGCACAATTCCTGCGTCGAGGGAGGCAAAGTCGGGTTCGCTCAGAACCCGCTTGAACGCTTCGACGGTGAGTTCGAGATCCCGGTACTCCTCCATATCCAGGCTCACAAACGTGTCGTTCTGCGAAGCCGTTCGATAGATGGTTCGAAGCCTGGTGCTGACTCGTTCGACGGAGAACTCGAACGCGGCGATGTCGAGATTGGCCACCACCGATGAGAGCTTCACCGATACGTAATTCACATCGCGCCGGGCAATTTGGGTCAGGACCGTTGTGAGCCGCTGTTCCGCCTCTGCGTCGGACAGAATCGCTTCGCCGAGTGCATTCACGTTGAGCCGCGAACCCTGTGAGGCCCGTCGGCGGATGTGGCGAGCCAGTGCCGGATCGTCGGCGCTGAGAATCACTCCCTTGGTTTCAGCCTTGGTCCTCGACTTCACCAGTGGCATCACCAGCCGGGGAGCCATAGGTGCCACCCGCTTGGCGATTCTGAGCATGAGCGAGTCGATTCGTCCGAACGCTCCCGTACCGTGTTCCTGGATCAGCGCAGCGAATCGATGAGCTGCCCGAGCCGGTTGCTCGATGCGCATCACCTCGTCGGTGAGCGCCAGAATCAACTCCATCGAGGACTCGTCTTCAAGAAGGTTGCCCAGTCGTATCCGTCGGGCCGCCTCGCGGCGCGTCTCCACGTCGTGGCTGTTTCCCAGCAGTTCGCCGGCGAGTCGTACGGCCTCCTCGATCAGGTAATCCTCACCGGAGTGGATCATCAGCTCATGCCGCCTTCTGACATGTCACCAGTGAACACTAAAGAGCGGCGCAGCGGTCGTCTATTTGTCCCGGCGACCACGCCGACCACAGACCTCCAACAGCTCGACGGCTGTACTCGGTCCAGCTGATTGCCGCCGGCGCCGTTACTCGCCGAACCGTCTGGTAGATGCCGCCCTCGAAAACCCTGTAGCCGGCCCAGCCACCTGGCCAGTCTTTGGTTGATCCGACTTCACTCACCAGGAGGGGTCCGACCCGTCGAATTCTGTGACGATGCGTGTGGCCTGAACTCACCAGGGTCCTCGGAGCGACTTTGGCAAGATCTGACAGAAATGGTTTGGCCTCCGCCGACGGAATTCCAGGCGGCCAATAGGTCGCAACCGGGTACTCCTGGAATTGATGGTGAAGCAGCATTAGGTTCGGCGTTGATGACGCTTCCGCCTCACTCAGCAGTTCTGTGCGGATTGGCTTGACCGTTCCGTGGCTTTCGTGCTCGATGGTTGTGTTGCCGACGATCAATCTCACTCCGGGCATGTCATGCACCCGAACACCCAGTTCGAAAGGCAGGCCTCTCTTGCCGAATGACTTGGGTAGGTCGATTGGCCACGCATCGTCCACGTCATGATTACCCGGCAACATGATCATTGGGAGTGTTGGAAAGCGATCGACCAGCTCAGCGACCAACTCGAAGTCGCGAGTGCGACGATGGTGGGCGGCATCTCCCTTGATCACCAGCAGCGACGCTCCCCAATCGAGGGCATCTCGTATGGCCGACGTGGCACAGCGCATGTCATAGTGATCGACGGCGTTGGGCTCGATATCTCCGATTGTGCGCAGAGCCCCCCAATTGCCAGATCCCAGATGGAGATCCGAAATCGTGGCGATCCGGCACAACTCGTCCCCATAGGGGGCCTCAGGAATGTCGGTTTGCAGTCGCGCAACGCCTTCGACCGACCGGACCTCTATATCGACCCGACCGGATCGTAGATTATCCAAGACGAGAGAGCCGGGGCCCCCTTCATGTACGAACCGGATTGGGGCATGGCCAATAACCTCCAGCGACAATTGACCACGCGGAAGGTGACCCCACGTGAGTTGTGCTGCTCCAGGCTCGACCGCCCACACCTGAAGCGGCGACGGGTTCAGCCAAGTGAGACGCACAACCGAACCTCAGCTAGCCACGAACGCAGACAAGCGGGGTAATTCGCGTTCTCGAAGCGTCGCGTTGACACGATGCTTTTCCAGAATCTGCTCGACCGTCTTTTCTGCCTGGGTAAGGGGATGTTCGGCGATGAATGCGGCCACATCGCCTACGAGCTCAACCGTGTCGAGGGAGGTGACGCCCTCGAGCATGCGGCTCAGCGCCGCACTGGGAAAGAGCTCGCCGAGCCGATCCCAGTTGTCTTTGATGAATTCCCACGTGTGGGTTCCCGATGTCGGGTTGGTCAGCGCAATGCGCAGTGCAAAAGGGGCGTCCTGTGATCGAACCTCCCCACTCAGCACCATGTCTCGAAACTGTGCCACCAGATCGTCGATTGGGAATGCAGTGAGTCCGTAGAGGTAGCGGAGTTGCTCTTGGGGGTTGGTGTTGGTTCGATACTCGTGAACGTAGTCATCAAAATCGGCTTGGTCGCCAACCGTGGCAGCAACGGTGATCGCCGCCGACATCAGCGCTGGATCGACGAGTTCTGCGTTACGTCGACCGACCGAAACGGTTCGCTGGCACTCATTCTGAACATCGGGATCCTTGGCGATTGTTCCCATCGCTTTGACGAGGTCGGCCCGCAACTGACGGTTGCCTGGCGTGTCGTCCTCGGCCGGGGTCAGCCCGATGTTGGCCAGCATGGGAGACAGGATGTCATGGGCAATGGACTTGAAACCATCAAGTGCCTCGGGGTCAACCAGTTTGCTGAGACGGTCCAGCCCTGAGATGATCCTCAGCCATACCGACCGCGAGCTTTCCGCAGCCATTGCCTCCAGCAAGGTCAAGAACGTGGTTGTCGACGTTGTTCCGGCCAGCACGGACCCCCAGGTGTCATCGATGAGCGCATACCGTTCCACCTCGTTCAACTCGTTGTTCTCGAGCGAACTCAATCCCTCGAGCATCTCGGGCGGGTAACTGACGCGCACGAAGCTGGCGCCGTCGGCGTTCACAACCAGGTGAGTGCCAGCAGGGACCTCCACATCGACTGGTTCATCACCGAGGACGAGTTTGCTGAGCGATCTATGTTCTCCGTCGATCAGCCTGTACCGAAGAGGCACTTGCCAACGACGCGGTTCTCCCTCGGTGCCGCCTCCGGTGCTCAGACAACGGGTCTGGGTGAGCGTGGCGATTCCGTTGGAGTAGGCCACCTTGATGAGTGGGAAACCACCCTGATAGATCCAGCCGTCCATCATCTCACGGACGGGGGTACCCGTGGCCTCCTCGAGTGCGTCCCACAGATCGGTTGTGACTGTGTTCTTGTAGGCGTGCTTTTCCATGTAGAGCCGTAGACCCCGCCGGAAGGCCTCCTCCCCAAGATGCTGCTCCAGCATCCTCACAACCCCAGCGCCCTTTTCGTAGGTGAGTATGTCGAACATCCCCTCCGATTCTTCGGGGGTTCGTACATCGAACTCGATGGGACGGGTGGACGCGAGGGCGTCTGTAGTGAACGCCGAGCTACGAGATAGGCCGAAGTCAGCCCAACGGTTCCACTGCGGCCGGTACTCGTCGGTGCACTTCATCTCCATGAACGTGGCGAACGCCTCATTCAACCAGATACCTTCCCACCAACCCATGGTCACGAGGTCTCCGAACCACATGTGGGCAAGCTCGTGGTTGATCACATCCACAGAGCGCTGCTTCTCGACCTGGGTGGTGACTGCCGGGTCAATCATGAGGATCGCCTCGCGGAAGGTGATGCACCCGAGGTTTTCCATCGCACCGAACGCGAAATCAGGGATAGCGATGAGATCAACCTTGTCCCCGGGGTATGGAACCCCGAAATAGTCTGCGAAGTAGCTGAGAGCAAACTCGGCAGCGTCGAGGGCGTACGCGGTCATCGTGGCCATTCCGGGCTTGGAGACAATGCGCAGAGGCACTCCGTCCACATCACGTGTTTCGCTGAATTCGAGGGGCCCGATAACCCAGGCAACGAGATATGTGGACATCACCATCGTCGTCGCGAAATGGGCGGTGTGGCCACCGTCGGGATGCTCGACCCTGCCGATCTCAGCTGCGTTGGAGACCGACTCCATGCCGGCAGGAACACGGAGAGAGATGTCGTATGTCGCCTTGTAAGAGGGCTCGTCCCAGCACGGGAACGCTTTCCGGGCGTGGGGTGCCTCGAACTGTGTGGTGCCCAGGACACGATCGTTGCCGTCAAGATCCTTGAACTGGCTCAGATAGAAACCAACCAATTGCTCGTTGAAGGTGCCCGTGAACTGAATGTGAATCGAGGTGGTATCCCCAGCAGGGGAGGCTTCGATGGTCACACGTTCATGGGTGTGATCGAACTTGAACGGCGCCGGGGAATCGTCGACGGTGACGGTCGAGATCGCCAATCCGTCGCTGTTCAGTGTCATCGAATCGACCTTGTCATGTACATCTGCAGTGATCGTCACCGAGCCGCCAAAGCTCCCCGCATCGAAGTCGGGTTCGATCAACAGCTTGTAGTTTCGGGGTGTAACAGAGCACGGGAGGCGATGAGGATCTGTAACAGTTTCAACTTCAGACACGACTGCGAGGCTACCGGTCCTGTACCGTCTCCTACCGTTCCAAGCCCGTAGACATCAAATCTGTGGAGATACCAATGACCCCCACTCACAGGACAACTTGATATGGCCGGTATTGACTTCGATGTCCTCGGAATCGGAAACGCCATCGTCGACGTGATCGCCCAATGCGAAGACGAGTTCCTGAACGACCAAAGCATCGAGAAAGGCGGGATGACACTGATCGACGAAGGTCGAGCCAAACAGCTGTACCGCTCAATGGGCCCCGCAATCGAGGCCAGCGGCGGTTCGGTTGCCAACTCGATGGCAGGGATTGCCTCCTTCGGCGGAAACGCTGCGTTCATAGGGAAGGTGTACTCGGATCAGCTGGGTGAAGTCTTCACACACGACATGCGCTCGGTCGGCGTCGCCTGCGACCTTGTAGGTGCTGATAACGGTCCACCCACTGCTCGGTCACTCATTCTGGTTACGCCCGACGCTCAGAGATCGATGAACACCTTCCTCGGGATCTCCGGTTCGCTCGAAACCGACGATGTTGATGCTGAGCTAGTGAGAGCATCCACGCTGCTGTTCTGCGAGGGTTACCTGTGGGATATCGAGTCGGCCAAGAAAGCGATTCGATTCGCAATGACCACAGCAATCGATGCCGGCAACCGGGTGGCACTCAGCCTCTCCGACACTTTTTGCGTCGATCGCCACCACTCCGAGTTCCTGGAACTCGTCGCTGGTCCGGTCGATACCCTCTTCGCAAACCGCAGCGAGCTTCTGCGCCTCTATGAGACCGATCACATAGAGGAGGCGTTCGAGCATCTCGGCAAGGACGTCGCTCTCGGATGTGTCACGATGGGAACACTGGGGTCCATGCTCATCGACCACGGGCGACAGATCAAGATCCCGGCCTACGAGGTCGGCAGGGTCGTCGATACCACCGGCGCTGGCGACCAGTACGCAGCCGGTGTGTTGTTCGGGTTGGCTCAGGGCCGCCCTCTCGGTGAATGCGGGCGCTTGGGTTCGCTCGCCGCAGCCGAAGTGATCAGCCATGTGGGTCCCCGACCGCTGACTCCGTTGACCGAGCTGGACATGACCCAAGCCCGGGTCGACCCGCGGTCTTGGGTCAGCGAGTAGGTCCCGAACTGACTTTTCGAATCACACGCTCCAACCCACCAGCTTTGTATCGAGATATTCGTCCAGCCCCACGTGACCGCCTTCGCGGCCAATACCGCTCTCCTTGATCCCCCCGAAGGGTGCAGCTGCCGCAGTGGGATTGATGTCGTTGATCCCGATGATGCCGAAGCGAAGACCCTCCGCGATTCGCCAAGCCCGACCGATGTCCCGGGTGTACAGGTACGCCGCCAAGCCGTAAGCGGTGTCGTTCGCCTTGGCCAGAATGTCCTCTTCGTCATCGAATACGATCACAGGCGCGACCGGGCCGAAGGTTTCTTCGGTGTGGATCGTCATCTGCGAGGTCACCCCGGCCAGAACTGTAGGGGCATAGAAGAAGCCACGATCCAGGTCATCGTCAGTGAGCCGTCTACCGCCAGTCAGAACCTCTGCGCCCTTGGCCAAGGCGTCTTGCACTTGCTGATCAACCTTTGTCAGGCTCGGCTCGTCCACCAGCGGTCCAATCGACACTCCCGCTGCAGTTCCATCACCCGCTTTCATCTTCTTGACTCGCTCGGTCAACGTCTCGAGAAAGGGTTCGGCGATTGAACGCTGCACGTAGATTCGGTTCGGGCTAATGCAGGCCTGGCCGGTATTGAGGAACTTCACCAATGAGGCTCCCTTCGCAGCGTGCACCGGGTCAGCGTCATCGAAAACGATGAAGGGCGCATGACCCCCCAACTCCATCGAGACCCGCTTCATGGTCGGCGCAGCTTTGCTCGCAAGTAGTTTTCCAACCTCGGTCGATCCGGTGAACGTGAGCTTTCGGACCCTCGGATCTCCCAGCCATGCCGATCCGATCGCGTCGGGTTCGCTGCTGTTGACCAGATTCACCACACCGGCGGGGACACCCGCATCGTGGAAGATCTTGAACACCGCCTGGGCGCACAGCGGGGTCTGCTCTGCAGGTTTGAGAACCACAGTGCAGCCGGCTGCCAGCGCCGGGCCGATCTTGCGCATGAGCATCGAGATGGGATAATTCCACGGTGTGATGGCGGCGCACACGCCAACCGGTTGTCGCATCACCATGAATCGCTGGTCTGGCCGAGGGGCGGGGATCGTCTCGCCGTAGATCCTCTTGGCTTCCTCGGCGTACCACAGAAGGAAGTCAGCACCATACTTGACCTCGTTGCGAGCTGCTTTCAGTGGTTTTCCCTGCTCAGAGGTCATCAGCCGTGCTAGATCGTCAGACCGTTCGGTCACCAGCTCCCAACAGCGATAGAGAACAGCCGAACGTTCATACGCAGTCGTCGCCGCCCAGGACTCGAATGCAGCGTCTGCGGCGGTCACTGCAGCGGCGGCCTCATCTGCGCCTCCGTCGGCAACCGAACCTATTACATCTCCTGTCGCCGGATTGATTACCTCAAAGGTTCTGTCCGATTCCACCCACTGGCCTGCGATGTAGTGCACGCCGAAACGGTATCGCCCAGCGTGCGACGAGGGGAATTGCTCACACGGGCGATCTCCCGTTTAGTGAATAAAACGGATCCGCTCGTGATACAAACGACTGTGTCGGCGGGGGCGCGTCGCCCCGCTCCTGCCGACACCTAATTCCCTCCGGGGGCCCTCCTTATTCCCTCCGGGGGCCCTCCTGATTCCCTCCGGGGGCCCTCCTCGCTCGCCTGCGGGCCTCTTCGGTCCATGTTCTCACTCGGGCCTGGCGGCCCTCGTTTCATGGACACGGCCCTCCGGGTCGCCCGGGAGCGGGGAGTGTCTGCTCGTACCTCGCAGGCCACTCGGTATTCCCTCCGGGGGCCCTCCTGATTCCCTCCGGGGGCCCTCCTCGCTCGCCTGCGGGCCTCTTCGGTCCATGTTCTCACTCGGGCCTGGCGGCCCTCGTTTCATGGACACGGCCCTCCGGGTCGCCCGGGAGCGGATTCCTTCCAGGGCCCTTCGCGCTCGCCTGTTGCTTGTTGGCCTCCACTCGCCTTCGGGCCTTTGAGGCCATGTTCTCACTCGCTGGCGCTCGTTTCATGGCCTGCCGGCCCTTCGGGTCGTTTCGCCTGTGGGCCTCTTCGGTCCATGTTCTCACTCGGGCCTGGCGGCCCTCGTTTCATGGACACGGCCCTTCGGGTCGTTTCGGTGGTGGGCCTCTTCGGTCCATGTTCTCAATGGTCTTGGGGCTCTTTGCGGGCCTTGGGGCTCTCTGCGCGCAACTAACGATGGAAGGCTCGTGGCACGAGCGCCTTAGGACCGGTTAGAGCGATTTCTCGGGGTGCTGGAGCTGGGCGCCGGCAAGGGGAGCGGTGGGTTCGCCCAGGAAGTTGCCCTGACCCCAGTCGACCCCGAGCTTGCGCAGAGCGCGAAGCTGATTCCACGTCTCCACGTTTTCGCCCACGACCCATGCACCCATTCGATGTGCCATATCGACCACGGCGCCAACAACGGCAGCCGACGCGGGCTCAGCGACGGTCCGGGTGAGACGGCCGTTCAGCTTCACGATGTCCGGCTCGAACTCAGCCACAACGGACAGGCTGGCGAATCCGTCCCCTACGTCGTCGACGGCAATTCGAACACCACGCTTGCGAATTTCGGATAGCTGGCGAGCTGCTGCGCCTACGTCGTTGTACCTATTCCATTCGACCGCTTCGAACACAACCTGGTCTGCAGAAATGCCGAGAGCTTCGGCCTGATCGATACAGGAATGAATCCCCTCGGTGTCGAACTGCCCGCCGGGCGCGCCGAGATTGAGAAACAGAAGACCCTCGCCCAGCCAGTCGGCATCCACTGCCCGCAGGCTCAAGTTTCGCATCAGTTGGTCATATGCTCCCATCCGGCCAGAGCGCGTTGCAGTCTTGATGAGCTCATGTGCGTCGATCACGCCATTGGGGCCAACGCCGCGTACCAACGCCTCGAAACCAACCGCGGAACGCTTCTTGAGAGAAACCACCGGTTGGAATCGGACTTCGTACCGCTCAGGTTCAGCGTCGGGATCGTCGGTGAGGCCAAGTCGAGCGGCATGGCGGGAGAGGGTTGTGCCGAGCAGGGCGAAGCGATGCCATTGCGACGCAGGCAGGTCGGCGGGGGCGAAGGCCAACCGGATGTCGCGCAGTCGATCAGGAAAGGCCCGGATCATTGCGCTCGTGAATTCGTCGGCGTTATAGACAGCGAGACGTACCTCCGACGAACTGACGTCGACGACCTCGGCATACGACGCTGCGAACTCCTCAGCCTCGGCCTGAAGGGCTTCATCGGTCGAACCGATCAACACTGCCATTTCGGTGCCGCGCGGCAAGGCGGTTCTCAATGATGCGTGAGCCAGAGCCATGTCTCCAACCGTAGCGAATTGCGCGATGCCAGGTGGGCTCTGCGGGCCGATAGGGACATGAGCTTGACCCGGAGGACTGAAAGCACTCACTGGGCGTGTCGTTCATTTCACTTTCCACGTCGCGCGATCCGCATCGCGGTCGATTGCTCACTCTAGGAGGACTTCGACCCCTGGGCCGATACGGCCGGTCTTTCGCGACAGGGCCGGCGGCGCAGAACTGACGAACGAACCGAGGGCAACTAGCGTCAGCCCATGGCTGACGACGTCACGTTCTATGACCAAATCGAGGGATATGCCGGTCGGCTCAGTTGCGCGACAGGCGAATCGGTAGGCCTCCATGTCTCGACCTCGGCTGATTCGTACGACGTGGTGATCGAACGGTGGGGAGCCGAGCGGTCTGAGGTGTGGCGACGGGAGGCAGTCCCCGGAGTTCACACGCCGGCACCCGAAGACGCCGATGCCAACGGATGTCGATGGCCCGAATCGGTCTCGGTGGAGATCGGATCGGACTGGAGGTCGGGCTTTTATCTCGTGACCCTTACCGCGAGCGGCGGTCTGGAAGATCGTTCCACTTCCCACGCCGGGTTCATCGTACGTTCGGGCTCCACACCCTCGTCTCGAAACAAGCGCGCAGTGCTCGTCATCGCGTCTAACACATGGAATGCGTACAACAACTGGGGCGGGAAGAGCCTCTACACCGGTGGCAAGCAAGTTTCGTTCCGTCGCCCTTTCGGGAGAGGGATGTTGTGTCGACCTGAGGTGGAACGAGACGACCGCAAGGCGCGGCCAACCCGATGGGGCGAGGAACCCGACGTCGACGGTCTCACATTTCAGAACTACCGGTTTGGCCATGGTTATCCGCCGGCGATCGGATCCACTGGCTGGTTCACGTTTGAGCGGCGTTTCGTCGAGTGGGCCGAGTCCGAAGGCTACGAATTCGACTTCGCGATTTCGGCCGATTTGGAACAGGACTCAACTGCTCTGGATGGATACGATCTTATGCTCAGCATCGGCCACGACGAGTATTGGTCGGCTGGGCAGAGGCGAACGGTTGAACGCTTCGTGAAAGCGGGCGGGAATCTGGCGAGCTTCAGCGGTAACACGATGTTCTGGCAGGTGCGTCTGGAGGGGGACGACCATGACCCCCACGGTTCGATGGTCTGCCACAAGTACACCGCTCACCTCACAGATCCCGTGACCGAGTCGAACCCAGCCTTGACCACCGGGATGTGGTGTGACCCAACCGTTGGTAACCCCGAGTGGAGACTCTTGGGCGGCGGGTCGGCCTTCGGGCTGTACTACCGGTTTGGGGCCGCAGTGATGAGAGGCAGTGGTGGCTTCACGGTGTATCGGGATGATCACTGGCTTTTCGAGAAAAGCGGACTCCGATACGGGGATGTACTGGGCGCGAAACATGGTGCAGTCGGTTATGAGACGCTCGGCGTGCCGCTGCAATTCGACGACTATCAGCTCCCGGTGGTGGCCGATCGAGATGACGTCCCATCCGACAGCGAAGTCGTGGCTTTTGTTCCGGCTTCGAACTGCGGAATGGGGGAGTATCCCAAGTCCATCAGTGCGCTGAGTGATCAAGGAGATCTCGAGTTCATTGCAGAACGGGTGTACGGAGAAGTGAACCAGGACAATCTGAAGAGGGCTCGCCATGGAAATGCTGTGATGTTGGTGTGCCGGCCATTCGATAGTGGCGGAGAAGTCGTCACGGTCGGCACCACGGACTGGGTGTTCGCGCTTGCAGATGATGAGCCGGTCGCCCAAGTCACTCGCAATGTTCTTGATCGATACATCCGCTAGTAGAACACCGACCGTGAACGGGGGCGCCGCACCGCTTTGTATTTCGGGCTTCCACCTTTAGTCCACAGCCATTCGTCTACATGCATTGCCCACACTTTCGGGCTGTCGATGAGCACCACGAGTTCATCGACGGCCACCACCGCAGCCGCACGCAGCTCAATCTCGGCGGCCGAACCCGGCTCGAGCTGAGCACCGCTCTCGATCGAGGAGACAACATCAGGATCTACATCTATGGCCCCGTCCAGGCGAAGCACGTGGGGAACCAGGTTGTCAGCGAATGCTGTCAGCCGATCGAGATCGTAGAAGCGCCACAAGCGTTCGCGAGCGAGGTCGGCCGGGGTGATCTGGGCTCGTTTGTAGAACGCCACCGTTTGGTCACCGTGCTGTTCGGTATCTGCGTAGAACGGCATGGCTATCAGGTTCTCGGCTAAGGCTTCCGCAGAATCTCCACAGCCCTCGAGGAGCGATTCGGCGGTTCCGCCCCGTTCGGCAAGGAACGTCCCGAGGTCGTTCAAGGCGATAGCGAAACGGGACATGAGTTGTTCCAAGGCACCGCCATCCATTTCCTGTCCAAAGATCTGAGAACAGTCCTCGGTGGTGAACAGCAACAGACGGTCAATGTTCAGGGGACCGGTGGCGTCGAGGTAGCGGGTCAGTCGTGCGAACATCGTCTGAGCTCCCGACATCCCCGGTTCCTTGCGAACCACGTCGTGATAGCCGCTGCCGAAATTGATCGCGTTCCCAGCCAATGAACGTAGGGCTCGGTCTTCGTCAAAGGAGACTGTCTCGAGGGTCCGTGTTCTGAGAGCCGAGACCGCTCCGCGTGCCAGATGTTCGAGTCCGTTCTTATTGAGCGTCACGTGGTCGCCGTTGTCGAGCGCTCGGCGGCAGCTTGTTCGCACCAACTCACACAGACCGACCTCACCGCGCATTCCCAGAACCTATCGACGAACTACTTAGCGACGCGGTTCGATGCCATTCTGAGTCCGTGATGCAGACAGTCTTTGTCGAGGAGAACACCGTGTGGGTGACCAGCGCCGCGCTCGCATTGGGTGCACGTGTCGATGGTTTGGTCCACGTCACAAGTCCGAACCTCGTCGACGTGTTGGACGACTCGCTCGCCGAAGGGAACTGGCGGGGATTCGTCGGCGGTTTCGTGATTGACGTGTGCGGCCTACGGGGGCCGTGGAGCACCTGCCGATGCGGCGATTGCGGTTGAGCCTCGAGGGGCCGTAACCAATGGCGAGATGAACGCGGCGGTTCCGCAACTTCGTCTGCTTTGAGACGGGCAGTAGGGTCGGCCTATGGATGTGATCGAACGGGCGAAGGAGTGGGCACAATTGGACTCGGAGGAGGCTCATCGAGAAACTCTGCACGGGTTGATCGAGGACCGTGAGCTGGGACAACTCGAAGAGCTGTTCACCGGAAGGCTGGCGTTCGGAACCGCGGGCCTTCGTGCGCCGCTGGGGCCAGGACCTAACCGAATGAATCGTCTGGTTGTTAAGCAGACCACGCTGGGTTTGCTGCGGTGGATGGCCGGGACCGGGATGGTACGGCCACGGATTGTGATCGGCCACGACGCCCGGCATGGTTCGCACGATTTCGCAATCGAAGCAGCGGCAGCCATCGGTGCGGCCGGAGCTGAAGCAATCCTTGCCGACGACGTAGTGCCCACTCCGGTACTGGCATACGCGATCCTCACCCATGAGGCAGACGCAGGGATCATGGTGACGGCCAGTCACAACCCCCCTGCCGACAACGGGTACAAGCTGTACCTGGGCGACGGAATTCAGATCATCCCTCCGACCGATGGAGAAATTGCAGCCGCAATTGACGAGATAGCGGCAGGCGCAGAATCGCCGAGCTTCGGCGACCCTGCAGATCCACAATGGCTTCCCGCCCGTCGCTGGATCGCTGCTCACCGCAAGGCTGTGGTCGAATACCTACCCGGTCCGGAACGCTCCGCTCGGGTTGTGTACACCGCTATGCACGGTGTGGGTGGTGCACCATTCGTCACCGCAGCGCTCGAGGCGGGCTTCGAACGTCCAATCGCTGTCGACGAACAATTCGATCCAGACCCCGATTTTCCGACAGTGAGCTTCCCGAACCCTGAAGAACCGGGCGCACTCGACCTTGCGCTGGCCTTGGCCCGCCAACACTCCGTCGATGCAGTGGTGGCGCATGATCCAGACGCAGACCGCCTCGCACTCGCCGTTCCGACCCGAGTTGATGGGTCCTGGACCCAACTGTCGGGTGATCAGGTTGGCGCACTGCTTGCCGATCACCTGATCTCTGATCACGTCGCCAAAGGTGGCGGACCTGCGGTGGTGGCCAAAAGCCTCGTCTCGAGCCAACGACTCGAGGCGATTGCAGCCGACTCCGGCGTCGAATGCCGGACAACCCTGACCGGCTTCAAATGGGTTGCTCGACCGATCGTGGACGAACCCTGGGCCAGGTATCTGCTCGGCTACGAAGAGGCACTTGGATACTGCGTCGGGGGAATCGTTCGCGACAAAGACGGCATCGGGGCTGCACTCGTCGCTATGCAGATGCTCTCGGCACTGAAGGACCGGGGACGCACTGTGTGGGACGTGCTCGATTCTCTAGACGACCGATTCGGGGCCTACCGGACCAGTTCCTTCTCTCACCGACTGGGCGGCGAGGGGCCCACCACCAAAGCAATCCTCTCGGGCCTGGTCGCTGATCCGCCCGCGGCTGATGCTCCGGTGATATCGGTGGTCGACCTGGCAACAGGAGGTGATCAACCGCCTACCGACGGTGTACTGATCCGTTACGAGGACGGGGCTCGTTTGATTGTTCGGCCGAGTGGAACCGAACCAAAAGTGAAGTTCTATCTCGAAGCCGTGGGCGAGCCCGAGTATGCCGAACAGGCCCTCCGGAACCTCACCAGTGTGCTGCAGGAACGGTTGTAGGGCTACTCACTCCTCAGGAGTTGCGGCCTACCGTGGGCTTACGGCCGTGGTTGGCCTTCTTGCGGCGGGCGAGCAGGCGTTTTTTGCGACGGCGCTTCGACATAAGGGCTACACGATAGCGGTTGCGAGGAGGTCTTGAGCCGCCCGTCCAATGCAATTTCGGGGCTTTAGTCTCCACCTGATCAGCCGAAGGGGAACGCATATGTCACGTTCTTGGGATTCCCGCATACGCGGTGCGGCACAAAAGGCTACTCCTACCGAAAATGTAATACCTCGCACGCTTGGTGCCCCGGCTTCGGAGATCGAGGAAATCGTGACCAACGGACCTCGGCTTGCGATTGCGGCTGCGGACCTTGCTGCAGTAGTGGCCGAACGAACCACTGGGCGGATTCAATGGCGCTCCGAGGCGTGGATCGACCGATTCGGCGAGATCGAAACCTTGGCCAAGCACCTGCCCGAGTTGATGGAATATGTCGAACTGTCATTGCCTCCAGCCGGGGAGAGTTGGCGTCGATCCCGCACGCTCCAGACGCTCGATGACGACGAAGTTCTCTTTGACCTCGTGCTCATCGGAGCCAGCACTGAACGCGGCACTCACTACGTCACTGTCCTGGCAACCGAGAGGGTCGGTAGCGGGATGGTGGTAACCGACCGCCCCCAGGTACTGGAGATACTGGAAGAGGCGCTCAGCGAATCGGAGGCCGGCACTGTCGCTGCCATCTACATCGATCTTGATCGGTTCGAGCGCATCGTGAGCGAAGTCGGGACGGTCCAGGCTGTCCGTTTGATCGAACAGGTTTCCCGTAAGATCTCCTCGACCATGAGAGCAACTGACATGTTGTTCCGATTGCAGGGAGATGAGTTTCTCATCGTGGCGGTCAGTCTCTCGGACCCAGACAAGGGAAAGGAGCTCGGTGAACGGGTGCGATCAGCGATCGCAACCCTCCCCGCAGTGGCCGATGAGCTGGTGATGACCGCCAGCGTGGGGGTAGCGGTGAGCGAAGCGGGCCAGACCGCCCACAGCCTGCTGGCCGGCGCCGAAACGGCAGTACACCTGGCGAAGGGCCGCGGCCGCAACCAGGTCGTTCTTTCCGATGATGCACTCCCTTCCCGTGCCGAACGGTTGATCACTGTTGAGCGGCAGCTACGTCGCGCCATCGAGCAACGGAATGTTCGTTTTGCATATCAACCTCTGGTGAACCTCGAGGACCGCAGGGTCATCGGAGCGGAGGCTCTGTTGCGAATTGGCGGCGACGTGGGTCTATCGGCAACAGATGTGGTCGCTGCCGCCGAGCGATGCGGCCTCATGGGCGCCTTGGGGATTCTGGTCGTCGAAGGTATCGAGCAACAACTTGGGGACTGGTTGCTCGAACCGGGTGCCACACGCCTTGCGATGATGAATGTTTCGCCGTCACAGCTGACCGACCCTGAGTTCATCAAGATGCTGGAGCTGCTTTCCGAGCACGATGAGCTGTCCGGTCACTTCGGGATTGAGCTGTCGGCCACGGCAGCACTTAAGCACCTGGACCGCCTTGCCGCCCTTGCTGAGCGTCTGTCACCAAACGTGCGATTTGGTGTGGATGGTTGGTCCGACCTCGACATCCCATTGAAGGCGTTGTCGGACGCTGGCTTCAGCTACCTGAAGCTGCACCGAAACTTTGTTGCCCGGCTGCCCGTCGACGAAGAGTTACGGGACAGAGCGGCTCGACTGATCACCGAGTCCAGCGAGAGAAACATTCGCGTTCTCGCAATAGGGGTCGAAAAGGAAACCGAGGTGGAAGCGCTGGAACAAATCGGTTGCCGAGGAGCGCAAGGGTTCCTGTTCTCTGCCGCGGTGACGTCGTCGGAGTTCCTTCGTGTCGCCAGCGCTGTGCCCGCCGACTGATCCTGGGCGGGCGGATTGGACCCGATCCCGGGGAGTTAGCCTCGGGGAGTGGAAAAGTTCGGTTTTGTCGGTCTGCCCAATGCAGGGAAGTCATCGCTCTACAACGCACTGACCGGGGGTGGTGCGCTCGCGGCCCCGTACGCTTTTGCTACCACCGATCCGAACATCGGTGTCGCCAAGGTATTCGATGATCGCCTGGACAAGCTGGCTGAACTGAACAGCTCCCGCAAAGTGGTCAACGCCACGGTGCAGTTCGCCGACATTGGCGGCCTGGTCGAGGGCGCCAGTAAAGGCGAAGGCCTCGGAAACAAGTTTCTGGCAGGAATTCGTGAAGTCGACGCCATCGTCTACGTGCTCCGTGCGTTCGCCGATTCTGACGTGCCCGGCCCCACCGATCCATTGGAGCATCTTCGTGTCCTTGAAATCGAACTCACATTGGCTGATCTCGAGACCCTAGAAAGGCAAATCGGTCGCAAACGCAAGGCGGCCAAGCAGGATGCTTCCTTGGCCGATGAAGTGAAGGCAGCCGATTTGGCCATTGAGAAGCTGAGCGAGGGAACGCCGATCTACCGAACGGATCTATCGGGCGAGATCCGTTCGGCCCTGGCCCCCTTCTACCTTCTGACCAACAAACCAGTTCTTGCACTTGTGAACATTGACGAGGCCCAGCTTGAACAGGTGGCCGACGTCGTCAAGCCGGTAATCGATGAATTGGGCCCAGCGTCAAAGTCGGTGTTCGGAGCGTGCGTTCAACTCGAAGCCGAAGCTGCCCAGCTGGACCCCGAGGATCGGGCTGAGATGCTCGATGGATTTGGGCTGGGCGAAGGTGCGCTGCCACGGTTCATCGCTGCGGCCTACCACGAGCTCGGTTTGCGAACCTTCTTCACCACTGGCGAAAAGGAAAGCCGGGCATGGACGTTCAGGGCTGGGTCTTCAGCGCCCGAATGTGCCGGAGAAATCCATACCGACATGCAGCGAGGCTTTATTCGAGCCGAGGTTGTCCACTGGGACGAACTGCTCGACTGTGGATCATGGGCCGCAGCTCGCGATTCAGGCAAGTTACGGGCCGAAGGCAAGGACTACATTGTCGCTGACGGTGACGTGATGGAAATCCGTTTCAACGTCTGACCCACCAACTTGCACTATGCCCCATTTCCGGAGACACAACAGTTCTGGTCCCGAACTGACCAGCCATTGGCTGATGAAGGACGGCCATGTTCTGGCCTCTGTCGATGTTGCCGAAACACGCGCGGCCCGAACTCGTGGGTTGCTGGGCCACAAGGGTTTCGACGGCGCGATGCTGTTTCCCAGAACCAAGTCGGTGCACAGCTTTGGCATGCAATTCAGCTTGGACGTTGCGTTTTTGGACGAGGAGAACATCGTGATTCGAGTGATTTCTCTCCCTCCTAACCGGGTAACCGGCTTTCACCTTCACTCCAGTGCTGTACTGGAGGCCGAGTCCGGCGCGTTCGAAGCGTGGGGCATCGAGCCTGGCGACAGCCTGGAGATCACTGAGGAATGCGAATGAAAGGCAAACTGACCGTTGTTGGTACACCGCTTGGGAATCTGGGCGACATCACCGACCGGGCGCGCGAATCGTTGGCTGCGGCCGATCTGGTCCTGTGTGAAGACACCCGCCGCACCGGCGGATTGATCACCAAGTTGGGGTTTTCCTCCCCGCCGATGCTCGTAGCCAACGAACACAGCGAGCATGGCGTCGTCGATCGAATGCTCACGGCCCTCAACGAGGGTAAGAACGCTGTGTTGGCCACCGATGCTGGGATGCCGGCCATCAGCGATCCCGGCGCTCGCCTCATCGCTGCTGCGGCCGAGGCGGGCTTCGAAATCGATGTTGCGCCCGGCCCCACCGCGCTCATCGTGGGTTTGGTTCTTTCGGGTTTGCCCACCGATCGTTTTGTCTTCGAAGGATTCCTCCCGAGAAAGGGGAAGGAACGGGCGGAACGACTGGGCGATGTCGCTCGCGAACGTCGAACCGTAGTCCTGTACGAAGCCCCGCACCGGCTGGTCCGAACCTTGGAGGACCTCGCCGAGGTGTGCGGCCAGGATCGGATGGCTGCGGCCGCTCGCGAACTCACCAAAATGCATCAAGACGTGCAACGAGGAACCTTGAACACGCTGCACGCCCATTTCTTCGATGTGCCTCCGAAGGGTGAATTTGTGTTGGTCGTCGGCCCCATGTCGGCAGAACCCAACGTTCGCTCCGACGATGATCTGGTCCGACTTCTCAAAGCTGAGATCGACGACGGAGCGTCCACTCGCGATGCCGTGTCATTGGTGAGCACTCTCACCGGAGAATCGAAAAGGCGAGTCTATGAACTCGCCAACGCTCTCTGATGTGCCGTTCGGGTGTCCGCCAATCCCGAGCGCTACCGGGTGATCGGTTGCGCCCCGCAAATTCCAGTTGATACCCACATCCACTGTGCGATCTGCCCTGCGACGTCAACACCGGGTGTTTCGACCGTTTGTGAAGGGGTCAGCGGACGAGCCATTCGACACCGTCGGGTGTGTCCCTCACCTCGATACCGGCGGTGTCGAGGCCGTCTCGAAGGGCATCTGAGACCGCCCATGCCTTTTCCTCTCGGGCAACCCGGCGGGCGGTGAGCGCCGCTTCGACCACCGGACCCAGAACATCGCGCTCGTCTCGTAGACCTGCTGTGGCTGCGGCCCCGAGACGGCTGATCATCGATCGGAGTGACGCTCTTGCCCGGGTGACCTGGTCCGATTGCAGCGTGTCGCGAGACCATTCGACAATCGCACTGTCGAGTGTGAGGATCGCTGCAACTGCGGCATCGGCGTCACCGTCATCCATCGCTTCGGCGAACTGGGCCTCGGATGTTTTGAGCGCAGCCTCCAGCGAATCTGCCTCCGGAGAGTCAGTGACATCATCGACTGAGCGCGCAACACGGGCTGGGGCGGCTGAGGTGGTCGCAGCCGATCGATCGCCTCCGGAGCGGAGCACATCGAGCGATACCTTCTCGCCGCTCTGAATCTCCACCGACGCTCCCCTGCGGCGCAGGCTCAACACACCGCGTCCCACAATTTCGGCGGTGTCTTCGTCGAGGTTCATTACAACCCCGGTGTGTTCGTCGAGACCCAACACAAACGCATCGTCGGGCAGTTCTGGTTCGAGCATCGCCAGTCGCCGCTCTCCGAGATAGCAGAACCGAGTGTCGTGGTTGCCGCCCTCGGTGTTGTTGTAGTGCGGGATCACCGCAGCGTTGATGCCGGTCTCAGCCAACAGGTCGAGACCGTCGAGCCAGAACGGGTCAATCCCGACCTTGTAGATCTCGTACACCGGCACTGTCTTGACACCGATCGTGAGCGCTGCGGCCGAGGAGAAGACGACCGCTCCGCCGGTCCGAAGCTTCTCCCGAAGGAGATCGGGGACCGGGGTGTTTTCCCATTGGGCGAGGGCAAACGTTGGTGAGCCCGGTCCGGCGAAGATCCATTGAGCTTCGCGAATTCGGTTCAAGCCGGCCTCGAGCGCTACCGGATCGGTGTCGGTACGCCCGATACCGGCCACGGCGACCTCGCGGAAGACCGACTCCTTGAAGTACTCCACTGTTCGTTCGGCCAGAATCGAAGCGTTCTCCTGAAACCCGAACGGGGTGTCGAGCATCACGGCGGGCACCGGATCACCGGTTACATGCGATCCGCCGATCATGGCGAAGATCTGCCGGTGATGCCCGGTCATGGTGGGAGCGGTTTCGCCTGAACCCATCAGCACGAGAAGTCGCGGGGTTCGTGTGTGTCGAGTGGTTGCCATCGTTACACCTCAAGGGTTTTCAGCTGGAAAAAGTCAACTTGGGTCACCGACAAATGCAGCAGGTCAGCCACGGCGTCAGGTTTCTGCGCATGCACATCGTGATGAGCCGGTCGGAACCACTCGGCTCGTGCTGTAGGAAGTAGATCGATCGAACGAGCCACCGGTTCGGCTTTGGACCAAATTGGGTCGGCGTCCTCGGCGGCGATGATCAGGGTCGGCGTGGACACGTGTGGCATCGATGCGAACGGGTTGTGCTCCCACAGGCCCCGCAGCACCATGAGGTGGTGTTCGAAGCTCAGCCACGGGGCGATCGTGCCGTCCGGACGGACTTCGAAGTTCGCCATGGTGGCAGAGCGGCCCTCTGCTGGCCAGTCGGCGGCCACTTCATCGATCCATTGTTCGATCTGTGCAACTGGGGTGCCAAGCAGCGCCGGCGGGGCCAGCGCCTGCTCGGCATCGGCCCACTTTCGATATCGGGACCCCAGGTCGATGAACCCGCCATCCACGCAGCAGATGAGCGACGCAGCGTGAGGGTGTCTGTGTGCCATCTCGAGAACAACGTTGCCGCCCCAGCTCTGACCGGCCACTGCTGGCTCCTCGTGAAAGTGCCAGCGTCCGCCGAGATGTTCGAGGAGATCGGCCATGTCATCGGCGCAGGTATCGATGTCGTAGCCGTCGTCCGGCTTGGAGGACTGACCGTGTCCCCGCTGGTCGACGGTGACCACCGCATGTCCCAGTTCGGCGAGTCGACGCGCGACGCCGTCCCAGAGGTGCTTGTTCGACGCGAGTCCGTGGGTCAGCACCCACGGCGTGAACGACGGTTCGTGCGGTCCCCAGAACTCGGTGGCGAGCACCACGCCTGAATCGAGCTCGAAGAAGTCGCTTTGAGGAAGTGCCACCGTCAAGCCTGCCGAATCCTGTCGATCAATCCCATCATCTCTACCGAACGTTCAGGGGGCCGAGGCCATTCGCGGCTTCCTCGGACTGCGTCGGAGAAACGTTCAACCATCGCCCGGTAGGGATCGTTGTTGGGAATCTCCACGGTGCGGTCCTCCCGACTGCCGTCGGGCGTGATACCCGACCAGCGGAAACTCTGAGCATTGTTGCCACCGGTGTGGGCTTGGGTGCTGGCCCTCACAGTTCCTCGCTCACAGTCGATCACGATCGACTGTTCCTCAGGTTCGGTGAACGAGCAACGACCGACCGCGACCTGGCCGCTGGCCCACGTCAGCCGGAATTCGGTGGTGAGGTCAACCCCGTTCCGGCACTCCCGGTCGGTGATCTCGACCGCCACTGGGTCCGCACCCCAAAGGTGTACAGCTGGGCCCAGGCAGTAGATGCCCACGTCGAAGAGTGCGCCGCCACCCATTTCGGCATCGAAGCGGTAGTTGTCGCCATGCTCGGGTTCGATGGTGAAGGTGAACGTCGCAGTCACCCCGGTGGGTGAACCGAGC
Organism: uncultured Acidimicrobiales bacterium; assembly: GCA_963751955.1. GTDB lineage: Bacteria > Actinomycetota > Acidimicrobiia > Acidimicrobiales > SZUA-35 > JABDIY01. The sequence goes on along the minus strand of CAVVWM010000009.1, from coordinate 236,815 downwards.
TGGCCACTGCTTGCGTGGGCCACCATCGCTCGCCAGCGTCGATGGAAGGGCGTCATCCATGCTTCCGCCAAATGGACACCGGAGTCCTTACAGGCGTCGACGGCTGCTCGTGCCTCAGCCGCATTCAGCGTCAGCGGTTTTTCACACAACACATGTTTGCCTGCACTGGCGCACCTGAGGATCCATTCGAGATGCAGATGGTTGGGCAGCGGAATGTAGATCGCCTCAACTCCCGGGTCAGCCAAGACCTTTTCGTAACTGTCGACCGCAATATCGGACCATGCCGGGTCGGGCTCGCTACCCAAGGAGCACGCCGAAACCAGTTCTGTCCTGTCGCTTGCGATGAGGGCCGGCACTACCGCTGCGTTGGCGACGAACGAGCCCGCACCGATCACGCCGAAGCTGACCGGCTTCACCGGCAAGACCATCCACATTCCTGTCGATAGCCACAAAAGGAGACTCTGCCATCGTGAGAGCCACACAGGATGTGGGTGTCAGCAGGAATTCGGGGGAGGGGGTCACAGCGTGATGAGTTCGCCGCCGTTGGCGCCGGACCGGTGGGCGGCTTCGAGTACGGCAACAACATCGCGCGATTGTTCGGGTCGAACCGCCAGCGGTTCACCCAGGATCAGGTGATCGGCCAGGTTCCGATGGAAGCCCCAGCCGGGATGGGGAGCGGGCCGCACAGTCGATTCGATCAGCCCGTGATCGCCGTCGTAGGTGGCAACCCTGAGATCGACCGGTGCCTCGGCATGGTGGCTGATGCTGTTGCGGTCAGCCGCGCCCGGGCGTGATTGATTCCTGACTGACAGGCACGTAGTGCCCCTCCAGCGTGCCGGAGGTGCCCTCGATGTGGAACTTCGGGCGTCGAATCGCGCACACATCACTCTGGCGGAAGGTGGCTTCGCGTCCATCGGCCCATTGCATCCATACCGACAGCTGATCCACGTTGGTGGTGTCGTGCCAGACCCGGGTATGAGCACTGCACAGCACCCGTTGCGGCGCGACACCGTATTGCTGAATGATCCAGTCGATGTGATGAGAACCCCAGTCGTAGACGGCGCCTCCACTGATCGAATCTTCGCTGTGCCACGCTCGACACGGATGCTCGAAGCTGCCGACGAATGTCTCGATATTGAACACCTCGCCGATTCGGCCTTGGCCGATAACCCGGCGGACCGCTAGCCAGTCCTGGTCCCAGCGTCGGCTCTGGTGCACGGTGATCGTTCGGTCCATGTCTGTTGCCGTGGCCATCAGCAGGTCTGCGTCCTCGGTGCGAAGACACATGGGCTTTTCAACCACCACGTGCTTTCCGGCCCGAAGCAACTCGAGTCCGAGTTCGGCATGAAACGCGGGCGGGGTGGCGATGATGGCGATGTCCACATCGGGATCTGCAGCCAGTGATGCACCGTCGGTGTGAGGCGTGAGATCTGGGAAGTCTTTCTGAGCGGCGGTAAGGCGTTCGGGCGCATTGTCGGCGGCGGCGACGAGGGCCAACCCCTCGGTTTCGGTAGCCGCCAGCCCGTGCAGATATCCCATCCCGCCAAAGGGTCCGTAGCCCACGACGGCGACACCCAGGTCGCCGGTATGGCGGGGAGCGAACGTCGTATGAGACAGCCGTTGGAGGTACCGACTGAGGGTGTCGTGGTGTGACAGCGAGGCGAGATCGGTGATGCCCGAAACGATGACCCTTCCCTCGCCAATCGTTCGGACCAGCAGAGTTGGCTGGTGCGTGAATCGGACGCTGGTGGTTGCTGCGGCGACGGTCGCACCGTCTTTGATGTCGAAGGTGATCAGCGGCGAGGTGATCGGGACTTCGCCTTCGAGGCGAGCCCGTTCTGGCCGGTCTGCCAGCGTGACGAACCACTCGGTTCGCGGCAGGACGTCAGACACCCATGCGCCAGCCAGCGAAGCATCCGGTTCGGAGTCCGGCGCTGGCACGAACAGCACGGTTCCACCGTTGCGGGCGAATTGTTCCACCTCGCCGACGTCATGGGTGGTGATAGGGCCGACGATGGTCCTGGTCGACGCTGAGTCGATGGCGCCTGGGTCGGTGGTGAAATCGGTGTAGGAAAGCATCGGGTCTCGTCTCTGCCTGGCGCGAGTCCCGCCAAACCAACAACTAGTTTGCTGGACGTTGGGTGTGCAGGGGCCAGTCCAACCAGAAGAATGGTCAAACGACACTCCTGGGTGGAGCACTTTCTACCCACTGTTCAGCTGGTTCGAAACCCTGCTCTGGGTGCACTTCCAGGTCACTACGCTTGTTTGGGTGAGTGATCCTGTGAATGTGCTGGTGGCGGTGGCGTGGCCCTACGCTTCGGGCTCTCGACATATCGGTCATCTGGCTGGCGCTTACCTGCCGGCGGATATCTTTGCCCGCCAGCAACGGCTGCTGGGCAACCGGGTGCTGATGGTGTCGGGTTCCGACGTTCATGGCACTCCGATCGCGGTCCGCGCCGAAGCTGAGGGCGTCAGCCCTCAGGAGATCGTCGACCGCTACCACGGTGAGATAGTGCGGCAGTGGGAACAGCTGGGTATCTCGTGGGATCTCTACACAACCACCGGAACCGACAACCATGCTCGGATCACCCAGGAGATGTTTCTGGCCCAGTTGGCCAACGGGCACATCGACAAACGAACCAGCGAGCAGTATTTCGACCCCGAAGCGCAACGGTTCCTGGCCGATCGCTACATCGAAGGGGGGTGTCCCAACTGCGGCTACGAAGATGCCCGCGGAGATCAGTGCGACAACTGTGGCAAAACACTCGATCCGATCGATCTGATCAACCCCAGGTCGAAGCTCAGCGGTGCCACTCCGGTGAAACGGAGTACTGACCACTTCTTCTACCGCTACAGCGACTTCACCGACAAGCTCCGGGTCTACCTCGATTCCAAGACCGATTGGCGGCCTCACGTGGTCAACTTCGCCAAAGGCTGGCTGGAAGACGAGGGCTTGCTCGACCGTGCCATCACCCGAGACATCGACTGGGGAATCGATGTTCCTGTCGACGATCTCGGTCCCGGCAAGAAGATCTACGTGTGGTACGACGCAGTGATCGGGTACCTGTCGGCGTCACAGGAATGGGCGGCAAGCAACGACAACCTCGCCGGTAATCCTGATGCATGGAAAGACTGGTGGGAACACGACGACTCTCGGCACGTCTACTTCATCGGGAAGGACAACATCCCATTCCACGCACTCTTCTGGCCTGCGCAGCTAATGGGGGCGGGCAACCTCCACCTGCCCGACTCCATCCCGGCCAATCAGTACGTCACGTTCAAAGGCGGCAAGGCGTCGGCCAGCAGGGGAGTGGGGCTCACCATCGCCGATGCGCTCGATCAGTTCGAGCCCGATGCGCTTCGTTTCGCCCTGGCCGCTGCACTTCCCGAGCAGGCCGACACCGAGATCTCCGAGGAGGAGATCGCCCGTCGGATCAACGAAGAGCTCGTGGCTACGTGGGGGAATCTCGTGAACCGCGTTCTCAGCATGGTGCACAAGAACTGCGGCGGCGAGATCCCCGACACTCCCGGGTCAGATCCCGGAGATGTCGAACTGTTGGACGCGGTCGATGCAGCGTTCGGCGAGGCTGCTGCACAATTTGAACAGGTGGAGTTGAAAGCAGCGCTTCGAACGGCGATGAAGACCGCCCAGGCTGCCAACGGCTACCTGAATGCAACCGAACCATGGAAGCTCCAGAAGACTGATCCGCAGAGGGCGTCAGAAGTGCTCCACACTGCCCTGTCGGCAATCAATGGGGCCCGCGTTCTGTTCGAGCCGTTTCTGCCATTCACCGGCGCCAAGATCTCCGAGATCCTCGGCCAACCGGTCGGCTGGCATCGGGACGCACTGGTGGCTGGCACGCAAATCCCCAAGCCGACCCCTTTGTTCGCCAAGGTGGAGCTAGAGGACTGATGTCACCGGTCCGTTGGTTTGACAACCACTGCCACCTCACGACCGGCGCGTCCAAGAAACACGTTGCCCCTGCAGACGCCATCGCCGAGGCAGCTGAATTCGGTGTCACCCGGTTCCTTACTGTGGGTTGCACTGTTTCGGACTCGATCGAGGCCATGAAGATCGCGTCGGGGTTTCCCAACGTCTGGGCTACCGCCGGAGTGCATCCCCACGATGCCAAAGACGGAACCGAGGGACTGAGGGAACTCTTCGACTCGCCTCCCGAGGGTACGGATCGTCCCGTTGCCGTGGGGGAGGCAGGGCTCGACTACCACTACAGCCATTCGCCCCACGACGTGCAGGCCGAGGTATTCGCCGCCCAGATTCAGATGGCGCACCAGCTCGATCTTGCCCTTGTCATTCACAGTCGGTCGGCATGGGACGACACCTTCGCAATTCTCGATGAACAGGGGGTGCCTCCCCGTACTGTGTTCCACTGTTTCACCGGTGGTCCCAACGAAGCTCGCAAAGCACTCGACCGCAACTGCTATATCAGTTTCAGCGGGATCGTCACGTTCCCGTCGGCCCCCGAGCTTCGGGAGGCGGCTGAGCTGTGCCCGCCCGATCGCCTGTTGGTAGAAACCGATAGCCCCTACTTGGCCCCGGTGCCCCATCGCGGGACGTCGAACAAACCAGCATGGGTTTCGGTTGTGGGTGCGGCCCTTGCCCAAGCAAGAACGCAGGCGGTTGAAGAAGTAGCCGAACTCACCTGGCGCAACGGCGAGACCATGTATCGGTTGGAATCGTCATGACAGCCGACAAACCACACGGCTACGACGCAGGTCTCGACGTTGACTGAGTTGGCTCGTACGAAGCGCCTCACCCGTCCAATGGTGGGGGAGCTGATCGAGCGACACGGCCTCGAACCCAGTAGAGCGTTGGGTCAGAACTTCCTGTGCGAGCCGGGCATGGTCGACAAGATCGTTCGTCTCTCCGGCGTCAGCGCTGGCGACAACGTGATCGAGATCGGCCCCGGGCTGGGAAGCCTCACACTCGGGTTGGCCGACGTCGGAGCCACAGTGATCGCTATCGAGGCAGATCGCTACCTTCTCCCCGGTTTGCGTGAGGTCATGGAGACGGCGGGTCTCATCGACCGAGTCACCATTCATCACGCCGATGCGCTGCACGTGGATTGGAACGAGTTGCTCGGCGCTGGAAGCTGGAAGGTGGTGGCCAATCTTCCGTACAACGTTTCAACCCCGCTGGTACTAGATCTCCTGCGCGATCAACCGACGCTCACCGACTGGCTGGTGATGGTGCAGCAAGAGGCGGGCGAACGGCTTGCCGCCAGCAGCGGAACCAAGGTCTACGGGATTCCGTCGGTGCTGCTCAGCTACTGGGCCTCTGCCCGGGTGGTCGACACCGTTTCCAACTCGGTGTTCCTTCCTCGGCCCCGGGTGTCCTCGGCATTGCTCAAGATTCAACGGCACGAGCGGTTGCCGATCGATGCGCCCTTCGATCGCTACGCAGCCCTGGTACGTGCCGGTTTCGGACAGCGGAGAAAGATGCTGCGGCGAAGCCTCTCTGCGTTCCTGTCCGAGGACGAAATTGCAGCCGCCGGCATCGCCCCCACCGACCGGGCAGAGAATCTCTCACCCGAGCAGTGGGGCGTGCTCGCTTTGCTCTGAGCTAGGGTTTAGCCGGGTTGGGGGCCCATCGGGCCGAGCCTCTCGAGTTGGCGGCGGCCGATGGTGAGGTACAGCACGGGACCGACGAGTGCGACAAAGATGATGAGCAACAGCCACATCAGCTTGCTGTCGCCTGAGCCCTGCCACTGAGCGGTGGGACGCTGCAGCAGGTCGACCAATGCCCAGATCATCAAGGCAGGTGCGATAAGGGCGAGAAGGGCGATCATCAACAGGCCGATCTCGGCGACGGGAACCATCATTGGGGTTTGTGCTCTCTTGTACTCAGTGGAGCGGACTATCCGCTTCTGAGAACAATGAGTCACGCCATGCCAGCCTGTCCCGGACGATCGAAGTCCGGGTCCGGGCAGCTGCAATTTGGCGTGACGGTAGAGTGTCGCCGTGGCTCCGGTCTTTCTTACAGCACCTGCCAAACTCACGCTCAGTCTGCGAATCACCGATGTTCTGGACAACGGCTACCACCTCATAGATGCAGAAATGGTCACGGTTGATCTGCACGACACGCTGTGGCTCGATCCGGACGGTGGAGGCCTCACCATGGTCGGCGCCGGCACCGATGTTCCGCTTGATTCGGACAATCTGGTCGCCAAAGCGCTCTCTCTCACCGGGAGGACGGCGGAAATTCGTCTGACCAAGAGGATCCCCAGCCAAGCAGGATTGGGTGGCGGTTCGGCCGACGCCGGCGCTGTGCTGCGGTGGGCAGCCTTCGACGATCTCGAGGCGGCGGCAGGAATCGGTGCCGACGTTGCGTTCTGTACCATTGGCGGTCGTGCCAGAGTGCGAGGAATCGGCGAGAAGATCGAGCTGCTCCCCTTCGAGGTTCGTCATCTGACGTTGCTGACACCGCCAATCGGTTGCCCCACACCACTGGCGTACCGCACTTGGGATCAGATGGGAGGACCAACCGGTGAGAACGGCAACGACCTTGAACCCGCCGCCGTGCAGGCGGTGCCTGAGCTCGCCCAGTTCAGGGATCAACTTGGAGAAGCAACCGGTCAGACTCCCCGGCTTGCCGGGAGCGGTAGCACCTGGTTCGTCGAGGGCCATCATCATGGGCCAGGCCACGTTCTGGTGAAGACAGTTCCGGCCAACTGGTCAGCGTTCTAGACGACCAAAGAATCGGGCCGTCCCGGGGTTGTCGGTAGCAGTGGGGATGATCTGGCCAAGGCGATGATCAGAGGCGGACTCTCAGCACCCTACGCTGAACCAATGCTCGAGTTTGTGGGTTGCCCTGTTCCATATGCTGAAGCGGTCGGCGCCGAAGCCGAACGGCGCTCCCTCATCGAGGTGCTGACACGAGCCAACCGTCGCTGTGTACTGATCATGGTCGACACCGAAGACCGGTGGCAGCGACTCGAGGAGGTTGCGGCCGATGACAATACTGTGGCGATCGCGGTACTTCCCGGGCTCGATTCGGCGGGTTATGTTCGAGCGCTCAGCGCAGGTGCTTCGGGGACGGCCCATTCATTCCTCACCAGTGGTCTCACGGTGTCGGTGATGTTGGCCGCCCTCGATGGAGAGGTGAGAATGCCGCGCCAGGCTGCCTTTGAGATATCCATCGCCGCCCAGGGCAAGAAACCCGTGCCAACCAATCTCGATGCCCACGAGCTAGAGATGCTGTCGATGCTTGCCACCGGAATGACCGTGGTCGAACTCGCCCGCCAGCGCTTCTACAACGAACGAACCGTTCGTCGCCATCTCCAGAACATCTATCTCAAGCTTGGGGTAGCTAGTAGAGCGGAGGCAATTGCAAAGGCCTCATCGCTGGGCGTGCTCGAGTAAGGATCAGTCGCCCGAAGCGCTCTGCGGGCCATCTTCTGGTTCGAGCGGCGCATCGGGCAGTGCTTGGAGCGTGGTGCGCCGCTTGCGGCGCTCGGGAATCAGACCTCGCATCGATTCGTACTTGCCGAAACAACGCAGCCGATCGCTCTCTTTGTCTGCCAATTGGCTCCCGGGGCTGGACTCGAACCAGCAACGCCAGGATTCAAAGCTATGGAGTTGTCTACCAATTGGCTCCCGGGGCTGGACTCGAACCAGCAACGCCAGGATTCAAAGCTATGGAGTTGTCTACCAATTGGCTCCCGGGGCTGGACTCGAACCAGCAACGCCAGGATTCAAAGCTATGGAGTTGTCTACCAATTGGCTCCCGGGGCTGGACTCGAACCAGCAACGCCAGGATTCAAAGTCCTGTGTTCTACCAATTGAACTACCCGGGACCGCAATCGTTTCTAGAAACCTTGCGGAGGATTGCCTAGGTTACCAACCTTTTCTGTCCGGTCGTTGAGCGTTTCTGGCCCAGCTCCGGTTAGCCTTGCAGGCCTTATGGGTTCGTTGATCAAGAAGCGTCGGAAGCGTATGCGCAAGAAGAAGCACCGCAAACTGCTCAAGCGCACACGCATTCAGCGTCGCAACAAGTAGAACCGCTCCGGCGGGAGTGCTCTTCGACCGGACCCGTTTGGTTCGGTCGCTTTGCGTTTTGAGCTGATCTCTTTCGGATCAGGGAGCATGTCGGACCCTTGCCAGGTTCACCCGTTACCCTGAGATCATGGCGAAGGGTGATGTGTCTGCTCTCGTAATAGCGACGGCCTCGGGCGCGCCCTTGGTTTCAGAGCGGCCCAAGCCGATTCATCTCTTGTGCGGCCGGCCGATGCTCTCGTGGGTTCTCACGGCAATATCTGAGGCAGGGATCAGCGAGGCTGTGGTCGTAACCGGTCCTGACGGCGACTGGATCTCCAAGCGCGTCATGGACTCACCGCCGAAAAATCTCACAACACGATTCCTGGAACAACCCCGGCAGCGAGGCAACGCAGAGGCAGCTCTGATCGGCATGAGCGGATTCGACGAATTCGACGACGAAGGCGATGTACTCATCGTCCCCGCCGACATGCCCCTTCTGAGCGCCGAGGTAATCGCTCAGCTCGCTCATGAACACCGTGATGGCGAGGCGGCCTGCACTATCGCAACGTTTTCCGCTCCAGACACCGCCGGGGTCCCCAAGATCCAACGAGATCGACACAACCGACCAATCGGAATTGTGCTCTCGACGCATGCCGATATCGGAGACCCCGTTGAAGCTGCGAGCGGTGTCTACATGATCCGCCGGGGACTGCTTTCACCTGCGATTCGCCGCACGCTGCCAGATCCCACCAGCGGTCGCCACCTACTCAGGGATGTGCCAGGGGTCTTGGCCGATAGCGGTCACCCGGTCGCAACATGCACATTCACCGCCCAACCATTTGACGAGGTGGACAATCGTCTTCAGCTGGCCGTGGCTGAGGCAGAATTGCGGGACCGCACCAACCGATTCTGGATGGCGCGTGGGGTCACCATGATCGATCCCACCCGAATCCGAGTCGACGCCACGGTAGAACTATCCCCTGACGTCACGCTCTACCCCGGCGTTTCTCTCAGCGGTAACACAATCATCGCTGAGGGCTGCGACATTGGACCCGACACGAACCTCGACCACTGCACAGTCGGTGCACGCAGTGTCGTGAGATCTACAACGGGCCAACTGGCGACTATCGGCGAACAGTGCAAGGTTGGTCCCTACGCAGCTTTGAGCCCCGGCGCAGAGGTTCCTGACAGAACCGTCACCGGACCGTTCTATGCTGCAGAGGCCTGATCAGACGATCCACAAAAAAACCGCGGCGCATGAACATTTGGGAGACAACATGCTGGAAGCCGTAACGAAGAAAAAGCTGCACCTGTTCAGCGGGCGCCACAACTCAGAACTGGCGGCTGAAGTTGCTGCTCACCTGAACGTCGAACTGACAGAGGCTCATCCAAGCCAGTTCGCCAACGGCGAAACCCATGTGCGCTTTGCCGAATCAATTCGTGGATCGGATGTGTTCATCATGCAGAGCCACGGTTCTGTTGAGGACCGCTCCTTGAACGATGCGGTCATGGAGCATCTCATCATGGTCGATGCTGCCAGGCGAGCCTCCGCCAAACGGATCACAGCCGTGATGCCGTGCTACGCCTACGCCCGTCAGGATCGCAAGAGTGAAGGGCGCGAACCCATCACCGCCAAACTGATCGCTGATCTCTTCGAGGCTGCCGGTGCGTCACGTCTGGTGTCTGTCGATCTTCACAGCGGTCAGATTCAGGGTTTCTTCAACGGCCCCGTTGACCATCTCACCGCGATGCCGGTGCTGGTGAACCGCCTGAAGCAATACGGCGAAGATCTCGTGGTTGTGTCCCCCGACGCCGGCCGTGTGAAAGTAGCCGAACGTTATTCTCAGAAGCTCGCTGCCGATCTCGCCATCGTTCACAAGAGGCGACTCAAGGGCAAGCAGAACCAGGTGGAGGCCAAGGATATTGTCGGTGAGGTCGAGGGCCGGCGCTGTGTTCTGATCGACGACATGATCGATACCGCAGGCACCATCTGCTCTGCAGCCGAACTCCTCATGGAAAGGGGAGCGGCGTCGGTGGTGGCTGCGGCCACCCACGGAGTCTTCAGCGGTCCTGCGATCGACCGGCTCAAGAACAGCGTGCTCGACAATGTGATCGTCACCGACACCCTCCCGCTTCCTCCAGAAAAGCAGTTCGACAAGCTCGAGATCCTCTCGGTTGCACCGCTTCTAGCCGACGCGATCCGAGCAGTCTTCGAAGACACCTCGGTCAGCCAGATCTTCGGAGGCCTCAACCAGCAATGATTCCCTCGGGGGCCCTCCGGGTCGTTTCGGCGGTGGGCCTCTTCGGTCGATGTTCTCACTCGGGCCTGGCGGCCCTCGCCTCACCGGGGGATTGAGGAACAATTTGATCGAAGCGGTGTGGTGATCGAACTCGCTGGTCGTTGATGATTCACATTCCGGTCGATCAACGATTGATATTCCAATCCTCCAGCTAGCATGATCAGTCGCCCCAAGGTGGGCGCCGCATCACAGAAGTCCCGGGCCAGGAACGCTCGGCGTCGGAGGTAGATCCCCATGGAGCAGACGGTCGTCACGGCCCAAACCACACGTGAGCTTGGTTCGGCCCATAGCCGCCGGCTGCGCCGCGGAGGCAATCTCCCTGGGGTCCTCTACGGGTTGGGTGAGAAACCAGTCAACGTGCAGGTTGTGTTCACAGAACTTCGCGACGCTTTGAAAACCGAGGCAGGGCTGAACACAGTTTTCCATCTCAGCGTGGATGGCAGCGATGACCTCGTGATGGTCAAAGAGATCCAGCGTCACCCCGTCCAGCGCACACCGATCCATGTGGACTTCCTTCGGATCGACGCCAAGCAGTCGATCAGTGTGGATATTCCGATCCACATGGTTGGCGAGGCTGAAGAGGCTATTAATGCCGGGCTCCTGATCGACCAGATTCTCTTCTCCCTGACGGTCGAATGTGCTCCAACCGCGATTCCGGACTCGCTCGAGGCTGACATTTCGATCCTCACGGCCGATCGCAACGTCGTCGTTTCCGATATTGACTTGCCGGCTGGTGTCACCACCTTGGTCGATGACGACGACCCCGTCGTCTCCACGGTCGTGCCCCGTGCCGCAGTCGAGGATGAGGAAACCGAAGAGGGTCTAGAGGGCGACGAGGTTGCCGAGGGCGAGGCCGACGGAGACGCTGGGGCCGAAGCCAGCGACGACGAACAGGATTAGTCGCACTCGTGGTTCGCTTGGGTCGATCACACGATGGGGAATCGCGTCGAGGCACACCGGCTGACCTGCTGGTTGTCGGCCTTGGCAATCCCGGGGCTGAGTTCGAAGGCACGAGACACAACGTTGGAGCCGAAGCGGTCGCCAGGGTCGCAGCCCGTTACGGCGAGCAGCTCAAAAAGAGCAAGGAGCGCGCTCTCGTCAGCGAGATCCGTATCGGCCAGAAGCGGGTCGTGCTTGCGTTTCCACAAACCTTCATGAACAACTCTGGTGAGTCGGTCCGCATGCTTCGCAAGCGATACGGCATCACCGACGGTGACCAGCTCCTTATCGTGCACGACGAGATCGACCTCCCGGTCGGTCGGTTGAAGCTCAAACAGGGTGGTGGGCTGGCCGGCCACAACGGCCTGCGGTCGGTTTCCTCGCACGTGGGGAGCGGCCACTTCATGAGGTTGCGAATCGGGATTGGCAAGCCGCCCCAGAGCCAAATTGCCCGGGACTTCGTTCTGAAGCGGCCGGGAAAGACCGAGCGCACCGTGCTCGACACCGCTATCTCCAACGCGTCCGAAGCGATCGAACTCATCGTGCGCGATGGAGTCGATGAAACCATGAACGCTATCAACCGTCGTGCCGAGGAGAGCCGCCCTGACGACGGCAACTGACCAGGGGATCGCCGGATTCGGTCCTCTCATCGAGAGATTCTCTCGAATTCCGGCGATGGACCGGATCATCGGTCGCTCCACCCGTGTACTGGCCGTTTCTGAACCCGGCTGGGCGCCTTCGATAGCCGCTCTCGCAACCGGATCGGATCGCCGACCCGTCCTGGTCGCAGTCCCCACGAGCACCGAAGCCGACCGGCTCTACCGCGACCTCGGGGTGCTCCTCGGGGAGTCCGAGGTCGCACTGTTTCCTGCGTGGGAAACCCTGCCCTTCGAACGGATCAGTCCCAGCATCGAGACCATGGGTCGTCGACTCGAGACCATGTGGCGACTGTCCGACCCCGCCTCGGCACCTCGGGTCGTCGTCGCCCCGGTTCGAGCGCTCATCCAGCGCCTTGGCCCAGAGGGTGTTGATGCCCAACCGATCATCATCGGCGGCGGCGACATCATCGATCCCACAGACTTGATGCAGCAACTCGTCGAAATCGGCTATCGACGTGAACCCCAGGTGGAGCACCGTGGCGAGGCCGCCATCCGAGGGTCGATCGTCGACGTCTTCCCCTCAACCGGCGACACCGGTGTGAGAATCGATCTGTGGGGAGACGAAGTTGACCGGCTCACTACGTTCAGCATTGCGACCCAGCGAAGCGACGTAGACATCAACGAGGTGGAGATCCACGGGTGTCGAGAGCTCTTGATCAGCGACCGGGTGAGCGAGCGCGCCGAAGGGTTGATGGCTTCGGAACCGTGGGGACGTGAGCAATGGCAGCGCCTGTCCGACGGTGAACTTTTCGATGGGATGGAATCGTGGATGCCGTGGCTCACCGACAGCACCCGCGTCCTACCCGATCTGCTGGGTCCTGACGCCATGGTGGTCTTGCTCGAACCTAAACGCATGAGGGACCGCGCCGCCGATCTCATGGCCGAGGAGATCGATCTGGCCTCGACGTTGGCTCGCACCTGGGGGGCAGCCGAAGGTGAAGCTCCTGGGGCCGAGGTCGTGTTTCCCCACTTGCACGTTGAATTCGATCGGGTTCTGTCCGACACGGCCGCACCGATTGTCTCGATGATGCCGGTGCCTGATAGCCCCGACGTCGCCACGATTGAGGCCGGTGGCTGGGATACCAATGCCGAGCAGATGGCCGACCGGATCGCCCATCTATCGGCCAACGGCAGCACTGTCGTGGTATGCGCCGAAGGAGCGGGAACGGTCGGCCGGCTCAGCGAACGGCTCTCAGCGCTCGGCGTCGCACCCAAGGTTCACAAAGAGGCACTACCCGACGAATTCGGCCCGGGTGTCCACGTCGTCGTCGAACACATGGAGCGGGGGTTTGTGCTGCCCGACGCGAAAATCGCCGTCCTCACCGAGGCCGAACTCACCGGGCGCCGTCGATCCCACCGCAGGGCGCGCCCACGTTCCAAGCGGCAGAGTGACGGTTTCTTCGAGGGACTGAATCCTGGCGACTACGTTGTGCATCACCATCACGGCGTCGGGCGTTTCGCCGGGCTGGTCAACCGTTCGATAGGTGGGCACAGTCGCGACTACCTGCTCTTGGAGTATCGAGGTGACGACAAGCTGTATGTTCCTTCGGACCAAATGGATCTCGTCCGCCCCTACAGCGGTGGCGACTCGCCCACGCTGCACCGGTTGGGAGGATAGGACTTCGCAAAGGCAAAGTCGAGGGTGCGATCCGAGGTCAACGAAATCGCACAAGAACTCGTCGTCCTCTATCAACAGCGTCTCTCGACACCGGGACTCGCCTTCGAGCCCGACACCCCCTGGCAGACCGAGGTCGAAGGAGCGTTTCCCTACGAGCTCACACCCGATCAGGCCACCTCCGTCGACGAGGTCAAGAATGACATGGAGATCGACTACCCCCATGGATCGTTTGGTCGTCGGTGACGTCGGTTTCGGAAAGACCGAGATCGCCATACGGGCTGCGTTCAAAGCGGTCCAGAGTGGCAAGCAGGTGGCCATCCTGGTGCCGACGACCCTGCTGGCATCGCAGCACTTCCAGACCTTCTCCGACCGGTTCGCCCCCTACCCGATACGGGTCGAGATGCTCAGCCGCTTTCTCACCCCGGCCGAAGCCCGCAGGATCGCCACCGAGGTCCGCGACGGCCAGGTCGACGTTCTGATCGGCACCCACCGACTCCTGTCCGAGGACGTCTCGTTCCCTCGTCTCGGTCTACTGATCGTCGACGAGGAGCAGCGCTTCGGGGTCAAACACAAAGAGACTGATCAAGACGCTCAGCACCGAGATCGACGTGCTGACCCTTTCCGCCACACCGATCCCACGGACGCTCGAGATGAGCCTCACCGGAATCCGGGACCTATCCGATCCTCAACACCCCTCCAGCCGATCGTCAGCCGATCCTCACCTACGTCGGTGAGTTCGACGAACGGGCGGTCGCCGAGGCGATCCGCCGAGAGTTGCTCCGTGAGGGCCAGGTCTTCTTCGTCCACAACCGCGTCCAGAGCATCGAACACACCGCCACGAAGGTCCGCGAACTCGTCCCGGAGGCCCGGGTGGCGGTCGCCCACGGACAAATGGACGAAGCCAGCCTCGAGACGATCGTGATGGAGTTCTGGGACGGCCGGTACGACGTCCTCGTGTGCACCACGATCATCGAGTCGGGCATCGACATGCCGACCGTGAACACGCTGGTGGTCGACCGCGCCGAATTCCTGGGGCTGGGTCAGTTGCACCAGCTGCGTGGCCGTGTCGGTCGTTCCGGCCAGCGAGCCTACGCCTACCTGTTCACCCGACCCAAGGCTCGCTCACCGAGGAGGCCTACGAACGATTGCGCACGATCGGTGATGCCACTGAACTTGGTTCCGGTTTCCGGATCGCCATGCGAGACCTCGAAATCAGGGGGCCGGCAACCTGTCTGGGCAAGGATCAGAAGCGGCCATATCGCCGCCGTCGGCTACGACCTGTATTGCGAGATGGTCAACGAGGCGGTCAACGAACTGAACGGCGTCGAAACCACACCCCCGGTCGAGGTGAAGATCGACCTTCCCGTCGACGCACTCATCCCCGACGACTACATCCCCGGCGGCTCGCAACGCCTCGAGGCCTACCGTCGACTTTCGGCCGTCACGACCAGTCCGAGGTCGACGACATCACCATCGAATGGCAGGATCGCTACGGTCCTGTTCCCGAAGTTGCCGTGCAGCTGCTCGATGTGGCTCGGGTTCGGGCGGAGATGATCCGGGTCGGGATGAGAGACCTGGTGGTCGTGAAGGGGCCTGGCCTAGGAGCTCCGAAATGGACGGCCAAGATGGGTCCGGTGGACATGAAGATCAGCCAGGAGATCCGCTTCAAACGACTGTTCAAACACGGTGTCTGGAAACCGGGCGACTACGGATCAGAGGGCGGCGAGGTTCAGGTTGGGCTCAAGTCGTTGGCCAAGGATCTGGCCAGGGACATTCTCACATTCATCGACACGATGTTTCCTGAAGAGGCCGACGACTAAGCCTCAGCCCCAATTCGGCGTTGATCGATCCCCGACAGGTAGCCTGCCAGCCAGTGCATATCACCGTTGTGAAAGAAACAGCCGTCCGCGAAAAGCGTGTGGCGCTCACACCAGGCGGCGCGGACAAGCTTGTGAAGCTCGGCCACGACGTGACAGCGACTGCAGGGTGCGGACAAGCGGCGGGGTTCAGAGATGAGTCATACAGCGCTGTCGGCGCCACGGTGGTCGAACCTCATATGGCCTTGGGGCAGCCTGGGGTAGTCGTGGGGATCAACGCTGTTCGGTCCGGTGTTGGGATTGAGCACACAGTGGTCGGTTTGGTTGACCCGCTCTGGCGGGCTGCCGAAGCCGCGGAGCTGGCGGCAACCGGTGCTTCGGTTCTCAGCCTCGAGTTGATTCCGCGGATCAGCAGAGCTCAGAGCATGGATGTGTTGTCGTCGATGGCAACCGTTGCGGGGTACGAGGCCGTGCTGTTGGCTGCCACGAGACTCCCCAAGATGTTCCCGCTGCTGATGACCGCGGCCGGAACGGTTCCGGCCGCTCGAGTCGTTGTACTCGGAGCCGGAGTCGCTGGTCTCCAGGCCATCGCCACCGCCAAGCGGCTCGGTGCGGTAGTGGAGGCATACGACGTTCGTCCCGCAGCCGCCGAACAGATCGAATCGGTAGGTGGAAAGAGCATCAGGCTCAACCTCGATACCGCACAGTCGGAGGATTCTGGAGGTTACGCCAGGGACCAAGGCGTGGACATGAATCTTCATCAGCAACAAATGCTCAGTCCCTACGTAGCGGAGGCCGACATCTTGATAACCACCGCCGCGATTCCGGGAGCCAAAAGCCCTGAACTCGTCACGACCCCGATGGTTGACCAAATGAGACCGGGTTCGGTGATTGTGGATCTGGCAGCCGAACGTGGCGGAAACTGCACACTTACCCAAGCCGATGAGGAAATTGACCACCATGGAGTCACCATCCTGGGCCCAACCGACCTGGCTTCACGGTCGGCCGCATCGGCCAGCCACATGTTCTCCAACAACGTGGTCACTCTCCTCCAACACCTCACCGACGAGAACGGGGATCTGATGATCGACACCGACGACGAAATCACCGCCGGCACGCTCGTCGCCAGGGGTGGAATCGTTGTGCATCCCCGGGTAATCGAGGCCATCGCCCAGCTCTCGGGGGACCAGCAGTGACGTTTCTCTTCGCACTCACCCTGTTCGTGCTCGCCGTCTTTCTGGGCGTCGAAGTCATCTCCAAAGTGCCGCCAACTCTGCACACACCATTGATGAGCGGTTCCAATGCGATCAGCGGGATCACTCTCATCGGTGCGGTCGTATCCGCAGGAGCCGAGCAAACGACGTTGGCCACCTGGCTTGGCGTTGGAGCGGTTGCACTGGCGACCATCAACGTGGTCGGCGGGTTCCTTGTGACCAATCGCATGCTCAGCATGTTCAGTCCCAAGAAGAAACAGAAACGTTGATGGTCGCACCCAGCAACCTCATCCAGGCCGGCTACATCGTCGCAGCGGTCCTGTTTGTTCTGGGCCTGAAGGGTCTGGGCAAGCCACGTACGGCGGTTCGAGGAAACGCCCTCGGCGCCACCGGCATGCTCGTAGCGGTTGTGGTCACCCTGACCGACAATCGTATTTTCGTCGTTCTGGCAGCTGGCGATCGGATTGATCGTGGGCACTGTCGTCGGTGGACTCCTGGCAACGCGAGTGCAGATGACAGGAATGCCCGAACTCGTAGCCTTGTTCAACGGGTTCGGCGGTGTTGCGTCGGTACTGGTTGTGGGGGCCTCGTTCCTGGAAATCCGAGAAGTAGGAACCGATCCGACAACAACCTTCACCCTGGCCGCAGCTGCAACAGCGCTGATCGGAGCGGTAACCTTCAGCGGGTCGTTGGTGGCGTGGGCCAAGTTGCGCGAAACCCTAGGGTCCTTCGGCTTCGCTGGAATACCGGTACTGAACGGCCTGCTGTTCGTGGCTGGTGTTGTGCTGTCGGTTTCAATGCTTGGCGCACCGACCTCGATCGTGTTGATAACAACCATTGTCGGCATCGGTTTGGTTCTGGGCGTTACCGGCGTTGTTCCGATCGGTGGCGCCGACATGCCCGTCGTCATCGCCCTGCTCAACTCACTCTCAGGTCTGGCCGCCAGCGCCACCGGATTCGCCCTCGGAAACAGCCTGCTGATCATCGCCGGTTCGTTGGTTGGAGCGTCGGGACTAATTCTCACTCAGATCATGTGTGTGGCGATGAACCGCAGCCTCGTAAATGTGCTGTTCTCCGAGGCGCCGGTGGCGTCTGGGGGCGCCGACTCGGACGAGGTGTACGCCGGCAAGGTCACCTCAACAACCGCTGATGAGGTTGCCTTACTGTTGGATACTGCCTCGCGAGTTGCCATTGTGCCTGGGTACGGTCTGGCGGTCGCTCAGGCTCAACATGCGGTACGCGACCTCGACGAGGGCGTTGGAGCAGAACGGCACTGAAGTGGTGTTCGGCATCCATCCGGTTGCGGGCCGGATGCCCGGTCACATGAATGTGCTCCTCGCCGAGGCCGAGATCGACTACGAGAAGCTCATCGAAATGGATGCGATCAATCCGACGTTTCCCCAGACCGACATCACGATCGTGATCGGAGCAAACGACGTGGTGAACCCGGTCGCCCGGGAGGACCCCGAGTCACCCATTGCTGGAATGCCGATTCTGGATGTCGACAAGTCCCGGACCGTCGTGGTCATCAAACGTTCGTTGTCGCCCGGTTTCGCCGGAATTCCCAACCCTCTCTTTGCCGCTGACAACACACTGATGTTGTTCGGCGACGCGAAACAAGCTGTAGCCGACATAAGCAAAGCGCTGCACGAGGTCTAACTACCGCCGACGGGTGCATATGGGGATCGCCAAACGGGATCTATTGTGAATCCAATGGACAGCAGCGGGGTGACACCTCGAGATCACGCTGAACTGTTGCGGCGGCATTGCCCAATCGTGCGCTTCGATGCTCGCGAGCTGTTCTTTCCCACCGAAGTGGACGGTTTCGTGAGATCGTCAGCCTTGATGCACGACGACCGTGAAGTCTTGGCCCAAGGGCGGTTGTCACTGGAACGGTTGGGTGATGGCCTGGGTGACTACTACTTGCGGTTTGTGAGCGATGAGGAGCGTCGCGCCGTGGTGGGGGAAGAGGCCAAGCGGATTGCCAGGAAGTTGCTGTCGCCTCGATTGGGTCGAGTCGGTCTGTTCGGTCGGGTCTTCGATGCGATCTACCGACTCATCCATATCATTCGACCAACGGTTCCGAATAGAACTGTCACCGCCGCGGTACTCAAGGCCGATCGTCTCGGACTGCACAAGAAGGTCCCGGTCACCTACGCCCGTGCAGTGATGGCCGGGGAGTGGCTGGTGTTGCATTACGCCTACTTCTACCTGTTCAACGACTGGCGCAGCAGCTACCGCGGTCTCAACGACCACGAAGGCGATTGGGAGCAGGCATGGATCTACTGTGATCCACAGGATGGATCGCCCCAGTGGGTTGTAGCGTCAAGCCACGACATCTCCGGCGCCAACCTACGTCGCCATTGGAACGATCCCGAGTTGGTCGTGTCGGATGCCCGGCCTGTGCTTCACGCTGGTGCCGGCTCCCACGCCCTGTACTTTCGGCCCGGCGACTACGTCACTCGGCTCGACGTGCCGGGGCTTCGTTGGCTGCTGAGGCTTCAGCGTTGGACTCAGGGGGCGCTGCGCATCAAGGATCAGGCCGCAGAACGCGGGCTCGGTCCGGCCTTCGGTGCGCCCTTCGTCGACACCGCCACCGCTGATGGGCTCGACGCCAGGGTATGGGACGTCAGAGAGCTGGATGATCAGCTGGACTGGGTGGGGCGTTTCCGTGGCCTCTGGGGCCTCGATACTCATGACCCTGGTGAGGGTGAGCGGGGTCCGGGAGGGCCAAAGTTCACCCGCGACGCTGAGGTGCGAGTCTCATGGGCTGATCCGGTTGGTTTCGCTGGATTGCACGGGACCCCGCCACCGTCGGCGATGCGCCGCCAGGTGACCGATGATCGGCTCGGCGAAGTGCTCGAAGACCTCGACAGCCAAATCGCCCGTTCATCCCGCAAGCTTCCGTTTTCCTCCCAAACCGAGCCCGATGAGGATATGGCCGAGGAGGCCAAACAACTGACCGAACTGTTGCGTCAACGAGGCGAACTGGGTGATCTCCGTGGACGAATCAACGCCGGTGACACCATCGGCCTGGACTATCGAGCGCACCTCAACAATCCGGCCGTGCCGCTGCCGCCGCCGGCGGAGACGGGCTACATCCTCACGTTTTGGAGCGTCGTCAGCATCCCCCTGATCTTGTTGTCCATAGCCGCCGTGCTTGTCTTCGAATCGCTCACAGTCGCCGGTTTCACCCTTGTTGTTGCCATCGCAGTAATCCTCGCCGAGCAGCTGGCTCGTCGTCGCTTCCAAGCGTTCGTCCGATTGAGCGTCGTCTTCGCCCTCGTTATCGGCTTCTTCGCCTTCGCCGTGGGCGGGGTCTTCACCGTTGGACGGTTTGCAATCGGCGCACTCGCTGCGACGGCGGCGGGCGTGTTGTTCATCAGCAACCTCGGTGAACTCGGAGCAGCCGCCCGCCACCGTCGCCGATCCAACGCTGCTCGCTCCGACGCTGCTCGCTCCGACAGCGACTAGCCAGAGAAGGACTACATCCAAGTCCATCTGCGGAGCGGTGTGGTCGTTAGGATGCGGCGATGACCCCAACCGTCATCTCGATCAACGTTGGACCTGTGCGCGAAGTGATGCACAACGGACGCACAACCCGTACCGGTATCTGGAAGAACCCGGTAAACGGCCCGGTGGCTCTGCGTGACCATGCTGTGGAAGGCGATGAGATCGCCAATCTCGAAAACCACGGCGGTCAGCACAAAGCGGTCTACGTCTATGCCGCTGACGACGCCAAATGGTGGCGTTCGCAGTACGGGCGGATCGTGCTGCCCGGCGCCATGGGCGAGAACCTTACTGTCGACGGCATCGATGTCTCCGGGGCGCACATCGGCGATCGATGGGCCGTTGGTTCTGCCGTTTTGGAAGTAGCCGGTCCGCGTACTCCATGTTTCAAACTGGGGCTGCGGCATGACGACCAAGACATCGTGGAGGAGTTCCGAAACTCGCTTCGCTGGGGTGCATACATGCGGATCATTACCGAGGGCGTTGTCAGCTCCGGCGATGAGATCATTGTGATGCCCGAGTCCGAACCGACGATGTCGGTCAGCGAGGTTGCGCTGATCTACCTCCGGGAACAAAAGCGCGGCAGCTGAGCTTCTCGACCTGCCCCGGATCGCACCGGAGTGGATCCGGTTCGCCAACTCCGAACTCGCCAAAACCATCGACTGATGCCGCTGTGGCTAGCCCATGGACGAGGGCCAAGCGCTGACAAGTTCCGCCAGGGCGAGCGCCGCATGTGCGAGCTGGTCGGGGTCGACCTGGTCAGGTGTGTCGGCGGCGGAGTGGAAGACAGTGGCCATGATGTCGGCGAGCGGCTCGGATGTGATTGCCAAGGCGGGCCGCCCCCTCATGGCGAATATGGCATGGTCGCTCTGATACCAGACCGGTCCCGGTTGTAGCCGAGTCCGCACAAACTGGGCCTTGACGAATGCGTCGGCTTCCGGGTTGAGGTTGTAGGTAGAGAAGCTTGTCGTGCCGTGCCGGTAACCAGCCCCGTCGATGTTGATCACCAGCGGGATGTCTGCGAGCCCATCACCGTGTTCATCGAGCCATGCCACCTCCCCCGGAGCGGCGTAGTTATCCTCGCCGTTCACGGCTAGTAGTTCGACACCTACTGGCATGTCTGTTGGCTGGTTGGCCATGAGTTCGGCGAGAAGAAGAAGGACTGCGACACCCGAGGCGTTGTCGAGCGCTCCGGGGGTGCCCGGTTTGGAGTCGATGTGGGCAATGACAAGTATCCGATTGTCCTGAGGTCCCCGGGTTCCACTGATGTTGCGGGCCCTGGCCGGTCGCCGTTCCGATCTTAGGGTGATGTGTGCGATGCGTCCCTCGGCCCCGAGGATCGATCTGCCGTCCTGGCGACCTATGGCGGCCACAGGGATTGGGAAACGACCGTCCTCAATAAGGGGAAAGGGATCGACGGCGCCGCAGAGTTCGGGGTACACACCAGTAAGAGCAACAATCGCGGCCGGCTGGGCGCTCTCCAGGGCATCAAGGATTTCCACGTGACCTTGGTTCTCGTAGAAGGGGTAGCCCCGAGGGGTCAACGGTTCTGCCGACAGTTCGCCATCAACGATAAGCACGGCGCCGCTCAAGTCGGAATTGGAGAGATCGTCGAGAGTGCAGGCAATTCTCACCGGTCCGGAAGTGTCGACGGGTCGACCGTAGGGGCTGGGGTCGATCTCGATGGAGGACGTGGCGACCTCGAAGGTTCCGCCATCAGTCCGCCAGTCAATACATTCGAATTTCTGTGACGTTGTGGTCCAGCCGGCACCGTTCAGGATCTCCTCCACGTAGTTGGTGGCCTGCTGGTTGCCATCGCTGCCAGGACGCCGATCCGGCGCGACTGAGCAAAGCGCAGCGACGTGGCCACGAGCGGATTCGGCGAGGGTGTTGAGATCGGAAGTCACGGTGATTTCCACTCCACCGTAGAAACCGGATTCGAGAGTGGCTACTTGCGACGGTCGTTGAGAAAGCCGAACCGATCCCGAGTGGTGTTGACCTCGACCGGATCGAGGTCACCCAGGACCAGCGTTTCGATTTCGGCCGCGCTGGCCAGCGTTTCACCGCGGGGTGAAACGAGCATCGTGTCACCGGCATGACCAAATCCGTTTCCGTCGTCGCCGATCCGGTTGACACCCAGGACATAGGCCAAGTTCTCGATCGCCCGAGCGCGCAGCAGGGTCTGCCAATGCAACCGACGGCTGGCGGGCCAATTGGCCAGCACCACGAACAGGTCGGTTTCGAGGGCCAGATCCCAGAACGCGTAAGCGAATCGCAGGTCGAAACAGACCAAGAAGCTCACCCTCACTCCCTCGATCGTGATGGTGAGGGGGTCAGACCCAGCTGCGTAGTACTTGTCCTCGCCCGAAAGCGAGAACGGGTGCAGCTTGTCGTACCTGCCAACCAGTCCGTTGGGGCCATAGACCATCAGACGGTTGACGGGCAGGTCGGGACTGGCATCGGGGTCGAAGATCGGTACCGAAGCTGCCACATGGACCGCTCGGCCGGCGCGCTCGGATGCGCTCGACGCCTGGTTCTCCAAGAAGCGTGAGGACGGACCGCCGATCGGTTCGACGACCGTGTCGGTGTCCATCGAGAATCCGGTACTGAACATCTCGGTGAGGCAAACGAGGTCACCTCCCGCATCCACCGCCCGAGTTATCTGTGGGGCGACCCGGACCATCGTGGCCTCGGGGTCGTGCCAATCGATCCGATGCTGCACTCCTACAACCCGCATGAGATGAGCCTACTGTTGGCCCTCTGCGGCATTACGCTATATCGGTGCGTTCCAAGCCATCCCCCCTTGTGTTAGTCCTCGCCGTCTTCGCCGTGCTCGCTGGGAGTTGCGCAGTGTCCAGGGAAGCAGACGTAGCTGCAACGACCTCAGCCCCCACAACCGACGCCCCGCCCTCGACGCTGGAGATCCCGAGCCAAGAGTACTCACCGCCCGATTTCACTGGGATCGAGACGGCCGCCATCCTCAACTTCGACGATGGCACAACTACAGAGGTTCCGATTTCAGAACTGGCCGATGTCGTTGGGCAACTTGGGGACAATCCCAAAGCAGTGGAGCTGCTGTTCGACCAGGGACTGCCGGCCACATTCGATCTCGTCATCCTGTCTAACATCATTCAGATCAAGATTCTCGACAAGGGCATCAGTGATGAGAATGCCTCAGTGCCTGCCGGTGCGATCGACGCTGAGATTGCCGCCCTGTATGCCCAAATCGACGGGATCATCTCCGCCAATGAGGACCCCGTGGCCGATCGTGCCGTGATCGAGGCCGGAGTGAGCGAATATCTCGAGGTTGTGGCGGAGCAGCGAGTGAAACCGGCGGTGTTTTCGTCGGTATTCGAACAGAGCGGCGACACGGTCGTTCCTTGCACCCGACACATTCTTCTCGAGACCGAGGCCGAAGCGGACGCCGCGGTACAACGTCTCGCCGACGGCGAAGACTTCGCTGAGCTCGCCATGGAGCTGTCGACCGGCCCCACCGGGCCCGACGGAGGAGATCTTGGTTGCTCGGATCCGGGCAGATCCGTCGCCGAGTTCCGCAACGCTGTCATTGCCGCAACCGAAGGTGAAGTGACCGGTCCTGTCGAAACACAATACGGCTGGCATGTGATCCTGGTGTACGGCAGCGGCACTGCACCAGCCGATCCTTCGTTGGCCCAGCAGTTGGCCCTCGAGGCATACACCGACCTCCAGTCGAGGACCGAGATTCTGGTTGACCCCAGAATCGGTCAGTGGGATCCCATCGACGCTCGCGTGGCCCGATAGGGCCCGGTCGTCTTGATCACCATCGTGGGGCTCGGGCCGGGTGATCCCGGGCTCGTCACCACCCAGACCCTCGACGCCATCGACGACCATGACGTCCGGTATGTGCGGACCACACAACACCCCACCGCGTACCTGGTAGCTGGGGCCGAGAGCTTCGACGAGGTGTACGAACGAGCCGACACCTTCGATGATGTGTACGCCGAAATCGCTTCCCGCCTCATCGCGGCAAATGAGTTACACGGCGACGTGCTGTACGCCGTTCCCGGCTCGCCGCTGGTTCTCGAACGAACCGTCCAGTATCTGCGGGAAGCCGACGCCGATATCACCGTGCTCGGAGCGGTCTCGTTTCTCGACCTGGCGTGGGCGGCGTTGGGCATCGATCCGATCGAGACCGGCGTGCGGCTTGTCGACGGCCACACCTTCACCGCGGCTGCGGCGGGGGAGTCAGGGCCGGTACTGGTTGCCCACTCCCACAACAACCGGGTCCTGAGCGACATCAAACTCGCCATCGACGCCGGGGACGATCAGCGGGCGGTGATCCTTAAACGTCTCGGTACCCCCGATCAGGCGGTTGTCGAGGTGGCGTGGTCGGATCTCGACCGGACAGTGAATGCCGATCATCTGACGTCGTTGTACATCCCGGAGATCACCGCTCCGATAGCCGGGGAGCTGATGCGCAGCGTGGAGCTCGTACACCGGTTGCGACACGACTGCCCCTGGGACCGGAAACAAACGCATGCGTCATTGCGTCGTCACCTGCTTGAGGAGACCTACGAAGTGCTCGAGGCGCTCGATGGGGTGAACACCGAGACCGGTGGCGGATACATGGACCTTGAAGAGGAACTTGGTGATTTGTGGTTCCAGATCCTGTTCCACTGCGAACTTGCAACCGAGGCTGGCCAATTCACCATTGCTGACGTCGCCCGGGGAATTCATGACAAGCTGGTTTCGCGGCACCCGCATGTGTTCGGTGACGCTGTGGCTGCCGACGCCGAAGCCGTGCTCTCCACGTGGGAGCAGGCCAAGATGGCAGAGAAACAACGAGCGTCAGTAATGGACGGCATTCCGGCAGGCCTGCCAGCGCTGAGCTTCACGGAGAAGCTGCTGAAGAAAGGTCTGGCCGTCAGGCCGGTCGAACTCAGCGACGCCGATCTGCGCCTGAAGGTTCAGGACGCCCAGATCAGCGACGAGGGTATTGCGACCGCTTTGATGGCTCTGGCCGAGCTGGCTCGCCGGCACGGCATCGATGCCGAAGGGGCCCTACGGGTGGCCGCAACTGCGGCCCGCGACCGATTCAGGGAACTTGAAGGCACCGATCGAAACGAAGCGTGGATCTTGGGTTAGGTCGGCGAGCCATCAGATCCCGCCCTGAAAGGGGTTGACCCCCACTCATGCGGGAGGCGACGGTGGTGGGCTGTTGTGGACCCGTCCCGGTGCGTCGCGTCCGGCGCTCCGGTGAGGCGGAGGCGGCGTTCGCTGGGTCGGGGGCGGCGGCTGATGGCCGTATTGAGCCAACGGCCCGGCGCCCCAACCGGCACCAAAGGAGGGCGGGGGAGGCGAATTGTAAATGGGCGGTGGCACCGTCTGTGTCGGAGCGGGAACCAGCGCCAGTTCAAGGCTGAGACCGGCCCCGGGAACGAGACCATCGCGCAGTGAGGTCCCGTGTTGGGGTGGCATCGTGGACTGCCCGGCAAGGCGAAGTTCGAGGTTCTGCCCCAACACCATGTCGGTGACCCATTCGTCCCGACCTGCCCCGCCATGGGCCGAGCCGTCATAGATGGCCATCGCTTCGTCGAAGACGAACACCACTGGATCGGTCCCAGCGGTCAGAACAGCGGCAACGCCAGCCAGATCTCGGGTAACGACAAGCTCCTGAAGTGCATCAGCGACAGTTTCAAAGGTCCAGCCTCGTCGAGCAGCAATGGCAGTGAAGGCAGCATCGGCGGCCTGAGCGTCGCCGGCGCTTCCCGAAAGCACCATCGCAAACGGGCCGACCACCAACACATGGCCTGAGCCCGGGATGATCATCGCTCCCTGCTGCATGTCAAATACTCTAGGAGGCCCACGTCGCCTAGATTCAGTCAATGAATCCAGGCTTTGACCACCGTGACCCCGCTCGTGTGCAACACGGGCGGCTGCGGATGCACGGTCTGGGTGTACCGCCCGAGGCCATATGTCTCGATGGTGACTGGTCGTTCCAGTACTGGGAGGGTGAGGCCCCGCCTACACCTTCGGACCGTCTGCCCAGCAGCTCGCTCAACTTGCCGACATCGTGGGTTCTGCACGGCTACGGGATCCCGATCTACACCAATGTGCAGATGCCTTTTTCGATTGAGGGCTATCCGGCCATTCCTCTCTCCGATGAAGGAGCCGATCACGCCCGCATCCTGTCGATCCCGCAGGAATGGGCCGGCCAGCGAATCATTCTGCGAGTCGGCGCAGCGGAGTCGACGCTGGAGGTTTCAGTGGATGGTCATCCCATCGGATTCAGTACCGACAGCCGGTTGCCCGCCGAGTTCGATCTCACCGATCACGTGGAAGCCGGCGGTGAGCACCTGTTGAACCTGCGAGTGCAGCGCTGGTCGGCGAGCACCTGGGTGGAAGACCAGGACATGTGGTGGATGGCGGGCATTCATCGCTCGATCTGGCTCTATCCCCAACCCCCCGAAGCCATCACCGACGCCTTCTTCCAAACCGCAAACTTGACGTTGGCTCGCGCCGCAGTGGAAGCGGGGGTGCGCCTGGCGGTTGAAACCACCGCAGGCGAGGGTCGTATCGTCAGGGCGACTCTCCGTAGCGGTGATACCGGCGGGGTTCAGTTGTCCGGTGCGGTTGTTGACTCAAGGGTCGAACTGGAGGAAACGGTCCCGGACGCCTTGCTCTGGACTGCGGAAACGCCGCACCTCTACGACCTCGAGATCGAGCTCCTCGACGGCGATCGTGTGCTCGATGCCCGCACGATGCGTGTTGGAATTCGAACGGTTGAGATTGCCGCAGGAAAGATGCTCGTCAACCGAAACCCGATCACGTTCCGAGGCGTCAACCGCCACGAACACGACCCCGACAACGGACGGCACCAGTCGGACGCCGACCTCAGGGCCGACCTCCAGCTGCTCAAGGACAGCAATGTGAATGCGATCCGGACCGCCCATTACCCCAACGACGAACGTTTCTACACGATGTGTGACGAGATGGGGTTCTACGTCTATGACGAGGCCAACGTCGAATCTCATGCGCTTGTGGAGCACCCCATCAATCCCAGCTTCGATCCCGAGTTCGCTGCGTCGTTCATGGCCAGGGCCAAACGGATGGGATTGCGGGACCGGAATCATCCCTGTGTTGTGGTGTGGTCACTGGGTAACGAGTCCGGTTTCGGACCACATCACCGGCGCATGGCGGAGGAACTACGAGAGCTCGATCCCAGCCGACCCGTGGCCTACAACCCGGCCGAGCACGACGAACTCGTCGACCTGATCGGGCCGCTGTACCCCAGCCTGGCCGAACTGGAACAACTGTCCTCGCGTGCCGATGAGCGACCGGTCGTGATGTGTGAGTACAGCCACGCCATGGGTAATAGCAACGGAGGTCTGCACCGCTACTGGGACCTGATCTACTCGACCCCGAGGCTTCAGGGCGGGTTCATCTGGGATTGGGTCGATCAGGGGATCCGCCGTACCGAACCCGATGGAACCCAGTGGTGGGCCTACGGAGGCGACTTCGGTGACACACCCAATGATGCGAACTTCAACATCAATGGGCTCGTGAACGCCGACCGATCCGCCCACCCCGCCCTTGCCCACGTGAGATGGGTGTACCGACCGGTTCACTTCCGCCTTGCCGACGTGGGGATGGGCGCGGTCACTGTTCACAATCGGCTGGATCACATGTCACTGGCCGGATGGGACATCACGTGGACGATCTACGCCGGCGATTCCGAAATGGCTGCCGGTGCGATTTCGGCTCCGGCCGTACGCCCCCACGAAGTGAAACAAATCGAACTACCGATTGAGCTGTCACGGATCGATTCCTCGCTTACCGACGTTCGTATCGTGCTCGGTGCCATCGACCCCGACGGTGTGGAACGTGCTACTGATGAGCTGTTCCTTCCCGCCGGGAGAGCAACAACCTCGGGTCGGCCGGCCAAGTCCGACGGAGAAACCTCGATTGAACTGAGCTCTGACGGCGGCGCAGTCCTTACCGGCGGCAACACCCTGGCGGTGATCGCGCCGGATGGCCGCCCAACCGCCCTCACACTCGGTGGAGAGGAGTTGCCTCTGATGTGGAGCCGGATCGGCATCGGCCGGGCCGGAACCGACAACGACCGGAGCTTCTCCGGCGACGAGCAGATGTTGACACGCCTCACCGAACTAGGGCTGGTGAACCCCGAACCGAGCATCCACAAACCGATGACGATCGATCACACAGGGCTGGTGGTGGAGCTTTCCTTCGCCAACCGCCTCATCGTCCGCATCACCTGGAACGTGGCGCCGAATGGTGATCTCGGTGTCGACTTCCAAACGGCCCCTGTCGGTGTCGTGCCGCCTTACCAGCGGCTTGGCCTCGAACTCGAACTCGAACACGGCTTTGACCACCTGACGTGGTTCGGTCCCGGGCCCCACGAGACCTATCGCGACCGGGTCGGCGGCGAATTGCTGGCTGAGTACTCCACGACCGCAGCCGCCAACTACTTCGCCTATACGCGGCCCCAAGAATCGGGCAATCACACCGACGTGCGGTGGGCCCGAATTCACGATGGCAACTCGGCCGATTCAGCCGGGGGGTTGCTGATTCTGGGTAGTCCCCGATTCGACGTCTCGATGCTGCACGCCCGACATGAGGACATCTCGGCCGCAACCCATCACCACGAGATCAAGTGGCGAACCTCGACCGTGGTACGGATCGACGGGGCCCACGCCGGGTTGGGCACCGCCAGCTGCGGTCCGGGAACCGATGGTCGCGATCAGATACCGGGCGAAGTACGGAATCGTGTTGTGATGCGCGCGGGCGGTGGTAATCCTTGGGTGAAATCACCCCTCGCGCAGCCCCGTCAGTGGCTCGACTAGCCCACAGGACCTACCATTGATCGACGGCTGCGAGGCGATGCCGCGGTGGGAGGACTAATGAGAACTTGGCGAGTTCTGGCGCGAGTACCGATTTTTGCACTGCTCCTGATCGTGCTCCTCGCGCCTCCGGTAAGCGCCGAGACCACACCTTCTGTGCCCACCGATATCCGGCTGCGTGTCAGGTCCGGCGACGACCTGGAGGTGACCTACGACAAACCGGCCGACGATGGCGACGCCAGCATCAAGGAATACCGGGTGCGAGTGAACGGTCGCACCTACAGCGTGGGAACCAAACGTGAACTCCGGATCAAGAACCTCGATGATGGGTTGTACTCGGCCGAAGTCAGCGCTCGGAACAAACACGGTTGGGGTCCCTGGGGTCGATCGAACCAGGTTCGAATCGGTGAGGACCTCACCGCCCCGAGCGCCGTTCGAGATCTGCAAACCTCGGTCGATGACCAAGGCTCGATCGTGGTGAAATGGAGAAATCCCAAGGACAGCGGCGGAACCGCCATCACGAGTTATGTGCTGCGAGTCGAACCCAATTTCGTGCGACGGCTCGGATCTCGAGATCGATCCACGGTCCTGGAAGACTTCGACCCTGGCAATCACACCATCTACCTGTCCGCAATCAACAAGGTAGGTGAAGGACCAGCGGCGTCGTCCCGGGTTGATATCGCAGGCCCGCCCGAACCAACGGTCGGTCCGTTCCGCAATTCCCGCATCTTCGTCGATCGACAGTACGAAGACCTGTTCAGCCGAAGCGCCGACAACGTCGGCCGTCAGTTCTGGTTGTCCCAGACCGCGGCCGACGGCTCCAACGGTCCTGCCGTCATCGAAGCAATGATGGGAGCGCCCGAGTTCTTGCCCTCGTATCAGGCGATCCGGCTGTATTTGGCGTACTTCAACCGGCTGCCAGACAACGGTGGTCTCAACTACTGGGTTGACGTGTTGAAGAGAGACGGCAAGTCGCTGAACGCCGTTTCTGACTCGTTCTCGGCCTCAGCAGAGTTCAGGCTCACGTACGGATCGTTGTCGGATCGGGACTTCGTGGCGCTCGTGTACAACAACGTTCTGATTCGCACACCCGATGCGGCCGGTTTCAACTACTGGACCCGCCAACTGCGGGGCGGTCTGACACGTGGCCAGATGATGGTGCTGTTCTCCGACTCCGCTGAGTTCGTGCGGAATAGCAATCCCGCCGTTCAAATCGCAGCTATCTACAACGCCATGTTGGATAGGAGTCCCACTGCGCAGGAGTTCCAACGGTGGTTGAACGCCATAGGTGCCAGCCCATCCAGTCGTCTGGCCCTCATACAAGAGATCTTTGACAGCGGCGTCTATCGCAGCCGCATCAGCTAACCGGAGACACCCACCGTGTTCAAGTTCAGTCCAATCCAACGGTTCTTCATACCGTTCATGGCCGCAGTACTCGTAATCTTCGGGGCAGCCCCCGTCGCGGCAGCCGCCCCGGGGGCGGTGGTAGGTCTAGACGTGACCGCTGGAACAGACTCGGTGTCGGCGTCGTGGACCCCGCCGACCGACGATGGTGGTGTCGGTATCGACGAATACGAGGTGACCCTCTCGGGCTCGGCCTCCGACAGCACAACCGTGACCGTAACGAATGCATCCTTCACCGGCTTGGGTGTTGGCGATTACACCATCACCGTTTCAGCCGTGAACACTGATGGAACAGGCCCCGGATCCTCCGGCTCGGCCACGATCGCTACCACACCGAGCGTTCCGGCCAACATCACTGCGGATGTGTCTGGTCAGTCGGTGACGGTGTCGTGGACTGGGTCGGCTGATGATGGTGGCGATCCGGACATCCTGTATCTGGTGTCATTCGGCGTAGAGTCCGGCGATACGGAGTCGACCCAAATCACCTTCAACGATGTGGCGCCGGGCTCCTATGTCGCCGAGGTAAGGGCGTCGAATACGGGTGGCACGTCGGCTGCTGGTCAGAGTGCTTCGTTTACGGTGGATTCGCCGGTGTCGGCTCCGTCGGCGCCTTCGGGTGTGTTGGTTGATGTGTCTGGTCAGTCGGTGACTGTGTCGTGGACTGGGTCGGCTGATGATGGTGGCGATTCGAATATCACCTACGACGTGTCGTTTGGTTCGGAGTTTGGTTCGACGCAGGGGACGTCGTCCTCGTTTCCAGATGTGACACCGGGAACGTATACGGCGAGTGTCACGGCGAGAAACTCCGGTGGCACGTCGGCTGCTGGTCAGAGTGCTTCGTTTACGGTGGATTCGCCGGTGTCGGCTCCGTCTGCGCCTTCGGGTGTGTTGGTTGATGTGTCTGGTCAGTCGGTGACTGTGTCGTGGACTGGGTCGGCTGATGATGGTGGCGATTCGAATATCACCTACGACGTGTCGTTTGGTTCGGAGTTTGGTTCGACGCAGGGGACGTCGTCCTCGTTTCCAGATGTGACACCGGGAACGTATACGGCGAGTGTCACGGCGAGAAACTCCGGTGGCACGTCGGCTGCTGGTCAGAGTGCTTCGTTTACGGTGGATTCGCCGGTGTCGGCTCCGTCGGCGCCTACGGGTGTGTTGGTTGATGTGTCTGGTCAGTCGGTGACTGTGTCGTGGACTGGGTCGGCTGATGATGGTGGCGATCCGGACATCCTGTATCTGGTGTCATTCGGCGCAGAGTCCGGCGATACGGAGTCGACCCAAATCACCTTCAACGATGTGGCGCCGGGCTCCTATGTCGCCGAGGTAAGGGCGTCGAATACGGGTGGCACGTCGGCTGCTGGTCAGAGTGCTTCGTTTCCTGTGGATGCTCCCATCGGAACGCCCAGTGCTCCACAGGGTCCATCGGCCACTGTCGCAGACCAGACGGTGACGGTGTCGTGGTCTGCTCCTGCTGATGATGGTGGCGATCCGAACATCACCTATGAGATCACCTTGGGTGCGTTGACTCCGCAGAGCACGACGGGGACCTCCGTTTCGTTCTCTGATGTTCCCGCCGGTAGTTACACGGCCACGATCACAGCCTCGAATCTGGCTGGTGAGGGTGGGAGTGCAAACACGAACTCGGTCACGGTGCAAGCTCCTGCCGCTTTGCCTGGTACGCCAAGTGATCTAACAGCTACTGCGACCGGACTGGGTGTTGCGGTTTCGTGGATTGCGCCGGCGGACAATGGTTCGCCCATCACCGGTTATCAGGTGAATCTGAATGGGTCGGTGAGCACGGTGTCTTCGTCGCCGGCTTCGTTCCCTAATCTGTCTCCTGGCACCTACACCGTCACGGTGGCGGCCATCAACGGTGTGGGCACTGGTAACGCAGCAGGTCCGGAGTCATTCACCATCGAGGTGCCGATCGTGCCGCCCGGTGTACCTGGGAGTGTGACTGCGTCGGTCAGTGGGCAAACGGTGAGTGTGAGTTGGAATCGACCCGACGATGGTGGTGATCCTGCCCTCAGCTACACCGTGTCACTGTCCAACGGCGCGTCACAGACGGTCTCAACCATCTCAGCTGAGTTTGCTGTCGGTGCCGGGAACTACACGGCATCGGTGACGGCCACCAACTCCGCTGGTCCGGGCCCAACAGGAACAAGCCTCGAGTTCTCAGTGTTCTCCACACCGTCTGCGCCTCGGAACCTTGCCGCCGCTGCCGACGGGTCCTCGGTGATCGCGACCTGGGCACCGCCTGCGTCGAACGGCAATCTGACCCTCACTGGATACTCGATTCGGCTCGAACTGAACGGTTCAGTTCTGGAGACCCAAGACGTCGGCGCCGAAACCAGCTCGGTTCGCTTCGACGGCCGCTCGCCGGCGATCTACACGGTTGTTGTTTCGGCCAGAAACGGTCAAGGGCTAGGCGCAGGAGCGGCAGTGAATGTGGAGGTTGGCTCCACCGCTCCGTCGGCGCCCACCAATGTGTCCGGATCGGCGAACTTCCAAACGGTCACTATCACGTGGGATCCGCCACTGTCGGTGGGCAACACCGCTCTCACCGGATACGAAGTGACGGTCGGAACGGTCGTGGAGACTGTGAGCAGCGGTACCCGGTCCGTCGTCCTGGCCGACATCGAACCAGGGACATACGTCGCTCAGGTCCGGGCGATCAACTCGGGCGGCAAGAGCCTGGCCGGGGAGTCCTCTAGCTTCAAAGCCGAAACAGTGTTCTCGCCATTTGATTCCGCCGAGGACCTCCTGACCCAGCAGTACGCCGACTTCCTGGGCCGCCCACCTGACCCGGCTGGCCTCGCGTACTGGAAGGGAATACTGGGAGCCGATCGCAATGAAGGTCCAATCCTGATCGAAAGCTTCATGATCTCACCGGAGTTCCGGCCGCGGCGAGCGATCGCTCGTCTCTACCTGGCGTTCTTCGACCGGTCGCCCGATCGGGCCGGCTTCGACTACTGGACCGGAGGCGTCCGCAACGGCGGCGGCTCAACAACATCGCGGCCGACTTCGCCAACTCCGACGAGTTCGGGAACACCTACGGCAACCTGAACGACGCCCAGTTCATCGCCCTGGTCTACAACAACGTCCTGCTCCGTTCACCGGACATCGACGGGTTCACGTTCTGGGTCGACCGGATCCAGCGGCCCGGGGTCACTCGAGGTGACCTGATGGTGGCGTTCTCCGAATCGCTGGAATTCATTCGGAACTCGACCCCGGCCGTGGACGTCATCATGACCTACAGGGGCATGCTCGACCGGGCCCCGGACCCGGCCGGCTTCGCCTTCTGGGTCGGCGAGATCGCCGGCGCAGGGCCGACTCGCTCCAGGCGCTCATATCGTAACTTCCTTCTGAGCGTGGAGTACTCCAACCGGGTCGGTTGAGCGGGTACCCTCGCTCCGTGAGTTCCATAGCGCAAATACACGCCCGCGAAGTCATGGACTCGCGGGGAAACCCCACCGTCGAGGTCGAAGCCGTACTCTCCTCGGGGTCGTTTGGACGGGCGATCGTGCCCTCCGGTGCCATCGACCGGTCAATTCGAAGCGGTCGAACTCCGCGACGGCGGCGACCGTTACGGCGGCAAGGGAGTCCTGCAAGCGGTCGACAACGTCAACACGGCGATCGCCGAGGCGGTCCTCGGGACCGATGCCTACGACCAGCGAGCGCTGGACAGCTACTTCTGCGAGACGTAGACGGAACCCCGAACAAGGCCAGCCTCGGCGCGAACGCCACACTCGGCGTGTCGCTGGCCGTCGCCAGGGCGGCTGCCGACGATCTCCTGTTGCCGCTGTACCGCTATGTCGGCGGTGTCAACGCCCACGTCCTGCCCGTGCCGATGATGAACGTCCTCAACGGAGGCGAGCACGCCGACAACAACGTCGACTTCCAGGAGTTCATGATCATGCCGGTCGGGGCGGCATCGTTCTCCGAGGCGTTGCGTTGGGGGATCGAGACCTACCACGCACTGGCCAAGGTGCTGCACGAATCGCGGCCTGAGCACCGGCATCGGCGACGAAGGTGGTTTCGCTCCGAACCTGGCCAGCAACGAAGACGCCCTGAAGCTCCTCCTCGAGGCGATCGAGGCCGCCGGTCGGGTTCCGGGCACCGACATCGCCCTGGCGATCGACGTGGCGTCGACCGAGTTCTTCGTCGACGGCAACTACGTTCTCGCCGGTGAGGGGCGCACCCTCAGCCCCGCCGAGATGAGCGGGATGCTCGATGATCTCATCGATCGCTACCCGATCGTCTCGCGTCGAGGACGGAATGGCAGAAGACGATTGGGACGGTTGGGCCCTGCACACCGCGTCGGCCGGTGCCAAGTGCCAGCTCGTCGGCGACGATCTGTTCGTCACCAACACCGAACGACTCGCGCGGGGGATCGAATCCGGGAGTCGCCAACTCGCGTACTGGTCAAGGTCAACCAGATCGGCACCCTCACCGAAACCCTGGAAACGGTCGCGATGGCCGGGCGGGCTCGGTACACCTCGGTGATCAGTCACCGCTCCGGCGAGACCGAGGACACCACCATCGCCGACCTGGCCGTCGCCACCAACTGCGGGCAGATCAAGACCGGGGCCCCGGCCCGTTCGGATCGGGTCGCCAAGTACAACCAGCTCCTCCGTATCGAAGAGGACCTCGGCGATTCGGCCGTCTTCCCGGGTCAGGCGACTTTCAACCGGTAATGGCTGCTCGCGCCTCGGCTGCGCACCAGCGGGAGGTGCTGTCCACACTGGCGTTCTGCATCGTGTGTCTCGTGCTGATCGTCGCGCTCGCCGTGCTGCCGGCACGCACCTGGTGGAGTCAGCGTCAAGCGCTCAACCACGCCGAGGACCTGAGAGCCGATCTCCTCTACGAACGGGCCCAACTCGAAGCGCAGCTGGCGATCCTGCAGACCGACGCCGAAGTCGAGCGCCTCGCCGGGCCAACTACGACCTCGTCTACCCCGGGGAAGAGAGTTTCCGCATCCTGCCCGCCGGCGAATAGTCCGCACCAGCCAGGATTGACGACGCCGAACCGTCGGCGGCGCCGGACCGTTCAGAGAAGAGCGAAGCGGACTCGCCGGTTGTCGGCGAGCTCGGGACCGAACTCGGTCGTCTCGCCAAACCCTCGAGAGGTGAGGACGTCGGGATCGACCCCGCCCTCGACGAGGTAATCCCGGACCGCCGCTGCTCGTCGTTCGCTGAGTCGCTGGTTGGCTTCGTTGCCGCCGGTGGTGTCGGTGTAGCCCTGGACTTCGAGACGGATGTCGTCGCTCGCCTCACGGAGAATCGCCACCGCCTGATCGAGGGTCGGGAGGCTCTCATCGAGGATCACGTCCGAACCCGACCGGAACTGGATCGGGTTCAGGTCGAAGAGCTCGTTGAGATCGGTGGTGACGTCGATGTCGGTCGGGCCGACGACCTCGAGGCGATTGTCCACCGCGGTGACGCCGTCGACCGCCCGGCTGCGGCCTCGCCGCCTCGGCGTTCTGCTCGGATGATGACATTGCCGGTCAGGATCACCACTCGGCCCACCGGGTCCGAGGCGTGGAGTCGGTTTCCACCGACGGTCTCCCCGTCCTCCACGACGCCGAGGGCTGCAACGGCAGCATCGACCTCGGGCTGGAGCACGCGTAGCTCGTTGACGACCGGGGCGGTGATGCCCTCGACCGACTCGGCTGCGTCGACCGCCGCCGCCGCTTCGAGTTCGGTGCTCACCAGCCCCCGGATCGTGGCGCTCGTCCCGTCCATCTCACCGATGGATCGCCCCACGTTGGCCTCGCGCCAGCGGCATCGAGTACTGCGGCTTCCAGGACGATGAGCCGGTTGTCGACGCCGGTGATTCCCTCGCACCGCCGCTGCCGCCGACTCGGCCTGCTCCGATTCGGCGATCGTTCCCACGAAACCTTCAAGGGTCGCGATCGTCCCATTGGCTGCGCCGGTGACCCCGTCGAACCCGCTCACCGCAGCGGCAACGTCAGGGGTCAGGTCGAGTGCGTCGACGTCTCCCGGCTGTTCCGTCGTTGTCGTCTGGTGGCACCGACGTCCTCCTGATCGTCCAGAATCGGACCCTCGTCGAGGTCGAGTCACCGCCTCGATCACGGGTCGCTCTGCGTCCGATGACATGCGGCGGCAGGCGAGTCCTCACCGAACACCTTCGGCCAGCCAGAAACACTGAGCCAGAATGATGGCGAGAACGATCAGCCCAACGACGATGATCTGGCTGTCGGCCCGAAGTGACCAACCGGGGATCAGTTTGTTGTCATCGCCGTCCCGGTCGCCACGGGACGAACTGGGTGTATTCGCCACGACTCTCCAAACGATCGCCTGTCTGGCGTCGACAGTAGCCGTGTGCGAAGGTAGACATCGTGATTCCTGTTGCCTTTGAGTATCACCGGGCCCAGCATCGTCGAAGCGCCTCGAAGGTGCTGGCCGAGCACGGTGACGAGGCGAAACTCATGGCCGGCGGTCACTCGCTGCTCCCGATGATGAAGTTGCGACTGGCGTATCCGTCGGTGATCGTCGACATCGATCGCTCTCCGGGACCTGTCCTATGTCCGGGATGCCGGTGATCATCTCGCCATCGGTGCCCTCACCCGCCACCGTGATGTCGAGACCGCCCCCCTCATCGCCGAACATGCACCGCTCCTGGCCAGGGCGACCGCAAACGTCGGCGATCCTCAGGTTCGCCACAGGGGCACGATCGGCGGATCGATCGCCCACGCCGATGCTGCTGCCGATACCCCTTCGGCACTGCTGGCCCACGGGGGCATGTGGTCGTCGTTCGAGCCGCCGGAGGTGGCCAAGGGTGATCGACGCCACCGACCTGTTCACCGGTTTCCTCGAGTCGGCAATCACCGAAGACCGAGATGATCACCGAGATCCGCATCCCCAAGGCCACGGGTATGGGTTGGGGATTCCAGAAATTCAATCGGCGAGCCCAGGATTGGGCCATCGTCGGCGTCTCGGCGCAGCGGGTCGACGGCTCGGCCCGGGTCGCTCTGGTCAACATGGGTCCCACCCCGATGCGCGCCAGTCGGTGGAGAACGCTCTCGCCCGGGGCGACCGCAACCGAGGCCGCAGAACACGCCGCAGAGGGAACTGACCGTCGTCGGATCTGAACGCCAGCGTCGAGCTACCGCAAACACCTCGCCCGGGTGCTCGTCAAACGGGCGCTCATAGACGCTGGTTTCTAGCCGGGAGCGAGATATCTGGTTGGCGACCCAATCAGCTTGGTGAGTATGACCTCAGCTGCGCCGGCCAAGGCCGGAAACTCGACGATGCCGGACCGCACCGGCGGAAGTGAGTCTCGGTGGGCTCGCATGGTTGCGGCTCGCAGGGCCTTGAGTGTGCTCTCGGGATTGGTTTCGTAGAGACTCTGGACATGACCGGAGAGCACGATGATCTCCGGGTCGAGTGCGTTGATCAAGGCCCCGAGGCCACGCCCGAGAATCATGCAGATTTCGGCGACTGCTCGGCTTGCGACGTCGTCGCCGTCGCTAGCGGCGAGAATCACCGATTGGGCCAGATCATCGGCCGTTGCGTTCGACGGCGTTAGGCCAGCAGCGTGCGCGAGCGCTGATTGGTTCATAGCAATCTCCCAACATCCGTATGCCCCGCAACGGCATTCGTTCTGCGGGTTCCCGAACGGGAGATGGCCCACCTCTCCATGCCAACCTCTCCGAGACGGTGCCGGTCGTGCATCGAAGACGAACGCCCCTCCTACACCGACGGTTGATCGGAGGTAGAGCATCGTGTCCGACGTCCGCCCGGCACCTCGTTTGGCTTCGACGATTGCGCCCAAGGTGGCGTCATTTCCCACGCTGACCGGAAGCTCGTGTGAACGGCTCAGGTGGGAGCCGAGTGGAACACCTTCCCAGCCCAGGTGAGGGGCTTGCACAACCATCCCGGTGTCGACGTCGACCAGGCCGTGCATTGCAACGCCGATGCCGGCACACGTCGAGTTCAGGCTGGATCGACGGTGATCCAGCAGCTGATTGAGTTGTTCTACGGCATCGGTGGGATCGATCGACTTCAGCGGAACGACCGACCGGTGGCTCAGCTCCCCTCCGATCGCTACTTCAGCAATCGAGATGGAATCGAGCGCAACTTCGGCGGCAAGAACAAAAGGCCCCCCCGGGTTTGGTCTGATGTTCGTTGTCGGGCGCCCTCGTCGGCCTGTCGGATCAGCGTCCCGCTCCAGAATCAGGTTGAGACCGGCCAGGTCGCTGACCAGTGCGGCGGCTGTTGTCCGTGTAACGCCCAGACGGTCGGCGAGCTCTACACGGGTGAGCTCATGGGCCGTCTCGTGGACCAGGGTAAGAGCCCTGGCGCGGTTGACCTCTCGTAGATCCGCTGATGTGGACGCAGTAGTCACCACTCCAACATAGATGCCTGTGGATCGGCTTCCCGAATGCTGATGGCGGGATCCCAGCGACGCCACACCGCAGTGAGCTAGTTGGTACGGCGGCCGAGTGGCTAGCCTGAGACGGTGAAGGAAATCCTCGCCGATCTCGAAGGCTGGCGGGCCCAGGGGAAACGAATTGCGTTGGCGCGCGTGGTCGACATCGAAGGTTCCGGGCCGCGCCTTCCGGGTGCGTCTATGGCGGTCAACGAAGATGGCGATGTCACCGGCTCGGTGAGCGGCGGGTGTGTGGAGGGTGCAGTGGTCCACGAGGCACTCCAGTGTCTGGAAGAGAACTCCCGCCGTATTGTGACCTTTGGTTACTCCGACGATGAGGCCTTCGCCGTTGGGCTCACGTGTGGCGGCACCATCCATCTCTTTCTGGAGCCGTTGGACTGGTGAGCATCTTTGACGTTCTGGCCAAGGCGCTGGTTTCGGAGTCGCCCGTAGCGCTCGCCTCGGTCATCGAAGGGCCTCATACCGGAGCCAAGCTGCTGGTCCGCTCTGACGGCGAAACCATGGGCTCTCTCGGACAACCTGATCTGGACAGGGTCGTTGGTCGCGACGCCGTCGGTGAACTCGCCGCTGGGATCACCTCGGTTCGAAACTATGGACCCAACGGTGAAGCCCGCCAAGATGACGTCAAAGTCTTCATCGAGAGTTTCGCAGCTCCCCCTCAGATGCTGATTTTCGGAGCGGTCGATTTCACCGCCGCCCTCTGTCGAGTTGCGAAGATCCTCGGCTACCGGGTCACCGTCTGTGATGCACGACCCGTCTTTGCCACACGACAGCGGTTTCCGTTGGCTGATGATGTCGTTGTCGACTGGCCCCACCGCCTGCTGGAAAAGGTCGGTCCGGATCTAGGCCCGCGGGATGCTGTGTGCGTCCTCACTCATGATCCGAAGTTCGATGTCCCAGCGGTGCTCTCAGCGTTGGGCACCAGAGCCGGATATATCGGAGCTATGGGCTCACGCCGGACCACCCGTGATCGATCCGAACGGCTCCGAAAAGAGGGAGTAACCGAAGAGCAATTCCAGCGCGTCTACGCCCCTATCGGCCTCGATCTCGGCGCACGAACGCCGGAGGAGACGGCCATCTCCGTGTGTGCGGAGATAATCGCCCTCCGCTCCGGACGTTCGGCCCCATTCCTTTCCGGAACCGAGGGCGACATCCATCGGATTGCGGAATGACCATTGCCGGGGTGTTACTCGCGGCGGGCGAGGGCGTGCGGTTCAAGGCGGATACGCACAAACTCACCGCGTTGTTGCGCGGTCAACCCGTGGTCGCGCGTGCGCTCGGTTCGGTGGTGGACGCCGGCTTCGACGAGGTTCTGGTGGTGACTGGAGCGGTCGACCTCACCGACATCGTCGCCACGGTTTCCCGAGAGCGCGGCGGTTCCATCCGGATCATCCAGAATCGGCTGTGGCAGACGGGACAGGCTTCCAGTCTTCAGGCCGCCGTGTCGTACCTTGGTTCCACCAAGCACTCCGCAGCGGTTGTTGGCCTTGGCGATCAGCCAGCTGTCGGGAGCGCGGCGTGGCGAACGGTCGGAGCCTCCCAGGGAACTATCGTGGCCGCAAGCTTCGACGGGAAAAGACGACCACCGGTGAAGCTTGACCGTTCGGTGTGGGATCTTCTCCCGACCGAGGGCGACGATGGAGCCCGCGTACTGATGCAACAGCACCCCGAATTGGTTTCCGAGGTACCGTGCCCTGGGAATCCTTTCGATATCGACACCCTCGACGACCTTCTCAACGCCCAGTGACCCAAGACTCCGATGACGTACAGATGGTGAAGCAGTTGATCGGCCGGGCACCGATGGGAGACTTCTCCGTGTGTGTGCGACGTCACGACCGAAGTCCTGTTGTCGTCTCCAATCGTCCGCTGTTCCACGATGGAACCCCCATGCCAACCCGCTTCTGGTTGTGCGATCCTGAACTGGTGCGTGCGATCAGCCAGCTCGAATCCAACGGCGGGGTCAAGACCGCCGAAGCCGAGATCGATTCGGAGCGGATCGCAACGACACATACCCGTGCGGCTGCGGAACGTGATGCGCTGATCTCCCACGTCCATCAGGGCCCTCGGCCCTTTGGTGGCGTTGGTGGTACCCGTCAGGGAGTCAAATGCCTCCATGCCCACTTCGCCAACTATCTCGCCGGAGCACCCGATGCGGTAGGGGAGTGGGTCTCCACCGCTCTGTCCTCCTCAGGTGATGGATTCGACCCCTCCCAGGTTGGGATCGGTTCAGCATGACCGGTGCCTCGGTGCTCTTGGAGCCAGCCGCTCACCAGACCAGGTTCGTCCTTACCGGGTTGGCACCTCTCACCGACCGCACCGTGTCGTTTGATCTCGGCTACTCGTCGGTGATCGAGTCCTACATCTCGGCCGATCCGCCCAAGCCCGAAGAACTGTCTGCGGCCCTTTCTGTGATTGAACTCCACCTGGACGACGTCGCACGAGAACTCTCCGCCGAACGCAGCTCCGATGACG
This sequence comes from uncultured Acidimicrobiales bacterium, assembly GCA_963751955.1. Lineage (GTDB taxonomy): Bacteria > Actinomycetota > Acidimicrobiia > Acidimicrobiales > SZUA-35 > JABDIY01. The sequence continues at coordinate 195,632 of CAVVWM010000009.1, read as the reverse complement.
GTCGAAGTCCATTCGACATGGCGGTTCGCGATGGCAGCATCATTGGCCTTGGGCCGATCTTCACCAATCTTGCAGCGATCGAGCTAGGACATGCGGGACAAGCGGTCGACGGGTTCGAGCTGACGAGAGAGGCGGCCGAAGACGTCTTTCGCACAATCGCCACCGAGTCATCCACCGACCGCCTCCACAATCCCGGACTCGATCCTGATTGGGTGTCCTTGATCGTGGGCGGTGCCTGTCTGGTCGTGGAAACATTCCGCTGCTGGGGAATCGAGGTCATCACGGTTTCCAGGTCACAGGTACCCACCTCATGACGGCCACCGAAGCACGTCCGCCGTCGCCGCGCTCAAACCTGCTAGGTCGCAGGGTGCTGCTGCGTACGTTGCAACCCGATGATTTCTCGCAGTGGGCGGCGGTGCGTCGCCGCAACCGCGAATGGCTCACCGTCTGGGAGCCGTCGAGCCCTCCAAATGCACCCGATCTCACCGCTGACCGCGGCGCGTTCTCGATGCGATGCCACAGCCGAGACCGGAGCTGGCAGATGGGAACCGGTTACGGATTTGGGATCTTCGTGGGCGGACACTTCGTTGGCGAGATCAATCTCAACTCGGTTCAACGCGGTGCGTTTCAGAACGCCTACCTCGGATACTGGGTGGATAAGGCCAGAGCCGGAAACGGCTATGTGCCCGAGGCGGTCGTGCTCGCCCTTCAGTTCGCGTTCGAGCAGGTTGGCCTCCATAGGGTGCAGATCGCAATCGTTCCACGAAATGTCCGTTCGCTTCGGGTCGTTGAGAAGCTTGGCATTCGTCACGAAGGGATCGCCGAGCATTACCTCGAAATCAACGGTATTTGGGAGGATCATGCTCGCTTCGCCATGACCGCGGAGGACTGGCTCAAGCAAGGACCCGAGCTGGCCGAGGTTTGGCTTTAGTCGACGATCTGAGCTCTCGTCTGAGGAGCAGTGAGGTCGATACCGGCCGCAGGCAGGGTGTCGGGTGCGACATTGGCCTTGGCTGCCGCGATCGCGAGCAGCACGATCTCGCCCAATCGACGCAGTGTTCCGTCCAGCGATGAATCAACCCGGTCATCGGGTGGCATCTCATGATGAAACGCCCAAAGGTCCACGCGTTCTTCCAGACGTGCGGCTTCCAGACCCGGAACGCTGAAGAATCGGTGAGACTGTTGGAACGGGAAATCATTCGCGTTCAAGAAGTTAGCGAGCAGCGCTGCTTCGACCGGTTCGCTGGCCGAAATTGGGATATCTATCCACATGGCGGTGTCACGTGTTTCGTCTGCCATGGAATCCCCATCGGCACAAACCAACTTCTGCCTGAGCTTTTTGGTGCCGATGTGTTTCCCGACGCCATCTAGACTGGCGCGGTGTCGGAACCGCGCGCTCGACTGATCCTCGCCTCGAGGTCACCTCGCCGAGTCGACCTGCTCGCTCAGCTTGGAATTCTGTGCGATCAGCTTCCCGCCGACATTGACGAAACGCCATTTCCTCAAGAGTCGCCGGCTGCAATGGTCGAGCGTCTCGCACGGGGAAAGAGCATTCGATCCACCGAGATTGCACAAGAACGCGGTTTGGACCTGGCCGGTGTATACGTGATCGGTGGCGACACGACCGTGGTATGTGAAGGCGAGGTCCTGGCCAAACCTGACGACGACGATGATGCCCGGCGCATGTTGACATTGTTGAGCGGTCGTCGGCACGAGGTGGTGAGCGGTATCGCCGTGTGTGCCGCTGCCGAATACGTGGTCGAGTCTGCGATCGAGGTGACTTCGGTATGGGTTCGGGAACTCTCCGAGGACGACATTTCCTGGTATCTGGGGACCGGCGAGCACGATGGCAAGGCAGGTGCCTACGGGATTCAGGGTGCTGCTTCGGTTCTTGTGGAACGGATCGAAGGCGACTACAGCAATGTGGTCGGTCTTTCACTGGTCGGCCTGGATCGACTGACAAACCGGTTTGGGTTGTCCCTTACTAGTCTTGCCGCCTCATGAACCTGCCGATCATCGACGTATTCAGCGGTCCCTGGCTTGTGCGGCGGGCGATCATCCTGTTCGTCGGGATGTTGTCCCTGTACTACTTCGCGCCGGACATCCTCGAGCTCATCAATTCTGCTCCCGAGCTGGTGAAAATAAGCCGACGGTGGTTCTTCCTGATGATTGTCTTCGAAGTCATCAGTTTCGGGTTTCTCTGGTGGTTGATGCGAATCGTGTTGCCCCAAGCCTCGTGGTTCGTCGCAGCCACCAGCCAGCTGGCTTCAAATGCTGCCAGTCGGATTATTCCCGGGGGAGCCGCAGTCGGGGGTGCAGTGCTCTACCGGATGCTTGCGGTGAGCGGCACCTCCAGCGGGCAAGCGGCAGCCGCCCTGGCAGCCACCAGTGGACTGTCCACCACCGCTCTTACTGGGTTCCCCGCCGCCGGCGTGGCGCTGGCTGCGGCGGGGGCACCGATTCCCGAAAGCTTGGTTCCAGCGGTGCTCGCCGGTGGTGTTCTGTTCCCGCTCTTGGTTTGCGTAGGCGTGGTGGCGGTGAGAACCACCCGGCCACTGCTCAGGTTGGGGATCACAATCTCCAAGCTCGTCGCATGGTCGGGCCGAATCCTACGCCGATCGTGGCAGACCGATCCTCGTAAGCTGGTCCACGAGCGGGACCGGATGGTGACAGCCATCGGTGACCGGTGGTTGCTCGCCGTCATAGCCGCCGCGCTGAACTGGGTCTTCGACTACCTCGTGTTGGTGACGGCGTTGGTTGCTGTAGGTGCTGACCCGCGACTGTCACTGGTTCTCTTGGCCTACACCGGTGGGGCCGTTCTCACGATGATCCCCGTGACACCAGGAGGGTTCGGGTTTGTGGAGACAGGTATGACCTACCTGCTGGTGTTATCAGGAATCACCAAGGGCGATGCCTTGCTTGCGACACTGGCGTACCGGATCGTTTCCTTGTGGCTGCCGATTCTCGCTGGATCGATCGCTTGGGTGGCATTTCAGCGTCGATATGGTCCCTCTGAGACCCAAGAGTTTGAGTCGGCTAATCCCATTCGGAGTCCTCAGGACACCTGACTGCGTTCGGCCAGGTAGGCCTTTCCGGGATCACACGACGCACGAACCGGACAGAACACACACGAACCGCAGGGAGTGCGCTCGGGCGTGACGTCGCCGCTGTTGAGCTCGACGATTCGACCGACCGCCTCGGCGGTGCGACGAGCGGCGCTCCACAACAGCTCCTCGGTTACCTCTTCGGTGTGCGGGGTTCCTTGTTCGAGGTAGTAGCTCACCAGCAGGCGGGGTGGAGTACCTGTCTTCAACGTGTCGATGAGGGCATAGAACCGGAGGTCATCGATGTGGGAGCGATGGGTTCGGCCCGTCTTCAGATCAATCGTGACCTTGCCAGCTTGGTTTCCCCGTGCGAACCCCAGTTGGAGATCGATCTTGCCCGAGAGTTGGATTCTGCCGTCACCGAACTCGGCTCGTACCTTTGCTTCGGTGGTTGGACGCCACTTGCGGTCGAGCGGAGGGAATGTCTCCATGAATGTGGTGACCCGGTCGTTCGCCAATGAGACCAGCTCGGCCCGCTCGCCTTCGTCGAGGGCTCTCAGGAAGTCGCCCGGCCCGTAGAGGTCGTTCTCGAGACGGGCGATGGCGGCATCCACAAGGTCGAGTGGGGTGGGAGAACCTCGATATCCCACCAGCAACTCGATGGCTTTGTGAGCCACCATGCCCCGGGCGGTCGGCACCGACCATTGAAAATCCTCGGTCCGGTCAGCGACATAGAGCTGTTCACAGCTGTGCACAAGGCCGATGGCCCGCTTTGAGACAAAAAGTGGTTCGTCGTCTGACAACAGCTTGAGCATTGGCTCGAACGCCTGATCGAGTTCATGTCGGAGTTGGGCTCGGAGGGCAGGTTCGAAGAGGGGGCGATCAGTGGAGCCCAGCTGATCGAGGACCTGCTGTTGGGCAGCATTGAGCGGTGTTGACGCAATCGTCATCAGGCAGCGATGGTGAGGTGCGTGCGAGGCTCGGGGCCCTGGGAGTACTCATGCTCGATCCAGTTTTGAGCGACGGTCCACAGATCGTTGTAGAGGAGTCCGCCCTCGGTGCCACGAAGGCCCGACGCAAGCACGACGCCATCAATCATGTCGGCCAGAACTGCCAAGAGCGGGCGGTCCCTGACCGAGACGGCCACTGTTACCGATCCGTCTCGGTTCCGAGTGACCGATCGTTGCACGCCCGGAATACGAGGCGGGCTCCGGAATGCCGGCCCTTCGATCTGTCGAGCCGAAGCGGCGTCGGACAGAACTCGGCCGATCGCTGCGAAGTCGGTTGCCGTTGTGAGGTTTTGCTTGCCCATCTGCGATCTCCTTGTTTTCACTGATCTCAGTATGACAAGGGGATGAGACAGGGTTATCCGAACCCGCTCCAGCTGCTAGTTGTTGCGGTACTCAGCCGAATCACTGAAGTACAACAGGACTTCGGCCCTGGTGAGTCCTTTGTCCATCAAATCGGTCCAGTATCGGTAGCCGGCCTCGTCGGGGGAACGTTCCAGAACGTTGCGGTAGATGCGATCCACGAAGTTGCGGTCGTCGAGCCTGCCGTAGCGATTGGTGAACTCATCGCTCACGGTGAACACGTATGCGATGTCGATCAGATTTGCGTCAACCGACAGCCAATACTGGAGCCCGGCTGAGTCCGGCGCCCGCAGAAACGCAGCGGAATACAGTCGACCCACCACGGCGCGCCGCTCTAAGCTGGGTTCTGGTTCTGGTTGAGGTTGGGGCTCGGGCTCGGGATCTGAGCCCGGACCGGTGAGGCTGCCGCTCCAGATCCAGCTGGTCGACGAGCTGGAGCCTGATTCGAGTGCTCCAGCGTCGGGAGCAGCCCCGGCCGTCCTGATGTTGCCATCGAAGTCGACCGCCAGCGCAGCGGTGTAGGCCGCAGAGCCATGGTCGATTGCAGCACTACCCGATGAAGGCGTGAAGTTGTCGGCTGTGAGGCCCGAGGGGCTCGTGCTGGGATTGACCATCACGCGGGAGCCATAGGAAAGATGGCGGTCCGATGGTGATTTCGCAGGGTTCCTGGTGCCCACTGTGAGGTTGTGTGCGAAGGTCACCGGGCTAGTGATTCCAGTTGTCAGGGGCAGAACGTTTTCCCTGGAGACGATCATGTTGTTCGCAAACCGGACCCTCTTGGAGTCATAAGCCATCACCTCAGAGCCGATAGCGGCAACGTCGGGTGTGCGCATGTTCCTGTAGAAGGTGTTGTTCACCACGTCAACGTCGGCGCTCTTGTACACCTGGGTGCCGCGACCCCCATTGTTCACACAGATATTCGATCCGAAGAGGGTCTTGCGGGTGTAGTCCGATTCGAGGGTGACGTCGACAACGAAACAGTTGCCGTCGGTGACCCGGGTGCCGCCGCCGAATTGATCTGTTTTCACCTTGACCTCGTTGGTGTAGATCAGGTTGCCGACGATGTAGTTGGCATACGGGCCGCTGGTACTTGTGCCGTCGTTTACCAGGCCGAGAAGTGATATGCCCGAGTGTTGATCTGGATTCCAGTTGGCGTTGTTGTGGACCGTGTTGTGGTAGATCTCGAGGTGATCGCCGCTGTGGTAGGTGATCAGTCCGCCTGCACCGAAGTGATGAATCTCGTTCTGGACGAGGCGAATGTGATGCGATGCACCCGTTATCAACACACCGATGCCATAGGGGGTATTGCTCGATCCGGAGTCGCCCCTCAGCTCCAAGCCCCACATCTCCAGGTAACTGGTGTCGTGGAAGTGGGCACCATTTCCGTCTCCCGCGGCGATGACCGGGCTTGCCCCTGGATACGCGGCGATGCGGGCGTAGTTGCCAGGTGCGCCCGTGGCGCTCACGCTGAAGCCGTCGTAGGTGCCCTCCAGAACCCAGAGCGTGTCGCCTGGCCCGAGCAGTCCTGCTCCTTGTTGCAAGGTCGCCACCGGCGCATTGATCGAAGTACCGGAGTTGTTGTCGTCACCGCCTGGGCCAACGAAGTAGTTGGTTCCGCTAGCAGCCGATGCCGGCGAAGACGCAGTTGCAAGCGTCACGATCAGCAGTATGAGCGCACTAAGGATGCGCAGTGGGTGACGAGTCATGTTTCTGTGAACCCCTGAGTTGAAGAAGTGTTGCCGTGGGATGCTCCGCGTCAGCCAAACTAGCCGTGCGAGTCGACCGATTTGAACCTCTCCCCGTGGTCTTTCTTAGGTGAATTTACTAGCGATGCCGGAATGATCACCGAGTGCGTCCAGACCCACGCAGAGAGGGTGGTTTTCGGGGAGCCTATGGCAGATTCAACGGCAAGAGATTGCGTGCGAGGTCGGCTTCCTGGGCTCCTCCTTGGGGGAACAGGGCATCGAGCACCCGGGTATCGCCCGAAGCTGAATCGCCTCCCCCGATGGCCCACTGGGACGCTTGGGGTTCCACATCTCTCACCCGGCGCACGCCGGTGCTGGGAAATCCGTCTTGGGAGAGGACAGCAACCCCGACGCCAGCCGTTGCCAGGTTGAGCCCCTCGGGCATCGAAACCTTTGGGATGCGCACGGTGAGGAGCCCTTGCTCGGCCAGTATCGAAACGAGCATTCCGACATCGTTCTCAGCGTAGGATCCGTCGCCACGTGGAACTGCAACGGCGCGCTCCCAACCCTCGATTGTCAGCGCCACATCCCAGCCCCCACCCGCTGTGAGCTCAGCGTTCCGGCCATCGAGAAGGGCCCTTCGCCCAGTTCCTTGGCCGGGGTCATAGTCGAGGTACACGTCGACGGTCTGAGTGCTGAGACCAGACGGGGAACCCCATGGGTTGAGCACTGGTGCATCGAACAGGAATGAGAAGATGTAGTCGCCTTCGGGACCATCGTCGCTCTCACCGGCCAGCACTTCCAGGAGGTCATAGCTGCCTGCAACGAAGACCGAGTCGGTGGGATATCTGTAGCTTCCGGGGCCGTAGTCGTCGTTCTTCGGGTCCGAGATCTCCCGGATCGCTTCGAATCCACCAATGTCAGGAATCGCAGCCTCGGCCGGGCCCGCCGAAGGGCTGAGCGATGAACCGGTCTGGATACGGATCTGCAATCGATCGCCGGCGGTGAGCGCTCCGAGTAGCGACGTGGGAAGCGCCATCTCGAGCCCGGATGCACTGAGGGCCGATTCGATGGGCTCACAGACCCGCGGGTAGGAATTGATCACAGCTTCTGGAGCCAACGTGCCCGAGATGCAGGCACCGTCTGGTTCGGACCAACGGATCAGGTGGGTGGCGTCGAAACCCAGCAGGAAGCGGTCATCGATGGTGGTTCCTCGTCGACTCGTTCCCCGGGGTGTTCCCAGGTAGACGTCCATTCCGTCGTCGTAGCCACCCTCGAACAACAGGCCCACCCTGTCGGTGTCCACAGCTATGGCCAGAGTGGAGATCACGTCGTTGTCGGCGGTGAAATCAAAGGCCGTCGCATCTTCGAAGTCGGCCGGGTTTCCATCGATCGTGACCGACACGGGCTCCCCGGTTGAGCTGATCGGTACCACCCGTGGGTCCGGAATGATGGGAACACTGGTCCACCTTGGTCGATCTTGACCGAGGGCGTCGTAGAGCTGGCCCAGCAGCTCCCTGAAGGCGTCGTCGAAGTAGCGGTCGTCGCCGCTGTCCTGATCGGCGCCGTACCACCAGAACCAGTCAGAGCCCTCGGCGGCGAGCATCAGGTTGGTAGCTTCACCAAGTTGGTCTGCTGATGCGGTGCCGCGACGTTCCGCAGTACGGAGGTCCTGACGGGCCAGGCGGAGAAGCTCCCATGCTCGAGCTTCTTCCTGCTCACCGATCCAGGTGGCGAAGTTCGGCGAAAACCATGCGGCTGGGAAGACCTCGTCGAGCTCGGCCACGTCGTCGGGGTGATCGCGCAAGTAGGCCGACGGGGTCGTGGTCGTGAGCCACTCGGTGGATGTGAGACGGGTGTACATGGCTCGCAGAAAATCCCGACCATCGTTGGGGTAGCTCTCCCATGCATTCTCCCCGTCCACGACCAGGGTGACCAGCGGCGTTCGTTCCGAATCCGCTGTCACACCGTTGCGTGCGAACTGGGATCGGATGTCGTCAAGACGCGAGATGAGATCGTCCGCCGCAACCTCGGCGCTCTGGTTCGAGTACTCAAAGCCGATCAGGTTCGACAGTCGAATGTCGCGGAAGAACATGTTGACCTCGCCCTCCCTGGTCGCCACCCTGTACGGGCGGTAGAGGTCTTCTGCGTCGATCACAGTGTCCTTTGTGTTGCGGGCGAACCCGCCGTTGTCGAGTGACTGGGCGAGGACGTCCTCACCGGTGGCCACCCAAGTAATGTCGTTCTCGGCGAAGATCGGCATGATCGCCTGAGCCACCGCACCTTCGCCGGGCCACATTCCGTTGGGCTTCTGTCCGAGCAGATCTTCGGCTCTCTCCAGTCCGCGTTCCACGTGCATCTGAGCGTCTGCGTATTCGCGAAAGGTCTCGCGAGGCAGGATGGCAGCTGGATCACCAACCCTGGCGAGGTCGGTGTCCGCTATGAGCGGGAGAATCGGGTGAGCCAGCGGGCTGGTCGTCACCTCGATTTGCCCGGTGTTCCACAGCTCAGCATGGGTGGGGATGACCTCAGTCACCAGCTCGTCGATAGCGTCGAGTAAGACAGCGGTCTCGGTGTCGGTGAAGCCGCCGTCGTCGGCCCGCATCTGGCGGAGTGCTGGATCGGCGTCGACGATCTCAGGATCGGTCCAGCCGAGGTGGAACAGTGTTCGGAGGTCCCGGAGGTCCTGATCGCTGAAGTCTCCGCCGGTGTCTCGCAATGCTCGAAGGTCCTTGTACCGGCCGGAGCGATCGATGATCTGAGGGTTGATGTCGAAAAAGCGATTGACGGTGAAGCGCCGCTGTTCGGGCGTGAGCAGCTCGATCGGAATTCGGGCAACCGATTCGTAGACGTCGTTTGCGCCCGCCTCGAGATCCACCAGCTGATCGAGCAGAACTGGCGTGAGGTTGATGGTGAGCTTCAGCTCGGGGAACTCCTCGACGAGTGTCGCCATGTCGAGGTAGTCCTTGGCGGCGTGGAGACGAACCCAGGGTCGGCTCACGGTCCCGTCGATGACGGGATACTCGGGCTGATGTTGGTGCCAAATCAGAGCCAACTCGAGGTTGGGCTTGTCGGCTTCGGGGATGACGATCTGCCCTTCGGCGTCGACCTGGTCGACGTCTTGGGGATCTTCAGACGCGGTGGCGGTCGGTGTGGCGGGCGGGCGTTGCGTGCTTTCGGAGTCACTGCCGGTACAGGCTGCAGCGACGAGCACGAAGGCGATCAGGATCGCTGAGATTCGTGGAATCATGGACTGCGAAGTCTAGATCCAGGCGGCGTGACATCTGGATCAACACCACCGGAGCCGGGCTGGGACTCGGCCGATAGGTCGAACGATATGTAGGGAGGCCGAAAGTGGCCACCCGTTGCAGTCGACGATCACTGTGAGTGTGCTCTACTATTGGCGGAACTGTCCGGAAAGGGACCTTCTATGCGTTCTCGTTTTGCCATGCTCCTCGGAGCTTTACTCGCCCTCGCTCTCATCGGAGCGGCGCCGGTCGCCGCTTCCAAGAAATCGGGCGGCACCTACCTCGCCCTCGGCGATTCCGTACCGGCCGGCACTCAACAACCGCTGGGCTTCACTGACAACGGCTACCCCAACGTGTTGTTCGAGAAGCTGGAGAAGAAGTACGGCTTCGATGAGTTCGTCAACCTGGCCTGCCCCGCCGATGACTCCAACGAGATGCTCGCCGGCGACAATGGACCAAAAGAATCGACTAACGAAAAGAACGGCTCGTTCTGCTACGGCACCAACAGACTTTACCCGTCGCAGATAGACGCAGCCGTGGCAGCCATTGAGGCGGCCGAGGCCACCGGGGATGACGTCGAACTCATCACCCTGACGATCGGTGCCAACGACATCTTCCTGTGCCCCATTCCCACTGAGGTCTGCATCAACGGGGTGTTGGGTCAGTGGGCCCTCAACCTCAGCGCTCGCAACGGGATCATCACACGGCTGAGCGAAGCAGCAGGGGATGACGTGCCGATCGTGGCCATGAACTACTACAACCCGGACCTGGCTTTTTGGCTGACCACCCCAGCGGAGTTCCAAGACGATTACCTGGCGGGCCAGGTAGCGTTCAGCGCGGGGGGTAACGCGTTCATCGGTCAGGTCTACGGTCCCCTGGGCGTTCCCGTGGTCGATGTGGCCGATGCGTTCAAGACCTTCAAGACAAGCGGCATGGTGCCCAAAAACGTCAAGGAGGTCTGCGAGCTCACCCTCATGTGCGAGAAAGACAGCGGCGACTACGTCCTCAGCGACTACCTACCTGATGTGCCTGGAGACCAAACCGACATCCACCCGTCCAACAAAGGCCACAAGACGATCGCCAAGGCGTTCGACAAGCTGATCAGGAAGCAGAAGCTTCTGGGCTGATGCGTGTCGGCCCCGGGCCGAATAGGAACTGGAGTGACGGGTGCTCAAGCACCCGTCACTCTGCTTTTCGCTGCGGAGGAACGGAGCAGCACGAGGTGGTTGTTTCAGATAGCGAAGCGATTGGAGCGACCCGGAGCGAGAGGCAACCCTGCGGGTTGCTGCGAGTGCAGGCGAGGGTTCCGTTGCGTAGGGACGGAGCAGCACGAGGTGGTTGTTCCAGATAGCGAAGCGCTTGGAGCGACCCGAGGAGGCGCCTTACGCCGACGATGCGAGCGGAATCGGCGGGACCGCTGCGGAGGGACGGAGCAGCACTGGGTGTGTGGGGCAGGTAGCGAAGCGCTTGGAGCGACCCGAGGAGGCGCCTTACGCCGACGATGCGAGCGGAATCGGCGGGACCGCTGCGGAGGGACGGAGCAGCACGAGGTGGTTGTTCCAGATAGCGAAGCGATTGGAGCGACCCGTAGCGAGGGACGAGCGGAGGCGAGCGGAATCATGAGCCAGTGCCCGGGGTGGGACTCGAACCCACACGCCCTTTCGGGCCGAGGTGTTTAAGACCTCTGCGTCTGCCATTCCGCCACCCGGGCTTGGGATGGACCTTCAACAGGATAGGACTCTGCTACTACTTCTTGGGTGGGTTCGTGGCGCCTGATGGCGGTTCTCCTGGTGATCGGGTCGGCGGGTTGCACCTCGGAGGCGACGCCGCTTGTAGCCGCCTCATCGACCACTACCTCATCGACCACTACCTCATCGACCACTACCTCATCGACCACAGCCACGTCGAACGCGACCACATCGATTGCGACCACATCGACCACGCTGCCCCAGGTCACACCGCTACCAGGGTATGAGCTGGTCTGGCGGGATGAATTTGTCGGTTCGGAGTTGGACAGGTCGAAGTGGAACGTCGAACACAGCACCTTCGGTGATGGCGGGAACACACTGCACTGTTACGTGCCGGATTCGGTAGCGGTATCCGATGGGTTGCTGGTGCTTACCGGCCAGCGACGTGAGATGACGTGCCCCAACGGGTCGACACGAGACTTCACCTCGGGAATGGTGACAAGCGCAGATCTCGCCACGTTCGAAAAGGGTTGGTTCCAAGTGCGGGCGCGGGTTCCAGCGGGCCAGGGTTTATGGCCAGCGATTTGGATGTCTCCGAACGATGAGGTGTATGGCAGCTGGCCGGCGAGCGGGGAGATCGACCTGATGGAAGTGCGGGGTGATCAACCGAGATCCGTGCGAGTCAATGCCCACTATCTGGATTCGGCTGGCCAGTGGGCGCAGCGCCCCCAGGATGTGAGGGCGGCGCCCGGATCGAGCTTCTCAGAGGAGTTTCACACGTTCGGTTTGGGCTGGGAGCAGAACCGAATGGTCTTCACGGTTGATGGTTTGGAAGTCCACTCGGCCCAGAATTGGTCCACCTCGGTCGGGCCCGGCGATGCGCCCTTCGATCAAGAATTCTTCTTTCGGCTCAACCTCGCGATCGGGGGCAACTATCCGGGGCCTCCGGATGAGACAACACCTTGGCCAGCCCGTTTCGAGATCGACTGGGTCCGGGTATTTCAGCCGGTGGGGTGAGAATCGCTATCGGGCAACGTCGGCGTTTTCGTTTCGGTCGACCGTACCCATACCGTGCGCTGCGGGAAGGGGATCTCAATACCGGCCTCGTCGAGCGCTTCCTTGATTCGTTTCCGGGCGACCCGACCCATCATCCACTGCTCTGCCGGTTCGCACTTCACAACGGCTCGAATCACCACCGAGGAGTCGCCGAGCCGATCGACGCCGAGCACATTGGGTTCGGCGATCACCGTCGCTTTCGGATCCTCTTCCTGCCAGATGTCATCGAGCGTGGACTTGATGACGCCGATCGCGTAATCGAGATTGGTGTTGTAGGACACCTCGACATCGATTACGGCATTGGACCACAGCTGGCTGGTGTTGCCCACTCTATGAATTTCGCCGTTGGGGACGATCCAAAGAGTTCCGGCCTGATCTCGCAGCCGAGTTGTGCGCAGGGAAACCTCCTCCACCTTCCCTGTCGCCAGTCCGGTGTCCACTATGTCGCCGACCCCGAATTGATCTTCGAAGATGATGAAGATTCCGGCCAGGAAGTCCTTCACCATGGATTGGGCGCCAAAGCCGATGGCCAAGCCGGCGATGCCGGCGCTGGCGATGAGCGGCGCCAGGTTGAGGTCGAGTTCGGAGAGCACCAGCAAACCTGCAACGAGAAAGATTGCCATTGTCGAGGCACTGCGAAGAACCGCTCCGACGGTGATTGCTCGTTGTTGGCTTCTGGCCTCCAGGGTGTGCTCCCGCAGCGCTCGACGGCCCGCCACCGAGGTAGTTTCTTCGGGCAGCGGGCTCACCTCGAGCCTGTCCCCGTCGGAGATCTTGCTGACGAAACGGTCGATCGCTCGGTGCAGGAGCAATCGGATCAGCCATGCGACCAGCAGGATCAACAGAATTCGGAGGGGTCTGTCCACGAACCAGGTTGCGATGCGGGCGGCAACTTCGGAGTTGGTTCGGTTGTAGACGAATTCGCAGAACAGTCCGGGCCTGTCTCCGCAAGCGTCTGTCAGTTCAAGGACCTCGTCTGGCATCTCTGAAAACTATGCGAATGAAGTGGTCGGCCCGTGGACCTTCGGTGTTCCAGGCGGTCCTAGGTGCGGGGCAGTAGTGAGATCTGTCGAGATTGGGCGACCAGGGTTCCGTGGTTGTCCCACATCAGGCCGTCTTCCTCTACGAAACCGCCGGTCACGAATCGGGACGAAAACTCGCACTTCAGCCAGCCCGGTGCTGGTCGGTTCCGAACGTGAACCGTGAGTTCGATCGTTGGGACCCACGCGATACCGAAGTCGGCGTTGAAGATGGTGGGCGGAAAGACGTCGGAGGCGAGAAGAAGTCCGAAGCTGTCCCAAGCTTCATCGTCGAGCAGCTTGAGCCAGCCCCGCATGATCGGGTTGCCGCTTGGGCCGTTGTAGAAGTCGTCGTCGGGGTGGAGTCGCAGATCAACCCTGCCCATGATCGGCGGCGGAAAGGTGTCGGTTGGGAGAATCCGGTTGCACTCCTCAGGTGGGGGGAAGTCCGGTTCCTGGTCGACGAGGAATGAGCGATTGTCACTGGTTGCAGCTTGATCGGCGAACGTTCCGAGCAATGCGAGGATGGGTTTGTCACCGGTCATGGTGGCCTGGACGGTGGTGAATTGTCTGCCGGCCTTGACCACTTGTGCGTGGGTGGATACCGGACCGGCCGGACCGGGTCGGAGGTAGTGGGCGGTGATCGTGGCAACGTCTTGGCGTTCGGCCTGTGCGGCCATGGCTCGACCGGCTACCGCCAGCAGATAACCACCGTTGGCGTTCCCGCCGATGTCCCATCCCGGTTGAATGTTCGACGTCCACGTATCCGGGCCGCTGGGCTGGCTTGTGGTTGCTTCTGCAAACCTCACCGTGAGAACACTATGGCGATAGCCATACAAAACCGAGGACCGGGACGGTACGGTCGCTTGATGGGAATCGAAAGCGATCAGGCCCATGGGATCTTGGAAAAGCTCCGCACCATTGTGAACGCGCTCCCCGAAGTCTCTGAGCGGCCGAGCCACTCCACGCCTACCTTCTTCATTCGAGACAAGAAGGTCCTGGCATCGTTATGGGAGGACCACCACGACACCGAAGGTATCTACATCTGGTGTCCGGCGCCGCCCGGCGTTCAGGAGGAACTCGTGGAGCGTGAGTCTGATCGCTTTTTCCGGCCTGCCTATGTTGGGCACAGGGGCTGGATCGGTATGCATCTCACCGTCGACCCCGACTGGGATGAGGTCACCGAGATCTTGAAAGAGGCGTATCGGCTCGTGGCGCCCAAGACCCTGGCTGCCAAGCTCGATCAAGCCTGATCGGAATCACGACCCGAGTCCGGCGCCATCGATCCACTCCCTGATGCGACTAGCCGGTAGTGCGCCGACCTGGCGGGACACCTCGTTCCCGTTGTTGAACAGGAGCAGGGTGGGGATCCCTTGGACTCCCAATCGGGACGACAACGCTGGTTCATCATCAGCGTTCACCTTGATGACCCGGATGGCTCCGGCCCGATCGATGGCCAGTTGTTCGAGCGCAGGAGCGATGGCGCGACAGGGTCCACACCATGGCGCCCAGATGTCGACCACCACCGGTAGAGATGAGCTGGCGATGACCTTGTCGAACTCGGCGGTGCTGACCTCCACCAACCACGGCAGATCACGGTGACACTTCGCGCAACGGGGGCGACCGGTGGTCACGACTGGGACCCTGTTGTGAGTACCGCAGTTCGAGCACGTTGTTGTGGGACCGGCCACGGTTACTCCTCCAATGGCGTGCGACTGTCCGACATCATTGTCAGGGGCCGGTGCCGATCCGTGCAGGGACGAACGTCCCGGTCACGCTGACCTGGGTGACTTTGGGCCCTGCTGGCAGGTGGTCGGTGCGTTCACGATTGAGAAGCACTCCAGCTCCCAGGAACGCCAATGACCAAACCAGCACCAACCCTTACCTTCATCGGTGGCGCCGGGACTGTGACCGGCAGCAAGACACTCCTGGAGACATCGGCGGGAAAGGTCCTGGTGGATTGTGGGCTGTTCCAGGGTCGCAAGAAACTCCGCCTGCAGAACTGGGAGCCGATGCCGGTATCTGCAGGGAGCATCGACGCCGTGGTGCTCACCCATGCCCACATCGACCATTCCGGCTACTTGCCTCGCCTGGTGGCGCAGGGTTTCGGCGGCCCGGTGTTCTGCACGGAGGGGACCTTAAGGCTGGCTGAGATCGTCTTGCCCGATTGCGGATATCTCCAAGAGGAAGAAGCCGACTTCGCAAACCGGAAGGGTTACTCCAAACACAAACCGGCGCTGCCGCTCTACACCCAGGCCGATGCCCTGGCCTGCCTGAAGCAGCTCGAGGCGTTGCCTTTCGATTCGCCCCGGTCAGTGCTCTCCAACGTCGACGCAACGTGGCGGCGGGCTGGCCACATCCTTGGCGCAGCCTCGATCGATCTTCATCTCACTGATCTCGATCGCCACGTAGTGTTCAGTGGCGACCTTGGCCGCTCGACCCATCCGCTGTTGTTGCCTCCGGCGCCGATCGGTACGGCTGATGTTGTGGTCACCGAATCGACCTATGGCGATGAGAACCACCCTGAGAACGATCCCCGCCAGACAATCGCCGATGTTGTGAACGAGGCCGCCCGCCACGGCGGTGTGGTGCTGATTCCCGCCTTCGCAGTCGATCGGACCGAGATCGTCCTCTGGTACCTCGATCAACTGGTTGCTGAGGGTCGAGTGCCGGACATCCCGATCTTCGTGGACAGCCCGATGGCCAGCCGGGCGTTGGAGGTGTATCGCAGCGAAGCCCGCGGAGCCTCGCCCGAGGTTCGACCTGAGTTCCACGGTACAAACCTGTTCGGGTCGATCGAGATCACCGAAACCCGGACCGTCGATGCGTCCAAAGAGCTGAACAAACGGCGAGGACCCATGGTGATCGTGTCGGCCTCGGGTATGGCCACGGGTGGACGGATCATCCATCACCTCGCCAACCGAATCGGTGACACTCGCAACGCGGTGTTGTTGGTCGGATTTCAAGCCCCCGGAACCCGGGGCGATGCGTTGAGATCGGGCACTCGCCAGCTGAAGATGTTCGGCCACTATCACCCGGTGCGAGCCCAGGTGTCGTCCGTTGCACTTTCGGCCCACGCCGATCAGGACGACCTGGTGCACTGGGTCGAGACGTGCTCGCCGCCGCCGGAAACGGTATACGTCAACCACGGTGAGCCCAAAGCTTCCGAATCGCTCGTCAGAGTGCTGGGCGACGAGCTGGGTCTGAACGCCATTGCAGCTAGAGCGGGCGAGCGGGTTCGGCTCGACCCACGATCTGCTGGGTGATCGACCCCTGAACCGTTGAAGTTTCGATCTGTCAGCCCGAAGGCCAGATGTCGGTATCGGGATGGAACTGGCTCCAGGCGAACCAGAACGCTTGGTGGCCACCAAGGTCGTTGCCCTCGCCATCGATCGCCACGAGGCCGCTGCCGGCCCGTTTGATCGCAATGCCCTCGACCTCGATCGACTCACCGTTCTGAAGTGTGGCGATCGCGATCGCCACATGGACGGCGATCGGCCTGGCTGTATCGGGCGAGATGACCCCGAATATCGCTTCCTGAACCGGGAGCCGAGGATCCACATCGCCGACGGGGAAGATGGGGCCATTGTCGTCGCGGCCTCTCAAAGGGTCGAAGCCGTTGGGGTTATCGAAGTCGAGACCTTCGGCCATGATGGTGGTTTTCGGGATGATCGGCTTTCCACGCACCCCACGTTGTGGTCGCCACCGAGACCTGGGACAGAGTCACTCCAGCGTCGGCCATCGGACCGGTTACCGCAGTGCCGAGGAACGTGTCGAAGACGCTTTTGGTGTTGAGGTCGTACATCACCTTGTTGGAGCGGCTGAGCAGCCCACTTGTTCGGAGAACGGGACGTGCGAACCCGTCTGTTTCATCGGTGAGGAACACCTGAGCGGATCCACACAACGTGCAGTAAGGCATGCCGAAATCACGCCCGCCGAGAGTGTCGTTCACCATCTCGCGGATCTCCATGATGTGTTTGGGGTAGGCGTGGGCCTCGCCGTTGATCTCGACACCGAAGACAATTCGGTCGTCGGGGTACCAGTCACCGCCGGAGGCCTCGGTTGTAGCGGGGTTGTCGGCTGCGGGAATGCAGCTGGCGCTGCAACGTTCGGTGTCTCCGAATGCACGGTCGTCGATCAGGACCCCACCCCAGGTCACATACCGCCAGTCAACTTCGCTTGTCTCGTCGAACAGGGGCTCCCACGCCGGCTCGACCAGCGTGTAGAGCCGTTTCTTGGCCTCGAGATAACCCGGTGGTGCCGGCACATCCCAGGCGATCAGGTGATCGGTGTATCGCTGCCAGTCGTCTTGGGGTTGAAGCGACAGCTCGGCCACTTTCAGTCCATTGCGGATCACCCGGGGCCGAGTGTCCTCACCGAAGACAAAACGGAGGAGGTCACTGAAGAGCCATGCCACCCGAACATCTCCGGAGTTGCCCAACACATCGAGAGCAGCCCGCTCGTTCACGTCGAAAATGCGGTCGTCGAGGGTCGGTCCGAAGATCTGTTCGATCGCAATCTCAACACGGTCGGACAACGGGCCCTCGGGAATGTTCGGCGGTTCCTCAAAATCGATCGGTTTCCCCTGAACGGTGGTCGGCACCGGTGTTTTGGATGTCGACACCGACGAGGTATCCGACACCGACGAGGTGCAGCTGACTAGGAAACCGGCGAGGACCAAGACGCCGGCAAGAATGCGCAAGTGCATGGGATCTCCAACCGGTCCCAACGGCAAAATCATTCCATCCGATCCGTGTTGACCAGCAAATACCGGCGTTCGGACGAGCGCCGCAGTACCTCACCCGGATATTGTCCTTGGATGGCAGAGCACGTGTTTCACAGCCCGCTTACCGACGTGACGATCCCCGATGTCCCGTTGACGGAGTTCGTTTTCGGAAACGAGCCCTCATCCGGTCGGATCGCCATGATCGATGGGACGACTGGGGTGACCTGGACCTTTGCTGCACTTTTCGGACTCGATTCGACGGCTTGCCGGCGGGTTGCAGAACGAAGGCGTCAAACCTGGCGTCTGCGTCGGCCTCATGGCCCCCAACATGCCCGAATACACGTTGGTGTTTCACGCAGTAGCCCTGGCCGGCGGAACCGTAACCACCATCAATCCGGTGTATGGCGCTGAGGAAGTCCGGTTTCAGATCGATGACGCAAATGCCGCGATGCTCGTTGCAGCGGCGCCCTTCGCGGAGACCGCCGTGGCAGCGGCCGAAGGATCATCTGCAGCAGAGGTCGTCACGATCGGATCGGTAGCGGGCCTGCGAAGCATCGAGGACCTCATGGCCGACCCGATCGATCAGGTGGATGTCGATGTGAACGAGCACGTGGTTGTGCTTCCTTACTCCTCTGGCACCACCGGCTTACCCAAGGGCGTCATGCTCACCCACCACAATTGTGTGGCTAACCTCGCCCAGAGCAACGCCATGTTGGAGTACGAGTCGGGTGAAGTCGCGCTGGCCGTTCTCCCGTTCTTTCACATCTACGGGATGCAGGTCCTCATGAACGGGCTCCTGGCCGAAAGCGTCACCGTCGTCACCATGCCCCGCTTCGATATGGAGCACGCGCTGTCTCTGATTCAGGAGCACGGGGTTACCCAGTTCTACGCCGTTCCGCCAATCGTGTTGGGACTGGCGAAGAGCCCATTGGTGGACGACTACGACGTGTCATCCCTTCGCAAGATCTTCAGCGGTGCGGCGCCGCTGGGCGCCGAGCTGGCCGACGAGGCTGCAGCCCGTGTCGGGTGTGTTGTCGTGCAGGGATACGGCATGACTGAACTCAGCCCGATCAGCCACGCCACCGTTGGTTCCGATGTGAAGCCTGGCTCCAACGGAGTGACCGCCCCCAACACAATGTGTCGCATCGTGAGCCCGGCTGGATCCGATCAGGGCGTCGATGAAGAGGGCGAGCTCTGGGTCAAGGGACCTCAGGTGATGAAGGGGTATCTGAACAACCCCGAAGCCACTGCGATCACAATCGACGACGGGGGCTGGCTTCACACGGGCGACGTTGCCCGGATCGACGCCGACGGTCACATGTACATCGTCGACCGGGTCAAGGAACTCATCAAATACAAAGGTTTCCAGGTACCACCGGCCGAACTCGAAGCGCTGATTGTCACCCACCCAGCCGTAGCCGACGTGGCGGTGATCGGTGTCCCTGACGTCGAGGCCGGCGAATTACCAAAGGCGTTCGTCGTCCTCAAGCAGGGTGCCGAAGCGACCGCCGAGGAACTCCAGGAGTTCGTCGCCGGCCACGTTGCCGCCTACAAGCGGATCCGACTGGTTGAGTTCACCGATTCCATTCCCAAGTCGGCCAGCGGCAAGATCCTGCGCCGCCAGCTCCGCGAGTAACCAGCACGTCCTACGAGCTGATCAACAGCGTCGGCAACAGCAACCCCGTTCGAGGGCTCGGTGGTCGTGATGGGCGCCGGAGTGGCGGGGTGCGATCGTGGTTTCGGCCATGAGTGATGACCCCCAGGGGGCCCGCCCCCGTTCTAGACGTCCGCCATCACGAACAACCGTCCGTCTCGTCGCCGATCAACTTCCACGATGTGGCCGCTCAATCGAAAGCAGTACGTCATCTTCTGGGCGACCGACCGAGGGACACCTGCTGCGGCTGCAAGATCCGACGTGCTGAAGGGGGTCGGTAGCGTCGCTGGGAAAAAGCTGGCTCCCGACATCACCCATCGAATCGAGTCGCAAGATGGAATCGATGGTTTCAATCTTGCGGTCGAGGGTCCGATAACCGCCGAGACCACGGCGGGCCCCTGGATCTCTGATCTGAACCTTCACCACATCGAGCAGCACTATCTCCAGCGAGAGGTGAGGATGATCGAGAAGTGTCGGAAGGCTCACCAGCTCATCGAAGAGAGAGTGAGGCGACCCACGTTTAGGAGACAACCTGGGCTTCTTGTCGTCGCGCACCAGCCGGGTTCGAAGGGCGATCGGATGCACGATCGTTATACGGAACTGGGGCAGAAGGTGATCGAGTTTGTTGCCCATCGCCCCGAAGGATCCGGTCTGAATTTCAATGAGTTCCTGATCCGGATATCCGACACGGCGGGCGATGTCGGCCACGAACTGATCGACGGGACACTCCAGGCGGTCCCCCGGTTGTGCATACCGTTCCTTCAGTTGCGCATGAAGGGTGCTCTCGTTGAGCGTTCCGACGATGGGATCTGGGGCTGCGATGCCGCGACCCTAGTGTCTGGTGAGGCATCGACGCCCTCACTTCTGGCCGCTCACTCAGGAAGATCGTGGACCGGGAGTGTCACCATTAATGCCCGAACCGAGTCGAGTGTGTCTGCCTCCGAGACAGACTTGTCATCTCGGTAGCGACGAACCCGAGCGAACCGCAACGCAACCCCTCCGGGATAGCGCTTCGACGCGTGGCTGCTGTCGAGCGCGATCTCAACCACCAGTTCGGGGCGGGCGAAAACGGTGATCCCCTCACGGTGGCTCTCTCGAGCCAGGATCTGATCGGTCTGCCACGTCAGGATCTGGTCGGTCAGCCCCTTGAACGTCTTGCCCACCATGACGAACTGGTCGAGGTCGGGGTCCTCGGTGTTGCGCGCACCGAGGTGGAGGTTGGAAAGCCAGCCTTTGCGTCGGCCGTGACCCCACTCAGCACCCAGCACCACGAGGTCCAGGGTGTGGATCGGTTTGACCTTTTTCCATCCTTTGCCTCGTTTGCCCGCCTCGTAACGCGTGCCGATGGCTTTGACCATCACCCCTTCGTGACCCGCAGCCAGCGCACTGTTCAGATGGGTCTGAGCCACAGTCGGATCGTCAGTGACGACTGAGGGAATCCCGAAGGACCCGACCGTTCGAGCCAGCAGTTCGGCCCTCTTCACAAGAGGCTGATCGAGGAGGTCTTCTCCATTTAGTAGCATGATGTCGAAGAAGTGTGGTTGGGAACCAAGTACTTCCCCGTCGAGCACCAACGATTCGGCGTGCATTCCCTGCACTGCTTCCACGACCTGTCCGGTCCGGTCGGTGATGTCGTTGAGGTTTCGGGTGAAGACATTCACTTCATCACGATTTTCGTGCACCTGAATGCGGATGCCATCGAGTTTCCACTCCACTGATGCCAATCCGGTTTCGGACAGCGCTTGGGAAACGTCGGCCGCTGTTGACGCCAACATTGGTTCGACCGCCCGTCCAACTTGCAGTTCAACGGCTTGGAGTAGGTCCTCTCCGCCCGTGCAGGCGAGCTGGGCTGCAAGGCCGAGGTCGCCGAGCAGCATCGCAGCCCGACGTACAGACCCCAGTTTCACCCTGTACGCCTTGGCAACTGCACTGGTTATCGCACCGGCCAGCGCACCTTGCCGAAGACCGCCTACCAGGACATCGGCGAGGAAGTCGGCCTCGTCTGCAGTTGCGAGATCGAACAGTCCTCGCACGATGTCTTTTCTGATCGCCTCGCTCCCAGGACCGTGCGTGTTGCCCACCTTCGTGATAGCCCGGTCAACGTCGGCCAAAGTGAGGGACGGATTGGAAGTTCGTTGAGCAGCCATGGTTGCCGAACCGAACCCCTCGAGGGAGGCGCCAACAGCGGCCCAACCGATTCCGATTCGGCCCTGTCGAGGGGCGCCGCTCAGGAGGGACACTGCGGCGGGAACTTCTGTCTCGTGAACCGAAGAAAGAAAAGCAGCCAACGCTGCCACCTTGTCGTTACGTGCTGATGCGGTCGCCGTTGCCCGAGATGTGTTCACCAGCGCCGAGAGCAGCGTCGATTCGGGAATTGACGTGACCATGCCAAGAACGATGCCGGGCCAACCAGTCGCTCGCAACAGCTAGGCCCGCTCCGGCCAGCAGCATGACCAAACCAAGGCGGCCCGTTCGATGATGCATACTCTGGCCAGCGGCGAGGAAGAACAGACCACCGCCGGCGGCAGCAGACGCTACACCAGCGCTTTCGACTCGGCGGATAGTCGAATGCACCGCTGCAGCACCCGGGGGCACATGGCGGCGGTGGTCTGCGAACCAGCGGAGACCGGTGGCGGTCTCCATTCCCAGCCCGGCGGCCAGGTCGATCAGTTGTCCCGGCTGGGTCTCGCGGACGAGGAAGCCATCCAGGACGCCGAGGGACGGATGTTGTTTTGGTGCGGCAAACAACAGCCCGGTGGTTGGAGGCGCCGCTGCGGTCGAGGTTGCGAGATACGGAACGTTTAGATGGCTGAAGTCGTCGTCGCCGCGACCGAGGAGACCGTCGTCCAATTCAGCGATCTGATCGCGAGTGTCAACGATCGCGATTTCAGATCGGTTGAGCATCCAAGGAAGATCGCCGAAGCGATTCGGTAGGACCAGGTTGATTGTGGATGGGTGCACCTCGAGCCGGGGCTCGGTGCGTTGCCAGTGGAAGGCCGCAAGGAGGATCGTGTGCATCATTCGCCTTTTCGCTCCAGAGGGGATAGGTCGACGGTCGGCTTGGGTTCTTCAATTGTCGTGGAAGCGGTCTCGACGCTGCTCTGGACCGTCGTCACTACGAGGTTCACCGACGAGCCGAATGCCTCACTGATTCGACTTGACAACAGGTCGACTCCGAGAGGTTCATTCTGAGGTGCGCTACTTGCCAAAGTCAGGTGCACGGTCGGTGCTTCGCGCTCGTCTGCGACATCCTCCACAGCAACGCTGATGATTCTGACGTCGGCGCGCCAGCCGTTTACCACATCGCTGACGAGGGCTTGGCCCGGAGCCGAACTCATGATTGGGGTCGGACGCCATTCGTCGATGATCTGCAATGGCGCAACCACCAGGACTGTGGCCAGAACGGTCTGTCGCAGTCGACGGGCGATCGGCTGCCGTGTTTCGAACAGTCGACCGTTGGGCACCAGACCGAACATCACGAATGTGAGAGCGCCGGCGGTGATGATGCCCGTGACGTTGGCGAGGAACAACAGGAACGAGCCGAGTGCCATTTGCCATTCACCTAGCTGGAGGGTGATTCCGATGACCGCCAGCGGTGGAACGAGTGCCACCGCAACGGCGACGCCTACGATCGCATCGCCGGCCTGCCTCCGTACATGGGAGTAGGCCCCGGCTGCACCGGCCACCAGAGCAACGCCCAGGTCGACGAGCCGAGGTGAGGTGCGCGCCAGGAGTTCATTCGGCAGCGGTTGGGGGTTCCCAGGAAGTAGCCACGACACGGCTGCAGCGAGCGCAACAGCAAGCAGGGCCCCGGTGACCGTAACCCCCAGCGACCAGATCGCTCGGTGCGACCAGTCCATCACCAAAGCAGCAGCAACACCGAGAACCGGAGCCATCAGCGGCGCAACCAGCATCGCTCCGATCACAACGGCGGTCGAGTCGGCCAGGAGACCGAGCACTGCAATCAGAACCGAAAGCGTCATCAGGCTGTAGAACCGATGGAGGAATGGCGTACGGCGATCTCCCTCAGGGAAGAGGCTCTCCACGATCCTCTTTCGCTCGACTGCTCCCAAAGGATCGATCCGGAGACGAGCGTCGGCGAGAGCAGCAAGACCATCCTCCAGGGGGTGGATCAACGCATGCTTGGCCGCCCCTTGATTTCCGCTCATTCGGGAAACCTAAACCGGTTCTAGAGAACCGGGATGGGTATGCCTACCGGCCGCCGGTGGGTGGATACGCCCGACTTCTCGCTCTCCGTGGTCAGGACTTGCAGAGGCGGTCAAAGGTTCGGTTTGTTGGGCGTCTCCATGTCGCTGCCTGCGACTCGATAACCACCTTTGGCCAAAACGGAACCGGCCCCCGTGTGGGGGCCGGCAGACGGTCAATTGAGCGCCAGAACTAGGCGCGATCCTTGAAATCCGCCAATGTCTCACCGGCTCGTTGTCCAGCTTCCACAGATCCCGACGACGCATCGCCGCCCTTCATGCGGGTCCAGATTCCAAACAGCGCCAGCAGGACACCGCCGATAATGAGACCCCAGGGGAGAACGGTGCCCAACCAGAACAGCTGACCCTGAGCGTCATCGGCGTCGGTCTTGGCATTTTCGATTGACTGGTCGTCTTGGTCGAAGGTGAGGTTCCACACCTCGGTCAGCGGTTGGAAATTGCCGGCGATCTCTATCCCGGCGACCCGCACTTCGTTGGTGTCGTAGTCGATGAGGATGCCGCTGGCAGGATCGACGTAGTAGTTGTTGTTCGAGGCGAATGTGTAGGAGATCGGAACCGGATCCGGTGCAAGCTCGAGCGCTCCGGCGAGCTGCCCGGTGACCTCAGCTGGGAGACCCAGGGCACCGACGAGCCCTGTCAATGTGGCCTTGGGAAGGGCCGGCGGCAGGGCCGCCGGGTCAGGCGACACGATCTTGGCTGCCGGGTTCGATGCGGTGAAGTGGTAGACGTCGACGCCCTCCCGCTCCAACTCGCCCTCGTACTTCAGAGTTGTCGTAACCTCAGCCTCGCCGTTCCAGGCCACGTAGTCGCGAGCTTCGGTTCCGATCGGGAAACCGGTGACGATGCCCTCCCGTGGAACAGGGTTGGGATCATTGGTGAAGTTGTCGATGCTCAGCATCGTCTTGCGGTCCACGGTGTACCAACTGTCAGTACCCTGAACAGGGTTGCCAGCTGGGTCGAGAACCGTGGCGGTGCTACGGACGAGCGCTTTGCCCCCGTCGGTCTCGAGAACCCGAACATGACGGTCGACCGTGATCGGTACGTCCCGAAGGAACAGATTCGCAAGGTCGTTCTCGGCCAGAGCAGCCGGGTTGAGTGCCAGTGCCAATGTTCCGTCGTAGCCAATCATGGAATCGGTGTCGGCGGGAAGCTGTTTGGCATTTGGGACAATGAAGAAATTCACGAAGAGGCCTGCCAGAAGGACCAGGACACCGAGAATTGAGAGGGAGTTTCCAAAACGTCGCATTGCATAACCGTGGCACGAACGCAGCGTCCAAGCGAACCAAGAGCCCGGTTCGTCACAATTTGTTTTCAGGTGACTCTTTGCCAGCAGCCGGGGGTCAGAACCCCTCAAAGCTTCGGGCCCATCTTGACAAAAGGTGGAACGCCGGGCACAAAGGCCCGGCGTTCGCTTCGTCATCACCCACGAAACTGTGTAGGAACTGTGGCACAGCTCGTACGGCCACCGAAAGTGTTCGGGAACGTGTGCCTATCAAGCTGAGGTTATTGGTCGTCGATCAACGCACACGCCGTGGGTGAGAGTCCCCATCCAGACTGGCGGACAGTAACCTGAGCGCCCTATGACTCGCCCCGACGACCGGCTGAACAACGAACTTCGACCTCTCTCATTCGAGCGCGACTTCACCGACATGGCCGACGGCTCAGTGCTCGTCAAGTTCGGTCGTACCCACGTGTTGTGCACGGCGTCGGTGGAAGAAGACGTACCCCGATGGATGCGCAGCACGGGTAAGGGGTGGGTGACAGCGGAGTACAACATGTTGCCCGGTTCGAGCCCGGAGCGAATTCGCCGTCGCACCTCTGGCCGTGACCAGGAGATACAGCGTTTGATCGGCCGCAGCCTTCGAGCTGTGGTCGACATGAAGAAGCTGGGTGAGCGCAACATCACAGTCGACTGCGACGTGCTTCAAGCCGATGGTGGCACTCGAACCGCCGCGATCTGTGGCGGCTACGTTGCGTTACACGACGCAATCAACCGCTTGGGGCTCGATACGGACCCCTTCACCGACTCGTGTGCCGCAATCAGTGTTGGGATTGTCGATGGCGAGGCTCGTCTCGATCTTCCCTACATCGAAGACGTGGCCGCCGAAGTCGACATGAACATCGTGATGACCGGCGGTGGCGGGATCATCGAGGTTCAGGGTACGGCCGAAGGTGAAGTGTTCAGCCGTGACCAGTTGACCGGTCTTCTCGACCTGGGCCAGCTGGGGATCGAGCAGATCACAGTCGCCCAGCGCGAAATCCTGAGTACGCCACCGGCTGCCAGACCAGCCCTTCCCTAGCCGAACCCGCTTCGTGGAGATCGTTCTCGCCACCCAAAACCCGGGCAAGGTGGCTGAGATCTCCCACCTGCTGTCCGGCTTGGATCTATTGGTTCGGCCGCGACCTGACGGTTTGGCCGAAACGGTGGAGGACGCCCAAACTCTGGAAGGGAATGCGGCCAAAAAGGCGCACGAGGTGTGTGCGGCATCGGGCACACCTGCCCTCGCCGACGACACCGGCTTGTTCGTCGATGCGCTGGAGGGTGCTCCCGGGGTCATGACGGCTCGTTATGGGGGATGGGAACGGCTGCTGATCGAAATGGAGCAGCATGTCGAACGGGCCGCTCGATTTCGGTCGGTCCTCGTGCTCGCGTTTCCCGACGAGCGCACCGATCTCATCGTCGAGGGTGTGGCGGAAGGGAGGATTGCCGACCAACCCAGCGGTGAAGGAGGATTTGGCTACGACCCCGTTTTCGTTCCGACAGCCGGCGACGGTCGGTCCTTCGCCGAAATGTCGAAGGTCGAGAAAAACCTCATCTCGCACCGTGGAATCGCTTTGCGACGCCTTGTCGAGGTTCTCGCCGATTCCGCACCGCTGACCTGAGCCTGATGACTCCCAGACCGCCCACTGATTGGTAGCCTGGCACCCTATGACGACCATCCCCGGCATGCCCACCGCCGAGTCACCCGCTGGCGGTTTTGGGTTCGATATCTACAACCAACTCCTCAAGGAACGCATTGTGTTCCTGGGCTCTCAGGTCGACGACAACATCGCCAATCAGCTGGCCGCCCAGATGCTCTTCCTGGCCGGCCAGGACGCTGAAAAAGACATCTGGCTCTACATCAATTCACCCGGTGGCTCTGTCACCGCCGGCATGGCAATCTACGACACCATGCAGTTCATCAAGCCCGATGTTGCCACTGTGTGCCTCGGTCTGGGTGCGTCAATGGGCCAGTTCTTGCTCACCGCCGGGGCACCAGGGAAACGTTATGCGCTTCCACACGCTCGAATCCTCATGCACCAGCCCTCTGCCGGAATTCAGGGTCAGGCGAGCGACATCGCCATCCAGGCGGAGAACCTCATCAAGATGAAACGCCAGATGGCCGAACTCATCGCCTTTCACAGCGGTCGAACGGTGGAGGAAATCGAGCGAGACTCCGATCGTGACAAGTGGTTCACCGCCGCTGAGGCCCAGGAATATGGCTTGTTCGATCGAGTGATAGCAAAAGCGGGAGAGATTACCGAGTAACAAATCCTGCCACAGGACGTTTGGGGTCTGGCCCCGGCGTCTTCAGCGGTTTTCGTAGGCGGTCGCAGCGAGGGTTCGTAGTTCGCTCACTGCGGCGGCCAGACCGTCCTGATGACGGAACATCCAGGAGCCAGAGATGAGGACGTTGGCTCCCGCTGCCGCCGCGCCCTCTACCGTGGAGTGGCTGATCCCGCCGTCAACCTCCAGATCGATCCAGTGGTCGGCGGTGTCGAGTAGTTCACGCATGGCCGTGATTTTGGGTTCCATCGCGGAAATGTACTTCTGCCCGCCGAATCCTGGGTTGACCGTCATCACCAGCGCCATATCCAACAGATCGAGCACGTGAGCCACACGATCGATCGGCGTATGGGGGTTCAGAGCCACTGCGGCACTTGCACCCAACTCCTTGATGTGCGCCAGCGTGCGGTGCAGATGTATACATGTTTCTTCGTGCACGATGATCAAGTTGCAGCCCGCCTCCACGAAACGGCTGATCAGGTGATCCGGCTTCTCGATCATCAGGTGAGCCTCGAAAGGAACCGACACCGCCGACCGGACTGAAGCGATCACGTCCGGTCCAAAGGTGAGGTTGGGTACGAATCGCCCGTCCATCACGTCGAATTGGATGCGGTCGACGCCCGCCTTTTCCAGAGCTTGGCACTCGTCGCCCAGTCGGGCGAAGTCCGCGGGTAGCACCGACGGAATGATCTTGATCGAAGGTGTGGAACTGGTAGTCACGGCCTCCAGTATGGGGGAGTGAACAGGGTGGAACTCACCGTTGACCGGATTGCCGTTGGTGGCAAGGGTCTGGGTCTGGACCCAAGCGGCCGGGCCACATTCGTCACTGGCTCGTTTCCTACCGAACGGGTGCTCGTAGAGCTAACGAAGCAGAAGAAGCGGTTCGCTGAGGGGAACGCGGTGGAGATCTTGGAACCCTCGCGTGACCGAGTGGTTCCGGAGTGCCCTCATGCCCGAGGGGAGATCCGGTGCGGCGGTTGCGACTGGCAAGATGTTTCGGCCCAGGGCCAGCGCCGCCTCAGAGTGGCGATGGTGGAAGATGCTCTTCGTCGCATCGGCAAGATCGATACCTCAGCGCTTCTGATTCGCTCGGGCCGACCGCTTCCGGTCAGCGCGTTATCGAACCGCGGTACGGATGCTGGTCGCTCCCAACGGAGCTCTGGCCTTTCGGCAGCCTCGATCCCACGATCGGTTCCTGCCCGCTTCGTGCCTCGTGGCTCATCCTTTGGTTGATGAGCTCATCGATTCGGTCCGTTGTCCCGGCTCCACCGAGGCCTCCATCCGGGTTGGTGGTCGCAGTGGCGAGCGCATGTTGATCGTCGACGGTGACCCCGCCCTTGTTTCGGCTCCCGCCGATGTCGCCGTCGCAACTACCACCCAACCCGATGCAGTATCCATAACAGAAGTCGTCGCCGGTCGACGACTCCGCGTTTCTGGAGGGACGTTCTTCCAGTCATCACCCCAGGGGGCCGATGAACTGGTCCGACTGGTCGAAGAGGCGCTGGTTGGCGTCGACCGGTCGGGCGTGTTGGTGGACGCTTACTCCGGTGGTGGGCTTTTCTCCGCGACCGTTGGGTCTCAGTGGGCCGACCTGGGAACGGTGTTTGCCGTCGAGGTGAACCCAACCTCGGTGTCCGATGCGGCAGTGAACGCGCCACACGCCCTGGCTTCGGTAGCTCGCTTCGAAGAGTGGGATGCAGTGGATGCCGATGCAGTCATTGCCGATCCAGCCCGCTCAGGCCTCGCTCGACGGGGCGTCCAGAAGATCGTGGCTACCGGCGCGAAAGTTGTCGTTCTGATCAGTTGTGAGGCCGGCGCATTCGGTCGAGATGCAGGCCTGCTTCATGAGTCCGGGTACTCGCTCACCGACGTCTCGGTTCTCGATATGTTCAACCAGACCAGCCACGTTGAGGTGGTGAGTCGATTCGAGCGGGCTGTCTAACTCACCCGTGAGGAATACTCGACTGAGTTGAGAACCCCCTCGATCAGTGCATTCATTGGAACACCCTCGTTCGCAAGCCCGGTCCAGTACTCGAAGCCGGCGGCATCTGGGGCCCTGTCGAGCATTCCCGCATAGATCATGAAGACATCGACCCGAGCGCGAACTACCTCGGCGTCGAGTACCGCTGCCTGACGTGGTGCTGCTCGACGCCACTGGTCGACTTGGCTCGAGCTGGGGAAGTCTGAAGAGTCCACCAGAGCCGCTTCGACATGAGGGCGGATACGTCCGGAGAACTCGGCGGAGTTCAGGAACGAAAGAACCACTTCGGCGGGGGTGGCCCGCTCGGCATTGAGCATCGTCGACCAGTACTCCAGACCGGCGGGATCGGCGTCGCGGCCGAGGAAGTCAGCATATTGCTGGACGACGAAGTCGTCGAAGGACTCGAAGGGTCCAACCGCGACGGGGCAACGAAGGTCGGATGTGGCTGCCGCTGCGATCCTGGGGTCATCTCCGGGGACTTTCTCAGATTCGCCCACCACTCGATCGACGAACTGAGTTGTCACCCACATACGGCCGTCGGTGGCGCACCGAACGTCCACCCACAAATGGGTAGCCCGGGAGGCCATCATGTTGGCCGCATGAGGCTCGGACTCCATCCAGTGATCTACGGCCTTCGAAGCGGGACTGAACATCACCAGCGAGTTCTCCGCTGCCCACCTGTTTTCGGGGAAATCGTCGAGGAGCGTCAAGATTTCAGAGTGTTCGAGTTCCCCCGTGTCCCGCATCCTTTGGCCGTTTTCACCGGCATAGGGAGCGAGTGCATCGAATTCATGGAGCGGTTCGAGTCCGGCAGCAGCCCGCGCACTGTTGTGATCTGCTGCAATGCGGGAAGCGAGCGCTCGTTCCATCGGACTCATAGGCACGGAAAAGCTGGAGTCAGCCTCGACCTCGCTGATCGTCGCTCCAGCCGGACCAAGCGGGATTGTCAGGCTCAAATACAAGCCCATCGAAACAGCAAAAAGACGGCGGGAAAAACAAGATGTGGCGGCAAACACATTCGGTTCTTCGACGCTAGGGAAAAATTCCTTGAGCGCTAGACAGAAATAGGCCCAGCATGTTGATCATTGGACACGGTTATGTGTCCCCAGGCCCCCCTAGATGCTGGGCGAAAGCCACTCGAGAACCCGAGAGCGAAGAACGTCCACATTCAGACCCGACGAAGCGCTGACCCACAGAATGTCGCCCGGTTCGAGATCACAACCTTCGGCGAGTTCTTTCTTTCGTTTTTGTCGATGCGATGACTTCACCTTGTCGTGTTTTGTAGCGATAACCGCGTGGGGAAGGCCATGGTCTCGAAGCCAGGCAAGCATCCCCTTGTCGAGTGCGGTCGGACCCACCAGACCATCGATCAGCACGACCACCATCGTCAGTGACTCGCGCTCGAGCAGATAGTCCTCGATCATCCGCTGCCAGGCGGACTGTGTCTTCTTCGACGCTCCAGCGGCGTAGCCGTATCCGGGCAAGTCCATGAATCCTCGGGTTACCGGATTCTCGTTGAGGACAAACAAGTTGAGCAGTTGAGTTCGCCCTGGAGTCTTGGAGGTATGGGCCAACCGCTTGCGATTGGCGATCAGATTGATCAGTGTGCTCTTGCCGACGTTCGAGCGACCGACGAAGGCGATCTCAGTGGTCAATTCGGGCAGGGTGCGGTGGTTCGCTGCGCTCTGAGAGAATTGCAGATCAGGGGGCCGCATAGTCCCAGCGTAGGGGACCGATGCTCTGATCTACCTCGTTCCTTAAGGGACTTCGGAAACCAGTCGATAGGACTGCAATGGAAGCTGCCGAAATCATCGCTGCCACGCCGGCACCGGCGGACAAGGACGCAGTTTTGTCTTCCCTCGGAGCGCTCCTGGAGTCCATCGACCTCGAGTCCAGTGAACTGGTAGAACATGAGGAGCGTAGAGCCAACTTCCAACAGCAGTTGGCCAGCCTGAACCAACAGCGTGACCAGGTCAGACAGTTCGCCGACGCGCAAGAACGGAGTGAACCGATCTCGCATTGCCTGATCGGAACATACGAGTTCTTGATCGGAGAAGATCAACTCACGCTCGAGATCCGCAACGATCGGATGTTGGGCCTGTTTCGGTCGGCGAGTGCTTGCATTATGGTCGCCAATTGGGGTGATTCGAACCCGACCACTGTCGATTGGGTCGAGAGTTTCAACCGGGTTGTGCATCGGAGAATTCGCGACCTGCGAGCCAACTCCCTTGGGTATGCCAAGGTTGGCAAGATCAAGTACACCCAGCGACTTCTGATCCCGGAAGAAATCTTCAACCAGGAGCACTACAACAAGGCGCCCAAGGAGTACTGGCTCCAGTACGCGAGCTTCGCTTTGATCGGGAGCGTGCTCACGACCCGGAAGGTTTCCAAACAGCTGCGAGACGAGATGGCCCCAGCACTGGGAATCTTGAATGTGGCAACGGGACGGCAGAAGATCGCCCCGGTGATTCGTCCCCCTGGCTTGTAGAGGAACTTGGGTTGTCCGCCTCGCATGAAGTTGTCGGCCTGTTCTCTATGACCAGCTGGTTGCGCAGCGATAACCTGTCACCATGAAGCCACTCATCGGCGTCACCGGTCGCCCGACCTACGGGTTCACTTACGACGAAGCTCCTTTCATCTTGAAGGACGCCCGAATCGACCTGCACTGGTCTGAGTACAGCGAGAAAGTGGCCGTTGCCGGCGGCTTGCCTGTGCAGCTGCCCATTGCAACGGATCCTGATGAGGTGGTAGATCGCCTGGATGGACTTCTGTTGACCGGTGGGACCGATGTGATGCCGCAGGCGTACGGATCGACACCCGGTACAAACCTGGAGAGGATCGAACCTGAGCGAGATGAGTTCGAGTTCAGCGTCCTTACCGCCGCAGCTGCCAAGGGAATCCCGGTTCTCGGGATCTGCCGAGGAAACCAGGTAATCAACGTGACCTTCGGTGGAACACTGATCGCTGATCTTCATCCTGATCGCGGCGAGGGCCACAGCAGCATGAGGTACCCCCGCCACATCGGTCGGCACGAGGTCACCTTCGAAGCCGGATCCACTCTTGCTGATATCTATGGCCACGCAGCGATGGTCAACAGCTTCCACCACCAGTCCGTCGATGTCGTTGGCACGGGGCTGCGGGTCACAGGGCGCACCCACGACGGCGTGGTTGAATCGATCGAACATGTCGACAAGCCGATTGTCGGAATCCAGTGGCATCCCGAGATGATGCGAATTCAGGAGCCAATTTGGGATTGGTTCGTGAAGGCCTGCAACTGAGGCAACAGTCGGAATGACCGAAACGCTGTCGGAGCAGCTCAGCTAGGCTTGATCCTCGTTCAGCCCATGTAGCTCAATTGGATAGAGCAACCGGTTTCTACCCGGTAGGTTCGGGGTTCGAGTCCTCGCGTGGGCGCAAGCTCGCCAACGGTTGACCGGCGTGGCACGTGTTTCTTCCGGGATTCGGTTGGGCTGGCGACTTCTGCGCTGACGGAGCGAGGGTCGGACCGGCCTGAGGGCCATGGACAGGGTGTGGAACCGATTCGCCGCAGTTTTCCGTTGGGCTGGCGACTTTTCTCGAGCGGTCTGAGAGCATCCGGGGTCTGAAGCCGATTCTCAGCTTCGGACACGACCCGGGCCGAAGATCTCTGTCGGGCTCGGGCAGTTGGTTGGGATCGACCTCATGGGTGCGTTTCCATCGAATGAACGCATGTTGGCCGGCATGTAAGTAGAGGCGCTGCAGGTCGTTGTGGATCTGGTTCGTGCGGATGATGATCCGCCGCCAGGTGGTAGCTGGAATGGTGCCGTTCCTCCGGTATTGGCCCCACCCGACCCGGCAGATCCGCCCACGTACGAGTTCGGTGTGGAGCGCATCGGAGAGGGTCTTGGGTGCCCGACCCCTGAGCCGGAAACCGGCTTCGGTCAGTGCATCCGAGAGTTCGGAAACTCTGTGGTCGTGTTCGGGCTGGGTGTGGATCTGGCGTATGAGCCAGTACCGAAGATCTCTTCCGGCGAGCTCTCGTTGATCGTGACCATCGGATTTGAACAGTTCATCACCAACCTGGACTATTTCGTGCCAAGTTGTGCGCTCGTTTTCGGGGTTGGTGCAGGCGAATGCGGCCCGGGTAGGCCGGTTCGGTCTATTCAGTTGTGCCATGTTTTCGTTCCCGTTCTCTCGCCCTGCGCCGATGCCGAGCCGTAGGTTCCGAGGGCAGTTTGATGTGTTGGAAGACGGTGCCGTCGGGTCGTTTCCACAACAGATTCCTGTGCTGGTCGAGTTCGATCGACCAGCCATCATCGTGAACTCGATGATGATGTACACCACATAGTGGGATCAGGTTGTGAAGGTCGGTTACCCCACCGTTCTCCCAGAACTGGATGTGATGGATCTCGCACCGGCCAAACTCGGTGTCACATACTGCACACGTCGGATACATCACACCCAACGCGGCCCGTTGGGCGTCGGTAGCGGTGCGGCGAGTACGCCCAACCGCCAACGCTCGACCGGCTTGATCTATACACACTGGCGTGATCCATGAGTCGCACAACAGGCGCCGTAGGTACGGTAACGGGATGTCCTTACCCAGCCCGGAGCGTTTGGTGGTGCCTTCCCACACACCGTTGGTGAGGGTTTCAAGGTCAACGATCACGTTGATCGAGGCCCGCCCCATAGCCCCATTGCCGGCATCGATCAGCGACTCCAACGAATACGCTTTCAGAAGGTCGCCGTGATGCACGTTCTCACCGGCATCAGAGCACTGTTTGGTCAGAGAACGGGCCTCACTATCGATCGCGGCCTGTAGTTTCTCACCGGCCAGGGCATCCAAATCGAGTCGGGCATGCCACCGGCCATCCCGTTTCCAGCACCGGAACGAGTTCTTGTCCCTCTCAGACCGGACATCGGTAGCGCCATCATCGGAGATCCTGGCGACCTCACGACCCATCCACTCAGCAAACCTGCGGGGCGAAAGACGGCCGGCCTTCGACGAGTACATCCCATCACGAGAATCAAACAGATCCTGCCAGGTTGGGTTGTGGCGTAGTTTATGGCGGGCACCCGCCACAATGTCAGCGTTCTCGACCCCAACCGTCCCAGCGATCAGGCTCTCAGCGACACGGGGCATCGTCTCGGCCAGTTTCGCTCGACGCTGCAACCGGCGGGCCGCTGCTTGGGATTGCTTCCCGACTGTGGAGAAAACGTCCTCAGCACTCAAGCCACCCAGCTCATCGAGCCGGACCGCAGCACGCACCGCCACACCGTTCAACACCCGAACCGCACGCTCATTGGAACGGACCAGATCCATCACACCCGACTCATCCAAACCATCAATCTCGACAGTCCCGAGCAAATCCACATGCGCACGCAACTCGCACACCACACTGGCCGAACCAACCGCAGACGAAGACGAGAATTTCATGATTCCATCATGACCAGGGGGTGCGACAGGGTTAGCCACTCAGGGCTGGATTCCCAGTGGACGCATGCGAATCGAACCAGGCCGCATTGGTCGTGTTGCCATTACGCACATACCACCTCAGATACGGCTCCAGCGCCAGGAAGGCCTGCACCAGATCTTTCACGGACCCCTCAGGCATGGCCTGCGGATCAGCAACCTCGTCCAGGTACGTGCACACGACCCAACCTGTGCGGTTCCCAGTCGATCATCGTGAGCGGCCCCTCCCGTGCGCCAAAGAGACCTGCGATAGACATTCGCCCCGGTGTATCACTCCCCTGTGCGTCATATGCCGCTGCCGCCGCATTCAACAATTATCTCAACTTCGTCTCTGCCGACATGTATTCGCTCTTCGTGCCAACATTCGCCACGACCCTGCCACAGGCGCCCCTCAGACCGGGAGAGTGGCTCACTGCGAAGTTTCGCAGGCGGATGCCACCTGCCTTCCGGCCCATTTGCCGGGTCAGGAACAAGCAATATCGCGGCGGGGTTGTCCGGGTATGGCTATTCCTGCTGTACGGATGAATCACGCGGTGCTGTATGTCTCAGACGTCGAGCGATCCAAACGCTTCTGGACAACTGCGTTGGAGATGGACGTGGTTGCTGAGATTCCCGGAGGAGTCTTCTTGAAGCTTTCGAACGGCACCAACGATCACGACCTCGGGCTGTTCGAAGTGGGCGATACCGGAACAACCTCCGGTCGACCGCCGGGGCTCTATCACCTGGCCTGGCAGGTCGACACGATCGACCAGTTGGTTGGAGCCCGACACGTGCTGGCAGACATGGCAGCCCTGGTTGGCGAGTCAAGTCACGGCACCACCAAGAGTGTCTACGCTCGAGATCCCGACGGCATCGAGTTCGAGATCATGTGGATGCTTCCGCAATCGGAGTGGGCGCACTTCGCCAAGCGTGCGATCGTTGAACCGATCGATTTTGCCGCCGAGATGGAACGTTGGTCCGGCGTTTCCACCGCATCGGAGATCAACCTCCAGTAGTCAATCCTTCGAGGAAGGCGGCAACGTTGGTTCCGATGTCACCAACTGCGTAGCCGCCCTCCTGCACCACGACCGTGGGGATATCGAGAGTGCTTATGCGGTTTGCCATTGCCGTGTAGTCATCGGTGTGGATTGTGAACGTTCCAAGCGGGTCGCCGTCGAAGGTGTCGACCCCGAGCGATACCACGAGAACATCAATTCCGCCCGATGCGATTGCTCCAAGCCCATCTTCGAGGGCTTCGTTCCACCGATCGAAATCGGTCGCGGCCGGCAGAGGCAGGTTGATATTCGAACCTTCTCCATCGCCAGCGCCTCGTTCGGCGGCATAACCGGCGAACCACGGGAACTCAAACGCCGGATCGCCGTGAATCGATACGAACAGGACGTCGGATCGGCTGTAGAAGATCGACTGGGTTCCGTTGCCGTGGTGATAGTCGACGTCCAGAATTGCGACGCGGTTGGCACCTTTGTTCAATATTCTCTGGGCCGCGACAGCGGCGTTGTTGACATAGCAGTAGCCGCCGAACTGATCGGTGGTCGCGTGGTGGCCCGGAGGTCGACACAAACCGAACGTTGTCTCGCCGCCTTCAAGCATTCGATCGGTGGCGGTCATCGCGATCGCGGCGGACTCCTGTACCGCTGCCCAAGTTCCTTCGACAACCGAACAATCCGCAGCGAAGCTGTGATAGCCGAGCTGGCCCATGAGGTCGTCAGGGCGTTGTGGGTTCATCCCCCGAGTAGGCCACGTGAACCCCATGGCAGCGGGAGGTGGGTTGTCCCGCTGGAGCCATCTGTCCCACACTGTCGCAAGAAACTCGATGTATTCCGGGTCGTGAATCTGACGGATCAGACCGAGATCGACCGGATCCGGCTCAATCAGTTGATGACCGGCATTCGCCAGGGCTTCTTTGATCAGGTCGGCCCGATCCGGGCTGTCGAACGACGGGATCAGCTCGCCTCGGATCAGTTCAAGACTGTGATGGTTGCGGTGGACGTCTGAGCAAACCACGAGCATCGTCTGATCCTATTGGTCAGTACCGTGCCATCTCGAAAAGGTCTTGCGGAGGCCGTCGCCCTAGTGTTCTCGCATGGAAATTCGGCTGGATGGAAGGACCGCTCTCGTAACCGGGGGATCGCGGGGAATCGGGAAAGCGATTGCAGCGGCCTTCGTTGAGGCTGGCGCCAATGTCATGATCACGAGTCGAAAGGCCGAGCAGCTCGAGGCTGCAGCAGCAGAGATCGGTGAAGGGTGTGAATGGGTGCCGAGCAACGTCGGCGAACCGGAGTCAGCCGAGGCGGTGGTGGCGGCAACTGCCAAGCAGTTCGGCAGCGTCGACATCCTGGTGAACAACGCCGCCACTAATCCCTACGTCGGTCCCATGATCGAGGCCGATGTCGCTCGCTGGAACAAAACGATCCAGGTGAACCTCACGGCTCCATTGCTCTGGACTCAAGCGGTATGGAACGCCAGTATGAAGGAGCGGGGTGGCGCTGTTCTCAATGTCGCGTCGGTTGGTGGCCTCGGGACGAGCGGCGAGTTGGCCGTATACAACCTCACCAAGGCCGCACTGATACACACCACCAAGCAGCTAGCCGCCGAGCTGGCACCCAACGTCCGCGTGAATGCCGTTGCTCCCGGGCTGATCAAGACCGACTTTGCACGCCTGCTCTGGGAGGGCGAACGTGGTGAACAAGCCGCCGATTCCTACCCGCTCAAACGACTCGGCGAGGTCGGCGATATCGCCAACGCAGCTATGTTTCTCTGCTCGGACGCATCGGGCTGGATCACAGGTCAGACGATCGTGGTCGCCGGCGGCGCAACCGTGAAGTACATGACGGTCTAGCCAAACCGGCGATCGAAATGCCCGTCCGGCGGGCACAACGATCGCCGGTTTGCGACAAACAGAGCTACTGCCGGTTCGCCTGCTCGAACATCGTCTTGCGGATCACTTCACTGGCGGTGAAGCGGCCGATCGGACCGGTGGAATACACCGCGTTGTTGATGATTCCCTCGGGATCGACCAGGAATGCTGTGGCGTGACTGGTGATGACGCCGTTTCGCTCGTAGATGTGAGCACCTGTGGCTTCCGCCAATGCCACTGCGTCGACTTCGGCGTACATCGGATACCCGACGTGCAGGCCCTCCTTGAGCCTGGCTGTGGTGTCGATCGTGTCGACCGATGCGGCAGCGACCTTCAGGCCGATGCCTCTGAGTGGTAGTCCGTGAACTGCGAAGTCAACCAACTGGTGACGGCAGTATGGTCACCAATCACCTCGGTAGAACATGATGACAGCCCAGTTGCCCGCCACACTGGCGGTGATATCGATCTCATCACCGGCCAGGTTCTTGGCCATGAGCGATGGAAGCCTGTCGCCGGTCCCGAGTTGCGAAGTCATGTAATCAACCTAGTAATGGATCGAGGACCGCGCAGCATCGCTAACCCGTCCCGAGCCAGTGAAGCCATTGGTCGACTCCATCGCCGGTTCGGGCCGAGAGCTCGATCACAGTGGCGGAGGGGTTGACTTCGGCCAGGTTGGATCTGAACAGCTCCAGATCGAAATCCAGGTGGGGGAGAAGGTCCATCTTGTTGACCACGACTATCTCCGCAGCCCGGAACATCACCGGGTACTTGAGCGGCTTCTCTTCGCCTTCGGTGATGGCGTAGACCATCGCTCGGCGATCCTGACCCACATCGAACTCGGCCGGGCACACGAGGTTGCCGACATTCTCGATGATCAACAAGTCGATCGAATCGAGATCGAGTCGAGTCAGACCCGATCGAACCATCACGGCGTCCAAGTGGCACTCGCCGCCGAAGCCATTGTTGGTATTGACCAGCGCGACCTGGGCGCCGAGCCCGGAGAGCGTGTCCGAGTCGATGCTGGTGGCGATATCACCCACGAGTATCCCGATCCGAAGCTCTTGGGCCAATGCCGGAATGGATGCCGCCAACAACGAAGTCTTCCCCGCCCCCGGTGAAGACATCAGGTTGATAGTTCGAATCCCCTTGCTGGCCAGGTCTGCTCGGTTTTGATTTGCAATCCGGTCGTTTTCACCAAGGATGTGTTCGAGCACGATGACTCGTTCGGTACCGGTCGCGTAACCGCTGTGGTCGCCCACCGATCGGTCTCCGTTTCGGCTCGTTTCTGCGGTCAGATCAACCCCGTCGGGGAGCAGGTGGTGACCGTGATCGTCGTGGTGGTGCTCATCTCCACGGTCATCGTGGCTGTGCTGGGTTCCATCGCCGTGACGGTGAAACCGACCCATCAGAGCACCTCGCCGGTCGCTGGTACAGCCGTCGAGACGTCGATGGACTCGATCAGGAATTCCTCGCCAGCAATGAGTTTCACGGCATGGGAATCACAGGCTCCGCAGACGAGCAGAGGGGCCGACAGTGTGGTCTCGGTGGCGCACTCTTCGCAGCGGATCACTGCTTCCACATAGGTGACATCAAGTGCAGCATCCTTGAGAGGACTGTTCTCGGCTTGCAGGCTCCAACAGTAGAGGAGGGTGTCTGGCACGATCTGTTTGAAGTGGCCGATTCGTAGGCGAATTCGCTCCACCGGGCGTCCCTTCGCGTGTTCGATCACTGTGTCAGCGATCGCAGAGCAGATCGACAGTTCGTGCACAGTGCCCCTTCCGGTAGCTGAAACCAACGTGTCCCACGAATAGTGCCATCCAGCGGATTGCCCGGCTCAATTCGAGAGCCTCTCGAGTTCGGATCTGCCGGCGTCGGTGAGCCGAAGCCGCTGGGGCGATCCGTGCCGCACCAGAAAGCCTCTCGCCTCGAGGTCCAGTTTCACGCTGGTGGTGTACCACCTGACCTTGTGCTCCTTCCACAGTTCGGGATCGGTGCGGTTCTCGATCTCGTCCGAGAGGTGCGAGAAACGAAGCCCGTCTGATCTCACCGACTGCGGTGAGGATCGCCATCTTCACCGGGCGGTAGAGCGTGCGGGCGATGGTTTTGTCGGACCGGCCGGTGTTGGGGTTCAGTAGTGTGATCCGACTTGGCCTGCCACCCAGACCACCTCGTGGCTTGCTCGCCCGCTTCTCCGCGCCGAGGATCGCAAGTGCATTCCCCTCCCGCTCGACGATCTCTGCGACCTCGGCGGCGATCAGTTCTCGAACCGCGCCGGCGTCGTCGCTTGTGATGTCTGCCGATTCGATGGCCTCGTTCTGACACCGGTACGCCTCGGCCAGTTGCGCCGGGTCTGCGCCGCCATCCAGTAGCTCGGCCCGCTTGTCCATGAAAACGGCGGCTTCGCTCACCGCTGGATGCGCTGATGCTGCCAGCTCGGCGATTCTAGCCCAGTTGCGGGCAGCCCACTCGAACCGTTCAGCAGCCTGGCGAAAGCGCTTCTCGGAGGTGACGTCCCAGGCCCAGCGGAGAAACTCGGCCTGGAGCGGCCGACCTGCGGCAGGGGCTGTATACGAGTGTTCGATGCACTCGTAGATTCGGCCGAAGCCAATGGCAGCGTCATGGCCCTCGGTGAAGACCTTGGCCCAGCTCATTCGGTCCTTCTCATCGGTGAGGAGGTGCTGCAACTTGGCCAGGCCGGCCAGTCCTACGTTGGGGGCAAACTGCTTCACCGGCGGCGTGTTGTAGCGTTCCGCCCCGGACGCAATGGCAGCGGGGATCACTTTGTCCCATTCCACTTCGCCGCCTCGCACGTCCACCATCCGGTGTTTGGCCGACCGGACCACAGCCCGAGCCGCTCGAATCGTCT
Organism: uncultured Acidimicrobiales bacterium; assembly: GCA_963751955.1. Lineage (GTDB taxonomy): Bacteria > Actinomycetota > Acidimicrobiia > Acidimicrobiales > SZUA-35 > JABDIY01. Next base: position 155,213 of record CAVVWM010000009.1, on the reverse strand, counting down.
CAACATCGACACGGTGGGGGAGCGGCGACCGGTCGTCGATCAGATACTGGTCGCCATCTCGGCCGATCACAGCAACAGCCATGGGGTACATGGCAGATTCATCGGCCGGCAGTCCGAGATACCGCATTGCGCCGGCACCAACCGTGATCAGCGCCCGCCGCCCGGCGTCGAGTACTGCGTCGAGCTCGGCGGCCGCTTTCTTGGCGCCGCCGGTTGAGGAGACTGTGACGTCGAGCCCGTCGGTGGACCACAGCTGATCGAGGAATGTGTCGGGCAGCGACGTGTTCCTTGCGGTGATTGTCATCGTCGGACCCGAGTCGTAGCGGAATACGCCGTACAGGAATCCGACACCTCCCGACAGACCGAACACCTGGGCCTCGCTCAGCGGGGATCCATCGGGACCGGTGACGCCGGCGGCGTTGAGCAGATTGGTCGCAGCTGCGATTTCACTCTGCTGGCCTCCGACGAAGGGGATCTTGCTCGTTGAGGTCTGGGATCGGCCGGCAAGGATATGAGCCCGTGCGGTGGTGTAGCGCTCGCCGTTGCGTTGCATACGTTGCCGGATTCGAGTCTTCAGCGTGCGTTGGTCTGTCATGACTTCTCCCTTCCGGCTCGCCGACATGGTGTCCGCCCCCGCACAACCGTCGATTCAGCCAGAACTCGAAAAAGCATGGTCGAAAAAGCGAGCGGAAGAGTCGGGCTCTCCTTTGCCTACGGTTTGTACGTCGGACGGGACGTACCTGAGGTTGGGCGACACTCATTCGCCTTTTTGAACAGTAGCACGATGCCCGGTTTGGCTCTTGTAGACAGATCGGGCCGCTCGCCTACGATCGGCGAATGAGTGAACGAACCAGGATCAGCCAGGGAAGCGCGTTCGAGGAGCAGATCGGCTACTCCCGAGCGGTCGTGGATGGACGATGGGTCTTCGTTGCCGGAACCACCGGATTCGACTACGCCGCCATGACCATTCCTGACGACATCGTGGAGCAGGTCGACCAGACCCTGGCCAACATCGCCAGCGCATTGCTACAGGCGGGCGCTACCGCCGACGATGTCGTCCGGGTGAAGTACTACCTCCCCGACGCCGCCGACTTCGAGGCCTGCTGGCCTTCGCTTCGGCGGTACTTCGGCGCAGCCAGACCGGCGGCGACGATGCTGGTCACAGGTTTGGCGGATCCCCGCATAAAGATCGAGATCGAGGTCACCGCACTCAAAACCGAGGGCTGAGTCTCCAAGCACCCGACGTTGGCCTGGCACGCCCGTTGACGGGGCGTCTACCGAGACCAGGAGAAGGTCTATGTCCGCTTCTTGGGCCGATTTGTCCGAGTTTCCTCGCCGATTCGTTTCTTGGTTGCGGCCCACGAGCAAATCGGACACTGGCTGAGGTCGTGGTGCCGGGCGGGGCAGTACTCGCGGCCGAAGTAGATGATCTGAAGGTGGCGGTCGCTCCAGGTTTCCTCAGGGAACACTGCCTTCAGATCCCTTTCAGTCCTCTCGACGGACGTTCCGTTGGATAGACCCCACCGGTCGGCAAGTCGATGGATGTGGGTATCCACTGCGAAGGCAGGGACTCCGAATACGCCACCCATCACGACACTGGCCGTCTTGTGGCCAACCCCCGCCAAACTCTCGAGGAAGTCCCAGTCGGGCAGGATCTCTCCACCGGCGTCCAGGATCTGAAACGCCATCTTGGACAGGTTCATGGCCTTCTGCGGAGCAAGACCGATCTCCTTGATGATCTTTTGGATCTCCTCGGGCGACAGCTCGCTCATCTTCTCGGGTGTGTCGGCCACAGCAAAGAGCTTTGGAGTGACCTCGTTGACCTTCTTGTCGGTGGTCTGGGCCGAGAGCATTACAGCCACCAGCAGTGTGTAAGGGTCTTTGTGATCCAAGGGAACCGGCGGGTCCGGATACAGCTCGTCCAGTATCTGACCTATTCGCGCCGCCTTTTCAGTCCGCTTCATGGTGTCTCCGCTCAACGATTGGTCAGGAAGCCTACGGCTGACGATCTAGTGTTGGGCATGGCCAAGATGCTGAAGAAGGTGAGTTTCAGCCCTGCCCAAATCGACTTCGTGCTCAGTTGTTTCGGCGAGGCCGCCGGAGGTTCGCGTCTTGCTTGGCGTTCGATATACGGCGAGGATCTGGAGACGCTTCGAGTCCCGGTTGAGACGTTTCGATCGGCCAGGTCGGAGGGTCGAACCCATGTGGGCCTATCCGAGCGTGATTGGCGGCGAGCGTTCGCCGCGATAAATGCCACGATGTATGCGCTCGGTCCGTCCGAGCTTCAGAAGATGACTGCGTTCGATCTCCAACACGCCGCCGATACGAATCTGCGAATATGCGCCGACGTTTGGGGCGCCCATGGCAGGGCACACCGGGTTCGGAGCCAAAACCCAACAGCCAGGTAGGACATCGCTCGACGCATGTCTAGCTCAGCGTGCGGACGATGCAGAACTGGTAGTGAAGATCGTCAAGGCCGCCCTCCCATGTGCGAAAGTGCTCGATCTCGCCATGGGGGTCGAGGAGGTCTCGTAGAGCTTTGTCGGACCGGTACCAGTAGCGGCGCCGAGGTTCGAGCGTGTCGTCTCTGTGCGTTGTTTCCCAGTCGACACCTCCCCATAGGCCAATTGCCAACGGGCCACCGGGTCGGACAACTCGAATCAGTTCCGCCATCGCAGCGCCAAAGCCGCTGTCGGGCATATGAAGCAGAGTGTTGATGGTGAAGGCCCCGTCGAACGAGTGGTTTCTGAGCGGCAAGGCTCGCCCGGAGCCGACGATCCCGAGAAGACCTTTGGATCGACAGAGCGCAGAACTCGCAATCGACAAGTCGAGCGCAACAACGTCGAAGCCGGCATTTCGCAACGCCGCGCCGTCGTGACCGGCACCTGCACCGATCTCGACAAGTCTGGACCGGTCCTCATCCTTCAGCAGGCCGGCAAACAGATCCCGATCCCGCTGACGTTCAGTAGGCACCTTGCGGGTCTCGCGCTCAGGCGCTTGTTGATCATAGAAACGGGCGAGATCTCGCTCGAGTTCGTTCATCGGATCCATCCCTCTGTGAACCTGACCCCAGACTGCCAGATGGGACGCAGGGTATAAAGCCCTTGGTCGAGAGCTGTGGTTCGTGGGACGGTAGCTCTATGACGTCGCTCACGCCCGCTGGTCGTGCAGACGTCGCGTACGCAGATAAACCTTCCTGCTCGGCAGGACGCCCGAGAACCGAACGTTTCGTGATCACCGGTGTGGTGCAAGGGGTCGGATTCCGTCCCTTCGTGTACCGGCTTGCAACCGAACTGGGATTGACCGGTGAGGTGGGCAACAGCGCCAGCGATGTGTTCGTGACCGTGACCGGCCGGTCGGCGGCGATCGATGCCTTCGCCAACCGGCTCTTAGCCGAATCGCCGCCTCTGGCCCGCATCGAAAACATCGAGCGAGTCGATGCCCTGGAAGGTGCTGCGGCAGGCACGTTCCTTTCGTTCTCCATCGTCGAGTCGCAAGAGTCTCGCGGCGCCCGAACTCTGGTCCCACCCGACACAGCTGTATGCGACGACTGCGTCGCCGAGATGAACGATCCCACCGATCGCCGCTTCGGACACCCGTTCATCACCTGCACGAACTGTGGTCCCCGGTACACGATCGTTCGAGATCTTCCCTATGACCGGCCGAATACCACCATGGCCGAGTTCCCGATGTGCACTGCCTGCGAGGCTGAATACACCGATCCCTCGCTCCGTCGCTACCACGCCCAGCCAATCGCGTGTCACGACTGTGGTCCGGCGCTTTCCTACCTTGATCCCGCCGGTCACCCCTGCGAAGGAGATCCGATCGAACTGGCCGCACAGGCGCTCTTGGAAGGACGGGTGGTGGCCATCAAGGGTCTCGGTGGATTCCACCTGGCCTGCCGGGCCGGCGACACTTCGGCGGTTGCAACGCTTCGACGACGAAAGAATCGTCCAGACAAGCCGCTTGCCCTTATGGTCCCCGGCCTGGATACGGCTCGAACTCTCGTGCACCTCAGCGAGGCTGAGATCGCTCAACTCTGTTCGCCAGCCCGCCCGGTTGTGCTTGCCCGATCCACAGAAGGCGCTCCGGTGGCCAAAGGCGTGGCACCCGGGAATCCACTTCTGGGCATCATGTTGCCCTACACCCCGATTCAGCATCTCTTGTTCGCCACGGGTGTCGGCCCGTTGGTGATGACGAGTGGAAACATCCACGGTGAGCCGATCGTGTTTCGGGATGACGATGTAGTGGCCAAGCTGGGTCATCTTGTGGACGGGATTCTCACTCACGACCGCACGATCGAAGTGCCATGTGACGACTCGGTTGTCCGGGTCGTTGGAGCCGACCTGTTGCCGATCCGCCGGGCTCGGGGATTTGCCCCATTGCCGGTGCCGATGTCGTTTGCCAGCACCGACGTGTTGGCGGTGGGAGGTGAACTGAAGAACACCTTCACGGTGGTTTCAGAAGGGCGGGCGTGGATCGGCCAGCACATCGGTGACATGGAGAACTTGGAGACGCTCCGAGCCTTCGAGGCAACCAGCGCCCACCTCCTCAGTTTCTATCGCTCGATACCTGAGGTCGTCGCCGTCGATTCTCATCCCGGCTACACCACCACTCGCTGGGCCCGAAACGTGGGTCTAGCACCGGTTCAAGAGATTCAGCACCACTGGGCTCACGTCGCATCGGTGATGGCTGAGCACGAGCTTGCACCGACGAGTTCAGTGTTGGGGATTGCATTCGACGGAACCGGCTATGGCAGCGACGGCACAATCTGGGGTGGCGAGATACTGCTGGCTGATGGGTTCGGCTTCGAGCGGCTCGGCCATCTCGCCCCCGTGAATCTCCCCGGGGGAGACGGTGCTGTTCGTTTCCCGAATCGAATGGCGCTCTCACACCTTCACGCCGCAGGAATCGCTTGGTCAAGCGCTCTAGCACCACTGGTACCACTGAGTGACAGCGAACGGGTGTTGCTGTTGAAGCAGTTGGACACCGGTCTCGGTTGTGTTCCTTGCACCAGCATGGGCCGACTATTCGATGCGGTGGCTTCGCTCATCGGTGTTCGGCAGGAGATCTCATACGAAGCCCAAGCAGCGATCGAACTCGAGGTTCTCGCCTCACAGGCCACTACGCCACGCCAATATCGGTTCGGGTTGGATGGTGGCGTCATCGATCCGGCTCCGGTCCTTCGGGAATTGGTGTCGGATGTCCTTGCAGACGTGGATGTGCCCTCTATTGCTGCCGGGTTCCACCAGGCAGTTGCTCAGATGACAGCTGAGATCGTGGAACGCATGCTCGAAGATCGCCGTGTCGATGCGCTAGCTCTCACCGGAGGCTGCTTCCAAAACGCACTTCTACTTCAGTTGTGCGTCGATCGACTCCGGCCTCTCGGGGTCGATGTGCTGACCCATCGAATCGTCCCACCCAACGATGGCGGCCTGTCCCTCGGCCAGGCGTACATAGCGGCCGCCCGTTCCAAACCGCATCAACAGGAGAACCCATAATGTGCCTTGCAGTTCCGGGTCAGATCGTCGAAGTTCGAGACGAACGCGGCACCAGGATGGCAACGATCGACTTCGATGGGATCACGAAGGACATCTGTCTCGCCTATCTGCCCGACATAGTGGTCGGCGACTACGCCATCGTCCACGTCGGGTTTGCCATCTCCAAGATCGATGAGGCCTCGGCCCTGGAAACGCTCCAGATGTTCAGGGACCTCGGGATTCTGGAGGGGAACTCGATGTGACGGGAGGTATCTCGCAATGAAGTACCTCGAGGAGTTCAATGACCCCGAACTTGCCAAGTCGCTGTTCGAGGAGATTCACAGAGTCACCACTAAGAAGTGGGCGATCATGGAGGTCTGTGGGGGCCAGACCCACGCCATCATCCGTAACGGAATCGACCAGCTCCTACCCGACAAAGTGGAGTTGATCCACGGGCCCGGCTGTCCAGTATGTGTGACGCCACTGGGCGTGATCGACAAAGCGTTGGAGATCGCCAGTCGGCCCGACGTGATCTTCTGTTCCTTTGGCGACATGCTCAGGGTGCCTGGATCGGCTCGCGACTTGTTCACGGTGAAGAGCGATGGCGGCGATGTCCGGGTCGTTTACTCCCCGCTCGATGCGGTGAACCTCGCCGAAGAGAATCCGGGTAGGCAGGTGGTCTTCTTCGCTATCGGCTTCGAGACCACCGCACCAGCCAATGCGATGGCGGTTCATATGGCCAAACAGCGTGGGCTCACCAACTTCTCTGTGCTGGTCAGCCATGTTCTCGTACCCCCGGCGATCGAAGCGATTGTCGGGTCACCCAACAACAGGGTCGACGGGTTCCTCGCTGCCGGTCACGTGTGTTCGATCATGGGTACCTGGCAGTACGGACCGTTGGTCGAGAAGTACAACGTGCCGATCGTGGTGACTGGCTTCGAGCCGTTGGATGTATTGGAGGGAATACGCCGGGTCGTGGTGCAACTGGAGAACGGAGAAGCACGACTCGACAATGCCTATGCCCGGGTTGTGTCCGAGGGGGGCAACATTCCGGCCCAGACGATGCTGGAAGAAGTCTTCGAAGTCTGTGATCGGCAGTGGCGAGGCATAGGCGAGATTGGCGTGAGCGGCTGGCGTCTGGCGCCGGCATACCGTGAATTCGATGCCGAGTACCGGTTCGATGTCGTCGATCTTGATTCCCCCGAATCCAAATTGTGCCGTGCCGGTGAGGTCCTTCAGGGCTTGATCAAACCAAACGAATGTGAGGCCTTCGGCAACGAGTGCACCCCCCGTTCGCCCCTGGGAGCAACGATGGTGTCCAGCGAGGGTGCCTGCGCCGCCTACTACCAATACCGAAGGCTTACCCCATTGCCTCCGCTCGCCTCCGCTCCGCGCCGGTAGCCCTGCACTTCCGCTTCGCCCTCCTCGTGCCTCGTCGGGCCTCCGCTTCCAGTTCCGGGCTTCCGGGCTACGCTCCGGGTTGCTCCGGCCTCGCTCCGCTCAAACAATTCCTCTAGTCGGTTTTGCTGCTCCGTCCCTCCGCAGCCTCACGAAATGGCTAAGTACCCCGAACCCAAGCGAGCGGAGGCATGATGTCGTGGGTTTGTCCTCTGCCACTACGGCAGTACGACCGGATTGTCATGGGCCACGGTGGTGGCGGGAAGCTCTCTGCGGAGCTGGTCGAGCACCTCTTCGTTCCCGCCTTCGGTTCGGTATCTGAGCACGGATTGCACGACTCCGCCGTGCTCGACCCTGTTCACGGTCGTTTGGCGTTCTCCACTGACTCGTATGTGGTTCGGCCGCTGTTCTTCGCGGGCGGGTCGATTGGCGATCTCGCAGTGAATGGCACCGTGAACGATCTTGCCATGAGTGGGGCTCAGCCGGTGGCGCTCAGCTGTGGATTCATTCTGGAAGAGGGCCTCGAGATGGCGATCCTAGGGAGGGTCGTGACAGAGATGGCGAAGGCGGCTCAAACCGCTGGCGTTTCAATAGTCACCGGGGACACCAAAGTGGTCGACCGCGGAGCAGCTGATCAGCTGTTCATCAACACGGCCGGAGTCGGCTCCATCCCTGACGGGATCGATATCCGTCCCGACCGTGCAACGCCCGGTGATGTGATCATTGTGAGCGGTGAAATCGGTGTGCATGGGGTGGCGGTTTTGTCGCAGCGAGAGGGAATCGAGTTCGGTACCGAAGTTCGATCGGACTCGGCTGCTCTCAACCACCTTGTTGCCGAAATGCTCGCCGCATACTCCGACATCCATGTGCTGCGGGACCCGACCCGCGGGGGAGTAGCTGCCTCGTTATGTGAGATCGCTGCAGCAGCACGGATTGGCATCACATACGAGGAGACGTTGTTGCCGGTGCCGGCAGAGGTCGCGGCCGCCTGTTCGTTCCTCGGCCTGGATCCGATGAACATCGCCAACGAAGGCAAGCTGATTGCGATCGTCCCACCGGAGGCTGTGGACGATGTGATGAACGCGATGCGGGCGGACGAACACGGGGCCGGTGCCACCGTCATCGGTTCGGTGAACGACGACCATCCCGGCGTGGTAACTGCGAAGACTCCTTTTGGTGCCACCCGAGTGGTCGACCTTCCGCTCGGAGAGGTGCTCCCGCGAATCTGTTAGGCAACAACTACTCTCCTGATCTGTGTCCACTCGCCTCCTGATCCTCGATTTCGACGGGGTGTGCACCTACAGCCACGATGAGATCCTTTCGAAGGGCATCGATGTCGGCACTATCGAGAACCTCATCCGGCCAGCCGTACCCGACCTAGTTTCCGCTGCCCAAAGGGCGGGCGTCGTCGTTGCGGTGTTGTCGAATGACCTTCCTCGGTCATGGATCGACGATCTCGACTTGCTTCAGAACGTGGACCACGTCGTCCTCTGTTCAGACAACGGAATTCTCAAACCTGACCGCAGAGCCTTTCAGCGCTGCCTGCTACTCACTGGTTCCAGGGCTGAACACACAGTGGTGGTCGACGATCGACGGGACAACGTGACTGTGGCGGCCTCGTTGGGGATGACCGCGTTTCATTTCGATTCCGAGTTCACGTGGTCAGCGGCCATGGGGGCGCTTGGTGTTTGATGCAACGGCCCTGGGAGCGGAGCTGTTCGATGCTGCCGAGAGCGCCACACCGGTGGCCCTCCTCACCGAACGATTTCCTGAACTCACCTGGGAGCAAGCCCGTGAGATTGCCCGCGCCACCGATGGCGTTCGACGCAACAGGGGTCAAATCTCTATCGGGTTCAAGCTCGGTTGGACTTCTGCTGCGATGCGCGACGCTCTTGGAATCGATCGGCCCAACTGGGGAACGTTATGGAACGTTCAGCGATGCACTGATGTGCTGAACCTTGGGTCCTTCCTTCATCCCAAGGTGGAACCCGAGCTGGTCTTCCGCTCCAACCGCGAGCTCCGGGGCAAGGTGAGCACGGCCGACGTCGCAGCCGCCGGAGGGAGCTGGGCTCTCGGTCTCGAGGTGGTTGATCCACGGTTTCGGAGTTTCAGCTTCAAGGCCCTCGACAACACCGCCGACAACTCCTCCGCCGCTGCGATCATCGTGGGTGCTTTCGGCGAACTTGGGCCAGCGGAGGTCGAGCAGTTGTCGATCGAGTTCTCGGACGGAAACGAGACGCGGCACGGCGTCGGTTCAAACGCCATGGAGTCGCCGATCGCAGCAGTCGCGTGGCTTGTCCGTCAGCTGGAAACCGAAGGTTCGTTCCTTGCGGCCGGTGACATCGTCTTCACCGGCGGTCTCACCGCCCCTTTCGATATTGACGCCGGTGCCAGGTACAAAATGTCAGGTGGCGAGCTGGGATCGATAACGCTCAAAGTGGAGTAGGAATCAGACCCCAAGTCGATCTGCAACTTCACCCCAGGACTCGGTTGCGTTTGCGATGTCGAACCACATCGCGGTTAGCCCTACCTTCTCGGCACCTGCAACGTTGGTGGGCTGGTCGTCGACGAACAGCACGCGTTCCCGCCAACACCAATGATCTCCGTTGTTCGGGCGAACGCCCTCGGGTCGGGCTTGAGGATGTCGGTGTCGGAGCAGTCGACGACGTGATCGACGAGTGTGAGAAATTCGATCCCATTTTCCCACTCTCGTCCGTGGAAGGCCCGCATGTCGTTGGTGAGGATCGACACCCCGACGCCCGCCGCTAGGGCATGTTCGACCGTCTGCCGCGCCGATGGCCGGATCAAGTCCTCCGATGGTGGGTCATAGAGCAAAGACATGTACTCGCGAAGGGTCAGTTCTCTCCCGCCGGCTGCCCCAACGTCGGAGGCTCGCTGAGCCCAGTACTCCCGCTCGGTGATCTCTCCGACGATCATGCGTCGCCACAGATCGTCCGTTGAAGGGTCGACCGGACCCAGCCACGAGAATGTGCCAGGAGGGAGATCAAAATGGCGTTCGGCCTTGGCGTGAAGCTCTACAGGGTTGAGCAGACACACCCCGCCAAAATCGAGGAGGAGTACATCGAAGTCGCCAGAGGGCATCCCTCATCCTAGGCAAGTTGTGCAGAGCGCTGATGCGCCACTCCCGCGGTGCGGGATGTGCACATCGGGTTCACCGTTGCGTTGTCTTCCAACCCATCTGGCGAGAGACGCGTCGGGCGAGGGTCACCACGGCGTCGGCTGTTGCCAGCCGGTTCGGGTTCATCCGTTTGGTTGGTCCGGCGAGACTGAGCGATGCGATCACGCTGCCGGAACCGTTCCGTATCGGTGCAGCCACCGAGACCACGCCCGGCTGGAATTCCTCGCGGTTTTCGGCATAACCCCGTTGACGAATCGATCGCAGTTCGGCCCGCAGTGCAGTGGGGTCGGTGATCGTGTGCTGTGTGAGCCGTGGCAGCGACCAGCCCTTGAGAATTCGATCCAGTTGCGGTCGTGGAGCGAAGGCGAGGAGAACCTTGCCCGAGCTGGTGCAGTGCGCATCGTTGCGGCGCCCTAGCTCGGTGAAGATCCGCGTTGTGCTCGGGCTGTCCAGTCGCTCCACATAGACGACCTGTCGACCATCGAGAACGCCGACCTGGACCGTCTCGCCAGTTCGACTGCGTAGTTCGGTCATCGAAACGAGCACCGCTTCATGCAGCGATCGCTGCGTTGGCAAGGCACCTACCAAGTCGAACACCGACAGGCCGAGACGGTAGCGCCCGCTGTGTGGAACCTGGTCGAGCAATCCTTCATCGGCGAGAGTGCTCAGGAGTCGGTGCACCGTTGACGTGGAGATGTCCAGGTGTTTGGAGAGATCAGCCACTCCCCAATCCGGATGGCTGGGGGAGAAGGCCTTCAAGACGCGGGCTGCGTTGGCCACAGACGACAATCGATTTCGAGATGCCACGCTGCTACCCATGGGCCGACGGTATCGCCGATACCGCCCGTCCCGCTATGCGGGATGACACTTCCCCTGAATGTGACGAGCGGCATAGGTTCGGGTGATGGGGATCCTGCGGCTGAGCCACGTTGACATCACCGTCACCGATCTCGAGCTGGCCGCCGCCTACTACACCGAGGTCATGGGTCTAGATATCACCGAACGCACCGACGATCGGATCTTCTTCAAGTGCTGGGACGAGCGGGACCATCATTGTCTGGCCGTCCGGCATGACACGCGGGTCGGGCTCGACCGCTTTGCATTCAAATTGGAACACGCCGACGATCTGGACTACTTCGAGACCAGGATCGAGGCCGCAGGCCACCCCGTTGAGCGGATCGCCGATGGTGAAGAAGTTGGCCAGGGCGAATCGATCCGGTTCGAGCTCCCCAGCGGTCAGGAGATGGAGCTGGTCGCCGATGTTCACAAGGTGGGTGGACGCCTACCGCTGCTCAATCCGCCACCGATTGCCCAGGGTTTGAAGGGCATCGCGCCACCTCGGATCGATCACATGCTGGTTCATGCTGAGGAAGTGCCTGTTGCGGCGCAGTTCTTCCAAGACGTCCTGGGATTCAGGCTCACCGAACAGCTGCTGAACGGCTCAGGGCACCAGATCATCGCCTTTCTCGAGCGCTCTGCCAAGCCGCACGACATCGCGTTCGTCCAAGGCCCAAATGGCGGATTGCACCACTTCTCGTTCTGGCTCGACGATTGGGACCACATCAGACGGGCGGCAGACATCCTGGCCTACAACGGCGTCACCATCGATGTCGGACCCACCCGCCACGGCCTCACCCGGGGCAACACGATCTACTTCTTCGATCCGATGGGCACCCGCAACGAAGTGTTCACCGGCGGTTATCGGCCCGATCCTGATTTCCCCACGATCACATGGACCCAAGAAGAAGAGGGACGTGCGGTTTTCTACTACGAGGGCGTGTTGAACCAACGGTTCGCCACGGTCCACACCTAGGAAGGGCGGCAAGATGGAAGGCATTCTGCGACTGTCCCACGCCGAGGTGCGAGTTCCCGACCTGCAGCTCGCAACTGCGTATTACGCAGAAGTGGTCGGCCTCGTGGTCACCCGAACCGAAACTGACCGAACCTTCTTGAAGGGTTGGGACGAGCAGCAGCATCACTCCCTGATCCTGTCCGAAGCCGCGACCTACGGCCTGAACTGCCTCGGGTTCAAGGTGATGCTGCTCGACGAACTCGACCGCCTCGCCCAAAGAGTAGAAGCCGCGGGGCTTTCGACCGAACGATTCGAACCCGGAGCGCTCAACGTCGCATCGGGGACTACGGTTCGTTTCACAGCTCCCAGCGGTCACGTGATCGACCTCGAACACGGCCAAGCTCAAGTTGGCAACGGCCTGACCTTGATCAACCCTCCTCCCGCACCCGACGGTCTCGTCGGAATGCACCCACCCCGGATCGACCACATCTTCCTCCTGTGTGAAGACGTCGACGGGATCACCGAGTTCTTCCAAGACGTGCTGGAGTTTCGCCTCACCGAGCAGATCATGGCCGATGACGGCTACCAGCTGGCCACGTTTCTGGAACGCACCCACACCCCGCACGACATTGCGTTCCTCACCGGCCCAGACGGTGGGTTTCACCATCTCGCTTTCTGGGTGGATGAGTGGAACGATCTCCGACATGCGGCCGACACTTGCGCTTACCACGGCGTCGAGATCGATGCCGGACCCACCCGTCACGGTGCCACCCGCGGCTGTGGGCTCTACTTCTTCGACCCGGCAGGCAACCGCAACGAGGTGTATACCGGCGGCTATTGGTTTGATCCCGACGATGAGCCGACCACCTGGACAGAGGCCGAGATGGGTAGGGCCATCTTCACCTACAAGGGACAAGTCGACCAAGGCTTCATGACGGTGCACTCATGAGCGACAACCAGAAGCCCAACGGCGCCAGCCACGGGGATCGTTTCGACGCCCCGCTGTACTTGGCGAAGTATCGCGAGCGCCACGGCACCGCCGACAACGGTGACGGAACAACCGACGATGACGCACCGCTTTATCTGAAACGCTTTCGCCAGAGGACCGGTGATTTGGAGTCGGCCGATACTCCGCTCTGGCATCGGGCCACGCTCGCAACTCAGAAAGCGCTGACCGAGGACAACCGCAACAAAGAGATTTCAGCTCCGCCCGGTTCGGCCCGGGCCCTGCGAAACGACGTCTACCTCATTCGACACGGCGAGACTCAGGGCTACTCCACCGATTCAGGTTTGACTCCCCAGGGTGCATGGCAAGCCCATAGCTACGGGCAAACCCTGGCCCGACGAGTCAAGGATGGTGAAACCGTTGTGTTCCGCCATGCGGCCACCAATCGTGCAACCGAGACCGCGCATCAGATTCGTCGCGGTCTGGGCGATGGCCTTGCCCAATACGAGAAGTCGGTATCGATCGTTGAACCCGATGTGGCCAATGAGTTCCGAAACTTTCAGTTCGTCGCTCCCGATGGTCTGAAGGATGTGACCGCAGCGTTTCGGGAGTATCACTCGCTGCTCGAGAGTTATGAACGATCAGCGGCCAGGGATCGGCCGCAATGGGTGGTTGAGATGGATCGCTTCTGGCGAACCCAGCAAGGCGGGGGAGATCCCATTCAGCATTGGCTCACGATTCCGCTGCTCCACTTCGAACCCCCGTCGATGTGTGTGCGCCGATTCTGGGCTGGGATCAATCGACTGTCGGCGGAGTTCCCCGGTGCCCGACTGGCGATCTCCACCCATTCCGGGTGTATTCGGGCGTTCGCAGTTAGTGCGCTTGGTTATGACCCGGGTGAGCCCTATAACACCGAACACGTCCGGGTGAAGCTGCTGGCTGACGAGGAGCGAACGGTCAACGGCCGAGACGCAACGGTGGCCTACCGGAACCGTGTGCAGGAAGTGAAGGTTCCCGTGATCGACGAACTTCCCACCTGGCAGATCGACGACACGTGGTCGGGCTTCTCAACCAAGGAGACCACCGCATGAAACTGAGGAACTGGCCCGGAAGGGAATGGGTGTTCCGGAGCGACCTGGAGGGCCGGGTTCGTGGAGCGGAGCGGCGACGAGGGACGAGGAGTTGCGGAGTGAGAACACGAACTGGAAGGCCCGTAGGCGAGCGAGAGGCCCCCGGAGGGAATCAATGTGCGAATCATGTCCGATTGTCGATTGGGAGAAGGAACTGCCTACCATCCGGTCGTTCCTTGCCAGGAGGATTAATGCTGTTATGACCGATCACATTGTCTGGTTCGATCGTTACGAACACGAACACAAACCGTTCGTCGGCGGCAAGAACTCCAGTCTCGGCGAGATGATGATGGCCGAACTCCCGGTTCCACCGGGCTTCGCAGTGACGACTGTTGCGTACGAGCAGATGTGGGCTGATGCGTCGCTTGTTAGCGATATCAACAATCTCCTGCGCTCGATCGATCATGAGGACTTCGCGGGTAACCGCCGGATCTCCAACGACATCCGGGCCAGGATCGAAGCGGTTCCGATTCCCGATTCGGTCACTTCCGATATCTCAGAGGCGTACCAAGCGCTCTGCACCCACTGCGGTGTGGACGATCTCCCGGTGGCGGTCCGCTCCTCGGCAACCGCAGAAGACCTGCCCGATGCCTCATTTGCCGGACAGCAGGACACCTACCTCTGGATCAAAGGAGCCGACAGCGTCATAGACCACGTCCGCAAGTGTTGGTCGTCGATCTTCACCGATCGAGCGATCGCCTACCGACACGAGATGGGGTATTTGCACAAGTCGATTGCGATGTCAGTAGGAGTGCAGAAGATGATCGACCCGGTCGCTTCCGGGGTCGCCTTCACGCTGAACCCGACCAATGGCGACAGATCTCAGGTGGCGATCGACGCGTCATGGGGGCTGGGCGAGGCCGTGGTTTCTGGAGAGGTGACGCCGGACAATTTTTTGGTCGACAAGGTTCTTCGTGAGGTAGTCAAGCGGGAGATCTCCGACAAGCACATCGAGTATCGACTAACCGATAGCGGCACCGTGGAAAAGGTCCCCATCGAAGAGGAGCGTAGAACGTCTCCATCGGTTACCGACGAAGAGTTGGTCGCAATAGCGATCTTGGCTCGACGTTCTGAGAAACACTACGGCTGCCCACAAGACGTCGAGTGGGCGCTCGACCGCCATCTTCCTCACGGGGAGAATGTGGTGATGCTTCAGAGCCGGCCCGAAACGGTGTGGTCGCAAAAACCAAGAACGCCGGTTTCGTCGGAGAACTACGACCCGATGAGTTCCATCGTTTCCACACTTGTGTCACCACTACACAAGAAGAAGTAGACAGATCGAAATATCAGAACAAGGTAAGACAAAAGGGGATACCAGAAATGAGCGATAACCGCTTTCCGAGTCCATTCAAGATCGAAGGCCCGCAGGGCGTTGAGGGGTGGGAGGAGCTGTACCCGTACTCGACCACCTTTGGCGAACACCGCAAGGAATACGAGGACAATCGGTTCTGGTTCTGGGACTCCATGCACTGGGGGAAGGCCCTAACCCCATGGGACTCCACCTTCTTCGAGTTGGCCATCGCCTCGCTCAGTCAGATGAACAGCCGCCACTATCGGATTCCCCCCGCCGACGGTATTGACTTCCGGATTCTCTATGGCTACGCCTACCTCTCGCCAGTTGGGGTAGATCCCAGCCAGATCGAGGCTCGAGTTCCACAGTTCATGGAGCGTGCCGGGTTCTACTTCGGCAACTGGGATGACCTCTATGAGAAGTGGCTCGTGAAGGTGAAAGACACCATCACCGACATCGAGGAGATCAACTTCAACCCACTTCCGGAGATGGAAGATCTCTCGGTCATCACCGATGGCGTGGGCTACGGCTCTGGATATGAACTCATCAGCCAGTACAACACGTTCAAGGACTTGATCCTCAAGGCGTGGAACTACCACTTCGAGTTCCTGAATCTCGGCTATGCCGCCTACCTCGACTTCTTCGGGTTCTGCAAGGAGGCATTTCCCTCCATCCCCGACCTCGGCATCGCCAAGATGGTCGCCGGTGTCGAGGTGGATCTGTTCAAACCCAACGAAGAACTGAAGGGTCTGGCCCAGAAGGCTGTTGACCTCGGAATCGCTCGAGCATTCGACGACCCGGACAACGTTTCTCTCGCCGGAGATGCCGGTGAGCAGTGGCAAGCGGCATGGGATATTGCCAAGGATCCGTGGTTCAATTTCACCTCCGGCAATGGCTTCTACCATTTCGACAAGATCTGGGTTGAACATCCCGAGATCCCCTACTCCTTCGTGAAGGACTACATCGCTCGTATCGAGGCAGGCGAAGACATCTCTCGTCCGATAGATGCCATTCGAGCCGAGCGAGACCGAGTGGTCGAGGAGTATCGCGATCTCCTGCATTCCGATGAGGATCGGGAAGCGTTCGACGGAAAACTTGGTCTCGCCCGCGTCGTGTTCCCCTACGTCGAGAACCACAACTTCTACATCGAACATTGGACCATGTCGGTCGTGTGGCGCAAGGTCAAGGAGCTGGGCGCCACTCTGGAAAAGGACGGGCTTCTCAATTCCGCCGACGATCTGTTGTTCCTTCGCCGCGACGAGGTGAACGAACTGTTGTGGGATTACTACAGCAACTGGGCGATCAACAGCCCAACGGTGTCGGCGGTCCACTGGGCCCCAATCGTTGAACGTCGTCGGGAGATCCATGCAAAGTTGTCCGAGTGGAAACCCCCGAAAGCGTTGGGTGAACCGCCCGAGGTCATCACCGAACCGTTCACGATCATGCTGTGGGGCATCACCAGCGAGTCGGTTGATAACTGGCTGGGTAGCGAGGATGCCAAGGAGAACGAACTCTCGGGCATGGCGGCGTCACCTGGTTTGGTGGAGGGTCTGGCTCGCATCATCCATGATCCCGACGAAGTAGGCGACCTCGAGCAGGGGGAGATCCTCGTGGCTTCCATCACGGCACCCAGCTGGGCTCCGGTGTTTCCCAAAATCCAGGCTTGTGTGACCGACATCGGGGGAATGATGAGTCACGCAGCCATCGTGTGTCGGGAGTACGGCGTACCTGCGGTGACCGGTACGGGTTTCGCAACCGACAAGATAAAAACCGGCGACCGGATCCGAGTGGACGGCTCTACCGGAACAGTAACCATCCTCTAGCCCCAGGACAGGTTGGAACAGTCCCTACCTGTCCTTTTGAAGGGACACTTCGATGTTGACCAAGGAACAGAACGACGCTCTCACCCAGGTGGGGCCAGGCACGCCCATGGGCGCGGTGTTACGCCACTACTGGTATCCGGTGGCGTTGGTCCGTGAACTCGACGAGTTTCCGGTGAAACGAGCTCGCTTGCTTGGCGAGGACTGGGCGGTGTTCAAGACCGGTGACGGTGGTTACGGGATCGTCGATGAACGATGTCCCCACCGCGGCGCTTCGCTGGTGTACGGCATCGTCGATCAAGACGGACTTCGCTGCGGCTATCACGGGTGGAAGTTCGATACCGCCGGTCAGTGCGTGGAAATTCTGGCCGAACCGGACAGCTCGGCGAAGTTCCGCGAGGGTTGTGCGGTCCGATCTGGCCAGGCCCAAGCTCTCGGCGGACTGGTGTGGGTTTATGTGGGTGATGGGCCGGCCCCCGAACTCCCTCGGTACGAGGCCTATGTGATGGAGGGCATCCGCGACATCGGTCATTGCGTCATTCCCTGCAGTTGGCTTCAGATCATGGAGAACGCAGTGGACCCGTATCACGTTGAGGCGCTGCACGGGAACTACTTCGAGTTCATCGCCGACCAGCAAGGCACACCGATGCCCGCCTCCTTCGGTGGCAACAAACACGAGAAGGTTGCGTTTGATCCCTTTGATCACGGGATCATCAAACGCAGGCTTCTCGTTGGTCAGGACGAAGAATCCGACGACTGGAAGATCGGTCACCCACTTGTGTTTCCCTACAAGATGTGGGTCGGCGGTAACGGCGTCTATCAGATGCAGATCCGGGTGCCGGTCGACGACACCCACACTCATGTGATGTTCTACACAGTGCATGCCCCCGAGGGAGGAGCACTGCCAGAGGACCTACCCTGTGTCGACTACGAGATCGAGTATGTCAACGAGGATGGCAGCTACATCGTTGACTACATCGAGGGCCAAGACATCATGGCCTGGATCACCCAGGGACCGATCGCCGATCGAACCAACGAGAAGATCACCAAGAGCGACGTTGGGGTGGTGGCATGCCGTCGTATGTTCAAAGAAGCCATCGATGCCGTTGCCGAAGGTAGGGACCCGGTTGCGGTAGTGCGCGAGCCCCACGATGTGATAAAGCTTCCGTTGGAGCGGTCCAAGTTCGGGAGGGGTGCTGAGTTCGCCAGCGATTGGATCGACAACGGGTCGATGAGATACAGCCCTCAAGCCGCAGCGATGAAGAAACTCCATATCGATGCGGCAACGGCCCGGGCCGAGTTGGCCCCAACAGACTCGGCTCAAACTTGATGTCAATCGATCATGTCCATTGGGCGCACTATTTGTTGGCTGCGGTCGACGAACGCCGAGAGGTACAGGCGATCACCAAACAGGTCGACGCGCTGTCAATCGACGACGCCTACGCAATTCAAGCGGCGCTGCTCGAACTCCAGCTCGGTCGGGGCGACACGCTCGCCGGTGCCAAGCTCGGCCTCACCTCTGCCGCCAAGCAGGAGCAGATGGGTGTCAATGAACCGGTGTACGGATGGTTACCGGCAACGTCGGTGCTCCAAGACAGCGTGGTTGACCTGAGCGAGCTCATCCATCCCCGCTGCGAGCCCGAGATCGTCTTTGTTCTCGCCCAGGACCTTTCTGGACCAGGGGTCACCGCCGGTGATGTACTGGATGCCACCGACACGATCACGGGTGGCATCGAAATCATCGACTCGCGTTATGAGGCCTTCTCCTTCACCCTTCCCGATGTTATTGCTGACAACACATCCGCAGCCCGAGTTGCCATCGCTGATGAAGGTGTGGGCGCCCGCGATGTCGATCTGACAACCGAGGGATGTGTGTTCGAGATTGACGGCGAGATCACCGGCACTGCCACCGGAGCTGCCCTCCTTGGCGATCCCGCGGCCTGCGTTGCAATGCTGGCCAATCATCTCGGTAAACACGGTCAGAAGCTCCAGGCGGGCTGGATTGTTCTGGCCGGGGCAGCCACCGACGCCCGCCCGCTCAACGACGCAACGGTGGCAACCGCTCGGTACAGCCACCTCGGGACTGTCACCGTGACCGGAAGAGGGTAGTGGCATGCCTCTTGTGAACGTGCACATGGCGTCAGGGCGAACGCCCGACCAGAAGCGAGCTCTCATGGATGCCATCACCGATGCCATGGAGACTCATATCGGGGCGCCTCGAAGCTCGGTTCGGGTATGGATAACCGAGATGGAGAACACCGACTTCATGGCCGGGGGAGAGCTGCTAGCCGACAAACAAGCCCGCCTCGCCGCCGAGAAGGCCGAACAGCCCTAGTTGTCCCCGAGTGAATCGAAACTGGCGATCGAAGTGCCCGCCGGCCGGGAGCTTTGATCGCCGGTTTGAAAGATGAGCTTTTTCGGTGGCTGGTGACAAACGTCTGATCCCGAGAAGTTCGTCGCGGGAACAAATACCGTTGCTCCGGCGGTTGTAGCGAGCATGACCAACGGAGCTATCAACGTGGATGTAGTGGTGATCGGGCTCGGCCCGGCCGGGGAGACCGTCGGCGGCACACTTGCCGAAGCCGGACTGAACGTTGTTGGAATCGAGTCCTCTCTTGTCGGTGGTGAGTGCCCGTACTGGGGCTGCGTCCCGAGCAAAATGATGATCCACGCGTCCAACCTGCTCGCCGAGAGTCGACGAGTCGCAGACCTTGCCGGATCATCCACTACAACCCCCGATTGGGGACCTGTAGCGCAACGAATTCGGGATCAGGCCACCGACAACTGGGACGACACAGTTGCCGTTGAGCGATTTGTTGGAAAAGGCGGAACCTTCGTGCGGGGCACGGCCCAGATCACGGGTCCAAACACGGTGGAGGTGAACGGTGACACCTATGCGGCGTCAAAGGGAATAGTGGTTGCCACCGGAACCCTGGCAGCCGTCCCTCCGATTCCCGGACTTCTTGACACCCCCTACTGGACCAACCACCAAATCGTGGAGACCAAAGAGCTCCCCAAGTCGCTGATCGTGCTCGGTGGCGGTGCCATCGGATCTGAGTTGGCACAGGTGATGGCTCGCTTCGGTGTGAAGGTTGCCGTGATCGAAGGTGAGGAGCGCCTGCTCCCTCGCAACGAGCCCGAAGCCGGGGACGTCTTGGCTGAAGTGTTTGCGTCAGAAGGAATCGCGATCTACGCCGGTCAGTTCGCCAGCTCGGTCAGCTTCGACGAAGCCGGACCGGGTGAGTTCACGGTCACGATGCCTGATGGCACCAAGATCTCAGGTGAGAAGTTGTTGGTGGCAACCGGCCGTCGAACGTTCCTCAACGAGTTGGGCGTTGCCAACGCGGGTCTCCCCGACGACCTTCGATTCTTCAACGTCGATGGCCGTCAGCGAGTCGAGGGAGCAGAGAACATCTGGGCGGTCGGTGACATCGCCGGCGACGGTCTCTTCACCCACCTCGCCACCCGCCAAGCAGCCATTGCCGCCGACGATATTCTCGGAAACGACACCGAGCCTCTCAACCTCGACGCACTACCGGCGGTCACCTTCACCGATCCTGAAGTCGGGGCTGTCGGCAAGACAGAGGCCGAAGCCCGAGAAGCAGGCATCGAGGTGGCCACCGCGTTCAAAGTCGTCGGCCACACCGCCCGGGGGTGGCTCCACAGCACCGGCAATGAAGGCTTCATCAAACTGGTGGCCGACACGAACGCAGGTGTCTTGGTCGGGGCGACGTCGGTCGGCCCGCACGGCGGTGAAGTGCTGGGTCTGCTTTCGCTGGCAGTCCACGGCAGAGTTCCGATCAGCACCCTCGGGTCCATGATCTACGCCTACCCCACCTTCCACAAAGGCATCGAAGACGCCCTCAACGAGCTATCCCTCCCTCCGGGGGCCTCTTAGCTCGCCTGCGGGGCCTCTTCGGTCCATGTTCTCGCTGCGCCGCCTCCTCGTGCCTCGTCGACTGCTTCGCTTCATGGACTCGGCTCCTTCGGGTCGCTCCGGAGCGGGTACGTACGCTCCCTCCGACGTCGCCGCAGTGAGGCTGAACTCGTCTGGAGGGGAATCAGCAAGCTCTTAGCGAGGTACGAGCGCCGCCCGCCCCGCTCCCGGTCGAGCGTGGAGAGCCCCCGGAGGGACAACGATTAGGCGCAGATCGCGTCGACCACGTCCGACATGGCCCGCAGGCTGTGACCGGGGAGGAACTCGGTGCAGTAGGGAAGGGCCGCTGCCATTGAGCCGACCAGCGGTTCGAACTCCGGATCTGCGCTCCGAGGATTCAGCCAGACGACCCGATGGCAGCGTCGGGCCAGTTTGGCCATCTGTTTGGCAACCTCGTCGGGAGTGTCGGTGTCCCAGCCGTCGGAAGCGATGATCACGATCGCACCCCGCGTGTAGGACCCCCACACGCGATCGGTCAGCAGAGAACGAATGCTGTAGGCAAGCCGGGTACCGCCAAATCGGTCTCCAACTTCTTCACTGGCTCGGTCAACTGCCTCGTCGGCCGAGCGATGTCTCAGCGACGAGGTGATTCGCGTGAGCCTGGTGCCGAAGGCGAAGACCTCTGCCCGGTCGGTGAGCGCAAGCGACCGTGTGAGGTGAAGGTAGGGCTTTGCAAAAGATTGCATCGAACCGCTCACGTCGACCAGCATGACCACCCGACGTGGTCGAACCTGCTGCCTCGATCGTTTAAGGAATAGGGGCTCGCCTCCAGTTCTCAGTGCCGCTCGAAGCGAACGTCTCAACTCGATGCTTGACCCGCTGTTCCACGGCTGTCGACGGCGGCTCGGTCGGGTGGGCCACCGAGGTAGTGCATTCTCCAGTGCCGCCTCCACTTCCGCCAGCAGGGCCGGATCCAGTAGGTCGAATGGTGTGTCGATCTCAGCCTCCAGCAAGGATGGCAAGCGCTCGGGGATCGAGACATCATCGGAGTCGACTCCGTCATCGTCGGAGGAGTCGGTGACCGATGGCAGCGTGGCCCACGGCAGCCCGTCTCCGGACTGACCTTCGGCGTCGGGGACACGAAGCGAAAGGTAGGTGTCGTCTTCTCGACGGGGCGCAGCAACGGCCCGGCGAGATTGGGGATTCTTCATCTGCTCCAACGACAGGTCGAATACAGCGGCGAAGACGGCGTTGAACACCGGAAGGTCGGCTGCAGAGTCCAGGAGGCTGATGCGGCTGATCCAGTACAGATCTTGCTTGGAGACAGGCCCCGCTGCCTCCATGCTGTGAACGAGCCGGTTGACTGCGCTGAGGGGCACTACCAATCCGGCTTGATTCAGACGTTCGGCGAATGAGGCACCAAAGATCGCTCGGTCGATGCCAAGAAACACGGCTGGTCAGCGTCGGTTGATCAGCCAGATGATGAGAGCAAGAATCCCGACTGCGACGAGGGCCGGAGCCGCCCGCTTGAAGACAGCGCCACCGGCGGCATCCATAAGGTCGAGCGCTTCCATCTCCGTTTCGGGCTGGTCGAACGTGCGCTTCACGGGTGCTCCTGCTGGCTGCTGCGCTGATTCGGCATCGGCAGAAGCGGCTGCAACCTGCTCGAGGGCCTCCTCGGGTTCTTCCCCATCGTGTTCCAGCTTGGCTTCGATGCACTCCACGAATTGGTCGATCAGTTTCTTGGAAACGTCTCCGATCACGCCCTTGCCGAACTGGGCCACCTTTCCGGCGATCTTGAGGTCGGTATTGATCGATACCTTGGTTCCTCCCTCGACCGGGGACATGTCGGCGGTGATTATGGCCGATGCGTTGCCCGAACCGCGCGAGTCGCGCCCCTTGGCATCGATGTCGACGTGATAGTTCTCGTTATCGAGGTTTAGAAAATCGGCCGTGCCCGCATACTCAGCGGTGACTGGACCAACCTTGATCTTCACCTTCCCGCTATAGACGTCACCCTCTTGTCCGGTAAGTCGAGCGCCAGGAAGGCACGGCGCGATCTCGGGAATATCGGTAAGGACCTCCCATGCTCGCTCGATCGGCACGTTGACCACGAATTCGTTTTCCAGCTTCACAGTTCCATTGTCCTCTCTGGTTTGGCTCGGCGCCAATGCGCTCTGCATCTTCGTTCAGTTTGCGTCGTCCGACTTCGAACCCTGAGTTCCCGCCGCACTGCGCGATGCAGTCGATCCATTCGATTCGGCAACTTTACCGACGATGGCGACAGAGTTGTGGCCGAACCGGCAACGGTGAACCTGGCAGTGGCCTGGGAGATGAGCAGTGCCTCGTGGTGAGCGAAGAGAATCACACCGAGCTCTCCTGAGCGAACGCCTCGGTGATGGCCGCGAGGTCGTCAGGTCCTTTGGCGATAGCTCCCAGGGTGGCTGCAGCCAAAGGACGCTCCAGTTCGCTTACGCCCAGTGCGTGAAGAGCTGACACCCAGTCGATTGCCTCGGCCAAGCCGGGCGGTTTGTCGAGATCGAGCGATCGTGCTCGAGCGATGAAGTTCGTGGCCGCGGTCACCAACTCCGATGTTCCGCCCGGAACGTTGCGACGCACGATCTCGGCTGAACGCTCGACCGATGGATACTCGATCCAGTGGTAGAAACAGCGCCGCTTGAGGGCGTCGTGCAATTCGCGACTTCGATTCGATGTGAGGATCACGATGGGTCGAGTAGTGGCAGCGAAAGTTCCCAGCTCGGGCACAGTGACCGATGCTTCGCCCAGAAACTCGAACAGCAACGCTTCGAACTCATCGTCGGCGCGGTCGATCTCGTCGATCAGGAGCACCGGGGGAGTCGGGCCTTTGTGTCTGACGGCCTTCAACAGCGGCCGGTCGAGCAGGAACTTCTCGGTAAACAGATCGGCGTCGGACACCCCGGCACCGGTTTCGGCAGCCCGAATGCTCAAGAGCTGATGGGGGTAGTTCCACTCGTAGAGAGCTTCGGAAGCGGTGATGCCTTCATAACACTGGAGTCGGATGAACGTGGTGTCCAATGCGTCGGCCAGGGCCAGGGCTGCCGTGGTTTTTCCCACCCCGGGCTCTCCTTCGAGAAGAAGCGGCTGCCCGACTGCCTGGGTCAAGAACAACGCCATCGCCAAGCCCTCGTCGACCAGGTAGTTGGCTCGATCCAGTCGCTCGGTCAGTTCCTCGAGTGAACGCGTGGTCACGCCGCGCCGATCTCCTCGGCATAGCGGGTTCGGCACCCTGGATTGCAGAACCAGAAGTCTTCGCCGTTGTGATGAAGGTGGGGAGTGTTGTCGACCACGGTGACCGTCATGTTGCACACCGGATCGATGGCGGTCATGGGGTGGGGAGCGGGAACTGATTTGGGAGCTTCGAGCCCGTCGAGCCGGACCGCTTTGATCACGTCGGCCAGAATGGAAAGGGCGATCTCCTCCGCGGTCTTGGCTCCGATCCAGGCTCCGACTGGTGATCGGATGGCCCGCCGTTCGTCGTCGTTGAGTTCGAGTTCGTCCAGAACCGCCTGGCCCCGTCTGCTGCTGGCTACCAATCCGATGAAGCCGATTCCGGCATCGAGGGCCGCCCTGATCGTCTCCTCTTCATGTCGACCGTGGCTGGCGATGATCACCGCCGACGCTTCCTCGACACCATCGAGCACCGCATAACCCAACGACGCGGCCAGATCCCTGAGCGCATCGGCGATCGGGGTCGACCCGACGATGCCGAGACCCAACGCCGGGATTTTGGGTTCGAGGAAGATCTCCATGGCACCTCCCGATAGGCAGGGGTTCACCGTTGTCATCGCTCCGGGAGCATCGGGAAAATCGTGGCTGTCCTCAGGGAGGATTCGGAGTAACAAGCTCTCTCCAGAGTCGAGCAGACCCAACGAAGCTGTCCGGACCGAACCTTCGGCGCACTGACCCCCGATGAAGCCCTCGATCGAGCCGTCTGGCAGAACCACGGCCGCGTCTCCGGGCCTGGTCGACGTGGGGCATTGGGCCCTCACCACCGTCGCCAACACAAACGGCCGCCGCTGCTCCACCAACTCGTGGACTCTTGCGGCAATTCCTCTGCTGGTTGGACTCATCGTTTCATCCTCCCCGATCGATCACTCCGACCAAATTCCGTTTGGACACAACATCTCCCCGTTCTCCCGTTCGAGCAACACACCAGATGTGCTGCCGGAACGGTTTTTGGGCGGAATGTGGTGCCAGAACGAAATTTCGTCGAGAGAGCGCGTTCGCCACGCAGCGCTGGAGGCGAGCATAGGCATTTAGATGGGCGGTGTGTGGTTGCCCTGCATGGCCTCCCACACCCGGCTGGGGGTGAGGGGCATGTCTGCATGGCGGACACCGAACGGCTTGAGAGCATCGACCACCGCGTTCACTACCGCGGGGGGCGAGCCCACCGTTGCTGATTCACCGATGCCCTTGGCCCCGATAGGATGATGTGGTGACGGTGTGACCGTATGACCGGTCTCCCAATCAGGAACTTCCATCGCTGTAGGAATGAGATAGTCCATAAGCGAACCGGCGAGACAGTTGCCGTCCTCGTCGAAGCTGATCATCTGCATGAGCGCCATTCCAACGCCGTCGGTGAGGCCACCGTGCACCTGACCCTCGATGATCATGGGATTGATCTGTGTCCCACAATCATCTACCGCAACGAACCGTCGTACCTTCACTTCGGCTGTTCCGGGGTCGACATCGACCACGCAGATGTATGCCCCAAAGGGATAGGTGAGGTTGGACGGGTTGTAGCAGATCTGAGCTTCGAGCCCACCTTCGACGCCTTCGGGCAGGTCACCGGCTCCGTGGGCCTTCATGGCAATGTCTTGGATGGTGACGCTCTTGCTGGGATCGCCCTTCACCTGAAACGCTCCTTTGGTCCATTCGAGGTCGGCCACGCTGACTTCCAACATCCCCGAGGCGATGATTTGGGCTTTGTCCTTCACCTTGCGAGCCACCAGGGCGGCGGCCGCACCCGAAACAGGAGTTGAACGGGATCCATATGTTCCCAAGCCGAATGGCGTGTTGTCGGTATCGCCGTGAACGACATCGATGTCCTCGGGCGGAATACCGATTTCTTCGGCAACGATCTGAGCGAAAGTGGTCTCATGGCCTTGGCCCTGGGTCTTCACGCTCAGACGAACAACAGCCTTGCCGGTTGGATGGATACGGAGCTCGCAACCGTCGGCCATACCGAGGCCCAGGATGTCCATGTCCTTCCGGGGACCGGCGCCTACAGCTTCGGTGAAGAAACTGATACCGATACCCATCAGTTCGCCGCGGGCTCGCTTCTCCTCTTGTTCCTTGCGCAGTTCGTCATAGCCGATCATCGCCATGGCTTTTCGCATGGCCGGCTCATAGTCGCCGCTGTCGTACACCCAGCCGGTCTTGGACTCATATGGGAACTGCTCAGGCTGAATGAAGTTCTTCAGCCGCAATTCAGCCGGATCCATCTTCAGCTCGTAGGCCAGCACGTCCACCATTCGTTCGATCAGATAGACAGCTTCGGTGATCCGGAAGGAACAGGCGTAAGCCACGCCGCCGGGTGCTTTGTTGGTGTACACCGCGTCCATGTCGCAATACGCGGCTTCGATGTCGTAGCTTCCGGTGAAGACACCGAAGAAGCCGGCCGGGTACTTGAGAGGTGCAGCGGTGCCATTGAACGCGCCGTGATCGGCTAGGACATAGGTGCGTACAGCGCGTATCTTGCCGTCCTTGGAAGCTGCGATCTCGCCCCGCATGATGTAGTCCCCGCGAATCCAGTGCTCACAAGATTCTCGGTCCGGTCTTCCATCCACTTCACCGGCTTGCCGGTGACGATCGATGCGACGATCGAGCACACATAGCCCGGATAGACCGGCACCTTGTTTCCGAAACCGCCGCCAATGTCAGGGGCGATGATCCGGATCTTGTGTTCGGGCAGGCCGGCCACCAGCGCATACACCGTGCGATGGGCGTGGGGCGCCTGGGTGTTACACCAGAGTGTCAGCTTGCCGCTGATCTTGTTCATGTCGGCAATGCTGCCGCAGGTCTCCATCGGGGCCGGGTGAACCCGGGGGTACACGATGTCTTCGGTCACGACCACGTCAGCGTCTGCGAAGACGGCCTCGGTGGCTTCCTTGTCGCCAGCCTCCCAGTCGAAACAGTGGTTGTCTTCCTTGCCCTCGAGGTCGTCTCGGATCAAGGGGGCGTCGGGATCGAGCGCCTTGCGGACGTCGATCACCGGATCCAGCGGTTCGTAGTCGACATCGATCAGCTCCAGCGCGTCGCGAGCGGAGTACCGATCCTCGGCGACTACAAAGGCAACTTCCTGGTGCTGGAATCGAACTTTGTCGGTAGCGAGGACAGCCTGCACGTCGTTGGAAAGTGTCGGCATCCAGGCCAGATTGAGGGTCTCCAGGGTGGCACCGGTGACGACTGCTTTCACCTTCGGGTGGGCCTCGGCGGCGGAAGTGTCGATGCTGTTGATCTTGGCGTGGGCGAACGGGCTGCGCAGGATTGCAAGATGCAACATGCCCGGTAGCTGCACATCGTCGACGAACTGGCCGGCGCCGCGGACCAATCGAGGGTCCTCCTTGCGGAGCATCCGACCGAAGCCGACGGGCTTCTCGTCGTTGAGATTGTTGTCCGGGGTGGGGATCTGGTTGGCGTTCTCGGTGACGGTCATGCCGTGCTCCCTTCCAGAGCTGTGTTCTCTAGGGACACTGCGGTCTCGCGTTCTTTCGCAGCGGCCCACTGGATAGATCGAATGATCGTTGAGTAACCGGTACAACGACAGATCTGACCGCTGATCGCTTCTCGGATCACTTCCTCGGACGGATCAGGATTCCGATCGAGCAAGGCCCGAGCGGTCATCATCATGCCGGGGGTGCAGAATCCGCACTGGAGCCCGTGGCATTGGATGAACCCTTCCTGTACCGGATCGAGTCCGTCGGCGGTCTCGAGGCCCTCGACAGTTCTAACCCGATGACCCGCAGCCATTGCTGCCAAGTGGGTACAACTCTTCACCGGTTGCTCATCGATCCACACCACACACGTGCCGCAGTTGGAGGTGTCGCAGCCCCAGTGGGTTCCAGTGAGTCCCAGGTGGTCACGAATGAAATGCACCAGCAACGTACGGGGCTCGGCTTCGCTGATGATGTCCTCACCGTTGATGTTCATTGAGATTTCCATGGGAGCTCCTACTCCTGTCCGGTGGCTCGGGCGACGGCCTTGCGAAGTGACCGGACAGTCAACTCTTTGGCCAGATGGGTCTTGTATGCGGCGGTACCGCGGGTATCGGTCGCAGGATTGGCATTGGCGGCAGCTATTGCGCCGACCGCTGCGTACAACTCTTCAGAGGGAGTCTGACCCCGAAGCGCGTCCGAGATGGGCTGCACGTTGGTGAGGTTCGGCCCTACTGCGCACAGGCCGACTCGCCCGTCGGCAATCACATTGCCGTTCATGGTGACCGCCGCTCCGGCCGAGGCGACCGCCCAGTCGCCGGCTCTGCGTTCCACTTTGTGGTAGGCCGAACTGCTGTTGGGTTTGATGGGGATCCGAACCTCGGTGAGCATTTCACCGTCGGCTACGGCTGTTTCGTAGGGACCTCGGTGGAAGTCGTGCATTTCGACCACCCGATCGCCGCCGCCGTTGCGAATGACACAGCTCGCCTCCAGAGCATCACATACGGCGCTGAGATCCTCGGAGGGATCAGCCTGACACAGCGACCCACCGAGCGTTCCACGGTTTCGCACGACCGGATCGGCGATCACCTTCTCGGCATCCCGAAAGATCGGAAGGACCGCTGCGAGTTCGTCGCTGTCCAGCAACTGCTGGTGTCGCGTGAGTGCGCCGATGCGAACTTCAGTGTCGCTGAACCGGATGTATTGCAGTTCATCGACAAGATCGTTGATATCGATCAGATATTCCGGCATCGCCAATCGGAGTTTCATCATCGGTAACAGACTGTGTCCGCCGGCCACTACTCGCGCCTCGTCGCCCAATCGCTCCATGAGTGCGATGGCGTGATCAACGCTGGTGGCCCGCTCGTATTCAAACGGTGCTGGAACCTGCATGTTTGCCCTTTCTGGATTTGCCGGTAGCGAGCAGTCAAGCCGCTGATGACTGGATGTGTCAATCGTCACTTCACCGATTCGTGTAGTTGATCGCGGAGAAAATTGACGCAGGAAACCAGAACAGCGATGGTGGGTGTCTGTGACCCCTGCTCAGCTCAGAGCGTTTTCCGCCGTCGTGCGCCACGGTTCTTCCAGAGCCGCGGCTCATGAACTGGGGGTCAGCGAAGCGGGCATCAGCAATCACATCGCGGCCCTTCGCAAAGAACTCGATGACCAGTTGTTCCGGCGGTCCCGGGACGGTCTGGTGTTCACCCCGGGTGGACTCCGTTTGGCCACCCGCGCGGTGGAAATGCTTGGGCTTCAAGAACAAACCCGGGCCGAGGTGCAGGCGGCGGCAGAGGGTCACCGGCTGCTGCGGATCGCCGTGTCGTCGCTCTTCGGTGAATATTGTGCGCCGGGCTTGATCGAAGCGTTCACCTCTCGGGCCAGAGATTTGCGGGTGGAAGTGGCCGTACACGCCCCCGATCAGTTCGAGAAGCTGCTGACAAGCAGGGCCACCGACCTGGCCATCGGTCCTTCAATGCCGGCGCTCCGACGCCAGACCGACAGCCTGGAGTTCCTGCGCTATCAGCAGGTTGCCGTGGTTGCCCGCAAACATTCCCTGGCAGGCAAACGGATGAGCGCAGAACGGGCGGCCTGTGAACAATGGTTCCTCGGTCCTTCTGCCATCGACGCCGGCGGGGTTGCGCACTCAGCCCTTCAATCGCTACAGGTGCCTGAAGCAAACCAGCTGGTGTTTCAGAGTAGCGAGGCTGCCTTGAACGAAGCCAAGGCAGGAGGTGGCGTTGCGTTCGCCCTGCTTCACAAGGTTGCACCTGAGATCAAGGCTGGTCGGGTAGCCACCGTTGAGCTCCCCGGTCCAGCATTTCATGGCACCTGGACTGTCTATGCCAACCCTCCCCATCAGCAGACGCCCCCGGCCAGAGAGTTGCTCCGGTTCGTCACGACACCTAGGGCGCTCCAGGCGACGCTGGCCGGGTCAGCGGCGCAGCTCTCACGGTTCAGGCCCAGCGTGCACGTGACGTTGTGGGCCAGCTGACCTACCAGCTCATTTCGATTTCGATTGAGGTGCCGTCGTCGTCGATTTCGATCTCGACTTCGACCTTGACGTCGTTGGGAACCTTGACGCGATATTGCAACCCCTCGCGTTGAAACGAGATTTCGTTGTGGCGAGCCAGGGAGTCTGCCAGCTCACGCAACTGGGCGGCGAGTTCTTCGCGATTGAGGGTTTGTTCGGTTTCCAGTTCGAGGAGTTTCACCACTCAAGCCTGCCCCAGAGCCGTTGGATTTGCGAGCCAGGTCAGCGCCGGCCGCTCCCAATCGCGACTACATCCTGCTGCCGAGAATCTACCTCAACGAGGTCCGCCCCCAGCTGGGAGGGCCACGGGGTGTGCCAGTCGTTGGGAAGCTCTAGCACCGCCGACGCCCGGGCGTTGGTCAGGCGGAAGTGCCGGGGCTGATGAACTTGGCATCGGCGACGTCGCAGATGGTGCGAGCGATGTCGAGCAGCTGAAAGTCACCATATTTCGGTCCGACGATCTGTACCCCGACTGGCAGCCCCTCCACGATGCCCGCCGGTACGGCCACCGACGGCAGGCCCGGGGCGGTAGCGAGGCCGGCCCAGAACAACGTGTCGGTGTAGGGCCGCCGCTCCCCGTCGACATCCACGACCCTCTCGAGATACTCGCTCTCGGTGTTGTGAGGAAAAGCTTGAGTAGGGGCAACGGGCATGATCACTGCGTCGTAGCTCTCGAACAGTTCGCTCCAGGCGGCGGCGATTCGAGCCCGCATCTCGTTGGCTCGCAGCCATGCCTTGTGGCTGGCGGTCATCAGCTTCGGGGCAATTGCACTTTCGTCGGTCGGTGAAGCGGAGCGAGCGGCGCGATCGAGTCTGTGCCAAACGGCGTCGGGCAGTCCTGCCCCAGTGATCGGCCACATCAGGGTGAGATACGTGCTGAACAACAGGCCGACGTCGATCGAAGGTCGGGCACTGTCGGTAATCATTGCGCCCGCCGACTCGAGGTCAGACCCGATTCGAACCACGCTGTCCCGGCATGCGGCAGCCACTTTGGCGATTGGTTCGTCTGCCCACAGTGCGATCCTGAGGTTTTCCGGTTTCGGCGGTCCGTCACTTGCCGGTAGGGCGGCTCCGGGAATACCCCCGAACGCTCCAACGGTGAGCGTAGTCCTCATCATCAATTCGAGATCGTCGATCGAACGCCCCAGCGGACCGGCGACCGAAAGATCTGGATGGGCGAGCGTGCCGGGAGGACCTGGGATATGACCTCGCAGCGACAGGACGCCGTGGCTGGGTTTGAAACCGAAGACCCCGTTCATGTGGGCCGGTTGCCGAATGCTTCCACCGATATCGCTCCCGTATTCGGCCAGGGTCATTCCCGTGGCAACCGCCGCCGCGGCACCGCCGGAGGAACCCCCGGCGGTTCGCGACGTGTCCCATGGGTTGTTGGTGATCCCATACACCTCGTTGTAGGTCTGATGATCACCAGCGAAAAGGGGGACGTTGGTTTTGCCATAGATGATGGCTCCGTTGGCACGCATGGCCTTGACGGCGTCGGCATCGACCTCGGTCATGTGCTGGGCGAACGTCGCAGATCCCGACGTGGTGGGCATACCGATCGTTTCGAAGCAGTCCTTGATTGTGAGGGGAAAGCCATGCAACGAACCCAGGTTCTCGCCTGATGCCCGCCGATGGTCGGCGTTCTTGGCTGCCATCCGGGCGCTGGCAACCGCCTCGGACACCACCGCGTTCACCTCCGGATTGCGCTTTTCCAGCACGTTCGCTTGGGCATCGAGCAATTCGACGCTGGAAATCACGCCCGCCTTGATCGAACGCACAGCTTGGGTTGCGGTGAGCTTCTCGAGATCCACCCTGGCATGTTAGGACCGGCTTCGCAGAGATCAGGGTCGAAACGTCCGAGGGATGAACCTCGGAACGGTGGTGGTGTAGGCCGGGTATTCGGGATATTTCCTGACGAGCCGAGACTCTTCCCACCGGGCCTTCACGTTGAAGAAGATGATCGTGGCCGCCGCGACCGCAGCCCGAACCAGACTTCCTGAACCCACTGCCACTCCGATCACGAGCGCCATGACACCGGTGTAGATCGGGTGGCGCACGATGGCGTAGAGCCCTCCGGTCTGAAGTTCACCGTCGGCCATTGGAACCGGTGACGGAGTGAGGGAACGCCCCAGGCCGAGAACGCCCACAATCAATACCAGCAACCCCAAGATGTTGATCGCCAACGCTATGAGACGGACCGTTCCGCTCCGCTCCCAATCATCGCCGGAAGGCAACAAGATGACGCCGGCAAGCAGTGCGATCTGTGCTCCGACGAACAGCCATCCGATTTGCGAATCCTTCACGGCCGAATGCTAATCGGCCATAGCGAGCGGGGTGGGCGTGCCTCCCAGGAGAAAATCCGCCAGACTCTCGTTGTGCACCTCACGAACAGCCCTCGAATCCGACGGTCTCCGTACTATCAATCGACCATCGCAGCCGGGGTTACGAGATGGACGGTCTACAACAAGATGCTCATGCCGGTCAGCTACGGCGATCTCGATGCCGAGTACCACCGCTTGCTGAACGGCGTGGCCATGTGGGACGTTGCCGCCGAACGGCAAGTACAGATCGAAGGGATCGATGCCGACGCTTGCGCCCAGTATCTCTCGTCCCGCGACTTGTCCAAGATGGTCGAGGGTCAGGGCAAGTATGTGGCGATGTGTGACCACGAGGGGCGCATACTCAACGATCCTGTGCTACTCAAGCTCAGCCGGAACCGTTATTGGTTCTCCCTGGCCGACAGCGACATGTTGCTGTGGTGCAAGGCTGTGGCAGCCGAAAAAGGCTTCGATGTCACCGTTGTCGAGCCAGATGTATCGCCACTGGCCGTTCAAGGGCCGCGTGCCGAGGACCTGATCGCTGATCTGTTCGGTCACGATGTTCGATCCCTCAAGTACTTCTGGTTTACCGAGACCTTTCTGGAGGATATTCCGGTCGTCTTGTGCCGCTCGGGGTGGAGCAAACAGGGTGGTTTCGAACTGTTTCTTCAAGATGGCGAGCGGGGCGTTGATCTGTGGGATCGTGTTGCAGCTGCGGGGACGACCTATGGCATCGGCCCCGGTGCTCCGAACCCGACCGAGAGGGTGGAGAGCGGCCTGCTGTCCTGGGGTGGAGACACGACTCCCGATTCCAACCCGTACGAGGCGCTGATGGGCAAGTACGTGAATCCCACCATCGAGGCCGATTTCATTGGCAAGGCTGCACTGGCACAGATCGCCGCCGACGGTCCGACTCGGCTGATGGTTGGGCTGGTCATCGACGATGACGATGCAGGATCCCTACCGGTCGCGGCTCGTACACCGATCCGATGCAATGGCGCAGAGGTGGGCACCCTGTCGGCGATGGTTCGATCGGTACGTTTCGGCAAGACCATCGGCCTGGGTCAGATCAAAACCGAGGTAGTCGAAGCCGGCGAAGCGGTGCAGGTTGAAGGGCCGAACGGTCCGGTGAACGCCTCGATTCAACCGCTGCCGTTCCAGTGAGTGAGTGAGTTCGCGGGGATGCCAGTGGCTGGTGACTCAGGCGAGTGCGGCTGTGATCGATTCGATCCGATCACGGTTGAGCGTAAACCAGGCCCACTTGCCTCGCTGTTCTCGATCCAGGATGCCGGCCTTGACCAGTAATGACAGATGATGACTGATTGTGGGTTGGGTCCGTCCGAGTAACTCAGGTAGGTCGCAGGCGCATGCTTCTCCAGAGGTGGCGATGATGCTGACGAGACGAAGTCGGATCGGGTCGGCGAGCGCCTTCAATGAGGCGGACAAGGTTGCAGCTTCGTGCTCTGACAGACGTACGTCGGTTATCGGGGCACAACATGGTTCGACCATGAAATAACTCTAGCCAATATATTGACAAGTGTCGATATGTCGGCTTCAATGTTCATATCGACAAACGTCGAAATGTTTACCCGAAGGCAGACTTCCACATGCGACTACAACTTGCGCTCAACGTCACTGACCTCAGCGAGTCGATCGACTTCTACGAGAAGATGTTCGACACGCCCGTAGCCAAGGTCCGCGACGGCTACGCGAACTTCGAGGTGCAGAATCCACCCCTCAAACTGGTTCTTTTCGAGACACCCGATGCTGGTGGGACGCTCAACCACCTCGGGGTTGAAGTGGAACAAGCAGATCAGGTGGAGGCGGCCGAGCGTCGTATCGCCGGTGCAGGACTGGAGACCACCGGTGTCGACGACACTCTGTGCTGTTATGCGGCCAAGACCGAGACATGGGTGGAGGGACCCGACACCAAGTGGGAGTGGTATGTGAAGAACGCCGACGCTGAGCAGTTCGAGAATGTTGTGGTTTCCGCCGGCAGTAACCCGTGCTGCACATGAGCCTGCACGGTCACTAGTTGAGCAATGCCTCTTCGAACGGGAACTGACTCAGGAGCTCCATTCCCGATTCTGTGACCAGGATCTGCTGCTCCAGTTTGACTCCCTCCTTGCCGTTGGCAGCTCCGATGTAGCTCTCGATGCACAGCGTCATTCCGGGTTCGATAACACCCTCGTAGCCGGCATCACCGAAGTCGGCGTGGTGGTAGAGGTATGGGTACTCGCCGGTCATCCCTACCCCGTGGGCGGACAGGTAGTAACGGTTGGCTGCATACCGGTCGGGTATGTTCCACGCCTTTTCGCTGTACTCACGGAAGCTCAGGCCGGGCTCGATGATCTCCATGTTGTGATGGACCTGTTCATGAGCCGTTCGGTACATGTCGCGCTGCTCGGCGGCGGGGGCCTCGGGGCCCACGTGGAAGGTTCGGGAGAAATCGCTGTAGTAGCCGTGACACCCCACTACATCGGTGTCGAGGGCCACAAGTTCGTTGGCTTGAATCGTGCGCGGTGCAGTTTCCTGGAACCACGGGTTCGTACGCGGTCCGCTGTTGAGCAGACGGGTCTCGCAGTAGTCCCCGTTGTCGGCAATGATCGATTGTTGCAGGACCGACCACAGTTCGGTTTCGGTGATGCCTGGCCGGATCGCATCCTTCATCTTCTGAACGGCTCGCTCGGTGGCTCGCAGCGATGCGTTGATGCATTGGATCTCCCCGGAGGACTTGATCGCCCGAGCTCGCTCAACCGGTTCCTGTGCATCGACTAGGCGCACACCCGACTCGGTCAAAGCAATGGACGCTCCGGCATTCATCCGTTCGATACCGACCGTGGGGTCGGCGCGGCCGACCAGCTGGCGAAGTTCACCGGCGATGTCTTTGGCCCAGCGTCGTTCTCGATCGGCGATCCCGGCGCCGGCGGCTACGAAGCTGGCCGTTGTCGAGGGTCGCACCTCATCCACGGTGTCGAATCCGTCGGCCAGATGTTCACAGCCGGTGAATTCGAACAGGATCGAGCGGTCGGCACTGAGCAGGAGATAACGCGACGGGGTATTGCGGGATGTGAAGACCTGCATGTTGCGAGTTCCAGTTGCGTAGCGGATGTTCACCGGGTCGCTGAGCACAAGGGCGTCGATGTTGCGTTTGGCCATCTCGGATCGCACTCGCCCGAGACGGTAGGACCGTACTGAGGCAAGGTCGATGCCTCTGCTTTCGGGAGCGGTATCGAGCAGTGCAATCGCATCTCGATCGCGGTGCCAATCCAGGGTGGTCATCGCCTCAGTGTGTCACGCATCGGGCGTCAGAGAGGGAGATCACCTGTGGCCGTGCGGGTGCTGCCATGGTTCTTCCACGCAGCAATCGTTCGCTGGGCAATACGCATCTGATGAACCTCGTCGGCTCCGTCGGCGAAGCGAGCCCAACGTGCTTGTTGGTACATGTGGGCCAACGGCGTGTCCGTGCTGTACCCGAGTGCGCCGTGTACCTGGATCGATCGATCGATGATCCGGTTGAGGGTGTTTGCGACGAAGTGTTTGGCCATCGACACCTCACTCTTGAAGTCTTCCCCGGCATCGATCTTTGATGCCGCGTGGAGGACCATCAGCTTGCACTGATAGAGCTCCATCGTTGAATCGGCGATCAGCCACTGGATTCCCTGCTTTTCGGCCAGGATCGACCCGTGGCTGAAGCGGTCGAGTGAACGGTCGACCATCATGTCGAGCGCGGTTTCGGCCTGAGCGATCCAACGCATGCAGTGGGCCAACCGCGCCGGACCCAGCCGATACTGGCCCAGCAGATGGCCCTGACCGCGACCGCCAAGCATCTGGGATTCGTGGATCCTGAGGTCCTCGATCAGGATTTCTGAATGGCCGGTGGATCCGTGCATAGTTTCGATCTGGCGAACTTCGGTCCAACCATCGCTGGGGATGTCGATGATGAACGCGGTGTTCGCGCCGCGCGGCTCGTCGGGGTTGTCTTCGGTGCGGGCGATCAGGATGGCAAAGGCCGCGCGATGGGCGTTGGAAATGAACCACTTGTGGCCATTGATGACCCACTCCTCGCCGTCTTGATAGGCGTTGGTGCGAATGAGGGTGGGGTCTGACCCGGCGACTTCGGGTTCGGTCATGGCGAAACACGACGTTGTGCGTCCCTCGCACAGAGGTTTCAGGTATCGATCGGCCTGGTCGGGTGTCGCCCAGTGCAGAAGGGTGTGCATGTTGCCCTCGTCAGGTGCCTGGCAATTCAGCACCCAGGGGCCGTAGTAGTTCTTGGCTGCCTCGGCCTGAACCATCGCCAATTCCACGTGGCCCAGTCCCATACCGCCCCACTCCCCAGGCATGTGCGGTAGCCAGAGACCAGCCTGTCGAGCCGCCTTCCGCAGCCCGATCAACGCAGCGACATAGGCCTTCTTGTCGCGGCTCTTCAGAGTGATGATCTCGTCTTCGGCCGGGGCTACCACCGTCTCGATGAAGTTGCGCACCCGCAGTCGGAGAGCGTCGGTTTCTGGTGGGAGCGTGAAATCGATGGCCACGGGGCGAAACTATCCCAGTCGCGAGCGCTCGCCGAATTGGTCCAGGTCCTCCAGTTGGTCCCGGCTTTGTTCGATGATTACATATGGCCAAATTCGTGGGAGTGATCTGCACGTTGGTAGCCGGACTGTGCCTGGTCGGTGCGGTTGATGCAGCGGCGGTACGGAACCTTACCAGCGCCGCCTTCGCTGAAGAGCTGGGCGACGCAGCACTCGAGGATCCGGCGGCAAGAGACGAAATCGTCGATGAGATCGTCGAATGGCTGGACGATCAACCCGCCCGGCAGGCGGCCATGCAAGCCGCATTCGGCGACGAGTGGAGAGAACCGATGCGGGAGGCCACCGCCCTGGCCGTGCAGACGGCGGAGTTCGAGACGGCCTACCTCGATGCTTTCGACCAGTGGCGGGACGCCGAACCGGGCGAGAGCACGTCGGTGATGGTGGATCTCGAACCGACGGTCGCGGCGGTCAGGCCCCAACTGGATCCAGGCGTGGCCGAGTCGCTCGATCTGCTGCCGCCGGGCTTCTTCGTGGCCAGTGACATCATTGATCGGAACGACCTCGCCGAGTTCGACGACTTCATTCAGGTCAGTCGTCAGCTGTTGATCTGGATGTCCCTTGTTGGTGTTGCAACCGGGGTTCTTTCGGTGGCGCTCTTTCGCTCACCGATGCCGCTGGCATGGGTGGGGGGTATGGCGGTCGGCCTGTCAATAGTCCAGTTCGTGTTGTTGCAGGCGGCGAAGACTGAGGTGTTGGCCGATCAGGAGGGGGCTGTCAATAGGGTCGTTGCAGAGGCTGCGCTCGACTCGTTGGCGGGATCGACGCTGCGGCCTCTGGTGATCATCGGTGTTGCCTTGATTGTGATAGCGGTCGTCACGAACAAGGCCATCGGAGCCATGCGAAACGGTCGGTCCGACGAGATGCCCACCGGTTCCGACACCGATTGGGCCAACCCCGCCAGTTTGGAAAGCTTTCCTCAGATCGTCAGCTGAACGACTACCCGTTGACCAGGACCACTTTGCCTGTGGTCTGTCGGCCCTCCAGCATGCGATGAGCCTGGGCAGCCTCAGCCATCGGGATTCGAGCGCCGATTCGAACGTCGAGCTTTCTCTGGCCGATCCAGTCGAACACATCACCACTTCGACCGAGTAGCTCGTCACGGGTTTCGATGTAGTGGAACAAGCTGGGGCGGGTGAGGAAGAGCGAAGGAGCAAGGTCGAGAGGCGAGATCGGATCCACCGGACCTGATGCATTGCCGAAGGTAGCCATCATCCCTCGGGGCCGGATCAGCGTGAGGCTCTTTTCGAAGACCGTCTTGCCGACACCGTCGTAGACCACGTCCAGCCCTCGAACCCCGGCGACCGCTTCGATCTCCTCGGCGAAATCAACGTCGCGATAAAGCACTACGTGGTCCGCACCAGCACCTGTGGCCAGCTTCGCCTTCTCGGGCGTTCCGACCGTGCTGAACACCGTGGCACCCCGCATCTTGGCCATCTGGATGAGAAGCAGTCCTACTCCGCCGGCACCGGCGTGGATCAAACATTTGTCGCCTTCACCAAGCGGGAACGTGTCGTTCACGAGATAATGAGCCGTCATCCCTTGCAGCATCACCGCAGCGGCCACCTCGGGATCGACGCCATCGGGCACCGGCACCACTTGGTCGGCTCGCAGCGCCACCTGTTCGGCATAGGTTCCGGGCGAACCGGACCAGGCGACGGTGTCACCAACCGAGAAGTCTGAGACATCGGAACCGACCTCTGACACGGTTCCGGACCCTTCCAGTCCGGGGACGAACGGCAGCGCTACCGGATAGAGACCGGTGCGGTGATAGGTGTCGATGAAGTTGAGTCCGGCGGCAATTACATCAACCACGATCTCGTCGTCGCTCGCCGTGGGCGCCTCGACGTCGGCCCATCCGAGAACCTCGGGTCCGCCGGTCTGTGTAATCTGGATTGCCTTCATTTGTTCGACACTACTTTGACTGTTAGTCGGCCACCAGTTCCATCACGTTCGCCGGGGGTTTGAGGCCCGGTTTGTTTCGGGGATCGCCAATCGGGTCTCCGATTGTCCGATCCACGGGTAGCACTCCGGCCCAGATATCGAGTTCGTAATCCTCTTCGTCATCGACGGGCGGACCTGTACGGATCTTGGCCGATGCCTGCG
Organism: uncultured Acidimicrobiales bacterium; assembly: GCA_963751955.1. GTDB lineage: Bacteria > Actinomycetota > Acidimicrobiia > Acidimicrobiales > SZUA-35 > JABDIY01. The sequence goes on along the minus strand of CAVVWM010000009.1, from coordinate 116,096 downwards.
CCAGCGATAGGCGGAAGACGGCCGTGCCCTGGAGTTCCTTCTTGGTTGTGGGTCGAAGATCAGCCTGTCGACCCGGTACGAGGCGCTCCACGAACATCTCCAGCGCATGGTTCTTCTCTGTCGGATCGGTGACTTCTTCGGGGATCCCGAGCACCACGAGCGACCGGTAGTTCATGCTGTGATGGAATGACGATCGGGCCAAGACGATTCCGTCGAGCAGCGTCATCTCCACACAGATCGATGAGCCGCCGGCGCCGGCTCGCCGAAGCACACCTGCCGCGGGCGCACCATGGAGGAGGATGTGGTCTCGGTCGCGAACACAGAACATTGGTATGACGATCGGTTGGCCGTCCCGCACCGTCGCCACGTGGGCAACCAAGGCCGAATCGGCGATGCCGTTGATGACCTTCGGGTCATAGTTTCCTCTCTCGGGTACGCGTCGGACACGAACATCATCGGAGAACGGTTCAGCCATAGCCGGCAGGTTAGAACGGCTAATCGCAGGCTGCCTGGACTTTTTGCACCTCTGCAAGTATCTGGTCGAATGTGGGCCGATCATCGGGTCCAGAACCGCGATAGATCCACGACGCCTTCCCGTCAGGCCCGACGATCGCATTCCCGCCGAGCTGCAATGTGTCTTCGGTGGAGCGGTCCAGCGTTCCGATGCCGTCGCGTCGGATGATGTTGTAGTACTGCCGCAGGGCCCTCCATCCGTAGACTCGCCATATCGAGCCCCGTTTGTAGCCGAACTGGTGATATATGCCGAGGTTGGAGTCGAACAGAATGGGATGGTTCCAGCCGGTCCGAGTGCGATAAGCGCGAAGGTATTTGGGATCGCTGAACGTGATCAGGACAACGTCGACACCAGCGCCGAATTCGTCGAATCGTTCATTCACGTGCACGACGTGCTCTTTGCAGGGCAGTCAATGAATGTGTCGGTGGAAGATCAGCACCACCGTGCGGCCGGCGTGGTCATCGAGCGACCAAATGTTTCCCTCACTGTCGGGCAGGTTGAGGTTCGGCTTCACGCCTTCACCAACCAGCAAATGTCCGGTCATATTCCGAGAAGTCGAGACGAAGATCAAACTTCGATCGTCCCGACAACGACGGTCTTGGCATCTCCGCCGATCCACAGTGATCCATCGTCGTCGGCAGATACGTACACCCGGCCATCACGACCCATGTAGTTGCCTTGAGCGGCAACGTAGGGGAACGAAACCTTGTTGTGCTCGAAGAGGTACCGCGCCATGCTGGCGTTCGCCGAGCCGGTCACCGGATCTTCCCTCACGTCGGTGGCGAAGAAACATCGGATCTCCACATCGACACCTTCGAGATCGGAACCAACGGCGAAGACAGCGATTTCCACTTCGTCGTCATCCACCGGTCGCGGCGTCAGCGTTGCCAAGCGGCCGACGTCAGCAAGTTCAACGCCGATCCAGCGAGGTCCGTTGTCGATCCATTCAACGTTGACAACCTCTTCCTCACTCAGTCGGAGAATCGCCAGTGTGCGAGCTCTTTCCGCCGGATCGGGCGGTCCGCTCCTCAGCAATGGGGGCCCAAGGAATGCCAATCGGTGGCCGTCATGGCGCAACCTAACGAGACCGATACCGCACTCTTGCTCCAGAACTCCGAGTTGTTTCGTGGTGCCGCCAGCCAGGAGCCATGCGTGAGCCGAACCGATGGTGGGGTGTCCGGCGAATGGAAGCTCCTCGAAGGGCGTGAAGATCCGCACTCGATAGTCGGCGGTGGGTTCGGTCGGCTCCATCAGGAACGTGGTTTCAGAGAAATTGGTCCAATTGGCGATCGTCTGCATCTCCTCGTCGCTGAGATGATCAGCCTCGTGGACAACGGCAAGTGGGTTGCCGTCAAATCCGTGTGTACAGAAGACGTCGACTTCGCAAAACGGGAGCGTGGTCACTGAATCTGCATGCTTTCGAGCATTCTCATCATCGCCTGATGAACGGCGGTCACTGCCTGAAGCGGCCGGACCATCACCTTGAACTCGGTGATCTGAGCGTCGTCGTTACAAGTGATGATGTCGACACCGTTGACGGTCTTACCATCGACCGAGGTTTCGAACTCGAGCATTGCCTGGTTCTCCGAAACGATCTCCTTGGTATAGATGAAGGGCACCTCCTCGCTACCACCTAACGTGCCGGCGGCCGCCGAGAGGTAGATGCGGGTGATTTCACCACCTCGTTGGGGGGTGAACACAACAGGTGAGTAAAAAATACAGTCGTCGTGGATGAGATGTTCAAGTGCGGCCACGTTGGAGCCAGCCGAGCCCTGAATGTAGGTGTGCCACTGTTCGAGGCATTTGTGAATCGCTGCGGACATAGTTCAGAGAATAGGGTGACCGCCATGGAATCTGTGCTGGTCGAACGCAAAAACGGATACGCAATCATCACCCTGAACGACCCCGATCGGCGAAACGTCTTCACGCTGGATATGAGTGCCCGGGTCGTCGCTGCCTTCGACGAACTGGAAGCCGATGAGTCGATGAGCGCAGTGATCATCACCGGTGCCGGGAAAGGGTTTTGCTCGGGTGGTCACCTCGACGAACTGCTCGCCAACCCCGGCCATGACGGGCTCCGCAAGGTGTATGCCGGATTCATTCGCATGTCCGAGAGCCGCCTGGCCACGATCGCCGCGGTCAACGGTGCCGCCGTAGGTGCCGGTATGAACGCAGTGCTGTGCTGTGATCTCGTGGTGGCGGCCGAGTCAGCCAAGTTCGACAGCCGGTTCCTCCAGATCGGCATCGGCCCAGGCGGTGGACATACATGGCGTCTCCGAAACAAGACCGACCTCCAGACCGTCAAGGCAATGGTGCTGTTCAGTGAGGTTCTCGACGGCGCACGGGCGGCTGAGGTTGGTCTGGCTTGGACCTGTGTTCCCGACGGCGGGCTGTTGGCAGAAGCGGAACGGCTGGCAGCAAAGGCGGCTTCTGCCCCGCGAGAGCTACTCATGCGAACCAAAGACACGATTCAACGCACCCAGAGGATCGAGAGCGGCTCTGACGCTGTTGACAACGAACTCGACACCCAGGTGTGGTCGATGGGCGAGCCTGCGTTCACCGAAATGGTAGCCGGGCTGAAGGCCCGGATGGCCAAGGATTAGTGGTGGCGGTCCACGTCGTTCCGGCCGCTGATCTAGACGCACGTCAACTACACGATCTTCTGCGTCTCCGGGTTGATGTGTTCGTGGTCGAGCAGAACTGTCCGTACCCCGAACTCGACGGTCGCGACTTGGAGCCAGGCACTACTCATCTGTGGGTCGAAATCGATGGTGATGTAGCAGCCACCCTTCGCCTTCTGACCGATACTCACTGTCACAGAATCGGCCGGGTGGCAACGGCGGCAAACCATCGCGGGGCTGGGTACGCCGCCACCCTGATGGATCGGGCCATCGGTCTGTGTGACGGACCAATTGAACTGAACGCTCAGACCTACCTGAAGAAGTGGTACGAGCGATTTGGGTTCGTTCAGAGCGGTGAAGAGTTCGTCGAAGACGGTATTCCCCACGTTCGGATGCGCCGCGGCTGAGCCCTAGATTCGTTGCCGTCGGGTGCGTCCCGTAGGCTCGGCCGATGGATGTGAATGCTCTGTTCAGCGTGGCCGGCAAGACTGCAATCGTCACTGGCGGTTCGCGAGGGATTGGCTACATGATCGCCACCGGGCTGCTGTCGAGCGGCGCCAAGGTGTACATCACCGCTCGTAAGGCCACAGCGTGTGATCAAGCTGCAGCAGAGCTCAGCGAGTTGGGGGAGTGTGTGTCGCTTCCGGCCGATCTTTCCACCAGCGCAGGGTTGGCGTCGTTCACCAAAGCCTTCACCGAGCGGGAGGACAAGCTGCACATCCTGTGCAACAACGCTGGCGCCAACTGGGTGGCTCCGCTGGGGGAGATGCCAGAGTCCGGATTCGACAAGGTGATCGACATCAACCTCAAATCACCCTTCTTCCTCACCCAGTCGCTGCTACCCCAGTTGAAGGCGGCCGGTACAGCCGAGGATCCGGCCCGCGTCATCATGACCGGATCGATCAACGGAATCGCCGTCCCCACATTTGTCGACAACTTCTCCTACTCCGCCTCGAAGGCAGGACTTCATATGCTCGCCCGCCACATGGGACAGCGCCTCGCCAAGGACTACGTCACGGTGAACTCGATTGCGCCCGGCCCCTTCGAGTCTCAGATGATGGCTACGGCCCTCGACGGAGATGGTCGCAAACTGGTCGAATCAATGGTGCCGATGGGGCGAATCGGCAGCCCCGAGGACGTGGCGGGAACGGTCCTGTTCCTCGCCAGCCGAGCCGGGGCCTTCATCAACGGCGTCACGATTCCCATCGATGGCGGCATCACCGGTTTCGCCGGGTAGACCGACCGCAGATGTAGAAGGCGAGGGCCCCCTGTGCAGAGTCAGGGTCAGCAAGGCGCTGAATCGTTCCCGTGGTGGCATGTCTCGCTGCTCGGAGTCGTCACGATCGCCGCTTACGGAAGCTGGTACTACGCCTTCGGCGTGCTGCTCGATCCGATTGTTGCCGATACCGGCTGGTCGGAAAGTTGGGTTGTGGTTGCATTCGGACTGTCCGGCGTCACCGGCTCGATCGCCGCTCCCTTTGGCGGGCGAGCCATCGACAGGTTTTCTCCTCGTGTGCTGTTCTGTCTGACCGGTCTGGTTACAACCACTGCGTTCTGGATCGCCTCGTCAACCGGTTCCCTGTTTGTATTCGCATGCGCAAGCTCGCTGGGTGGAGCCGTGTTGGCCGGCTTCGGCTTCTACCACATCACACAAACCGTCGCGATCCGACGGGCGCCGCTGAACATTTCGCGGGCAGTCGGTGTTGTGACGCTTTATGGTGCTTTCGCCAGCACCATTTACCTACCTCTGTCGGCATGGCTGGTGACCACCTACGACTGGCGAATCGCTCTCAGAGTACTGGCTTCGGTCACGGGCGCTGTACTGGTGTTCGTCGCCGCCTTCTCATCAGCCCAAACGCCACGAGCGGACCAATCGGATCGAGTGCGCTGGCTGGCAATGCTGGACACTGTTCCCAAGCGCCGTTACGCGGCCGCTAGCGCAGCCATCGGGATCGCAACCGGTGTGATTCTGGTGTATCAGGTTCCGCTGATGACCGATTCGGGCCTGTCGTTGACCACTGCAGCATGGCTTGCGGGGTTGCGAGGCACCACCCAGTTCTTGGGTCGCCTCCCGGTCACCCAGCTGGTTCGTTGGCTTGGAACGAGCCGAGCACTCCAGGTCGCCTTCGTTGCCATCGGACTCGGCGCGGCACTCCTTGGTGTCACCGTGAATCCGCTGATTGGGCTTGGGTATGTGGTGATCGCCGGTTTCGGGATCGGTGCAACTTCACCGCTGCAGGGGATCTATGGGACCGAACTCTTCGAGTCACAGAAGCTCGGCCAGGGGATGGGAGTGATCACCATGATCTTCGGATTGTCGGCTTCGATCAGTCCAGCAGTAGTTTCGGTGCTCAACGATCTGGCGTCCAGTCGGTGGTGGGGGATCGTGATCTCGGTAGCAGCTGCGTTCCTCGCTGCTTTCCTGTTGCGCCCTGTTGCCGCCCGTTAGTGCTTGCGCTCTCATCCCCCGATGGTTGTGACGATCAGGTCGGGATCGGCCATTGGATTCGCCGCCACCGACCGCAGCCAGTTCTCGCCATCGACCGTCGTCGTCGAGACGAAGACCTGGCCGAGCCTCGGGGCCCTCCGATCGATTCGGCGCCAGTTCACCACCCCGGACTGAGGTGGGGTTCGAGCCTCCAGTGCGGGATGGTCGACAATGAGTTTGTGGAGCTGGTCAGCCAATTCCATTGTGTGGTCGATCCACGACGCCACGCCATCGAAACCATAGGCCAGAAGGGTTGCGGCCAACGGTGCTGCGGTTGCCCCGTGTGAGCCCAAGAGTCCCACGTTGGGGGTCGAGAGGTAGGCACCGTCAAGAGTGACTGAGCGATGGGCGGATTCGGTGTCGGCAAACATGACGAACGCCGATTCCTTGGGCTGAAAGAGCCACTTGTGGGCTGACATCGAAACGCTGTCGGCGGACTCGATGCCCTCGAGCAGGTGACGATGAGTGGCGCTCAGGCGTAGCGGGCCCGACCATGCGGCATCGACATGACGCCAGCGAGCCGTGTGGGCAGCGTCGAGCCGCTCGATCTCTCCGGTGCTCGTGGCGCCAGCCGTGATTACCGCAGCTGAGGAGCTCAGGTCGTGGGAATCGGCCCAGTCGACCATGCGATAGTCCATTCCCAGAATGTGGGCAGCCTTCTTCACGCTGAGGTGAGCATTGGGTGTGGAAACCACCTCGACACAGCCCGCTTCTCGAGCCGCCCACAGAGCGGTGAGATTGGCGACGGTGGAACCCGGAGTCATGTGTCCGCCGTTCATTCCGAACAGTGGAGCGAACCATCCGACAACGCGTTGTTCGAGGTCGCGTGCGGTGGGAGCTACATCGGGATGGAGGAGGTTCTGGTTGCGGCTGGCCGTCCACTGCGAAACCGCCCAGGTGATCCACGGAGTAGGTGGATCCATGTGGGCGAAGAATCCAGGTGCCCCCAGATCCCGAGCGCCGTCGAGCACCACAGGGGCCATCATCTGCAGGGCCGCAATCGGACCGACTCCTATGGTCGGAGGGGTCGCCGGGAGTTCAGAGGGTGGCCGTGGCAGGCCTGTAGCAAGCATCTCTGTCGCCAAGTGAAGGCCAACTAGATCGGCCGAGAACGGGTCCATGGATTCAGCGTAGATCTAGTTCGCCGGCACCCCCGGGTAAGACTGCTCACGGCCTTCCTTCGCTCTGGGATGGCGTATACCGCATCCGAACGCCACTCTGGGCCGTAATCGTTTTTAACCCTGGCGGGCGATTCTGATTGGGAGCGACAATGGCGCACATAGGTAGCAACTCCACTGCGGTTATCACCGCATCGGACATTGCACAGATCATTTCAACCGTCGGGTTGGATCGATTCATGGACGAAGCGATCGCGAGGATTCGTGAGGCTGCCCAGGAGCTGGACCCCGAAATCACAATTACCATCGAGCGGGGCGGATTTCAGTATGAAAAGCCGACCCTGGGTTTGGTGGAATGGATGCCCTCCATGGAGCTCGGTCGGGCGGTCGGAATCAAGACAGTGGGATATCACCCGTCGAATCCAGCTCAACGTCACCTACCCAGCGTGATGGCAACCACTTCGATCCATGACACTTCAACAGGTGGTCTTGTGGCCCTTGTTGAAGCCACTCTCCTGACCGCTATTCGCACCGGTGCCGCATCGGCGGTTGTCAGCGACGTACTGTCTAGCGCTGATGCGTCGGTTCTCGGACTGGTGGGGTGCGGAGCTCAAGCCGTCACCCAGGCTCACGCGATTTCTCGTATCCGACCGATCAACAAGATCGTCGCCTTCGACGCTGACCCTTCCGTTGCCGCAACTTTCGCCGAACGACTGCCGCTCAGTGTCGCAGTCGAAATTGCTGAGACGGCGGCTGAGGCGATTGCTGACGCCGACATTGTGTGCACCGCAACCACGGTCGATATCGGCGCCGGGCCGGTCGCGGAGTTTGATGACTTCAAGCGTGGCGTCCATATCAACGCTGTTGGCGCCGACTTCCCGGGCAAGACCGAGCTGCCGGTGGAACTGCTGAGAGCGGCGCTGGTGGTACCCGATGAGGTGGCTCAATGTCTCAAAGAAGGGGAGAGCCAGCAGCTCAGCCCGGACGAGCTGGGTCCCACGCTCGTAGAGCTCGTACAGAACGCCGGAACATTTGCGGAATGGCGCAGCGAACTCACTGTTTTCGATTCGACCGGATGGGCGCTTGAGGACTTGATCGTGGCCGAGATCGCTCTAGAGCACGCCCGCGAACTCAATGTTGGGCTTCACACCCGGCTCCAGCACCATCCCATCGATCCCTACAGTCCTTACGAATCGCTCTAGACCGCCCCTTCTGTCGTCAGCCCACGACATTCTGCGCTTCTGGCGTCGCCCCGCTACCCCTCGGGTGGTCGTCCGACGATTTTTCAGTAGAACGTGGTCGTCCGACGATAGTTCAGGCGAGCCGGGCGACGAGAGCAACCATCCGCTCGACGGTCTGGAAGTTCTCGATTGTGATATCGACGGGGTCGATGTCGATGCTCTGGCTCTCTTCGAGCCAATGAACAACCTCCATCGCTCCGAGTGAGTCGACGAGGCCTGTGGTGAGCAGGTCAGTATCGGGTTGCACCGGCGAGTCGGGATCGAGGCTCACCTCGGCATCGATGAACGAGCAGAGTTCGGCGGTGAGGGTGGTGACGTCGGGCATCAGATCTCCTGGGGAGCTTTGGCGAGTTGGATTCTGATCGATTTCCGATCGATCTTGCCACTCGGTGTTTGAGGCAGGGCGTCCGTGACGCTCAGATGAGCGGGAATCGCTACCGCCGGCAGTTTCCTGGCCGCCCACTTCTGTAGTGACCGGAGGTCGAGGGTGGCATCAGGGGCCAACACGGCGGTCACCGCCAGGGTTCCCGGCTCGCCACCCCAGGGACCGGCTATGGCATGAAGAACATCAGGATGGTTGGTGAGGGCGGACTCTACCCCTTCCAGTTCGACACGGATTCCCCGCAGCTTGACCTGATGATCGCTTCGACCGTGGAACCACACGACCCCATCGTCGTCAAGGGTGACCACATCACCGGTGATGTACCAATCTGGTCCGTCCTCACGCGGCCGCCCGGTGGCGGCGGTCAAGTCGGGTCGGTTCCAGTACTCCCGCATTCTGGTGCGAGCGGAGATCCACAAAACCCCTTTGGTGCCGTTGGGAACAGGTTGTTCGTCTTGATTGACAACCAGCATTCGGGCATCGCCGAGCCCGGGGCCGATCGGAACGTCTTCGTCATCGGTGGGCGGACTGGTCACGGTGTGAATGTTCGAGGCGTTCACTTCGGCAGGTCCGTAGACGTTCACGAATTCCGCGTCGGGAAGCGCTGCCATCAGAGCTCGGAGTGCGGCCGATGGGAAAACCTCGCCGGCGAACATCACCATTCTGAGATGGGTCCAGTCGCGCTCGGCCAACGCACCCCGCTCGAGGATTTGTTGCAGGAGAAAAGTGACGGCATACCAGATGGTTGTCCGTTGCTCGGACGCTCGTTGGGTGAAGCTGGCCGGGAATCGCAGATGTGGTTCGCTCATCTGGACAATCGCAGCGCCTGCCAACGGTGTTGCATACAGCTCGAAGGTTGACATGTCGAAGTGAAGACCTGTCATCGCCGCTACCCGGTCAGAAGGGATCATCGCATGAGCCTCAACTGTGGCAGTTGCGTAGGCGAGCGCACTGGCGTGGGTGTGAAGTATGCCCTTGGGTGTTCCGGTGGAGCCAGAGGTGTAGATGAGGTAGGCCGGGTCGTCGGGTTCGACGTGGGGCAAAACGACAGCCGAATTGTGCTCGTCGAGTTGGTTGATATCGACCACGGTGACGTCGGTATCCAGCGAGTCGATTGATCCGGTGCACAGAACCAGGGTGACCGAGGGCGAGTCCAGTACCCGGGCTCGTTTGATCGTGGGGGCGTGGCCGATGATCGCCGAAGTTCCGGAATCGGCCAGAATCGGGGCAACTGCGTCGGCAGGCGCCATCGGGTCGATCGGAACCATGATCGCACCGGCTCGAAGAATTGCATGAACCGCCTCGAACGACTCGTGCCCTTTGGGTCGCACAACCGCCACCCGGTCATGAGGGGAGACCCCGTGGTCGATCAACACGTCGGTGAGCCTCTGGACCCGGCGGTGCACCTCGAGCCAGCTGAATGATCGATCGAGGCCAACCACGCCGTCGCCGGTGGGTCGCAGTTGTGCTGCGTGGGGGACTAGGTCGACGAGGGTGTTGGCAGCCATGAGGATCAAAGGGATATACGAACGCCCAGGGCGGGCGGATGCGCTAGGACTGCGAAGGGTACAAAGAGCGTTTACGGCCGAACAGGGCGTATGTACCCCGTTGGGCGAGTCGTTTGTCGCCTGTTGCCCTCAGACTCAGGGCTCGAGCACCAGCTTGCCCACGAAGTCCTTGCGCAAGAAGCGGGCCTGCGCCTCTGCGATGTCGCTCAGAGCATAGGTCTCGCCGACGATCGGTTGCAGGGCGCCTGTCCTGGCCAGTGCGGCCAGTTCGACGAAGTCGTCGGGAGAATGCATCGTGGACCCGATGAGCGTCCGTTGCCGCAGGTAGAGGCGTCGAATGTCGAAAGGCACCACCGGTCCGGCGATCGCACCTGCGGTGACCATCCGACCTCCGTCCCGCAATCGATCGAGCAGCTCACCGAACTCGTCGCCTCCCACCACATCGACGACGGCATCCACCTCTTCGATACGGGAGATCGGGTCATGGTCGCGAACCGATACCTCGGCGACCCCCGCGGCCGCCACCTTGTCGGCCTTGTCGAGGCTGGTGCGAGCAATCACATGGCAATTGCGGGACAGCAGAAGCTGAATGGCAGCAGATCCCACGCCGCCCGATGATCCAGTCACCAGAACTCGCTCTCCATCCTTGCAGCCAGCCCGGTTGATCATTCCCAGCGAAGTTCCATAGGCGGTGGGCAAACATGCCAGCTCAGCATCGGACAGCGGCGAATCGCTCACACCATGAAGCTGAGCTTCGCTCGTCAAGTGATACTGAGCAAACCCGCCGTCCACCTCACTGCCGATGATCGACACCGGGAAACCGTCCCGGTAATGCACGACGGGATCTACGAGTACCCGTCGACCCACCCAACCAGGGTCGACGCCTCTACCCACTTTGTCCACCACACCGGCAACGTCAATTCCCTGAATACGTGGAAACTCCAACGGCACACCCTTCCAGCCGGCCACCGCATGGGGGTTCTCGGGAGTCCCGTAGGCACCCGACCGGGACCAGATATCGGTGTTGTTCAGGGCTGCGGCAGTGACGCGCACCAATGCCTGGCCAGGCTCGGGTACCGAAATGGGCCAGTCGCTCCTGACCTCGGTCATCTCCGGCCCTCCGTGAGCGGTGGTCACCGCCGCGGTCATCTTGGCGGGCGTCGGCACGTGATCATTGTTCCATGATTGGTCACAGCAGGCACTTCTACCTGCCCGACCGGGACTATCGCCCCCGGACCGAAACCGGTCTGGCGTGATTCACTGGGAAGGCGTATGAATCCATTGGCGACGCGCGTGCGTAGGAAGCTGTGTGATGGGAACCGTGGGAACTGAAGCACTGGAAGCGATGCTGAATCTCGAACATCCGATCAAGATGGAAGCAGCCGCCTTCGCTCGTGAATCTCTCGGCTACCCCGGTTTCGACGACTTTGATACCAGGCGCTGGGCGCTTTCGGCTCAGTTCGGAGTTCAGGGGCTCATGATCCCGACCGAATACGGCGGTGCCGGTCGCACTGCGGTCGAAGCGGCCCTCACATTCGAGGGCCTCGGTTTCGGCTCATCCGACAACGGTTTCGTCTTCGCCCTGGCCTCTCAGTCGTTCGCCATGCAAAGAGCTCTCATCACCGCCGGAACTGACGAACAAAAGGCCCGGTGGTTGCCTCAGCTCGCAGCTGGTAGCGCGATCGGGTCGTTTGCGATGTCCGAGCCCGACACCGGCTCCGACACCGGCGCAATTTCCACCGTGGCTGCTGCTGCCGAGGGCGGTGGCTGGAGTCTCGACGGCGCCAAGGCATGGGTCACCCTCGCACCCGTCGCCGATGTGATCGTGGTGTTTGCCACGACCGACCCTTCAAAGGGGCACTGGGGGATCACATCGTTCATAGTCGAGGCCGATCGTGCCGGTGTGGAGGTCGGGCCAGTGCAACCCAAGATGGGCATGAACACCGTGCCATTCTCCGAAGTCTGTTTCACTGGCTGCCGGGTGACCGAGGCCGACCTCCTCGGCAATCCCGGCTCGGGTGGGAGCATCTTCACCGGTGCGGTAGAAGCCGAGCGGGCCTTTCTCTACGCGGCGCAGATGGGCTCGATGGAGCGAGTGATGCAACTCGCCATCGACCGAGCTCGTGGCAGGAAGGCCTACGGCAAACCGATCGGTGGTTTCCAAGGCATCGCACACAAGATTGCAGATATGAAGCTGCGCCACGAGAGTGCCCGGCTGATGATCTACAAGGCGGCCGAGCTCTACGATCGGGGCGAGCCGATGACCATGGCTGGAGCTCTCGCGAAGCTTCAGACGTCGGAGATGGCTGTGCTCTCAGCGCTCGACGCCGTGAGGATTCACGGCGCCTACGGCTACACGACAGCGGCTGGAGTGGAGGCTGAGCTGAGGGATGCGATCGGTGGTTTGGCCTACTCGGGCACGTCGGAGATCGCCCGCAACCTCGTGGCCCGACTCTTGCACGTTGATCGCCCGCTACGTACACGGGAGCAGCGGCCATGAAGAACGTGGACGACGTCTATCCGCTCACGCCCACCCAGTCTGGAATGCTTTTCCAGTGCTTGCGGGACGGCGACCCCGAGCTCTACTTCGAACAGGTTCGCGGAATGCTCACCGGTGATCTCGACCTCGAGAGACTCCGGCAGACGTTCCAGGATGTCACCGGTCGTCACCCGGCCCTGCGTACGGCCATTCTGTGGGAGGGCCTCGACCAGCCATTTCAGGCAGTCCGTACGAGCGTCGAAGTTCGGTTCGAACTGATCACCCGGCGAGGTGCGACAGACCAAGATCTCGACAACTTGGCCGCGCTGCGACGCTCGAACGGTTTCGATCTCTCGAAGGCTCCGCTCCAGCGGGTCGCCGTGGTCGACTGCGGCGGGGGACGTCACCACCTCATCTGGGAGTTTCATCACATCGTCTGTGACGGCTGGTCGGCGGCGATGGTGTTGGACGAAGTACTCGCTCGGTACAACCGAGGCGATCAATTCCCGGTCGAACCGGCCACCCCGTTTCGCAACTTCCTGGCTTGGCACGCCCGCCAGGACAGCGAAGCAACCGGTATCTACTGGAAGGATCTCCTGCATGGAGTCACCGAACCGACCCCGATCCTGCTTACTGCTGCTACCACTTTTTCGGGTTTCGAGGGCGGGCATCACACGACGCTGATCGAGGGAGCCGAACTCGAGACACTGGTCGACTTCGCCCGCCGTAACCGGATCACGCTCAACACGCTCGTCCAGGGTGCTTGGTCGCTGGTGCAGTCGCGGTACAGCGGTAGTGATGATGTCGTTTTCCGGGGTCACAACCTCAGGCCGACCAGGCGACCTCGACGACGTTGAGCACATCGTCGGGATGTTCCTCACCACACTTCCGATGCGGGTTGACACCGCCCCTGATCAGCCGGCCGGGGAATGGCTCCAGACAATCCAGCGCCAACAGCTCGAATCGATGGAACACTCAACCGCCTCGCTCGCCGACCTTCACCGCCAGGTGGGGATCCCAGTCGGCGGTGACCTGTTCGACACCGTGTTGGTGTTCGAGAACTATCCACGACCCGACGACCAGCCCGATGGAGCGCTCACGCTCAGCGACAAGACCGTCTTCGAACAGACCAACTACCCCCTCACTCTGATGGTAGGAATCGAGGATGGCGCACTGAAGCTCGTCGCCAACTTCAACCGCAACCGCTTCGACCACGATGCGATCACCCGCTTGATGGACCAGTTCCGGCACGCACTCACCGGACTGGCAGCCGATCCGCAACCGATGGTTGGCGAGCAGCGCTTTCTGACCGACGACGACCTGCGTCAATTCGACAAGTGGCAGGGCCCCAGGCTCGACTTCGACCGCTCCGCCACCATCACGTCGCGGCTACTGGACCAGGCCAACCTCACCCCCGACGCCGTCGCCCTGATCGATGGCGATCGCACCATGACCTTCGCCGACCTGGTGGCCCGCGGTCGCGGGGTTGCCGCCGAGCTCGAACGTTTGGGCGTCGGACCCGAGATTCCGGTGGGAGTAGCGGTTCCCCGCAGCATCGAGATGGTCGTTGCGGTCGTCGGCGCTGTCCTTTCCGGCGGCCCCTATCTGCCTCTGGATCCGCGGTTCCCCCCGGCTCGCCTGACGCTCATGTTGGAGCTGTCGGAAGCACCGGTGGTTCTCACCGTTCCATGGGCTCGCGAAAATGTGGAGCGGGCATGCGGCGAGGGACAGAATCAGGCGTCGGTCACTTTTGTCGACCTCACATCGATCGACTCGATAACGGATCAAGCGGACTCTGCGGACCTGAACGTCACACCCGAGGACACCCTCCTACTCACCTTCACATCCGGCAGCACCGGCGTACCGAAGGGGGTGCGGGTGCATCACCGCGGGATACTGGGCAGGCTGGAATGGCAGTGGCAGGCCTATCCACTCGAACCGGGCGAGGTTTCCCCCCAGAAGACCACGCTCGGCTTCGTTGATCATCTTTGGGAACTGTGGGGGGCGCTTCTCTGGGGTAATCCGGTTCTCTTGATCGACGACGACACGGTGACCGACCCGGATGCACTGATCGCCACTCTGGCCGCCCACAACGTCCGACGTCTGGCCCTCGTGCCCTCACTGCTGGATCTTCTCCTCGAACACGCCCCCGACCTGGGCGAGCGACTACCACACCTGACACTGTGGACCTCCAGTGGCGAAGCGCTGGCTGCGGCCACCGCCGACCGGTTCACCCGACAGCTTCCCGGTCGCACGCTGATCAACCTGTATGGCATGTCAGAGGTGAGCGCAGACGCAACGGTGGCAGAAATCCAACCCGGGCAGGATGGGTCTCGGATCGGCCGGCCGATCGCCAACACCGGTGTTCGCTTGCTCGACGGGCACAATCGCCAAGTTCCCTCGGGGGTGCCCGGCGAACTCCACTTGTCCGGTGTCGGTGTTTCGCCCGGCTACTGGAAACGCCCTGACTTCACCGACGCAAAGTTCGTCCCGAGTCCCTTTTCCAACGGTGATCCAGATCATGCCCGCCTCTACCGCTCCGGCGACATGGCACGCTGGCGCAGTGACGGAGTGCTCGAATATCTCGGGCGTAGCGACCACCAGGTAAAGGTCCGCGGAGTTCGTATAGAACTTGGCGACGTCGAAACGGCGCTCGCCACGCATCCGGCGGTGGATCGAGCCGTTGTAGCGGGTCGCCGGACCTCCAACGGCACCACGTTGATCGCCTACGTGACAGCGCCTGAACAGACTCTGGATACGACCGAGCTACTCGATCATGCTCGTTCGTTGTTACCCGAGGTGATGGTTCCCTCCCAGGCAATCGTGCTGGACCATTTCCCGTTGCTTCCCAACGGCAAGGTCAATCGCAACGCTCTCCCGGATCCCACCCCGGCCAAGCCCTCCTCGCCTGTCGACGAATCGGAGCTGACCGAGGCCGAAGCCACCATGCTGGCTCTCTGGCGGCAGGTGATGGAACAACCATCGCTGGGGCCCGACGACGACTTCTTCGACGCCGGTGGCCACTCCATGTTGGCGATGAGGCTCGTCAGCCGGATTCGGAAGGACCTCGGACTCAACGTCGGGCTTTCACAGCTCCTCCGTACCGGAACGCCCCGGTCTCTCGTTGCGGGCCAAAATGGACAAGAGTCTGGTTCCATCACCAATTCGTCACCCTTACAACACGTGATCCCCATCCTCGATCCCGACCCCGCTCTGCGGAACATCTTCATGATCCACGGTGCCGGCGGGGACATCCTCACGTTCCAGCCCACCGGTCGCTACCTCGCCGGTCGCTACAACGTATGGGGGGTCCAGGCGGCCGGAGTCGATGGCGAGTCGCCCCTGCACGACTCACAGGAGCAGATGGCGAGTAGCTACCTTGCCGAGATCCGACAGGTTCAGCCTTCGGGTCCCTACCTTCTGGCTGGGTTCTCAACCGGTGGAGTCATTGCGGCCGAACTGGTGAAGAGAATCCAGGCCGCGGGCGACACGGTCGAAGCACTGATCCTCATCGATGCGTTCTTCCCTACGATGCGGCCTCGCTCCATTCCTCTGTCGGAACACCTCGTCAATCTGATCCGGTTCGGTCCGGAGTACGGATTGAGCAGAGCCCGGAAGAGACTGCAGAACCGACGGTTCACCAAGGCCACACGAGAAACACGCTTCCACCGGGCACGTGCCATTGGAGGTCCGCAAGTGGGAACTCACCGAACACGTCATCAACCTGTGGGCTGACTACGAGGTCGGTCCGGTGGATGTCCCGGTGACCATGATGTCGTCGGAAGAGATTTTCGACATATGGGAAGGTGTCATCGACGACGCACGCGGCTGGAGTCCGGTCGCCGGCGACTTGAAGATCGTGAAGGTACCCGGTGACCATATGAACCTCCTCGAGGAGCCTCACGCCCGAGTCTTCGCCGAGCGGTTTGCCGATGTCCTCGATGGCTGAGACGGCCAGGACACACATCTACCGTCACGTAGTTGACTTTGCAGTCGAGGACCAGATCCTCACCGAGGTGCTACCGACTCCGGGCCGGATGGTGCTCGACGTCGGAACCGGCGCCACCGGGCGTTCCGCTCTGAAGGCTGCCGGTCGAGGTGCGATCGTCACCTCGATTGAACTCAACCCGGCCGCCGTAGCCGAGTTCGGCGCCCGGGCCGGGATCGGCCTCGCCGCGGCTGACCTTCTTGCCCTGCCTCTAACCGACGCCGCCTTCGATGTGGTGCAGGTAGCCCTTCACGGTTTCGACTATGTTCTCACCGGCGAGGAGCGGGCCGTTGCGCTCGCCGAAATCCGACGGGTCCTGCGACCGGGAGGCATCCTGGTCTTCAATGCCTTCAACCCGCTGGGCCTGGCACTGTCTCCCTCAGGGTTCCGATCCATGCCGATGTTCAAGGCTCGCGTGAAGTACATAGGGTCCGGTCGGTTTGTACGGTCCACGCTGATCGACCACAACGGTCTCGAACTGCACCAGGGCACGGTCCGGGCCATCACGGCTGAGACCGAGCGGGCTGGGTTCCGGCGTCGCTCGGTGTGGAACCTGAGTGGATCCATGAGCCGCCCCGGGGTGGTCGGATTGCTGAGCAGTGCGCCGTACTACGTGTTCGAGCGCACTACGTCAGCTGACTGACTCCCACGGTCTTGGGCGCCAGTCAGTCCAGCAGACTTGCGAGGGTGTCGAGATCCGAGGTCGACAGGTCGACCAGATCGAATCGCGGAGCGGTGAAATAGCGCTTGAACGCCTCGATCACCAGGTCGATGTCAGAGGGTGAGTAGTCCTCCGGCACGTAGTCCCAGGTGACATGAAGCTGCCCATCGGCGACGTGGGCGAGAACTCCGAGGTCGTGTGTGCGGTGGTTCTTGTTGCCGTAGCCGGCCAGAATCCCCGACAGAGGAGTGAGGAGCGCAGTGGGAGCCAACGACCGGTCGAGTTGGCCGAGGTAGTTGATCACCAGCCGAGGCATCCGCGTCATTGATTGGAGTGCGCCGACGCCGTCGTTCGGTGCCTCGGTAATCCCAGTGGGCACGTTGCTGAGATCCACGCTGACCGGGTACATGGCGGTGAACCAACCCACTGTACGGGAGAGGTCTACGTCGAGGGTTTCGGTTCGACCGTGGCCCTCCAGGGTTGCGGTGAGTCGCTTCCAGCCGAAAACCTCTCGGTGGGCCCGGCCGATGGCGATGAGAAGGCGATCGACCAGACCGTCGATCGGTCCCGCCTCGACGGTGACGGTGGTCTGTTGGCCGGCGTCTTGGCTGTGGCGCACCTTGGATGGTTCAGGTAGATCCTTTTCGAGTTGGGTCCAATGGGGATCGACTTCGAGAGCCTCCAAGGCTGCGGCCCAGTCGGCGACGCTCGCAGTACGAGCGGGAAGTTGAACCCGCCGTCCATCAACTACCGCCTGGTAGGCCGAGGTTAGATCCTCGAGTAGGGGTCGCCAAGAAACACCGTCGATGGCGAGATGGTGAATGGTGAGGAACACCCGGTCAGCGGAGTCGCGTTGCCTGAAGATGGCCGCACCGAGCAGTTCACCCCGTTCGATGTCGAGTGACGCCTCCACCGATTCCGCAACGGCGGCAATCGCGGCATCGTTCAGATTGCGGAACTCCTGGACCGCCGGTTCGGTACCGGTTTCGGGGACCTCCTGGCTCCAGCTTTGGGGTCCCTGTGTGAATGTGGCCCGGAGGGCATCATGGTGATCGATGACCCTGGCAAGCGACTTTCGGAGGGTTTGTCGGTCGATCGGGCCGGACACCTCGAACCACATCGATTGGTTCCAATGGTTCGGTTCGGAGAAGTCCTGGGCGAAGAACCAGCGTTGCATCGGCAAGAGCGGCACGGTGCCGACAAGACGGGATTGAGATGCAGCGGGCGCCGCTGATGCCTCCATGGTCGCCACCGCAGCAAGTTCTGCGATCGTGGGATGTTCGAACAGGTCCCGTGGTCTCACCCGGATCCCGTGACGGCGAAGGCCGGCAACGATCCGGATACTCAGAATGGAGTCCCCGCCCAGGTCAAAGAAGTTGTCGTTGGGCGAAACCGAAGTCGCACCCAGCACGTCAGCCCAGATTCGACCCATGATCTCCTCGGCGGGAGACGCCGCACCCTGGGGTTCGGACGATGGGGTGGAAGTAGCTCTGGTTGATGGATCGGGCAGCGCGGAACGGTCGATCTTGCCGTTCGGGGTCAACGGCATCTCGGCTACCTCGACAAGATACGACGGCACCATCGCTTCGGGCAGGATGGCCCTGAGTTGGTTTCGGAGCTCGTCGGGGT
This sequence comes from uncultured Acidimicrobiales bacterium, assembly GCA_963751955.1. GTDB lineage: Bacteria > Actinomycetota > Acidimicrobiia > Acidimicrobiales > SZUA-35 > JABDIY01. Next base: position 97,467 of record CAVVWM010000009.1, on the reverse strand, counting down.
CGACCGAGGAGCAGACGGCCGGGCTGTACCATGCCGCCACCCTGGGCCCGTTCGACGTTTCTACCGTTCCGACTGAAGCAGAACGAATAGCTGGATCGGTGAGGATCGTGGACTCGATCTCCCCGAGCTCGATACGAACGCCACGGATCTTCACCTGGTTGTCTGTCCGTCCGATGAACTCGAGAGCACCGTCGCCCAGCACACGTACCAGGTCCCCAGTGCGATAGAACCTGTGGCCCTCGATGTCGACAAACCGTTCTGCGGTTAGCTCGGGCTTGTTCAGGTAGCCGGTGCTCACGCCCGGTCCGCCCACGAACAGTTCCCCGCTTCCTCCGACAGGCACCGGTCGACCCATATCGTCGAGGACGAGGTCGAAGGCCCCGGGTATCACCGTTCCGATCGGAACGGGCCCGCCAGCTTCGACATCGGGTTCGAACCGGTGATGATGGCTCCATACCGTGGCTTCGGTCGGCCCGTACTCATTGTGGAGTTCGGTGGCGGGCAGCAGCTCGTGATGGGCGGTGATGAGATTGGGCGGACATGCCTCGCCCGCCACGATCACCGTGTTGAGCGACCGAAGGTGTGTAGGCCCAACCTCGCTGAGCAGTATGGCGTACAACGACGGGATTGCCAGGAGGTGGGTAGCGGCATTGCGTTCGATCAGCTCTCCGAGATGATCGATGTCGGCGTGTAGGCCGGGATCGGGGAGCACTATTTGGCCGGCATTACAAAGCGTCCACCACAGCCCAACCATTGAACTGTCGAAGGCAAGTGAGCTGAGAAGCAGGAATGAACTGGGCTCGTGGGAATAGACCTGAGATCTCACCAACGTCGAGTAAACGATGTTCGAGTGGCTGATCTCCACCCCCTTGGGGCGGCCGGTCGAGCCCGAGGTGAAGACGGCGTAGGCGGTGTCGTTGGTTGAGCGATGTGCAGTGGGTGGATCGGCGGCGCTGGTCGACAAGTCGCAACCGGCGGGATCCAGAACAATGGACGCGCCGCTGTCTTCCAAGATCGTGTTGATGCGATCTTGGGGATAGTCAGGGTCGATGGGCACATAGGCGCAGCCGGCCCGCATCACCCCGAGGATCACGGCGATAGATTCGAGCGATCGCGATGCCATGACACAGACGAAGTCTCCGGGTTCCGCACCGAGGTCCAGAACGTGATGAGCGATCGAGTTGGCCTGCCCGATCAGCTCGCGGTACGTGAGTACCTGGTTTGTCGCTTTCACGGCGATCGCATCCGGACTACTGGCAGCGATTTCAGCAACGATGTCGTCCAGCAAAGCTTCGGAAACGGGCGCGACCAGCGACTCTGATGTGCGGCCGTGATCCGGGCCGGCAGTGTGATCGGTTTTCACGGTGTTGTTTGTGCCCGCCAGGTGGGCCCGGAAGCTGGTGAGCAGTTCCAGAGCGGTATCGGAATTCATGGCGGTACCTGAGTACTCGACAGCCAGATTCACTTCTTCGCCTCGCCGCTGCACGAAGAACGTAACGTCAGCGGTGGCGTCCTCGGGTGCAAGAACACGATGGCGGGCGGCAAAGCCGCCGATTGCAGCGGATCCAAGCGTGCCATAGGCGAGCAAGATGTTGAGGGGAGGGATCGGGCGTCCGGACTTGCGTCGATCAGCGACGATGGAAGCGAAGGGATAATGTCGGTGAGTGATTGCGCCGCTGAGCGCTTCTGCTGCACTGGACATCGCTGAGTCGGTGTTCACCACGAGCGGAACGACGTTCAGCGCATAACCGGCGAGGTCTCGATGCTGGCTGGAGCGGACCGAGATCGGCATTCCGATCTCCACCGTTGTGCGACCCGTCGATCTCGCGATCACTTCGGCCAGGGCGCCTATGCAGTTCGCCGCTGCGCTCAGACCTTCGATGCGATCTAGATGAGTTGCCGGGAATCCGGCCGATATTTCTGCATAACCGTCGCCCTCGCCGTGCCTACTTGCGCCGAAAACGATCGGTTCGACGACAGGGCGTTTACTCCAGTACGCCCGATCCTCGGCCCGATCGGAACGGTCGATCTGAGTGGCAGCGAATTTTTCATAACCCACTGCAAGGTCTGGCAGCGGCCTACCGTCGTACAGGGCCGCCAGGTCGGTGAAGAGAACATCGAGCCCGGCCTCGTCTATGAGTGCATGATGCATGCTGAAAACGATTCCAGTGTGACCCTGAGCAAGTGCCTGTAGGTGGATTCGGATACGAGGGCCGAGCTCTGGATCGAAGTGCTCGAGGAACCGGGCAGTTGCGACAGAATCGAACGGTCCGGCAAGCGGTTCGAGGTCGACGGAGTATTCGAGGGCGTCCTCGGCTGAGACCGCACGGCGGTCTTCGGTGAAGGTCAGCCGGAACGGCAGGTGCCGGGCAACCAGGTTTCGAGCGGCTGTTTCGAAACGGTGTGGGTCGAGGGCGCCCTCCACTGTGTAGGCCCGTCCAACGTTGTTGGCGGTGCTATCCGGCGAATTCAACCACGCGAAGACCATTGCCCTCTCTCCGGGAGTGAGAGGAGGGATCTCCGATTCTGACGTGGATCTGGGCCCGTTTGTGGCGGCCGGGGTGGCTTCCACCGCGGCTGCCAGGAGGCGTGGCGATGGATGCTGGAAGATCAGCTCCTCGGGCAGCACCAAATCCTGTTGCTGGGAGAGTTCCAGCATCGATTGCATTCCGGCCAGAGAATCGCCGCCGAGGTCGAAGAACGAGTCATCCGGACCGATCTTCTCGATCCCGAGTCGGTTCTGCCACAGGGTGGCGATCACCGATTCCAGGACCGACAGTTCCACCGATCCGCCGTGGCCAACCCGGTGATCTGCGCTGGGATCGGGAAGTGCGGATCTATCCAGTTTGCCGTTGGTGGTGGTCGGTAGCGCCACGACCGGCACGAACGCAACCGGAACTGCGTGGGTCGGCACCCGAGCGGCGAGCCACGTGCGCAACTCGCCAGGTGTTGTCGGTTCGCCTTCATACCACGACACGAGGACGTCATTCCTCAGACGCACCGCTGTTCGGCGGACGTGCGGGTGCAACTCGAGCTGTGCCTCCACCTCGATGGGGTCCAGGCGGATCCCCCCTACTTTGATCTGTTCATCCGCCCGACCTAGGTACCCAAGTAGGTTCGGAGCGACGAACCGGGCTAGGTCCCCGGACCGGTAGAAACGACGACCGTCCAGTTCAACAAAGGGGCTGGTGTCCGGTTCTGAACCGAGGTACCCCTCGGTCACACCTCTGCTGAAGATGAGCAACTCTCCCGGAGAACCGGAAGGAACATCGCACCCGTGCTGGTCGACCACCCGCAGCTCGACTCCTGGCGCTGGAATTCCAATCGGTATGTCGGTCCATGTGTCTTCCGGCGATGCCTCATAGATCATGCAGCCAACGACCGCTTCGGTCGGCCCGTATTCGTTGAACACTCGCACGTTCGGGTGCCAGGCCCAAATGTCGTTGGTGAGGCGAGCGCTGAGCGCTTCACCGCCCATCACCAGAGTTCGAAGATCATGTTCATCAGGAAGCAGTCGGAGCAGCAGCTCGACGTGAGAGGGTGTTGCTTTCGCCCAAGTGATGGTGGGGTTCTGGGCCATCTGTTTGAGACCGGGAACACCATCGGGTTCCACCACGATCAGCGTTCCCGCGGTGAGCAACGGCAGGAACAAACTGGTCACGGTGAGGTCGAATGTCAAGGCCGTGAACAGCGGGACGACCGGCTTCTGATCTTTGGAGAGGTAGTGGGTCTGGGCGAAATGTAGATAGTCGGCCACACCGCGGTGCCGAATCGGAACGCCCTTGGGTTCGCCCGTTGATCCAGAAGTGAACAGCAGGTAGGCCTCGTCGTCGGGTCCGACCGCCGCGGGGGCAGCTTCCTGATCAGGAAGAGGGGGCAGCTTTGAGATCGTCGCGACACAGCCGGCTCGCTCGACCAGCGAGGTTCGTCGAAGCTCTGGCTGGCCTGGGTCGATCGGCACATAACTTGCACCGATCCACCAACATCCGAGTATCAGGAGAACGGCGTCAGCGGACCGCCCCATCTGTATTGCAACACGGTCGCCAGAGGTCACTCCGTGACGAGACTGGAGCCAATGAGCTGTTCGAGCAACAGCAGAAACGAACTCGTCCCCTGTGAGTATCCGATCACCATCGATCAAGGTGGAGGACCCGAGCGTTTTGGCCAAGCGTTCGGGCAGCAGTGGGCCTTCGCACTGCTCCTGGCGGCGATCACCCCAGTCTCGCAATGATCGGAGCTCACTCGAAGTCGTCAAGCTCTCGGCGCCGATCGGCGCTTCAGGGTCACGTGCGATCGTGGCGATGATCGACCCGAGGTGCCGGGGGATTCGCTCCCGTTGTGAACCGGCGGCCGCAGTGTTGACATCGATGGACAACTGAGGCTCACCGCCGTGATAGGTGGTGAGTTGAAGCTGGAACAGGTGATTGGGATCGGTGGCACCCGGGTGGATCCACTCGGTGGTGACGTCGTGCTCACCGAATCTCGAGATTCCGCCGTGGGGGATGACGTTCACCACCGCCTCGACATCGGACAGATCAGGCGAGAGCCCAGGGCGGGCGTTCCGAACGGTGGTCATCACAGCTCTAGCGACGCGTTTGTGCAGAGAACCGATGGTGTCGTCGGTCCTGATCGATACGTCGACCGGGTACACCTGCATCACCGGACCGAACAACGCTGCGGTCTCGGGAGTCGATCGGTTGTGAACTGGAAGTCCGAGAGCCATCTCGGTTACACCCGCCACGCGGTGTAGGTACAGGGCGGCGGCGGTCACCAGGACTGCGGTCCAGGCCAGATCCGAAGACAACGAGCGGTAGTCGTGCTCGAGCCGTGTCGCCAGCTGGCTGGCGACACTGTGTCCCAGGGGTATGTCGAGTCGGGTGCTTGCGGTCAGTTGTTCTTGCACCGGTTCGTACAGTTGGCCTGCCCGTGGCATGGGGGAGCGATCTGACCAGAACGAACGGGCCCGCTCAGTTCTAGCGTCGTCGCCGGCGCCGAGCTCTCTGGCCCACTGGTAGTACGAACCGATTTCGGGACCTACTCGGTGGTAGAAGTCTGCGGTTGCCTGAAAGACTGCAGCCGATGCCGTTGCGTCGGTGATCACATGATGAAGGTTGAGATACCACGAAGTGGTCTGATCCGGATGACCGATGATCACGCTGTCGATCCCGGTCACTCCCATGTCGAGGGCGGAGCTGGCTCGTTCCGCAGCCCATGTCGATGCGTCGGCTCGACTGAGGTCAATGATTTCGGTGAACGGGCTAGGCGAATCGAGTGACACTGTTTCCAGATCGATTCTGGTCCTCAACACGTCGGACGCCTGCACCAGATCGTGGAACGCCGATGCCAGCCGCTCACGGTCGACCGGACCGGCGATCGTTGACAACAACGCCGTGTTCTGATGGGGTGAACCCGGGTTTCGTCGCTGTGAAGCCCATAGCTGGCGCTGCATCGGAGTCAGCTGCAATTTGGCACGCTCAACGGTCAAGGATTGACTCCAGCTTGGGTAGCTCGCCGAACTGTTTGTCTGTTCGACTCCGACGTCTACGACTTGACGTCAATGATGGATGCTGTTGGTCCATGAAACCATCCATTACCCAATTCGCTTATGGGTGAAACGACATCATCCCTGGGTAGATCTTTGGAGGCCTCTGGCGTTTTGGATGCATCCGATCCACTGTGGTGTGCGTAGGCCGCCGTAGGTCTGATCATTACCGAAGGAAAACTCATGAAACTCACCGCCCGATTGTTCGCTGCAGTCGCCCTCATTCTGGCTTCGATCTCGGTGTTGTTCATAGCACCGGCATCTGCTCACAACGCCGAGGACAGCTATGTGTACCTCAACGTGACCGAGACAACCCTGGTCGGACGGGTCGATTTTCCGTTTGGCGACTTACGTGAAGCTTTGGGTTTCGAACTTGCTTCCGATGCAGGCCCAGCAGCATGGGAGACCGAACTGCAGGGCCGGTACGACGAGCTCGTCGCCTACGCAGACGAACACCTGGACATCCAGGATTACCCGTTGAGTTTCGGCGAGTTGGAGTTCCTGTTGGAGGACAACCCCGACCAGGAGATCAACTACGTGATCCTGCCGTACGAGGCCGAGATAACCGGTGCCACAGTGCCCCGGCAGCTCGAGGTGACCTTCAGTCCCTTCGTCGAGGAGATCGATGACAAGAACGCCCTGGTGATCGTGCAGAACGACTGGAAGGCGGGGATCTTCGACAACGGCGAAGGACAGGACGGCTTCGTACTGTTCGATCGAAACAACCAGACCCAGACGATCGACCTCGGTGACGCCAGCTGGTGGAAGAACTTCACCAGCAGCATCGAACTCGGCGTTGATCACATCAAGACCGGTCCCGATCACATCTTGTTCGTGTTGGTTCTACTGCTTCCCAGCGTGCTCATGTTCAGCGGCGGGGGTTGGAAGCCATCTGACAACTTCGGGGCCTCGCTCTGGCGAGTACTGAAGATCGTCACGATGTTCACGGTCGCTCACAGCATCACGTTCACCTTGGCCGGTCTGGAGATCATTCCACTGCCGTCCTCCAAAGTCACCGAGTCGATCATCGCCATGTCGATCGCTGCCGCTGCGCTGCACAACCTTCGTCCCATCTTTCCCAACCGTGAGTGGGTGATTGCATTCTCCTTCGGCTTGTTCCACGGATTGGGCTTCGCCTCGCTGGTCTCGGGTCTCGAGGTCGACCGTGGCACACAATTGGTCTCGCTGCTCGGCCGTAATGTAGGAATCGAAATCGGTCAGGCAACGGTGATCCTGGTGTGTTTCGGCCTGCTCTATCTGCTGCGCAACACGGTGCTGTACCGCTGGGTCATGATGATCGGCAGCGGAGTACTAGCGGTGGTTGCCCTGCTGTGGATGTATGAGCGGATCTTCGAGGCCGACGTTGCGGTGGGAAGCCTGACGCTCAACAACATGGTGGAGAAGTTCACCCGCTACCCGCGGTCAGTTATCGTCATCGCAGCACTCACGGTTGTTGCAGCGGGCATCCAGGCCTACGAGCGCCAGAACAATCGCCTCGTCGACAAAGTCGACCTTCCAACCATCGATTCAACCAACTCAGATGACCGGGAACTGGTCGAGGTCTAGGAGACTAAGAAGTGAAGATTCTTGTAACGGGCGGCGGCGGCTTCATCGGCGGCCATCTCGTCAATACGCTCCAGGAGCGAGGTCACGAGGTTCGCAGCGTCGACTGCAAACCGGAACACGAGTGGTTTCAGGTCAGCTCGACAGCAGAGAACATTGTCCTGGACCTGAACGAGCGGGATGCGTGCCTGAAAGCCGCAGACGGCATGGACCAGATCTACAACCTCGCCGCCGACATGGGCGGGATGGGGTTCATCGAGAACAACAAAGCGGCCTGCATGCTGAGCGTGTTGATCAGCACCCACATGCTGATGGCAGCACGCGACAAGGACGTTGAGCGGGTGTTCTACGCCTCGTCGGCGTGTGTGTACAACGGGTCCAAGCAGAGCGACCCCAACGTCACCGCGTTGGCGGAGTCCGACGCCTATCCAGCCGATCCCGAGGACGGCTATGGCTGGGAGAAGTTGTTCTCCGAGCGTATGGGGCGGCACTTCATGGAGGACTACGGCATCGAGTTTCGCACCGCCCGGTACCACAACGTGTACGGCCCGGACGGCACGTGGACCGGTGGTCGCGAAAAGGCACCAGCTGCGGTCTGCCGAAAGATCGTGGAGGCCAAGCTGAGCGGGAACCACACAATCGAGGTGTGGGGCGACGGTCTTCAGACACGGTCGTTCATGTACGTCGACGACTGCGTCCTCGGTACCGAGATGCTGATGAACTCCGAGGTGCCTATTCCACTCAACATTGGCTCGTCAGAACTGATCGCTATCAACGACCTCTACGAGATGGTGGCGGGTTTCGCGGGGATCGAGATCGAGCTGGTGCACGACCTCAACGCCCCGCAAGGGGTGCGCGGTCGCAACAGCGACAACACCTTGATCAAGGAGCGCCTCGGTTGGGAACCCTCCACCTCGTTGGAGGAAGGCATGCTGAAGACCTACGAATGGATCGATCAGCAAGTACGAGCTCAGAACTAGTTGCCGACGTGAGCGGCATGCACGCTTGGAGGTGCCACCGGGAAGTGCGGCTGCTATGACAACCACTGTGAACCAAACAGCGCAGTCGCCTCCGGGGCGTCGATCGCTCAAGCACGACACCTTCTGGAGCATCCTCGCCACCGGCACTCGTACGGTGGGCGCAGTTGTCGTGTTTTTCATGTTGGCCCGCTACTTGGAAGAGCGGCAGTACGGCCTCTACGCCGCTGCTATCGCCCTCTTCCTGCTCCTCGGGGCATTCGTAACGCTGGGCACCTCCCACATCGTGGTGAAACGGGTGAGCACGGATCACTCCCTGGCAGCTTCCTCGTGGGGAGCTGCGTTACTTCCCGGTGTCATTCTGGCCTTTGTGGTGTCGGGCCTGCTGGCGGCTCTGGGTGATCTGGCGGTACCTCGGATGGGGGCACAAGCCATCCTCCTTCTTGCCCTGGCCGAATTCCTGGGGATCGCCGTCAGCGTTCCGGCCGCCCACGCGCTTCAGGCACTGGATCGGTTCCCTCAGGCGGCCATGCTCACGATCTTGTGGACGTTGATACGGGTGGTGTCGGTTGCGATTGTGTTCTTCGTACTCGAGGAACCAACGCTCACTGCGGTCGGGTGGGCACTATTGGCTTCCAGCATTGGCGCCGGATTCGTGAGTTCGTTGGTGCTCGGCTCGGTCGTTGGCAGACCCCGCTTCTCCCTGGCTGAGAGCAAACAGATTTGTAGGGAAGGCTTCCCTTTCTCACTCACCGAGGTGAGCGGCATCGTGCTGGGCGATATCGACAAACAGATGCTGGTCCGCACTTCGAATGGCGACTTCCTCACAGGCATCTATAGCGCCGGCAATCGGGTTCTCGGATTGGCCGCCACACCGCTGTACGCCGTACTCGCCGCCACCTACCCCCGATTCTTCGCCAAGGGAGCCGAGGACGGACTGCGGGGTACCTGGGGGTACGCCAAACGGCTCATGGTTCCCGTTGCCGCGTATGCCGCAGCCGCAGGTGCTGGGTTGTTCGTGGTCGCCCCTCTGGTCGATGACGTTCTCGGTTCGGGCTACACCGACACGATCAGCGTGATCCGGTGGATGGCCGTGATTCCGCTCATTCACCTACCGGCGTTGTTGGCCGGAGAAGCACTCACAGGCGCCGGATTCCAAACCAAGAGGAACCAGTTCATCATCGGGGCTGGCGCACTCAATGTGGCCCTCAACCTCGCCTTGATCGGGCCCTACGGGGTCGACGGTGTGATCGTGGCCACGTACGCCAGCGAGATCTTCCTCCTGGTAGGCCTCGTCGTGTGGATCCGTAATCATGTCGCTATCGCAGGAGAACCCAATGGCTGAGCCACGAACTACCTCATACTCCGACCTCGTGTCGTCGGACCTTTCGGTCGCCGAGCCTGCGTTTGTGACCGGGCTTGAAGTGTTGCCCGACCTGTGGTCACCCGAGGACGTGCTCGCCGCCGTGGGTGAGACCGAAGTGCCGATCGTGCACATCAGCGGGGGTGACTACATAGGAGGCGATGTTCGCAACCGCACCGTTGGGGACTACTACGCCGAGATCACAAGCGAGATGCCAGCCGATCCATTCCCGTACCTTGCCGAGTTGTCCTACGACGAACACTTCCCGTCGCTGGCCGCGCAGCTTACGGCGCCTCCGATCCTGCCCGACGAGACCTTCAGTCAGCGGGTGATGTACTTCGGTAGGGGAGTACACAGCCAGATCCACTTCCACACCGGCGGCAGCGCCATGCTGTTCTGCATTCACGGCACCAAGGTCGTGCGGCTGTTCGCACCCGACCAAACTCCCAACCTCTACAAGGTGAAGGGCCGCAACTTCTCCAGTGTGCTGGTGAGCAGCGTCGGGGAGAATTCCTACACCTTTGACACAGACCTATTTCCTGCCTTCGGCGAGGCCGAGTACGTCGAGTACGAAGTGAACGCCGGTCAGGTTCTGTTCATCCCCATCTACTGGTGGCACAGCATCCAAAACCTGGAGGACATCAGTCTCACTGCGGTGTACTTCTGGAATCAATCGTGGAAGGACACGTGGCGGGATTTTGTTCCCAAACAGATTCCACCGGCCGGGATGCGGCTCGATTACGTTCGCAACCTCATCAACCGACGGATTTTGGGTCCTCTGAAGAACCGTCGCTAGGTGACCCAGCTGAGCTGTACGAACCCGGCATCGGGTGCCAACTTCGCCTCGCCGGTGGACAGATTGTAGAGAAGGGCCCGCAGAGGATTGCCGAAGTCTTCATAGCTGAACGTGCTGCTGAAAGAGAGAACCAGATACTCACCAGCCTGGATGAGGTCTCGGGCATAGACCCCTTGTTCAGCGTCGAGAGCCCACAACAGGACCTCGGTGTTGTCACCGAGATCGAAACGGTACAGGCCGCGTTGAACTGTTTCATCGGACACCCAGGTTCGGAATCCGTACACGTAGTTGTCGATCATCAACGCTTCGTCGTAGTCGGGGCATTCCGGGTCGCCCCCGTCGAAGCAATCGAAATCCTGGTCAGCGCTGGAATAGGGTCGCTGACCGGTGTCGAGATCGAGGATGGTGAGCTCGAAATGGCCCTCTCCCTGAAACAAACCCACGGCGTAACGACCGTTGATGGTGCTGAACTTGGTGAGGCTCTCGAACCCGCCGGTCACGGTTATCTCTCGAACCTCGCCGGTGGCGAAGTTGAAGCCCCGAAGTGTCTCCACCGTTTCCTGGCCCTCGGGATCTCGGCGTTGATAGACGATTTCTGGGGTCTCATCGGCCAGCAGGCGGACGCCTTCGAGCACGAGCGTCTGATCGCCGGTGGCCACCAGCAGTTCCTGCTCTCCGGTTCCGTCGTCGAAGTGGATGACGTTGGAGTACAGCTCGCGCTGGTAGACCCAACCTTCCAGCGGAACTTCCACCACGTTCACGATGGGCCCGTCTATCACTTGGGCGAATCTGGTCAGTGCTCCTAGCTTCTTTGCCCCCGAGGAATCCCATAGGGTGACAGCGACCGGCCAGGGGGATGCGACGTCGATGTTGGCAAAGGCTTCAGGTGAGGCTGGGTTCGGCGACGTCGTCGGCGACGACACGTTCCCAGGCGCTGTTGTTTGATCTGTTGACTCGGTTACCGACGGCGCCGCGGTTGTGGTTGTTGCACCGGCAGCCGGAATTGGCTCCTCGACATCGGACCCGGCACAGGCGGAGCCCACGAGAGCGACAATGACAGCAAATATGGCGGTACGGCAGAACATGATCAAACCCAAGTGTGCCTCAACGGCGCGCTCTCACCCCATCACCAGCGCTGGTTGGATGCCTTGGACTACGAGATGTAGGCCGGGCGTAAGAATCCGGTCTTGGGAGCGGTCCAGCTCTCGGACTGAACATTGACGATCAGCGCAGGCAACGATTCGCCTGGGAGAGCGGCACTCGTTTCAGACTCGGCGCTGGCGAGGGAGCCCGTGGTCTCGCCCATCGGTTCAGCGGTGTTCGAGCCAGAACAGCCGGCCATCACGAAGGCGAGAACCACGGCTGGGAGGATCGGTCGCATGCCCGTAGTCTTGTCGGGTGGAACTCTGTATATTCACCGAACCTCAGCAGGGCGCAAGCTACCACGATCTTCTCGCAGTGGCGCTCGCAACAGAGGCCCACGGCTTCCACGGCTTTTTTCGATCCGACCACTATCTGAAGATGGGCGATGGTTCGGGTCTGCCCGGCCCCACCCACGCATGGGTGACACTGGCCGGACTGGCTCGGGAGACAAAACGAATCCGCTTGGGAACTCTGGTGAGTCCGATCTCATTCTATGATCCAGGGCCACTCGCCATCATGGTTGCCCAGGTGGATCAGATGAGCGGCGGTCGGGTTGAGTTTGGCGTCGGCTCGGGATGGTTCGAGGCCGAACACAGTGCCTACGGACTCGACTTCGGTTCTCTGGGTGAGCGCATGACCCGCTTCGAGGAAGCGATCGAACACATGGTCGGTCTCTGGACAACACCGGAAGGTCATACCTACTCAAGCGACGGTCCCATCTGGTCATTCGCTGATTCCCCCGGACTACCCAAGCCTCATCAACGGCCTCATCCGCCCATCATCATCGGGGGTCGAGGCAAGAAACGAACCCCGGCGCTGGTTGCCAAGTACGCGGCAGAATTCAACACGCCGTTCGTTCCCGAAGCGGAAAAGCCTGAGCTCATCGAACGCGTCTTTCAAGCGTGCGCAGACATCGGTCGGGTCGAGCTTCCTTCGGTGTCGGCGGCTCTGGTGGTTTGTGCTGGCGTCGACGAATCGGAACTGGAACGTCGCGCTGTCACACTGGGCCGCGAACTATCCGAACTTCGAGAGAATGGACTTGCAGGCACGCCCCCCGAGATCGTCGACAAGATCGGACGGTATGCACAAATGGGCGTGTCTCGCCTCTATCTCCAGGTGCTCGATATCGCTGATCTCGACCACATTGGGTTGATCGGATCAGAGATCGGACCCCACGTCTGATCTGCGGCGTACGGCGACGGCACTGATCACCAGCCCGCCGTATACCACCTGGTCAAAACGCACCGGACTCTCGATGTTCGCCAGCGCCTGAAGCTGCCCGGTCTCGATCAACGCACCGGTTCCTTCGAGGCTGTTCAACCGCATGTCGCCGAAACCCACCCACGATGACGTCAGAGCATGTTGCGCCTTGTAGAAGGCTTCTTTTGCGCTGAAGACCCGGATAGCCCCTTCATCCCTTTCGGCTGGGGGAAGGGCTTCCACCATCTCGATCTCGGAAGGAACGAGCAGCATCTCTCGCACGCCATCCGCGAGAGGCTGGATCACCTCGGCGTCGATGCCGACCGCCAATTCTCCACCGTCGTTCAGTGCAGCCACGGCAGCGACGAACTCGCGTCCTTCTCGTCGGGTGTGGGTGATAGCAGCGGTAATCCCCGGTGGCCATTGGGGCTGTCGTCTGTCACCGACAGGCAGGGACGGCGCTACCTCGCCCAGAGCCTCTATCGCCGCCCGAGCACACGCTCTTCCGGTCGCGAACTCGGCCTTGCGTCCCGGAACGGCGTTCTCGATGAACCGGGCTTCTTCGGGCGAAAGAAACGCATCGTAGAACAACCTGTTGGTGTGATATACCGCAACCGCGACACCAGCGAAAAGTGACTCGAAATCTGGTGAACGGACTGGTCCGGTGGTGGGAACGTCCGAACAGGCCACGTCGAGCAATGTAGGCGTTTGCGGTCCGATACCGCGAGAACATCCGAGGAAGTTCACGCTGCCGCTGAGCATTAACCACCTCAGGAGGCGACACTGGACCCATGAGCAGTCGGCCGTCGATAATCATCGTGGGCGGGGGCATGGCCGGTATACACGCGGCTCGGGCGCTCAGATGGCTCGATGAGATCTTGGATGTCACGCTGATCGAGCCCACCGGAACCCATCAGTTCCTCACACGCCTTGCTTCGGTGGCCGGCGGGGTTACACCACCCAGCGATGGGTCAGAACCGCTCGGCTCTCTGGTCGACTGTGAGGTCGTTGTCGACTCAGTGGATCAGGTTGCCGAGGGTTCGGTTCTGCTGGGATCGGGAGAGCAGCGCACGGCCGACGTGATCATTCTCACCGCAGGTGCCCATGCAACCCGTCCGCCCATTGACGGGCTACGTCATGCGGTTTCGTTACGCACCGCGGCAGATGCTGTAGAGATCCAGTATCGTGTGTCCAAGACGGACGCAGTTGTGGTGATAGGGGGCGGTCCCACCGGCTGCCAGCTGGCTGGTGCGCTGGCCGCTGGTCCATTCGACGTGTTCGTGACCCTGATCGAGCGGGAGAGTCGTCTTCTCAACGGGTTCAATCCGGCATTGGGCCAGAGGGCGCACGAAGTGCTCACCGGTCGAGGCGTGTCGGTTCTGACCGGGCGAGACGTTGTCGAGATCTGCCCGGACAGCGTGATGACCTCAACCGGTTTGGCCAGTGGAATGCCGATCTGGAGCGGAGGTTTTGAAGCCCGCACCGAGGCACTGATCGACGCTCCAACCAGGGCAGGGCGTCTGGTGGTGGATGATGTAGGCAGGGTGTCGGGCTTCGATCGGGTGTTTGCCGCCGGCGACATCGCCGCACATCGCCACGGTGATGACATTCATCCAATGTCGGCACAGATCGCAGTGAAGGCCGGTCGAACGGTGGCGTTCAATGCGTTCCAGCTGCTCCGCAACGAGCCCATGACCCAGCTCGATTTCACCGATCTCGGATGGGTGGTGGATCTGGCGGGCGGACAGGGCGTCGCCGACCTGTTCGGATTCCCACTCTCGATCCCGGGTCTCGACCGGTTGGTTCCGTTCCTCCATGAGGCCATTGATGTTCGCAATCTCGCCCAACTCGGTGCACTCCACACCCTCTGGCGTTCCCGGTCACAACCCGGGGTATCTCTGGCGAACGATTTGACCCGTCGCTGAGCCATGGCTGGCCTTCCCGACGACGAACTTCTGGCCAACGCTCGTATTCTTCGCCGTCGCTCCCGGCTGTTCGCACCGCTCGTGCTGTTCAGTGCCCTTGCCTTGGGGTTGGTTGGCTATCGCACGATCATCCCGCTACTTGATGCGGCACCGATTGCAGAAGACGTCGCCGAGCCCAGCCCGTGGCAGTGCCGCAACCCGGTGATCCGGGCTGATCAGCTTCGTGAGGTGGATCCGATTCCTGTGTGGCTGCCAACGTTGATGGCGCGTTCTCAGACGGTGGTCAGCGGCAAGATCACTGACGGGTTGTTGTACGACGACTATGGAGTGGCAGTCGTGGAGGTTACGCCGATCGCTGGGATCGGGGAGCAGAATCTGGATCGGCTGATCCTGCCGCTGAGCTCAACTCCCGCTGGTGCACCGTGGCAGGGTGCTGATTTTGTTGCGTTCTTGACCGATGTGAGCAGACTCGGCATCGGCACAGTGGCTCCGGGAGGTTTCTTCTTCGCCTGTGGGTTCGATGAACCGGCGACCGGACTTGCCGTGTTCGACCCCGAGTTTGCATCGCAGACGGCTTCGTTGAATGCGTTGCGTACGTCGTATCTGCTGTTCCAACGGTTTGGGGAGCGCCAACCGACCAAGGTCATCGCGCCAAGGGTCCATGTTTTGGACCTGATGACCGTGGATCAGTCCCGAATCGGGGTTTTTCTCCCAGAATCGCTGGCATCACCATTTGATGTCCACGCTCTGGACCCCCCAGGCGAGGGCGAGTGGCATATCGTCTTTGCCAACACCACCGTTGTGGGCCGAATCGGGATTGGTCCGTGTGGTGATCTGAGGCCTGAGCACTGCAGCGGCAACTTGAGGATGGAGATCGAATCGCTCTCGGGGGTCGACGTGCCGGCGGCGTTGCAGTTTCTTGGTGGTCCAACCGTTGACGGGATGCAGCTGGGGTTCGGCCTTCCGGTTGGTGCTGACCGGGATGCACCCCAGGTAGTAGGTGAGGTTCTGATCTATCTCAACAGCGGGGTGATCTTCGCAGTTGACAACATCACGTTGGAGTCCCGCTGGCAACACGTTGGAGGGCCCTTCAGCTTCGTTCGGGTGTCCGAGGATCCAGGGCTGATTGTGGTTCGAAGCGAGCTCGACGGTTCCCTTACCGGCCTTTCTTCTGAGGGCACCACAGTCTGGCGCTACGAAGGCGGTGGCACGGTTGTCTCCGAGGTGCACTCCAGTGCGCCGGTGTTGGTCCAGACCTGGGTCTATTCCGGCACTACCAACCGGGAGCGAGTTCTGGTGGCACTTGATCCGGTTGATGGAGCGCTTCTCTGGGACTTCAGTCGGTCCGTTCCGATCATGGGGGCCGCCAGCGTGAGCTCGCGACCTGCGCAAAGCCTGTACGTGCTGGAAGTCACCCTCGAGAGTCCGTTGTCGACCCGCAAAGAGTTCGTCGGCCTGGAGATGACCACGGGTGAGGTGAGATGGCGAGTGAATCCGCAGCCCGGCGGTGGCGTGTTCGAGATCGACGGTTACCTGTGGTGGGCCGGAACCGGTTCCATCGCCCGTATCGACGGTGACAGCGGCGAGGTGCTGTGGAAAGTCGATCGCGGCGGGATCAACAACCTGTCGGTGGAGGGGGCTGTTGTCGACCTCGCCGATGCAGGGGCCTTCGACCTCGAGACCGGGCGGCGTTTGCGAGACGCTGCGGTCTCACCTTGTTGCTAGGTGGGTAGTAGGTACTCACAGCCTTTGGACAGGCTCGCCGTCCTACCGTCTGCCACCATCCACCACAAACTCCTGTGCGGTGCACGCTGCTCCGTCATCAGCGGCCAGGAACAAGACCATTTGCGCGAATTCTCTGGGATAGATGCGGCGTTTGATGGCCTGGTCGCGGATAGTTCCTTCCTCGCCCTCGGGCGTCCACCATTTGGTGAGCTGCTTCTCGGTTGCAACCCAACCCGGCAACACTGTGTTCACCCGGACGTTGTCCACACCGAAGGTGCGGGCCATGGTGCGGGTGATGCCCTCCACGCCACTCTTGGCGATGGCATACCCGGGGAAGAAGTCCTCCTGGATTTGGTACGACGAGGAGCCGATGTTGATGATCGACCCGTTCTTGGCTTCAAGCATCTGGGGAGCGACCGCTTGGAGTGCAAAGAAGTAGTGGCGCAGATTCACATTGATTCGATTGTCCCAGTACTCCGGGGTCACTTCCTGCCAGGTATGGCGATCGTCGCTAGCGGCATTGTTGACCAGCACAGTGATGCCGCCGAGGTCCTCGATTGCCTGAGCGATCACCGCTCGAGTTGGGTCGATATCGAGCAGATCGACCTCGTAGAAGCGGGGTTGATGCCGGGGGTTGAGAGACCTACATCGATCCAGGGTCTGTTCGGCCTTGGCTTGGTTCAGATCGGCAAAACCAACTCGGCTTCCCTGCTTCACGAACTCTTCCACGATCCCCGCCCCAACTCCGTCGGCTCCGCCGGTGACAAAGACTGTGCGGTCAACCAGTGAGGGATATTGGGCGTAGTGCGGGTCCAGGGGCGCTGTTGGATCACTCATCGATCATGACTGTAGGCACGGCGGCTCGAGCACAGAGACCTCTCTGTTGCACAAAGGGGCGCCAGAGCGGGTAAGAATGTCATATGAAGAAGATCGTTGTGGGGTTCGATGGCACTGAATCGTCCCGAAAAGCCGCCGCTGAGGCCGGTGAACTGGCGGCCGGTCTCAATGCCGAACTCCATGTGGTCACGGTGATCACCGATGATCCAAAGAAGCATGGATTCGACGCCGAGGTCGTTGGCGAACAGGCAGTTGATGCGGTGGAAGCTCGCAGCCATGGTCTGCGTCAGCAAGCAGCCGCGGCCGCCAGTCAACTCGACGGCGCTTTTGCTGGTGTCACAGTGGTTACGACCATCTTGGCCGGTCCGCCGGCTCGAACCCTGGTGGAACATGCCGAGGCGGTTGACGCCGATGTGATCGTGGTCGGCAATCGACGGGTTCAGGGCATCTCCCGACTTCTGGGTTCGGTTGCCATCGACATCCTTCGTGATGCCCCCTGCGCGGTCTATGTGGCCAAAACAACCTGAGAGTCAGTTTCCCGCCACTCGCACCAGGCTTCTGACGGTGGCCCGTCGGCTTCGCACACCCCCATCGGTCCTTACGATTCCATCGGAATCGGGGCGAACCACGCTGGAAACGCTCCTGGTGAGATTCCCCGGGTAGGCGCCTAGTCGCGGTGATGTTCCCAGGTCAGGTGACGTCGTTGTAAGTGCGGACCTAGGTCTCGGGCTTGGTGGGCTTGTCAGGCGGTTGCGCCTTGTCTCGGATCTCGCCAAAGAATGCTCTTGCTTTCGCCCAGAGGGGTTGGAGCGCCTTGGCGGAGTTGTCGGCGGCCTTGCGAGTGATGTTGCCTCCTTGTTCGGCGAGCGCCCGGAGATCGGTCAAGCCGGTTTCAGAGTCGGATGAGTCGAGCGAATCAGAGCCGGTCCGGGGCAGTGCGCTGAAGGTTTCTTCGTCGATGCCAAGCTCAACGTGGTCGTTTCGCACTCTGGCCACTGAAGCAAACGGAACCAAGACGTTGCGACGGAATCCATAACGTCCACTGCGGACGACGATTGCCGTGAGATCGTCTCCGTCGGCGATGAACGCCTCGACGTGTCCGACCGTTTCACCGTCGGCCGAAGTGACTCTGCTCGCGCTGGCGGATCTCACACTCACCCTTGGGGATTCGGTCGTACCTGACCTCTATCCGATCTTCCATCCATGAATTGGTCTCACTCACGTCGACATAGGGGATATGCAGGACCTCTTCGATACCGATGTCCCAGTCGTCCTCCAGTTCGATGGTTTCGCCCGGGCGGACGAAGTCATTGACAGAGACTCGTTCGAGCTGGCGGAGATGCGCGGTGTCCAGTTCCACCACGAGGGATCCTTCCCTGTCCGACACCAGCCAGATCGGAACCAACCGTTCTTGATGCTGGGACTGTTCAGGTTCTACCACGATGTGGGTCACCTTGGCTGCCTGGGGATCGACGACGATGTCGCCCAACTGACCGAAGTGTCCATCGGTTGCTGCCACCGGTTCACCGAGTCGAAGTTTCATTGTGCGCTTTCCTTTTGCCTACTCAGGCCTGTTGATTGTTCGAATCCGAGCCGACGTCAAACCGAAACGTCCTCGAGATCGATGGTTGCATGGTCGGTGTCTCCTGCATTCGTCCAGCCCTGGCCGCCCTCGGGAGGTGCCACCTCGTCGAGATGGAACGACACTGCCTGCCAGAGGGGAAGACCGGTCGTCTCGATCACTTGATCGATCAGCACCAGGGCA
Source organism: uncultured Acidimicrobiales bacterium (assembly GCA_963751955.1). Classification (GTDB taxonomy): domain Bacteria; phylum Actinomycetota; class Acidimicrobiia; order Acidimicrobiales; family SZUA-35; genus JABDIY01. The sequence continues at coordinate 78,631 of CAVVWM010000009.1, read as the reverse complement.
GCCTCACATGCCGGACCGACGCGGGGCGCAGAGACAACAAAGGTGGCCGTGTACTGCTCGGGTTCGACGCACAGATCCACATCGAGTGCCGACGCGCCACGCCGGGCGCTGTCACCAATCGGCTGAGGCAGCGCATCATCTCGCCAAACAGCCCGTAACCGCACAAACCAAAAGCGTTCAGGTGGGTCCTCTGACGAATGTCCCAACGGGTTCAGACTCTCACTTCTCCAAGTTTGGCACGAAGAGGTTCTTCGCACCGGTTGGGGAAGTATCGGCTCGGTTGCTGCGCCCGTCCATGACATCGCATGGTCAGAACCGGTCGATCTCGGTGTCCGGATCCGGACCTCTCCTCCCGCAGGCTTCGACGGAGCTTGAGTCGTTTTTCTCACCCCCGACGGTCACTTTCGTTCAACGACAACGCCCCCGATATGGGACAGAGTTGAGTCATGGCTCTGGAGGGCGCACCCTAAGTGTCCACACCGTTCACTTTTCGACGTGCAGAACCGGTGATGGAGGAACTCACCGGATCTGTTGTGTTCGGGTTTCTGGGCGGGTTCGTGTTGTGGATTCCCTCCTTCAGCGCCGGACCAATCGCCGATTCAAGGGTGGCAGGCGCTGTCGCTGTGGTGAGTTCGCTTGTCGGGATGGTGCTGCTGCTGGTCCGTCATGGCCGTCGGATGGCAGAGCCAGTGAGGATCAGCCCCACACTTGCAGCGCCTTACAGCGGCGAACTGGGACAGATACCGGGCCTCGTGGTTAGAGAGGTGGGGGTCGATGCCGAAATCCCCGCAGCCACGGTTGAGGATCTCCGCGAACGACTCGAGCGGCCTGAACCTCGCCACTACAACGAGCGAAGCAGCAGCGGCAGACCTGCGGCCAGCAAACCCGCAGCGATCAGGCCACGTACGGCGGCCGCTGACAATTTCTCGGCGCTGTTGGATCCGATTCGGCCGCCAACCACTGCGCCTGCGATGAGGAACGGCAAGAAACTCCAGCGAGGGTTGCCAGCGACTGCGTGACCGGTTGCTGATGACAGCCCTGTGACAGCACCGATCGCCGTCGTGGTCGCAGTGGCCCGGTGTGTGGGCAGTTTCTGCAGCCAACCCAGCAGTGGAACTGTGATCAATCCGCTGGCAACTCCAAAGGCACCCGACAGCACCCCGAGAACTGCTCCGCTGCCCATGAGCTTTTTCCGCTGAGGTGGCAGACGCCGATCCTCCCGGCCACGAGCCGACGGTCTAGCAACAACAAAGACAGCCAGAGCCAGAAGTAACAGGCCAATCAAGATCTCGAAGGTTCGCTGGGGGATACGTTTGGCCAAGAAAGCCGCCGACAGAAACGCCACCGGCACCGCTCCCACAGAAAACCATGCGGCCGTGGGACGATCGACCAGTCCTTTTCGGTTGTAGTTGAACGCCCCGGTCAGGTGAATGAACAGTGTTGTGATCACGCTGGTTCCGACGGCGGTGGCGCCCGAGAGATCGAAAATGACCACCAGACCTGCCACCACGAGGAAGCCGCCTCCGGCCCCGATGATCGTGCCGTAAACCCCCACCGACGTGGCCAAGAATAGGAGCCCGATGGCTGTGAGGAGATCCATCGAAGCGAAGCTAGCGAGGGCGAAGGTCGAATGACCCCAGAGCTTCGTCGTTGAGGGCAGTGACCTCTCCTGCGTTGATCAACCAGGCTCTTCCCATACCGATCACCTGCCAGCCGGTGTCGGTGAGAACGAGCCCAGTGTCCTCGTCAACTCCGAGAACAGTGGTACCAGCGGGCGAAGACGCTACAACCTCTTGGGCCAGACCCGGGCGAAAGGCATTGATCCGATCGAAGTGGGGGATCACCACCAGATCGTCGAAGATGTTGAGAGCTTCTGTGAAGTACGCCTTGCGGGGCGAGCGGGTTTGGGAACCCATCATCATCGCCCCGGCCGAGCAACCGGCAAGCGCCGCGCCCGCTTCCCAGGCGTTCAGCACCGCTTCCCAAACGGCGGTGCCACGAAGGGTCTCGCACAGATGCTCAGGATCACCGCCGGAGAAGTAGATCAACCCGGCCCCCTCGACCTTCGCTGCGATCTCACGATCATCGGCGTGGGCCCGGTCGGCGACGGGAAGGCTTACCGGTTCCACATCGAGGCTCCGAAAATGGGCCTCGCCGAGGTCGAGCCAGCGCTGGAAGGTTCTGGTGCCATCCAAGGCTGATGCGGTGGGAATCACAACCGCTCGCTGGGGGCGACCGTCGATGAGAACTTGGTCGATCTCAGATGTGGTCGAGGTGAACTCGCCGCTGCCGACCAACCCAACAGGACCCCTCATCACCTCCCCAAGGCTACCGTGATCCCAACGACGCCGACCTAGACTGGCGCCATGGCAGGACATGCACCCGAACCAGCGAGCGAGCCGACCAACAAGGTCCTGGGCGCCATCATCGGAGCAATTTTCGCCGCACTTTCTCTCACCGCCATCGGTATCACTGCCGCCGTGGCCGCCAGTGGAGATGACGATCACGGAAGCGATCACTCCGAGGAGAGCGACCATGGCGAGGAGAGCGACCATGGCGAGGAGAGTGACCATGGCGAGGAAGACGGGGACCACTCCGATGACGAGAGCGAGTAGCTCCTGGGTTCGTCCGGTCTAGACCGGACAAACGGTCGCCTGGTTTCGGGCCCGGCCGAGTCATTCAGTTGTCAAGATGCGGTGCGTTGGTAGACCCAGTGCACGGTTCCGCTGCTGTGGTGCGAGTGGAGTGCCGTGTTGGTGTCATGGCGTGTTGGTGTTATGGCGTTGCGTTGAACCCCTCTGTGTTGGCACCACCGGTGCCCCCGGAGGTTTCTCCCGTGCGGGAGTTTGGTCGGGCGGTGTTGTCGGGCCTGGACTGCACAGTGATCTTCATGCGGCGAGTTCGTGGGTGTGGTTGATGGGAAGCGGTGGTCCGATGGTCCGATGATGTGTCCCGTCTGGACGGGACAAGTGCAGGGTTCGGTCTGGATCCATGCGAAGGGTCCATTGGCCTTCGTGGATGAGGTGGTGCCATCGAGATGAGATTGGCACAAGGTTGGAGAGCTGGGTCTTTCCACCATCGTCCCATTCGATCACGTGGTGCACCTCGATCTGGGACCACGGGGCATCTGATATCGGGCACGTTGAATAGAGCGTACGCAAAGTCGCTCGTTGTTCGCTCGTAGCGGTTCGTGATGCCCGGGCAGCATGAACGCGGATGTCGGGTGCGGTGTCGAGCCGACGAATAGTCGCGTCGCAGCAGAGCCGCCCGATTGCTGCCGGCGCCAAGGACTGCCCGTCGAAGGTTTCGGCAATGGTGCGGGCGTGTGGCCCCGTAGCCAGCGTGTCCCGGTCGGACAAGACATTGACCGACACCGTTGGCCTGGAGGAGAAGACCTCGGGATCTACCCCGGACCCTCGGACGATCAGATCATGTGCGGCCTGGACCATGAGCTGGTCGGTGGTGAGGCCATGGTCCGAACCCAGTCGGCGGGCCAGGCTTCGCCTCTCGTTCCGAACGGCGTTGAAAACAGGCGGTTCCTCGTTCGGTTTCGAGGTCGAGGATCATCCGATACCCAGACCGATCTCGGCGGGCACTCAAGGAGCACGACGCGGCGGCACGGGCCCGGCGAGTGGCGTCGAGTCCGTGGTCTCTGCGGATCCGATCGACGCACCGGTTGACGTACCGCCTGAACGAGTCGGGTTTGGCATTGGAGACGCGTTCGGCGAAATCACCGTCGAACTTGGCGAGACTCTCGGCCTCCTCAGCGGTGACGTTCGACAGAGTGTTGGCGAGGGAGCCAATATTGAACGGCAACGCCGAACCGTTGCGGATTGCTGCGCCTACCTCGGCGAAGTGGTTGAGAACGCGCACTCGGCCGACATCGGAGGAAACCGTTGAACGGGGCACATCTCCATCACCGGCAAGAGCCTCCTCCAACACCGGTCCCTCACCGGCAAGAGCGTGCTCCTGAGCGACGGTGCCAAGGGCAGCGATCCAGCCATCGGTCAATCGAGCCAGCGCCCGAACCTTGCGCATCAGACTCGCGACATCAGAGGGACAGGGTCGCCCAGACAGCACCCGCCGAGGGCCTCCATCCAGGACCACGAGCGCCACATCGAGGCACTCATCCAAGCTGTTCTCCGCCGTTCGATCTGCCATAGTTCAACCCTACAGAGGGGGTGTGACACAGTTCTGAGCTGGGAATACGGTTCCAGCCAAGCGATGCTCCGGCTGGTTCAGCCGAGCGAGGTCGATACCGAGATGCGTCGTTGGATCGAACTAGGACGTCGAACTCCAGAAGCACCATCGAAGGACCAAGCAACTCCACGAATCCGGCCACCAGGGGCACCCGCTAATGGGCTGGAGTAGTTTGAGGTTGTGTTCGAACACAGCGCACTGGAGGCATCGACCCAGCGGCGACTCGCTGTGGAGCGAGCCTGGTCCAACCTCACAGGGCCGGGTCCAAGCCTCAGCGCGGCCCAACGCTGCGGCGTTATCCAGGTGGCGCGCGCTGCGTGGGCTGGCGGGTCGTGCCCCGAGAAGCCATTGGAGGAACATGTGGCCCACTGGGTTGCCGTCGACGCTGGCGGTTTGACTGAAAATCACGTCGAGTTGTGGCAAGCAGCGGGTCTTGAACGCATTCGGTATCTGGAGATCGTCGGGGTTGTCGCCCGTCTTTCAAATGTCGACTTCTACATGCGGGGAATCGGCGCTGAGCTACCGCAACCTCCCGAAGAACCCAGCGGCGAACCGACCGGCGATGTACGCACCGAGGCAAAACTCACGAACGGATGGGTACCTGCCTTGACCAACCTGAGCGCACCGCATGTGCTCGACGCCATGCCATCAGAGGGCCTGGCATTTCGTGACCTTCACGAGCCTATGTACATGCCAATGAATCAAATCGGCAATTGGGGTTATGCCGATCACCTCACCCGACCTCAAATCGAATTCGTGGCCGCCCGAGCCTCGTACTTGAACGAGTGTTTTTATTGAATGCTCAGCCACCTGAACTTCCTTCGTGAGGGAAGTGCAGCAGCTGGGATAGACCTGGATCTAGGTGTGGTAGCCACCGGAACGGTTCCGCCGATCGAAGGCGGGCAACAACTTCTAGCTTTCACCGACGCCCTCACAATCGGTTGGGATCGAAACGTTGACGGCGAACGCTATGCGCTTGTTGGGGCCCTTGGCCCCGAGCGAGCCGAACGTGCCATCGGTGTGTGTGCAACGTTTCAAATGATGAATCGTGCACTCGATGGCGTCGGGGCACCGGTCCCAGCGACGATTCGCCCGCTGGCGGCCGAGCTTGGATTCGATCCCGGCACAATCCCTCGCTGAACGGACACGCCGGGCGTTCTACGCCATGGTGAGGCCACCGGACACCGAGAGGGTCTGGCCGGTCGTGAACCCGGCCTGCTCTGAGGCGAAGTAGGCAACCGCAGCCGCAACCTCGGCGGGCTGCCCGATCCGCTTCATGGGTACCGCTCTGGCCATGGCGCTGATCACCTTCTCACCGTTGTCGCTGGCGGCCACGATGCCATCGAGTAGGGGGGTGTCGGTGGGGCCCGGGCACACCACGTTGGCTGTTATGCCCCGTTTGGCGGTTTCCCGAGCGATGGTCTTGGTGAACGAGATCACCCCGCCCTTGGCACCGGCGTAGACCGCCTCCAACGACGAACCGACCCTGGCTGCGTCGGAGCCGATGTTGATGATCCGACCCCAACCGGCCTCGATCATCGACGGCAGGCACGCATGCACCGTGCGAAGCATGCCTTTGTAGTTGATGTCGATTACGCGATCCCAGAACTCCTCGTCGGTGTCGAGAAACGGCTTGAGTTCATCCCAACCTGCACAATTCACGAGAATCTCGACGGCACCGAGACCCTCTTCAACCGACGACAAGGCAGCCTTGACCGAAGTCGGCTGGGTGACATCCAGAGCAACTGCTACAGCAGCCCCGCCGATCGAGTCTGCTGTCTCGGTTGCACCGAGCAGGTTGAGATCGGCAACCCCAACCCGGCAACCTGATCGAGCCAGCTCGACCGCAATCGCTCGGCCGATGCCGCTCGCTCCGCCGGTGACCAGTGCGACTCGTGACATGAGACCGACCCTAGTTGTGCATCAGCTCAGTCGACCAGAATGCCGATTGTCCGAGGGTTGTCCGGGTCCTCGACGAAGGAGGTTTCGATCGTTGTGCCGTCTGTGACGTCATAGACCACGAGCGAGGTTCGATCCGATGAGTTGTCAATGGCGTAGATCAGCTTGGTGCCGTCCCCGTTCCAGGTCATGACCTGACGCGACGAACCACTGTCGAGTCGTGCGATCACCTCGTTCAATCGGTTGTAGATCAGCACGCGATGGGTTGTGAAGTCGCGCGAGCTCGCCTGGACGGCGTAGGTACCACGCTGGCCGCCGGTCTCGATGTTCCACAGCACCGCTTGTGATTCGAACGTCGGAAGAGCTCGGGTGGCTCCCGTCGTCGGATCGATTGCCACGTGTGTGCCGTCGGCCAGGGTTGCCACCATGCCAAGGGTCGGTACGAACCCAACTGCTTTCCCGGCCTCCCTGTCGAGAATCAGCTGACCATCCGGGTCGAATATGCGGAACCATCGATCGGGGCGTCGCATCTCAAAGGTGCTGAATCCCCAGGCACCGTAGTGGGAGAGCCATCCCGTGACGGAGCCGACCTCGCGTTGCTCGGGGTCTTCGAGAGTGAGATCGAGTAGTCGAAACGATGCTGCGCCCTCGAGCGATCCATCGATGAAGGCCAGCTGGCCAGGCTCGGTATCGTGCCATGCGAAACCACGGGTGCTTGGGGAAATGGCCTCGAAGCCGCGTTCGACCGAACCGGCGAACAACTGCCGCGGAGCGTCGAGGATCGAGTACGTGCCGAGCGCCGCCATGTACGTGCCACTGGCGTCGAGTTCGAAACTGGAGATGTGCGTAAGAGGTCGAGGAGCTCGGGGAGTGCTGAAGGGAACATCGATCGCCAGACCTCCGGCGGCCGGGATCTTCACCAGCGAGATCTGTGGGAACGAGAACGGTGGGGTCGAACTCACAACCTCTGGAACGCTCGTGGGGGTCGTTGTCGATGGCGGCGGAGTTACCGCAGTGTCAGCACCGGTTGGCCATTGCGATATGAGCAGCGCCCCCAGCGCAACAAACCCCACGAGCAACGGAATGGGGTTTCTGCGACGCGTGATGGCCTGGTGTTCCAGCAGAACCTCGGGCTCGCCTTCGTCAAACAGTCCCATGTTGTGACCCTACGCCGAACACCCGCTAACGGATTCGGTGCCGCAAAGCGACCTACCATTACCAGCCACAGATCGATTCGGACCCACTCACAGAAACGAACCCACATGCACGAATCACTGAAGGACAAGGTTGTTCTGGTCACCGGAGCAGGAAGAGGGATCGGCCATGCGATCGCCAAACGGTTCGCCGATGCGGGCTGCAGAGTGGCCATCAACGATGTAGATCCCGACAGTGTTGGTGAGACCTTGGCTGCCATCAAAGCGGCGGGCGGCAGAGCCATTCCGGCGGTGGCCGACGTGTCCGACTCGGCTCGGGTCAAAGCGATGATCGACTCGGTGATGGACGAATACGGCCGGGTCGACGTGCTCGTGAACAACGCCGGGCTGGTCGGCCCGACGCGGCATTTCTTCGAAGCCGACGAAGCGTGGTGGCGCAAGATGATCGACGTCAACCTCACCGGCCATTTCCTCGTATCGCACCCCACCGCCCGGATCATGGCCAAACAGGGTGGAGGTTGCATCATCAACATGAGTTCGGGCGGTGCAACCAAAGCCCACCGGGCATTCACCGCCTATGACGCAACCAAAGGCGGAATCGAGGCGCTCACCCGAGCCATGGCACTGGATCTCGGTCCGTACAACATCAGGGTCAATGCGCTGATGCCCGGTTCGATCGACACCCAAGGCCTCGACCTCGAGGCGCGAAAGCTGCGGGGCGAGAACGTCCCGCTGGGCCGGATTGGAGAACCCGGCGACATGACGGGCGCGGCGTTGTTCCTCGCATCCGATGACGCCAGCTATATCACCGGCGATGTGATCAAGGTCGATGGTGGCATGACCGCCCAGCAGCGGTCGGCCACGGTTGACATCATGCCGCCGTCGAACTTCCCCAAGGTTGAGGACCTCTAACCGTGCTGATCACCTGCGTCGCGAGCAGCCGGGTTCAGGGGTGAATGCGTTGAGGCTGCAACCGATCGTGGGCGAACCACGCCACGACTCCTACGACGTGATCATCGTGGGCGGTGCCATCATCGGATCATCGATTGCCTGGTTCCTCACCAACGAGGGCTTCGACGGGCGAGTTCTTGTGGTGGAGAGGGACCCCACCTATGAGAACTCCTCCACCGCCCACACCAACAGCTGCATGCGTCAGCAGTTCTCCAACGAACTGAACATCAGTATCTCCCAGTTCGCAGCCGAGTTCGTTCGGAACTTCGGCGACTACATGGGCAACGATCCTGAGGTGCCCGAACTAGCCACGCAGTTCTATGGCTACATGTACTTGGCAGATACGGAAGCGTTCGCTCAAACCCTGAGGGCCAACCAGCGGATACAGGCCGCCTGCGGTGCCGGGACAAAGATCATGACGCCCGAGGAGATCCTGGCCGACTATCCGTTCTACAACCTCGATGGGATCATCTGCGGTAGCCACAACCTGAAAGACGAGGGGTACTTCGATAGCGGCACCATGTTTGATTGGTGGCGCAAGCAGGCTCGTCAACGAGGTGTGGAGTATCTCACCAACGAGGTGGTCGGCGTGAAGCGTTCCGGGAACGTAGTGACCGAGGTTTTGCTGAAGTCGGGGGAGACCTTGGCCTGCGGAACACTTGTCAACGCAGCCGGGCCGCGGGCAGTAGAGATCGCCAAGATGGTTGGAGTGCAACTGCCGGTCGAGTCACGGCGTCGCTACACCTTCGTTTTCGATGCGCAGGAACCCCTCGATTGTGATCTGCCGCTCACGATCGATCCCAGTGGCGTTCACGTTCGCTCGGAGGGAACGTCGTACCTGGCTGGGTGCCCGCCCGACGATGACCCCGCCGTTGCCTACGACGATTTCGCAGTCGATCCCAGTATTTGGGAAGAGAGAGTGTGGCCGGCATTGGCCAATCGGATACCGGCGTTCGAACGGATCAAATTGCAGAACAAATGGGTTGGCCATTACGCGTTCAACACGTTCGATCAGAACGTGATCGTTGGTCCTCACACTGTGGTTTCGAACCTGCTGTTTGCCAACGGATTCTCTGGACACGGACTCCAGCAGGCGCCGGCCATCGGCAGAGGAGTGGCCGAGTGGATCACACAAGGCGCCTACAAGACACTGGACTTGGGGCCGCTGGGCTACAACCGGCTTGTAGCGAACAAGCGGTTCATGGAAACAGCGATCATCTGATCGGCGTCACCTTGCTGTGGTTGTGCCCCGGGGCGTCGACAGCAACGAGTGTTCGTAGAACTCGATCAGCTGAGACGTTGCCTCGCGCGACGCGTCGTTGTCCAGAGGTGGGGTGAGTCGGCGGAGATGATCGAGTACTTGTGAGCGGCGATCGACTTCGCGGAGGGTTCGTTCGTGATGGTCGCGACCCCGATCCCGCCGCCAGCGGGCTGTGCGGGTCTCGAAAAGCTTGAGCGCCAGGATCACAAGATCAGGGCACTCGATCACCGAGTCAGGAGATGCGACGACCCCTTTGGCCGCCCGGTTGACCACGGTCGGCATCACACCACCCGCGTCGTTCTGCAACTCAGCTTCAAAGAGCGATCTGATTGTTTCTTGCGCAGACTCTCGAACCGGCGGGACCCGATCGACCGTGCGATAGGCCAGCATCGAGACCACTCCGGGAACGTGGGTGAGACTCGAAGCAATATCCATCATCGCTTCTCGCACGTAGCCATTTCGATGGGCGCCGAATAGTACAACCAGCCCTGGGTCCAGCCGTGCCAGCTCGCCAGCAACGTCAGGATCGAGGTCTCCCCACGCCGTCTCTTCGGCTCGGAACCGTCGAACCTCTCGATCGACGCTACGGGTCAAGCCGTGGGGTGCAACAAAGCGAATTGCGTCGGGAACGTCGGGGTCTTCGCCATCGCGATGCTGGGCGATCACACTGCCGGCAAGCTCAGCCAGTTGGCGCGCCTTGTTTTGGGCTCCGGAGGTCACGCTGTCAGGATGCCTTGATTCGGAGGTGGTCGGCAGCGAGCCGCTATGAAACCCGCACCGGGTGAGGTGTGATCGCGTTCCACAGGATCGTGTTGGGATGGAAGGGCACTGTGTCGGGCTGGGTTTCACCGTTGATGTCGGTGGCGCGGGTGCTGAGGGTGTGATCGCCGGGCGTGGCGTTCCAGTGGAACCGGAACGGGGTCCATCCCCACTTCGAGTTGAGCCGGATCAGTTCGGCATGCTGCCATTCGCCCCCGTTGGTAGACCACTCGACCGCTTCGACCGGAACTCCGGAAGCCCGGGCGTACCCCTGCACCGTCGTGGCCCCTGCCGGTAGCTCGGCGTTCCAGCCCAGAGCGAGACTGGACTTGATCGGATGGGCCGTGGCCGGGCCGAGCTTGGTGCCATCGGGTGTGCGGAGCACGTAGTACTCATCGGCCCGGAACGAGTTGACCCAGGTGGAGGACAGTTCGATCCGTCCGAGCCACTTCACCGAATACGCACCCACCCAGCCGGGCACCAGAAGGCGGGCGGGCGCGCCATGGGCCGGAGTGAGCGGCTCACCGTTCATCCTCAACGCCACGATGGTGTCGGGATCGAGTGCCTTGTCGACCGGCAGGCACATACGGGCCGGCTCGCCGTCTTCGTGGTCGAAGTCGAGCCCCATGGGGGACAGCCACTGGAACTCCGTGGTTGGACGAGCCAAAGCGACAACGTCGGAGAGGCGTGGGCCCTCCCAGCGGCCCATTCCCATCGCCCCCAAGGTCCAGCGGGTATCCGTGGCGCCTTCAGGACGTTCGTAGCCAGCAACGTACTCGTAGAGCATTCGACCGTTGCCGGCGCATTCGAGCCAGGCATCCACGACGTGGCTGGGCAGCGACATCAGGTCATCCAGTCCCACCTGTAGCGGCGAACCGGCAGCATCCCCGTCGATCTTCATGCTCCAGCTGTGGGCGTCCACTCGAGGCGCCGCGCTTCCACTGCATACGAAGAACCGGTCGACCGGTGTTTGCTCGGTTCCCAGATCCTTCGTGGTTGGTTCGAGGCTTGTCTTAACCTTCAAGAAGCCATCGGTCGGCTTGCCGTACCCATCCACCCTCCGAGCCTCGCACACCCGCCCCCTTCTTGCGTACCAAACCAACCACCCCGCCCAAAAAGCGTTCCCAGCGCACCGACTTGGTGCGTCCAGCACACAAGAACGGCGGCAACGTGGGATGGGTACGCAAGTTCGTACTTGTAGGGAGTGCGAGAAGTTCACCTACGATCCGAGAATGAACAGAATCGCAGTGGTCGGTGCTGGCGGAATGGGAAGGTTCCACATTCGCACGATGATGGACATGGGCGGTGTCGAAGTCGCCGCGGTGGCCGATCCGTTTCCTCACCCCGACTTGGCTGGATTCGACGTTCCCATATCCACCGACCCGATGGCGGTTGCGTCCGAGGGCTGGGACGGGGTGATCGTGGCGTCCACCGACGAAACTCACGCCGAACTCGCTATTGCTGCATTGGAAGCCGGGAGCCGGGTGCTCTGTGAGAAACCGCTGGCAGCCGAACTGGCTGACGCGGTGGCAGTGGTGGAAACCGAGGCGGCGATCGGCCAGCGGCGGCTACAGGTGGGATTCATGCGGCGCTATGACCCTGCTCACCTCGACGTCGTGGAGGAACTGGGCGACCTGAACGGAATGGACTACCTGCGCTGTACCCATCGGAACACCAACGTCGAGGCCCGCTCACCTCGGGTCGTCATCAATCAGTCGATCGTTCATGACATTCATACGGTCACGTGGCTGCTTGGCCCGACAGCGTCGGTGGCAACCAGCGCCGTGCCTCGACCAGGTGGCCTCGACCACGTGCTGCTCACGCTTCAGATGGAGTCGGGGGCGTTGGCATCGATCGAGTTCCAGGATCGAACCTACGCCTACGAGGTGGAGATCGAAGCCAGCGGTCCCAATGGAATGGTTCGTTCCGCATCTCCATATCAGCCGACCACCCGTCGGCTGGTGAGCGAGATGGAGCCCTACACCGACTGGTTCGGCTGGTTCACCGAGGCCTATCTGGCGCAGGATCGGGCGTGGGTCGCCTCATTGGATGGCCCCGAAGCGATCGGACCCTCAGCCTGGGACGGTCTCGAAGCCCAACTGGTTTCCGAAGCGGCGCTGGTATCCCTCGCCGAGGGCGGATCGATGGTCCAGATAAGGCGATCTCTGGATCAGGCACCGATCTACCGCTGAGAGGGGTCTACGGGGTTCGAGCGATGCAGCTGAGAGGCGAGCAGATCAGGTGCCGTAGGTCTCGACGACGTCGAACTCGCGGAAGGTCGGACCTTCGCTACACAGCGCGCTGAACTGCTCGGCAAATGCGCTGGTCTCAGGCCGATCGGAGTTCTCCGCCGCCGACTCGGCCGACTCGAACCGAACCGAAGTTACGAAGTGACCGGGTGCTGAACGGTCCTCGACCATCGTCGCACGTTGGGCGGTGCCGTTCCCCATGGCGTCGGCACTCCAGCGTGCCATAAGTTCGAGGGCTTCATCGCGGCGTTCGGTCGCGAATTCGATTGCTTGGATAAATGCCATTGCATGTCTCGATTCAGCGAGTCCGAAGGCGGTACTTCCGGCGGCGGATTCACGCAACACCACCTTCTCACGGTCTTGGATATCTTGCTGGAGTCCACTGGGTTCGACCTCACCATCGGCGACGAGGGATGAACGAAGTCGAAGCGGCTGGCTCGTCTTCATTTGCCTGATGAAGGCTCAGACCCTGGCACGGTGATCCCATGTATCGAAGGGCCACCCACAGGGGTGCGCCCCCCGATTGTCAAGATATTTTCTGCTGACCTCTTGACGAGTGGGTATCGAATCGACCATAGTTCGAACAATGTCAGGTAAACCGATGATCGACAGGCGGACCGAACGTCATCAGGCAACACAGGCAGAAATTGTCGCCGCATCTTGGGAAGTGGTGCGGGAGCACGGTCTTGCTGGTTTGTCGATGCGCGACCTCGGCCAGCGTGTTGGCATGCGAGCCCAGTCGGTCTATTCGTATTTCTCGTCCAAGCACGAGATCTACGACGCCATGTTCCTCGAGGGTTATCAGGCGCTTTCAGAGTGGATGGACGGCGCTTTCGACGAGGAACGACTCAGCACTGACCCGGTCGGCTCGGCGAAGAGCTCGGCGCGAGGGTTCGTCGAGTTCTGCACGGATGATCCAGTTCGCTACCAACTGCTCTTCCAACGCACAATCCCGGGATTCACGCCCTCCCCGGAGAGTTATGCCGTTGCGATCCACGTGTACGAGCGATTGAGGGAGCAGCTAGCGACGATCGGTTTCCAAGATGAAGCATCACTGGACCTCGCGACCGCGGTGTTGACGGGCATCACCGACCAACAGATTTCGAACGATCCCGGCGGAGATCGTTGGACGCGACTTGTCGATCGTGCGATCGACATGTTGTTGAGCAATGTCAGAACGAACACCTTCAACGAAAGCGAGTGAAATGACCACAATGAACACCACCGACGTCGCAATGATCGAGAAGATCGGACATCGCGAGGCAATGGAGCTCCAAACCTGCGAGTTCGATCGGGGCGCAAAACTACTCCGTTCGCTCGATCCCCATGAGTGGTCGGCCCAGACCGATTGTCCCGACTGGGACGTTCGTCGCATGTGGCTTCACGTGCTCGGCGAGACCGAGGCCGGCGCTTCGATGCGGGAGAACATCCACCAGATGCGCCTTGCGCGAAAGCGCTGCAAGAAGTTGGGCGTGCCACTCGAGGCTGGTTTGTCAGGGGTTCAGGTAGATGAACGCAACGATTTGTCTCCGAACGAACTTCTCGACCGGTTCGAGCGCATCGCTCCCAAAGCCGTCAAGGCACGAGCTCGTACGCCGCGCTTGGTGCGGGCGGTCAAGATCAATATCGACGCACCCGTCGTGGAGAAATGGTCGCTCGGCTACCTCATCGACGTCATCTACCTTCGTGACGCCTGGATGCATCGGATCGATACCACACGCGCCACCGGCCGCGACCTCGTGCTCACGCCGGAGCACGATGGCCGCATCATCTCCGACATCGTTGCCGAGTGGGCCCGCCGCCACGGCCAGCCGTTCACGATCGAGCTGACCGGGGTCGCCGGTGGCACCTACACCGCAGGCACCGGTAGCGAACCGATAGTGATCGACGCAATCGAATTCTGCCGTCTCACTGCCGGGCGAGGCCAAGCAACTGGTCTTTCGTCCACCGTCGTTGCCTTCTGACAACGACGCCCAAGGAAACCCAAACACTCACTAGGAGACAACACAATGAACACCAGCACGACCGAAATCGCCGACAACATCTTTCGAATCTCGACCTTTGTTCCCGAGGCAGGGATGTCGTTCAATCAGATCCTCGTCAGGGCCGATGAGCCGCTCTTGTTTCACACAGGCATGAGGGCGTTATTCCCTCTTGTGTCCGACGCTGTCAGTAATGTGCTGCCAGTCTCATCGCTGCGCTGGATCGGATTCGGGCACGTCGAGGCCGACGAGTCTGGTGCATTGAACCACTGGCTCGACGCCGCCACAGACGCCCAAGTGGCGTTCGGTGCGTTGGGTTGCATGGTTTCGATGAACGACCTAGCCGATCGCCCACCCCATGCACTCGAAGACGGAGACGTCATCGACCTCGGGGGCAAGCGTGTTCGGTACTTTGCAACTCCTCACGTCCCCCACGGATGGGAAGCCGGCCTGCTGTACGAGGAGACCACCTCAACCCTGCTGTGCGGCGATCTCTTCACCCAGATGGGAGATGGAGCGGCCATCTGCACAGATTCGCCGATGGAACCGGCAATCGTCGCCGAGGACATGTTCCAGTATTCAAGCCTGAACCCGTCCACTTCGTCGATCGTTGAACGGCTCGCTGACCTCGAGCCAAATACTCTTGCGCTCATGCACGGGCCGACGTACTCGGGCGATGGGGGCACATGGCTGCGTGATCTCGCCGCTGACTACTCCCGGCGTATCGACAGCACCTTCGCTCCGGCATAACACGCGAAGCGTGGGTGGTCGGGCATGACGTTTGCCTCTAGGCGCCGAGGAAGCGGGTGGCGGCTTCGATGTAGACGTGTGCGCAGGTGATGAGTTCGTCGACTTCGACGTATTCATCTTTCTGATGAGCGATCCATTTGCCGCCGGGGCCGTAGACGACCACTGGCAGGCCGGCGTCGCGCCAGAGGATTGTCCCGTCGGTGCTGCCGGGGACACCACCGTAGACCGGCTCTTCGCCAGTGACGGCCGCATGTGCGGCGGCAACTGCGGCGACCACGGGATCCTCGACAGCGGTTTCGGTCGGTGGGCGGTCGACCGGCGCCGAGAGTGTGATATCCACCCCGAGTTCGGCCTCGATGTCGTCAGCAACCTGTCGGAAACGATCCATCAATGCGCCGTGATCGACACCGGGAATCGTGCGGTTGTCGAAGGTGAGCAGAGTGGAGGACGGAATCACATTGATCTGAGCGAGGCTGCCGGCGTCGACGTGGGTGGGCGTGACATAAGGAAGTCCCAGTTGGGGATGATCGCCGTAGGTAGCTTGCAGATCGGCCTGTATCTCACGGGCGGCTTCGGTGAACCGGCTGGCGGCGCTGATCGGGTTCTTGCCCTGATGGGGCATGGCGCCGTGAGCCATCACGCCAACAATGTCCACTCTCAGCCGGAGTGCGCCCTTCTGGGTGACGCACACCTCGCCACCCTCTGGCTCACACACGATGGCGCCGTCAACACCTTCGGCATGGCCCTGTTCGATGAAGTGGTGAACCCCGATCATCATTTCTTCTTCGTCGCACAGGATGGCGAGAACGATTGAGCCCGGGAAGGGTCCACCGAGCTGTAACGCACGGGCGGCGAACATCAGGGCGCCAACGCCGCCCTTCATGTCGGCCGAACCGCGGCCGTAGAGCTTGCCGTCGATGATCTCGCCGCCGAAAGGGTCCACCGACCACGTGGCCGGATCACCTTCGGTTACAACATCGGTGTGGCCTTCGAACAGCAGCTTGGGGCCGGGCAGTCCGCCGTCGATGGTGATGATCACATTGGGACGGCCCGGTGCGACTTCCTCCTGAAGCACATCCCAGCCCCACGCGTCCGCTTGTTCGACCACCACTGCGACCGCCAACGCTTCGCTGCGGCCCCGTTCGGGTTGGTTGACGCTGGGCGCTCGAACGAGGCGCTGGGTGAAGGCGATGAGCCCCTCGGTGTCCAGCGCCTCGGTTCGAGGCGGTGCCTCTGTCATGAGAGTGCCGCCGTCATCGGATCATCTACCTCAGTTGATGGCGAGCTGGGTGACGTCGAGCGAACCGGGCAGGTTCACCTCGTAGCCGGTCAGACCTTTGGTCTTGACCGCGAGGGCCGGAATGACGAACAACCACTGATCCGCAGCCTGGGCTGTGATCTCGTCGAGCACCTGTTCGTAGAGGGCGTTCCGGGCATCTTCGTCCGGTTCGGCGTCTGCCTGATCAAGCAGCGCCTTGGCGGCCGGACTGTCGTTGCCCCAGTAGTATTCGGCGTTGCCGTACTGGGCCAGGTCGAGGGGCTCCACATGGGCGACAATCGACATGTCGAAGTCGTAGTTGGCGAACACGTCTTCGAGCCACACGCCCCACTCGACGTTGGTGATGTTGGCGTTGATACCGACCTCAGCGAGCTGGCTGGCGATGATCTCGCCACCACGGGATGCGTACGACGGCGGCGGCAGGATGAGCTCGAGGGTGAGATCTTCTGCACCTGCCTCGGCCAGCAGTTCCTGGGCCCTTGCGGGGTCGTAGTCGTAGACGCCGGTGAGGTCCTTGTAGTACGGGTCGAGCGGAGTGGAGAACGTTCCGATCGGGGTGCCGTACCCGGCGTAGGCCAGGTCGACCACAGCCTGGCGATCGATGGCGTGACTCACAGCCTGGCGGATCCGGATGTCGTCGAGCGGAGGTCGACGTCCGTTGAGCGACAGGGTCACTTCGCCGTAGGTCTGCCCGGTGAGAACATCGAAGCGGTCATCGGATTCGAACGATTCGAGGAGTTCGGGAGCCGACACGCCGGGGACCAGGTCCAGTTCGTCTGACAACATGGCATTGTTCAGTGCGTTGGGGTCAGGGATGTACTGGAAGGTGACCTTTTCCAGCAGCGCCGGATCGCCCCAGTAGTTGTCGTTGCGGGTGAGCACGATGGAGTCGCCAACGGTCCAGGAATCGAACTCGAATGGGCCGGTCCCCACGGCGCTGTTGGCGATGTCGCCGATGGCGTTTTCGTTGAGCACCACACCCTGGCCCTGGGTCATGAAGAACAGAAGGCTGGCACTCACCTGGGTGAGGGTGACCTCGACGGTGGAGTCGTCGACGGCTGTGACACCTTCGATCGGGGCATAGGTGGTGGTCAACGGGTGGTTCTCGTTGAATGCGACGTTCTCGATGGAGAACACCACGTCGTCGGCGGTGAATGGGTCGCCGTTGTGGAAGCTCACGCCCTCACGCAGGTTGAATGTGTAGGTCAGCCCGTCGTCGCTGATGTCCCACGATTCGGCTAATAACGGGGTGATGGAACCATCGGGCTGGAGCCGGACAAGCGTTTCGTACACGTTGTACAGCAACACCTGGGGGATCGCAGCGGCCGGGCTGGCCGTGAGATCGAGCGTCGGTGGTTCGAGTTGAAGGCCGATGCGAGCGTCGGTGACGGCCGAAGCCTCCGGAGCAGTGGTGGCCACGGTGACCGGGCTGGCGGTCGTGGTGGTGGTGGGCTCTGCGGTGGTGTCGGTGCTCCCGGCGGTATCGGAGCCGCTGGAGCATGCTGCGGTTACCAATGCAAACCCGAACAGCAGTGCCAGAGCGGTTCGAATCGTGGGCCGGCTGTGGGTGGACTGTTGCATTGACGACTCTCCCTTTGTCTGCTGACGCGTGGTCGTCAGCCGATTTGGTCAACGCTAACACGCACAATCGAACCACGCGGAATAGTCGAAGGTGCCCGATCTAGTTCGATGAGGTGAGGAACGAGCCGTCCATCCGGGGGATGGCATGCACGAGCGTGCGGGTGTAGGGCTGTTTCGGGCTCCCGAAGACCGTGCCGACCGGACCTTCCTCCACGATCCGGCCGTATTCCAAGACGATCACCCGCTCGCAGATCTCATGCACCACGGAGAGATCGTGGGAGATGAAGACCATTGTGAGGTCGAACTGCTCTTTGAGGTCTTGGAGCAGTTCGAGGGTGACGGTCTGAACCGACATATCGAGCGCACTCACCGGTTCGTCGGCTACCAGTAGGCGAGGGCCCGGAGCAAGGGCTCTTGCGATAGCGATTCGCTGCCGTTGGCCCCCGGAAAATTCGTGAGGATAGCGTTCGACGATGTTGGTCGGCAGCGAAACCGCCTGCAGAAGGCTCGCCACCCGGGCTGGGTGGTCCCCGTCGATCCCCAGTGACCGCAGCGGCTCGGCGATCACATCGCCGATTCGCATGCGGGGGTCGAGCGAGCCCATTGGATCCTGGAAGACCATCTGGGCGACATCGCGCAGTGGCCGCAGATCGCGACCCGAAGATACGTCGATGCCATCAACGTTCACCTCACCGCTGGTCGGTCGGTCGAGGCCGACGATCATTCGAGCGAGCGTGGATTTGCCCGATCCCGACTCGCCCACGATGCCGAATGTCTCGCCGGGATGGATGTCCACCGAAACTCCATCGAGAGCTTTGATGACCGGTCGGGATTCGAGCAGCGAGGTCCGCCTCAGCCTGTACTCCCGATGTAGGTCCCGCACCCGGATGATAGGGCTGCCCGTCGGTTGTGGTCCCGCCGGTTTTCCTTCGGCTTTGGCCGATCGGCTCATCGGTGGTACCGACGCCACCAGCGCTGCCGTGTAGTTGTTGGAGGTTCCCTCGAACACGGCGCTGGTAGTTCCTCGATCAACGACTGCGCCGTCCCGCATCACGATCACGTTGTCGGTCATCGAAGCAACGACGGGAAGATCGTGAGTGATCAGAATGAGTGCGGTGTGGTGAGCGAGCACTTGGTCCCGCAAAACGCTCAGGACCTGGGCCTGCACGGTCACGTCGAGTGCGGTGGTGGGCTCGTCTGCGATAACCAGATCTGGTCCACAGGCGAGCGCCATTGCGATCATGGCCCGCTGGCGTTGACCGCCCGATAGTTCGTGGGGATACGACCGTGCTCTGCGCTCGGGATGTTCGATCCCCACACTGTCCAACAGCTCGATGGCCCGGTTGATCGCATCATCGGTGTCGAGGCCCCTATGAAGCCGCAGTGGCTCGGCAACCTGGCGACCGATCCGCATCACCGGATTGAGCGCCGTCATCGGCTCCTGGAAGACCATCGAAATGTTGTCGCCTCGGACCGCGCACATCGAGTCTTCGCCAATTCCGAGCAGTTGCTCGCCATCCAGCATGACGCTGCCGCTGGCTGAGAGGCTGTCGGCCAAGAGGCCGAGAATCGCCAATGCGGTCAGAGTCTTTCCCGAGCCTGATTCACCGATGATTCCCAACCTTTGGCCCCGATCCAAGGAGAACGAGATGTTGTCGACCAGGGTGGTGCCCTCGGTTGACACCGTGAGGTTCTGAACGTCGAGCAGGCTCATGACCGACTCGATTCGAGACGAGGGTCGAGGGCGTCCCGTAGTCCGTCGCCCATGAGGTTGAAGCCAAGCACGGTGAGAGCGATGGCGAAGCCGGGCCAGATCGCCAGCCGGGGAGCTATCGATATGAAGGTCTGCGCATCCCTCAGGCTGCGACCCCACGACGGCGTCGGCGGCTGGGTTCCGATCCCGAGGAACGACAACGCCGCCTCGGCGAGAATGGCAAGCGAGAACAAAATGGTCATCTGCACGATGAGAACCGACGCAATATTGGGCAGCACATGGCGGAGAAAGATGAAGGTCTTGCCACGCCCGTAGGTGCGGGCGGCGGCTACATAGTCTCGCTCGAAGATCGAAAGCGAAGCTCCGCGGGTCACCCTGGCAACAATCGGTATGTAGGCGATGCCGATCGCCACCATCGCTGAGGCTGTACCCGGGCTCACCGCGGCGACGAGCAAAATGGCGAGCAGAACGGGTGGGAACGCGTAGATCACGTCGGACATCCTCATCAACACGTCTTCCACCCATCCCCGGCGAGCAGCTGCCAACCCACCCAGCGGAATGCCGATCAAGATCGCGATGGTTACCGCCAGGATGCCCACGAACAGCGCTGTTCGCGACCCCACCATGATCTGGCTGAGGAGGTCTCGGCCGAACTGGTCGGTCCCAAGCACGTGGCCCCGTTCGCCTAACCCCAGAAGCCGTTTGTCCGCCGCCACCAGTTCGGGATTGAACGGCGTCCAAACAAACGAGACGAGCGCTGTCAAGACAACGCCCATGACGATCACGAAGCCAGCCATGAAGTTGAGCCGTCGCCATTGGCTGAACCGTCGGGGCTTGGTTGGCTCCCCGGCGGAGGTCGCTTCATGAACCGACATCAGTGCGACCTCAATCGAGGGTCGAGTAATCGGTACGTGAGGTCGACGGCGAGGTTGATCATCAGGATGATCCCAACGATCACGAAAGCACCGCCCTGCACCAGAGGCAGATCCCGCCTGCTTATACCGTCGAGCAACATCTTGCCCAGGCCCGGAAGAACGAAAACCGATTCGATCACCACCGTGCCGGCCAGAAGCGCGCCGAACTGAAGGCCCAGGATGGTCAGCACAGGTATCGATGCGTTGCGAAGGCCGTGGCGCCAAAGCGCTTGGGAGCGCGTGAGCCCCTTCGATCGGGCGGTACGGATGTACTCCTCCCGCAGGGTTTCCAGAACTGCTGACCGGACATAGCGGGTGATGATGGCGCTTTGCACGATCGCCAGCGCCACCGCTGGAAGGATGAGAGCTTCGATCGAGCCGAAAAACGACTCACCCCAGCCGGGAAAACCGCTGGCTGGGAACCATCGCAGGTTCACGGCGAACAACGTGACCAACATCAAGCCGGCCCAGAAGGCTGGCACGGCAAGACCCAACTGGCTGACCACCGAGACGATGGCGTCGCCTTTCTGACGATGACGAGCTGCTGCGAATACGCCCAGCGGAAACGAAATGAGCATGGTGAGGATCAGAGCGAAGATCGCCAGCGGCACGGTGACCTTCAGTCGCTGCACCACCTGGGGGCCGATGGCCTTGCCGGTGAACACGCTTTCGCCGAGATCTCCACGCATGGCGTCGGAGAACCAATCGAAGTACTGAACCGGAATCGGCCGGTCGAGCCCCAACTCTTCTCGAAGCGATTCCACGGCCTCGGGGGTCGCCCGGGTTCCCAGGATCACCGTGGCGGGGTCGCCAGGCAAAATCGACATCACGCCGAACACCAGCATCGACGCGACGATGAGGCTGAGCAGAAACACGCCAACCCGTCGGACCACGTACATACTCCGACTGTTATAGCGGAGCGCAGGTTGCCGTGAGTGCTGCGAACGTTTCTGCGGTAGCCCAAGCTATGCATAGACTCGCCATATGTCTCGTCTGGAGTCGTACCGAAGTCTGTTCAGCCTCGAGGGCAAGAGGGTTGTTGTCATCGGGGCCGGAAGTGGTATCGGTGAGGCCGGCGCTCTGGCTCTGGCCGCCCACGGTGCCGATGTTCTCTGCGCCGATCTCTCCGAAGAGAGCGCCAACCGGGTGAGCGACGAGATCGTGGATGGAGGGGGAACTGCGTCGGCCGCAACTGTTGATGTCGGCAACGCAGCCTCGATCCACTCGCTCTTCGACAACTTCGGCACCCCCGATGTGCTCATCACGACACCGGCTATCAACGTGCGGAAGCGGCTTCTGGAGGTGACCGAAGAGGAGTTCCTTCGGGTCGTGTCGGTGAACATGCTCGGGCACCTTCAACGCAATCACCACCGCCGGGCGGCTGATGGCCGACAAGGGCGCTGGATCGATTGTGGCGATCTCGTCGATCCGTTCCCAGGTGGTGGAGCCCGGTCAGGGTGTCTATGCCGCCACCAAGGCCGGCGTACTTCAGATGATTCGTACCCTTGCCGCCGAACTGGGTCCGCAGAACGTTCGGGTCAACGCCCTGGCCCCCGGGGTGGTGGAGACCCCACTCACACAACAGATCAAAGACATTCCCGATTGGTACGAGGCCTACGCCGACAAGAGCGCACTTGGTCGGTGGGCCCAACCCAGCGAGATGGCCGGTCCGATCGTCTACCTGGCATCCGACGCATCCAGTTTCGTCACCGGTTCACTGCTGGTCGCTGACGGTGGCTGGCTGGCGATCGACGGCCGCTTCAACCCACCGCTTTAGGAGGCGCGTAATGACCCTCATCGAAGGAGGCAGTCTCACCTCGGTTGAAGGAATCAAGGTGGGCCACTGGAGCGATCCCGGAGGCGCCACCGGCTGCACGGTCATCACCCTTCCCGAACCCAACGTGGTGACCCAGGAAACCCGAGGAGCGGCGCCCGGATCTCGGGAGACAGCCCTTCTGGCGCCGGGGATGTCGGTGGAGGCCGCCCACGCCTTCGTGCTCACCGGCGGAAGCGCCTTCGGTCTGGCTGTCGCCGACGGCGTTATGGCAGAACTGGAAGCCGATGGCAGAGGTTTTCCCACTCCCGCCGGCGTGGTGCCGATCGTTCCCACCGCCGCGATCTTCGATCTGCCGGTGATCGATTCGTCCATCCGACCGACCGCCGAGAGTGGACGTCTGGCCTATCACGCTGCGACCGGAGAACCGGTGGTGTCCGGACCGATCGGCGTGGGCACCGCGGCCACCATCTCCAAATGGCGGGGCGAGCCCAATCCCGGTGCCATCGGCTCGGTTGCGGTCCGGTGGGGCGATGTCACGGTCGCCGCCCTGGTCGTACTGAACGCCATCGGTGATGCGTTCTCGCTGGAAGGTGAACCGCTGTCGGGTGGGGATGTCGTCCCGGGCCCACTGGCCATACCGCCTCCTGTCGGGGAGAACACCACTCTGGTCGTGGTGGCCACCGACGCTGCGCTCACCCGTGACGAGCTCACCAGGGTGTGCGTCAGAGCCCATGACGCCCTGGCGGTTTGCCTGCGACCGGTTCATACCGCCTTCGACGGGGACACCTGTTTCGCAGTCGCCACTCAGTCGGTCGAGCCGAGTCTGTCGATGCCGCCGTTCAATGTTGCCGAGGCTGCGTTCGAGGCGGTGGGTCGCTCGGTGGAGGCGGCCGCCCGGTCGGTGCTCTGAGGCTGCGCAATCCACCGATTTCCTAGTTCCGATCGAGCGGACCCAGTGAGGTCACAGGTTCGTCGCTCACCAGGCGCCGGAGCTGTACATCGTCGATGTGCCACGTCTCAGCCGTCGGAAGTTCGCCGATGCGAAGACCGACCGAACCGCTCGAGCCCCCGGCGCTGTGAAGGGTCGGTCCGATAACCATCAGGTCGTCGATCCAGACCGAACTGGTTCCCGTTTCGTCGGTCCTGACGACCACCTTGACCCAGGTGGCTGGGGGAGCACCGGTCACCGAGGTGGCGTCCTGGATGCGGGTGCCGCCAACGATCGAACCGAGGTCGAATACCGAGCCAGCGAGAGCGGTCTCGTTCTGATCTGTAGGGGCTGCGCCGGTTCGGGTGCCGCCGGCTGCGTCGACGAGGGTCGGGTCGCTCAACTGCCACCACGCTTCGAATTCCACGCCCGGTTCATCGATACCGATGGCGGTGGCCCAGGCATCGGCCCCGTCGACGGTCTCGGGAGCCGAGAGGGCGAATGAGCCGGTTCGGCTCAGGCCGGCTGACGCTAACCACGGACCTGGAATGCCGGTCTGAGGACCGCCGATCGACACGAACGAGGCTGGGTCGCTGATGTTGTTGAACGCTGTGGTGATCCAAGCAGTGGGTCGAGCCGCATGACTGACCCGCACATGGTCGATGGTGCCGTTGAAGCTGCGGGTTCCGGCGCCGACGTTGCCGATCACCAGGGGCATGGTGAGATCGGTGGCCAATGCTCCGACCGCTGCCGCGCTGTCCACCGGGACTCCGTCGACGTAGAGCGTGATGGTTGCGCCGTCCCACGTCGCTGCCACCTGATGCCAGGCTCCGATTGAAATCGAACCACCTCGTACCTCGACGGTGCTGCCGCCCACCTTGATACGAGCGACCGCTTCAGATGTGGCGTCGTCGATCAGGAGCTCATAGACCGTGTTTCCGTCGCTCGCGGTCTTGGCGACGATACGGGGATCGGTGCCGAGGCCGGTGGGGTTCACCCATGCGGACATCGTGAGTTCACCGGAAACGAGGTCGGTTGCGGGTCCGACGAGACGGTCACCGGCGCCGGAGAATCGTGCACCCAACCCGGCTGTGCCGGGTACCTGGTCGACCGTTCCGACTTCGGCGAGGTCAGAACGCCGCTCACTGGAGTCGGCGAACAGTCCACCGCCGGCGGCGGCGACGACGACTTGGGAGAATTCCGAGGTCGATCCATAGGACAGGCCGGCGAACAGTTCAGTGGTGGTGGCGGAGACCACATCGCCCACATTCCCCGAGAACGAGACCTGATAGGTCTGAGGTCCACCACCGGGGTGGGCGATGAGCTCACCGTGCCGGAAGACCTCGCCCTCGCCGTGGCCGGAGGGGTCAGACCCCGATGGGTTGGTGAAGAACTCGATCCGGTAGTCTCCGGCGGGAACGTCCAGGGTCATTTCGAGCGTGAGTGTCCCGCCGGCGGCGCTTGCTTCTGCCAGCTCGGGGAAGTTCAGTAGATCGTTGGCCCCGCTGTCGGTGTCGAGTGAATCGTTGTTCGTGACCCCGTCCATCCCCAGGTCGATCCCAATGCCGGTGTTGCCGTAGATCTGGTTGCCGAGAATCGAGTTGGCGACCGAGCCGGCGTTCTGCACGATCACGCCGTTGGCGTCGTTGCCGGCGATGATGTTCCCTTCCCCGGCGCCTGTGCCGCCGATCAGATTCCCCGGCGCGGCGCTCAGGTAGACACCGGACCGCGTGGTCGGATCGTCGGCTCCGTTCCCAACCGGTGACGTGGCTGACTGATCGAGCCCGATGATATTGCCCTGGACGGTGTTGCCGGTGGCGTTTGGACCCCAGATGTAGATGCCATACCAGTCGTTGCCGGAGATGACGTTTGCTTCTCCCGGCCCGGCTCCGCCGATCGTGTTGGCAGGACCATCCCAGAGGGCCATGCCGATCTGTTGATAGCTGCCCACCCCGTCGAAGGGGAGTGCCGCCGCGCCGGCGGCGTCGGGGCCTATGTAGTTCCCGAGGAGCACCGTGCCGGATGCGGTCGGTGCCGGGCCGTCGCCGAAGTCGTCGATCCAGATGCCTCGTAGTCTGTTGCCGGAAATCACATTGCGGTCGGCTGGATTGGTGCCGCCAATAATGGTGCCGGTCGCGTTTGCGATGAACAGGCCCTCCGCAGTGTTCCCCACTTCACCGATGAGTCCGGTGACGTCGGGGCCCAGGTAGTTGCCGACGACCACGTTGTCGGCTCCGCCGGTCACCGAGATGGCGGTCTCGAAGCGGTTGATCACGAATCCGCGAACCGTTGTTGCGGTGGAGTCGATTGTCAGGCCCGTCGAGCCCGCCCCGATCAGCGAGCCGTCCAGCTCGACTACCGGCGTGCCTGCGAACCCGGCCTGGGTGCTGGCGTCGACCACAACCTGATCGGTGATCGTCGGCAGATCGGCTACCGGCTGGATGGTGTAGGAAAGAGGGCTGGCCGAATAACCGGGATCGGTCGTTGGAATTGCGAAGCGGCTCGTCTGTTGACCCGCCACCGCCTCGCTGTTCTCGATGAACTGTCGTAGTGATCCCTGGTGCTGCGCGGGATCGAGGTCATCGACGGTGTTGGTGAGAGCCTGGAACGAGAGCCCCGAGTCGATGCCGGACACGTCGGAGCCAGCGACGATGACGCGATGGACATGTTCGGATCCGGCCAGGGTCGCGAAGTCGTCGGACCGGCTTGACTCTCTGCCACCAAACAGTGGGCCATCTGCGCCGGAATAGCTGAACACTGATCCATCGAAGCTGACCGCCCCAACCGATCCATAGGTCTGGTCTGCCCACACATCGCCGATTCCGAACGACGGGTTGTACCCCGCAGCTGGAGCAATATTGGTTGAATCCACAGTCGCCCAATATGTGCCGTCGCCGTACACGGTGACCGACCAGTCGCCCGAACCATCTGTGACCGTCGATCCGACCGCGGTATCACCGTTGTCGGGGTCCCCGTCGCCCTGGTCGGCGTAGATCGACACTGCAACCCCGGGCACCCCCACACCGTCATCGAGGATGTCGCCGTCACCGTTCACGTCTTCCAGCACCGAACCGGAGAGGAGGGCGACAACTTCGGGTGTCACCGTGAATGCCTGGGAAAACTCCGAGGTGGAGGAATAGGTCGGCCCCGGCAGGATGCGGGTGGCGGTGGCGGTGAGAACGTCTCCGGCGCTGCCGGTGAACGTGGTCGTGAACGCTTCGGTGCCCGCTCCGCGTGAGCGATCGTCTGAGCGTGGACGAACGTCTCGCCCTCGCCGTAGCCGGTGGGGTCTGACCCCGATGGGTTGGCGAAGAACTCGACCCGGTAGCTTCCGGTCGGGACATCGAGGTCGTAGTCGACCGTCACCGTGCCTGTCAGTTCGGTGGCGCTGGTGATCTCCGGGAAGTTGAGAAGACCGTTTGGTCCTGTGTCGACATCATCGACATCGTTGGCGGTCACCCCGTCGTTGTCCAAGTCGATTCCGAGGCCCGTGTTGTCGACGATCGAGTTGCCGAGGATCGAGTTACCCGACCCTGTACCCCCGGCGATCGCGACGCCGTCCCAGAGAGAGTTGCCGATTCGGTTGGAGGCCGCAGCTGTGTCGCCACCGATCATGTTGTCCGCCGCAGCGTTCTCCACCGCAACCCCGTGGAACGAGTTGGCCACGGCGCTCCCGTCGACTCCGAAGCCGATCCAGTTGCCCTGGACCAGGTTGTTGTCGGTTCCGAGGCCTGTGATCCAGACTCCGTCGTTTTTGTTTCCGGCGATGATGTTTCGTTCGGCCGTCGTGAGACCGCCGACGGTATTGCCCTGTGCGCCGCCACGGATGGCGACGCCGTCGGTGGTGTTGCCCACATCGGCGGTTCCGGCGAGATCGGTTCCGATGTAGTTGGCAGAAACGATGTTGGCGTCTGTGCCGGAACCCTCGATGTCGATCCCGTATCCACCGTTGCCGGAGATCACGTTTCGGTGTGATGCCGCCGTTCCTCCGACGACGTTGGTGTGGGCGCCCCCGAAGATGTGTACGCCGGCGGTTCCATTGGCTCGGGCCGTGGTGCCCGAGGAATCGGTCCCGATGATGTTGCCTACTACCAGATTCCCGGTCGTCGCAGAGTTGCTGTTTCCGTTGATGTGGACGCCGGTTTCGGTGTTGCCGGAGATGACGTTGCCTTCTCCCGCTCCGCTCCCGCCGATGCGGGTGCTGTTGGCTCCGTCGTAGATCACAACGCCGTGCCGGCCGTTGGCGACAAGAGTGTCGCCGTCGGCGCCGAGGCCGATGATGTTGCCCTGAAGCACATTGTCGCTCACGTCGAAGGCTAGTTCGATTCCATCGTCAGTGTTTCCGGATAGCACGTTTCCAGCACCGGGTTGACCGATGATGTTGGTGTCAGCGCCGGTGCCGCCCAGTGAGATTCCGTCGGAGCCGTTGGGCAGTGGGGAGTTTCCGGTGGCGTCGGTGCCGATGTAGTTGCCGATGATCACGTTGTCAGCGGACTGCCAGATCACAATGCCGTCGTCGTTGTTGCCCGAGATCACGTTCCTGTCGGCTGCGGTCAGCCCGCCGACCGTGCTGGGCCCCGAGCCGTTCTGGATGTCGATGCCTTTGTCGAGGTTGCCGCGATCGACAAGGCCCGACGGATCTGTGCCGATGTGGTTGCCGGCGATGGTGGTTCCGGTGGCACCGGCGTTCACCTGGATCCCGTCGTCGGTGAATCGGTTGATGGCCAGGCCGCGAATTGTGGCGTTGTCGCCGGTCACGATGAACCCGTCGATGTCGGTGCCGGCGCCGTCTCCTCTGATCTCGACGATCGGGGTGGTCGCGTATCCAGGTTGGGTCGAACCGTCGATCGACATCGTGGTCGCCACTGGCGGCAATGGCGAACCGGGGGCGATCGTCCAGATCCCGCCGCTGTGGCCCAATTCAGACGCCGGTATGTCGAAGTGGACGACCTCGATGGTGGCGGAACCATTTGCCTCTGCGAGGGCGGCCCGCAGGGTGCATTCGGTCTCGAGCTGGCTGTTCTGTCCGCCGGTGTCGCAGAAACCATCGCCAACATTGGAATCACCGCCGTCGCCGGTCGAGTTGACCACCACAGTTGTTGGATCCACGGTGACCGTCACGGTGGCAGTGTCGGTGCCGCCGTTGCCGTCGGTGGCGGTGTAGGTGAAGGTGTCGATTCCGGTCCAGATGGCATTCGGTGTGTAGGTGACATCGGTTCCGTTGTTGACCACCGTCCCGTTGGTTCCCTGCGTGACCGAATCGACCGTGAGCGGATCGCTGTTCGGATCGGAGTCGTTGGCCAGCACATCGATCAGCGACGGCAGTGTCAACCGGCTGGTCGATCGTCGCGTCATCCACCGCTGTCGGGGGTGTGTTGGGCGGTAGCGGATCGAAGCCTTTGAGAATCGTGGGCCCTTCGCCGGCCGCCCAACCGTCGGCGGAGTTCATCGGGAACGTGACCGCCCGCAGAGTCTTTGTGGTGCCCGAGGCGTCCGTTGTCCACCCGGCACCACCGTCATCGGTGTGCAGGAGGGTGCCGTTCTTGCCGACTGCATGGCCGATTGCGCCGGCAACGAAATCCATTCCATACAGGTCCTCGGTGGTTGGCGTGGTCTGCAGCGACCAGGAGCTACCGCCGTCGATCGTCTTGAGCACGACGCCCTTCTTGCCGGCTGCATAGCCGGTCATGGTGTCGACGGGGAACGACACTGCCAGCAGGTCCTCGGTGGTTGGTGTGGTCTGCAGCGACCAGGAGCCGCCCCCGTCGGTCGTCTTCAGGATCGTGCCATCCTGGCCGACTGCGAAGCCAGCGGTTGCGTCTGTCGGGAAGGAGATTGCGAATAGATCTTTGGACGTGCCCGAGGTGAGAATGCTCCACGCCGAGCCACCATCGGTGGTCTTGAGGATCGTGCCGTCCTTGCCGACGACGAAACCCGTCAGTGCATCGACGGGGAACGCCACTCCTTTGAGGTCCTTGAGGGTGCCAGAGGTGAGGGTTGACCAGCCAATGCCACCATTGGTCGTCTTGACGATCAATCCGTCCTTGCCGACCGCGAATCCGTTGTTGTCGTCGACGAAATCGAGCCCAACCAGGTCCTCGGTCGTGGGCGGGCTGAGTGGTTGCCAATTGACGCCATCGGTCGTCTTGAGAACGCTGCCCTGTTTACCGACAGCGAAACCTGTGGACGGGCCGGTCGGGAAGTCGATTGCGAACACGTGCCCGGCGGAGGGGGTACGGTCGATCCACTCATCGGTCGAGTCGGTGGTGGTGATGATGGTCGGGCCGTCACCGACAGCCGCGCCGATCGTGTTGGAGGTGAAGGAAACATCGTGCAACCGGCTCGACACAGGGGTGTCGCTCGTGGACCAGGTGGTTCCGTCTGTGGTCGCAAGGACGATACCCTTGTTGCCGGCCACGAAGCCGGTCACGGAATCGACGGGAAAGCTCACTCCCTCGAGATCCTCCGTGGTTCCGGAGGTGAGCGATGACCAGGCGGAACCGCCGTCGGTCGATTTGAGCACGACGCCCGATTTGCCGACGACGTAGGCGATGTCGGGGTCCGACGTAAGCTCTACGGCGTTGAGATCGGATGTGACTCCGGACAGTCGTGTCGACCACACGGCACCACCATCCGAGGTCTGCACGATGATGCCGTTCTTACCTACGGCAACGCCGGCCGAGTTGTCGGCAAAGTCGGCGTCATACAGATCCTCTAGCGTGCCCGAGACCTGGGTGAACCAGTTGGCTCCGCTATCGGTGGTCTTGACAATTGTGCCGTTCTTTCCGACTGCGTACCCGGTGGTGGCGTCGACGGGGAAGCTGACCGCAAAGAGGTCCTCGGTGGTGCCTGACAGCAGCGACGAGAAGCTCGCCCCCCCGTCTGTGGTTTTGAGGATGGTTCCGTTCTTGCCGACGAGGTATCCGGTCGTCGCGTTGACAAAGTGGACGTCATTCAAGTCCGTGGAGACTGGAGTGCCGAGCGGGTTCCAGCTCGTTCCACCGTCGGTGGTTTTGAGGGCCTGTCCCTTCTCGCCGACCGCATAGCCGATGTCTGGGGTGGCGAAGTCGAGAGCGAACAGCTTGAGCGTAGAGGGAGTCGGTGATGTCCAAGTGGCTCCGCCATCGATCGATCTCGCAATCGTCGGTCCGGGGCCGACCAAAAGGATGGTCCCGGCCATCGGCGTGGCGACGCCGGCGATGTCTCCGGGAATTGGGTTGGAGAGGGGCAGCCAGGTGGCACCGCCGTCGGTCGTTACGACCCCTGCTTTGAATTTGCCGACCGCCGTTCCATTCAAAGCGTCGGCGAAGTCGACGTCCAGCAGATCCGCAGCCGTTCCAGAGGCCTGCGCTGTCCAGGAAGCACCGCCGTTGATCGTCTTGAGAATCGTACCGTTTTGGCCGGCGGCGTATCCGACCGAGTCGTCGGCGAAGGTGATGCCGTTCAGGTCTTCGGTTGTCCCCGACACCTGTGCGGCCCAGGTGGTGCCGCCGTCGGTGGTTTTGATGATCGTGCCTTTGGCACCGGCGGAGTAGCCGATGGTGGCGCTTGGATAGTGCACGGCTGTGAGGTGCTCGGTCGTAGCTGCCATCGGGACGGTCCATGTGGCGCCACCGTCGTTGGTGCGGGGAGTGACGCCATTTTTACCCACGGCGAAGCCCGTTGAGCCGTCGACCGGGAACACAACCCCGAACAGGTTCTCGGAGGTGGTCGAACTCTGCGGCGCCCACGTTGTGCCACCGTCGATGGTCTTGAGAATGGTGCCGTCCTGGCCGACCGTGTAGCCCACATCGTCATCGGCGAAGTTCACGCCGAACAGATCCTTGGACACACCTGAAGGTTGCGGGGCCCACCCTGTGCCGCCGTCGGTGGTCTTGAGGATGGTGCCGTCCTGGCCGACCGTGTAGCCGACGGTCGTGCTCGTCGGAAAGTGAATCGCCTGCAGGTTCTTGGTGGAACCCGACGGCGGTGGCGCCACCCAGCTCGAGCCTGCATCCGACGTTGTCAGAATGGTGCCGCCGTCGCCCACCGCAAACCCTGTATCATTGTCGACGGGAAAGTAGATCGCCTGGAGGTGATTGCTGACGCCGGAGACCTGCGTCACCCACGTAGCCCCGCCGTCTGTGGTCTTGACGATGATGCCGCCCTGGCCGACCGCATAGCCGGTGGTGGCATCGACGGGAAAGTGCACGCTGTAGAGATCGTCGGTAGTCCCCGAAACCTGGGTCGTCCAGCTGACCGCGCCATCGGTCGTTTTGAAGATGATGCCGTCTTTGCCCACGGCATACCCGGTGACGCCGTCGGGGAGGAAGTCGACGCCGTAGAGATCGTCGGTGGTTGGCGAGTTGACGCCACGCCAGAACACCCCGCTGTTGGTGGTCTTCATGACCCGTCCCCCGAGACCGACAGCAAAGCCCGTGACGTTGTCGATCGGGAAGTCAACTGCCTCCAGCTGGTCTGTCACCGACGATCGAAGCTCCCAAGTGGCGCCGCCGTTGGTGGTGGTGAGGATGGTCGGCCCAACGCCGACAACCGTGCCGGAGCTGGAATCGACGGGGAAGCTGACCCCGGTCAGGCTGACCGTTCCCGCAGGGTGGGTCTGCATGGTCCACGTGACGCCGCCGTCTGTGGTTTTGAGGATGACGCCCTTCGCTCCGACGACGTATCCAGTGTTGGCATCGACGAACTCGACAGCGAGGAGTTCTTCTGTCGTCGGAGCTGGTACCG
Source organism: uncultured Acidimicrobiales bacterium (assembly GCA_963751955.1). GTDB lineage: Bacteria > Actinomycetota > Acidimicrobiia > Acidimicrobiales > SZUA-35 > JABDIY01. Next base: position 46,506 of record CAVVWM010000009.1, on the reverse strand, counting down.
GGTTGAACGTCACGCCCCCGTCTACCGTCTTCCACACCGCCCCTCCTTTGCCGGCCGCATACCCGATTGTGGCGTCAACCATGTCGATCGCGTTGACGTCCTCGAACAGCGGCGTCACCTGTGGAGTCCAGGTCGCAGCTTCAGCGGTGTCGGCCACCAACACGAGGTGGCTCAGAACAAGCGCCGTGGCCGCCAGCACCCTCAGCAGTCGGTGGCCAAAGCCAGACTTCTCGCTCGGACCCATCAGCTTGGCTCTGTCAGTTGCCGGCGACGCGCACAGAACGACCTAGGAAGCTGCGTGCACCGAGATAGCACGGCGGCTCCCTTCGGGCCGTGACGCTGACGCGCCGAGGCCGACGGTACGAGCGCGACGATGGACCCGAGCAGCGTCAGCGCAAAAGCGGACGCAAGCAGTCGAGCCCATCGTCGGGTCATGTGGTGGAAACCCCGGACCGATTACGGGTTGTTGGCTGTTTGTTCGGCCTCGAAATCGAGCGTCGCCACCGTGGTCGTACCCTGACCGGCCGTTGCCGACAGCGGAAGGGTCACGTTGAAGCACAGGACCTCGCTTGCGGTCGATGCGAGAACTCGGTCGCCTGCGTCCACTCCGGGGGTGGTCGAGCCGAGGATGGGATCGACCGCGGTGCTGCCGAGCGGACCCGAATAGAGCGTCGTGCCATCTGCGGCCCAGTTGGCATCGTCACAGGTGGTCACACCCTCCTTGATGGTCATCACCAGCTCGGAGGCGAGGACATCCTCGGTCGTAGTCGACTGGACGGCGTAGCGCAGTTCCAAACTGCCGTCATTGCTGACGGTCAGCGGATTGGTGATCTGGTCACCGGGCACCATGGCTGGCATCTCGACCACAGCTGACACAGGAGCGGCGTTGATGTCGATGGTTCCGGTCGTGAACGAATTCGCCCCGACCGAGGCAGTGTCGGTGAAGAGGGCCAGCGATGTCACGGCGATCGCTGCAACTCCCACCAGGAGCACTGCGATCGAAAGCAGTATCTTCACCGGGTTCTGGTTGCTTGTCTTTTCTTGGGTTTCCATTATTCTCCCTATTCGCTTGGGTACTTGTTGATTCGGCATCAAGGCGGCTGACCCTGAGTTATCGGGCACAAGAAGCCGCCGTTTGCTCGAATCCGTAGGGCGTACGACCCAAGCGCTCGCCTGCGAGCACCGTCCGGGTACTGCTAGTTGGCCGTGCCGTTCACGACGAGGTCTGCTTCGGTCCCGAAGACGGCCGCAGGATCGGTCTGATCGACGGCGGTCGGGTTGCCGAGGTACAGGTACAGGTCGGTGTCTGCGAGATCATCGATAGCTGGAAGTCGGACCCATGCGGTGATCGCCCCGGTGGTCTGATCCCAGGCTTCCAGGTCGTGATCGAGGCGGGTGACCCCGTCGGCGGCCACGAAGACCAAGTCGTCGCCGTCGGATTGTGCATCGGTGCCCAGATCGGCGTCCACCAGCTGCACCAGCAATGGGAAGTCCGACAGCGGTGCGTCGACCTCCTCGGCGTCGACCGAGAGCGGGCGACGAAGGTTCCAGTCACCTTGATCGAACCAGGAGCCGCCCACTGCACCGGCGGAGGTCACCGAGGTCGAAGGGGAACCGAGGTTGGCTTCAGCGAAACCGACCCGGGCCGGGGTCCACGCCGAATCATCGATTCGGACCTGCCCCAAAGTCCCTTGCAGGGTTCGGGTGCCAGCAGGATCCCCGCCCAACACGATCGGCATCGTCGACCCGTTGGGGGTCAGGCCCGCCGATGTGGTGGTGTCCGCGAGGACGCCGTCCACGTAGAGGGATACTTCAGTGCCATCCCAGGTGGCTGCGACGTGATGCCAGCTGCCGATGGCGATTGGGCCGCCGGACACGACGGTTGGGGTCCCGCTCACCCGGAGCACGAACTGGGCGACCGGTGACCCGGGAACTGTCTGGGTGTCGATGCCGAGTTCGAACACACCGGTGCCGGTCGGATCACCCTGGGAAACGAGGACAGGATCGGTTCCCAATGCGCTGGCCTGGAACCAGGTTGCCACGGTGAAGGCTTCTCCTGGCAGGTCGAAGGGCGCCGCTTCGAGACGGTCGGTGGTCCCGTCCAGGATGACGCCCGGTCCGGACGGGGTGTTGACAGCCGCGGTATCTGCGAGAGCGAGACCGTCGTGGTTGCCGGGACCGGAGTCGTCCAGGGTCGGAGCCGGCCCTGCCGGATCGCGGGCAAGATTCCAGGACGCAAGATCCCCGCCCCAGGCGAGCCGGGGCCTTGACTGATCGGGAGCGTCCGGGGCCCCGTAGTAGACGTACAACGTCGTGTCGGTCGATGCGCTCAGGAACGGGACCCTCACCCAGGCTGTGAGAGAGTCCGATGGTGGGTCCCATTCTTCCACCTCGTGGGAGAGCGGTGTGACGCCGTCGGCTGCGGTGAACCGGAAATCAGATCCGTCGGCTTGTGCGTGAGCGGTGAGGTCGGGGTCGGTGATTCGAACCAGAACCGGCTGGTCAGAAAGCGCGTTGCTGACGTTGGCCGAGTCGATGGTCAGAGCCTGCCGGCGAGTCCATGGTTGAGCCCGGTACCAGGCGGTCCCACCGGTTCGATCTTCGAACGAGCCCAACGTTCCATCCTCGAAACCCTCCCTCAGGAGCCACACGTTGTCCGGGTTGGCGAGCACCGGGGGAGGAGAGTCGTTGCCGAAGTACAGCCAGTAGGAGATCCGGTCACTGGCGGCAATCGATTCTTGGGTTCGGAACCAGACGGTGGTCGCAGGGTCGTTCCACGAACTGGACTCGTCGAGGACTCGATCCAGTTCGGTCCAGCTGGTGCCGTCGTAGCGCCAGATCCTTGCGTCTTCGCCGCCCGGGAGGGCCAGACCGGTGTCGACCAGCGATTCGTGATCGAAGGTCAGGGGGGTGGTGTAGCCGTTCGGTGCATCTACCCCGCCGGCGGTGATGTCGATGCGTTGCCGGAATGGCGAGAGCGGATCAGCCCACTGGGGTCCGCCCCAGGTGATGATCTGCCACGCAAACGAGGCCGATGAGCCGGCCGAGCCCCGCTCCAGGGTCACCGTGGCCGAGTCGGTCAGGATCGCGGTCACCGACGCCTCGCCGATGACGTCGTCAGCGACATGATCTGTGGCGCCGCCACTCAATGATCCGGGCACGGCCACGGTTGATGTGACCGTCGATCGAGACTGATCGACCGGCGGAACTGTGACCGAGGCGATCGTCTCGCCCGATGTGAGGTCGATGATGCCATGCACGAACCGTTGTTCCGTCGGTGAGCTCCACCGCCTGGACCTGCACGTCGACCCATTCGGTTGCCACGAGGCGAGTGATCTCGACCGTGGTGGAATCGACGAGCCGAACTCTGACCGACCGTTCGCCGATGTCGGGACCGGTGGAGGGCGAGATCAGGTGTGCTATCACGAATGTGCTTCGCAGGTCCACCGGGCTGGTGAGCGAGATAGTCGTTGTGCCGGTGCCGGGCCCGAGAGAAGCGGTTTCGACCTGGGTCGTTGCGTCACCGGGGTCGTCGAAGGTGACCACCTGCCAGGCGCTAAGCCGGCCTGCGGCGAGCGGGGCCCCCGAAGTCCGGACCCGGACAGTGTCGGTGCCGACGAGTTCGGCGATTGCGAGGTCGTCACTGTCGAAATCGGTTGCGGTTGATTCCGGTACCGACGATGCCAGGACGAAACTCGATGATGGGTCAATCGCTGAGATGGATGTATCGATCTGGGAGGTACCGTCTCCGGCGACGACACCCCGCTGGACCGAGACCCCGCAGGCGTATTCGACCACCGACCATTCGATCGTGATGGGTGGCGGTGACCCGGCATCGGTCTGGCGTTCGAAGTGGACGGTCGTAGCGTCGACGAGCTGACCCATCACCTGAGAATCGGATGGTTCGTTGCTGTTGCTGTGAACGGAGAACTGGAGGAACGACCTCGCAGGATCGACTGCGGCGATCGACACCGCGGTCGTTCCTGCCGTGACGCTCGATGCTGTACCTTTCTGGATGCCGTTGAGGCGAGCGTCGAAACACTCTGCGGTCTGGAACACGTTGCTTCCAACCGAGGCAACACCGAGATAGAGCGACCATGCCACTCCACCTCCGGCCATGGTCACACCCATGAACACAGATACTCCTGCCGCCCGCATTCGTTTCGATCTCCGGGACGCGGTGACCGGTTTGGGTGCTGGCTGGGAATCGTGCCAGATACGTCGGAGCATGGTCATTGCCACCGCTGCGACCGCCAGGGACACCACCGTCAGAGCGACCAGTGGTGATCCCATCGCCAGAAGAACCCGGCCCAGCCCGGAGACTATCCACCTTCCGGTGAGTTCCTCTTCACCCAAGCTGTAGGGGGCGGCGTCGATCTCGGAGTTGGCGTCGCCCCGGGTGACCGCATACGGATCGCCGTCTGCGTTGTACTCGATCTCGACGATGCGGTGGGTTACCGTCGCTCGCCCATCCCGTCGCATGACCAGGATGTCTCCGGGCGCCGTGCGGTCGGTGGGGCCGGCGATGACCAGTGAGCCGGTGGAAGCGGTCGGTGTCATGCTGCCGGTCGTGATGATCACCGGTCGGTAGCCGCGAGCCAGCCCGATTCCGATGGTGATCACGGCGAGGATCACCACCACCGCCATGCCGGCGGCGATCGCCCTCGACGCAACGCTGGCCCAGGCGAGCGCTCGGTCAACGTGTTCCTGGCGTATCTTCATGAGCTTGCACCTTCGAGCTCGTCGGTGTGCTGTTCGGCAACAACGATCAGCTCCTGCACGACGGTGCGGGCCTGCACTTCGTCGGGTGCATCGAGCGAAAGCGTGACCGCGGTACACAAGGCCTCGCCGTCGCCCGGTTGGAGGATCCGATCACCGGGATCGAGGCCGATGGTCACATCTCCGAGCACCGCTGACGATCCTGGCTCGAACAGGTCACCATCAACCAGCAGTTCGGCCGGGGCGGGCTGCTGTGTGCACTGGTCGCTGTCGGATCGCAGCCACATCTCCCAGCGGAGCCAGTCGGACAGTGGATCCGGTTTGGCGTCGCTCACGATGGCGTACCGAACCGGGAGGGTACCGACATTCTTGACCGCGATCGAACCGGTGACCCGGTCTCCAGGGGCAAGGTTGGTGACCGTGATCGGCACCATGTCCTCACCCGGCTCGATGTCGACGGTGGCACTCGACAGACGGTTCACGCCCACGGTCTCGTTGTCGCCAAAGGCCGCCGAACCCTCATCCGCACCGACCACGAGCAGAATCGGTCCCGCCAATGCGGCGACAGCAAAGACTATGAGCGCGGCGATCGTGGCTCGAGGGCTCATCGGGGAACGACCTCCCACACGAAGTCGGCTGCCGTGGCCGCTCCCACAGCTCTCCCGTCGTCGAGGATCTCGAATCTGAACCGGAAGACCACGTCGTCACCTGTGTTCACGAAGGAAGCAACCGTGAGCGCATCCCGATCTGCGATGTCGCCGAGCGTGTCGCTCATAACAACGCGTTCGGGTTGGAACCCGTCGCAGGAACCGAAGCCTCCGCCGATGCCAAGTTCTGCTTCGACCCAGAGGAACTCCGCCAGCGGACCGTCTGCGGTTGCTGCGACGCTCAGGTCGACAGGCAGGATCGATCCGGTGTATTCGACCCTGATGCACTCGACCACCGGTCTTCCGGGAGCCATGTTGGACAGGTTGACCAGCGACCGACCCTCGTCGTCGTCGACCAGGGAGATCGTGCCGGCCTGAACTGTACTGCCGGCGATCGTGCCGTCCGGCTCGAGGGCGCTGACCGAACTGCTGACCACCAGGGTCGTGATCAGTAGCGACGAAATCGCTGCAGCAATGGCCCGAGCAGCGGATCGGTCGAGACGGCGAGGGTCCAGCAGCCGCTCCGAACGGTCTTCGAGAGTTTGCCCATTGAAGTTTTCGATGGAGCGCGCCATGGATCAGCCCCCTCCCGGCGTTGGGGTGGAAATCAACCGGCCGGACTCGCGTTTCACGCCGACATGAAGCGTCTCGGCCAGCACAGCCCAGATCTTCTCGGGTGGTTGGGGCTTGGACAGGAGGTAACCCTGGGCGAGATTACATCCGCACTCGGCGATCACATCCAGCTGTGCCGCCTCTTCGATTCCTTCTGCCACAACCAGCAGGTTCAGGTCGTGGGAGAGCTCAACGACCGACCGGAGAACGACTCGGTCGGTCTCGGATCGCATGGTGTTGACCACGAGCCGGCGGTCGAGCTTGATACCTGCGACGGGTAGCTCGTGAAGGTAGGAGAGTGAGGTCTGCCCCTCTCCGAAGTCGTCGAGCAGCAGACCGACACCAATGTCCTGCAATCCAGCCATGTTCTCGACCACCCGAGGCACGTTTGGTGCCACGAGTTGCTCGCTGATTTCGACAAAGAGCCGTCTGGCGTCGAGGCCGGACTGTTGGAGCGCGTTGGCAACGTTGCCGACGAGTTCTTGGGATGCGAGTTCCTCCGGCGACGCGTTCACCGTGAGGAAGAAGGGGTGGTCCGGGAATTCCTCGAGCCATCCCGCAACCTGCGTGCAGGCTTCGAGCACGATCCATCGGTGAAGTTGGCTCAGAACCTTGGCGGCTCTGGCCGCCTCGATGATGTCGGGCGCGGCTATATGTCCCTCAGCGTGATGCTCCCACCGGATGAGCGCCTCAACACCCCACATTTGCTGTTCGCCGCCCACCCAGTGAATCGGCTGATAGGCGAGTTGGAGTTCCTCGATAGCGAGTGCGCGGGGGATCAGTTTGACCAGTCGGCCTCGTCGTGCTTCGGAGAAATCCATCGATTCGTCGTAGACCTGACAGAAGATCGTGGCCGAATCCCGCTTGGCCCGGTACATGGCGACATCGGCCCGACGGATCAGTTCGGCCTCTGAGAGGCCTGCCTCAGCGAAGGCGACGCCGGCACTGATCGAGATGTGGACGGTGTCGCCTCCGACCTCGAACGGTTCACCGATCCGCAACCAGACTTCCCGTGCTACCTCTCGCGCGTCGTGTTCAGTCACCCGGCCGGGGAGCATGATGGCGAACTCGTCGCCTCCGATGCGTGCCACCGTTGCGTCGTCAGGGACGGCGCCCTTCAGCCGGTTGGCCACGAAGCGGAGCAGGTCGTCGCCTGCGTCGTGTCCAAGTCGGTCGTTGACCGGCTTGAACCCGTCGAGATCGAGGAACAGAAGCGCATGCTGCGCTGCAGAATCCTCCGAGGCAGCCCTGAGCTCCTTGATCAGATAGCTCCGGTTGGGAAGGTGAGTCAGCTGGTCGTGGAGAGCCTTGTGCTCCATAACCTCGTGCATTGCCGTCACCTCGGCAAGGAGCTGATCGTTGTCCAACGCCACCGCAGCCTGTCCGGCGATGAGCCGGAACGCCTCGACCTTTGCTGTGGTCAGGGGTTGACCGATCTTGAGGCCGGCTCTCAGAACGATTCGAGCGTCGCTCGTTGTGAGAGAGGGTCTCAAGGATGACGGCGCTGAGCAAGTGGGTGTGGAGTCCCACGACCTCCGACAGCTCCGGATCGGAGGGGACGACCACGACACCCGACAGGTCGGCATCCTCGGGGCGAAGTCCGCTCGCCGGGTGTCCCGGCTTGGGGAGGATATTTGCGTTCGATCCGTCGATGCGATGCCAGTTTCCCTTGTCGTCCGACATGGAGACTTCGACCGCATCGAATCCGAGTTGGATGGCTCCGTCGACAACTGCGGTGATGTGCTCTGAGCCCAGTTTGGCCACCTTGCGGCCGGCCTCGGCGACCAGTTCCAGCATGGCGCTGCGGTCAAGGGCATTGTCGCGCGCTCGCTGCTGGTGGAGAACATCGCCGATCAGTTGTTCGGCGAGGTAGGCGCCGGGCACCACAACGAGGAAAAGGACGCTCAGCTGGTCGAGGACTTCCTCGAGATCCTGGAGCATGCTCGATTGCGACCTCAGGGGGGCGGTCATGATGTGGCCGCTGATCGTGACTCCGGTCAAGAACATCCAGTGGGTGAGGGCGCCTACCAGGCGGAAGCTCACCGCGGCCTCCATGATCGGCAGCGCAAAGAGAACCCATCCGATGCCCGCCGTACCGGTCAGGGTAGAAAAGAAGACAACGACGGCAGTGTCGATGGTCAACTCGATGAGTCGAATTCGGGAGAAGAACGGTGAGGTCTTCGGTATCACCGAGACCAGGAAGTTCGTGCCTATGAGAGGCACGAGTGCGCCGAGGAGCACGACGAGCCGTAGGTTGTCCCGGCCGAGGACATCGAGCCGGCTGGGATCCAGCACGAACTGCGCCAGCACCAGGACGGCGATCAACTGGCGGACCCGACGTATCCCTTGCTGGGTGATCGACATCTCGGCCGGTGCCCGCACAGACCTGTCGCTCGATCTCAACGAGTTGGCGCCAACGATCACAAGGTGAGACAGCCCTGCGACGATCAGAACGAACCAAGCTCCGAGCGGTAGAAGCTGGCGGTTTGCGGCCCACACGGTCGGCAGGCCGATCACCGGGACGACGAGACGACCGACTCCCAATACCTCGCCAGGCTCGACCTTGCTCGTATCCGGTGTCGGGTTGGCGTCACCTTTTGTGACCAACCCGTCCGCTTCGACTGAGAATACTCGGTGGGCAACGATCTTGCCGTCGCCTCGTTCGAAGACGATGATCGAGCGCTGCACCGCAGTCGATCCGGCATCGCTGTCGATCAGCAAGACGTCGCCAACGCTCAGGGTCGGTTCCATCGAACCTGAGGTGACAACGACCGGAGCCCACCCTCCGAACCCCCACCCGAGCAGAACCCAGCCGCCGAGAACCAATGACAGGTAGAGGAACAGCCACAGAAACAGCTGGACCGTGGGAATGAGGCCCGAGCGGATGGCCGACTCTGTTTTGATCATGGTCGCGCCTCGATCAGGATCGAGAACGCGGTCGGTGAGCCCCTGGGCCTGGTTGTCCGACTCGACTTCCATCTGAATTCGGACCGTTGCGTTGTCTCCGTCGTTGGCCGACTCGAGAATCTCGAGACCGGTTTCAAAGTCACCGTGTTGCTGCCAGAGATCTCCCAGCGTTCCTTCGAATTCGGTCCGCCCGATCACGAAGTCCCCGCATTCGTTGTCGCTTCCTTCCCCGACTTCGACAACGGTGTCTACGAACTCGTCGAGTCCGGTTCCGCCGCGGTTCCGGCCGATGAGGCGGACGGCAACACCGTCGATCGAGCCATTGAACTGCACCGGAAGGCAGCGATCGACCACTCGGCCCGGGTAGAGGCCCTCAGCATCGATTCGCAGTTCGGTGACGTCCCCGCCGGTGGTTCCAACGACTACATCCACCACCGCTGCCTCGAACAGCGATCTGTCGTTCGTTGTGGAACCGCTGAAGCGGGCCGACGCGGTGGTGACGCCCGACCAGATCAACACCAACGCAGCAACAACAACGGCACAGCAGCCTCCGACGAGCACGACAAAACCGAACCGCACGGCGCGGTCGGTCTCTTCGCTTTGGTCTTGTGTTCGGTAGGACACCCTGGGGTCACCTCTGATCGGAAATGCGTCGTCCTACTACTCTCGGCACGTTCGACTAGGTGGTTGAGGCCCCATCAGCAAGGGTGGGCACGTGTCCCGGTCTTCGGTTGAGCCTGGAGAACCAAGTTGGGCCGAACGATGCGAGTCGCATGGGGCGTCGGGCCCACTGGTCACACGGTTCAAGGCGGAAAGTACTTACGGAAAGTCGACCAAGATCTGGTCGAGCTCTTTGCGATCGAGGGCGGGCACCAGCGAGCCAGGTGCCGGATAGCCGATCGGAAAGAGGATGCTGGGACGCTCGTTGTCGCCTCGTTCGAGCAGGTGGCTGAGGAACTTCATCGGCGAGGGTGTGTGGGTCAGTGTGGTCAGTCCCATCTGGTGGATGGCGGCGATGAAGATCCCACATGCGATTCCCACGCTCTCCTTGACGTAATAGTTGTGCCGTTTCGAGCCGTCGGTCAGAACCTGAAACCGTTCTTCGAACACCACGACGATCCACGGCACACGCTCGAGGTACTCCTTGTTGCTGTGGGTTCCCAGTGGCGCGAGGGCCGCTTGCCATTCGTCGTTCATCCGCCCGCCTTCGTAGTTCTGGCGTTCCTCTGCTTCGGCGGCTTCACGGATCTGCCGTTTCACGTCAGGATCACCGACAAGCACAAACCTCCATGGCTGAAGGTGAGCCCCCGAGGGCGCCGTACCGGCCGTGGCGATGGCGAGCTCGATCAACTCCCGGGGGACGGGTTTGCCGCTGAACACCCTAGCGCTGCGCCGTTGTTCCATCTCGTGGTAGAAACGACGGGCTCGCCTGAGCATTTCCGCCTCGGGTATCTCAACGAACGGGTGCGGCGTGAACGGATACTGAGCGAGGGATTCCGGCGACGGATACGGCTGCATTTCATCGGTCATGTGGCTGGTCCCTGTCGGTCAGCTGAGGGCGGGTTCCCATGTGGATCGAGCCGACTGGACCGAGCCGGCAAGAACCAACGTAGCGATTGCCATCAGATTGGTTGTTGCTCCAAACAGGAACGCAACCTCATAGCTCCAAAGATCGCGTGCCACGCCCAGGATGAAGGGCCCCGCCGCAACACCGGCGGTGGCGAAGAGTTGCCCGAAGCCATAGATCCGGGAGTACTCGACCACACCGAACGCATCTGCCAGTAGCAGGGGTTGGAGCATAAGAAGATTCCCGACGCTCAGCCCGAGAACCATGCTCGCACCCAGCAAGGTGGCCCTCGTGTCTGCATAGGCGATCAACACCAGCGACACACTCTGAAGCAGGATGAGGCTCATGGTCATGCGGAGGGGTGAGAGCCGGGTGACCACGAGGCCGCCGGCGAGTCGACCCACCACACTGGCCAGGGCCAGTGCGCTGAGGGTGGCGGCAGCCGTGGCTTTGTCCACCCGTTCGGTGGCCACGCTGAACAACTGGGCCAACGCTCCGACCTGAGCCATGAACACCAGCGCATACGTGATCGCGAAGGTAGAGGAAGAAGCGTGTCTGGCGGGCTTGGACAAAGGTTGCTCCAGAGAGCGTTGGTGAACCTTTACTCTGTGTCTTTCCGTCGGGGGAGAGGCCCAGTTCTGCCGGATTCGAACGGATCAGAAGTAGCGCGACCGGTACGACGCCGACGAGCCATGCAATCGCCAGTATGGGCCCGGCCCCGGAGAGGGTTCGGTCGTCGATCAGGGCTGAAGCGAACGGTGTTATCGCGATTCCACCGACCGAAAGCCCGGTGGTTGCGATCGACAGCGCTACCGAGCGCCTCACGGCGAACCAGCGGGCGACAACACTGGTCCCCGGCACGAGACCGCCGAGGGCGAAGCCTGCGCCGAAGAAGGTGAAGAAGACATAGAGCAGAGGGACAGAATCAACCCATCGCAGTCCCACAAGCGAGACCGCACCGACGATCCCACCGGCCAGGTAGAACCAGCGCACGTCCAGCCGGTCCATCAGTGGGCCGGCCGCGAAACTCACGATTCCGCTGACGGCGAAGAACAATGCGGTTGCTCCTGACACAGCGCTCACCGATGTATCCAATTCGGTCCGGGCGGCCTGGAGGATCACCGAAGCGTTGTAGAAACCCAGGCCGGCGGTCACCGCCAGCGTGGAGAAGACGCCGGCAACTACGTACCAACCGCGAAACACTGACGAACCCACTATCTGCCCAACGCTAGCGGAGGTGCTGTACTGCACTGAAGGCCAAGCAGCACAACTGAGTAGGATCGATCCCGATGGTATTCGAACTTCCCCCGCCGCAGGTCGGTGCGTTGGTCTGGACCGGCGCACATATGCGCGACTCCGACGAGTGGATCTGGAGGCTTAGCGAGACCGAGATCGATCAGGTTCTTTCAATGGATCCTGGGCTGGAGTTGACGAAAAAGATCGACACTTTGCGTCGGGAACTCACGCGTGGGCGAGGATTTCAGCTCATCCGAGGGCTGCCCACCGAAGCCTTGACGCCGGTTGAAGCCGGCAGAGTCTTCTCCAGTTTCGGATCGATGCTCGGCTCTCTGCGATCTCAGAACGCGGCCGGTGATCTTCTCGGGCACGTGCGAAACGTAGGTGCCGACGCAGCCGACCCCAACGTCCGTATCTACCAGACCGATCGGCGCCAGACGTTCCATACCGACTCATCAGATGTCGTCGGCTTGATGTGCCTCGAGACCGCACTATCGGGTGGTGACTCGCTCTTGGTGTCCGTTGCGGCGATCTACAACCGAATGCTCGACGCAGATCCTGAACTCACCGCACTGCTGTTCGACCCGGTTGCCACCGACCGACGGGGTGAGGTGCCGCCCGGCGAGCGCGACTTTTTCACCATCCCGATCTTGAGCTGGTTCGATCACCGCTTGACGGTGATGTATCAACGCCAGTACATCGAGTCGGCTGCACGGTTCGATGATGCGCCGCCTCTTACTCAGCACATGATCGAAGCGCTGGACCTGTTCGACTCCATCGCAAACGATCCCGAGGTCTACTTGCCGATGACGCTTCAGGCGGGGGACATGCAATTCGTCCACAATCACAGCCTGCTACACGACCGCACCGGCTTCGTCGACAAACCTGGCACACCACGCCATCTCCTGAGGTTGTGGCTCTCGGTCCCTGGAGACCGTCGGTTGCCAGGGGTGTTCACGCAGCGCTACGGCTCGATTGAGGTCGGCAACCGCGGCGGCATTCTGGTGGGGTGAATCGTGGTCGGGTGAGACTTCCGCTCCGATCTGATGCCCTCACTCAGGCAGGAGCCACTTGATGATGTCGTTGGCGATCAGGTCTGGGTTCTCCAACGGGCCGAGGTGGTAGATGTCGTCGTGGCGAACCAGGATCGAGCCTTCAACCCCTTCAGCTGCTGCGAGCGCAAAGTGGGCCGGCGACATGTCTCCTTCGACCAGGCCCGCAGCGAACATCATGGGAATCTGGAGATCTTTTAGATCAGCCACCCGGGGTTTGTCGGGTGCTTCAAAGGTGAGGGCCTCGTGCTCGGGTTCGCACGAGAGACGAACGGTTCCGTGTTCGGTGGGGACAAAGCCGTGCTCAACATAGGCGGCTAGTGACCCAGGTTCGAGGAGACTGAGGGGTGGACGACTCCCGTAACGCTCGAGCACTTCTTCCTTGGAGCCGAATTCAGGCCGCCGCTTGCGGGCCGCTGAAGCCATGCTGTTGTCATTGGCCACCATGTCGAGGTGGCCGGGCAGGATGATTGGCTCGAACAGGTAGGCGGCTCGGATCGAGCCGGGCTGGGCCAGTTCGGTGAGCACGATGGTGGCTCCGCCCATCGAGTGGCCGAATGCGACCACCGGAGCGCCGATCTCATCGATGCAGGCACGCACGTCATCAGCCATCCGAGTCCAGCCGAAGTTGCCCGAGGCCGGGGGATCGGTTGCCCCGTGGCCCCGCATGTCGACAGCCCAGACCGTGAAGTGTTCGGCGAGTCGGCGGGCAAAGGGTTCATAGGCTCGTCCATGGAAGCCGGTGGCGTGGCAAATGAGCAGGTTTTCTCCGGACCCACCGAAGTGGTGCAGCGCAACCTCCACGCCCTCTGTTGAGGGTAGGCGTCGCACCACTGAACTCACTGCGACATCATTCCCCACCGTTGACGGCTGGGCCAAACCGCCCTCGCAGGGTGTATGGAGAATGCGTTGGTAACCGGGGGTGCACCTACGATCGTTCGATGCCCACCTCCGTCGCATTGGTCGACTCACGACGAGGTTGGTTGACGGTGGTGGCGGCGTTCCTGTCCTCGGCTGTGACCCTGGGGACGGCCTACAGTTTCGGAGCCTTCTTCGAGTCGATGAGCGAAGAGTTCGGATCTGCCGCGGGGGAGACGGCAGTCATCTTCGGCATCACAACATTCACCTTCTTCTGGCTGAGCATGGTGACCGGGAAGATCCTGGATCGGTTCGGTCCTCGCATCGTGCTGGGGATCGGTGCGGTCTCCCTGTTCGTCGGTCTTCTCCTGACAAGCCGTGTGCAGTCGATCACTGTCGGGTACATCACGTACGGGGCCGGTGTCGGTATCGCTGCTGCCTGTGGCTACGTGCCGATGGTTGCGATGGTGGGTGGATGGTTTGACCGCCAACGGGCGCTCGCTGTTGGGTTGGCGGTTGCCGGTATCGGAGCGGGGACGTTGATCATGTCGCCGCTTTCAGCGGCTCTGATCGAGCGGTATGGATGGAGGGACACGTACGTTCTGATCGGTTTGGTCGGCACTGGGATTCTGCTGCTGTGCATCCCCCTGGCCGCCAAACCACCGGGTCACGGTTCGGGTGCTCAGGGACGATTCGGTGATGCCGTCGCCTCACCTGTCTTTCGTCGGCTTCACCTCTCGTCGTTCTGCTTGGGCCTTGCGCTGTTCGTGCCGTTCGTGTTCGTTGGCCAATATGCCAAGGAGCAGGGTGTCACTGCGGTCCAAGCTTCGGTACTGGTCGGCGTGCTGGGTGGAGCCAGCGTGTTGTCACGGGTCGGCTTTGGTGCTCTCGTCCTGCGCTTTGGCTCCTTCCGGCTGTATCGCACGTGTTTCTGGATTCACACTGCGAGCTTCCTGATCTGGCTCGTCGCCGGAGCTTCGTATGTGATGCTGGTCGGCTTCGTTTTTGTTCTCGGCGTGGGTTATGGAGGTTTCGTCGCGCTGGGACCGATCGTGGTGGCCGACCGCATGGGGATCAGTGGCCTCGGATCACTGTTGGGTCTGCTCTATACCGGTCCTGGTCTAGGGGCTCTCCTAGGTGCGCCGGCCGCCGGCGTCCTGATCGATCGGACCGATACCTACACGTGGGCGATCGTCGCTTGTTTCACAGCCGCCGGCGTGGCTGCGCTTCTGCTCTACGGGCTTCCCGCGACGTCGGCGGGCCGGTTGCAGCGCGCTGCCAACGCCAAGGGTTGAAGTGATCAGCGTGTATGTCAGAATGTTTGTGTGAATGACGAGCGCAACGGGAAAGCCTGGATCGAAACGGTTCCCGACGAGGTATGGACTGCGGACCCTTCCAGCCAACTCGCCGAACTGTATGGTCAGGTCGTCGATGGAGAACACGGCCGAGTGGATCACATCATGGCGGTCCATTCGCCGAACCCCCGAGGTCTCGCCGCTCACCACGGTCTGTACGAATCCGCAATGGCCGGTACGGCAACCTTGCGCAAGGTCGATCGGGAAATGATCGCGCTCGTCGTGAGCCTGGAGAATGAATGCCATTATTGAGTGGCTCACCACCGGCGCGGTCTGCGTCGACTTCTTCACGACAACGAACTGCTGGCCCTGATCGAGACGGACTGGCGCGAGGCGCAGCTGTCTCATTCGCGGATAGCGATGCTGGCGTATGCGGTGAAGCTGACCAGGACACCGGGGCAGATGGCCAAGACCGACGTGCAGGCGTTGCGCTCGTCGGGATTCTCCGATCGTGACATCCTCGACATCGTCGAAGTCACCGCGTACTACGCCTATGCCAACCGAATAGCCGACGGTCTTGGTGTCTCAGAAGAATCGTGGATCGATAACTGAGCCGATCCACTGTCTACCCTCGTAGCTGATGCGAGCGACGATCGTTGGTGCGGGTGTTTCCGGGTTGACAACGGCGGTGGCGATGCGCGAAGCAGGCTGGGATGCTCACGTTGTAGCGCGCGAAACCTTCGAGTCGACCGTGTCTGTGGTGGCAGCCGCAGTGTGGACGGCCACGATGTCGGAACCACACGAGTCGACCCGGCAGTGGGCACTTACCAGCCGCGCACGGTTTGCCTCCATCTCCGAGGACCCCACGAGCGGGGTTGTGCCAATGCGTCAGCGCGAGCTGGAGCGAAGGGAGCCACCCCACACGTGGTGGGAGACAACCCCGTATGTTCGACGGCTTGAATCACATGTTCTCCCCGCGGGCTATGCCGGTGGGTTCGAAATCGATGGATTCGTGATCGAGCCCCCGATCTATCTGCGATGGTTGACCGCGCTGCTGCTGCGAGGTGGGGGAACGGTCACACCGGGCGGGTTCGACCGCTTGGAGGACGTGGAGGGTGACATCGTTGTCAATTGTTCGGGTCTTGGCGCCGCTGAGCTCGCCGATGACCTGACCGTTCATCCGATCCGGGGTCAGGTGGTGTCAGTAACCAATCCCGGGATTCGTGAGGGTGTTGCCGACGAATCTGATCCTGACCGGGTCACCTACGTGTATCCGCGTTTCTGGCGAGGTCATTCTCGGGGGGCAACGCCAGATTGGTTGTTCCGATGTGGAGCCCGACCCAGCGATCACGGCGCGCATTCTTTCCGACTGTGCTCGCCTCGATGAGCGCGTTGCAGGACTGGAGGTCCTCGACGTGCGCGTGGGGTTGCGTCCGAGCCGCCCGAGGGTACGGGTGGAACACGAACAGCTAAACCATGATCGCTCGGTTGTGCACAACTACGGGCATGGAGGAGCCGGCTTCATCCTGTCGTGGGGTTGCGCCCAGGAAGTGGTTCAGCTGGCGGACCCAGGTGGATCGTTTCTCAGGTGATCGAGGCGTCGTAGATGCTCTGGATCGATTGGTCGAGCGTGGCGTTGAACTCGTCGTCGGTCTGCTGGGCAGAGAGACCTTGAGTGAGGGCTCGGGAGAAACTGGCGATCATTCCGTTGTTCTGTGCCAGCCGTGCGTTCGCATCGTCTCGGGAGTATCCGCCTGACAGAGCCACCACCTTGAGAATGCCGGGGTGCTCGATCAGCGCAGAGTAGAAGTTGGCTTCTTCTGGCAAGGTCAGCTTCAGCATTACCTGCTGGCCATCCAACTGATCGGCGTGAGCGATAAGTGCGTCGAGTAGCAAGGCCTCGGCGCCGGCTTTCTCAGGGCTGTTGATGTCGATCTCGGGTTCGATGATGGGAACCAACCCGGCTGCCAGTATCTGGTGGCCGATCTCGAATTGCTGGTCCGCTACTGCCTTGACGCCAGCGGCGTTGGCCAGTTTGATCACCGAGCGCATCTTGGTACCGAACATGCCTTTTTCGACGGCGCGGGAGAGCAACTCATCGAGTCCGGGAATCGGCTTCATCACCTGAGCGCCGTCGACCTCGTCAGCGAGACCCTTGTCGACCTTCAGGACCGGGACCACGTTCTTTACAGCCCACAAGTAGTCACCGGTGTCGCGGCTATCGATCTGACGATCCATTGTCTGTTCGAACAAGATGGCGGCCACAATCCGATCGCCGGTGAAGGCAGGACTGGTGATGATGCGGGAACGCATGGTGTGAATCGCATCGAACATCTCGTCTTCGTTGCTGTACTCGTCTTCCTCGACTCCGTAGAGACGCAGAGCTTTGGGGGTGCTGCCCCCACTCTGATCGAGGGCGGCGACGAAGCCGTTTCCTGCGCTGATCTTGGCCAGTTGTTCTTGATTCATCCGCGGTCTCCTTAGGTGTGCGACTCAGTTACCTTCAACAGCATTTCCCAGCGGCGAAGTGGAACTGGAATGTAGGGAGCACTGTACCCAGCCCATACCGGTTCACCCTCGGTTTCCAGACCCTGCTCGGCAGCAAATGCGGCAAGCTCCTGAGATGCCGAAGCGATTCGGCCGGAGTCGCTTTTGCCTCGGAACTTCATCGCCAGAACCCCGTGCTCAGCGACCGGAATGAGCCGCACCCCGGGCGACTCGGGCGCGGGCAGGGTCTCCATCGTCCACTCCGAGGGCATGGAGAACCGCACGGCGTAGGTGCCGTCTGTTCGTTCAGATGATGTAACCGGCGCAGTCATTGCGATCTTCTCGCCGGACGCTTCCGCCGTCACAGGGGTTGTCATTGCGATCTTGTCATTCGGAACGTTCTTGCCGAAGATGTACCCAGCCAGCGGGCGGAAGCCCGCTTCAGCGGCCTCGTGAATGCCCGACGCTTGCACCTCGACCTCGGCAACGATGTACGGGGCGTAGATGCGTCGTTCGATCTTTCCGTGGACCGATTGCACCTCGTAGCTCAGCGTGGCGGTCACATTGGGCGATCGCTGGCGAGTAGATCATCAAAGGCCTCCTGCACACACTGGCGGAGAAGACCCGGATCCTCGATCGCTGCCGGGTCGATGTGAAGGCATATGTCGATCGAACCAGCGGTGGTGTACAGGGTGATGTTGCACGCAGTGCCCGCCACCGGGCCCAAGGCATAGGTGTGCATCGTTTTTGCGCCGGCCACGTAGCTATCGCCGAGGTAGCCGGGCAGGTTGCTGGTAGCAATGTCGATGTGAGCAGCCTGGGCACGGGTGACACTGCTGACCAGTGGGCTCGGAAGGAGGTTCGCCACGACCGCTAGAGCGGCCATTGGTCCGCCTCCATGCACCTCCTCTCGCTTGGCGTGCAGTAGGTCGCGAATGGTGGTGAACCTGTCGACGACGTCCATCGGTGCGGCTGGAACGTAGAGGGGAATCGGGGTGAAGGCGTTTGACTCCTTGGTATCGGGTCGACGAGTGCTCACAACGAAGGTGATGTGCAGCCGCTCGAGATCGGCCTCCAGGGTCTGGTGGTACCGAGAGGCGCCATCGACTACGCCCGTGATGAAGAAGTCGTTGAGTGTCCCGCCCAGAGCTTTCCAGGTCTGGCGGGCGGTATCGAATGGGATGCTGATCGCCTCAGCGTGGCGTCGGCGGGATCGCTTCCGCCACAGCGGTGATCCGGCGGGATGTAGTTGGTCATTCGTCGCTCGGAGCGCAGTTTCCACCTCGCGCCCAAACTCCACCATCTTGTTGGGGTGGGTGAGCACGTCGAGGATCGTTCGACCGGCGGAGATCGGACGGCGCAGGGCGTCGGCCACGAACTCCCCAACGCCCCCGTGGTCTGGCGGGTTGGCCGCGGCTGAGGGCTTCTCGACCGAAGGTTCGGGGTGTAGATGATCACGCTCCAAATCTGTGAAGGCAGCGATCACGCGAACAAAACCCTTCCCGTCAGCGACCACGTGGTGGAGTTTCATGGCGAGGGCTCCGCGGTCACCCTCCACGCCGTCGAGCACAACGAATTGCCACAGCGGTCGGGTGCGGTCATAGGGATCTTCGAGAAACAGCACGGCCCAGTCGAGAAGGTCGCTGAGACTCCCGTCGCCGGGGGCGCCGATGCGACGTACATGCCAGTCGATGTCGAACTCGTCGTCGGCTTCCCAGTGTGGGGTGGCCACCGGTGCCGGTGGATCGATGACGTGTTGGGTGAGCCTTGGTTCGGCTTCGATGGCACTGGCTACGGCCGCACGGAATCGATCGAAGTCGAGCGGTTTGTCGTAGATCGTGATCGATCCACCGCTCGGAGCAAGCCACGGATCGCGCTCGATCGACCACATCATGGCTTCGGCCTCGGTCATGTCGCGGCTCGATGCGTCGTTTTCCATGAGCGAACCCTACAGCGGGCTCAGCGACCGCGGCCACGGTCCTTGGTCCCGGGGTTGGCTCAGCCGGTCCAGCGAATCCGTGACCACGTGCGCTGTTCACATGCGGGACACAAGAGCCAGCGGCTGTGGCTCTTTCCCGGAATCCAGATCGAGAACCGCAGTATTCGACTGGTCACATCGTGAAGCGAGACCCGGGTGCGCACGAGGCAGTCAGAGCACTCCATGACGACCGTGCCCAATCGCGGTTCGCCTGCGGTGGAATACAGGGCTCTGACGCCTTGGTCGGGCCGACCAGGTTGCTCGTCAGCCGGTTTGACCCTGGGGTTTGGAGAGGGTGGCGGCGAGAAGAGCGCGTTCTTGCCCAGTGGATCAGGGTTGCGCTTTCGGCGGCGTCGGGGCTCGGTCATGTGCGGGCCTCGAGAGTGGCGGCCAGTTCCCGATACGCCTCGGCCGGTTTGGATCTGGGGGCGTGAGCAAGCACCGATCGGCCATGCCCTGGCGCTTCGGCGACGCGTACCGACTTTGGGATCGGTGGGTGAAGAACCTCGATTTCGTGCACATTGGTGACGTCGCTGAGTACCTGGTGAGCCAGTCGCGTACGACCTTCGAACATCGTTGCGATCCCGCCCAGGATCTTGAGGTCTTTGTTGGTGAACGCTCGCACATCGTCGACGGTGTCGAGCAGTTGCCCCACGCCCCGGTGGCTCAGCGTTTCTCCCTGAAAGGGGATCGCGACGTGGGTGGCGGCGGTCAGGCCGTTGATCGTGAGAACACCGAGCGATGGTCCACAGTCGAGCAGCACGAAGTCGTAGTTCCGAATCAGCCGTTTCAACGCCCGGGCGAGTACGAACTCGCGACCGGTCTTGGTGAGTAGGTGGACTTCAGCGCCTGCAAGGTCGATCGATGAGGGAAGAATTGCTAGGCCAGGACTCAGCTCGACCAGAACCTCCTCGGCCTTGGAACGACCGACCACAACCTCGTGAAGTGTTCCGTCCAGGCTGTCGGCGTCGAGTCCGACGGCGTAGGTCAAACACGCCTGGGGGTCCAGATCAACCAATAGAACGGTTCGCCCCCGCTCGATGAGCGCATCACCCAGAGACTGAACGGTTGTGGTCTTCGCGACCCCACCCTTTTGGTTGGCAAAAGCTACAACCGCACCCATGTTGGCGACCCTAGCTCAGTCACTTCCTTCAATGGGTGAACGCGCCGTATGCCTCTACCACATCCACAGGGTTAGACGACCAGTGGATGATCCTCAGCGCGCCGCTGAGCAGTTGGTTCGACGGCGGCGCGGCGACCAACATGAGGTCGACTTCCCGCCCGCACTGGGCGGCGCGTTCTCGCTTGAGACCGGCTGGGGCTCGGGCAGCACCACGCCCGGCTTCTATGGATGCTTCGGCCGCACCAGCCCGACCGATTTGTCGGGCACCGAATACTTCAACTTCTGGATCAACCCGAACGCCGACCTGGAGGAGACGTTGTCGGCTTCGTTTTGAAATAGGTCTCAGACGACTGGCCGCGTCGACCGGCCATTGGCATCTCTTCGTTGTAGCGAAGGGGTCGGCTAGCGCTGATTCCTAACCGGCTACTGAGGTGATCGCCCGTACGGGTTCGCCCGAATCCAGCAACCCTGCGAGCCACCGGTCCTCTTCCGGGTTGGTGCCTGCGGGCTGGCCTTGAGTGTGGGTTATTCTGGGGTGTTGGCGGGATTCGGCGTGTTCGTCGTTGGCGATGAGTTCTTCGTGAAGTTTTTCGCCGGGCCGGAGACCGGTATAGGTGATGTTGATGTTCCTGCCGGAGTGGGCGATGAGGCGTTTGGCCATGTCAACGATCTTCACGGGTTCGCCCATGTCCAGAATCAAGATCTCTCCGGGTAGCCCTATGGCGCCCGATTGCAGAACCAGTCGTACGGCCTCAGGGATGGTCATGAAGTAGCGGCTGACGTCGGGGTCAGTGATGGTAATCGGGCCCCCGATGGCGATTTGGTCCCTGAACGTGGGCAGGACTGATCCGCGTGACCCAAGAACGTTGCCAAACCGGACTGATAGGTAGGGGAGTCCGGTGTCCTGGGCGGCTTTGGCGGTGTGTCGTTCGGCCATGAGCTTGGTGCGCCCCAGCACGCTCGTCGGGTTGGCTGCTTTGTCGGTTGAAATGTTTACGAATCTTTCGACACCGTTGGCCTTGGCTGCTTCCAGCAAGTTGTAGGTTCCGTTGACGTTGGTTTTGGTGCCTTCGTCGGGGTGGTTCTCCAGCAACGTGAGGTGTTTGAGGGCCGCGGTGTGGATGACAACGTCGGGTTGGTGACGGGCGAAGATCTCGTTGATGCGTTCGGCGTCCCTGATGTCGGCGACGATGAGGTTGGGAGTATCCAGGAGCGCCCGGCCTTCGATGGAGAATTGGACGCCGTGGAGGGCCGATTCGTCCCGATCCAGCATGAAGAGTTCGGCGGGAGCGAGCTGGTGCAGTTGGCGGCATAGTTCAGAACCGATTGACCCGCCGGCTCCGGTGACGAGGACTCGTTTGCCTGTGATGTACCCGGTGATCGAGTCGAGGTCGACTTCAACTTCTGTGCGGCCCAGCAGGTCAGCTTCGGTGAGTTCGCGGATGTCGGAGATGCTGAGCATGCCAAGCAACTCCGATGTTGAGGGCAGAATTCGAACGTCCAGGCCAGCACGCTTGGCGGACTCGTCGAGTTCGGCGATCAGGGCCGAATCGGCTGAGGGAACTGCGATCAGCAACGTTGAGGCGTCGGTGGCGTCGGCGACCTCAGCCAGGTCGTGGCGCCCACCCATAACCGGCACGCCCATGATCTCGCGGCGAGCCTTGGTGTCAGCGTCGTCCAACAGCGCGACCGGGGCGTAGTCAGACTGCGGGTCCCGCAGCATGGCCCGAATAATCTGCTCTCCACCCTCGCCCGCACCGAATACAACAACCCGGGACTTACCATGCTGCTGAGAAGCGCCCTTCAGGTGATTGTCGCGATAGGCCCGATACAGGAACCGGCCGCCGAACATCAGCATCAGCGCCAGTGGGAGGGCTGCGGCGACTGCCAGAATTGGAACCGGCCGACCCAGAAAGGCGAAGTTGGCGATCAGTATCACCATTGCGGTTGCGAGCCAGACCTGCACAATGGCGAAGATCTCTTCCGTACTGCCAACCGGGTACTTGCCGCTATGGGTGCCCTTGAACGTGCTCCAGCCAAGGTTTGATGTGAGTGCGATGGCGAACAGCAAGAAGATCCCGTCCCAATCAGGGCTTGAACCAGAGGCGGAGTAGCGCAGTGCTGACGCCAGCCCTATGGCGAGCATCCACGCCATCGAGTCGTTGGCCAATCGGGCGATGTTCTTACCTAGTTTTCTCCCTCGCACCATTTGCATAATGGGCCAGTCGGCTCCTGACCACGTCAGCTAAGGCATTTCAGAGAACTATTCCGGCACTTGTCGCTGGTCATGGACATTTTCGCCTCGGTCAGTTCCAGCAATGCCGAGGAGCTAAGTGGCTCGGATGGCACCGCCGTTGACGAGGATGCGGGTGACGGTGTCGACGACGGCGGGGGGTAGGAGACGATTCACGGCGGCTTCGATCGTGAGGATCCTGTGGGTGACAGGGTCGATCGAGACCGCACCTCGGATTACCTCGCGGTGTCGGATGGCGAGTATGAGCATTCGTTGGTCGGCTATGGCGATGTCGAAGCCGCCTAAGCAGTTTTGGAGGGCACCGCCCCATCGCCGCAATTGGGCTGGCCCCTCGGGCAGAAGCAGGTCGATTTCGCCGGATCTGGCCCGGTGTAGGCGGCGCCAATGTTCGGGATG
Source organism: uncultured Acidimicrobiales bacterium (assembly GCA_963751955.1). GTDB lineage: Bacteria > Actinomycetota > Acidimicrobiia > Acidimicrobiales > SZUA-35 > JABDIY01. The sequence goes on along the minus strand of CAVVWM010000009.1, from coordinate 23,375 downwards.
GTCGAACAACTCCTCCCGTGGCGCCGGGGGTTGGTTGTCGGTGGGCTGATTCTGGATGGTTCGTCGACGCCGGCTGTTTGAGTTGCGTCCCGCTGCCCGACGGGTCGGGGCCAAAGGGCGCGCGGGCGGTTGCTCGGGGAGCGTGGCTGCCACGACTTGTTCGAGAGCATCGATTTCGGCAGGGAGTCGCCGGGTCGGTCCGATCCGGTTGAGGTTCTCCAGTCCGGTGAGCAGCCGGCGGGGCCCTCCAGCGTCCTGGACCGAAGCGACCAGCCGCAGAACGTGCTCGGGTCGGGACCGTCCCAGTGTGGCCGCCAAGAGTGCGAAGTCGAGGTCGTCGCAGCAGTAGTCGTCGCCGATCTGGTCGAGAATTCGTGCGGTCCATCCCTGATCGAACTGTCGCAGGGCCAGCATGAGAGCGAGCGGCCACCATGCGACCGGTCCTGCCATGTGTGCACCTGCCAACCGTGTGACGGCTCGCGTTCCTCGACCGTCCAACTCGGTCCGGACAGCGTGTTGCAGCGTTGGTGATGCACACCACCGGGCTGCCCACCGTGGCAGGCCTGGCGGAACGAACCCCTGGATCACGCTGGGGCGTAGCAGGGGCCACGCTGCTGCAGTTGCGACCGCGACGGGCGCGCTGTCCACACGTTCGTTCCACCAGGCGTGCGATACCCCGCACCGGTCCAGGCTGGCCGCCACGGCTTGGGCCCACCGGTCTGGATGTTCACCGCTATCGAGCGCTGCGGCACGAAACCGGGCCAACCACACGTGGGGCTCCCTGGAGACATCAACGATACGCACCCCATCCAGAAGCGTCATGCCGAGCCTGCACCGACTGTTCTGTTCTTCGATCGTTACGGCCGCCACCTTCAAACCCGTCGGGGCCACCAGACCCTGCCAGGGTGTTCCGCGCACCTGCTCGACCGCCAGGCCGCCACCAACGTCCAGACTCATGTCGCCTCCTCACCTACCCGCTGGCCCTAGAACGAACACATGTTCGCACCCCCGGCCACGGACCGCAACCCCTCCGGCCACAAGAATCGACGGCCCGGCGAGCTGGGCTCGAGATTCTGTCCGACCGACCTCGAACTACCAGGACCAACTCCGTGCGTGGCGGAAATCGAGTCTGGGTCAGAAGATGATCAGCGAGGGCAGGTAGTCGTCGGGGGCTTCGAAGCCGAGCAGGTTGAACACGGTGGCGGCGACGTTGCCGAGCCCGGGTGCTGCGCCGGCGACGGGCTGGGCCATGTGGTATTCACCGTCGTAGTTGGGGTCGTGGATCGCGAACGGTACGGGGCTGAGCGTGTGTGATGTCTTCGGCGATCGTACGCCGTCGCTTTCGGTGTACATGATGTCAGCGTTGCCGTGGTCGGCGGTGTAGATCAGCACTCCGTCGAGTTCATCGATCACCTGGACCAGCCGGTCCATGCACTCGTCGATCACCTCCATCGCTTCGATTGTCGCATCGAGGTTTCCGGTGTGCCCAACCATGTCGCCGCTGGGGAAGTTGAGTCGCCCGAACCGATACTCACCGCTGCGCAGCAGATCGATCGTCTCGTCGGTGATCTCCCGCACCTTCATCGGCGGCGTCGTGTCGAATTCGACGTTGTCCGACGGGATCTCGATGTAGGTTTCCAGCGACTTGTCGATGTAGCCCGATTTGTTGCCGTTCCAGAAGTAGGTGACATGGCCGAACTTCTGCGTTTCGCTTATGGCGAAGCTCCGGACACCCTCGGCACAGAGGTATTCACCCATCGTGCGATCGATTGCCGGCGGCGCCACGAGATACTGCTTGGGAATCAGCGCATCACCGTCGTACTGCAACATCCCGGCAAAGAAGACGTCCGGCGCCGGCTCTCCGTGTGCGCCTGTGCGATCGAAAATGTCGAAGTCGGCTTCTTCATAGGCACGCGAGATCTCGATCGAGCGATCGCCACGGAAGTTGTAGACAACGACGGCATCACCGTCGTGCATGGTGCCGACCGGCTCACCAGCCTCATCCACAACCACGAAATCGCCGAGGTACTGGTCGCCCGTTTCGCTTTCGGCGTACATCGTCTCCACCGCCTGGATCGCTGAGGTGAATGCTCGACCCTCGCCGTGGGTGTGGCAGCGGTAGCCTCGTTCGACCATCGGCCAGTCCGCCTGGTAGCGGTCCATCGTGATCTTCATGCGTCCGCCACCGGACGCGATCCGGTAGTTGCGACCGTCGGTGCTCAGCTCGTTGAGTACCGCTTCGGTCTTTTCGATGTATGTCAGCGCCGACCGCGCCGGCACATCGCGGCCATCGAGCAGAATGTGGACCGCCGCGCTCATCACGCCCTCAGCTGCAGCTTGTCGGAGCATCTGATAGAGGTGCTCGTTGTTCGAATGCACTCCGCCGTCGGAATGCAGCCCGATGAAATGCAGCGTGCCTCCCGAACCGTGTTCGATGACCGATTTCCAGACGTCGGATTCGAAGATCGCACCGCTCTTCAAGGCCCGGTTCACCAGCTTGGCGCCCTGGGCGAAGATGCGACCCGCACCAAGGGCGTTGTGGCCGACTTCGCTGTTGCCCATGTCGTCGTCGGAGGGGAGTCCGACCGCGGGGCCGTGCGCCATCAGCTCCGTGGACAACTCACTGTTCGTGAGTTCATCCAGGTGCGGCGTCCCGGCCGTGGTCACGGCGTTGCTCGGGCCGGGCGGCGCCACACCGACACCGTCGGCGATGACGATGAGAAGGGGGCCGGGACGACCGGTGAAGGACGGGTGGGAACGTAGCGCCAACGACATAACGGCGCAGTGTAGGACGAGCGGTCGCGCCTGTTCACTGGCTGGGTGCCCTGCGGGTTCAGACGAGATCATCCCGAGAGCGAATACCGCTGGGCAGCCCATCCCCCAACCTTTGGACAAGTCGAGAACAGGCAGACACAAAACCTGCCTCGATCACGAACTCTCGGCCGCTGGTGGCGTCATCCAGGGCCACGGTTCCACCCGTGGGCAATCTTGCGGTTTGGCGAACAACTATTGGACGCTCTGCCACGCGTTTTGTACCCTGTGCCGTTGCGGATTGGACGGAGTTCTCTAAGCGGAGATGGTGGTGCGGATGCGGATTGACACGAAGAAGTCGGCGGAGATTTTCAGTTACGATGTGGACAAACACCCATTCCGGCCTCACATTGCGAACATCTTTGGGTGCGATGAGCTCGAGGAGATTCACATCCGTCGCAGCGAACTGATGCCGGAGCTCCCGCTGGTCTTCGAGACCGAGAGCAAGACCCCGTATCACGAGACCTTCTACCGGGCGGTCAACGTCGAACCCTCGTGCTTCCGGAAGCTCTACCGCACCTTTGTCGCCGACGTCGTCACCCCCATAATCGGTGAGCCGTTCATTTTTCAGTACCAGCCTTCGTTCCGGGTTCATCTGCCTGAGGACAAGGCGGTCCACAAATGGCACAGCGATGGCGACGAAGATCACAACCATCCGACCGGCGAGATCAACTTCATCCTCCCGGTGACCGAGTGTCACGGCACCGCTGCGGTCTGGGCGGAGTCCGAACCCGACCGCGGTGACTTTGCGCCGATGGAGCTCGACTACGGCCAGTTCGTGCGCTTCGACGGCAACCGTTGCCGGCACGGGAACCAAGAGAATATGACGGACCGAACCAGAATCAGTCTTGACTTTCGTGTCCTGCCCCTTCGCTTGTACCGCGAGCGTCCAGTCGGGAACGGCATCTCCTCGATCACGTCTGGGAAGAAGTTCCGACTGGGGAGCTACTACGCCAGATTCGAGGAGGCCTGATGTACGAGCCATTGGAGTCAGTCATACCGAAGTTGCGAGCCGAGGGATTCGTCGTCGACGATCCATGGGATGTGGTCGACGCCTTCGAGGCGAAGGTCGCCGACTACGCCGGTTCCCGTTACGCCGTTGCGCTCGACAGTTGCACCAACGCAATGTTCCTCTGTCTCAAGTTCCTCGGAGCGTCGGGCGAGATCACCATCCCGGAGAAGACCTATCTGTCGGTTCCGGGATTGATAATCCACGCCGGCTGCAAGCCCCAATTCGATGACATCGAGTGGTCCGGTGCGTACCCGCTCAGCCCCTATCCGGTCATCGATGGGGCCACACGCTTCACCAAGGGTATGTACGAGCCTGGCACGTTCCATTGCTTGTCGTTCCACATCCGCAAGATCCTGCCCATCGGCAAGGGCGGCATGATCCTCACCGACGACGAGAAGGCTCGGGATTGGTTCGACCTGGCCGTCTACGAGGGCCGGAACCGCCGCATTGACCACGATTCCATCGACGACATCTCGATCCTCGGGTGGAACATGTATATGCCTCCCGAGCAGGCTGCCCGCGGTATTCAACTGTTCGATCAGGCGGCCGATACCAACGACGACACCGGCGGCTCGTGGAAATACGCGGACATCTCCGGGTACAGCGCCTGGAATCAACGCTAAGCCCCAGGATTGGTGGCCCCACCCCTGTAGCGTCGACGCCCTCGACACAGCCACTTCTTCATCCGAGGAAGTTGTTGACTCGCCCCCGGGGTCTTGACCCGTCCAGAAACCGCAGTTGTGCGACTACGTGTGAAGAACGCTGGTGTGGAACCGGTCGAGGAAATGGTTTGTGAAGAGTCCCGCTACCAGCTCACCTCTGCTGTTGACGTTGGCCTTTTCGAAGATCGACTTGAGGTGATCGCGTACGGTGTGAACCGAGATCGAGAGTTCCGCTGCGATCTCCTTCGTGCCGATACCTCTGCACACCAGTAACACGATGTCGGTTTCGCGAGCGGACAGTCCATAGGAGTCCAGGAGGATCGGCACCAGATCGCCCGCAGCTGCCGCATCGATCGTCACCGACACCGTGCCCTCGTTCCCGGCCATCGGCGACACGTGAAGCCGAACCCAGCGGCCGCTGCTGCCCCGCAACCGTGTGGTGAGCCTGGTGGTCGAGCGGCTGGCTCTCGCCCGCGACGCGGCCACGATGATGGTCCCTGGCAACTCGGTGTCCACCGCAATCCGAAGATCGGCGAGAACCTCGTCAGCGTCAGCAGACATCGACACAACCTGATTCTGTTGATCCAGGATGACGACCACCGGTCCCCGCTCCGTCAGGGGCTCAGCCATCTGGCCCAACGCACTGCGCAACACACGGGCAGCCGGAACCAGCAGGTTGCGGACATCCCGTACCTCGTGTGGTGCATACAGTGCCCCGTCACACCGCACGAATGCACCGATGGCGAGACACGAGGACCCTGACATGAACACGACACGCAGTTCGTCGCTGGCGCCGGCCGCCTCGTAAAGCTTCTGAAACCGAGGACTCCGGGCGAGGTCGCCGTCGGTCGCCTCGGCCAGGGTGGCCACGGGTTCGATGCTCTTGGCCAGGTCGTTGAACTTGTTGAAGTCTGGATCGAGCAGCTCGTTGTCCCAGAACGGCACACATTCGGATGCATCGAAACCGGCGACGTGGCCGCCCGCCGGGAGGTGAGTTTCCGGGTCGGTGGTCATCACCGCACTTGCATCGTGGGGTGCGACTTCAGCCAAAGCGAGCGCAATCTCCGCACACGCTTGTTCGCCGGTCAGCACTGCATCGGCGGCTGCGATCAACCGATCACGTGCTGCGGTGAACGACGCGATACTCATGGCCACACGCTAGAACATCGGGCGGGCTCACTCCATCCCTCATTTGCGGGGTGCGGGCCCCGCAAATGGGAATCAACTCCACCAGCTCATGGGATACCGCTCTCCTGCGCCGATTCGTAGTGTCGAGGCATGACACTTCAGAGCCCAACACTTGTTGCACGAGGCGAAGGCCAGCACTTCCATTTCCTCAACAACCTCTTCACCGCCAAACTCTCCAGCGAGGAAACCAACGGAGAGATGACGGTGATGGAGTTCCACGCACCGAAGAACTTCGGCCCGCCCCTCCACAGTCACGACGTCGAAGACGAGCTGTTCTACATCATCGACGGCGAGATCTGGTTCTCCTGCGGCGACGCCGAGGCGGTACACACCACGGGCGCCGTTGTTTGGCTACCCCGGGGTCGTCCGCACACGTTCCAAGTGCGCTCCGAGACTGCACAGGTGCTGCAGGTTTCGACCCCGGCACAATTCGAACGCTTTGTGGCGACCCTCGGGCGGGCCACTGACGACGCCGTGATCCCCGAACCCGAGGAGTTCGACCCCGGCCACGTCGCCGAGGTGTGCGCCCAGTTCGGCATCCAAGTGCTCGGACCGCCGCCGGCGCCGATCGATTGAGTACCTGCCTTCCCTGCGGTAGATCAGTGGTAAAAGGTTTCTAGGGCCTAAGGGTTTGGGGTACACCCCCGGGATTGAACCCCGAATCTGTGAACGATCCTGGGTCGCCAAGGCGTGGCTCGCTCAGGAACCGATGAGCGTCAAGAGCATGACTGTTGGTTCGGTGGCGACAAGCGAGTGGGGAGCGCCGGGTGCCATGTGTAGCCAGGATCCAGGGTCCAAGTCGAGTTTCTCGCCATCGACTGTGAAGTGAAGCCTTCCGGACAAGACCTGGACGGTTTGGGCACTGCTTGCGACGTGCATCCGAACCAAGGTTCACCTCCCATGTCGCTGTAGGGGGCCATCACGAGAACCCGGCCTCCTCCAGGCACGAGCGGACTTCGTGGACCGAAGCCGCGGCTCGACTGGGCGTAGACCGCGGACCGGATCGTCGGCCCCATGTACGGTCCGGGCTGTGAGCCGGTCGCTCGTCACGGATCGAGGTGATTTCGGGTCCGTTTCGAGGTTCTCGGCCCGCTCAGCCCCAGCGGTCGTGTCGGACGAGCTCGTCGAGCGGCACGCGCGACCGCTTGAGCGGGCTGTCGGGATGATCCTCCACGGGGTAGCCGAGTGTGATCACCATCGGCATAACCCAGTCGTCGGGCAGTCCGACCGCGGCCCGTGCCTTGTCGGGATGGCCGAGTGTTACCGGGCAGCTGCCGAGGCCCTCAGCATGAGCGGCGATCATCATGTTCTGGGCCTGACGCCCAACGTCGAAGAGGCGCAGCTGATCCGCCGGCGAGGCGAACCCGACTACGACCGCCGAGCTCCCGATCCACGACGCGTAGTCGCCGGCCTGTGCCAATGCGTCCTGCACCTGCTGGTCGGTCACGACGATAAGGCGGTTCGACTCCAAATTCTTGGCGCTGCCCGCCATCCGACCGGCCTGCAGGATCCGGTGTATCACGTCGTCGCCGATCGGCTGATCGGTGTACACCCGCAGGTCGCGCTTGCTGATGATTGCCTCGTACGGAGTCATGTCGCAGTGTCGCACGGTCGACCGTGGGGAGTCACGCCCTGTGACCACGACTTGGCGGTCGGCGGCAGCCGGTCGGAACTGCCGACTGAAGAACGGCACGCGAAGGTTCAGGCGGCCTCGATGGCCTTCAGCAACTGGTCCTTCGACATGCCGGACCGGCCGGCGATGTCGAGGCGGGTGGCCTCGTCGTAGAGCTCGGTTTTGTTCCAGCTTGCGCTCGGGGCGCCGCGCTTCTCTGCGGCCACTTTGTTTGCTGCTGGCTTCTTTGCTGCTGGCTTCTTCTGCCTGGCTGGCTTCTTCGCTGCTGGCTTCTTTGCTGCTGGCTTCTTCGCTGCTGGCTTCTTCGCTGCTGGCTTCTTCGCTGCTGGCTTCTTCGCGGCTGGCTTCTTCGCGGCTGGCTTCTTCGCGGCTGGCTTCTTCGCCGCCGGCTTCTTTGCGGCCGCCTTGATTGCGGCGGTCTTCTTCTTCGCCTTGCCCTTGTCTTTGGCCCGACCCGTCAGGCGATCGGTGGCGTCGCCGAGCGCCTCGACGGCCTCCTTCGTGGCATCGAGGGCGTGTTCGGACGCCGATGCCAGACGCTTGCGCATGGACCGGTTCATGTCCCGCACACGCCGCAGCATCTCTGCAGCGTCGTCGGGGAGCTGTTCCTGCACGTCGTCGAGCGCATCGCTGAGCTGCTTCTCCATGTCGCGAAGCTGCTCTTCGATCTCGTCGACGAGCTTGCGGTAGCCATTCTGGACATCGTCGAATTGATCTTCGAGGTTCTGCCGGACGGTCATGGTGCTGTGCTCCTGTTAGTAGGGGATTCTCGTTGCTGCTTGCGACGCTACGACCAGACGTCGACGGCGACAAGGGACTTTGGGCAGTGCTTGGAGCGTGCCGGTGCCTGAAACCCTGTCGTGGAGCGGCGGAGGACGGCGAGTTGGTGGCGAAGCACGATGATCTCAAGATGCCTAGAGCAGCCAGGAATCGGTAGAAGATACCAAACACGAGACACAAGGGTGGCGGGCATCATGCCTGGTCAGCACCTACGCGTACATTTCCGATCCCCACAGCTGCACAGTCGACACGTCCGGGTCTGCGGAAAATGGTGGGCCGCTGAACTCGGCGGGCTGGAGCGATCGCCGTGACGCATTCGAGCTGTTGACCGGACGGGCCCACGTCGTCATTGCTTGAACACGTTCGTCGTCAAACGGCAGCGCCGGCTTCCTCGAACCCGCCACGTCTTGCTCAGACGTCGGCTGATATGGATTGGGTTGTTGGGGCCCCGAAGTTCCGGACTGCAAGAACGATCGCTCCGGTGGCGAACAGGACGGCCAGCAGCCCGATGAGCCATCCGACGAATGGGATAGCGGTCAGGACAAGGTAGAGGGCTAGCCCGACCGCCAGAGCGGCCAGTTGCACCCAGATGTTGTCCTGCCCGGCGAGGACCAGACGGCTGCCCGCTAGGCCGGTGATGATCGGAGCCGCATAGACGACCAGGACAAAGAGGGCGAATGCGATAACCACCCAGAGGACCACGAATCCGAACCAATAGGTGCCGACCAGCAATCCGAACCCGAGCAGGCCGAACAAGATCGACCAGATGATGCCTACGAGGATCGAGGCGATCAGTAGTGCCACGATGGCGGAGAGTCCGACGAGCCCGGCGACCAGACCGCCGCCGGGGCGCTGGCGAGCCCGGGTCAGCACCGCCTCGAGCGGGCGGCGGAGCATCAGCAACACGAGGGCACCGACCAGGAACAGCGTCACGAGCCGATAGACACCACCGACCACCCGATCCCCGAATGTAGGTGGCTCGTCGGGCTCGTCCACGGTCACGTCCTCGGGACCGACCACCGTGCCGGTTCGGTTGTATTCACCGGCCGCTCCGTAGATCTGACCGGCAACGTCACCCCCGATGTTCATCTGCCCGGCGGCAAACAACACGTCGGCACCGACGGCATCGTCGATCTCGACGGTTCCGCCCACCACGGCTACGTCGCCGCCGACGGTGCCGTTCAGGCGAAGCTGACCTGCAGCAACCCGGAGGTCGCCAAGGATCTCACCACCGATGGTCAGGTCACCGCCGGCGATGGTTACGTCGCCGGTTACGGTGCCATCGATCGAGATCTGGCCGCCGGCAGCCACCAGATCACCGTCAACGGTTCCGTTCACATCGATGGTTCCCGCGAGGACGTACAGATTGTCCTCGAAGGTCTCATCGGCGGCGATCTCCACCGAATCACCGGTCCGGAATTTGCCTCCGGCCCCACCCTCATCGGCCATCTGGGCTGCTGCGGGCACAAGTATCGCGAAGAGCAGCACCAAGCCGCTGACCACGGCTACGGAAATCCGGCGCCGCGCTTTCGAACCTCGTCGTCTCATCGAACGCCCTCCATCTGTGTGTCGCGGGTTGACCCGGTCATTGTCTTCGCAGCCGCGTAGCACCGCTAGGGCCCGAGGTCCCAGTACGACGTGGTCGGCCCCGACCAGCGGTGCGGAGTTCATCTCGACAAAGCCCCACCGGACCTTGCCCGCGCCTCACATCGACCGGGAGCGGTTCGAGAAGCCAAATCAGTGGTAGTCGGCCGATCGGGCCAGCGACAGATGACCTGTGAACCGGTTTCGTTGCGGGTAAGCCGTTGCTCCTCGCTCAGAAAGACCGCGGTCGCCGTCATTGGATCACTGTAGATCCGAGGACCGACCGCCGCCGTTCACGTCCGGCCGGTCCATTCCGTTGAGCGGTCAGTAACGTCGCTCACACACGCCGCTGGTAGGCGCGAGGCAACGGCCACCTTCGTCTGCGGGGGCGACACCCGCCGGGTCTGCTTCGGAGGAGAGACGATCCTGGTGCGTGACCTCAAGGGCCTGCGCCATCTCGCGCGTCTGCTCGCAGAGCCGGGACGTGAGTTCCACGTGCTCGATCTCGTGGGGGCCGAGGAGGGGACGCTGCCCCTCGCCGAACTTCCCCCTCCCGCTACCGCCGCGGGCAGGTTGTTCAGTTGGTGTTGGGCTGGTCCGGTGACTCGGAGTTGGTATCGGGAGTCCTCGTCACTCACTTGGTGGGGTGTTGGCGGCGGAGTTCTTCTCCGGTGATGAAGTCGCCGGTTTCCGACCCCCACAGGCACCCAGTTAGGCACCCGCTCGAAAGGCCAGTTGCGGGTGCTGTGATAGGTCGGGATGGTTGGGTGCGTGACATTGACTGGCGTTACATGTAACATGGCGTTGTGGCTACTTCACACCAAAGCAAGGGAGTGAACAAGCGCGTGCAGGAGCACCGTCGCAGGCTCCGCTCTCAGGGTCTCCGCCCGGTGCAGATCTGGGTGCCTGATGTACGTTCTGCGGAGTTTGAGCGTGAGGCGCATCGGCAGTCTGTGGCGGTGGCGGCGAGTGAGCACGCTCTTGATGATCAGGCGTTCATTGATGCGCTCAGCGTCGACGAGGGGTGAAGCGGGGGGAGATCTGGACTGCAGCCGCTGGTAGCGGGTATGTAGGTAAGCCTCGGCCGGTGGCGGTGGTTCAGGATGATCGGTTCGACGCAACCGAATCGGTGACGGTGTGTGCGTTCACGACCGATCCGACCGATGCGCCGTTGCTGCGAATCCCGGTCGAACCTGACGAGGTAAACGGGTTGCGGGAGCCGTGCACTGTCATGATCGACAAGATCACAACCGTCCCTCGAGCCAAGCTCGGGGAGCGGATCGGTCAGCTCGGCGACGATGACATGGTGCGACTGGGCCGAGCGATACTCGTGTTCCTTGGTCTCGCAGGGTGATCACATCAGGCAAGGGGCCTCGGCTGGAGGTGTTTGTCAGGGGGCTCGGCGAGATTTCTCACTACACCGACGGCGACGGGAAGACCAATTTCGTAGAACTGGACCGTGAGCGTGCCTGATTAATGAGTTGTGTGGGCGTTGTGGTGATTCCGTAGCGTTTGAAAGGTCTGGTTGGTGGGCTCTGAGCTGCCAGTTGGTGGCGCAGATACACGAGGCGTCAGGATCGCGGTGCTTCGCGCCTGGTGAGCACCCACGACCGAGTGCCGGGCACCCACAGGTTGAGAAATGCCAAAGGTCTCGGCTCGAGCGCGTTCAGACAACGGTGCCGAACACAGCGCCGATCAGCGCGGTGACCGCCATCGCCAGCGCACCCCAGAACGTGACCCGGGCCGCCGCCCTCCGAGCAGGAGCACCGCCGGCCTTAGCGCCGACCGTTCCCAACACCGCGAGGAAAACCAGCGCCGTCACGGCGACGATGACAATCTGGGTCATGCCCGTCGCCAGGACAGCCGCCAGAAGTGGCAGCGCTGCTCCCAATGCAAACATACCTGCCGACGTGAACGCCGCCTGCACGGGACGGGCCGTGATCGTGTCGGAGATCCCCAGTTCGTCGCGTGCGTGCGCACCGAGCGCGTCGTGGGCGGTGAGGCCCTCAGCCACCCGGCGGGCGAGGTTGGCATCGAGGCCCCGACCCTCATAGACGAGCCTCAGCTCTTCGAGTTCTCGATCGGGATCCTCGCGCAGTTCGGTGCGCTCTCTGTCCAGGTCTGCAGCCTCGGTATCAGCCTGTGAGCTCACCGACACGTATTCTCCAGCCGCCATCGACATTGCGCCTGCGACGAGACCAGCTATGCCAGCTACCAGCACCTGGCTTTGTGAGGCGCTCGACGCCGCCACGCCGATGATCAGGCTCGCTGTCGATACGATCCCATCGTTCGCGCCGAGCACCGCGGCACGCAACCAGCCGATCCGATGGGTGCGATGAACCTCCTCGTGTGAAATGTCCACGGTGTCCTTCCTGGGGTGCCGACGCCAGCCCAAACCTACGAGGTCGGTGTCTCGGCGAATGAGTTGAGAAGCAGGGAGTCGATTCCGTCGCCGTGGCGATCGGGCGCGATCACACCTGACTTGGGCGTGCCGTCGGCGGAACGGGTTACGGCTCCAACGATTCGAGTGCGGTCCACCGCAACGGTCGTCGTGCCGGCTGCGAGGATGGTTTGCACGTCGGCCAGGGTCTCCTGCAGTTGGCGTACGTCGAGCGTGCCAGCCCGGAGCGCAGCCTCGGCGCCCGCTGCCCGCCGCAACGTGAACAGCTCACCGGCGTCGTCGGCTGTGGCCCGCCGGAGTGTGATAGCAGCCGAAGACGGAGCCGTGCGCTCCGGCTGGGGTGCATGTGATAGCGCGGGACCGGCCGATGGTCCCAGCGGCGGTTGTCCAGGTGGCAATGGAGCCTGTGGTTGAGTGTCCCGGGGCTCTAGAAGAGACCTGGCGGCATCGGCTTGTGCCAAGACCCCTCGATCGACTTGCCAGACGCCCAGGTGGTACCAGACGGCGCCGAGAACGGCGACGCCCCAGCCCACCGGACTCACCAGGTCACCGAGGGTGTCGTGGTTGGTCTGGCTGTCGAGCACTTCCCGCAGGATGACGAACAGCACCCAGATGGCCGAGCCGCTCAGCGTGAGCCCTCCCACCCCGAACGCAGCGACCAGGTAGAGCTTGCGCCAGATGGAGTCGCTCTCCTCAATCGGTTCGGCGGCTCGATACTGCTCGACGAGCGACCACTGCCACCACCACACCGCTGCGGCGGCGGCAAGCACCGTTCCCGCTGTGATCAGGGTGTTGGTGATGTTCAGCGAGCCAGCGATTCCGGGGCCGGAAGCCAACGCTTCTATCAACTGACTGATGAGCACCGCAGTTGAGCCGACGGCCGCCACGAGCCCGGTTGCCAGCACTACGTAGTCGTGGAATCGAAGAGCATCATTGCGTTCAGGCGGGCCGCCCCGGTCGAGCTTCCACCGATGGTAGGCCCAGGTCACGAACCCCAATGCCACCGCCGTCAGCATGGCCGGGGCCAGCTCAAAGAAGTCGACGGCGTCCTGATCGGTAGAGCCGATGAACCAGATCAGCACCGCGCTTATCATCGTCGTAACAGAGACCAGCATGGCGATGAGCCCGGGCAGTACGCCGGCCACGATGACGGTGAAGAACCAGACTGGCGAACGGCGCCGGTCGCCCTCGACCGATCCTTCGTTGTTGAAGTGGATCAGCCAATGCCACGCCCACACCGCTGCTCCCGCCAAGGCGATCACAATCCAGAACGCGATGTTGTACGAACCGGCGAGCGACTCGGCGAAGGCCGCTTGGTACCCCTCGTCCAACACTCGGAACACGACTGCCGCTGCACCGGACAACATCCAGCCCAGCCCGACGATCGAGCCTATGGCGAGGTGAAAATCGCCTCGGACCCGGAAGTGGGGCCGCAACACGAACCAGTGCGCCGCCCAGAGAGCTGCCCACGCCAGCAGCTGCATCATCTCCTCGGGGCGATAGGCGTCGAATTCGCTGGTCAACCGATCGGTCACCTGACCAAGGCTCACCAGCGAGGCGATGAGCGTGGTGGTAAGCGCCGCGATCAAATACGCCGTCCAGCCTCGATGGGGGCGCCCGTCGCCTTGTTCGGCGCGCCTGGTGTACCGCCGATCCACGGTGCGGAGCAGCAGCAGATACACGGGCACGCCCACGATGAGGAACGACAGTCCCCGGGCGAGGTCGGAGTTGGTGCCTGCGATGCGATCGCCTTCCACGAACCACTGAAGGAGGTCGATCAAGCCGACCGCACACGCCAGAAGTGCGAGGAACAAGGCGACGTACACGGCGAACGACTTGGCCGCCTCGGCGGTATCGATCGGCGTGGATTCCCCGGCGTCGCCGTCGCTTGTGGCCATCGCCCTGACGCCGGCGACTACCGCCGCGATCAGCCCGCCGAGCACGAACAACGGGATGAGGTTGAGGAGAATCATGATCGAACCCCCGTGCACTCGGCGAACGGCCATGGCCACCCTGCCTTGGCGACGAGCCAGTCTCCGTCAACGCGCTCGAGTATGAACCGCTCGTCGAAGCTCCACCCAGAGCCGTTGAAGGGGTCGTTGCTGCCGGTTTGGTGGAACCTGACCTCGGCCGTGGCGCTGGTACCGCTGACCGACATGTCCTCGAGCTCGGCTCGAAGGTCGTCGGCGCCGAAGTCGTCGAAGCGCAGCTCGTCGACGAAGTTGTCGCACTCGGCGCGGGTGGATTCGGTGAGCAGACCGAGCATCGCTTCTGAGTCCTCGTCGAAGGCGGCCTGAAGGAAGTCCTGGAGCGCCGCTTCCGGTGTCCCAGGGTCGTAGGTCTCGTTGCTTCGAACCGCCAGAAGGCCAACCGTCACGAGCGCGGCCAGAGCAACGACCGCTCCCATTATGAACAGGGGCAGCTTTGACACAGTAGGCGGAGCGTCGGTCGTTGCCATGATCTATTTTTGCGACTTTCGAGCCCGTGGGGTCGGGCCGAAGGTCACTTTTCCGTAGTTTGCGCCCGGTTACCGGCCGTTGTCCTCTGATCTCCGGGACAAGGTCATGTCACGCCCGGGTGCACATGAACGCCTCGCTGAACGCCGTAACGAAACTCTCGAAGAGATCCGTCCCTATGAGCTCCGCCTCGGCGAAGCGATCAGCCAAGTAGAACGTGCGGGTCGACTCGAGGTCACCCAAGGAGCAATCTCGAAACTCGAAAACTTCGAAGACCTCCGTGTGCCCTCTCTCCGCCAATACCTCGAAGCGCTGGGTGCACGACTCGAACTCGTTGCCGTGTTCGACGGAGACGACCGACGAGTCCCCGTCCACCTCGGCAAGAACTCAGCAGCGTAGAACAGCAGTTCATAGCCCCAGGTCGGGTTCTCGCCCGCGAGGCGGCATCTCGAGGTTCTCGGAGCGATCAGAGCGGACAGTGAGACGGGCGAGCATCGCGATGAGGCGGTAGAGAATGCGACACAGTCGATCGGGATCGACCGCGTTTGCCCTAATCAGCGGCCACCACTACATATAGTCAGGCCCCCACAGGTGATCAGTACGGTCGCCCTGTCGAGGACGGTCATCGTTCGCCTCGGTCCTGCCTGGACGACTAGTCCGGCGGCATCGCCTGGTAGAGGTAGAAGATCGAGCAGCCTTCGGTTGCGGTGGCATCGATGTCGTGTTCGAAACCGGGAGGGATGTGCACGTAGGCGCCGTTACCTACCCGCTTGCCCAGCACATCGGCCTCACCGTCCAGCACCAGCAGATGGTGTTGCTTGTCGCGGTGGGTGTGGGCCCCCAGTGCGTGGCCTTTGGCGATCGTGAGGATCCCCGCCATCTGCTTCCCGTCGCTGAACAGCAGACGGTTCTCGATCCCCGATAAGTGCCCGAGTGGCTGGGCGCGGAGTGAATCCACCTCTCGGGCGGTGAAGATTTCGGGTGTGTTCTCCATCGACGGGTTCTGTGCACTCATGTTCTCACCTTGACCGCCAGGGTCCCAGCCCCAACAGGGTCCTTGGTCAGCGCCCGACAAGATTTAGTGGTGCTTGAATGATGCCGATCCCGGAGCGGCCTCAATGATCGTGGCGTGCGTAGTGGGCGGCGAGAGTGTCACGGCCGAAGTTGTTGCGGAGGTCCCATCGATCTCGCTGTTGTCAAGACGGCGTGGCGGTTCGTCGTCGGACCAGGATGAGGGTGCCGACTCCGAGAGCGGCGCACGCCACGAGAGCGATGATGAGACCGGCGTTCGACCCATCCGAGGGCGACGGCACCGACGGTGGCGCAGCGATCTCGGTGGTCGTTGGCGAGGGTGCGGTGCTCGCTGTGGCCGGCAGCTCGGTGGCCGGCGACTGGGTGGTCGGGGGAGCGGTGGTCGTTGTAACCGTAGGTTCAGGCCACAGGTCGAGAACCTGTTCGACTCGCCTTCGATTCACTGATCCGAAGACCGGGATGTTTCCATTCATCAGCGAGTCGTTCGTCGGACGGACGGCGCCGCCACCGAACGCGTAGCAGCCGCCCTCGACGTAGCCGACGGTGACGTCTTCCCGAGTGGCAAAGAACTCGGTCGGGATGCCAGCTTCGAGCGAAGCCTCTCGCCAGCGATCGAACATCGGATCTACCTCCCCGACAAGATCACCCCACAGCGCCTCAGCGTCGGTCTGGTCACGGGCACAGTTCGGACGGCCGATGGTGGGAATCTCCAGCGAGTACTCCTCGTACTCGTCTCGGAGGCCGAAGAGTGAGTGGCCAAGTTCGTGAGAGAGGACGCTGGCTGCCCCGAGCGAGTCGGCGTCGGCGACGGGCAGGAACACAGAGCCAAACCGTATGTCGCCGAGATTGGTTGGTACCCCGGGGTCCTCGTCAGAGGCAGCGCCGGTCTCGGAATAGATCGGCACGAAACTGGGCAGCTCGCCGGTGGCGCGGAAACCGTCGGTCGCCCCCCACAGGGTCATGTTGACCACGACGACGTGATCGCCGAGCCCGAGAGCGTCCACGTCGACCTCAGGTTGGCCGAGCTGTGGGTTGATTCGCAGCGGGCTGCCCGTGTTGAGATCAGGCAGGTACCAGAAGTTGAACTTGCCGATGTTCTGTCTCAACGGGTCGATGCTGAACGGACCCCAGCCGAGTCCGTAGACCTCGCTGTCGAAACTGAGAGGCACGGGTTCGCCGTCCAGCGCCAACAAGCCTTCGGCAGTCGATCGAAGATGCTCGCCGTCATCGAAGCCGGTCCCGACGAACACGATGTTGATCCGGGCGTCGTCTGAGCTGTTGAGACCCTCAACGACCTCTTCAATACGTGGATCGAGTGCCACTACCGAGGTCGGGATTCCGGTTCGGAAACATCCACCTTCGTCGTCCAGAGCGCAACTGACGAACTCCCATCGGCCCGGCTCGGGGAAAGCCAGTTGGAATCGACCATCGATCTCACCCGGCTCCAGTGCTCTCGCCCGTCCGGCGACTTCCGCACCACCCGGTCGGCGCAGGAGAATATCGACCACCGCATTCTCATCGAGCGAGCCGGCTCGGTACACGTCGAGTGCCAGGGTTCCGTCCACGAAAACCGACTTGATCCGATCGACGTATTGGACGATGCCAACAACGGAGTCGAACTCCCGGTCGACTGTGATCGTGGGTAGTCGGTCTTGGAGGTCGAAGACACCGAGTCGGACCTGGAACGTTGACTTGAAGGAGGGCACTTTCAGGTCCCGGCAGATCAGTTCGGCATCCTCCACTATGCACGGTGAGGAGACGGCGAAGTAGTAGTCGTCGATCCGGGCAACCAGACCCCGCGGGCCGGAGTAGAACTCCCAGCCACTGCCCGACAGGGGAAAGGTGCAGTCGGTGAGGGTGGAGGCCGGTAGCGATGTCGGGTCACAGCTCCCCATGCCGATCTCATCCTCGGTGAGGAACGTTTCTGCCTCGTCGAGATCGAACCCTTCGTCCTGAGCCGCCACCGGGGACACAAAAGCAACGCTGGCCAGAACCGCAACGGTGAGCGCAGTTCTCCGCAAGATCACCAACCCAGGATGGCAGAGGGATCGGCAGCAACCGTCGCGCGTTGGAGCCAGAATCCGGCCCCGATCCAGCGTTCAGCGAAGGCGCTTCCACCGGAGCACGATGATCTCGAGCTCCTCCAGCCCTCAGGTGAAGGTGAGCTCGACGGAACCGAGTCCGGCGAACTCGGCGGTGATGACATCGCCCTGATCGGCCTCGAAGACATCGGTTGCGACACCGGTGGTCACCCGATCGCCGGCCCGCAGTAGTCCACCGAAGCGGGGGAGCTCGTCTGCCAGCCAGGCCAGAGCGTTGAGAGGATGATCGAGGACGTTGGCTCCTGACCCGGCGGTGACCAGCTCGCCGTTGGACCGCACCGTCACCTGGGCAACGCGGAGGTCGATGTCGTGCCAGTCGGTTACTGGGCGGCCTTCGATCCACCAGCCGTGGATGGCGTTGTCGGCGGCGATCGCAAGCGCACCGACGGTCCAGTCGGCGTAGCGGTAGTCGACGATCTCGATCGCAGGAATGACCGACTCGACGTATGGGGCGATCGATTCGGCCGTATGGCCCCCCGACCGCACCGGTACGTCCTGGGCCATCCGGAAGCCGAACTCCGCCTCGATCACCCGATGGGTGAAGCGTGCGGCGGGCAACTCGACTCCGGTAGGAGAAGTCGTATGCGCGAGCAGTCGTCCGAAGACCGGTCGGTCAATTCGGAGCGCCTGCTGGGCGATCTCGCTGGTGCAGGCGCACTTGTACCCGATGGGCTGGGCACCGTCGGGTAGCAGCCCATCGACCACCAGGGCTTGAATGGCGTAGGCCGCTGGGAGATCGATGGGCCGGTGACCTTCAGGAAGGTCAGGCTCGATGCGACCGGTGCGGCGCATGTCCAGCAGTGTGTCGGCGGCCTCGGCATAGTCCATCCGATGATGGTAGGGCGGCCAGGTGTTCGATGCCGACAGGTCTCTCATCGCTGCAGGATTGCGAGCTATCTGCACTCCTCGGGTGGCTCAACCCTGGAGAAGTTCGGTGGCTTCTTCGACGCTGAGGGCCTGACCCCGCTCGTAGGACTGCTGGTAGCGCTCCTCTCCGAGGGCGTCGGTAGCGGCATCTCTTCCCGGTTGGAGTTGCCGGTTGTAGAAGGGCGCCATCTGCATGACGAAGTGGCGATCACCGGCACCGAACAGCATTGCGGACCGTTCGCTGTCACCGCCGACGCCGGCGAACAGGCCCGCTTGGAGAAACGCCATTGCTGAATTGATGGTGACCCCCATCTCCAACGCCGATCGGGCTGAGATTCGGTTCAGGCCGATCGCTCTCTCCTGCTTGCCGTCGTTCCACAAAGAGAACGAGAGGTTGTGAAGCGCTGCGGGCCGGATGAGTGGGTCGGCGCCGGGCCGGTCGGCAAGCTCGACACTCTCCTGGGCGTACCGTAGCTGGGCCTCGACACCCTGATCTCCGACGTTGGGGATGAACATGTTGGCGTGCATCTGCCCGAAGGGGTCGCCGATGGCGATGAAAAGGCGCCGACCGTCCTCGAGCATCGTTCGAACTTCGTCGCTCTCGTCTCCGGCCCAGAGTCGTGCCTGTCCGAGTAGCGTCAACGGCCACGCCGCTCCTTCGTCGTAGCCGATCCGATCGCAGATCTGGAGGCTCTCCTGCAGCATTCCGAGGGCGGTGGGCACATCGCCGACCGAGAAGGCCAGGTGGCCCCGACGGGAGAGGGCGTAGGCGAGGCCCTGGTCGTCACCGATTTCGGTGTAGATCTCGATGGCTTCGTCGGTCCACCGAATTGCGTGTTCGTAGCGGGCCACGTACATCAGGAGAAACGCCCCGGCCGTCAGTGTGTCAGCTCGCGACCGAGACTTGGATCCTTCCGATGCCGTGACCAATCGGTCGAGGCGAGCGATGCCCCTTCCGAGCTTGCCTGAGAGAAGCCATACATGCCCGAGCGACCATCCCATGTCGAGCCCGTCGTCGATGTGCCCGGCTTCGGTGAGTCGGTCGAACGCTGCTTCGTACTCGGTCAGCTCGGCTTCGACCGCTATGCGGGCATCGGTGCGGCCGGTCCCGAATATTGCGCTTCGCTGGCTCCGGCACTGATCGTGGTAGTACCGGTCGTGGCGCTCCACGCAGTCCTCCCACGTACCGGCATCATGCAGATGCGACTGTGCGTACAGCCTCATGGTCTCGAGTAGGCGGTACCGAGATGTTCCGTCGGGCTGGACTTGAAGCAACGATGCACCGACCAGACGACGAAGCGTGTCGACCACTCTCGATCTCTGAATCCACCTCCAGTACCGCGGCCGCTGCAGCAACGAGAAAGGGGCCTTCGAAGACGCCCAGCCGGTCGAAGGAGCGACTGTCGCCGTGGCTCAAGAGTTCGTAGCTCCAGTCCAAGGATGCCCGAAGTGAACGGTGCACGGGTCGGGCGGTCTGCGGATCTCCGAGGAGACGGAATCGATCTGTGAGATATCCGTCTATCTCAGTGGGTGAGAGGGTGTCGGTTCGCGCCGCGGCGAGTTCGACCGCCAACGGAATGCCGTCCAGGTGGCGACAGATTGAAGTTACAGCTGGAGTCGAAGCCTCGTCGAGTGTGAAGCCGGGCCGGACTGCGGCCGCTCGGGCTTGGAAGAGTTGCTGGGCCTCGCCGACGCCGGCACCGTCATCTGAGGTTGTGAGGCCCTCGAGTCCAACGCGGTGCTCGCCCGCCATGTCGAGTGCACGCCGGCTGGTGGCCAGTATGTGGAGGCCTGGTGCCCCGGCCAACAGGACCGTCGCAAGATCACCGGCTGCTTCGGCCACGTGTTCGCAGTTGTCCAAGACAAGCAGTGCTGTCTGGCTGCGTAGCCGACTAAGCAGCGCTTCGGTCTGGTCGTTGCCTTCAGCTGCGACGAGGTGCAGGGCAGAGGCGACGGCTTCGTGAACACCGTCGGGTGCAGCGACAAGGGCGAGATCGACCAGCCAGACCCCGTCGGGAAAGCTGCCCGAAAGTCGCCCGGCGGTCTCGATTGCCAGACGGGTCTTGCCCGCTCCGCCCGGTCCCATCACCGTGACCAATCGTTGCTGCAGGACGAGCGATTGGAGTTGATCGAGGTCCTGGGCTCGGCCGACGAAGCTGTTGATCGGCGCCGGCAGATTGGTTGGCGTCGGCGCGGCTTCGTCGAGGGCAGGATCCTGCAAGAGGATTCGTTCCTCCAGCCGTGCAATGGGGGGCGACGGTTCGATTCCGAGATCGGTGGCGAGCTTGCGGCGCAGGTGGGCCAACAACCGGAGCGCTTCGGTTTGGCGGCCCGCTCGGTACAGGACTCGTGCCGCCAGCTCCCAGAACCGTTCCCGATACGGATGTTCTACGGTCAGAAGCTCCACGCGTCCCACCTCCGGGACCGCTCCGGTACGCAACTCGGCCTCGATCTGATCCTCCAAGGCCTGCAATCGCAGCTCCTCGATCCGGCCCGCCTCGAGCACGACCGAGGGCAGATCCTCCAGCCCTTCATAGGCCCGTCCTCGCCAGGCGGACAACGACGTATCGATGAGGTCGACAGCAGATGCCGGATCCGAACCAGCCAGCCGCCGTGCCTTGGCGAGACGCTGCTCGACCTCCTCAGCATCGACCGTGTCGACCCTCGGTCGGTTCGAACCGGTAGCCACCATCGGCTCTGACGATGCGTTCACGGCCGAGCGCTCTGCGCAGGTTCGAGACGTAGGTGTAGAGCGAATCACGAGCGCCGTCTGGCGGGGTGTCACCCCAGATCTCGGTGACCAGCTGGTCGGCCGCCACCGGTCGTCCCGGATCGAGAAGTAGGCGTGCCAGGACCGAGCGTTGGAGGGGTCCGCCGAGCGGCACGGGCTCGCCTTCGTCTGTGACCTGCAACGGGCCGAGCACCGAGAACAACATGTCTCGTGTGAGTCTAGGAGTTGGCGGTGGTTCACCAGCCCTACTCGACGAAGCGAGGGCCCGGGAGACCCGAACCCTCGCTTGACTTGCATAATCAATGGGCGTCGAGCCACGCCGTCTGGGCGATCTCCAGTTCGCCGGTCGACGCTGTCACGATCTCGAAGCTCAGAGCCGATGCGAAGGCGCCGTTCCTGACGCCCCGGGTCACGACGTACCGACCTTCGGGTTGGGCGGCGACCAGGTACGGCTCACTGATCCACTCGTGGTCCGAGCCGCCGCCGAGGTGTGCCGCAAGCTGGTCTTGCGGGATCTTCCGGTCGCCGGAGAGGTGATATCCGGTCTCCGTGTACAGATCGACGACCGATCCGTCTGCACGGTCGTTGGCTGCCCACCATGCGTCGAGAACGGCGACGACCTCAGCTGGGACGGCCTCTCCGCTGCCGGCACCCCGAGCCACTGCCAGCTCCTGCTCGAGGACTGCTGGTAGCGCTCCTTTCCGAGGGCGTCGGTAGCGGCATCTCTACCCGGTTGGAGTTGCCGGTTGTAGAAGGGCGCCATCTGCATGACGAAGTGGCGATCGCCGGCACCGAACAGCATTGCGGACCGTTCGCTGTCACCGCCGACGCCGGCGAACAGGCCCGCTTGGAGAAACGCCATTGCTGAATTGATGGTGACCCCCATCTCCAACGCCGATCGGGCTGAGATTCGGTTCAGGCCGATCGCTCTCTCCCGCTTGCCGTCGTTCCACAAAGAGAACGAGAGGTTGTGAAGCGCTGCGGGCCGGATGAGTGGGTCGGCGCCGGGCCGGTCGGCAAGCTCGACACTCTCCTGGGCGTACCGTAGCTGGGCCTCGACACCCTGATCTCCGACGTTGGGGATGAACATGTTGGCGTGCATCTGCCCGAAGGGGTCGCCGATGGCGATGAAAAGGCGCCGACCGTCCTCGAGCATCGTTCGGACTTCGTCGCTCTCGTCTCCGGCCCAGAGTCGTGCCTGTCCGAGTAGCGTCAACGGCCACGCCGCTCCTTCGTCGTAGCCGATCCGATCGCAGATCTGGAGGCTCTCCTGCAGCATTCCGAGGGCGGTGGGCACATCGCCGACCGAGAAGGCCAGGTGGCCCCGACGGGAGAGGGCGTAGGCGAGGCCCTGGTCGTCACCGATTTCGGCGTAGATCTCGATGGCTTCGTCGGTCCCACCGGATCGCGCTGGTCGTAGCGGGCCACGTACATAGGAGAAACGCCCCGGCCGTCAGTGTGTCGCACAGACCGAGACTTGGATCCTTCCGATGCCGTGACCAATCGGTCAAGGCGAGCGATGCCCCTTCCGAGCTTGCCGGAGAGAAGCCATACATGCCCGAGCGACCATCCCATGTCGAGCCCGTCGTCGATGTGCCCGGCTCGGTCGTCGGTCGAACGCTGCTTCGTACTCGGTCAGCTCAGCTTCGACCGCTAAGCGGGCATCGGTGCGGCCGGTCCCGAATATTGCGCTTCGCTGACTCCGGCACTGATCGTGGTAGTACCGGTCGTGGCGCTCCACGCAGTCCTCCCACGTACCGGCATCATGCAGATGCGACTTCGCATACAGCCTCATGGTCTCGAGCAGGCGGTACCGAGATGCTCCGTCGGGCTGGACTTGAAGCAACGATGCACCGACCAGACGACGAAGCGTGTCGACCACTTCGATCCTCTGAATCCACCTCCAGGTACCGCGGCCGCTGCAGCAACCAGAAAGGGGCCTTCGAAGACGCCCAGCCGGTCGAAGGAGCGACTGTCGCCGTGGCTCAAGAGTTCGTAGCTCCAGTCCAAGGATGCCCGAAGTGAACGGTGCACGGGTCGGGCGGTCTGCGGATCTCCGAGGAGACGGAATCGATCTGTGAGATATCCGTCTATCTCAGTGGGTGAGAGGGTGTCG
>CAVVWM010000008.1:0-259301 GCA_963751955.1 uncultured Acidimicrobiales bacterium | reverse complement strand
TCTACCCGATAACAGCCCTCTTCGACCGCAACCACCGAGTTGGCCACACCGAAGGTGAGGTTGTGATGAGCGTGGATGCCGATCTGCGTCTCGGGTTGCAGGGCGGCGCGGTAGGCCTGCATCCGGTCTCGGACATCGCCCATGGTCAGACGCCCACCCGAGTCGGTGATGTACACACAGTGGGCGCCGGCCTCCTCCATGATTATCGCCTGCTGGGCCAGAGCTTCCGGCTCGTTCATGTGGCTCATCATCAGGAAACCGGCGACATCCATCCCGAGTTGGCGGGCCATCCCGATGTGCTGGATGGCAATGTCGGCCTCGGTGCAGTGGGTAGCGATCCGCACCGACTTCACCCCCAGATCGATTTGCTCGCCTAAGGTCCTCGATGGTGGCGATTCCAGGCAACACCAGAGTGGTGAGCACGCACGTTGGTGAGCACGACCCCACCTCTTCCAGCCACTCCCAGTCGGTGTGAGCGCCGAACCCGTAGTTGAACGACGAGCCCGAAATCCCGTCGCCATGGGCTACTTCGATCGCGTCGCAACCGGCCGCATCGATCGCTTTTGCGATGTCGTGCACATGCTCAAGTCCATACTGGTGGCGGATGGCATGCATTCCGTCCCGGAGGGTCACGTCCTGAACGTAGATGCGTTTGGGTTCGGTGGTCGTCGTCATGGTGACACCTTCATTTGGGCGAGCCGTTCTGCGGTCTTGATCGCCGCACTCGTCATGATGTCGAGATTGCCCGCATACGCCGGAAGATAGTGTGCGGCCCCTTCGACCTCCAGGAAGATGGAGATCTTCCAGCCGGTGAACTTGCGGTCGAGATCAGGAATCCGGATCGGGTTCGACTCGTCGAGCCGCTCGAACTGCACTTCCTGCTTGAGGCGATACCCGGGAACGTACTCGTTGACGACCTCGACCATCCGCACGATCGAGGCTTCGAAGGCCTCGGGCTCTCCGCTCTCGGTAAGGCAGAACACGGTGTTCCGCATGATGAGCGGAGGGTCAGCAGGATTGAGCACGATGATGGCCTTGCCCATCTGAGCGCCGCCCACTTCTTCGATGGCTTTGGATGTTGTTTCGGTGAATTCGTCGATGTTGGCGCGGGTCCCTGGACCAGCCGAGCGAGAGCTGATCGACGAGACGATCTCGCCGTATACGACAGGCGCAACTCGATTGACTGCTGCGACCATTGGCACCGTGGCCTGGCCGCCGCAGGTGACCATGTTGAGATTCGGGGCGCCGAGGTGCTCGTCCAGATTCACCGGCGGAACAACGTAGGGTCCTATGGCGGCCGGAGTGAGGTCGAGGATCTGCTTGCCGTATGCCTGGAGGATCTCGTTGTGTTTTGCGTGAGCTCCAGCCGAGGTGGCATCGAACACCAGGTCCACATCGGCAAACACATCCATGTCCACCAAGCCATCGATTCCGTCGGAGGTTGTCGCCACACCCATCCGCTGGGCGCGGGCCAGCCCATCGGACGCGGGGTCGATCCCGACCATCGCGATGACATCGACGATGTCGGAGGTTCGTTTCGACTTGATCAGCAGGTCGGTTCCGATATTGCCGGAGCCGATCACTGCACACTTGATCGCTGACACTGTCATCATTCAGCCTTTCGCAGCTTGGTGGAAACGGTCCCCAGAATCCCCATCTCGGCGGACACCGAATCGCCCTCGGATATCGGAACCATTGGCCCAAGTGCTCCGGACATGATGCACTCCCCGGCCCGCAAAGGGGTTCCCCGTCTCGACATCACGTCGGCCAGCCAGACCGCCGCATGGATTGGATTGCCGAGGCACGCGGCACCGATGCCAGTTGACACCTCTTCACCGTTGACGTTCATGGTCATCGGCACCTCTCGCAGGTCGAGCGCTGTGAGAGGCACAGGTCTGCTGCCGACCACATAGACGCCGCAGCTTGCGTTGTCGGCCACCGTGTCGGTCATCCGGATGTCCCAGTTCTGTATGCGTGAATCAACGATCTCCAGCGACGGCAGAACGTAGGCAGTGGCGTTGATGATGTCGACCGCACAATGCTCCCCCTTGTCCAGGTCGTGTTCCAGCACGAATGCGATCTCTGCTTCGGCTCGTGGCTGAATCAGACGTCCGGCGGGAATGTCGGTGCCATCGGCGAAACACATGTCGACGAAGAGAGTCCCGAAGTCTGGGCTGCTGACGCCGAGTTGTTTCTGCACCGCCTCGGCCGTGAGCCCAATTTTGCGGCCAGCGATCCGCCGACCGTTTGCCACGTCATGGTCGGTATTGAACGTTTGCACCGCGTAGGCCAGATCGACATCGGTCTCAGATCCGAACAGATCGCGGAGAGGTCGGATCGGGGTGTTGGTCTCGGTGGCGTTTCGGAGCAGGTGGGCTGCCTTGTCGATCAGCGTCTGGTCCATTGTTTGGCTCCCCTCTCGCCTTCGGATTGAATGTAGCGGCTCGCCGGTTCCTCGTGGTCGGCCTGTCCCGCTCAGCGGGCTGTGCGCCGAGCCTGGAACGTGCCCTCAAGCCGCATGGGCGCAAGCTCCGATAACGGGACACATGGACCACCTGATCACCGAGGCTTCCGCTGGTTCACAATCGGCGTGGTACAAGATCGTAAACACCTCTGCACAGAACAGGCTCTTTTCGCACGCGAGCACAGCTGCCGCAGGGCCGACCTGGCTCGAGGCCATCAGCCACGACAGCCGGTTCAGCTCCTCAACCGTTCCGATGACGGATCGAATAGTGGTCCCTTCACAATCGTGGCGCGAAGGCGAACCCCGGTCGCGATGACATCCACTTCGGGTGCGCTAGCGACATGGTCGGCGTCGACGAATGCGTGAGCAATGAATGACCCGACAGAATAACCGAACTCGCCGCCGGCGATCCGGCCAACCACCTGATCACCCATGAGCACAGGCTCCCATCCGTACACGACCGATGTTGGCTCGGTGAATTGCAGGGTCACAACCTGCTTTCTGACCGGAGCAGCCAGCGCTGCTGCTTTGCCGTGGAAGCTCTTGGTCGAATCCATGGCCCAACTGAGGCCACACTCGGCAGGAGAGAACTCCGGTGTCGCGTCGGATCCCCAGAGTCGGTAGCCCTTTTCGATACGTGTGGAGAAGATCGTTTGGGCACCCACCGCTGGCATGTCGAAGGGGCGACCGGCGTTCCAGAGCGTGTCCCACACGTGGAGTGCAAGCGATTGGGGGACGTAGAACTCCCAGCCGAGCTCGCCCAGATATGAGAGACGAACAGCGGTAACCGGCGCTAGTCCGACGTCGATCGGTTGCTGGGTGTACCAAGGAAACGCCTCGTTGGAGCAGTCATTGTCGGTGCACGATTGGAGCACGGCTCGGCTGTTCGGGCCCCACATGCCGATGGCCACGAGCTCTTCACCTCGATCCCGGTACTGAACGGACCCGTCATCAGGAGCCATCGACCGAAAGTGAATGAGTTCGGCTGGAAGGTTGCCCTTGCCTGTAAGGATCCACCATGTCCCATCGTCGATGCGGGTGACGGTCACGTCGCGCGCCACATATCCAGACGGGGTCAGAATCAGCGAGTAGGCAACACCGCCAATGGCCAAGTCGACATCGGCACTACACAGATGCTGCAAGTGTTCAAGTGCTCCTGGGCCCGAGACCTCGATCGGACCGATACCGGCGGACCAATCGACAAGGCCAACGTTCGCACGAAGCTCGAGGTGCTCCGCACCCATGACCGGGCTCCATCCAACGGCGTCGTAGCCGGTTCGTTCGGGGATGGACTCGCGGTGTTTGGCAACCAGCGGCTCGTTCGAGTTGTAGTAGAGCGGGGTCTCTTGGCCAGCAATGGGAACGAACTCTGCGCCCAGTGCTTCGAGGCGATGGTGATAGGGGGCATGGCGCAAACCCCGAACCGAGGATGCAACCGCACTGGGATGGAGGTCTTCGAAGCCGATTTCGTAGAAGTACTTGGACTGTCTACTGAGGAACTGCCGGTTCGACTGGTGCGGGTGGAATCGGTCGATATGGGCAGGGCTGACGTCCATGCCCGGGTCGCCGCTGGTCATCCAGCGAGCCATGACCGCACCGACTTCGCTGGCAAACGACAACCACGCCCCAACCGCAGACCACAGACCTGCAATCTGTGTCTGGCCGAGAATGGGGTAGTTGTCGACGGTAAAAGAGAACATGCCATTGAATCCGTCTCGAATGGCCGTCTGTTGAAGCGGAGGCATGTGGTACTGCATCTTGTTCCAAGCCCCGGTGAAATCGCCTTCGGTGAATGGCAACATCGCAGTCTTGGGGAGATTCTTGGGATCCACCAACCGTGCGGGATGGGCGTAGCTACCGATGCCGATGTGATCGCCGTGCTGACGGAAGTAGATCGAGAGGTCGTCGAACGCAGTGATGGGCATCGCCACTTCCTGGGCAGCGATGTCGGCAAGCGCCGGGACAGGACCGGTGAAGATGTATTGATGTTCGCCCGGGAAGAGGGGCATTGGGGTGCCGGTCTTCTCCGCCAGCAACGGAGCCCAGATGTTCGTGCACACGATCGCCTGCTCGCAGCGAATTGTGCCGGTTTCGGTTTCCACAGAGGCGATCCGACCGTCATCGACCGCGACGTCGATGACCTCGCTGTGTCCAATGAACTGGGCCCTGCCGGTTGCCTCAGCCACCTGACGCATCGAGGTTGCCAACATGCTGGTGCGCACAACTCCCGACGACGGGATATTGATCCCGCCAGCGATAGTCGAAGGGTCGACCAGCGGAACAAGCTCAGCGACATCGCCGGGCGTGAGCATCGTTGCGTCAATACCCTGGCTGAGCCCGATCGCGTGCAAACGCCGGTGAGCGTCGAGTCGCTCGAGAGTGTTGGCAATTTCCACCATGCCGACGCGATAGAACTGCTCTTGGCCCGGCACGGCCAGCGGCAGCTTGTCGTACACAGCCCGACTGGCTCGACCCAGCGTTGTGAAGAAGTGCGAGCCCGTGAGGGTGCGGAGACCACCCGGAGCATGGGATGTCGACCCATCGTTGTGGTCCAGATCCCCCTTGTCGACAACTACCACCCCTTCGATGCCCATGTCGACCAAGTGGTACGCGACGCTGGTGCCGATGATGCCCGCGCCGATGACGACGATGTTGGCGTCGATGGTCATTGATCTCCTCTTTGTCGACAGGATCGATTCTTACACCGCCGATCTCTAGACACAAGTGTCCAGAGTGGGATAGATTGCGAGCGTGACCAGGCCCGCCCCTTCATCGCCGAAGTTTGATGCTGTCCTGATCGGGGCCGGGGTGATGAGTTTCTGTAGTCGCAATCGCCAGATCAATACGGGCTCGTCGATATTGGTCCAGGGGTGATGGCTCGCCGGAGGAAGGAACGGTCTCGGGTGCGACCTGCGATCAACACCGACCACCATCGACGACTGAAGAATCCGTTCGAACCCTTGCGAGTTCTGTCCGAGGATCATGTAGCGCACATCCACCAGTCGGCGATTCGTTACCTCGCCGACGAAGGCATGCGTGTGTTGCTCGACGAAGCCAGAACCATCTTCGCTTCGTCGGGTGCCAGCGTCGACAGCGAGATGATGGTTCGACTCGACCCGGACCTGATTTCTGATGCTCTGGCGTCGGCGCCATCGGAGTTCGAACTCGCAGCCCCAAACCCCGAGCGGTCGGTGCGGGTTGGTGGCAAGAGCCTTGTCTTGGCACCGGTGGGAGGACCACCCTTCGTTTCTGACCTCCTGCAGGGACGTCGAGCCGGAGCGATGTCCGATCAAGAGAACTTCCTCAAACTCACCCAGAGCTACGACGTGATGGCGGTGACAGCCCCCTGTGTGGAACCGGGCGATATCCCTCTCAACGTGCGTCACCTGGTCTCGGGTCGAGCCACTCTGACCGTGACCGACAAGGCCCCGTTCCTTTACGCGCGTGGCCGACAGCGGGTTCGAGACGGGTTCGATTTGGTCAAGCTCAGGTGTGGTATCGACTCAGACGAGGAGTTCGCCCGGACACCTCGCTGTTGGACCAACATCAACACGAACTCGCCTCGCCAGCTGGACATCCCAATGTCGATGGGGATCATCGATTTCGCCCGGATGGGTCAGATGAACATCATGACTCCGTTCACGTTGGCCGGAGCGATGGCACCGGTGACGCTGGCAGGTGCGCTGGTCCTCCAGCATATGGAGGTTCTGATGGCGGTAACGCTGGCACAGCTGGTGCGGCCGGGCGCGCCGGTGCTCTACGGAGCTTTCACGTCGAACGTCGACATGAAGTCAGGCTCGCCCGCCTTTGGCACACCCGAGGCGATGAAAGGTGCGCTCGCTAGCGGACAGTTGGCCCGACACGTCGGATTGCCATGGCGTTCTTCTGGATCCAGCGCTTCGAACGCAGCCGATGCCCAGGGTGGATACGAGACCATGATGAACACCTACGGCGCGTTTCTTGCCGGCACCAACTGGCTCATGCACTCCGCCGGGTGGCAGGAGGGCGGACTCACCGCCAGCTACGAGAAGTTCATTCTCGACATCGAGATGTGCCAGATGATGGCGGAGCTCTGCTCGCCGGTTCTGGTCGATGAAGGCGAACTGGCCCTCGACGCCATCACCGAGGTCGGACCCGGTGGCCACTTCTTCGGCACCGACCACACGCTGGCACGATTCGAAACCGCCTTCTACCAACCCCTCGTCTTCAGTCGGGCAAACTTCGAACAGTGGACCGAAGAGGGAAGCCGCCGTGCCGATCAGAGGGCTACCGCCGTCTGGCAGAAGGCATTGGCTGACTACGAGGCACCCGACCTCGGCGACGACATCGGGCACGCGATCGACGATTTCGTCGAACGCCGCACCAAAGAGGGCGGCGCTGCTCCGGACTAGCCGCTCACGTCAGAACAACATGTTTGCTCGAGCGAGATCCGATACCGAGCTGTCCTACTATTGCGTATCATCAGAACATAAGGATATGTTTATGTTCTGATGATACGGGACGATAGGTAACGATGAAGCAGCTGCTCCTTGCCCTGAAGGCGATCGCCGAGCCAACTCGCCTGCGGATCCTGGTCGTGCTCGACCGAGTCGAGTTGACCGTTGGAGAACTGTGCCGTGTGCTTGGCCAGAGCCAGCCGCGGGTGAGCCGGCATTTGAAACTCCTCGTCGAGGCCGGCGTTCTAGAGCGCAACGCCGAAGGGACCAGTGCGTTCTATCATCCTGCCGCAGGTCCGATCGCTCGAGGGTTGACCGAGACTGTGCGAGAACTTCTCAACACTGCCGAACTCGACCACGGCGTGCTCGCCAGGGACTTGGAGCGTCTAGATGCGGTTCGGGGCGAACGCGCAGAGGCTGCCGCGACCTATTTCGAGGAGATCGCCGACTCATGGGAGGACCTGCGCCAGCTTCACGTTTCGGACTCGGTGGTCGAGAACGAACTTCTGAAGGCCACCGACGGTTTGTTGATCCGTAGCCTCCTCGATGTCGGTACCGGCACGGGACGGATGCTCGAGGTCTTCGCAGATCGAATCGACCGTGGGACCGGAATCGACCTCAGCTCCAAGATGCTCAACCTGGCGCGGAGCCGACTCGACGCCCGCGGGCTCCGGCACTGTTCGGTACGGCACGGCAACATCTACGACCTCGATATCGCAGTCGGATCGGTGGACGTCGTCGTCGTGCATCATGTTCTGCACTTCCTCGACGATCCAGCGTCAGCGATAGCTCAGGCTGCCAGAACCTTGGGCCCGAACGGGATGATGTTTATCGTCGACTTTGCACCGCATCATCTCGATGTGCTGCGCAAAGAGCATGCCCATCTACGGCTCGGCTTTGCCGACTCCCAGATCCGGCGCTGGTGTGAAAAGGCTGGACTGCACAACGTCTCGGTCGAGCATTTGGACCCGGCCTCCTCAACCGAGGGTGAACCGCTGACAGTGTCTCTCTGGACCGCCTACCAATCCGCTGACGCCCCCATTGCCTTACCCGTCGATTTCGACCGAACCCTGGAGAACATATCGTGAACGCCCCCCTTGATGATGTCGAAGACGCACAACGTCGTTTGTCCGGACGTCCATGGCCAGTGACACCGATACGAGGGGAAATCGGCCTCTCCTTCGAGTTCTTCCCTGGCACAACACCAGAAACAAGGACTCGATTGCGTAACTGCGCTCAACACCTTTCCCGGTTCGGGCCACGATTCGTGAGCGTTACCTACGGCGCTGGCGGATCCACCCAAGAGCGAACTCATGTGGCGATCAACGACCTCGGCGAGGCGATCTCGCCACCGATCGCCGGCCACCTCACATGTGTTGGAGCCACGACCGACCAGACTCAGGCCACGATCGATCGTTACGCTGCGGCGCGGGTTTCCAGGATCGTCGCTCTTCGCGGCGACCGGCCCAAGGACGCAGAAGGGCCCAGCGCCGTCGGTTACGCCGACGCCGCCGAACTCGTGGCTGGGATCAGGGCTCGTAGCGATGGAGCCGAATTCGAGATTTCCGTTGCCGCATACCCCGAGGTTCATCCGATGGCCACCAGCGCCGACGCCGATCTGGACAATCTCAAACGAAAGATCGATGCCGGTGCCGATCGCGCTATCACCCAATTTTTCTTCGACACCGACGTCTTCCTGAGGTTTCATGATCGTGCCCGGATGGCGGGAATCACCGCACCGATCGTCCCCGGGATCATGCCCGTCGTGGACTTCACGAACATCTCCAACTTCGCCAAACGGTGCGGTACTCATATTCCCGACTGGATGCCTCAACTGTTCGACGGCCTCGATCAGGCGCCAGAGGCACATCGGACGATCAGCGCCACCATCGCGGCCGAACAATGCCGAGTTCTGGCCGAGCATGGCATCCGCGACTTCCACTTCTACACCATGAACTCCCCCGAGATAACAGCCGCTACCTGCCAAATCCTCGGGGTTGAGCCCTCGGCATCGTCATCACAGGAGGTGCTGGCATCATGACCGGCTCGCAAAACGAACGAATCGAAGCGCTCAGGTCCGAGCTCGACACCAGGATTCTCGTAATCGATGGCGCTATGGGAACCACAATTCAGGGGCACCGGTTGGGCGAGGCCGATTTCCGGAATGATGTGTTGCGAGACCACCCCTTGGATCTGTTGGGCAACAACGACCTCCTGAACCTCACGAGGCCTCAATTGATCCAGCGGGTCCATGCTGAGTACATCGATGCCGGTGCCGACATCCTGTGCACCAACACCTTCAACTCGACCAGGATCTCCCAGGCTGACTACGGTACCGAGGCTCTGACCCGGGCGATCAACCTGGCCGGCGCCCAACTGGCCAAAGCAGCCGCAGACGCAGCTGCGGAGGCCGACGGTCGCATGCGGTGGGTAGCTGGTGTCCTTGGTCCGACCAACAAAACCGCCAGCATGTCACCCGACGTGAGCGATCCCGCATTCCGAGACATCACCTTCGAACAGCTTCGCTCCAGCTACGCCGAAGCTGTGGACGGGCTGGTTGCCGGCGGAGCCGACGTCATTCTCGTCGAGACGATCTTCGACACGCTCAACGCCAAAGCAGCCCTGTTTGCCATCGACGAGTACGCGACCGAACACAACATCGATCTGCCGATCATGATCTCGGGCACGATCACGGATCTCTCGGGCAGGACCCTGTCGGGGCAGACCACCGAGGCGTTCTGGTATTCGGTCCAGCATGCTCAACCGATCTCGGTCGGCCTCAACTGCGCCCTCGGTGCCACCGAATTGAAGCCCTACATCGGCGAGCTGTCCCGGGTAGCCAATACGGCGGTGAGCGCCCACCCAAACGCTGGTTTACCGAACGAACTCGGCGAGTACGACGAAACACCCGAGGCCATGGCAGCGGTAATCGAGAAGTTTGCGGCGACGGGCATCCTCAACCTGGTCGGCGGCTGCTGTGGGACGACCCCGGACCACATCCGCGCCATCGCCGGCGCCATCGGGAAGCACCAGCCCCGCCAGATCCCCGAGGTCCCCGAGGCGACCAGGCTCTCGGGACTCGAACCGATGACGATCACCGATCAGAGCCTTCTGGTCAACGTTGGCGAGCGGACCAACGTCACCGGTTCGGCCAGATTCGCTCGGCTGATTCTGAACGGTGAATTCGATGCAGCGGTGTCCGTCGCCCGTGACCAGGTGGAAAACGGTGCCCAGATCATCGACGTCAACATGGATGAAGGGATGTTGGACTCCCATGCGGCGATGGTCCAGTATCTGAACCTCATTGCCACTGAACCGGACATCACCCGAGTGCCGGTGATGATCGATTCCTCCAAATGGAGCGTGATCGAAGCTGGACTTCGATGCGTGCAGGGCAAGAGCATCATCAATTCGATCTCGCTCAAGGAGGGTGAGGATGAGTTCGTCCACCACGCCGTCCTGGCCCGTCGGTACGGTGCCGCGGTCGTGGTGATGGCCTTCGACGAGGAGGGCCAGGCCGACACCTACGAACGAAAGGTCGAGGTCTGCCAACGGGCTTATCGGATCCTCACCGAGACGGTGGGCATGAGCCCCCACGACATCATCTTCGATCCGAATGTCTTTGCCGTCGCAACCGGGATCGAGGCTCACAACGATTACGGCCGGGCGTTCATCGACGCAGCGCGGGAAATCCGTCGAACCTGCGCTGGGGTGAATGTGTCGGGCGGGCTGAGCAACCTCTCGTTCAGTTTCCGAGGCAACAATGCGCTACGGGAGGCGATGCACGCCGTCTTCCTGTTCCACGCCACCCGGGCCGGCCTCAACATGGCGATAGTCAACGCCGGTCGGCTGCCCGTCTATGAGGACATCCCCGACGATCTGATCGAACGGATCGAAGACGTGATCCTCAACCGTCGTGCCGACGCAACCGAACGCCTGATCGACGTGGCGTCCGACGCCAAGTCCTCCGCCGCCGCCAAAGCCGAGGACAAAACATGGCGGACCCTGTCGGTCCACGGTCGACTGGTACACGCCCTCGTCCACGGGCTGGACGAGTTCGTCGTCGACGACGCCGAAGAGGCCCGCGTCAGTGCGGCGAGCGCGCTTAGCGTGATCGAGGGTCCGCTGATGGACGGCATGAATACCGTCGGTGACCTTTTCGGCTCAGGCCGAATGTTCCTCCCCCAGGTGGTCAAAAGCGCACGCGTGATGAAGAAAGCGGTTGCCCACCTCGAGCCGTTCATGTCCGATGAGGGGGGCAAACCCCGCGTCGTAGGCAAGGTGGTGATGGCAACGGCCAAGGGAGACGTACACGACATCGGCAAGAACATCGTTGGCGTCGTCCTCCGCTGCAACAACTACGAAGTCACAGACCTTGGGGTGATGGTTCCGGCAGAGAAGATCCTGCGAACCGCCAGCGAGATCGGTGCCGACGTCATCGGAGTTTCGGGACTCATCACGCCGAGCCTCGATGAGATGGTCCACGTGGCCGGACAGATGCAGGAAGAAGGATTCGACATTCCTCTGTTGATCGGCGGCGCAACTACCAGCCGTGTTCACACGGCTGTCAAAATTGACCCTGCCTATGACAGCGCGGTGATCCATGTCGTCGACGCCTCGCGGGCGGTGGGCGTTGTATCCCAATTACTCGGTGATGACCAGGCCAAGTTCGTCGCCGAAACCAAGGCGGACTACGCCGAGGTACGCAGAGGTCGAGCAAATGCGAAGAACGCACCCCGGTCGCTCGACCTCGATGCCGCTCGTGCCAACAAAGTGGACATCAACTGGGCGACGTCGACCCCGACCGAACCGACCTTCGCCGGAGTGGAGACAATCAGCGACATTGCGCTCGAAACGTTACGGGACTACATCGACTGGACCCCGTTCTTCCGCACATGGGATCTGGTCGGGACCTATCCGCGAATCCTGGATGATGATGTGGTCGGCAAGGTTGCTCGCGGTCTACTTCGAGACGCCGAGGAGATGCTCGACAAGATCATCCAAGAGAAGTGGCTACAGGCAAAGGCAGTGGCCGGATTCTGGTCGGCCAACAGCGTGGGTGATGACATCACGGTCTTCACCGATCGAACCCGAACGACGCGGCTAGCAACTCTTCACACGCTCCGCCAGCAAGTTGTACATGCCGACGATCGCCCCAACTTCGCGCTTGCCGATTTCGTGGCCCCCGTCGAATCCGGGGTCAAGGACTACATCGGAGCGTTCTGCGTATCGACCGGTACCGGGGTGGCCGATCGGTGCGCAGCCTTCGAGCGGGCACATGACGACTACCAGAGCATCATGCTCAAGGCACTGGCCGACCGTTTTGCCGAGGCGAGCGCAGAGTATCTGCATCATCGGGTCCGAACCGATCTATGGGGATACCAGACCGACACGTTCACGAACCAAGAGCTCGTGAAGGAGCGCTACCGAGGCATTCGCCCAGCTCCCGGATACCCCGCCTGTCCGGATCACACGGAGAAGCGGACGATCTTCGAGCTCCTGGAGGTCCCCGAGCGGATCGACGTCCACCTTACCGAGAGCTTCGCGATGAGCCCGGCGGCATCGGTCAGCGGGCTCTACTTCGCCCACCCCGACAGCCGTTACTTCGGAGTGCGTAAGGTCTTGGCCGATCAGCTGGCCGACTACGCAGATCGCAAGGGAATGACAGTTGAAGAGGCTGCCCGGTGGCTGGCTCCGGTGATGTGAGGCTCCGCCGTCTCTGAGGCGACTGAGGCCTGGCCTCGGCTGGAGCAAGAGGGTAGCCTTCCCAACAGGCACCCGATCGACCAGTTCGTTCAACCGCGCCCACACGAAGACCCGCACCTCGCCAGACTGAATCCATGACACCAGATCCTCACCTCGTGCAAACGCGAACCAAGGCTACGCGGCAGGACTGGATCGAAGCCGCTCTGACAGCGCTCGAGAATGAACCGATCGACCAGATCCGAATCCTCAATCTGGCCAGCGTGTTGGGAGTCTCGAGGTCCAGTTTCTACTGGTATTTCCAGGATCCTGAAGAGCTGAGAAATGAACTCCTTTCGTTGTGGTACCACAACACCACATCAATCGTGGGACGCGCTGAACGCGAAGCTGAAACCATCGTGGCCGCCTGCTTGGGTGTGTTCGAGTGCTGGGCCGACCCTCGGCTGTACCACGCCGCACTCGACCTCTCGGTTCGAGAGTGGGCCCGCCGAAATGAACTGATCGCCGCCCGGGTCGCCGACGCCGACAAGGCACGTCTTGACTCCCTGGTCGAGATGTTCTTACACCACGACTTCGAACCCGTCGAAGCAACCGTCAGAGCGCGGCTGCTCTATCACAGCCAGGTGGGCTACTACGCCGTCAACACCGTTGAGCCGATACCCGAAAGGCTGCAGCTGCTTCCGAAGTATCTCATGGCCATGACGGGCCAACATGGGACCAAAGCGGAGCTCGCAGCTTTCCGCAGGCACCTCGCCCGTAGGGTCAACCTCGACTAGAGCCATTCACGGCCAGCGAGGTCTGATCGCCAGCTGACAACACCGGCCACCCGGAACACCTCACTCCAGAGTGACCGAGTCCAGGTCGTCACACACCATCACTTCACCCTGATAGCCGCCTTCACGAACCTCGTCGACGAAGCACCGCTTGTCATCTTCGGAGCGGGGTTGAGGAATCAAATGGGTCAGCATGAGGCGAGGAACGTCGAGCTCGGCCGCCTGTGCGCCTATCTCTCGGGTGTCAGCGTGGTAGTCGATGATGTAGTGAAGGTGCGGCGGGCGCTTTCGTATTTC
This sequence comes from uncultured Acidimicrobiales bacterium, assembly GCA_963751955.1. GTDB lineage: Bacteria > Actinomycetota > Acidimicrobiia > Acidimicrobiales > SZUA-35 > JABDIY01. Next base: position 245,628 of record CAVVWM010000008.1, on the reverse strand, counting down.
GTCAGTCCGCATGGCCTCATAGACCAGAACATCCACGCCGGCGGAGAGGGTTGCCATTTCGGGACAGACCGTGGTATCTCCGCTGATCGCCACAACGCCGTCGGGGGTTTCGATGCGGTAGCCGACGGCACCAACCACCGGCTCGTGACGGACCTGACCTGCGATCACGTGCACCTCGCCCCTCGACCACACCTCGGTGGGTGCATCGGGAACATCAAAACCGACAAGCTCGACCTTGGGATGGGGAGCGCGGCCATTGTGTTGTGCCCTCACCTCCAGATCGTGATCCCAGATGTCAAACATCCGATCGACAAACCGGGTCGTGGAGCCGAGAGGCGCAACCACCGGGATTCGGGGATTTTCATCAAAACGATCCATCACCCAGTGTGACAGCAGAATGTCTGTCAGGCCGACGAGATGGTCGCTGTGATAGTGGGTGAGGAAGATGGCGTCGAGTTGCGCTGGCTCAACCCCGACTTCCATCAATCGGGCCAACGTCATCCGTCCGGTATCGATCTGAATGTTGGTATTGGCACCGTCGGGGTCGGAGTACTGAACCAGGACTCCGGGGCCGGCTCGTTCTGCGCTGAGCTGGGGCGTTCCAGTTCCGGTGATGATCACTGTCGTAGTCATGATGTCTGCGCTGGCCCCTCAAACTCGCTATCGAGCAGAACGTCGAGCACCTCGTTCAACGAAGGGGTGGGTTGGTCCTTGAACCTCGCCATCTTCTGATAGATCTCGGCTGCGCCGTGGTGGAACTCTGCGGGTAATCCCGCTTCGGCAAAGGTCGCGGCGATCTCGTACATCTCACCGTGCCAGCGCCACGCTCGATATGAGGTGTTCTTGACTGCGAACTCTGATCGTTCTTGGTGATCGGGTCGCGAAATGGCCCATTCGTCGTGCAGATCGTCGGTAACACCAAACGATCGGGCCACGGCATTGATGGCCAGCAGCAGGGCGTAGTTGTGTTTGCCCCATGCTGCGAAACACATTTTGAGAGCCGACGCAGCCCCAACGTCGCCGGCCATGACATGAACAGCCAGAGCGGAATCACTCCAACGATCAGCCAGATTCGATGCAGTCGGGCTGTCGCCGGACAGGTAGAGGCGAGTCGTTCCAGCTTCCTGAGGTGGAGGACCGACAATACCGCCGTCGAGGCAGTGCTCGAAGAGTTGAGCGATCCGAATCGTTGTCGCGGGAGCGATTGCGTTGGCGTCAACGTACAAGCCCGCGAAACCGAGATCGGCCACGTCGGTCGCCACGTTCAACGCCTGATCCGGAGGACAGATCGACACAATCACCGATGCCTGATCGACCATCCCGGACAGCGTGACGCAGTCGAGGAACCCCGCAGCCTCGGCACGGGCAGCCGTTGCCGCCGAGCGCCCCTCGCTGGCCCACAGCCGATCACCTGAGCACGCAGCCCCAACGCCCGATCCCATCGAGCCCGGATGTAAGAACCCGATCGCACCTTCCATTGAGCTGTTCTAGCGCTTCTGCCGTTCCCCCACCACATTTCCCCGTTCTTCCGTTCGAGGACTACACCCAGTGTGTCCCCGGGACGGAATTTCGGCGAGATGTGGTGCCGGAACGGAATTTGCGCAAGGGGTTCGCAGAGGGTTACGCAGAGGAGCTAGGCGTCGATACGTTCGATAATCGTCGCGTTGGCGAGGCCGCCGCCTTCGCACATCGTCTGGAGGCCATAGCGCCCGCCGGTGCGCTCTAGTTCGTTCACCAAGGTGGTCATCAGCTTGGTTCCCGAGCACCCGAGCGGATGGCCCAGAGCGATCGCACCACCATTCACGTTGGTCTTGTCGAGATCCGCACCGTGTTCTTTCTGCCACGCCAGCACAACTGAGGCAAAGGCTTCGTTGACCTCGAATAGGTCGATCTCATCCATCGACAAACCGGAGCGGCCGAGGATCTTCTCGGTGGCCGGGATCGGACCCTTGAGCATTGTGACCGGGTCGGTTCCGACAACCGCGAAACTGTGAAAGCGAGCCCGCGGTTTCAGTCCCAATTCCTTGGCTTTGGCTGCGCTCATGATCAGAACCGCAGACGCACCATCGCTGATCTGACTGGAGTTGCCGGCGGTAACCCGGCCGTTCTCCTGGAACGCGGGCTTCAGGGTGGCGAGCTTCTCCGCCGTCGTACCCTCGCGGATCCCCTCGTCCTTGGTCATCATGATCGTTTCTCCGTCGATGGTGACCGGGACCGGGATGATCTCGTTCTCGAATCGGCCCTCGTCGGTGGCCACGGCCGCACGACGCTGACTTTCCGCAGCAAAGACATCAAGGTCCTCACGGCTGATGCCGTACTCGTCAGCGATCATGTCGGCACCGATGCCTTGGGAGGGCAGTCCGGTCTCCGCGTAGCGATCCTGGACTTCCTGTGGGAAGGGGAAGCCGAGATCGGTACCCATCGACGACAACATGGGAACTCGACTCATCGCTTCCACGCCGGCGGCGACGACGACGTCGTAGGCACCCGACATCACTCCTTGGGCGGCGAAGTGCACCGCTTGCTGGGAGGATCCACATTGACGATCTACCGTCGTTGCCGGTACAGACTCGGGCCAGCCGGCAGCCAGCACAGCGTTCCGGCCTATGTTGAAGGTCTGCTCCCCCACCTGGGAGACACAGCCCATGATGACATCGTCGACGATTGCCGGATCGATCCCGTTGCGCTCCTCGAGAGCCTTCAGCACATGTCCGGCCAGCGCTGCAGGGTGCCAGTCGGCCAACATCCCGTTCCGTTTCCCCGCCGGCGTCCGCACCGCATCGATGATGACCGCTTCTTGAATTTCCATGATTGCTCCTAGTTATTGACTGAAAGTGGTTGTGGGGTGGTGCTCGTTGCCGAGCAGGTTTGTTTGCATTCGGACAAGCACGGCGGCCAGCACTTGCCGCTCGCTCCTATCGATCCCGTTTCGAAGCTGAGAAGCTACCTCGCTGTCGATGGCGCTGATTCGACCAGCCATCTCCTCGCCCTCAGCTGTAGCGGATACGAGCCAGACACGACGATCCTGCACGTCGGCTCGCCGTTCGACCAGACCCCGCTCGGAAAGCCGGTCAACGATCGCTCCAGCGGCAGCACGGCCTACATCGAGCACCTCAGCCAGTGCCGTCTGGGAGGTGCCGCCTTGCTCGACCACGTACATAAGAAGGCTCGCTGAAGTGAGGTTGAGGTCGAGTTCGGCGAAGGCGTCATCGTAAGCGGTTCGAATACAACGAGCCGTCGCCATCAATGTGCTCTCGACCCGGTGCCATGGATACCGCTCGAGTTCTGCTGGTCCCACGTCGGGGTTGCTCGCTTTCAAGGCTTTCGCATCCATGACTGTATGGCACTATACAGTTTGCCACAGTACAGTCAACAGCATGGCAGCCGACAGTAGTTCCAATCAGGCCACCCTTACCGCCGAAGAGGCGGAGGCGTTTCGAGCCCAGGTTCGTGAGTTCCTCGACTCCAACACCGTTTCCAACCCTACCTACGACGACGCTCGCAAGTTCTACGCGAACCTCGCCGACGCCGGCCTCGGTGGAGCCACCTATGCCACTGAGTTTGGGGGCGCTGGCCTCACCAAGGCTCATGATCGAATCTTGCGCGAAGAGTCATCGAAGTACCCGTTCATGGGCACCGAGTTCATCATCAGTCACGGAATGTGCCTCCCGGTACTCAACGACTTCGGCACCCAAGAACAGAAGAAGACCTTCATGCCCGACATCATCTCCGGTCGAAGCCTGTGGTGCCAGATGTTCTCTGAACCAGGGGCCGGCTCGGATGTGGCCAGCCTCCAGACCAAGGCCGAGCGTGACGGAGATGAGTGGATCATCAACGGCCAGAAGGTATGGACAACGCTGGCCCACAAGAGCGACTACGGAGTCTTGGTCGCCCGCACAAACCCTGAGGCGGTGAAACACGCTGGAATCTCCATGTTCATCCTTCCGATGAACGCGCCGGGGGTCGAGATTCGTCCGATCCACCAGATCGACGGTGGTCGCCACTTCAACGAGGTGTTCTTCAGCGACGTTCGAATACGAACCGATCATCTCCTGGGTGAGGTGAACAACGGCTGGAACCAGGCAACCGCCATGCTCATGTACGAACGGGTCGCCATCGGCACGATAGGTAGCGGCAAGATCAACCAACCTGTGTTCAAACTGCTCAAAGCGGCGGCACGGGAAAACGGTCAGCTGGAGAACCCCGTGATGCGTCAGCAGATGATGGAGATCTACAGCATGGAGACCACCAAAGCCCTGATGGCCATTCGAACCCGAGCCGAGATGAAAGCTGGAAGGGCACCCGGACCAGCTGGGTCGCTCGGCAAACTCTTCGGGTCCAAGATCCACTGGCGCATGCGAGAAGTGCTGATGAACATGCGAGGGCCCGCGTCGTTGGCGTGGTCGGCTGATACCGAGACTCCCGACGGTGAAGGTGCCGGTGCTGAGCTAGCTCGGTACACGCTGAACTCGTTCCAATCCTCGATCGCTGGCGGAACCGATGAGATCCAGAAGAACATCATCGGCGATCGAGTTCTGGGACTCCCCCGCGACATCTCGGTCGACCGCGGAGTGCCCTTCAACGAGCTCACCGTAGGCACACAACGCACGTAGCCAACCCTAGGACTCCGGTGACAAGCGCTTGACGTTTCGGACCAGTGGTTTAAGCTGCCCATTCTGTGTATTTTTTCACAGAGCGGAAGCTTTCCACTCTGTGGAAAGATAAGATTTGCCCGATTCGGACCACGTCCGATGACAAACCCACGGGCGTGTCAGTTGTAGACAACACGAAAGCGAGCCATCGTGGCCTTTCCCTCGGACCTAGAGATTGCCAAGGGTGCGAACCTGAAACCCCTTGCCGAAATCGCCTCGGAATCGGGAATTCCTACCGAGTTCCTGGAGCCCTATGGCGTCGGTGCTGCCAAGATCAGCCTCGAAGCCATCCCGGCCATGAGCGACCGGCCCCAGGCCAAGTATGTGGTCATCTCTGCTATTACCCCCACCCCGCTCGGGGAGGGTAAAACGACCACCACAGTAGGCTTGGGCCAGGCCTTCCAGCACATTGGGTCGAGCGCCACGATTGCGATCCGTCAACCGTCGATGGGCCCGACCTTTGGAATCAAGGGCGGTGCGGCCGGCGGCGGCTACAGCCAGGTTGTGCCGATGGAGCTGTTCAATCTCCACCTCACGGGCGACATGCACGCAGTGACTGCAGCCCACAACCTTTGCTCGGCCATGGTCGATGCCCACTTGTTCCATGGCAACGAGTCCGGACTGGACATCCACAACATCTCGTGGCGCCGCGTGCTCGATGTGAACGATCGAGCGCTGCGCAACATCGTGGTCGGACTGGGTGGCCGCCTCGACGGAATTCCTCGTGAGACCGGCTTCGACATCACCGCCGCATCCGAGGTGATGGCCGCCCTCGCTCTTTGTACCGGACTCAAAGACCTCCGGGCTCGGCTGGGACGAGTCATTGTGGGGTACACAGAATCGGGAGACCCAGTGACTGCAGAGGACATCGGCGCAGCCGGATCGATGGCCGTCATCCTCACCGAGGCGATCAAACCAAACCTCATGCAGACCCTCGAGAACACACCGGCCTTGGTCCACACCGGACCCTTTGGCAACATCGCAACCGGCAACTCAAGCATTGTGGCAGACCAGATCGGCATCCGGATGAGCGAGTTCCTGCTCACCGAAGCTGGATTCGGCGCAGATATGGGCGCTGAACGGTTCTTCAACATCAAATGCCGTTACTCGGGACTTGCGCCTGACGCAGCAGTTCTGGTGGCCACCGTCCGAGGCCTGAAAGCGCACAGTGGAAAACACAAGATCGTCGCTGGAAAACCACTGCCCGAAGCCCTGTTGGCCGAGAACCCCGACGAAGTCCACCAGGGTGGGGACAACCTCCGCAAGCAGCTGGAGAACATGCAGGTGCATGGTGTGTCCCCGGTCGTGGCCATCAACGTCTTCCCCGGCGATCACGCCGGCGACATCGATGCGATCAAAGAAATCGCTGCAGAATTTGGAGCCCGGGCTGCGGTCTCCACGCACTTCTCCGACGGTGGTCGCGGCGCATCCGACCTCGCCGAAGCAGTTCGCGAAGCCGCCAACGAGCCAAGCGAGTTCCAGCTGCTCTACCCCTCGGACGCCTCTTTGAAAGACAAGATCCATGCTGTGGCCACCAAGGTCTATGGCGCCGACGGTGTGGAGTATTCCGCGGCAGCCGACAAACAGCTGGCCGCTTACACTTCGCAGGGTTTCGACGATCTCCCGGTCTGTATCGCCAAAACCCACCTGTCGATCTCTTCAGACCCCACCAGAAAAGGTGCGCCGACGGGTTGGACACTTCCGGTGCGAGAAGTGAGGGCATCGGTCGGCGCAGGTTTCATATACCCGCTCTGCGGGGAGATGCGCACCATGCCGGGACTCGGCAAGGACCCAGCCGCCAAAAAGATCGACATCGATGACAACGGTGAGATAATCAATCTCTCCTAAGGAAGACGCAGACATGACTACTTCAGAACGGACCCACCGCCGCCAGCTCATCCAGGAGATGACCTACGAGGTCATTCCCATGAAGAGCGTTGAAAAGGCGATATTGGATCTTCCGCCCGGCGCACGCGTATCGGTTACGTGCTCACCCGTGAAGGGGATCGACGCCACGATGGCACTGACCGACCGGATCCGCGATCTCGGACACCACCCGATACCCCACATCGCTGCTCGTCTCGTCGAGTCAGCTGACCACGTCCAACTGATTGCCAAATGGCTTCGGACCGAAGAAGTGGGAACCTTCTTCCTCATCGGCGGGGACGCACCCCATGCGGCCGGACCCTATGCGGAGGCGTTCACATTCCTCCGTGATCTGCTGGACGCTGACCCCGGTCTTCACACCGTGGGGGTTGGCAGCTATCCCGACGGGCACGCTCTCATCGATACACCAGTGCTTCGCGAGGCCTTGTTCAAGAAACAGAGCCTTATCACTGAGGCAGGCCTGCAGGGTTACGCCAGCACTCAGATGTGCTTCGATCCCGCCGCGATCACCAATTGGTTGCAGGGTGAACGTGATCAGGGTTTAACCCTCCCGATCGAGCTCGGAATACCTGGAGTCATCAACCAGGCCAAGCTGCTCACAATGGGTGTCCGATTAGGCATCGGAGCATCGCTGCGTTACTTGCGCAAGAACAAGGCAAGCGTCTCTCGGATGCTGGCTCCGGGCGGCTATGACCCCAACCAACTACTCGAGCCGCTCGGACCCGACCTCGAACGGCTTGGGATTGCCGGGCTTCACTGTTTCACCTTCAACCAGGTCGAAAACACCAGGACCTGGGCCGAGGCGAGCATCGAGGACCTCGCCTAATCCCGATCCTCGCTCGCTACTCTCAAGCTGGGCGACACCAAACCTGAAGCTTTGCTCGGCCGTTTTGGGCGAGGCCGTTCCGCCCATTAGGATTTTAGTGTGAAGGGTGCGGCTAGAATTATTAACGCCTATTTTTGTGCTCCCTCCGAGCTTGCGTTTGGCTCCGGCAGCACCCAGCTCAGTGAGCTTCTGTCGAAGCTGATCGGCACACGGTTGTGCCTGGTGGAAGTAGATCGCACAGACGGGCATTTCACCTTTGCCGTCGACGCCGACTGGGCCGAGATGGGGCTTCTTTCCGCCGGCGACGGCGCCCCGAGTGAGGATGAACTTCCTTCATTCCAGCTGCCGCGGTCTGCCCTTCGTGCTGTTGTTGCTGGTTGGCCAGCAGATTGGGACGACGTCCTCGAACCCCGGATCGAGGTTCACGTCTCCAAGGATCTCGTGCCCCATCTTTCATTGGCGGATGATCAGTTGGTGATCGATCTCTCCGACTGACCCACAGCGCTGCTGCAACACGGCTTCAACACCTCGTTCTGGTTTTTGACCCCGGCTCGGTCGGCGCCGTCCAGTAGCCGAGTCAAGCTGAACCGGTGCGGGTGGCCGCGGCAAACGCGTTCGATAGATCCCTCCCGGCGTTGCCAGTAGCGTGCATACTCGTCGAACCAGTTTGTTTCTGCAGATCTGAGGCAGGTTCTCATTTGACCAAATCGCACGGCCTGTTCTCGATTTTGGGAGCCACATGGGCGCTCTTCCTCGGTCTCGGCTTCCTCATGATGGGAAACGGGTTGCAGTCATCGTTGGTTGGCCTGCGGGCGGAGTCCGAAGGATTTGGCACGACGGTCGCCAGCATCGTCATGTCCTTCTACTTCATCGGTTTCCTGTTCGGCACGAGGGTCGCCAACAAGGCCATGCAAAACGTCGGTCACATCCGAGTGTTCTCGGCGTTGGCGAGTATCGCATCCAGCTCGGTGCTGATCTACGCGTTGGCCGTCAACCCGGTCTCGTGGGCACTGATGCGCTTTGCCACAGGGGTCTGCTTTGCAGGACTGTACGTCGTGGTCGAAGGCTGGCTGAACGACATGGCTACCAACGCCAATCGTGGTCGGATACTGGCCGCGTACATGGTGATTTCCATCGGAGGCCTTGGCGTTGGGCAGCTATTCCTCAGCACCGGTGCTACCGCGGGATCCGATCTCTTCATCGTCTCCAGCGTGCTGATTTCGCTGGCCCTCGTGCCGGTGGCGCTCAGTGGAGCCAGTACGCCACCGGTTCAGATCAATCCCACCTTCCCTCTTCGCGAGATTTGGCAGATTGTCCCCACCGGTCTCATCACATCGTTCCTCACCGGCATCGCCACTGGAGCCTTGTTCGGGATGGGAGCGGTATACGCCAGCGCCGCTGGACTGTCGGCCGGTGCCATCGGCCTCTTCATTCTCATGCCCATGATCGGCGGAGTCGTGTTCCAGTTCCCGATCGGAGCTTTGTCTGATCGTGTGTCGCGACGGGGTGTCACCTTCGTGGTTGCGACGGTTGGCGTGGCGGTGCCGTTGCTGCATCTGGGGATCGATCCAGGAACAACGGTCTCCTATGGTCTGATGCTTTTGCTTGGCGGGGTGATGTTCCCGCTGTATTCACTGGGGATTGCGTACACCAACGACTGGCTCCCAAGCGGTGAGATCGTCGCAGCAGCCGGTCAGTTGGTGCTCACAAATGGTCTCGGAGCAGTCGCGGGTCCTTTCCTTGCCGCCGCCTTCATCAGCGGTTTCGGAAACCAAGCGTTCTTCCTGTCGATGGCGGCCGCTCACGGGGTACTGGTCTGTTATCTCGCCTATCGGATCGTTGCCAAAGACGCGCTTCCGTTGGACAAGCAGGGCGGGTTCATCCCGTATCCGTCACGGGGCTCCGCCGGCGCTGCTCAACTCTTGGTTCGTCGTCGCAAACGCAAACACGCCTCCCGTGCACAGGGCTCACCCAAAGCGGTTGCTAACCAAGGGTGAGCAGACCAGCAGTCCCTTCGGTTGTTCGACCGATCACGTTGGCATGATTCCCACCCGAAGAGAGTCGCTGCTGAACCGCGGCGGTTTCGCCGGGGTCCACGCCGAAGACCAAACCTCCGGAGGTTTGGGCGTCGGCGAGCATCAGGATGGTGGTTTGGTCAAACGAGCCGGTCTCGACCTGGGGGCCGATCCAGTCCCAATTTCTGAGGGTGCCCCCCGGGATGAAGCCAGCTTCGGCCAGGCTTCTGGCGCCGTCCAAGAACGGAACGGCAGCCACTTCAAGGTCGACTGCCACACCGGACTCTTTGGCCATGCGGCCAAGGTGACCGAATAGTCCGAATCCGGTGACGTCGGTGCAACCGGTTGCGCCGGCGTCCCTCGCCGCATTGGCAGCTGCCGCATTCAACCGGGTCATCGAAAGAACCGCGGCGCCGGCAACATCGAGGGGCGCCTTGTCGGCCTTGATCGCTGTTGTGATGATCCCAATCCCGAGCGGTTTGGTGAGGATGAGATCCTGCCCGGGTTCGAGACCGGCGTTGGTGAACATCCGTCGAGGATCAACTTCACCGATGACCGAGAGCCCATACTTTGGCTCCGGGTCATCCACCGTGTGCCCACCGGCGATCACGAAACCGGCTTCGAGAGCGATTTCACTTCCTCCCTCCAGCACTTCTCCTAGAAGCGACGACGGCAGGGCATCCACGTTCCAGCCGACGAGATTCAGCGCGAACAACGGCGTGCCCCCCATGGCATAAACATCGCTCACGGCGTTGGCGGCTGCCACCCTGCCCCAGGTGCGAGCATCGTCGACAACCGGCGTGATGAAATCGGCGGTCGCCACAATGGCGCGATCCTCCGACAGCCGCCAGACGGCGGCATCATCGCCCGATGTCGGCCCTACAAGAAGGTCGGGGTGGGGTGTTGGTGTCAACTGGCTCACAACGTGAGCCAACTCGCTAGGTGCGAGTTTGCAGCTTCAACCGGCGCCGTGACTGAATTGGGTCAACCGTGTCGGACGATCGGTCATGGTTCAACCATACGGGACCGTGACACCCGACCGACCGCAACCAGATGGTGCGCTAGGACCGCATTCGCTCGCCGGCGGGATCAAACAGAGGATGGTCGAGTTGAGTGGCGCTACGCCGAACGCCGAGCACCTCGATCTCGAACGTGCCTCCGGAACCCTCGAGCCGAGCTGGCACATACCCAAGGGCGACCGACACATCGCTGTGGTGGGCGTATCCGCCACTGGTCACCCAACCGACGACCTCACCATCGTGCCAGATCGGTTCGTCACCGATCACGTCGGCATCCTCGGCATCAACCACGTAGCTCAACAAGCGTCGCTCAGGACCGGCTTCCTTCTCCGCCGCTGCCGCATCCCGTCCGATGAAGTCCTTGCCGAGCTTCACGAACGATCCAAGACCCGCCTCGAAGGGACCATAGATGGGCCGGAATTCACGCGCCCACGTGCCGAAGTTCTTGTCGAGTCGCATGGAGTTGAGAGCGTGTGCTCCGAACAGCCGGATGCCATGGGCCTCACCAGCTGCGAGCACCTGATCGAACACAACACGCTGGTACTCCGACGGCATCCAGATCTCGTAGCCCGTGTCTCCGGTAAAGGTGATCTTGCCGACAAGGCAAGAGACCTGCCCGACGTCCATCCATCGGGTCCGCATGAACCCAAACGCTTCGGCGCTCACATCTTCGTCGCTGAGGGCGGCCAAGACGTCGCGGCTCTTGGGACCAGCGATCGACAGGCCGCACCACCCCAGCCCGATAGTTTCGAAAATCACAGAACCGTCGTCGGGAAGGTGGCCCTCGAACCAGCGTTGGTGGTACCGCTCAGCCACCCCGGAGCCAAAGATGAAGAATTCTTCCGCGGTAGTGGATTCCAGGCACGAGACGGTGAAGTCGCCGATGAGCTTTCCGACGGCATTGAGCATGGGGGTGAGCACGATCCGACCGGGTTTGGGCATGTTGTTGGCCAAGATCGAATCGAGCCACTTTCGAGCCGACACACCCGTCACTCGATACTTGGCGAAACCGGTTGCCTCGTACAGGCCAACCCCGTTTCGTACGGCCGCCACTTCGGCTTTGACCGACGCCCATGCATTGGACCGCTTGAAGGTGACCTCTTCGGTCGGCTCCTCGCCCTCTGTCTGGAACCACAAGGCTGTCTCGAGCCCGAACGAGGAACCCCATACGGCGTTGTGGTCGTTGAGCCGGTCATAGATCGGCGACGTCTGAAGCGGGCGACCACCTCGGAGGTGTTCGTTCGGGAAGGTAATCCGAAAGCGCCGGCCATAGTTCTCTCGCACCTTGGTGTTGGTGTAGGCCAGCGTGGCGTAATCGCCGAACCGAGCCACGTCCATTCCCCAGATATCGAAGCCGGGGTCGCCGTCGATGATCCAGTTGGCGAGCGCCAGGCCAACCCCGCCCCCCTGGCTGAGCCCGGCCATCACAGCGCATGCACTCCAGTAGCCGGGAAGGCCGCGAATTGGGCCGAGCAGCGGATTGCCATCGGGGCTGAAGGTGAAAGGTCCGTTGACGACCGTCTTGATGCCCGCCTCTGCGAAAACCGGGAAGTGTTTGAAGCCAACGTCGAGCGAGTCCGCTATCCGCTCGAGATCGGGTGGCAGCAGACGCGCTCGAAATCCCCAGGGTGTGGTCTTGGGACTCCATGGTTTGCCGTGCTTTTCGTAGGTGCCGAGCAGAAGGCCTCCAGCCTCTTGCCGCATGTAGATCTCGCCACCAAAGTCGATGGCGTGGAGCATCTCGCCCTTCTCGGCGTTGTACTCGGCCACCTCAGGTATGTCTTCGGTGAGCAGGTACATGTGTTCCATCGCCAGAACAGGGAGTTCGAGGCCCACCATTCGCCCTACCTCTCGGGCCCACAGGCCGCCGGCGTTCACCACGTGCTCGCAGTGGATGGTGCCGAGATCTTCGGTGATCTTGGCCGGGTTGCCCATTTCGGTCCTACCGACGTGAACAAGCCAGCCGCCATCGGGTGCCCGTTCGATCCGATGGGCCCACGAGTACCGGTAGATATCTGCTCCGGCGTTTCGCGCAGCCGTGGCGTAGGCGTTGGTGACCCCGGTGGGGTCCACATGCCCTTCGTGCGCGTCGTACATGGCGCCCACGAAGTACTTCTCCTCCATTATCGGGAGAAGCTGCTTGGCTTCGGCCACGCTGATCAGCTCGGTTTCCATCCCCAGGTAGCGGCCGCGGGCGTGACTCATCTTCAGCCAGTCCACCCGCTCGGGCGTGTCGGCCAGCATGACTCCGCCGGTGATGTGGATGCCGCAGTCCTGCCCGGAGATCTGCTCAATTTCCTTGTAGAGCTCGATTGTGTACTGCTGAAGTTTCGCGACGTTGGGGTCGCCGTTGAGGGTGTGCATCCCGCCGGCGGAATGCCATGTGGATCCGTGGGTGAGTTCGGCTCGCTCGAGAAGGACCACATCGGTCCAGCCAGCCTTGGTTAGGTGATAGAGAATCGATGCCCCCACCACGCCCCCACCGATCACAACTACTTGGGCCTGAGTCTTCATCCTGATGGTGCCAGGCCGCTAACCGTTGAGCATGTGGTAGGCGGCGTATGTGTTCTGCATCAGGCAGGCGATGGTCATCGGTCCTGTGCCGCCGGGCATCGGAGTGATCGCTCCTGCCACCTCTTGCACGGCGTCGAAGTCGACATCGCCGACGATGCCAGCTTCGGTACGGCTGATCCCCACGTCGAGAACCGCCGCACCCGGCTTCACGTGGTCGGCTGTGATCAGCCGCGCCGTCCCTGCCGCAGCGACGATGATGTCGGCGTCTTTGCAGACCGACACGAGATCGGTGGTGCGGCTGTGGGCCAGGGTCACGGTTGCGTCGCAGCCCTTGCGGCCCAGCAGCAGAACCTGCGGCAAACCAACAAGAGTTGATCTGCCGACGACAACCGCCTTGGCTCCCGACGTTTTGATGTCATAGCGCTCGAGTAGCCGCATAACCCCCAGCGGGGTGCAGGGAACGTGGCCAGGTTTGCCTCGCATCAACCGTCCCATCGAACGTTCGGTGAGCCCATCCACGTCCTTTTCCGGCGGAATGAGGTTGAGCACAGCTTCGGTGTCGAGGCCCTCGGGTAGCGGTAGCTGAACGAGAATGCCGTGGACCGTTGGATCGTCCACCAGTTCCGCAACCGCCCCTTCGACCTCTGCCTGGGACACATCGGCCCCAAGCTCCACGTGGCGGCTCAGCAAACCGGCCTCGACAGCCTTCTTTCGTTTGGAGCTGACGTAGACCCGCGACGGCTTGTCCTCACCCACCATCACTGTGGCCAGCGTTATCGCGGGCGATCCTTCGGCGGCGACCTTCTCGGCGAGTTGAGCGATGACTTCGTCGCGTACCAGCTTTCCGTCCATGAGGATTGCTCCGCCCGCGGTGTGCTCAACAGTTCCCAACGTGTTCTCCTGTGATTCGGGTTCAGCACGCTCCGTGCCAGGCAACACCTTAGGCAAGAACGTCCAACTGATCCCCAAAATCGGCCGCCAAGTCACCGGGCCGACACCTTCGATCTCAGCCGGAAGGCAACAGCGCAGCAAGGCCCTCGGGATCGGCAACGCTGACCCACAGCGCAGCGTGATCCTTGAATCCGATGACCTTGGGGATCCGCTCCACGAACTCGATGCAGAGCCCCCGACGATGATTGGTTCCGAACGTCAGACCCGTATCGGAAAAGCTGAGCCGCAACCCGACCGCGGTGTACCACCGGTGCGGGCCACTGACAACGGTGTGGCGCACATTGGACAGCGGGGTTCGGACCTCAACCCGGCCGAACGTAGCGATCAGTTCGTCATCGGCGACCGTTACGCCATCGTCGGCGCCAACCCCCAAAGCCTTCAGCATCAGGAACCAGCGATTGTCCATTTCGTAGGGAAAGAAGTGCTCACTCATTGCGCTTCACGCTATGCCCGGCGCCGGTCAATCGTTATCGGTCAGACCAGCGCCCGCCCCCGCGATTCTGGAATGCTCCGAACTGGGAACATACGTGAGGGCCGCCCACGTCACGATCTGGTCCCACGCCGGCGTCGCCAGCGCTGTTGTTTCGAGGGCTTCGGACTCGTCGGGACTGCTGTCGGGATCCACGACCCAGGCTGGGTTTCCCTTGCCCGTTGAAGCATCGACGTACACCGCACATTCGACCTGCGCCGCAAGCGCCCGAAGCATCAGCGGCGAACTGCAGTCAACCACCCGCACCGGCGACTCAGTGGCCGCTGCAAGATCGACAGCGGGCAGACCGAGCCGGGTCACTGCGGTCTCGGGATCGCCGCAGAAGGAGAGAGCACTCACGGCCTCGGAGATACCGTCGAACCCTCGGGCACATAGCCAACGGGCGCCAACACCGATCTCGGCCGCAATTCCATAGTCGATGCTGCGCCCCTGAGCCGCCTTGGTGACGGTGGTTTCGACTTCGTTGAGCGAAAGCTTCATCACAGAACCGGGAGCCACCAGTCGTCGACGTCGGGCCCGGCCAACTCATCGAACAGCGGAGCGCCCTGGAACAACGTGACCCGAGTCCACAGATCGGACTTGGGGTCGAACTTGGAGGCTCCGAAGAACGAGAGCTTGCATCGGAGCATGTCGATTGGGAGGCAGCCCTCGCCGATCAGGTTGTCTCGGATCTCGCTGTAGGGATGACTGGCCAGCGTCTGTACTCGCTGTACCGCGAACCGGTGTGCCGGTGCCGCCAGCAACAACGCAGCTACGCGGTCGCTCGGGTCGAAGCGGTGGAGATCGACCGAAAGTGCAGCCACTCGACGAGCCACATCGAGTGGACGTTCGAGTTCAGCACCGTCGTCGGAGAACCGGTCTCCCAGCCTCGGTTCCAACTTGTCTTCGGAGGTGTACCAGAACAGCCGGCAGTTGACCCGATCCTGGTAGTCAAGATCGGTAGCCCAGGCCCACTGGGACTCAATGAGATCTGCCACTTCGCCCAGCCGCATCGCAGAGTCAATCCGCCGACCCTCCGATGCCGTCATACAATCGGCCAGCCCGTCAACCAGGTCGGGATAGGTCTCCAGCAGGGCTGATACGAGCAGCTCCACACATTCGAGCGACCATCGATCGGCGACAGCCATCAATCGATCCCACGGTTCGCCGGCGACCAGAAACGAACCGGCGACGAGATCTTCCACTTCGGTCAGGTCAGAGCGCAGCTGCGACACCCGTTGCTGCTGGCGCAGATCGTCCACAGTCCACTGGCCCACATGCGCCTTCGCCCGGGCCAGCAGCTCTCGGAATCGTTTAACATCGGATGGCTCGGCGAGCCGTACTGCTCGCACGCGAGCCAGTGCGGTCTCCCGTGCCAGCATCCAGTTGTTCAAAAGCTCGGGATGGCTCACGAGGAACGGAGCCATTCCCAAGCCGGTGGCGTTGCCGATTCCGAGGTGCTGCTTCAGTGCTGGTTCGAGACGCACTGCGGTTTCTGGGGATCGACGGCGAGCTACGTGTTCTACCAGGTCGTGAGTAAAGGCTCGTATCAACCAGACGGCCAACATCTCGGCCCTGAAAGCTCCTCCAACAACGGGTCGATCTTGAATCAAACGTCGATCGGCGATACCGAATTTGCCATTGCCGTAGACAGCGGTCGTACGCATCAGGTAGCCGATCGATCCGATCTGATCAGCGTCGGGCTGCTGGCCGGCGGCCAAACGGTCCACCACATGGTCGAACAACCGGACCGACCTGTTGGCCCTGCTCAGCACCAGGTCAGTGACGGCGTATCGGGCCGTCTCCTGGTGCGGGGCTGCGGCATGGAGCCGCTCCAATTCGCCGGCTGAGGGAACTCCGTCGTAGAGCACGAAGCTGCTATCCCACGCCTCGGCGATCACACGATCGGTCCGCTGGGAGGGGTCCAGCGGAGTAGAGAAACAACACAGACTGTATGAGCGACCACCAACATCGACGGTGTAGACCCCACGACCGAAGCCGAAGTCGTCGATGTCAAAGACTGGGCGGCGGCATCGAGCCTGGGCCGCCGACAGATCCCGCAGCAGGGCTCTCATGAAACTCAGTCGGCTTGGGAAGAAACTTCCCATCCGGTTGAGTCGCATGACAACACCGGGATCCCGAAGAACGACTTGGGGGTGGAGTTCACCCACTCCGGACGCCGGATCGCCATCGACCGCACTCACGGCATCGGCCCGAATGATGCATCGAAGAACCGGAGCCAGTTTTGGCCCATGAGCCCGTCTATCTCGTCGGAGGAGAATCCGACGGCACCGAGACCGGTTGCGATTTTGTTGAAGTCGAGGTTGGAACCGAACCAGGATGGCTGAGCCGGGAAGCCGGCAGCGCCGACCGAACCCTCGCCATAGTCAAGGTCCTTGGTCCAGCGGCCGTTGCGCATCCACTCCACGACGCTGTCGGGCTGGTTCTGGCACAGATCGCTACCAAGCCCCAGGTGTTTCACCCCGTACCGCTGGGCTGCCTGGGCCACCATCTCACAGAAGTTCTCGACCGTGCAGTTCGATCCGTCGGCAAGATGATGTGGGTACAACGAAAAGCCGAACATCCCACCCGCTTCGGTCAGCGCCCGGAGCACAGCGTCTGATTTGTTCCGAAGGGCCGGATGCCACCAGTGCGGATTGGCGTGAGTGATGGCGATCGGGCGGCTTGACAAGTCGATCGCCTCCAGCGTGGAACGTTCGGCGCTGTGGCTCATGTCGATCACGAGACCAACCCGGTTCATTTCAGCGATCGCCTGCCGACCGAATCGAGTTATTCCGGGATCTTCTGCCTCGTAGCAACCGGTCGCCAACAGGGACTGGTTGTTATAGCTCAACTGCATGAAACGGGCACCGAGGGTGTGGACCACCTCGATCAACCCGAGATCATCCTCGATCGGCGACGGGTTCTGGAAACCGAACACGATTGCGGTCCGACCCTCAGCCTTGGCACGCCGTACGTCGTCACCGGTTCGCCCGTGAACGATCAGATCAGGGTGCCGCTCGAACCGGCGATTCCAGTCCTCTATCTGCAGCACCATCTCTCGAAATGTCTCGTGGTACGCGATCGTGACATGCACGGCATCGATTCCACCGCGCCGCATCTCGTTGAATATGGTCTCGTCCCAGTTGCTGTACTGAAGACAATCAATTCGTACGTGGCTCATTCGCAGGCGATCCCCTTCAATCACGACAGTACGACACCATTCCCTGGCTTGCAGAAGCGGGTGGATGTCCCCAAGGAGACAACGACCCGCGAAACCACCTCTAGTGGGGGCTGGCCACTGAAAGGGTTATTCGGCTACTCTCTCCCGGATGAAACGAAACCCGGTTATCCGGTTTGGCTCTTCGAGTGCTGGCGAACCACCAACGGCTGCGAAGCGAGCGGAAAACCTATTCCCGAGGACCGATCCGACCCCCAGCGGCTTGGGATCGGTCGAGCGCCGGAAGGCACAGCCCACCACGTTGGGAGCGTTCGAGCTTGGCTGAAGGTGCCGTGGGTGAACTCCGAAGCTCAGGCGCTGGCCCTCGTCTTACGCAGGAGTGGATCGGCGAGGCCGAGGGCTTTGTCGGTTGATCGGAAAACGAAGCCCGAGACGCCTGGAGTTTCGGAGTCGACAAGGTTCCCCATCACCTGAAGGGTGATGTTCGCTATCGCCTGGGTTCCTACCGCAACTCGAAGGCCGCTCCGCAGAATCCACGGGTGACCGATCAGGAACGAGAACCTCCGCCCGGTTCGGAGAAACGCATCGAATCGCGCCCCTACTTCCACGTCGTATTTCGCCGGTGCAGTAGCCGGGTCGGTCAGAAAGAGGTCCGCTGCGAGCATGCCCGACTCCAGCCCATAGTCGATGCCCTCACCATTCATCGGGTTGACGAGGCCGGCTGCGTCGCCGATGGCAACCCATCCCTCACCATGACGCTTCTGGGAACTCATCGGAAGACGCCAGGCACGGGGTCGATCGAGATTGGGGCCAAGCTCCCAATCGTCTTGCACTAGGCCGCGGTAGCTCGCAAGCAGCTTGTTGAGGTTGAGCTTTTTGAATCCCTTCATCGTGCTGAGCGCACCGACGCCGATGTTCACTGTGCCGTCCCCAGCCGGAAACATCCATCCATAGCCTGGTACAGCGACGCCATTTTCGTCGCGCAACGTGAGGCAGGCCTCGAGATGCTCCGATGCGTGGCGGGGAGACTCGGCGTAGGTGCGGATCGCCAACCCAAATGGCTCATCGGCAACTCGCTCTGCACCCAGCATTCGGGCGACCGCGCCAGGAGCGCCGGTGGCGGCCACAACAAGGTCGGCCGTGTGCAACTCTGCGCCAGCCTTCACACCGATCACGCGACCGTTCTGGATCTCGGGCAACGCTTCGGTCTCCCAGGTCACCTCGGCGCCGGCCTCGTCGGCGGCATCGATCAGGGCAGCGTCGAGTCGTTTCCGGGGCCACACCGCACCATGATCGGGAAACTTTGTGCCCGAGGGCCACGGCAACTCCCTGACCGTTTTGTTGGCGATCATACGAAGCCCGGCGATCCGGTGAGCATCGGACATGTCGATCTCGAGTTCGTTGAGTGCGGCGACAGCGTGTGGCGTCAGGCCGTCGCCACACACCTTGTCTCGCCCGTACCGAGCCTTGTCGAAGACCCGCACCGACGCGCCGCCTCGAGCTGCTCGAATCGCAGCCGCAGCACCGGCGGGGCCTGCGCCGATCACAATCATGTCGGAGTGGCTCATAACAACCAGAATGGCCCGGACCGAGCACCATTCCTCAACCAAGCGGGCGTGACAACGGTCCCCCCTTGCAGCCTCAGGAGTCCAGTGACACGATCCGGACTTGATCACCGTGCTCGACACCCAAAGCCGCGAAGCTACCTGGATCCATCGTGAGGGTGCCGTCGTCTATCAACCCCCGGGTTCTGATGAGGCGGAAGTCCTCGAGAACTGGAGCACACACCAATACGTCGGTGCCCACATCCAAGCTGCCCTCAGTCGGAGGCGCCAAGGCAAGCACCGTCGACTCCGCCACCGTCCGAATATCAGTCACGGGAGCAATGACTTGAGGTCCCGCATCAAAGACATCGACATAGTTCTCGAACCGGAACCCCTCCTTGATCAACATGTTCATGGCTATTGCGCTCATCTGATGCGGTCGGCCGACGACGTCCCTCGCCGCATCGGGAAGTAGCTCGAGGTAGATCGGGAATTTTGGCATGAGGTTTGCAATGAATTCAGCCCCTTGGACTGCGCTCAAGGCATCAGCCTCAGCGAAGTCGAGGCCGAAGAATCGCCGCCCAACGGCGTTCCAGAACGGGCTTGATCCGTCCGGATCTTGCCAACCCCTCATCTCGGCGATTACACGACTGGCGAACAGGTCGGGAAAACACGCCATCAGCAGGTAGCGAGCTTTGGCCAACATCGTGCCTGCGCCGCCACCGCGCAGTTGAGGATCGACGGCGAGGGTGCCGATCTCGGTGAGGCCGGTGTAGCCGTTCGAGAGATTGAGCACCGAGCAGTCCAGGTGGTATTCGATGGTGGGAGCGTGCTGCACCAGGCGGTCCACATGATAAGAGAAGAAGCCGAACGGCTGACCGATCTCTGGATACACGGCTGACACGCCAAGAATCGACTGAGAGCTGGTGTCCTCGAGAACCAGCAGAAACTGGGCGTCAGCATTGCGAACGGTGCCAGAGAAGCTGTTGGCCGCAGTTTCGACCTTGGCGGCGATCACATCGGAGTCGGCCGGGAACGTGGTCATTCCCGGCCCCATCGCAGACGCAAGGCGTATAACGGCGTCGGTGTCGCGACGGTGTGCCGGTCGAATCAACCACATATCCTGCTCCACTTCATCTGGGTTGGCGTCGGTACCGCAGATTCGGCCGACGCTAGAAAACAAAGGTAGAACACGGGCCCATATTCAGTGGAGCTTCCAGATCAAAGCGCGCTCGATCCTGCCCCGAAATCGATCTTCGGAGTCCAAGGTCAGCCCACACGCAGGCTTGTTTCCCACGGTGATCGCGTTGCCGATTCCGTCACGCAGCTTTCCGCCACAGGTGCCACCCCCGGTTGGGTTCGAATCGCCGAATTCTTCCTCAGCTATTGCATTCGCCGGGTCGAACACCACAACCTCAGCCCCGTGGGAGGGTTTCCAGACCACTGCCGACGCCTGGTCAGTCCGGCCGTTGACGTCAACCAAGAGCTCGTTTCTCGTGTCGTCGAAAAGGCACGAGATCGCAGATGGCTCGTCGGGGCGGAGTTCTCCTGAGGAGTTCACCCTGATAAGGCGGTTGGCTTGGTCCCGAACCACACACTGCGCCTTCACGGCGCCGCCGCTCTCGTTCACCAGCGACATTTTCCATTGTCCGCCGGGGTTGCCGGCCAGACCACGCTGCATCAGGTTCCACGAGCGGTCTTCACCGCTCGATGCCAGCGCCTCGTAACCGGCTTCTGTCAGGACCAGACCCTCGATTTGGAAGACGAACACTGAACCGGCAGGGTTGAGATCCTCGCTTTCGGCTTGATCCACAAGGTTCACGACAATGTCGGCGTCGTCACCGCTGAAGAGCCGCTCGACCGGTGCCAGCGGATCCGGTCTGTCCCCGCCACCGGCGATGCCATGTTGGAGTAGAGCTTCGGGGCGCTTGTCGTCGATCATCGTTCCGAGTGATACCGAAGATACGAGTGAAAGCCCATCGAGCAGAGGCATGCCAGCGGGTCCGACAACGACTGTGGTTGATGTGGTGGATATCGCTGCTGGAGCCACCGTTGTCGGTTCTGTGGCCGTGGTTGTAGGTCCAATGGCGGAGCCGGTTGAGCAGGCTGAGACGAATAGCGCGATTGCGACACCTCGGGTTGACCGCAGGTTCCTGTGGCGCAACTGGAAGCGTGTCGGCCTCATTGGCGTTGCCTTACGATCCGAATGGCAACGTATCGACTCCGATCAGCACGAGCCCAGCCAGTCCGGCGAGTAGGCGGTACCAACCAAATATCTCGAACCCCTTGTTGTTGAGGTATGAGACCATCCACCGAACCGCTATCACCGCGGAGACAAATGCGACGACGAGACCTACCGCAGGCGTGAACCACCCGAAGGTTGAGATCAGCTCCGCCCCGTCCTGCAACCCCGCGAACGCAGTTGCGGCAGTCAGGGTTACGAGACCCAGCAGGAAGCTGTATTCCACTGCGGCCCGCAGCGAAAGTCCCACAAAGAGACCGGCGATGATGGTGATGAGGCTGCGGCTGGTGCCTGGCCACAGCGCTAGTGCTTGCATCAAGCCGATGGTCACCGCGTTCGTGATCGTCAACTCGTGCAGTTCTTTGCCGGGGCGATTGAAGAAGTTACTGCGGCTGAGGAAGAGAATCAGAAGCCCTCCACCGATCCATGCAATAGAGATGTAGCCAACACCGAACAGGCGGTCCTTCGCGAAATCGAAAAGGGTGACGGCAATGATCGCCGTGGGAACAAAAGATGCAAGCACTGCGAACACGAGTCGCCGGCCCTCATCAGATCTGCCGAGCAAGCCTTCGACCATCTGAAGGATGCGCTGCTTGTACACAACCAAGACGGCCAGGATCGCTCCCGCTTGGACACAAATCGCATACGCATCCAGTAATCGCTCCGCTTCGGCCGTTTCGTTGAGACCGAGCAGCTCGTTGGCTACCAGAATATGACCGGTGGAACTCACCGGGAGGTATTCGGTGATGCCCTCCACCAGGCCGATGATGACTGCGTCCAATACCGAGAAGCTCAGAGATTGCTCCCCCGACTGAGCGACAGCCAGCACCGGCACGGCGACAAGGACGGCAAGAACCACACCGAAGGGAACGGCGGTGAGAAGTTTCCGTGGCGATATCAGGACGGTTTTGATTCCTTCGATAGTTCCATGTTCGGCACTACTGTCCAGGTTTTCAGCCCTAGATAGACCCCTGATCACGCGTTCTCGGCTCCGCCCCCGCAGCCCATACCAGCCAGGCCACACAGATCCCGACGTAGAGGACGTACCCCAGCGCCCACGGCAGAACGGTGTCACTGATCATCGAGCCCACGATTGCCGCCAACAGCGAGCCGCCTGCCGTGCTCACGAAACCGATCACACCCGATCCGATGCCGGCACGGTCGCCGAGGGGTTGAAGCGCCAGCGAGTAGCAGGTGGGGGTGAGGAGGGTGACGAGGGCGTTGCCCACCGCCATCAGAAGAAACCACATCAGAAAGGGCGGTACGCCGTCGGTGACCAGGGCAATGGCGAGCATCAAAACGTTGGCCAAGATGGTTCCCGACGACGCCACCACTGCGACGCGATGCGCGCCGTACTGGACGATGAAGCGATTCACCGTGAAGAACGAGATTGCCATCAGGATCGACGCAAGTGCGAACCACAACGAGAACTGATCCCCTCGGTCATAGATGGTGTCGATCACGGGTTGTGAACTGCCGAGGAACACAATGAACCCACCGGATCCGAAGGTCATGGCCATCGTGTAGCCAAAGGGAACCCGGTTGCCGAACACAGCTCGGAAGCCCGCTGCAATTTCCGCTGGATTCAGACCTCGGCGATTCGCGACCGACAGCGTCTCACCGAATCGAAGAGCCCAGGTGACCTGTAGTGCAGCGAGGACAATGGCGGCACCGAAGACCCAGTGCCAAGAGCTCACCCGGAGAATGGCGTCGCCGATGATCGGCGCCAGAACAGGCCCCATCATGAAGACGCCCATCATGATCGACATCACCCGAGCCATCTGATCGCCGGCGTAGAGATCGCGTGCGATAGCCGACCGCAGCGCCGCAGGGGCCGACGCCCCCAAGCCCCAGATCAGACGACAGAGGAACAACAGCTCGATCGTTGGGGCCAGGATCGAGCCGAGCGCCCCCAGCGCGTACAGGCCCATACCTGCCAGCAGTATGGGCCGGCGTCCAAATCGATCAGCCACCGGTCCGACCACAAGCTGGCCTGAGGCCATCCCGAGGAAGTAGACGGTGACGATGAACGAGATGTTGTTCGAGTCCGGATCCAGGCCGAAGGCAGTTCGGAGTTCTCCGAACGCCGGGAGGGCTGAGTCGATGCCGAACGCCAGCAACACACCCATGAAAGCGGTGTAGGCGATCACGCCCCGCTCCGACCGAACCGACGAGGGCTCGACAGACGTCGAAGCCTGAAGGGTCACTACTGGGTGTTCATCCGACGAAATTCCTCGGCCAAGTGACCGTTGGGAAGGCCGCCCTGAAGGGCTATCCGCTCACCCCAGCTGCGTATCAGTTCTGGAATGCGATCGGGATCGGCCATCTGGCTCTCGTGGCACAGAAGTGCTTCGATCTTGCGTTCGTAGGCGTCGGTGATATCGACGAAATGATTGGACTCAGGTCCCCCCATCAACCAGGTCTCAGGCACCGAATGTGGTTCGAGGCCTTCCTCGGCCTTCAACGGGATGTGTGCGAATTCGTTGCGACTGTCGGGGTAGATGGAGCACAACGTGGCTTCGCCGGTTGCGAGATGATCAGGGTGGCTGCCATAGACCCGATCGAATTGGCGCACCGGGCTCTGTGTGACCACCCTGTCGGGTTTCACCAGCCGAATCACCCGAGTTAGTTCCATGCGAAGTGACATCGTCACCTCTACCGCACCATCGGGAAATCCCAGGAAGTGAACCTCCTCGACCCCTACCACCTTGGCCGCCCTTTTTGCTCGACCCGCCGAATCTCCGCCATCCGCTCGCGACTGATGGTGTGATCGGTTCCGCCAGCTTGCCCATCGGTCACGAGGCAGTAGACCACTCGGTGACCTACATCGGTGAGGGTGGCTGTGGTCCCCGCGCATCCGAAGTCCAGGTCGTCAGGGTGAGCCGCAATGTTCAGGATTGTCAGTGGATCCGAGGTCAGTGGTTGTGGCACTCCCCCAATCTAGGAGGTCCAGGCAACCATGGACATACCGGATACGTCCCACAGGTGATGCAACGGATCGTGGATTTCATATCGAGCAAAGGTCTCGACCGTGAAACCAGCGCCATCGGATCGAGCGCCGGTACGGCCGAGATCGTCGGCACTCAACGACTGGAAGCGACCGGCGATTGCTTGAGCAGCGTCGCTCAGTTCGGACGCGACGGCCGAGGGATCCTGGAGGTCGTAGCGCTCGGCCTCGGCGGTGACATTCGGGTTCCAATTGGCGAAGGTCGGGTTGTCTTCGGTCAGCATGAGTTCAAGCCGTTCGAGAAACAGGGTGAAGACGTCACGCACATGACATCCGTACTCCAGCGGGCTCCAGGTGTCCGGCTGGGGCCGGGTGGTAACCCAAGCTCGATCCTGGTTCAGGACGTCCATCCATCCGTCGGCGCAACGGCGGTTCAGCGCCGCAATCTCGAGAACCGAAAGCGACGCGACGGTGGCACCGCATTCGTCGCAGGCGCGCTCGAGCACCCACGTCCAGTCTTTGTCATCGGCCTTACCCGGAGCAGGAGCATCAGTATCCATCGCACCATCCAATCACGCCGCCGCCCCGAAAGACCGGCACGAGGGACGACCTTGATAGCCGAACATACGTTCGCATACACTGTCGAGATGACGGCAATGCAGCTCGATCTTCTGTCATCGGGAGAACCCACTCTTCCCGACATTCATGCGGTCCCCGATCGGATCGATCTCGGTTTCGGGGCGTGGATCGATCACTGTCCCAGTTGGCTGCCGGGTGCAGACCGATGGTTCGACCAACTCAGGCTCAATGGTGAATGGGTGGCCGATCGCCGACCGATGTACGACCGGATAGTCGACGTACCCAGACTGGTCTGGGTATCGGACTCGCCCGAACATCGGGTCGAAGGGCTTCGAGATCTACGGCGGTGGTTCGAAGATCACTACTGCCGCCGCATTCGCTCGGTCTCAGCCAACTGGTACCGCAACGGAAAGGACAGCGTTGCGATTCACAGGGATCGTGTGCCGCTCCCGGGTGACACGATCGTGGCGATCGTGTCGTTGGGCGGGCGGCGGCCCTTGGTGGTCAAACCCGACGACGGGGGTCCATCCCGCCGCTTGGCCCTCGGACATGGTGATCTTTTCGTGATGGGCGGGACGTTTCAAGCAACGCACCAGCACGGCATCCCCAAGGTCGCCCACGCAGAACCTCGAATCAGCGTGATGTTCCGCACCTAGATCGTCGGCGCAGCGCGTCGGTTGGGACCGCTGCGAAGTTCAGCGAACCGGCGAGGCCCGAATGTACAGTTCCCCACCATGAGCATGATTGGCACGAGGGTGACCCGCATCGAGGACCCCGATCTCCTCACCGTCGGAGGGATGTACGTCGATGATCTGGCACCGGCAGATGCTCTTCACATCACGTTCGTGCGCAGCATGATGCCCCACGCCACGCTCACCGACGTCGATGTTGCTGACGCGGAGTCCCACCCCGATGTAGTGGCCGTCTTCACAGCTGATCTCCTTGGTGTCGAAGCGATGTCGCCCGGATTCGGAATGCTCAACCAGGCCATGACCCGAAGCTGCCTGGCTCGCGATGTGGTCCGCTACGTGGGTGAGCCGATCGCAGCAGTGGTGAGCCGAACCAGGGAAGGAGGGGTCGACGCAGCCGAAGGAGTCGTCATCGACTATGACGAACTACCGCTGGTCCTGCGACCCGAGGATGCTCTGGCCGAGGGCTCCACGGTGATCTTTCCCGAGGCGGGAACCAACGTGGTCTTTCAGATTCCTGCCCAACAGGACGAGGGGGACTTCATTGCCGACGCCGAGATCACGGTGGAACTCGAATTTCGCAACCACCGCATGGCGCCGGCGCCCCTCGAACCTCGGGCGGCGGTGGCGAAGTGGGAGATGATCGACGGGATCGATCACTTGACCCAGTGGAGCAGCACTCAGGGTGCCCACGGAACCAGGGATGGACTCGCCCGGGCGTGTGGCATTGATCCCAGCCAAGTTCGAGTGATCTGTCCGGATGTGGGCGGAGGTTTCGGAGCCAAGAATGGCAACTATCCCGAAGATCAAGTGTGCGCTCACATTGCGAGGAAGCTCAGGAAGCCGGTCCGTTGGACCGAAACACGCAGTGAGTCGATGGTTGGGCTCGTCCACGGTCGCGCCACCTCGTTCCGTTGCGTGCTGGGAGGTCGTGCCGACGGAACGATCACCCACTACTCGCTCAACGTCATCCAAGATTCCGGGGCCTACGCCGATATCGGAGCATTGCTGCCATTCTTCACCAACATCATGACCTCGGGCCCCTACAACATCGCCAACGTCCGTTTCGAGAGCAAGAGCGTGATCACCAACACCGTGCCCGTCGGGGCCTACCGAGGCGCCGGACGGCCTGAAGCAACACACGCTCTGGAGCGAATGCTCGATGTGTTCGCCTCCAGACTGAATATGGATCCGGTGGAACTGCGGAGAAGGAACTTGATTCGATCCGACGCCTTTCCCCTCACCACCTCAACCGGTGCGGCGATGGATTCGGGCGACTACGAGGGTGCCCTTGATCTTGCGCTGGATCTGGCGGACTACCACGCGTTGCGAGCCGAGCAGGCCACTCGACGATCCGATCCGGCCGCCACTTCCCATTTGGGGATCGGTATCTCCACCTATGTGGAGATCACCAACCCGATGGGCAACGGCGAATACGGCAGCGTGGAAGTACGCCCCGATGGAACCGCGCTGGTTCTAACCGGTTCCTCCAGTCACGGACAAGGCCACCACACGGCGTTCGCTCAGTTGACATCTGATAGGACCGGCATCCCAATCGAGAGGATCACGGTGCGCCACGGTGATACCGCCGAAGTGCCACGGGGTGGCGGCACGGGCGGATCCAAGTCCCTCCAGTTGGGTGGCAGCGCAGTTGTCGAGGCGTCCGAGGCTGTGGTGGATGCAGCCAAAGCAGCTGCCGCTGAGGTTTTGGAAGCCAACCCCGGCGACATCGTTCTCGACCCCGAAACCGGATCCTTCCATGTGGTTGGCACTCCGTCGATCTCGGTCGATTGGGGCCGCGTTGCAAGCTCGTTGGCGGAGCGCAATGACCGCCTGTTCTGCGAAGTCGACTTCAAGCCACCGGGTGCCACGTTCCCCTTTGGTGCCCATGTGTGCGTCGTCGAGGTGGACGTCGAAACCGGTGCTGTTCAGATTCGTCGCTTTGTCGCATGCGATGACGCCGGAACCATCATCAACCCATTGCTTGTCGACGGGCAGGTGCATGGCGGCGTTGCCGCCGGTATCGCCCACGCCATGTGGGAGGAGTTCGTCTACGACGAATACGGCAACCCGATCACAGCCAACTTCATGGATTATGGGATCCCTTCTGCCGCCGAGTTCGGAATGTTCGACAGGATCCCTATGGAGACACCAACTCCCCTCAATCCGCTCGGTGCGAAGGGAATCGGAGAGTCTGGGACAATTGGGTCAACGCCGGCAGTTCAGAACGCCGTCGTCGACGCCCTTGCCCATCTCGGGGTCATCCACGTTGATATTCCGGTTACGCCCGAGCGGGTATGGAATGCGATGAAGTCGTAGCATCCGCGGTTGGTCACCAGCGATGAAGTAACCGGGCCCGCTCGATGAACGCCTGGGTGAGGGGGTGCCGTGGTTCGACCAACACCTGCTCAACGGGGCCGGCTTCGACCGCTCGCCCATCGTGGAGGAACACCAGGCGGTCGGCAGCGGCTCGGGCAAAGGGCATATCGTGGCTGACGATGACGACGGTTACGTCGGTAGCGGCGATTTCGGCAACGAGTTCCATGATCCCCTTGGTCAGTTCCGGGTCTACCGACGCGGTTGGCTCATCGAGCAGTAGAAGCTCGGGGTCGGTACACAAAGCTCGCGCGATCGCCACCCGCTGTTGTTCGCCCCCAGAAAGTTGAGCGGGGTGTTTCTTTCGATGCCGCCCCATACCCACGCGCTCGAGGGCGACCATCGTTCGCTCCTTCGCCTCGACCGCTGAGCGACCCTTCACCAGACGTTGGGCGATCGAGACGTTCTGTTCGACCGACAACAGAGGAAACAGATTGAAATCCTGAAACACCATGCCACACCGCCGTCTCAGATGATGGCGTACCAAGTCGTTGTCCTCGACCTTCTGACCGAGAACGAACAGTTCGCCGGCGGTCAAGGACTCCAATCCGTTGAGACAACGCAGCAGCGTTGACTTTCCCGAACCGCTGGCTCCTATTACAACTACGACCTCGCCGTAGTCAACGTCGAGATCGACGTCGGCGACCGCCGGGGTAGGGCCATAGTACTTGCATAGTCCACGGGCACGAACGGCTACGTTGACGGCGAGATCTTGTGCAGGGTCGAGGAACAGAGGCGCATCGACCTGAGCCTGAAGTAGTGCTTGAGTTTGGTTGAGGTTGATGCGGTGAGCCATTCCTGTCCCCCGGATTGAGGGTACGGCACAGCCGGCCCCTAGACCAGTAGATCGGTGTTTCGACGAAGCGAGGGGATGAAGGTCTGCCGCACGCTGGCTACATCGTCGAGAAGTTCAGCCAGATAGGGCGTGACCGGCATGGAGGGAATCGCCCTGAACTTGCCATCCCGGGTCTGCTGCTGAACGCGCCAGGACGACTGGGTATGGATATAGCGAAATCGGACCAGCGACAGCACGAGGTCGCTGTGTCGCTCGATGAGTTCGATCGTGGAGGAGCCGATCACGAGGTCGTACTCGAAGTGGGTTTGAGCCCCATCGCGCCGTTCCTGGTTGAGATCGTTCAGCCAACGACGAGCCCGGAGTCGATCGATGTCTGGAATCATCCGCGCTCTCCCTCCCACGGGCCCGTTCCTTAAGAGTA
Source organism: uncultured Acidimicrobiales bacterium (assembly GCA_963751955.1). Taxonomy (GTDB): domain Bacteria; phylum Actinomycetota; class Acidimicrobiia; order Acidimicrobiales; family SZUA-35; genus JABDIY01. The sequence continues at coordinate 216,520 of CAVVWM010000008.1, read as the reverse complement.
TTCGACCCGCGAGACAAACCGCGCGATACCTCAACCTGACGTTGAGGGAGGTTCATCCTGTGGTGAACTGCGGGGCGTGAAAGCCACCGCACTCACAAACCTTCTTTGTCTGGCCCTTGTCGTGGGCGCTTGCACATCGGAGCCTGTCGAGCGCGCCCAAAATGGATTCGGTCGGAGTGGAGACGAGCTCGACACCGACCACAACCGTTGCTCCTCCGACAACCCTGCCAAGAACGACCGTGTCAGCCAGGGCGCCAGAGGAACGGCCCTTGCCCGCAAACGCTGCCGAACTCAGTGAGGAGCTCTCGCAGGCCGAGCAGATGGTCCGCTCCCAGAATCGGTCGAGCGATGAGAGAGCGAGCTGGGGCCGTCGCCAGCAACGCCTCTACCGGCATCTCGCCGCCAACGAGGAGTGGGCCGAGCGTGTTCTCGCCGAGGCGGACCCCTCGGCTGGCTTGGCCATCGAACGCAATTGGGCAGCAAGGAGAGAGCTCTCGGAGCTGACCTCGACGGGAGCGCTCAGCGCAAACCTGCCCGCATGGCGGATCAAGGCGCCTCTGCCGCCGGCCGAACTCCTGGGGTACTACAGGGCTGCAGAAGCGGCGACCGGAATCGGTTGGGAGTACCTGGCGGCGATCAACCTGATCGAAACCAGGATGGGGCGGATCGAGGGTCTGTCGACCGCCGGTGCGACGGGACCGATGCAGTTCCTCCCCTCGACCTGGGAGGAGTGCTGTGAGGGCGATCCAACCATCGATCGGGATGCGATCATCGGTGCGGCCAGTGTACCTGCGTGCCAGGGGTGGTCCCGACGACATGGCCGAGCGCTGTTCGGGGCTACAACAACTCCGAGTACTACGTCGAATGCGGTGTCGGCCTACGCCGAGGTGCTGCGGTCCGATCCGATGGCGCTCCGGGGCTACCACGCATGGGAGGTGTTCTTCCGGTCCGAAGCCGGCCCTGGTCCGATTGCCGGTCGGCTACGACGAAACCGAACCGTCGACGCCCTCGAGTGGATCGCCACGAACCCCGAACACGTGCTCGACTAGCGCGGACCAGCATACCGTCGCCTCCCGCCCACGTTTGAAAGACCCGCACGCGAAGGAGCCGCACGGCGGTCCGTGCGGTTCCTTGGAGGGGGACGTGATGGTTTTCTAACCCTTGGCGGCGAGAGCCTTGACGAGTTCACCCTTGCTCATCGTGGCCCGGCCGTCGACGTCGAGGCCCTTGGCCATTTCGTACAGCTCGGCCTTGGTCTTCTTGGTGAGGGCCTTCTTCTCGGCCTTGATCTCGGAAGCTTCGACCTTCCTGGCGGTCTTGTTGACGGACTTGGCGACAGAGGTGTTGGTCTTGACGACTGCCCCCTCGGCCTTGTCAACGGCTACTCCGAATTGACCAGCGACGGTCTTGACGCTGGAAGTGGCGAATTCGAATGTGTCCTCGGCCAACTTGGTTGCAGCATCTACGAACCGGTCAACATCAAACTGGGCGTTCTTGGTGATGGACTTGTAGGTATTGTTCGCAGCCTCGGTGAGGTCTTCGAAGGTCTCCACGACAACGCTGCCGACACGGCCGCTGCCGTCAAACACTCGCTCGGTCACGGCACGGTTCAGGCGGAGGGCCGCCTTGGGTACTGCGGGAAGGTCTTTTTCAACTTCGTCGAGACGGGCGTTCAGAGTGTCGATTCGTTCGTTGATGGTGGTGGTGATTTCCATGGTGCATTCGCTCCTTAGAGGGCGGGTTATATGGGGGCACCGAGCCTCTTTGCTGAGTGCTAACAAAAGTATATCGCCGGATGCTTGCAAAAGTAAACACCCAGCAAGCGTGACCTTTGCTACACCGGTCAGGGCAGCTGAAGACCGTATCGATGCACGCGCATCTACTCTGGGTCCTATGGCCGAACTGCTCCCAAAGCAGCGACACAAAGGTTCGATCGTGATGGCGGCAATGATCGGAATCGCCGACGCGCTCGGCTGGGACCAGGTCGAGGAAATCCCCGAGATCTACGCCGCTGGATCGAGCGAGGCCCCTGACCTGGACCTCAGGTTCGGGGATCTCGACCCACTCGACTGAACGATTCATCGCAACGAGCTACCGCTCACAACCAGAAATCCACCCCGCCGGCTACAGCGAAATGACAGGAAATCATCGGCGCTGGCGTCTGCTCGACAACGACATCTGACCCGATCGCTTTGAGTGCGGCCCTCAGTCTCCCAGGTTCTGGGTGACCGATGGCGACCTCACGTACCGCAACCGAGGGTGCGAGCACGGACCCGGGGTGCGGCGTGCCATGGCCCCACTGGATGAGAGCGGGAAGGGTCCCCTCAAGTGTTTGGTCCGGCGAAATGGCAAGATCCCAGCTCAGTTCGACGCCATCCCGTCGTGTTCGACTCATGGCCGTGACCGGCCCCGGGTCAAGGCCCGAGGCCTTGACCGCTGCCGTAGCGGCGGAGATGTCGGGGACGGCCAGCACGAACGTGCAGAGCCGGAACGAGTTGGCTTCCAAACCGTCGATCCCGAAGGGCCGAGGGTGTTGTGGCTCTGGCTGATCGGGGTCGCGGGAGATCAATTCCACATACGTTTGGTCATCGACACCGATCAAGGCGTTGCGAGTCCCGAAACCCTCGTGCCGTCCTCCCCGCGCCGGATCGATCCCGGTCTGGTGCTTCCACCACGCCACCAGCGGCCCGAGATCGGACCCGCCGATGACAACATGATCCAACACGGCGTTCATCCCGCAATGGTTCCATACCTTTGGAATCAGCCAACGATCCGAGAAAGTATCTCGTTGGCTGAAAGAAATCGGCCGCCTCCGGACACAAGACTCTGTGTATGGCAACAAACGACGAGTTTCGAGGCATGTTCGAGGCCACGTACCCGAATGTCATCGCCTACGCCCGACGCCGAACCGGGTCGGCCGCCGACGCCGATGACGTTGTTGCCGACATCTATGCAACAGCCTGGAAGCGGTCCGACGCTGTGCTGGCGGCTGATGCGCCACTGGCCTGGCTGTACGGGGTCGGGCTCAACGTCCTGCGCAACCGCAGGCGAGGCTCTGCACGTCACCTCCGACTCGTTGACGAAGCCAGCGCGGAGGCGCGGACCCGTCCCCCGATCGCTGACCCCTCCGACGCGCTCATCGTACGCGAAGCGTTGGATTCTCTGCCCGACGACGATGCGGAACTGATCCGTTTGATCGCCTGGGAAGGTCTCTCCCATGCCGAAGCGGCCAAAGTATTGGGCTGCTCCGCGAATGCTGTCGGAATTCGGCTGTTTCGTGCCCGGCAACGACTCGACGACGCTCTCTCATCATCCCCCTCCCCCCTAACTCAGAAGGAAGCGACCAACCCATGACAACACCTCAGAATCCAGTAGATCTCAGCGAGGTACGGGCCGCCGATCCGGTACGGATGGCAGACCTTCCCTCGTCCTCCTCTCAACACGCCCAGGCCCTCCTGCAACAGACGATGCAGGGCGCCATGCCCAACGTTGCACCCTCCCCCACCGGCCTGCGCGCCCGCCTGCCGCTCCTCGGAGCGGTGGCGGCCGCTGCGCTGCTGGTGGCTGCGACCTTCGCAGTCTTGTCGCCGTCATCCACCCGACCGGCAGTGGCTACGGTCAAGGCCGCTGCCCAGGAGGTGGCCACAGCGGAATCGGGTCGGGCCATCACCACATTCAGTCTCCAAGGAAGCGATGGCGTCGAGAACGTCGCGGCGTCCGGGCAGATCGAGTTGCTCTTCAACGGCGACGACATCGCCGTGACGCTGGACCTCAACGACGTGCCGAATCAGCTGGAAGGTGAGGGTGCAGAATTCTTCAGTGGAATCGAAACCCGCATCGTGGATGGCGTTCTGTACTTGAAGGGCGGGCCCTCACCGGACTGGATCGGCCTAGATCTTCCGCAAATCTTCCTCGACCAGATCGATACGGTCGATCCTCGATCGATCCTCGACACAGTTCAAACTCTGGTGGCCGCACAGGAGGTCGGAACCGACACCATCGCTGGGGTCGATGTGACCGTGTACGAAAGCACGGTGGATCTAAGCGATCCGAGCCTGTCAGCATCGGGATGGATGAGCGGCCTCGAGAGTCAACTCGATCTTGAAACCGATGGCACGATTACCGTCACCCTTTCTGTTGACGACGCCGAACAGCTCCGTCGAATTGTGGTGTCGGGGGACCTCACCGGCGGTCAGGATGTCGTGGGTTCTGCCACATTCTCGATCTCAACCGATTTCACCGACCTCAATGCCGTCGATCGGATCGTGGCCCCCGACGGTGTGGTTGCCAGCCCTATGTTCGACGGCTTCGGCGATTCCGAGGACAACTGAGAACCGACGTCTGACAGCTCTCCAAATCGCTCCCGGATGAGCGGAGCCATGTCTTCCATCCGCTTGCGATTGCTGTAGAAATCGAAGAAGCCGAGCCGGCTTGCGCTCCGAAAATGCAACAACCCGGATTCTTCGTCGCACGTGAACGTGAGATCGCCCCGAAGTCGAAGGACCCGGCTTCGAACCCTCACCTGAAGCAGGTTGTGGGCTCGTCCCGTAATCAGCATCCTCGGGCTCGAATTCACGATGTCAGCGACAACACTCAACGCACGTTCGGGAGGTAGGTCGCCGATTTTGATCGCTCGGATGTAGTGATCTATGTCGTCTCTCGCCGCTTGCGTGGAAACACAAATCGGCCGCGACGGGCACGGTTGAAGGTCCACGTGGAACGACGCTACTCTAAGTGAAAGCACCCGTCACTGGGTGAGACGGCCCAGAACCAGCCTTCCGTGCCGTGGGCCGTTGGAGGCTCGAGCAAAGCGGCCGCGTTCAGAACCGGGGGACGTTCGACCCTGTCCCGCAGCCGTGGCCGTCGTGACAGTTGCCGTATGGACCCCGATGGCTCGACAATCGGCACGGGACGCCCGAAAACGACCGATGACCTCGTCGAAGAGCTGGCCGGCGAACCAGGCAAGCCGGCAAGGTTCGGACTTCTCGCCATCCTCATCACAACCTGTGCGTTCGCCGCAGCACTGTTCGGTTTGTTCGCCAACGTCGAGGTACGAACGCAGGGCGAGGTCACGCGCACATGTGGATCGGTCTTCGACAGCATGGCCGATCGATCAGGGTGGGAAACCTGGTGGGCGCTCGACGTCGACGACCCCGATGGCAGTGTCCGCTCGGCGCTACTCCGTACCGACAACTGCCCCGGCGCCATCAATCGGCAGCTCGGCATAACGATCGCTCTCGCCGCCGCCGGCACGGCACTCAGCGCGACCCGCCGCCACCGCCGGATTCGCACCCTTTCCCACCGACGATCGATTGGAGGGCAATTCAGCCGGCTCGGACGAAACACATCGATCGTCGCCGCCGGCCTCGGTCTAGCGGGAATTGCCGGAATCATCGTGCTGATTGCCGACGCAGACTCCACGTTGTTCCTCTACACCGATCGAGTAGTCGTCGCCGTGATCGGACTTGTCGTCCTGGTTCCTACATTGGCGCTCTACGCCATCGGGAGGGTCCTGATGCTGGCCGGTCCACCCCTGGAGCGAGTTGAAGCCACCAGAACGACCGACGACGAGCGCCATGGGTAGGCGTGGGCTCATCGCGACGCTGGTCGCCACGATTGCTTTTGGATGTGCATCGAGCGCGCCGCCCGCTGTGCTTGAGCAGAATCAGCGCTACACCGAGACCATCGAGCTACCTGCAGCGCGAACTAGCGGCCCGATGTCGATCGAGGCGGCGCTGGCGAAGCGTCGATCGACCAGGACCTTCACAAACGACGACCTTTCCTCGGCTGTCCTCGGGCAGCTCTTCTGGTCCGGACAAGGAATCACCGACCGCGATGGTCATCGCACCGCGCCGTCTGCGGGTGCTCTCTACCCCATAGAGCTCTACGCAGTGACGAAATCGAGCGTCGGCCACTACCTCCCCTTCGATCACGCGATCGAACAACGCCGCGACGAGACCACCCTCGCCGGAATGGGTGACGCCGCATTCGACCAACAGTGGATCGGTGAGGCTCCGGTGGTCCTCGTGGTCACCGGAGTCGTCGCTCGAACCCAAGCGAAATATGGCGGCGTCGCAAACGAACTCATGATTCGGGAAGCGGGCCACGTGACGCAGAACGTGCTGCTGCAAGCTACCGCAATGGATCTCGCCGCCGTACCGGTCGGGGGCTTCGATCCGAAAGCGATCGGTCGAGCCATGGGTCTTCCGCCCGGAGAGGAGCCACTGTATTTGATACCTGTTGGTCTACCCGACTGAGGCACTTTGTTTCCCTCAGCTTTACGCGTCTATGACACGATGAATCATCACTCAGATACCCCTTCGCCTTTTCCCCACCGGAATGTCGGTGGCGATGACTCTCGGTCTTGTCCTGTCGGCGTGCGCTGGCAGCACAGCGCAGACTCAGGCAAACGTTGGCACTACTACCACAACTGGCCCAAGCAACGAACAGCCCGCTGAACCGCCCGAGACCACTTCAACCACAACAACGACAGTTCCCTCAGAGCCAACCTCGGAAGCGCCGGCAGACAGCACTACCGCACCCGACTCGATCAACAACTTCCCCGACGCCACCGTCACCGACGTGAGCAGCGGCCAATCGTTCAACCTGCGCTCACTGGCCGACAGCGGAACGCCGGTGGCGATGTGGTTCTACTACCCACATTGACCCGGCTGTCGGGCCGAAGCGCCCGAGGTTGAGCAGTTCGCTCAGCAGAACCCGGACATCAAGGTCATAGGCATGGGTGGACTGGATTCACTCGATCTGGCCCAGAACTTTCAGAGCCAGACCGAATCCACGTTCCAGCTCGTGTGGGATGAGACCTTCGAGACCTGGCCAATGTTGGGTGTCAGCAGCCAGCACACCGTCATCGTGTTCGATTCCGACGGAACCCAGCTCGACACCTGGAACGGTTTCGATGGCGGCCGCATCCTTGACACCCTTCGGTAACTGTCTGGTCAACCGAAGCTCCATCGCCGATCGAGGTACATTTCACTCCAGCCCGATACCTTCAAGTCGTGACCGCCGTTGCCTCACCCATCGATCTCGAAGGTGTGCAGCGTCGTACGATCCGAATTCTCTTCATCAGTTCGATCGCGGCGCGGGCTGCGACGTCAGTCATGTTCTTCATTGCCGTCCTGGCAATCGACGACATTCTCGGCAGTGGCCGGTGGGCTGGGCTCACCACGGTGGCCATGACCCTGGGCACGGCCTACAGCTCCTCGGCGCTCAGTTCGTTCATGGACCGACACGGACGCAACCCCGGGCTGTCGCTCGGGTACGCCGTCGCTGTTGTCGGATCATTGGTGGGAGCCCTTGGTGTTCAGCTTCGGATGGTGCCGGTGCTTCTTGTGGGGATGGCAGCAGTCGGAGTGGGGCAGGGATCGACCAACCTGTCCCGGTACGCGGCGGCCGACTTGGCACCGCCTACGAAGCGGTCACGAGCAATCAGTTTTGTGGTATTTGCATCCACGATCGGAGCTGTCACGGGTCCACTCTTTGCCGGTCCCGCCGGTGATCTTTCCGACCGATTCGGCTACGAAGAGCTGGCTGGCCCCTTTGTGGTTGGCGCGGTCTTTTTGGAATCGCCGGTCTCATCGTCCGAGCCGGTTTGCGTCCCGACCCGCTGAGCTTGGCCCAGGCCGCGGAAGGAACCGAACGAAGTGAGCGACTGGGATTCTTGCCAGCACTGAACATCGTTCTGGCCTCGGCCGGCGCTCGCCTCGGACTGATTACCCTTACTGTCAGCACAGCAGTGATGGTGTCGGTGATGGCCATGACCCCGTTGCATATGGAGGCGCACGATCACGGAACCGACAACATCGGCTGGGTGATCTCGGCCCACACCGCTGGCATGTTCGCCTTCGCTCCGTTGGCCGGTTGGTACAGCGACCAGAAAGGTCGACTTTCCGCAGTCTACGTAGGTGCCATCATTCTGCTGATTTCCACGATCGTGGCAGCCGTGGCGGTGGACGCCCCAAACATCCTCATGTTCCCCAGCCTCTTTTTGCTCGGACTCGGCTGGAGTTTTGGCATCGTCGCCGGAAGTGCATTGGTCACCGAGTCTGTGAAGGCCGAAGAGCGGGTCTCAGCTCAGGGCGCCGCAGACGTCACAAGCGCGTTGGCCAGTGGTGTGGGCGCGTTGTCGTCGGGTTTCGTGTTCAGCATGGCCGGGTTCCACATCCTGTCACTGCTCGGGACAGCTGCCGCCGGCGGACTACTGGTTCTCGCCTTCGTTCGAACTCGAACCGCGCAGCTGTCCATCGGGGTGTAGAAGCGAGTCGTCCGTGCGACCCACGGCCTCGCTTCAAGATTTCCATTCACGGCTGCAACACATCGATACAGCTCGGCGTCGTAGGGGATGATGGAGCTAGTGCGAGCTGTACCAAAGCGTTTCGAGGAGACCGAACCGGTGGAGACACTGTTTCGGGCCGAGTACTCGGGAATGGTGCGTCTTGCGTTCACGCTCGTTGGAAACAATGCGGAGGCTGAGGAATTGGTGCAGGACAGTTTTGCTGAGGTTCATCGTCGCTTCGACGAGATTCACCGGCCCGGTGCGTACCTTCGCACCACGGTCGTGAGTCGCTGTCGGTCGACGCTCAGACGGCGTCGGGTGATGCAGATGCATCCACCGGAACCGCCCGAGGACCTACCGGCCCGTGCCTCTGACCTCTGGGATGTCCTGCACAAGCTGTCAGAGGATCAGCGTCTGGCCGTGGTGCTTCGGTACTACGGCCAGTATCGGGGGTCTGAGATCGCGGAAATCATGGACATACCTGGCGCTACCGCAAGGTCGCACCTCAAACGCGGCCTTGCAGCGCTGCGGAAGGAGCTCGAATCATGAGCCGCTTCAACGATCGCATCGAGCAAGACCTCTCCCACATTGCCGACCGGGCAACTCCATCACCAAACGCGTGGGAAGCCATCCAATCCCGGATCGCCGAGCACGCGGACGAACCTGAGATGGAGATCATCATGTTGGACGAAAACAGGCTGCAGAAGCCCCGATCCCAGAGAGGGTGGGTGCTCCCGGCAGCCGCCGCCCTGATCGTGATAGTGGGAGGGGCATTCGCATTGACCCGGTTGGGCGATGGCGAATCCCCTCTAGTGACCAGTACGGAGACACCGGTCACGACCGAGGCTCCGACAAACACCGATGCCGAAGCGGCCGCGCTCACAGATGCCGAGTTGTCTTCGGAGCCGGTGTCTGTCGTGGTGCCCGGCACCGAGCAGTGGACCGACACCGGCATCGACCTCAGCATCGGCGACAAGGTGTTGATCGAGGCCGACGGCACCGTCAACCCGGCGGCGCCTAACTTTCCCGTCAATGGCCCGAACGGCAACCTTTTGGCTGGGCTGACCAAGGTGGAAAGGCTCGAGGAGAGAAACCACGCCAGCTTGATCGGGCGGATCGGCGAAGCCGGCGCACCGTTCTGGGTCGGCAGCCGACATCTGTCCAAAGCCAACACGGAGGGGCGCCTCTTCCTCGGGATCAATGACAGTCTGGTCGAGAACAATGCTGGTGAGTTCACCGCCACCATCACCATCAACCCCGATGACGCAGCGAGCACGCTGGCGGTTGCCGAGTCCTACATTGCGGCGAGGAACGCCTACGACGGCGCAGCGGTCTTGGCGCTGTTCGTCGACGACGCTCTCATTCGAGATGATCTCCAACGCGATGCCAACGGCACCTTCCTGGGCATTGACGAGATCGACTTCGTCTTCAACGCTGACTTTGAGGGTGTCACGGGAGTCAGGCACGTCGATGCCACCTGTGCGCTCGGGTCTCCCGGCAGTGTTCGATGCACCTACACCTGGGAGAACGCATGGAGCCGAGCGCTGGGTGACGATCGGTACACCGACAACAGCTTCGTGTTCGATATCTCCGAGGGTCAGATCGAAAGCCTGACCCACACGTTCGCCCAGGGGCCCGTCGATGGCTTCGAGAATCACATCTCGGAAACAACACTGCTGTGGCTACAGACCAACCATCCCGACGACGTCTCGACCATGTACGACTCCGGCTTGGCACGGTCCACCGCAGAATCGCTCGCCTTGTGGAGGTCCAACACAAAGCTATTCGTGTTCTTCACCACAGAGGTAGATGGGTGACGATCGAGGAACGCGCGGCCGGATCATAAGCCAAGCAGTACATCGGTTCCAGTCCGGAGCCAACGACGGCAGAAATGCCAAAGGAGAGAAATCATGCGAAAAGCAGTTGAGCAGCTACCGATCGCCCACGAGGCACTCGGCGAGATGATCCGCGGCCAGGACTGGGGAGGGATGACCAGCGCGTACATGCAATACCCAACCGGGTTGGACTTCTGCCCGCTGCTGGAGGGCCTGGAGCGGGACCATTGTCAGTGCCCGCACTGGGGCTACGTCATCGAGGGTCGCGTCCGTGTCAACTACGAGGACGGTTCCGAAGAGACAGTCAGTGCGGGCGAGCTCTACTACTGGCCGTCCGGCCACACCATCGTGGTCGAGGACGCGGTGCGCATGGTGGAGTTCAGCCCCCACGATCAGATGTCAGACGTCCTTGCCCACGTCGTCGCGAAGCTGTAGCCACCAGGTCGCGAGAACGGGCGTCTGAGAGGCTACAGCTCCGACAAGGCCCGCCGAAAGGTGGCTGCTCTCTCCAGCTTGAGGTCCTCGTAGCCACGTACAGCCATCGGGAGTTCAGCCACCGCGATGGCATCATCGATAGAGATCTCGCCTGCCCGGGTTCGGTCGAGCGTTGATGCCATCGCCGCTTCGAATTCGTCGACCATGGCTCGCTCGACCACCCGGACCTCGGCCCGCCCGAATGGGTCGAGCTTGGTGCCCCGGAGTCGCTTGCCCTTGGCCAGAGCTTTCATGGCCGGAACACCAACACTGGCCGGCACGCCGACCTTGGTGTCCATGCCGAGCGCCTTTAGCATCGGCGGGTGGAGCTTCCAGGTGACGGTTGTGTCGGGTCCAGCCACCGCGGCCGCAGCGGCGATCCCCTCGGGGCCGACGAGCAGCCGAGCAACTTCGTACTCATCCTTGTAGGCCATGAGCTTGTGGAATCCTCGGGCCACCGCTTCGGTGAGTTCCACCGAACCCAGGGAAACTGCCTTCTCCACCAGGTCGAGGAATCGACCGGCGTACCTGTTGTTCTGATAGGCCACCAGGTCGGCTGCCAACAACGTGACGATCTCGACGGGTTCGAGGCCTGACCCTTCGATTCGGGCTGCCAGCTTCTTGGGGAGTGGGGGTACAGCCATCTGAGAAGCGGCTGACGCCGAGTTTTGGAAGTCGTAGGCGTCGGGGTTCACCACCCAGTGACGACCGGCAGCGAAGGCGGCGAGATTGGCATCGACCGCCACACCGTTGAGCCTGATCGCCTCTTGGATAGAGCTCACCTGAACCGGTAGAACACCCGACTGGACCGCAACGCCAAGAAGGAAGATGTTGGCGGTGGCGGTACCCCCGAAATATCGATCACAGATCGAACCGGCGTTGACGTACACGTTCTTCTCGGCACGGGTGACCTCGTCGACCCGCTGCCGGAGCTGGGAGAATTGCGGGTACTCGATGTCGGGCCGACCGACCATCGAGCCTGTGGGCACTTCGGTGGAGGAGGCCACCACAATTGTCCGCTCCGGGTCAGCGATCGACAGTGACCTCGTACTTGCCGATGCGAGGAGGTCGAACCCGAGGAGCAGATCGGCCCCACCGGTGCCGATGAGATTGGAAGTTGGCGGCGCCCCGCGACGCAAGCGAATATCACCGGAGACTTGGCCGGCTTTCTGGCTCAGGCCGGTCTGGTCGAGACCCCTCACGTCGAAGTCGTCGAGCATGGCGGCAGTGGCGACGATCTGGCTGGCGGTCACCACCCCGGTCCCTCCGATTCCCACCACCCTCATGTCGAACGTCTCGAGGTCAGTGTCCACTGGAGGGCCAGGGAGGTTGGGCACCACCGGGGCAACCGATGTAGCGGAGCGGTCAGGGTCGATCTCGACGGTCATGAAGCTTGGGCAATCACCAGCGAGACAGCTGAAATCGAGGTTGCACGACGACTGATCGATGGTGGTCTTCACGCCCAACGGTGTGTGGACCGGTTGAACCGAAAGGCAATTGGATACCTCACCACAATCGCCGCATGCCTCGCATATTCGGTGATTGATCACCACTCGCTCGGCTGGCGTGGTGGCCAGTCCACGCTTGCGTTGCCGGCGTATCTGAGCAGCGCAGGCCTGATCGTGGATCAGCACGGTGACACCTTCGATGGTGCTCAAGTACTCCTGGGCCTCCAGGATTCGGCTGCGGTCCCAGACTTTGGTCCGACCGTTCCCCCCGGGGTGAGGTCCACCCCCTTGTACTTCTCGATGTCATCGGTAGTGATGAGTACCTCGCGGACGCCGTGTGCGGTGAGGATCGTGACGATCTCTGGAACACCGACCCCTCCTTGAACGTCCTGGCCACCGGTCATGGCCACAGTGCCGTTGTAGAGCAGCTTGTAGGTGCTGTTCACGCCGGCCGCGATCGATGCTTGTATGGCGAGTTGGCCACTGTGGAAGAACGTTCCGTCACCGAGGTTCTGGATGAAGTGTCGACGATCGACAAAGGGTGCCATTCCGATCCATTGGACACCTTCGGCTCCCATGGCCCCGATGCCGGCAGACTCCCCCACCTTTTCCTCGTCCATCAGCAGAACCATTCCGTGGCAACCGATCCCAGCCCCCACGAGTGCACCTTCGGGAACCTTGGTGCTGTGGTTGTGGGGGCAGCCGCTGCAGAAGTACGGCGTACGACTGATGTTCAACGGGATCAGATCCCGCTGCCGCTCCGGTTGGGGTGGAGGGGCCAGGCGGTCACCAATCCGGGAGGCTAGCCGTTCGCGTAGGCCCTCGATCATGGAACCCGCATCGAGCAAGCCGAACGACTTCATGAGAACGCGCCCGTCTGGATGTTGCTTGCCGACCACAAGCGGTTGGTCCGGGCCCCCGTACAGCGCGTCCTTGATCAACCATTCCAGGGTCGGGTTCTTCTCCTCGACGACGACGATTTCCTCGAGCCCTCGAGCGAAGTTTCGGATGTTGTCCCGATCGATCGAGAGCGGCATCTGCATCTGTATCAGCCGTATGCCAGCGCGCTCGATTTCGTCGGGGGTGGTGAGGCCGAGTCGGCGAAACGCCTCGAGTAACTCGTGGTAGGTGTAGCCGGTTGCGACCATGCCTATCCACGCATCGGGCGGATCGACTGTGGTGCGGTTGAGCCGGTTGGCGATCGCGTATCTCTCGGCGAGGACCAACCGAGTGGTTCTGAAATCCTCTTCCAAATCCAGTGTGTAGGGGGTGAGTAGGCGGCCATGCGGTTCGGGCATGAACGTGGCGCCGCTCGGATCACCGGGGATGGTGAGGTCTGGGGTGACCGGGTTCACGCGATCCAAACCGAGATCGACCGTGCCGTTTCCATCGGCCACGGCTGCGACAATCTTCATGCACGTCCACAGTCCGGTGAGGCGACTCAAGACCACCGCATGGCGGCCGAGGTCAACCACCTCCTGCACATCGCCGGGGTAGAACAGCGGCATGTGGAGGTCATAGATCGTGGCGTCGGAACTAGTAGGCAAGGTGGAACTCTTCGCCCCAGGATCGTCGCCTACCAGCGCAACCGCACCGCCGTACCGTGAGGTTCCAGCAAACACGGCGTGGCGCAGGACGTCGCCCGATCGGTCGAGTCCGGGGGCCTTTCCGTACCAGATTCCCAGCACTCCGTCACGGTTGAAATCAGGCTGACCGGCGGCCAGCTGACTTCCCATCACGGCGGCAGCACCCAACTCTTCGTTTATCCCTGGCTGGCACAGGATCGGTAGGTCCGGCACCGTCCTGGCCGCCCGGGCGACCTCGAGGTCATATCCGCCCAACGGTGATCCCGGGTACCCGGATATGAAGGCTGCGGTATCGAGGCCCGCAGCCCGGTCGATCCGAAGTTGTTCGATCGGGAGGCGCGCGAGTGCCTGAACACCTGTGAGTAGCACCCGTCCGCGATCTTCGGTGTATCGATTGGTGAGCTTGTAACCAGCGACAGGCGTCATAGAGTGACCTTGTCATAGCACCGATCCGCTGACAAGACCGGCGCAAACATGTGGTCCTTCCATCGGAGTTTCAGAACTGCTGGGCTGGAAATGGATCCGGTGTCGCCGATGGTTAACTATGGCTATGGAACTTCGCATCTCCGACGCAGCCAAGGAAGCCGTGAGGAAAAGGGTGGCAGGGCGGCGATCGACTTCATAGCTCCGGTCGGTTGAGGCGGTTCCTATGAGGTGTCGGTCGACACCTATCTCAAGGGAAAGAACACTGGCGTGTACCAACGCATCTTTGACGACGACATCGAGATCATGGTGTCACCCAAGCTGATCCAGTACGCCAACCTCGTCGAGCTTGTAACGCAGAAGAAGCTCGTGGGCTCCAAGCTGGCAGTGGTCGCCCATCACGTGCACGGCCCCAGCTGCCACCACTGAACGATTTCGTCTGCGAAATAGAACCAGGCGATCGACGCAGCGGCTATTCAGTTCGCCAATCCACCGGCCGATAGGCCGTTGTGACCAGCCGCACCGGCGTGAGACCAGCGCTCGTACTCACCGTTTTCGTGACGGTGATCTCGAGCATGATCGGTTCACCTGCGGCGTCGCAGGAGCAGCTCGTCGACGATGCGGTAAACACTTCGAACCCACACTGGATTGACACGTTGGGTATCGACGCACTCAGCCAGACCGAGCAGGCCGGGCTCCGAGCCCAGGCGATCCCATCCGAGCGAGTTGATCCCTGGCGCCATGGCTCATCGGTGGCCGAGTCGTGGGCGTTATCGACGGCTGCAAACCTCGCAGCGCAACGAGCCGAGCAGGCTCGACTCGGGTTGGAGGTCGAGGCTGCCGTAGGGAGAGTGGAGGTTAGCGGTTGGCACTATGCGGCCGCGACGAATCGAGAACAGCTTGTCGGTGAGCGGCTGACCGCCTTGGTCGTCGACTCCTACGTGAACGGCGAATCTGACGAGCTCGACAAGCTCTCTGGAAACCAAGCCAGGATCTACATCGACTCTCCGATCGCAGTAGCCACCGAAACCCTCACTGCGACCCGGCAGCGACTGGACCAAGTGGCGCTGGATGGCCACTCGGCGGTTCTCGCTCGAAGGAGTCTTGCCGATCAGGTCCGCACCCAGGCAGGGCTCCAGGGATACGCACTCGAGGAAGCCCGTGAACTCGATTCGGCTTCGAGAATGCGTGCCCTGGGCTATCCGATCTCCATTCGGGATCGCCGTGATCAGACCTTGGAAGTATCTGGCGATGCTCCCGAAACCGTCGTTGTCGGAGGATTCTCCGTCAGCCCACAGGTAGCGGGTCCGCTCAGCGAGATGCTCGCCGCCGCCGCGGAGGCCGAGATCCTCTTTGGAGGCTGGGGCTATCGCAGCACCGAAGAACAGATACAGATCCGTATCAATCACTGCGGCGAGACCGGATTTGCGATCTTTGACGGGCCATCAACCAACTGCACTCCCCCCACCGCCCGACCGCTGCATAGCCTGCATGAACTGGGCCTGGCCATCGACTTCACCCAGAACGGAGCGATCCTGGGGACCAGTTCTTCAGGGTTCCTTTGGTTGCAGGAGAATGCGTCGAACTATGGGTTCTTCAACCTTCCCAGCGAGCCGTGGCACTGGAGCACCACAGGCCATTAGGCCGATTGCAGGACCCTCGCAGAACGTGGGGCTTTCCTTTCAACTGGGAGCGGAGTTGGCTCTCACAGGAGAATCTGCGATCTGGCCTCGGCGGCGAAGGATTCGTGGTCGTTGCGTTGTTCGATCGCCGCGGCCGAAGGCGCAATGAGGATCACTGGCTTGCCCGCTCTCTTCCACGGCGCAACCTCGGCCAGAACCGCCGAGCGATGGCTTCTCGGCAGGATGCCGCCGCCCGACCTTGCCGCCATTGGAGCGATCACGATCAGTACGTCATGATCCTCTGACGAAACGAGGTCGGCATTGGTGGTCGACCACACTGCACCATCCACATGCTCGACCCCATCCAGCAGCACTGAGGGCGCAAAGCCGGGGATCGCGGCCGATGCGTACAGTTCGGCCGCGGGGTAAGCAGCACGACTGAGCACGGCAATCCGTCTGGAACCATCCGATCGTCGGCACGACACGATTCGAACCCCATGGTGATACGGACCGGCGGCAACCGGATAGTCAGGTGTATGAGTCCCGGCTGGCACAACCCGGCCAACCACCCTTCCCAGCAATTGACGGGGGCCAGCCAGGGTCCTGTCGACCAATGTGCGCTTTGGCGGCGCAGTGTCGTCAGCCAGTTTCCTCAATCGCTCAACCACCGATCCGTCGAGCTCAACCGGATCTGGATCGATGCGGGCCGCGTTCAGGGCGCCGACACTGGTACCGATCACTGTGGAACTCATTGCCGATACAAATCCTGTTCGCTCGGTGATCGCGGCCAAAGCAGCCCGGATGAAAACCCCGCCTTGGGTGCCGCCGGCTCCCAGGACAAGACCGATTCGGGTCTCGCTGCTCACAGCCGGCGCACAACGAAGGTCTCGTCGTTGAACCAGAGACCGCCATGCTCCTTGAGAACATCGGCGGTCGACTTCAGATATCCGTTGTCCGTCATCACCTCGTCGATGCGCCGATCTTCCATCTGAGCCACGTAGATGGCGGCATTCCATGCTGCAAACAAGGTCGAGGTGCCGATATTGGTTTCGATCTCGTCGGGCAGGGTGTGCATGGAGAACTTCAGGTTGGATTCGTCGTCGGGGAACGCCAGAAGATCGAAGTTCCGTGCCTCTGTTCCAAGCGCGATCCGCAGCTTCTCCAACAACTCATAGCGACCGACCGGAAAGGGGTCTTCATCGGGCCAGATCCGCTGTATCAGGTCCAGACCTGGATCATTCCCAGCGCTTTGAATACCCACCAAAGAGCCGTGGCTCCTCAGGCTGCGGGCCAGCGGTGCGAGGATCTTGTCGACCTTGAACTCGGCCGGGGTTCGGGATCGCCACGGCTGGGAAGCAATTATGAGGTCATAATCGGCAGCGCAGCCGCCCTTGGCGGGGATGACCGAATCAAGGGCGAAGCTGTGATCCTTTCGGTTGATCACCAGCACCGTGGGATGCACATACAACGGGTTTCCCGTTGTAGGGCTCGGCTTGACCTCCCACTGGTTCACCAGGAAGGGGTCGAGACTTCGGAGCTGCTCATCGAAGGTGTAGGACTCGGACCCCGTGAGCTCCACCCGGCGATAGACGAGTCGGCTGCGCTTCCCTTCGGTGTTTGGGCACAACGTTGGCGCTTCGCTGTAATGCAGGTTGGTCAGAACGAACACCGTGTCGGGGTGTTCCACCAATCGGTCGGGGAGCTTCTCGAGCGTGAGCCGTACATCCTCCAAGCTGATTTCTTTGCCAACCACGTAGAACGGCGCGTTTGGGAACCGGGCGTGCATCGAACGCATCAGATGTGTCAGCACAGTGCCATCACCGACGCCCGCATCGAACACTCGCAACGCCGGCGGGGTGGGACTGATGTTGACCAGCTCAGCGGCCGCTCGTTTGGCAACCTGCCACTTCTCGTCGCATGTGGTTACGAACGCGAGGTATTTCTGACGGTTGTCGTAGAAACGAAACGGCCGGTCCTCTGAGCTCACCATCACAGCATGCCCCTCGCGAGCCTGACTCGGGCTCAGCTCTCCATTGCGCGTCGGGCCAGATCGTCAAGATCGATCTTCGCAATGATCCCGTCGTCGGCCGATTCGGTCGTTCCCCGCAGGTCAATCTCGGGGGTGAGGTCGATGTGGGAACCAAGGATCTCCGACCGGCGGCACACCCACCCCAAGAGCTGTTCGGCGGTGGGACGTGACCCCAGGGTGACTCGAAGCAACGACACGTGCGCACCGGGAATGACAATGGCGGGACCGACTGCCCCCAGCCGACCGTCCCGAACAATCGTCCGCACCAGCACGGCATCTCCAGGTGAAGGGGTTTGCTCCATCGCATCGATCTGCAGCTCGGCCCCGGTGTCGGGATGCCGAAGTTCCCATGTGGCCCCGCCCGCCGACCCTATGTCGAAGGCATCTCGACTTTGGGCGGTGAAGGTGGCGAGGATGTTGGCGTCGGACTCGGTGAGGAGGCTACGTCGGGCCGCCAGATACGACGCAGCGCCCCCAGCCTCTATGGCGAGCACGTCTTGAACGAAGGGGTCAGCCAAGGCCTCTGGGAAACTCATCAGACCCCACTCGGTACTCACGATGTCGGCAAGCCGATCCATCTGAAGCGACCAGCGTGGCTCGGACAAGTAGATCTTGAGCCGGACGTCGATCACCTCGAGCTGTTCGTCGACGGTGAGCCGTAGGTGCTTGGCGCAACACGACCGGTACTTCTTTCCCGATCCACAACGGCACGGATCACCACGATCCACCTGGGCCCGATCCTGTGCCACCCGATCGAGCAGGTACTCCATGGCACCGTATGCGGCAACGTCGGAGGGCAGTACGTCCATTGCATCTTCGAGCCTCGAGGCATCTAGCAACAGAAGGCCCAACTCTCGCCGTACGGGCAGGTAGTCCTCATCGGCCTCATGCGCCTGCTCGAAGAACCTGAAGGCGGCTGCCCCATCACCCAAGCGAAGGTCGATCATTCCTCGCAGATAATTGACCCCCGGATGATCGCCGTGTTTACGGGCGAGTGTCTCCGCCAGACGGCGCTGATCCATCCATTGATCAATCGATGCGCTACTCACCGGCTGCCAGTACTCGGCGAACGCAGCCGCTACCCGGCCGGTAAGCAGCGCCGCGAGAGACGTGGCATTGATTGTTGACCGCCCCCCGACCCACTGTTGCCACTGGAGAACCGCCAAACGAAAGTCGCCGGCTTCGTCGTCGGAAAGATCGTGCTCAACGATCAGGCGGTCGATGACCTGCTCGGTGACTGCTTCACCCACCGATGTCCAATCATCATCGCTCCTGCCCCACTCGCCGTGTTGACCTCGAAGACCGGCCGCGGCAAAGAGATCTGTGAGCGGCAGGGTCGGGCTGCGGAAACACTGGTCGTTGAGCGAAATCGCATACGCAACCAGCGTGCGAGCCGAAACTGCCCGGCCGGAGCCGAGCCAGTGGTCACTGGCAGATCGGAGCGCTGCTACCTCGACCTCGCCCGAAACCAGGCGATTGGATCCCATGGAGTCAACATGAAAACGGTCCGGTGGTAGGGAGCCAAAGTCGTCGGTCAGGACCTCCGCCGGGGTTGCGATGGCGAGATAGTGACCACCTGTATCCAGAGTGGAAGGAATCGCCCCAACTACCACGAGCTGACGCTCCGGGGTATGCAGCGCTACTCCGGGCATTTGTTCGAGATCCTGCTGGGCGCCGATCAGGGGCGCTAGATCATCCTGGTCCTCAACCAGCAGCGTGGGGTCGACTCGAGCGGTGTAGGTCTTCCCGGCCACCAGCGATGCCCTCGAGAACACGAGGTCGTCGACCAGGTCGAGCTGTTCGGCGCCTGCGACCACGTCCGCGATGTCGGCCTCTGACAGGTCGGGGTGGAGTGGTGCGAGATGGGCATGGAGTTGGGCCAGCGAGGCGATGCGGCTGGCATCCACAACCTCGATGATTGCTGCCAGCGCATAACCCTCAACCCGTGTTCCCACTCCGTAGCTCCCTCTCACCGTCCGCGGTGGCCTAGTTCCCCGCGATCGTAGGCGAGACCTCACCTGTGGTCCGGTGACCACTCCCCAGAAAATGGGGCCGACTGTGAAACCAAACCCACTGCGCGGCCCCGACCTGTTTTCGCCCTACCATCTGCTCATGTCTGCCGATGCCAACAGCGAAGCCGCCAGCAAACCGTTTGGAACCGTTTTCGGCGAGGTAATGGCCAGTTCGGAATTCGACGGCACGTCATGGAGCGAGCCCCGAATGGTGTCCACTGACAGCTTGGTTCTCCACCCAGCCACCCACGCGCTCCACTACGGCAGCAGTTGTTTCGAGGGTCTCAAAGCACACCGCCAACCAGATGGTTCGGTGGCAACTTTTCGGGCCAGCCGCCATGCGGAACGGATGTACGGAAGTGCTGAGTGCCTCATGCTGCCTCCTCCCCCGGCTGCGCTGTTCGAACGAATGGTTGCCGACACCGTGAGTGCCAACTCGACGATCACACCTGAGCCACCCGGCTCGCTGTATCTCCGCCCGACCCTCATCGGCACCGAGAAGAACATTGGTGCTGCGGCCCGCGCCTCGAACACGGCATTGTTCTATGTGCTCGCTAGTCCGGTAGGGCAATATTTCACCGGAGGTGCGCTCCGACTGGCCATCGAAACCAAGTTGCCTCGCACCACACCGCAGTTCGGAATGGTGAAGACCGGGGCCAACTACGCAATGGCACTGGGTGTGCTGAACCAAGCCAAGACCATGTTTCAGGCCGACCAAGTTCTCTTCGCTCCGGGTGGGTACGTGGAGGAGACCGGCGCTGCGAACTTCCTGGTTCTCGCCGATCGCACGATCATCACCCCACCATTGACCAAGGGATACCTGCACGGGGTTACCCGGGACACGATTCTGACGCTGGCGGCTCAACTGGGGTTCGAGGTTGAAGAACGTCCGCTGTCGGTTGGCGAGCTGCTTGAATTGGCCGCCGCTCCGACAACTGAAGTCGTACTTTCTGGAACGGCGGCCATCGTGGCCCCGGTCGGCACGCTGATCCACGAGGGAACCGAACATGCCGTCGGCGGCACCGAAGACGGCACACGAACCGCCCAGATTCGTGATCTTGTCACGCGGCTTCAACAGGGGCTGGTCGACCGTCCTCAGGGCTGGTAGCTGCTCAGCTTCTTCTCACCTCTAAGGTCACTGATCGCGGTGAACCAACCGCTCCTTATGTTCAGTTGAAACCGTTTTCTATGTTGCATTCGGAGCCGAGTTCCGCACCAACCACCCCTTCGCCGGCAAATAGCCGCTAGCTAGCGAAGTTCCACAGCTGGCGAGGATAGGACCGACGTTGGGTCTGGCGGACCGGCAAGTGACGTCTGGAGAACGACACCAGCGCCCGCGGCGGCGATAATGACCGGTGTGCGGCGCCAGCGCGCGGTTTGCCGAGGGGAACGATGGCCGAGCAGAAACAACCGAACCTAGACCACAAGCCCGAGCACAAAGCGGGGCTGGCTGAGCACCCCCAGGTTGTGTTCTTCAAAACGCTTCATCGAGCAGCGCCGCGCTTGAGTGTCGCGTGGTGGGGGCTTTTACTGCTGGGAGGAGTGCTCCCAGCGGTGTTTGCCCTGATCACCGGAGCGGTGATCGATGCCATCGACAACAACAGCTCCCTCACCGGTCCGCTGCTTGCCGTCGCCGTGGTATTCACCGCCATGCAGGTCACAAATCCCCTCCACGTGGCAATCGGCCAGAACCTCGGCCGTCGGGCCGCGGACTGGATGAACGATTGCTTGATCCGCGCCACAATCGGACCACCAGGTCTCTCCCATCTGGAAGACCCGGACCTCTCGACCGAGATGTCAATGGCCCGAGATTTCGACCTTGGCATCATGGCGCCGCCACTGTTCGTCTCGATGAATTTCATCGCCGGCGGTCTGCGGCCGTTGATCTCGGGAGTATCGGCCGCGATCGTGCTGTTCGGGTTCGGGTGGTGGGAGCCGCTGATCCTGGTTGCCGGGTGGGGGGCCACCCACTGGCTACTGAAGGAGAGCGGGGTATGGAAGGATCGAAATACCGGTGAGGTTCGAGACGCTCAGCGCCACGCTGACTATGCCTACCGCCTGGCCGTAGATGCTCCCGCAGCCAAGGAGCTTCGGCTGTTCGGATTGGCCGATTGGGTGGTCGACCGGTTCGCCCAACGCCGTCGACATCTCTATGACCTGCAGTGGGAGGCGACCAGACTTCGGGAACGGTCGGTTGGGGCGAGCCTGGTGGCCGTGGCCGCAGCCAATGGTCTGGTGTTCTGGCGGCTGGCAGTGGCCACTGCTGACCAAGGAATATCGGCCGGTGAGTCCATCACCTACTTGATCGCAGCAATAACGGTCTCCTCCATAGCCTTTGGCGGGCTGAACTGGGCGTTGGACGCCGCATCGGCCCCTGCAGCCGCCGTTGAACGGCTGGCCAAAACCCTTGCCGAGTACCAAACCCTGTCAACAGCCGAGGCGGGGGTTGACGCAGAGGTTTCCAATGAACCGTCTCGATGTGCGCACCAGATCGACTTCACCGACCTTGAGTTCACATATCCATCAGCCTCTGCCCCGGTACTTTCCGGGCTGAACCTCAGGATCCACGCTGGCGAGTCACTGGCAATCGTCGGACAAAACGGTGCAGGCAAGACCACTCTCGCCAAACTGCTCTGCCGTTTTTATGACCCCCAGCATGGGTCGATCCAGATCGACGGCCATGACCTTCGGTCCCTTGACGTCGACGCTTGGCGGTCCAGGGTCACCGCTGTCTTCCAAGACTTCGTGCGCTACGAACTTCCACTGCGCGAGAATGTCGCCCCCCTCGGTGCGCCGGACGAGCTGATCCTCGAGGCGCTTGAGGCAGCGGGCGCAACCGGTTTGGCCGAGCTGGACACGCCGCTGGCCAGGGGTTATGACGGTGGCACGGAGCTTTCGGGCGGGCAGTGGCAACGGGTGGCGCTGGCTCGCGCCATCTGTGGCGTGAAGCAGGGTGCTGGTCTTGTGCTCCTCGACGAACCAACGGCCCAGCTCGACGTGAGGGGTGAAGCCGAGATCTTCTCTCGACTTCTCGAAGCGACAAGCGAATGCACGACCATCTTGGTTTCCCATCGCTTCTCTACCGTGCGGCTCGCCGATCGAATTGCAGTTGTAGAGGGCGGCCGGGTCATCGAGTTGGGCTCTCACGACGAGCTCGTCGCCCTCGGCCGTCGCTATCGAACAATGTATGACCTCCAGGCGTCCCGTTTCATTGAGTCGAGCGGCGACCTCGGTGATGGCGACAGCCTGGAGATCGGCCTCGATGGGGAGGTGTTGACCTATGACAGCCTCAACTGACCTGCCGCCGACGCTGCCGTCGCTGTGGCGGACCTTCCGGATCGGCTTTCGGGCCGAGCCGAAGTTGTTGGCCCTGTCCTTGCTGATGACCGTGGTCACCGCCCTACCCGATGCTTTGATCGCACTGTGGTTGGCGCTCCTGACCGACGGGGTGCTGGAAGGCAACCGCTCCAAGATCTACTGGGCTGGGTTTGGTGTTGGTGCGTCCGCAGTCCTCATGTGGATCCTCGGCGTGATCCTGGAGCGGGTGGACCGGCGGTTCCGGGACCGGATCGGCATCGCTCTTGAAACCCACGTTGCATCGCTTCAAGCCAAGATCGGCACCATCGAACACCACGAACGGCCGGAGTACCTGGACCGCCTGGCAGTACTGCGGGACCAAGTGTTCGCTCTCGATCATCTGTTCATGTCGCTGTTCTCCATGATCGGTTGGATCGTTCGGCTCGGAGTGACGTTGATCCTGCTCGGCACCATCCACCCGGTCCTATTGTTGCTCGGATTGTTCGGCCTGCCCATGATCGCCACCGCAGCCTGGCGTCCAGGCGTCGAACGAAAGACCGAAGAAGAGGTGGCAGCCCACAACCGGCTGGCCCGTCATCTATTCCTGATCGGGACAACCGCCGCCCCCGGCAAAGAGGTCCGGCTACAGCGGCTCGGGCCAAGCCTGGTGAAACGGCGGTCCCAGAGCTGGCAGCAGTGGTATGGACCCACGTCTCATGCCCAATACGTCACCGCCCTGTGGAGTTCCGGGGCCTGGGCCATCTTCGCTCTGGCCTACGTGGCAGCGATCGTGTTCGTGGCCACCGGCGACGATGTCTCCGCCGGGGCGGTTGTGCTTGTGCTGGCGGCCGGGGTTCGGCTGAGCGGCTACATCGGTGCTGCGGTCGGCGAACTGGGCTACCTGCGAGGAATATGGCTCGATTCCTCCCGCAAGCTTGGCTGGCTAGAGCTTCTGGCCGAGGCTGCCGACGAAGCAGCAGACGCCGAGGTCCCGCCTCGGCTCGAACAGGGGATTCGATTCGAGGGCATCTCCTTTGCCTATCCCGGGACCGAACGACTGGTGCTCGAGGACCTGTCCCTCGAATTGCCGGCCGGCAAGGTGGTGGCCATCGTCGGCGAGAACGGGGCTGGCAAGACCACGCTGGTAAAGCTGCTGGCCCGTATGTACAAGCCGGGGTCGGGCAGGATCACTGTCGACGGCATAGATCTGCAACGTTTTCCTGCCGCCGACTGGCGGGAACGGTTGGCGGGGGCGTTCCAAGACTTCTTCCGGTTCGAGTTCCTGGTCCAGACTTCGGTCGGGCTCGGGGACTCATCACGGCTTGATGACCGGCCGGCGGTTGTCGGTGCGATTGACCAGGCCGGCGCCGGCGACGTCATCGACCAGCTGGCACGCGGCTTGGACACTCAACTAGGCCCCACATGGGACGAAGGGGTGGAGGTTTCCCACGGGCAGTGGCAGAAGCTGGCCCTGGCACGAGGCTTCATGCGGGACGAACCGCTTGTCCTGATCTTGGACGAACCGACCTCAGCTCTTGACGCAGAAACCGAACATGCCCTGTTCGAACGTTATGCCGGCACAGCTCGGAAGGGTCAGGAAGCTGGCCGGATCACCATCTTGGTGTCCCACCGATTCTCGACGGTCCGGATGGCGGACCTCATCGTTGTACTCGACGGTTCCCGGCTTGTGGAGTACGGCTCTCATGAAGATCTGGTCAACGCCGGCGGAACCTATGCCGAGTTGTACAACATCCAGGCGGAGTCGTACTCATGATCGTGTGTCCGCCGACGCAGTCGGTCCCGATCGCCGGGCTGGAGATTCACCGCCGCAGCAAATCGCGCCGCGTTAGCGACCGGTGAAGCGGGCCGGGCGCTTCTCCAGAAACGCTGCAACCCCCTCGACGTAATCGTTGCTGTGGGAGCACCGCTCGACGGCCTTTTCGGCCTCTTCGATCTTGTCCTCATCATAGAACGCCTCAATGGCCAGATTGGCGGCTCGCTGGCTCAGCGGCGCTCTCGCTGCAATCGTCGCAGCCAAGTCGGCAACTCGGTCGTCAAGTTCATCGGTGGCAACAACTTCATTGACCAGCCCGATATGCAGCGCAGTGTGCGCATCGATCAGATCACCGGTGTAGAGCAACTGTCGGGCCCAGGCCGGGCCGATCAATCGAACCAGCGCCGCCACACCATCCAATGGGTAGCCGATCCCCAAACGAGCGGGAGGAACCCCGAATCGAGCGGTTTCGGCTGCTACCCGAATGTCGGCGCTGACCGCAATCGCGGTCCCACCTCCCACGCAGGCGCCTCTGACCTTGGCGATCGATGGTTGAGACAACGCCACAATGTCGGCGTAGGCACCGTTGACTGTGGCGTTGTAGCTTTCCTGATCCCCCGGTGTGGCGCGGGCCTGCTGAAACTGACTGATATCGGCACCGGCCACGAACGAGTCGCCGTCGCCGGTGAGCACAACCACTCGATCGCCGTCCTCGGCGAGGTCATGAGCAGCGATGTCCTCGCAGATCATGCGCAGCTGGGACCACATGGTCAACGTCATCGCGTTCTTGCGTCCGGGCTGCGAGAACGTGATCGTCGCGATCCCTCCGGCACGTTCCAGCCTTGTGAGTGCGGTCATGAGAACTCCGGGCGGCGCTTCTCCTGGAGAGCCCTCACGCCTTCGGCGGCGTCGGGTCCCAGAAAGCTCAACATCTCCAGTGCCAGAGAGGCGTCAAAGGCCGGTGCGGTTTGAGTCATCCAGAGGTTGAGCGACCGTTTGGTGAACCGCGCTGCGTCCTGGGGTCCTCGTGCGATCTTGTTGGCAACGCGCTCGGCCTCGGCCACCAGGTCTGCGGCGGGTACCGCTTTGGACACCAGCCCGATCCGATCAGCAGTTTCCCCGTCGATGAAGTCCGAAGTGATCAGGTAGTACTTGGCCTTGGCCATACCGCACAGCAACGGCCAGCAGATAGCAGCATGATCCCCCGCCGCAACGCCGAGTCGAAGGTGCCCGTCGGTGAATCGAGCTTCGTTGGCCATCAACGAGATATCCGCCATGAGGGCCACAGCAAGTCCGGCCCCCACGGCAACACCGTTGATCGCCGAAATGATAATTTTCTCGCACTGCATCATCCGGTACACGATGTCGCCGGCCTCTTTGAGAACGCCGCGGATCTTCTCGTAGTCGCCTGCCATGCCTGAGATCCACTCGAGGTCACCACCGGCGCTGAAGGCATCGCCCGCGCCGGTGACAACGACGACTCGAACATCGGGGTCTTCGTCGATGTCGAGCCACACCCGACTGAGTCCACGGTGTAGCTCGGCGTCGGTGGCATTCATACGCTCAGGTCGGTTGATGGTCATCCACAGCACGCCGTGGTCCTTCAGTTCGAAGTGAAGGCCCGGGTACGCAGCGTTGTAGTCGATCACGTTGGCAAAGGTACCTGGTGCCACCCCCTGTACCTGCCCCGAGATCTCAGCCAACAGCCCTACGCTGTGGCCATGGCTCGAATTGGGGATCGGCATCCCGGCGGTGCGCCCGGCGACTGGTTCGTCGACAAGCACTGCTTCGATTGTGATGCTGCCAGACAGGTGGCTCCTGATCTGATTATCAGGAACGCCAATGACGGTGTGAGCCTCTTCGCCCGCCAGCCCGAGACTCCCGAGGAAATCGAGATGGCATGGCGTGCTGTCGAGGTGTGTCCAACTCGCTCAGTTGGGCACGTCACGCTCAAGCGACCGGACCAGCCGGTGTTCCCCGAACATCTCGGCGATCACGTCTACCGATTGGGACACAACGCCAAGTCTTCCTTTGGTGCCCACTCCTACCTGATTCGCCGTGGCGGCGGGAATCTGATGGTCGATTCACCACGCTGGACTCGCGATGTATTCATCCCGATCGATCAGGCTGGAGGGCTGGCCCATATCCTGCTCTCCCACCGCGATGACGTTGCCGACGCCCACCGTTATGCCGAGCGTTACAACGCACGGGTTTGGATTCACGAGGATGACGCAGACGCAGCGCCCTACGCCACCGACCTCATCGAAGGACTCGAACCAGTCGAGATCGCGCCAGCGGTCCTCGCCTTTCCCGTTCCTGGCCACACCAAAGGCAGCGTTCTGTATCTGGTCGACGGCCACCTGCTGTTCTCGGGCGACTCGTTGGCGTGGAGTCCAGAACAGGATCTCCTCACGGCATTCGAACGGGCCTGCTGGTACTCCTGGGACGAGCAGATGCGCTCACTCGAACGATTCGCCAACAGCCAGCACCGTTTTGATCGGCTGTTCTGTGGACACGGTTGGAACCACGATCTGGACAGCGCCCGATTCACTACCAGCTTGTGCGACCTTGTCCTTCGAGGATTGCAGTAACGATCAGAGCTCAGTTCCGGTGAGCCAATCGGATAGGTCGGTTTGGTCAGATTCCGACGTTGGGCACCGGGAGACCGAGAATTCCAGCTGCCTTGACTATCACATCGGCGTCGACCCACACCTGGTAACTCTCCGCCGCCATGAGGTTGCGGGAAGAGAAGTCCCGGGTCCCGCGCTGGGCGAGATGGCCGACCGCAGACCAAGTGCCACCCACGATCGCACCTACCACGAGGTAGGCGGCGATGAGCGCCAGCCCGGATGCACCTTCTTGCCGCTCTACAAAAACAGCAGAAGCAAACCTATGAAGGAGCCAAACCACGCACCGCTGAGAGCGCCGTCGCGGAATGCGGTGGCTGCGGTCTTCCTTCCGGTGACATGCTCGACTCGCCGCAGACGATTCCACACGATCGACGTTGCTGCAACCGGGAAGCCAGCGTCGGAAAGCGTGTCGATCGCTTTCTGAGCGTCCTCGTACTCGGAGTACTCCGACAACAGCGTGGGAGGGCCCACTTCAACCTGTTGGTCCGCTGATCGGGAGCTGGGGGATTCGGGAGGAAAGGACATCGGGATCAACTCAGGATCGTCTGGAGGTCGAGCACCAGAAGGATGGACACCAAGATGATGACACCCACGTTGAGGGCGCTCATCGGCTTCTTCCAGCGGTGATCCGCAGCCCAGAACCGGCGGATGCTGTAGATATTGAAATAGATCGCTACGAGGCTGAGCACAACTCCGACCCACGGACCGACATCAGCAAGGCCGGCAAGCGGTGCTGCGAACGGGAAGACCACGTAGGTCAGGACACAGCGGGTGGCAGAGATGATGATGCTCTGGGAGAAGACCTGCTCTGCGTTCTCCGACGTCGTTTGGTCGTGTTCTGTGTCTGCCGGCGCCGACACGAGTGGGGTAGTCATCAGCGACCAGTGTAGGGCTCACACTGGCCGGGGCCCTTTCTTGGGGCTGTGAAATCGGTCGGTTCGTGGGCCTCGATGACCTCACGCAACTGGTAGGTGAGCACCCTCAGTGAGATCGAGTACCGGTTCGTCAACAATCCGATCACCGAGGAGGTGGCTCTCCAGGCGGTGGGCCCGGGCACTCACCACGCGTAGCTGTCCCTCGAGCGATGCAGAACGTTCGCGCTCATCATCCAGGGCCGAACGCATTTCTGTGAACATGAGCTCGGCATGACGTTGACGTTTGTGAAGCTCTTGGAGCCGGGCAATTACGACCGCGGCCTGGTCGATTTCTTCGGTGAGGAGTTCGACCTCGGTCTGGCGTGTGCCGTCGCGTGCGTCGGCCCGAGCCAGTGCAGCATCGAGTTCGCGAACCTGGAAACGGGTCTGACGAAGCTGTTCCTGGCTTGACTCGATCACGTCGGCTGCATCGTTGAGAAGTTCTTCGAGCTCGGCGACGCGACTGGTGTCACCGACGATCGATTCTGCTGTTGCCGGCCGGAAGACCCGTTGGCGGCCGGAGTCGTTCAGCTGCTGAGTGAGCTCCACGATGACACCTTCGGCCTGGGCCCATCTCGATCGGAGTTGGGCAGCACTGCGGGCCTCGCCTGCCAATTCCGCCACACGGCGTCGGACCTGATCGAGGTGGTCTTCCAGGCTGGAGATCTTGCGGCGTTGTTGCTCGACCAGATCGATGGCTGCGTCGAGTCGGCTTTGGGCCTCGATCGCTTCTGCGGACTGTTCAGCCAACCGGGTGAGGTCGGCTTTGAGCCGATCTCCCTGATTCTCGAGGTGATCACGCTCGGCCAGTGCGTCCTCGAGGTCGATGGCCAGGCGGTCGACTTCGCGGGTCTTTTCCTCGATGGCCTCCTGCAGGTCCAGGTTGGCGTGAGCGGCCGATCCGGCTCGATCGAGTTCGCCGGTGAGGTAGGCGATCTCAGTTCGGGCCTCGAGGAAGCGCGCCTGCAACGTGTCGAGCCGCATCGACCTTTCCAGATCGTGGGCAAGAAGGCGCTGCGTTTCGCCTTCTAGCTTCTGGGATCGCCGCTCTGCCGCCCAACTACGACCCCAACGCCACCGAAGCCAACCAACAAGAAGTCCGAGCAATACCGCCAAACCGATGGGCGCAATCAGAATCGTGGGCCATGAACTGAGCTGTTCGAGCGCATCTCCGACGACACGTTCAACCGAATTGGATGGCGGATCGGCTTGCTCGAAAACCCTTGGCGGATTTCCATCGACGCCGCGCGCTTCGCCGAGTTCAGGGAGATGACGATCCAGAATCGACGTTGTGCCTACAACTATGCCGGCGACACCAGCGAACAGCAGCGTGACAACAACCGCAAACCAGGCCCACTGCCGGGGGCGCCGAGACCGGTTGGAGTGCCCAGCTGGTTCGGCGTCATCTTCATCCTCAGCCTCAGTCTCAGCCGGCTGAT
Source organism: uncultured Acidimicrobiales bacterium (assembly GCA_963751955.1). Lineage (GTDB taxonomy): Bacteria > Actinomycetota > Acidimicrobiia > Acidimicrobiales > SZUA-35 > JABDIY01. The sequence goes on along the minus strand of CAVVWM010000008.1, from coordinate 186,744 downwards.
CGTCGTTGGGGGCGAGCACCGAGACCCATGCGTCGTTGCGCTGAACCACTTCGACTTGATCGCCGGCCATCTGGAATTTCTACCATCTGGACCCCGTGGAGTTGGGGACCTCGAGCCTCAAGCCGCTTACTGGTTCGCGATTACGACCCCGACCAGTTGGGTGAGCGCTTTCGGCAAAGGCACGTGGCCCCTCCTGGGCGTCTTTGGAGCTGAAGACCACTCGGGAATGCTCTTTCTGCGCCTCATAGAACTCATCGTCGGTCAAGCCGTGGCTCAGGTTGATCAGTTGCTTGGAGGCTGCGACCGCAAGCGGGGCATTCTGGGCGATCCGCTCGGCCAACTTCATGGCTGTCTCGACCGCTTCCCCCTTTGGGCAGAGGCGGGCAACCAAACCCAGCGAAAATGCCTCTTCAGCCCGGATCGCCTCTGCGGTGAGCGCCATCTCCATCGCCCTGCCATGCCCAACTCTGGTGGGCAATCTGAGCAGACCGCCGGCTGCGGCAAACAGGCCCACACCAACCTCGGGAATACCGAGCTTGACACCCTCACTGGCGACCAGCAGGTCGCAGGTGAGCGCCAGCTCCAAGCCGCCCGCAAGCGCAAACCCTTCTATCGCGCCGATCAATGGTTTCTTCGAACCGTTTCGGATGAACTCCATCATCGGTCCGATGTCTTCGCCCCGAGCGAACGCTTTGAGGTCCATACCGGCGCTGAATCCGCGCCCGTTGCCGGTGAGTATTCCGACGGTGAGCGCAGGATCCGAATCGAGTGTCTCGATTGCCGCCACCAGCCCGGCTGACAGCGCACCGTTTATTGAGTTCATCGCCTCTGGACGGTTGAGGGTGATGAGGAGCACTCGATCCCTCACTTCGGTGAGAACTGCCGGTTCGGTCTCGTCGCTGGCCATCGCACGAGTTTGCCCGATAGCTCCGACAGTCCGAAATCGGCTCCAGTGTCCGCCCGTGCAGAGGCTCGATTTGCTAGACCGGGACAGTGCTGAAGGACGAATGGCTCACAATCTGCGGCAAGCGGTGCACTAGGGGCCACCGTTGTCTTGATCATCACGTTCCTTCGCTGGCGCTATCACAAAAACCCCGTCGCTCGAAGAGAGTGGAACGAGCTTGTATCGGGCTATCTGGAGTTGGAGAGCCTCGTCGCCGACATGACTGCCAAACGCCGAGCATGGCTGTCGGAGCTGGCAGCCCAGGGACAGCGACTCGAACATGCTGTCGGCGAAAACAATCAGCTGCGCGCTCGCCTTCAGGATCTCCACGGCCATCTGGAGACGGTCACAGGCGAGGCCACAATGCTGGTCAGCAGTTTGCGAGACAACGATCAGCGGTGGGAACAAGCCGAGGCGAAACATCGCCGGATGGAGGAGGATTTGGTTCGAAGAACTGCTGCGCTCGAAGACGAAGTCGCACGCAGCTGCGCCCTCGAGGAGGGGCTCGCAGTCGAGCGGGCAGAAGCGAAGATGCTCCGTGTCGCCCATGCCGAAATCGCCGCACAGCTTCAAGAAATCAAACAGACCCTGCCTGAGGTGGACCTCCGGGACCGGGACTGGTCAATGCGCCGATGGCGCCGGGCACCTCTTCGGGCTGGCCGGTTGTCCAGCCAGTCTCACGGCCAGCTGCCCGGCTGAGGGTCGTTGTGCTGGCGGTGAATGGCCAGCACGGAGGATTGTGGCGATCGGGGTCCCGGCGCGAGACTGACGGTCATGATTCTCAGCACAATGATGGAACCTCCACTGACGATCAACGCACTCTTCCGTCACGGGAGAGCCGTTCACAGCGACGGGCTGATTCTCACCTACCACGGGTCTGGCGATATCCGGTCGTCGACGTTTGCCCAGGTTGCTGATCAGGCCGATCAAATGGCCGCAGCATTGACGCACTTGGGCGTTGGCAGCGGCGACAGGGTCGGGACGTTCATGTGGAATCACGATGCTCACATGGCTGCATACCTTGCCATCCCCTCCATGGGGGCGGTGCTGCACACCCTCAACATTCGGCTCTTCCCCGAGCAATTGGCCTACGTCATCAACCATGCCGAGGACGAGGTGATTCTGGTCGACGGCTCGATCGCGCCGCTGCTCGCCAAGGTGCGTGACCAACTGACCACAGTGAAACACATCGTCGTTCGCGGCGAAGGCGACACCGACGGGTTGGGCAACACGCTGGACTATGACGAGTTGCTCGGCGCCGAGGAGCCCGGCTTCGACTACCCCGAACCTGACGAACGCTCCGCAGCAGCCATGTGTTACACCAGCGGCACCACTGGCAACCCCAAGGGTGTGGCCTACAGCCACCGGTCCACTTACCTGCACTCACTCGCATGTCACTCGGCGCAGACGTTGCAGTTCTCACAGCAGGAGCGAGTTCTTCTCATCGTGCCGCAATTTCACGCCAACGCATGGGGAATGCCCTACGGGGCATGGAGCGTGGGCGCCGACCTGGTGATGCCCCAGCAGTTTCTGCAGGCTGCTCCCTTGGCGGAACTGATCGAGGCGACCCGCCCCACGATCTCGGGCGCAGTGCCCACGGTCCTGAACGACATTCTCCACAACGCCCCCGATGCCGACCTGTCGTCATTTCGGTACGTCGTATGCGGCGGCTCGGCAGTTCCGAGAGCACTGATCGAAGGATTCCGATCCACTTTCGATGTGGACATCGTTCAGGCCTGGGGCATGACCGAAACTTCCCCGATCGCCGCTGTCGGATGGCCGCCCCGGGGCGTGGACCGGGACGACGACATCGACATCCGAGTGAAGACCGGTCGGATCGTTGCCGGAGTTGAAGTTCGCATCTGCGACGATTCCGGCGCTGCCTTGCCGTGGGACGGCGAAGCCCAGGGTGAGATCGAGATCCAAGGTCCTTGGATCACTGGCAGCTATTACAACGATCCCACCGATGAGAAGTTCCACGACGGCTGGCTCCGCACCGGCGATGTTGGGTCGATCGAGCCCAACGGTTTCATCCAGATCTCCGACCGGTCCAAGGACGTGATCAAAAGCGGCGGCGAATGGATCAGTTCGGTTGAACTGGAGAACACGCTGATGGGTCATCCATCGATTCGGGAAGCGGCGGTGGTCGCCGTACCCGATGACCGATGGGACGAACGGCCAATGGCTTGCGTCGTGGTGCAGGAAGGAGCCGAGCCGCCGACGGTCGACGACATGAAGGCCTACCTCGAGGGCAAAGTGGCGAAGTGGTGGATTCCTGAACGATGGGCGTTCGTCGACGAGGTCCCCAAGACATCGGTTGGCAAATTCGACAAGAAGGTTCTCCGGAAACAACATGCCGAGGGCGATCTGACGATTCTCACCTGAGCTACATCGCCACGTGCGGCTCGAAAACTCGTTGGGCCGAGCGGCTACGGTTTGATCTCATCATGGACGAGCTTCTCAAGGGCCTGGACCGTTTCCAGTCCGACGTGTTCCCCCAGTACGCCGAGCTGTTCGCTGGCCTCGCCGGCCAGCAGTCGCCCAAGGTCATGTTCATCACCTGTTCGGATAGCCGGGTGGACCCTACGTTCTTCACTCAGCAGCTTCCCGGAGAGCTGTTTGTGGCCCGCAACGCCGGCAATATCGTGCCCGCGGCGACAACCCAGGACCTCAACCCCGATGGCGTCGCATCAGCCATTGAGTTCGCAGTGGGTGCGCTGGAGGTTGACCACATCGTGGTGTGCGGGCACTCGAACTGCGGGGCGATGAAGGCCGCATTGAACCCGGACAGTCTGACAGGCACCAGGTATCTAAGAAGTTGGATCGAGCACTCCCGAGACGCCGTGAGGTCCAGCACTGACGACCTCAACGATGTCATCAGAGCCAACGTGGAACTCCAACTGGAGCACCTGCGCAGCTACCCGATGGTGGCGGATCGGGTCCGCGATGCAACGCTCTCGCTCCACGGCTGGGTGTACGACATCGGCACCGGCCACGTCGCCATACACGACGGCCAACACTGGACCTGACGGTCCTCTCCCCCACCGTTCAGGCGGTCCATCCGAAGAGACGTGAACCCAACGTGACGAAGGCGTACCAAAAAGGATTGCCGCAACGACCCCAACCGGTGCGAGCAGAGGTCGAGCGGCTGCCAACCGGGCGGTGAGTACCAGGCCCGCAAACCAACAGACCATCAGTACCGCAACCGCTCCGGTTGGCACGATCAGACCCGAAACTGAATACGGGACGAATCCGATAGCCACATAGGCGACGAGCGTGACGATCACGATGATTCGGTCTCGCCGCTTTGTCGGGATATGCACGATCCCATCATCGCTGAATGCAGCCTCCCAGCGGCGGCACTCCCACTAGGAGGGCGTTGGCACGCCATGCTCACCGAGCACGGCGATTATGCCGCTGGGACGACAAACACGAAAGAAGGAAGCCGGTGATGGCACCGTGGAGGCCTGGCGCCACGCCACGACGGTTCGAGAAACTGGCGATCAACACGCCCGTGTGATGGGCGTATCAATCGCCAGTTTGTTGTCACGGACTTCGGCGAAACGTACCGCACACCCTGGCCATGTCAGCCAAGCGCTGCACGGGTAACTGCAAGTGAGATCCTCGTGTCATGTACGGCCTGGTCGAGTGGGTACACGGGCGATCCCTTGGTGGCGTGGTCCGACATGCGTTGCAGCACCGTAGCGATCGCGATCTCGTCGTCGGTCAGCCGCGCCGTGGGGAAAGGATTCTCATATACCCACTCGTCACCGAGCAGATAGCCGCGATGCCCGGGACCCTCGAGGTTTCCTTCGATGCCGGAGTCCCATCGTCGAAGTGTCTGCTGAACGGGGGTCCCGTCGTCGAGCAGGTATCTCACCTTGTGACCATCGAGCTCGCCACGGGTTCCCCGAACGACGAACCGCAGTGAACGGATCCACGAGAAGTACTGGTCATCAGACCAGTCGTGGATGCCGACCCGATCGTCGAATGTGATCGTGGCAACGGTTCGCAACGAAGGTTTGACGCCATCTTTGGTCGGAGGTCCGGCTCGGTCGGGTCCGATGGTGATCGGCGAGTGATGTTCGTGGGCACTGACCTCGAACTCGTCGATGCCTACCCCGAGGGCCGCGCGGATGAGGGCGACGCCGTGATACCCGTGGGCGACGGAGACGTCAGCGGACGTGATGTCGCCGAGCCGTCCCGACGAGATCACTGCGAGTCGCGCCGCCAGCAACGGCTGGAACGGGTACTGCTCGGCCACTTGAATGTCGGCGCCGTTCTTCTCCAAGAGCAAGATCCGGTCGAGTTCGTGATCGTTCACACCGGGAGGGGTCTCGAGCAGAATGGAGTGGCCGCTAGCAACCAGCTCTTCGCAGACGTCGACGTTCGCCTCGGCAGGGGTCGCGACGACAACGAAGTCGGGCTCGAAATCATCGAGTCGACCCAGTTCGGTGACTGCCTCGATACCTTTCTCGGCGAGTCGGGCTACCTCGGCTTCGCGGCGAACGGCGACACCGACAAGTTCGAATCGATCAGGGAGCGCTCTGGCGATTCGAAAGAAGTGCTCAGCACGCCACCCGGACCCGACGACCGCGATGCGAGCCGGACGCTCACCCGTCATAGAACCCCGCTGGATGAAGGCCCACGACAGTGCGCTCGCGTTGAGACACCGCGCGAGCGACGGCGTCGGGGCTCAGGTGATTCGCAACATCGGTCGTGCGGAGCCGCTGTGCGATGTCGCGCCTGCCGTACTGGACCTGGAGAAAGAAGCGCCCAGTGTCAGCGGGCCCAGTCGGCATGCGGCGATGCCACACGTCGGAAACGAAGAACACGACGTCACCTCGCTCACCGATCGGAGCAACAGGTCCGCTGCCATCGTAGGAAATGGCTCCGGTCTCGTCGGGCATCGGTGGAAGCCGGCCTGACATGTGGCTGCGGGGAAGGAACCCGGTCGGACCGGATTCGATCGGGCAATCCTCCAGGAGGATATGGCAGCCGACCATGAAGATCGGATAGGGAATGCGTTCGTCCCACTCGATCCCCTCGGGGCGCGGAATGTGCGGGCCCGCGTCCACATGCCACGGATTGCCTACGTCGAAGGGGGCTTTCTCACGCTGGGGAGAGTTCCGCCACGCCGTATTCGATACGACGTGACAGTCCTCGCCGAGCAGTGGTTCGATGACTTCGAGGAGGCCGGGGTGGGCGACGGCACGTTGCGCGGCAGCCGATCGGTTCAGGGCCTCATAGCGGAAGTCGGCGTAGTCCTCCTCAGTCGATCCCGACAGGCGTACGTCCGGACGTGTCGTCTCGAACAGTTCCGACATCTCGGTCCTGAGTTCGCTGACCTCGTCGGGTGAGAAGACTGCCGGCACCATCGCGAAGCCGTTGCGCTCGAGTTCGGAACTCGCCCCCGGTGCCGACCCGTGCCGGATCCCGAGGTTTCCTCCACGTGTCAGACCGATGCGTGAGATCATGTAGCGGAGTTTGCCAGGTTGACCCAAGGCAGGTCCAAACCAACGCAGCCGATCGCCTCGGCGTCGTCTACAAAGGCGGCTATTTGACGTGAGCGGCGCTGTTGCGAGAACGACTTGGCGTGGGTGACTTCGAGCGCAGAGGACCTGACACGACGACGTTGCTGCCCTTCTCGCCGAACAGGGCCCTCCCGATGCCGCCCGAGCGACAATCGACCGCTCTTGCTCATCGGACAGGTACTGTCGGAGTCTTGCCATCGGTCCGACGGCAGCACTGACTAGATCGAGCGGGATATTCCTATGAGCGTGCTCCCGGTGGTTCGCAACGAGAACCTGCGATTCCTGCCGGACCCTCTCCGGGTGATCATGAACCCTTTCCTACCGGGTGAGGAAAGCTTCCCCGACGGGTCGTCGCGTATCGACGTCATCCTGCGCCGAATCATCGCGATGCCTGAGACCGATGTTGTCGAAACGCTCCGGTCGGCGGTTGCAGACTTCGTCGACAGACATCAAGACCTCGATGCATTGCTTGAACGCAACTTCGCCTTGGTGGCTGAGCGGTTGGATGACCCCACATCGCTCTCCGAGGACCGTCGGCGACTGATCGGAGCCTACTTCTCTCACGAGTACTCGATCGAGGGGGCCGCCCTGGGCAACCCGTCGATCGTCGCAGCCCCAGATCAGTCGGGTCTCGACGACGGCAAGGTTCGGTTCATCATCAGTCTGCGTGCTGTCGGCGAAGGCCACATCTCCTCCATCGAGTTTCGGTCGGGTGTCATCGACGACGAAATGAAGATCGTGCTCGAAGAACCGAGCCGCTTCGCCCAGACCGGTGATCGGGTGGCCGCCATCTACGACAAAGAGTTCTTCACGACCAAGCTGACCGAGCTGGGTGCCAAGAACGACGTGGCAGACATGGTGTTGAGTCAGCTCGACTCAGCCTTCACGATGCCGGAGCTCGAGGTGGCGATTCGGCAACTCGATGAACAGGGTCTCGATCGCGTGTTCTCCACCCAGACCACGCAAATCCTGCATTGGCTGGCATCGTCGAACTACAGGATCTCGTTCCCCCAATCGAGCCGCATCTCCGAGCGAGTGATCTTCCCGCATGGACCAACCGAAAGCCACGGGATGGAGGACGCCCGGATGGTGCGCTTCGTGCACGACGATGGCCGCGTGATGTATTACGCCACGTACACGGCGTTCAACGGCCATCAGATCCTGCCGCAGCTGATCGAGACCTCCGATTTCAGTTCGTTTCGGATCGCCACCCTGAGCGGCGAATGTGCGCAGAACAAGGGCATCGCACTCTTCCCGAGGAAGCTCGGTGGCGAATTCGTGGCCCTCGGTCGGCACGACAACGTCAACAACTTCCTGATGAGATCCGCCGACGTTCGCATCTGGCGCGAGACCGAGCTAATCCAGGAACCGAACCGTCCGTGGGAACTCATACAACTGGGGAACTGCGGTTCGCCGCTGGAGACCGAAGCGGGGTGGCTCGTCATCACCCACGGCGTTGGTGCATTCAGACGCTATGCACTCGGCGCCGTGCTGTTGGATCTCGATGACCCAAGTCGAGTGATCGGCCATTTGGCTGAGCCACTGCTGGTTCCGTCGACCAGCGAGCGCGAAGGGTATGTACCCAACGTGGTGTATTCCTGCGGGAGCATGATCCACAACGACCACCTCGTGCTGCCCTATGGGTTCGCCGACGTCGGCGCCAGCGTTGCGACGGTTGCGCTCGACGAGGTTCTCACCCGATTGATGACCTAGGTCTGCCCGTCACGACGCAGAGGAGAACAGGCGAGCGTGCTGAAGGGTTGAGATCAGCGCCAACGTTGACTCCGCACCTTGATTGAGGTTGGCGCCTCTGGCGTGCAGGCCGTCGTAGCCCCCACCGGTCTCGGGATCCCACATCAACGCCGCGGCGTCGTTGTCACCCTCAAACCACCGGATCGCCATTTCGATACCCTGTTGCCACGAGTCGTCGCCGGTCACGGCGGCGGCTCGGACGCATGCATCGGCCATCGCTGCCACCTCGATCGGCTGCTGGTCGAATGATGGGGCGCGGTCGCCTGGACCGGCGCCACCGACCGGTGTGGGTGAAAGGTGCCCATCGACCGTCTCGCGGTCGAGCAGCCAGCGCAGGAGGGTGAGACCGTCGTCGGTGATGTCGGGACGCTCGAGAAAGTGGCCGGCAGCGATCAGTGTTTCGGGCAGTGCGGCGTTGGCGTAGGCCAAGCGCGGCTCAGGCCAGGGCCAGTCGGCGGCGGTGGCCACCGGACCAATGCTGGTGACCGAGTCGCGGAGAAGATCGAGGGCACGAGCGTGTTGACTGTCGGCGCTGAGTACCTCGGCCGCTCCGAGGGAAGCGAACGCCATCGATCGAGGCGACGGCGACCGTCGCTTCACCCCCCGGTCGAAGGCGGCGAGCGCTCGCCGTCGGGTTGAGCCGTCGGGCGCATGCCGAACGGCGGTCCCGAGGGCCCAGACGCTGCGACCCCAGCAGTCGTCAACCCCTGGTTCGCCGTGCCATGCACCGCTTGCGGTTCGCCGGTTTCTCACTCGACCGTCTGGGCTTTGTGCGTCGGCCACGAACTGAAACGACGTCCGGCCCAGCTCACGCACTGCGTCGGCAGGACTGGGTTCACGGCTCACGACGATCAAGACCCTGGCAACGTCGTCGGTGCAATACCCATGGCTGTGTCGGGCATTGGTGTGGTCGGCATGTTCGAATGTGCCGATGTCGTTGCTGATCGACAAGAGGTGGTCGAAAGAGGGCAGCGTCATAGCGCGACCGTCGGACGCTCGGCCAGCAACCGACCCGCAAGCTCGTTGTACCGGCCCGCCACGGCCGTCCACGACAGTTCCGGTGCCAGCCGGCGTGCCTCCGCCGCCATCGACTCGGCGCGGCTCGGATTCGTCAACACGGAGCGAATCGCAGCCGCCAACGCAACAGGGTCGCGCTGGGGCACAACGATTCCGGCGCCGCTTGAGAGCAACTCGACTGCATGCGGGAAGGCTGTGGACACCACAGGGCGACCGGCAGCGACGGCGTCTACCAGCACTCCTGAGGTGACCTGGTCCTTGGAGTCGTAAGGCAGCACCACGAGGTCTGCCGAACGAATGAGATCGGTGAGTGAAGCAAGATCGCGATAGGTGTCGTCGAAGGAGACACTTGTTGCCGCCGCAGAATTCGAGGCTCGGTCCGACAACATCTGGCGGTATGACTCGCCGGAGTGTTCGCGGACCTTCGGATGGGTGGCTCCTGCGATGACGTACTGCGGGCGGGGACGCATGTCGGCAAGCTCGGCCATCGCATCGATGGCCCACTCGATCCCTTTGCCGGGGCCGAGCAATCCCCACGTCAGCACACGTGGCGCATGGTCAGCACGACGATCGTCGTGGCTCGACCGAACCGCCGCCGGCGTCGCTGCGCCGTGGGGAATCACAACCGTTTTCGACGGGTCGACATCGAATCCGTCAAGCAGCCTCGTATGAGCGGTCTCGGTCATCAGCACGACAACGTCGGCCGCAGCGCACACCTGCTCGAGGATCCAACGCTGATTCGGGCTGGGCTGACTGACCACCGTGTGTGCGACGACCATTGTCGGGACGGTGAGGCCAGCCACAACGTCGAGGACGGCAGCACCGTCTTCGCCGCTGTAGATGCCGTACTCGTGTTGCACGATGGCGACGTCGGTTGCGTTGAGTGTGTCGATCGCTGTCGCGAGCTGACTCGGCGAACCGTCGTCGAGCGAGGCGAGTACCAACGGATCCTCCAGGGCCGGAGCAGAGCCTGTCCGAACGACGTCGACCGTGCCTCCGTTGGCGATCAGACCGGTGGCCAGCGCTGCGGAGAATGTTGCGATGCCACACGATGTGGGTGGAAATGTGGAAAGGATGCCGAACGAACGAACGGCGCCGCCGCCGGTGAGGATCGGCGGGAGGATGGGTGATGAGCTGGGCACGACGGAAATCCTGGGTTTGGGCTCAGTCGAGGCGTTGGCCGGAGGGGCGACGGAGCCAAATTGGCCGTCCAGCTCGGGCGAGGCGCACTCTTCAGAGAGTTGGGCGCCAGTCTACGTCGGACAGATCACACCCATGCGTCGATACCCTGGGATTATTCCTCCCTCAAAAGGCCCCCACCAGGCCAGGTCGCCACTACGGGTCGCAGTGCTGGCACCGATCGCCTGGCGCACGCCGCCCCGACATTACGGCCCGTGGGAGCTGTTCGCCTCCCTGCTGGCCGAGGGACTGGTGAAGCTCGGTCACGATGTGACGCTGTTCGCAACGGCGGACTCCCTGACCACCGCGACACTCTGGGGCACGGCGCCCACCGGGTGGTCGGAGGACCCGAACATCGACCCCAAGGTCGCCGAGTGCATGCACATCGCCGAGGTGTTTGAACACGCCAGCAGTTTCGACATCATCCACAACGGCTTCGACTTCCTTCCCCTCACATACAGCGGCCTGGTCGGCACGCCGATCGTGACGACAATCCACGGCTTCTCGTCGAGTCGGATCATTCCCGTCTACAAGCGCTACGACTCGACAACCACCTACGTTTCGATCAGCGATGCCGATCGCCACCCCGCGCTTCACTACTCAGCGACGATTCACCACGGCATCGATGTCGATTCCTTTCACATTCACCCCGACCCCGGGGACCACCTGCTCTTCTTCGGCCGGATCCACCCGGACAAAGGCACCGCCCATGCAATCGAAGTCGCCAGGCGAGCCGGCCGACGCCTCGATATCGCCGGCATCATTCAAGACGAGGTCTACTTCCGCAACGAGATCGCTCCCCACGTCGACGGCGAGACAGTCCGCTACCTCGGTGCGGTTGACGCAACCGATCGCTCCGAAGTTTTGGGCGGCGCACACGCTCTGCTCCATCTGATCGACTTCGACGAGCCCTTCGGCTTCAGCGTCGTCGAAGCCATGGCGTGCGGCACTCCGGTGATCGCTTACGACCGAGGATCGATGGGCGAGCTGATCGACCACGAGGCGACGGGATTCCTGGTCGATGGGCTCGACGGGGCGACACGCGCCGTCGTACTCGCCGGCAGCCTCGACCGCAGCGCGATCCGGACCGACACCGCGAAACGGTTCAAAGTGTCCACGATGGTCGACCAGTACGTGTCGGTCTATCGCAGTGTCCTGGCAGCTCGAGTGGGCTGATCCGGCCGGAGGTGAACCACCGACTGGCGTCCGTTGTGCCCACCAGATCCCGTTCGGCCAGGTTCCAACGACAGAACGAGGGACGGATTATCGAGGCAAGCCGCCAGCGCCGTGGGCGCCAAGTCCAAGACCGGTTTCTCGACGACGAGTGTCACCCAACGATTGCATCGACCTGAGGACGCACCTAGGTTGAGCGAAGCGAATGAACCACAGAGAGAGAGTGTCGGCACTGGGTGTCTTGAAGGAACTCGACTACGAGCCGGTGTCGGCCAATGCGATCCAAAAGGTCACACAGCGCATCGCATCCAGTCGCCCCGGAGCATGGTTGTTTCAGCGCACGCTCTACCCATTGGACAAGAGTCTGTACAAGGCCACCAAAGGTCGGCTGACCGTGCCCGGTCTGATGACCGTGCCCGGTCTGATGGCCGGGCTGCCCGTGATCATGCTCACGACCACCGGCGCAAAGAGCGGGCAGCAACGCGCCATGCCCCTTGTCGGAATCCCGCTGGGCGATGACATGGCCGTGATCGGCTCGAACTTCGGACAGAAGTCAACACCCGGGTGGGTCTACAACCTTCGCTCCAATCCTGAAGCCATGGTGGGCTATCGGTCCAAGGAGGTGGCCGTGAGCGCACGTCTCGCGACCGCCGACGAGACCGAACGGACCTTCGAAGCGGGATCTGCTTTCTACGACGGCTACGAGAAGTGCCGGACTCGGGCCAACCACCGCGAAATCCAGGTGTTCGTACTCCAATCTGCCTGACGTACACGGCACCGAGTTCTGATCCTGCGGTCGCTCCTTCAGATCTTGAGCAGACCGACGGAAGTGCGATGGAAGTGGACCTAGCTTGGAAGCGACTACTAGGGACAGATTTGACCAGGGGACGCGAAACGGGCGGTGGTCTGACCACCTCCCGTTTGATGCTTTGAACTGGTGTTGTCTACTCGATCCGCATTCCTGAGATGGCACGGGCGACGACCAGCTACTGGATCTGCTCGGTGCCTTCGAAGATGTCGAAGGTCTATCTCGGCCACGCCCGAATTTCGTTTTCAGGAAAGTCGGAGGTAGGGTTGCAATCGATTGTAGTGTCGCCGGAAAAGGACGAATAAATGCCGATCGATGAGTTTCCCGTTGCCACAATGCCTGCACCCGGAGTCATGGCGGTCGACTGGGAGGAGCGCGTCAACTTCGACCGCCTCCGCGAGTACCGACTGGCTCGTACCCGGGAGCAGATGAAGGCGGCCGGGATTGGGGCGCTGCTGTTGTTCGAAACCTCCAACATCCGCTATACGACATCGACCACGATCGGTTATTGGGCCTTCAACAAGTCCGAACGGTGGGCGCTGGTGACCGAATCGGGCCAGCCGAAGGTCTGGGACTTCGGTTCGGCTGCCAAGGCGCATCGCCTGCAGCTACCGTCGCTCTACAACCATGAGAACTCGGTTGCTGGCAACGCAGGATTGCAGGGCGCCATCGGACCCAAGATCCAACTCCACCGACGTGCGGTCGGCGAGATCGTCGAAGCCCTCAAGGATGCGGGGGTGGAAAAGGAGCCGCTGGGTGTCGACGTGGCGGAGACTGCGATGTTCAAGGAGCTGCAGCATGCCAACTTGAACATCGTTGATGGCCAGCAGGTCATGATGATGGCGCGGGAGATCAAGAACCAGGACGAGATCATGCTCATCACCCAGGCCACCGCGATGGTCGACGGTGTGTATCAAGACATCTTTGAGGCACTCAAACCGGGTGTTCGCGAAAGCGACATTGTGGGATTGGCCCACAAGCGGCTATTCGAAATGGGCTCAGAGTTCGTCGAGGCGATCAACTCGATCGCCGGTGAGCGATGCTCCCCGCACCCCCACGTCTTCTCGGACAGGATGATGCGTCCGGGTGATCAGGCGTACTTCGACATCATCCACGCGTTCAACGGGTATCGCACCTGTTACTACCGAACATTCGCAGTTGGCCGTGCCACCCAGGGCCAGCGGGACGCGTTCAAACAATCTCGGGAATGGATGGATGCGGGGCTAGATGCGGTGAAGGTTGGAAACACCACGGCAGACATCGCAAACACGTTCCCCGAGGCACACGAATTCGGCTTCGAGGATGAGATGGACGCTTTCGGTCTCCAATTCGGACACGGCCTCGGGATGGGCCTCCACGAAAGGCCGGTCGTATCCCGCCTGAACTCACTGGACGATCCGATCGAAATCAAGGTCGGTCAGGTCTTCGCACTGGAGACCTATGCGCCCGCCAAGGACGGCCGGTCCGCAGCCCGCATCGAGGAGGAGATCGTGGTAACGGAGGACGGCGCAAAGGTCATCACCCTGTTCCCATGCGAGGAACTGATGGTCGCCAATGAATACTGAGGTGACTCGCGATCCAGCGCTGGCCGGTCTCTACAACTACGCCGATCGAGACGTACGGCTTCCCGACCCGGTCAATGTTGCGAACGACGAGCTCGACATCCCAGAGTCCAAACGGCTGGAGCTGTACGAAACCCAGCAGGTGATCCGACAGGTCGAAAAGCGCGCCTATGACCTGTTCCTTCAGAATCTCGTGAAGGGAACGAGCCACCTTTCACTGGGGATGGAGGCAGTGGCGGCCGGAGTGGCTCGGGCGATGCGCACCGATGACTATACGTTCGCCACCTACCGAGGCCACGCCCATACGCTCGCCAGAGGCGTTCCGCTGGGCCCGATGCTGGCCGAACTGCTGGGACGAAGCAACGGAATCCTCAAAGGAAAAGGCGGATCGATGCATCTCGGTTCCGTCGAGCACAACATGATGGGCTCCTACGCCATCATCGGCGCCCACCTGTGCATCGCAAACGGTGCGGCGTGGTCAGCTCAGATTCGGGGAACCGACCAGGTGGCCGTGGCCTTCTTCGGCGATGGGGCAACGAACATCGGGGCATTCCACGAGGCCCTCAACTTCGCAGCCGTATGGAAACTCCCCACGATCTTCGTGTGCGAAAACAACCTCTACATGGAATACACACCGATCGACCTCGTGACCGCAGTCAAGAACCCTGCCGCTGACCGAGCCAGCGCCTACGGACTCGAATCGATCGTCGTGGACGGCAACGACGCCGACGACGTCTATCAGGCTGCAGATGCGGCCATCCGGAACGCGCGGGCCGGCGGTGGGCCCAGCCTGATCGAGGCGTCCACCTATCGCCACGGCGGCCACAGTCGGGCGGACCCGGGCAAGTACCGGCCCGACAGCGAAGTCGAAGCTTGGATGGATCGCGACCCGATACCCATGTACCACCAACGCCTCCTCCGACTCGGTGTCGGCGAGGAGAAGCTGCTTGCGATTCAGCAGGACGTCGCAGCCCGCGTCGACGAGGCCACTGAATTCGCCAAAGCCGGCGTCGAGCCCGGACCCGAGGCACTGATGACCGATGTCTGGGCGGATGGAGGTTCGGCATGGCGGAACTGACCTATCGCGAGGCAGTAGCCCATGGCATCGCCCAGGAAATGCGACGCGACCCGCTCCTTGTAATGCTGGGAGAGGACATCGCCGGTGCTGGTGGCGTCTTCAAGACGACCGTCGGCCTCCTCGACGAATTCGGTCCAATGAGGATCCGCGACACCCCGATTTCCGAGCAGGCGATCCTCGGCGCCGCCGCTGGCGCTGCCATGACCGGCGTCCCTGTCATCGCCGAAATCATGTTCAGCGACTTCCTTGCGGTGTGCTTTGATCTCATCGCAAACGAGATCGCCAAGGGTCGCTACATGTCTGGCGGGCAGATCGAATCGCCGCTCGTTGTTCGAACCCACAACGGAGCCGGCAGCCGATTCGGTGCCCAGCACAGCCAGAGTGTCGAGAACTGGTGCATGATGATCCCGGGCCTCAAGGTGGTTGCGCCCTCGACACCTGCTGACGTGGTCGGACTCATGGCTGCAGCTATTCGCGACCCCGACCCGGTCGTCTTCTTCGAACACAAGACACTCCTGGGCAAGACCGGGATCGTGCCCGACGGTGAGCACGTCGATCGGCTCGGCACGGCCAAGATCGTGCGACACGGGACCGACTGCACGATCGTCGCGCTCGCACTGATGGTCGATCGAGCACTACAGGCAGCTGACATTCTTGCCGAGCAGGGAATTTCGGCCGAGGTCATCGACGTTCGTTCGCTGGTTCCCCTGGACACCCAGACGATCCTCGGATCCGTCTCGAGGACCAGTCGGCTCTTCACCGTCGAGGAAAACCCCCGCCTGTGCGGTTGGGGCGCTGAGATCGTTTCGATCGCCATCGAGGAGGTCTTCTGGGACCTGGACGGGCCACCGATTCGGATCACGACTCCGCACATACCGTTGCCGTCGGCTGCGGCGCTGGAAGACCTCGCCGTTCCGTCGGTGAACGAAATCGTGAAGCGGGTCAGTTCCTCAATGGGCTGACCCGAACTTCACCGAGCGACGGGCTCGCCCGCCGACCTACAATCGATTGCACTACGAAGGAGAAATCATGGCTAACGAGAACTACCCCCACCGGATCGGCTGGATTGGTGCCGGCCGCATGGGCGCTGCGATTATCGCTCGCCTGCTGAATGCCGGTGTTGACGTGGCGGTGTACAACCGCACCAAGTCCAAGGCTGAGCCGCTCGTAGCGTTGGGGGCGCGCCTGGTCGACACCCCACTCGACCTGGCCGATTGCGACATCGTGTTCACCATGGTCGCAGGACCAAAAGACGTGCTTGCCGTGACCGTCGAGGATGGCGGAGTCCTATCCGGGGACGTTCGACCCGCCATCCTGGTGGACGCCACAACAATCGACCCCACCACATCGGCCGAACTCAGCAAACGTGCCGCAGCAGTGGGAACAGCGGTTCTCGCTGCGCCGGTCAGTGGCAACCCGAAGGTAGTCGCCTCAGGTGGCCTGACGGTGGTCAGTTCAGGACCAAAGGATGCCTTTCAGACCGCGAGTCCGTATCTGGAGCTGTTCGGCAAAGGCGTCACCTACGTCGGCGAGGGAGACGAGGCCCGACTAGTGAAGATCTGCCACAACCTCATGCTGGGGATCGTTTCGCAGACAATGGCCGAGACCTGTGCACTCGTTGGCAAGGCCGGTGTCAGCCGCCATGACTACCTCGACTTCCTCAACGACAGTGTGATGGGCTCGGTCTTCACCCGCTACAAAACCCCGGCCTACGTCAATCTCGATTTCAAGCCAACCTTCACATGGCCGCTGCTGCGAAAGGACTTCGAACTCGGCCTTCAGGCAGCACGTGAACTCGACGTTCCGCTGCCAGCCTCCGCACTGGTACATCAGATCGTTGTGGAAGGCATTGGACGAGGCATGGGCGAACTCGATTTCGCGGCGCTGGTCCAGAAGTCGTACGAGGAATCGGGTCAGGAGATCGAGACCGAAAACCGCGAGATCGATGATGGATTGACAGCATGAGCCTCCTTGACGCACTGACCAGCAGTGGCAAGACCCAGCTCTACATCGGTGGCGAATGGCGAGAAGCCGACGACGGTAGAACCATGGAGGTTCTCGATCCCTCCACAGCCGAATCGCTGGTAAGCGTCTCCAGCGGAGCCGAGGACGACGCCAGGGCCGCAGTCGATGCAGCCTCGGCAAGCCAACCTGCATGGGCCGCGACCTCGCCCGCCGAGCGGAGCACGATCTCTGATCCGAGCGTTCCAGCTCATGATTGAGCGACGTGACGCTCTGGCTGAACTGATCGTGCAGGAGATGGGTAAGGCTCGGTCAGAAGCCATTGGCGAGATCAACTACGCGGCGGAGTTCTTCCGCTGGTATTCCGGCGAGGCGGTCCGCAACGCCGGGAGCCTGATGGCCGCACCCAACGGTGACAAGCAGATCATTGCCATCCATCAGCCGGTCGGAGTGTCACTTCTGATCACCCCTTGGAACTTCCCCGCCGCCATGGCCACCCGCAAGATGGCCCCGGCTATCGCCGCCGGGTGCACGATGATCCTCAAACCGGCCTCGGACACGCCTCTCACCGCCCTCGCCATCGCCGGCCTCATGACGGAAGCGGGACTCCCGCCCGGCGTGCTCAACGTTCTCCCCTCGAACCGCTCATCGACGGTGGTCCCAGTCATCCTCAACGACCCGCGGGTGCGCCTACTTTCCTTCACCGGTTCAACCGAGGTCGGCAGGACGCTGCTCGAGGGTGCCGCCAAAACGATAGTGAACACGTCCATGGAGCTCGGTGGAAACGCTCCGTTCCTGGTGTTCGAGGACGCCGACGTCGAGGCTGCCGTCGCTGGAGCGATGGTCGCCAAGATGCGCAACGGCGGACAGTCCTGCATCGCTGCCAACCGGTTCCTGGTGCACGAAGCGGTCGCCTCAGACTTCACGGCACAGTTATCGGCCGCCATGGGAGCGCTGAAGGTCGGGCCGGGCATGGAAGCAGGGGTGGAGCTGGGACCGCTGATCAACCAGGCCGCCCAGGACGACATGATGAAATCGGTCGAGATGTCAACCGGCGCCGGGTCGGTGGTCGCGATCGGTGGAAACCAAGGGCGTTCCCCCGGTTTCTACTTCGAACCTACGGTCGTCACCGGCATCGAGGCCGGGAATCCCATTCTGAGTCACGAGATCTTCGGTCCGATCGCACCGGTGGTTACCTTCTCCACCGACGACGAGGCGATCGCTATGGCCAATGACACGATCTACGGACTGGCGAGCTACCTCTACACCCAAGACCTTGCCCGGGGACTCCGAGTATCGGAAGCACTCGAGTTCGGAATGGTCGGACTCAATCGTGGACTCATGTCCGATCCGGCCGCGCCCTTCGGAGGCATGAAGCAGTCAGGCATCGGTCGCGAAGGCTCGCACGAGGGAATGATGGAATTCCTCGAAACCAAGTACATCGCCGCCAGCTGGTAGCCAGCTCGAAGCGTCAGGAGATTGGTTGGCGTACCCAGTGGACCTCGAGCTTGACCTGAGCGTCGTTGAGGAGGTTGAAAACCGGGCAGCGCGCCTCGGTCTCTTCCACGACCTCGGCCAGGCGTTCGGGCGTTTCGTCGGTGGTAACCACAGCCTGCAGCCGCACTGTTTGGAAGTGCTGGGTCACCCCCCGCTGGCCGAGCCGACCACGAATGTCGATCGTGAATGCGGCCTCATAGTCGATCCGGTCATACGCAAAACCCATCTCGGTCGCCGTGCGATTGAAAGTGACCGACTCGCACCCGCACAATGCGCCGAGCACTGCCTGCAGCGGCGAGGGGCCTTCGCCAGTGCCTCCGTGGGCCACCGGCTCGTCGGTCATGGTGATGCCGTACTCGCCGAAGTCGATATCGGTCAACATTCCGCCGTAGTTGGTGGCGGTGAGTGCTTTGCGCCGGAGAATGGGCGCTGACATGTCAAAGCCATCGGAGACTTCAGTCACCATAACTAGAGCCTTTCGTAGAAGTCCTGCATCGGATGAGTCCATGAGCTCGCCATGAAGGGTCTTGAGCCATCGTTACCACCCCAAGGTCCTCCTCCATAACAACGATAGTTGCAATCGATTGCGGCGTCAGATCCGAACAACTCAACCACCGGGGAGTGTGAGTGTCCCGACGCCACTGGTGGACTCGCGCACCGACAACGTTGGCTCCAGCAGCGTCACCGATGGGCCGTCCTCACCCGACAGGTGTTTCATCATGATCTCGGCCGCCAGTGCTCCCATATGCCGGAAGCCAATTCGAACGGCTGTCATCGAGGGCTGCATCAGGTCCAGCATCGCCACATCGTTGAAGCCGGTGACCGCGATGTCTTCTCCCACTCTGCGGCCATTGGCCCGAACCGCCCGGTAGGCACCCAGGCCAAGAAGATCGTTAGCCGCCACTACCGCAGTGATCGCAGGCTCCCGTTGGAGCAAGCGTTGGGTTGCAACAGCCCCCGGATCGACCCGGAATTCGCCGGCATCTCTCAACTATGACGCGCATCTCGTACTCGTGCATCGCCTCCTCGAACGCGATGCGCCTCCCCCACCCGGTGGACATCTGATCCGGCCCGGCGATGTGGCCGATTGACGGTGTGGCCCATCTCGACGAGGTGATCGACCGCTAGTCGTATTCCCAGGCGGTCGTCGCAGACAATGGCCGGAAGGTCGACGTCCTCGCACAACCGGTTGACCAGAACCGTTGGCATGCCCGTCGACGCCAGTTTGGCGATGACGGGGTCCGATCGCACGGCGCTGGCCAGAATGAGCCCATCCACCTGCCGATCTCTGAGGCTCTCCACCGCAGCTTCTTCCTGACCCATTCGCGCCGCGGTGATGAGGACCGAGTATCCATCAGCCATCAGGCCGCCTTCGATGCCGGCAATAATGGGTCCGAAGAGAGGATTCTCGAGGTCGGGGATCACAATGCCGATCGACGACGTGCGACTCGTTCGCAGGCCCCTGGCCAACGCGTGCGGGCGATAGCCCAGCTCATCGGCGGCGGAAAGGACCCGCTTGACAGTTTCGGTGTTCACGATCGAACGGGTCGATTCGTTCAGCGCACGCGATGCGGTGGATACGTGCACGTCCGCGGCCTCGGCCACATCTCGCAGGGTTGCACGACTCACCCGACCAAACATACCGCGTCAAATTGACGGATGCCCCAGCTCTACTACAATCGATTGCAGCCACTCTGACAAGGAATGCTAGATGGCAAACATCAGCCAGCTGCAGGCTGCAATCGATGAGGCCAAGATCGACGGTTCGGTTTCGAACCACAATCCCGAAAGCGACTGACATGTCCAAAGGTGCCGCGCAGGCAGAAGAACTCGGGTTCACCCCCGACGAGAATCCCTTCGTCGTCGAACATGGCGGCTTCTACCGACGCTGGCTCTCGATGATCGATGACATCGAAGAACTGAAGCAGACCGTCGCTGCGCTGGAGGGAACGACCGAGGACAAGTGGGTTCCCATCTGGCAGGAGCCGGGCGATCGGCACGAGGCCCGGGGGGACGAACTGGAGGCGGCCGGGGATTTCGCCGCCGCCCGTGAGGCATACCTGCAGGCGAAGACCTACTTCGCGATCGGCCGATTCCCCGGTGAGATCACCGATGTCAAGAAGAAGATCTCCGATGACTGCGCCCGTGCGTACCGGAAGGCGTGCGCCCACCTCGACCCTCCAGTGGAGGTGGTCGAATTCACTCATCTCGACAAGACGATCCGGGCCCATTTCCGAAGCCCAGTTTCCGACAGCGCAGTCCCGGCTGTGCTGATCATGTGTGGTGCCGATGTCTTCAAAGAAGATCGTGGCTGGGCGCAGGAATTCTGCATCGAACAGGGAATGGCGGCGCTCGTCATGGACGGGCCCGGGACCGGCGAGAACCCGTTCCCGTGGGCTCCGGAATCAGTATCGGCGTGGGAAGCGGCAATCGACTACCTCGCCTCTCGGCCAGAGGTTGATGGCGATCGAATCGGGGCCTTCGGTATCAGTCGGGGCGGCTACTCGGTGATGCAGCTCGCCGGAACGGCACCGTCGAAGATCAAGGCCGTCGTCGCCAATGCTGGCCATCCCTTCGGCTACGTGATGGGCGACGAGGAGTTGGAAGCCTTCGTTGAGGCCCGTAATCGGCGCTCCACGTGGAAGTTTGGTGCCCCCGACGGACCCGCCGTCGTTCGAACCGACGTCGGCTGAGCTCGAACGCGATTCGTTCGCCCGATGGGCGTTGTCCGAGCAGGGAATCCTGGACAACATCACCATGCCGGTCTACATGATCAACGGGAAGCTCGATCATCTCGCCCCGATCGGCAACATCTACTTCATGCTCGAGACCGGCCCCGCTACGGGCAAGGAGGCCCGTGTGTACGCCGATGGTGGCCACTGCGCCTTCAAGTACTACGACGATTGGGCTCCCGCCTCCTTTGCGTGGCTCAAGCAGAAGCTGACCACTTGAAGCCACCGATCTAGTGGGCCTTCTGTTCGGGCTGATCTCCGCCTTCTGTTTCGCGTCGGGCTCAATCCTGTTCAGGGTCGGCCAACGCGACAGACCCAACGACGACGGCCACCTTGTCGGAAACTTCGTGAACGTGGTGTGCTTCGCCCTCGCCGCACAATTCGTGCGATGGCCCCCCTGGAACCTCGGCGGTTTCGTGGCGCTCGTGGTCGGTGGCATTCTCGGCACGGTGATCGGACGCTGGTCGCTGCTCCGTGGGATCAGGCTGATCGGACCGAGTCGGAGCTCTACGTTTCAGACCGCTACACCGATCTCGGCAGCGATCGCCGGGTGGATTGTTCTCGGAGAACAAGTTTCTCCACTGGAGGCGGCGGGTGCAGCCCTCACGATCTTTGGATTGATTCGCATCATTCGAGGCCGGACGTCTGGACCGGTCATCGAATCGGCGCCACTCAGCTCCTATCTGATCACGGCCATCGCTCCGGCAGCCTTCGGCATCGCGTTCGTTCTCCGAAAGTGGGGACTTGAGCGGATGCCAGGTGCTGTCACCGGAGTGCTGATCGGCTCCGCCGCCGGGCTCCTCGTGCTTACCGCCTGGGATACCGGCCGCGGGCGTGTAGGTCCCCTCATCCGCAACACGATCGCCTCGCCACCCCTGCCGTTCCTCGGCGCAGGCGTCATCACCTCCGCCGCTCTCCTGACCCAGTTCCGTGCTCTTGAACTGATCGAGGCGTGGGTGGTGGGCATTCTGAACGGGACCATGGCGATCTGGACCATATTGCTGAGCATTGCGTTCCTCAAGAACGATGAGCGGATCACCGCCCAGTTGTGTTTGAACATCGGCTTGGTTTTCGCCGGCGTCGTTATCGTCGCCGTCGTGTAACCGACGATTGGTCGTGTCGGCTGTGGCTGTGACAGTGGTCGAACTCTCGGTGATTGTCAGGGCCGTAGATAGCGATCGAGGTAGTCGATCACGAAGGCGATCGAACCCTTTTGCGTCTCGTCGACGATGTACTCGCCGTCGGGTCCACGTTCGGGATAGATGTAGCCGTGGAGCGGGTGGTCATAGGACACCCACTCGACTTCCTTGCCGGCTTCTTCCAGCAGCTCGAACGTGGTCCTGAAGATGCCCTGAAGATGGTCATCATCCCGGCCCATGACCAGGAGGGGCGTCTGGATTCCATCGATCCGTTTGCGGGCGACGTCGATGTCGATTCGGTTTCGGACCTTCTCCGTTTCGGCCATCTGCATCCCCTCGATGTTGCGCAGCTGTGTCTCCTCATTTACGAAAGCTGTGTCGTCGGGTGTCAGCGAAAGATACTCGTGTGACGCCGGCTCACAGCACACTCCTACGGCTGCTCCGTGGAACTCCGAAGTGATCTTGAGGATCATCTCGCCAGCGTGACTCACACCCACCAATCCGACTCGCTGCGGGTCGACGAAGTCGAGTTCCTTCACGAACTGGATGGCTGCGATCTCGTCTTCGTACTCGAGAGGACTCCGGTTGAACATTTCCCGGCCCTGACGAATGTCGGTGACCAGGGCGCCACCGTTGTTGTAGCCCAGTTCCACCTCGGTGCGGTAGCGCAGCCACGCACACGCATACCCGGCCTCGATGAGCGCATCGAGAATGTAGCTGCGGTCGGCCAGAGCCGCCCGGTGCCAGCGCATCGCCTCTCCCCCGTTTCCCGACCCGAGCAGGACGATCGGGAATGGCCCTTCTCCCTCTGGCAGGCGCAAGGCCATCGGTGCATACAACCCATCCCAGGTTTCGAAATAGACGAAATAGACCGTGGCACCTCGGATCTCCTCGGTCTTGACAATCGTGTCGGCAGGAAAATTCAGCATCATTTGGTTCTCCGTATCTTTAGAGCATCTCTGACGGGTTGTGGCCGAGGTCCTCGAGCACGATGATCGCAGCGTTTCGACCCGGGCCGCCGGTTATCGACCCACCCGGGTGGGTGGTTCCACCGGTCTGGTAGAGACCGGGGATCGGCATGCGGTGCTGGGCCCACCCGGGTACCGGACGGTTCGCTCCGGAGTTGGCGGGCGTCCGATCGCCGCCATGGAAAGCTCCTCTGATCATGTGGGCGTTGTGCAGTTCGAGGTCATCGGGTGATCGAACGATGCGGCCGATGATCTTGTCTGAGGTGAAATTGGAGCACCGTTTCTGGACTTCGCTGAGGAAGCGGTCGGTGAGGATCTCCTTTTGTGTCTCCCACGTCTCGCCCGCCGGAACCTCGTAAGGAACCGCGCTGAGGAGTTTGACCGTGTGCAGCCCGTCGACCGCACGCTCGGCGTCGACCAGCGTTGGCGTTGCCACCAAGAGGAACGGAACGCCATCGAATTCCACGCCGTCGTTGATGTTGCGCAACGCCGTTCGAATCTGTTCGGGCCATCCAACAATTCCAGCGCTCACAGAAGTGCGCGCTCCAGTGGGCCCATCGAAGACCGGCGGCTCGGTGGTGGCCAGGTAGGCCGCGAAGCCGGAGATCCCGACCTCATAGGTGTCCACGCCGTAGAGGAAGTCTTCACCCCAGAGCTCGGCGGGCGCCATGTCCACCAGATGCTTCACGTGGATCGTGGAGATCACTCCCTTGCTTGCTATGAACCGTTCGCCGGTCGTTGTTTCCACCCCGACGCAGCGCCCATCGTCGATGATGAGCTGGGCCACCTCCTGGTTGCGGTGGACTTCGACATTCTTGTCCCCTAGGTAACCAACGAGACCGTCGATCAGGCGGGCCGAGCCGCCGATCGGGATGGACCAGCTGTTCTGCTGGCGACCGTAGACAAGGGAATAGGCGAGCAGCCCGGTACCGGCCCGGTCGATCGCCACCAGGGTCTGGAATGCCATCCACATCATGAACGATTGACAGTGAGGAGTCTCGAACTCGCGCATGATGATGTCATAGGCCGACATCTGCCGACGACGATTCCACACCGATGCCCGTGGATGGGCGTCGAGCAACTCTTGGGTCGAAGGTCCGTAGCCGATCGGCCGGAAGCGGTCCTGGCCAAAGATGGATCGAACCTCAGACCACTCCTCGAGCATCCGGGCATAGGCCTCTGCATCACGCTGGGAGAATCGGGCAAACTCGGCGATGGTCTTTTCCTGGTCGAGTGACATCGTGAACGCCTCGCCGTCGGGCAGACATACATGGGCCACCGGATCGGGATCGACGTAGGAGAGTCCGTAGTCAGAAACCAAGCCGAGCTCGTCGTTCTTGATCAAGGGGTTGACACGGATGAGGGTATGACCCGTCGAGCATGTGTCGATTCCCACTCCCGGCATGAGGAGGTCCTCGGTCGACGCACCGCCGCCGAGAACCGACTGGGCTTCGAGGATCACCACCGAATACCCCGCACGCGCCAGATAGGCGGCGGTGATCAGGCTGTTGTGACCAGCCCCGGCGATCACAAAGTCAGCATCAGCCATGTTCATGCACTCGCTCCGTTCGTCTTCTCATTGCTGGATCGACGTGAACTCACGTCGAGGGAGCCCACGTTCATATGTCGTCATCCTTGATCCAAACCGTCTCTGATGGTGCGGGCACCCACAGTTCGAAGAAGCTGAACGGTTCGGTTCCGGTGTTCTCGAACCAATGGACCTCACCGTCGGCCACCGAAGCTACGTCCCCTTTGCCAACGCGTATTCGTGCTCGTTACCCCGTTCGCCACCGACGTGGAGAACGCCGGTGCCGGCATCGATGAACCAGATGTGTCTTGCCCCTACGTGATAGTGGGCCGCGGCCGTATCGCCTTGCGCATAGGTGATGTGATCCGCCCGGAGTTCGGCGAATCCCCAGAGTTCCTCGGTGACGAGGTCGATCCGTTGACGATTGTCACGGGTCGAATCAAATCGGGGGAGATCAGCTGCCGCGACAACGTGTTTCATGAGACGAAACTAATGACTTCAAGAGACGACTGCAAACGATTGCAGGATCGCGCCGTATCTCCTAGGATCGGCGAGGTGATCATCGACGTCCACGCCCATGCGATTCCGCCGGGATTCGCCGACTACCTCGTGCAAAAGGGAGCGAGCATCGGTATTCAGACCGAGGATTCCGACCGTGGAACCCGGGTCGTCTACGGCGACCGGGTGACCGCGCCCATGCGCCAGGACCTCAGTGATCTCCAGGCCCGGATCGAGTGGATGGACAACGCCGGAGTCGACATGCAGGTCATGGCCGGATGGATAGATCTCACGGGTTACGAAATCGACGCCGTCCATGCGGTCGACTACAGCCGCGCTCACAACGACTCGCTGGCCGACTACGCCGCCGACCACGCAGATCGTTTCCGGATCATCGGCACCGTGCCGTTGCAGGCGCCAAAGGCGGCCGCCGCCGAACTCGAAAAGATGATGGCCGATGGCTTCGCCGGCATCGAAATCGCAACGACGGTCCGAGGCGCAGCTCTCGATATGGCCGGATTGGACGAGGTCTGGGAGGTGGCCGAGGCCACCGGAGCGTTCATCCTGCTTCACCCCATGACTCCGCTAGGTGGCGTCGACCTCGGCCGGTATTTCATGGAGAACAGTGTGGGTCGTCCGGCCGAATCTTCGATCACGCTCGCCGGCCTGATCCTGTCCGGTGTCTTCGAACGATTCCCCGGCCTCAAGTTCTGCTCGGTCCACGGTGGAGGGTTCATACCCTTCCAGATCGGGCGCCTTGACAAGAGCTTTCACGCCAAACCGGGCCTGACTGGCAAACACATCTCCCGCCCACCGAGCGACTACCTCCATCAGCTATTTGTCGACACCGTCGTACACGACCCCGGCGTACTGCGCTTCCTGATCGATTCAATGGGCGCCGATCACGTGCTCCTCGGCACCGACTATCCCTTCGAAATGGGCGACCTCGACCCGGTCGCGACCCTGAGGTCGGTCCCCAACCTTGAGGCGCCGGACTTCCATGCGATCTGCGGTGGCACGGCACACGCTCTTCTTTCGTGACCCAATCACCCACAGACCGGAGGAACTTCCCGTGGCACATCGTCCCGATATCAGCGGCTTCACAACCATCGGCCATTCAGACCTCGGCGGTTTTGGAGACGGAATGCAGATTGCCAGAAACGGCGATGCCCTCTACGTCGGGCACTCCGGCACCTCCGGCATGGGCACAACGATCCTCGACATCTCCGACCTGACCCGACCGTCGGTGGTGCGACAGTTCAAGGCGCCGGTGGGCGGCCACACCCACAAGGCGGTCTGGGCCGATGGCCTACTGCTCACCAACCACGAGGGTTACAAGGGCGGCGTGATTGACCGGCCTGGGCTGGCGATCTATGACACGACCGATCCGTTCGATCCTGAAGAGGTTGGCTTCTGGGACTCGACCAACAAGGGCGTCCATCGTATTTACTACCCGGGTGGCCCGCTGGTCTATCTGTCAGCGACACCGGACGGCTTCTCCAAGCGAATCTGGTGCGTGATCGATGTGAGCGATCCCACCAGCCCTCAAGAGGTGGGACGTTGGTGGTATCCGGGCATGGCCGACGACGAAGTGGCCGATTGGCCCTCGACCGAGGACCGTTCGGTCCACCACGCCCTGATCGATGGCGATCGTGCCTACATGGGGCTGTGGGGCTCGGGCATGGCGATCCTCGATATCTCCACCATCGCGAAACCGACGTTGATCTCCCACCTCACTTGGGAGGTTGGCGGCCACACTCACACCTGCCTACCGATGCCCGATCGAGACCTTGTCGTGGTGACCGACGAGGCGGTGACCGATGGTTGCGCGGACGACCCGCATATGGTGCGGATCGTCGATGTCTCAGACGATACGAATCCCCAGGTCCTTTCGATCTGCCCAGTGCCCGAAGGCGACTTCTGCGAGCGGGGCCACCGGTTTGGTGCCCACAACCTGCATGAGAACCTGCCGGGGAGTTACCGCAGTCAGGAACTCGTGTTTGTCACCTACTTCAATGCCGGCCTACGGGTGTATGACCTCTCCGATCCCGCCGCACCGGAGGAGGTGGCCCACTGGATTCCCGAGTCTCCCCCCGGGCAGGAGGCGACCCAGATCAACGACCTGTACGTGGATAGCGACCACACGGTCTTCGTGAGCGATCGACTGACTGGCGGGATGTACGTACTACAGCCCGACCCCGAACTGTCGGCCCGGATGAACGCAGCGTCACAGCTTTGACTAAGAAGGACTAGAACAATGAAGAATCGACAACTTGGCAGCATTGGGCCCGCCGTTCCCGAACTCGGGTTCGGGTGCATGGGGCTCAACTCCAACTACACCGAAACCAACGATGCGGACGCGCAGCGGGTAGTGAATCGTGCGATCGACATGGGCATGACTCATCTCGATACCGCCGACGCGTACACAGGCGGGAAGAATGAGACCCTCCTGAGCCACGTACTCAGAAACCGTCGAGACGAGGTGATGCTGGCGTCCAAGTTCGGCCAGCTGACCGAGGACGGCAAACGAATCGTGCGCGGCACGCCCGAGTATGTGAAGTCCGCTTGCGACGCCAGCCTTCAGCGGTTGGGAATCGACGTGATCGACCTGTACTACGCCCATAGGATCGACCCCGACGTGCCGGTGGAAGAAACCGTCGGAGCGATGAGCGAACTGGTGACGGCAGGCAAGGTCCGTTGGCTCGGATTGTCCGAAGCTGCGCCCGAGACGGTGCGTCGTGCACATGCCGTGCATCCCCTGGCAGCACTTCAAGCCGAATACTCCTTGTGGACCCGATTCGCCGAAGACGAACACTTCGCAAACTGCGAGGACACTGGGAATCGCCTATGTGGCCTATGCGCCGCTGGGGCGCGGCTTCCTTTCCGGAACCATCAAGTCCGCAGGTGACCTCCGCGACGGGGACGGCAGGCAGGCTCATCCGCGCTTCTCCGCGGAGAACATCGACAAGAACATCAAGAAGATGGACACCCTCACCGACGTCGCCGTTGAACTGGGCGCATCACCGGCCCAGGTCGCGCTCGGCGTGGGTCCTCGCCCGTCAGCCTTTCCTGCATGTGATTCCCGGGACGACATCGATTGCCCACATGGAGGAGAACGTCAGGGCCACGGGCCTCACGCTCACCGACCAGCAGGTATCTCGCCTCGCCAATTCGTTCGACGAGGTGGCGGGCGAGCGGTATCCGGGCCCGGCCCTGAAAAAAGTTCAGCTCTAGCTCGGCTATGACCACACTGTTCGTCAACGGTGCCGCCCGGACGGTGGAGTGCGAACCCACCACACCGCTGCTCTACGCACTCAGAAACGACCTCAACCTCAAGGGCAGCCGGTTCGGATGCGGCGAGGGAACCTGCGGCGCATGCATGGTCCTCGTCGATGGGGAGCCGATCCCTTCGTGCGATCTTCCCATCGAAGCCGCCGAAGGGAAACAGGTGGTCACCATCGAGGGACTCGCCGCACCGAGCGAGGCGAGTGGGTCCCCGATGCAACTACTCCAAGACGCCTTCATCGCTGAGCAAGCTGCTCAGTGCGGCTACTGCATGACCGGGATCCTGGTTTCGGCCTGCGCACTGTTGCAGGAGAATCCGGATCCGGGCAGGCACGAGATCTGCGCTGCGCTCGATGGGAACCTCTGCCGCTGCGGCTCGCATTGGCGCGTGGTTCGAGCGGTGGAACGGGCCGCCGTCACCCTCGGGCAGGTGGCACCGTGAGCGGACTGACCGACCTGCCGATTCCAGCCTCGGCTAGCGACCCCGTCCTGCCCGGCGGGTTCAGCAACGAGTACTTGTGGATAAAGGCCGACGGCACGGTCGAACTCAGATCGGGCAAGGTGGATATCGGCCAGGGAATCACGACTGCTCTGGCCGAGATGGCGGCCGCCGGACTGTCGGTCTCCACGGCCCGGTTGCGAATCACGCACACCGACACCGCGCTCAGCCCGGACGAGGGCCTGACCGCGGGGAGCACCTCGATCTCCAAGGGTGGGATGGCGGTGCGCCGCGCTGCTCTCGAACTCCGGGCCGAAGTCCTCGAAGCGGCAGCCACCCGATTGGAAGCGAATCCATCGACCCTCACCGTCATCGACGGTGTCGTCACCGAACCGAGCGGTCGATCGATCTCGTACTGGACTCTTGCCGGAGGCGGTCCCGACGCCGGCGCGGCATTGGACAGCAGCTCCTTCGAGGACGCCGCCGAACTACAACGCTGGGACCTTCCGGCCAAGTTCCGTGGCGATCCCAGCTTCCTGCAGGATCTCGATCTCCCCGGCACGCTTCATGGGCGGGTTATTCGTCCACCGTCGCCGACAGCGACCCTGTCGTCGCTGGACACCGGGCCGACAGAGGCGCTGCCCGGAGTCGTGAAGGTGTTTGTTTCCGGAAGGTTCATCGGCGTGGTCGCTGAGCGGGAGGAGCAGGCGCTGCGAGCGGTTCGGCGGATCGAACTGGATGCACGATGGGACCAGCCCGAAGCTGGGTCGCGTATCGATGGACCCCCTCGTCCTGCTGGATCAAGAAGCCGAGATCACCGTGATCGAGGACACACTGCTCGATGAAACAGTGCTCGAAGAAACAGTGATCGAGAACACAGCGCCCGAAGAAACTGTGCTCAACAACACGGCCGTCAGGCTCAGGACCCAGTACTCCCGGCCGTTCCTGGCTCACGGATCGATCGGCCCGTCGTGCGCTGTCGCCCAGGCCGGCGATGAGGGGCTGACCGTATGGACCCATACCCAAGGAGTCTTCAAGTTACGTGACGAGCTGGCGGTCGTCCTGGGCATGGACCGCGAAGATCTGCGACTCATCCACGTCGAGGGAGCAGGGTGCTATGGGCACAACGGGGCCGACGACGTAGCCCTCGACGCAGCACTGCTGGCCCTGGAGGTACCGGGTGCACCCATCCGAGTCCAGTGGTCCCGCAAGGACGAGTTTGCCTGGGAACCCTACGGCTCGGCCATGGTCGTTCAGATGGATGCATCGGTCGACGCGGGCGGCCGGGTCAACCGGTGGATCCACGATGTGTGGAGTCACACCCATAGCTCTCGACCCGGGTCATCCGACGGCGTCACGCTGCTCGCCGCCAGCCACATCGAGAACCCATTTCCGCTTGCAGCACCGAAGGATCCGCCCATGACTGTGGGGGGCGGCGGCCTTCGGAACGCAATCCCGCTGTACGACTTTCCCCAGCGCCGGGTTGTAGGCCATTTCGTCCCGCCCCGGCACGCCCGAACCTCTGCGCTGCGCGGCCTGGGAACCCAGGCCAACATATTCGCAATCGAATCTTTCATGGACGAGCTTGCCGATGCGGCCCACGTTGATCCCGTCGAGTTCCGACTCCGCAACCTCACCGATCAGCGGGCCCGGTCGGTGATCGAGGCCGTGGTGGAACAGTCCGGTGTGTCACTCCGTGCTCAGAGAGGCGACGGGCGTGGCTACGGGATGGGCTTCGCCAAGTACAAGAACGTCGCCGCCTACGTGGCCATCATCGCCGAGATCGAGGCTGAAATCGACATACGCCTCTCTCGGGTGTGGGCCGTGGTCGATGCGGGCGAAGTGATCAGTCTCGACGGGGCCCGCAACCAGATCGAGGGCGGGATCCTCCAAGCTGCCAGCTGGACGCTGAAGGAGGAGGTCCGGTTCAACGACGGCGCCTCGGTCACCCGCGGCTGGCTGGACTATCCGATCCTGACGTTCTCAGAGATCCCCGAACTCGACGTCCACATCCTCGATTCCGACCATCCCGCCCTTGGCGTCGGCGAAGCAGCGGTGGGTCCAACAACCGCCGCCATCGGCAACGCGCTCAGCGCAGCACTTGGCACCAGGGTGAGGGACCTACCGTTCACCACCGAGCGGGTCACGGCGTCGCTACTGGCCTGAAGAGTCCATGCAGAGTGAATCCGCATGTCTGGATGACTTCGTCCCGAGGCCGTCGATGTCAGTTTGGACGGAAGTCCGGTAGGACGCAGGCGACCTCTCGGCCCCCTGGCCGAGATTCCAGCTCGACGTCCGGGACCTCGGCGAAGCGGAGTTTCACGGCGTCGCCCACTACCACCAGCTCCTCGAGAGCAGCCGCCATGGCCGGAGGAACGGTGTCTCCTCTGACGGCTTCGACAAGGGCGGCAGCCGCTGTTGAATCTTCAAATCGAAGGCGGGCCGCAAACGCAGAGTCGCGCTCGACACCGACCAATTTGTCGAACATCTCGGGAAGATCCTCGAGGCGTCGGACCACGTCGTCGATTTCCCATCCGCAGCTCGGCGTGGCATAGGAACAACGGGTGTGGAACCGGCAACCCGACGGTGGCTGGGCGGGGTCTGGCACATTGCCTTCCAGCCCCCGGAACCCGGTGCCGTCCCCTTCCACATCGGGACTGGCCTGCAACAGCGCATTTGTATAGGGATGGAGTGGCTGATCGAAGAGCTGCTTCGGTGGCCCCTGCCTCAGAAACCCGACCGAGGTACATCACAACGATGCGTTCGGCCATATGCCGTACGACTGACAGGTCGTGGGTGATGAACAGATAGGTCAAACCTCGTTGGGTCTGCAACTCGTGTAGCAGGTTGAGAATCTGCGCCTGGACAGAAACATCTAGCGCACTGGTCGGCTCGTCGAGGACAACCAGATCGGGATCCAAGGCCAACGCCCTGGCGATGGAGATCCTCTGTCGCTGGCCGCCGGAAAACTGATGCGGATACCGGTACAGGTGCTGACGGCCGAGACCGACGAGTTCGAGGAGTTCGACCACCCGCTCGGTCAGTTCGCTTCCGCTGGCTTCCTTGTAGACGGTGAGCGGTCTGCCAACGATGTCGCGTATGAGGTGTCGAGGGTTCAACGATGCGTAAGAGTCCTGGAAGACCATCTGGCAGTTGCGTCGAAACCTGCGCGCCGCCTCGCCCTTGAGCAGGTCGATGCGATCAGCGCTAGTGGCGGAGACGTTTGTGTACACGCCTCCCGAGGTCGGTTCGGTGAGGCCTGCGACCAAGCGTCCGAGCGTGGTCTTGCCACACCCACTCTCGCCTACCAGCCCCAGCGTGGTTCCCCGCGGAATGTCGAAGCTCACGCCGTCGAGCGCCCGCACCTGTCCGGCCACTCGTTGCATGATCCCATCCTTGATGGGGAAATGTTTCTTCAGGTCACGGACCGAGATCAGTGGATCCTCAGCCGTGCGAGTGGTCGGTGCGGAATCCGGGACTGTCATCATCGCGAGGACCTATCGAACGACGGGGCAACCGAAGAGCCCGCCGAGGGTTGGTGGATGAAACACACCGCCGAGTGGTCGGGACCAACGTCGGCCGGGGCGGGATCAGCTTCAGTGCACATCGCCGTGCTGTGTTGACACCGACTGGCGAAACGGCAGCCTGGCTCGGGATCGATGAGTTCGGGCACGGTCCCCTCGATGGCATTGAGCCGGCCGCGTTCGTGCTTTGCCGACGGAATCGCGCCGATCAGACCCTTCGTGTAGGGGTGTTGCGGGTTGTGGAATACCTGATCGGATGGACCGATCTCAGCTATCCGGCCTGCATACATCACGGCGATCCGGTCACACACCCGCCGAACCAGCGACAGGTCGTGGCTGATGTACAACACCGCTGTCCGGTGTCGAACCTGAAGTTCGGAAACCAGTTCCATGATCCGTGCCTGCACCGTTACGTCGAGCGCGGTGGTCGGCTCGTCGGCGATGAGTAGATCCGGGTTGCACGCCAACGCCTGGGCGATCATCACCCGTTGTTTCATCCCGCCCGACAACTCGTGGGGATGTCGTTCAATGATGTTGGCCGGGTTCGGAATCTGAGTCTCGGCCAGAGCTTCCTTCACCATCGAGTCCGACGCCCGGTTGATTGCATCGCGCTTGTCCCGCAGTGGAGGGATACCGAGCAGGATCTTCTCGATTCGCCTGGTCTGAAGGTGGGCGTGGCGCTGGAGCATGCGACCGCCGACCGATGCGGCATCGCCGCTGATCCCGGCGCGATCGAGGATCTCCTGGGTGCGGTGGATCATGAAGACCTCAGAGAGCTGGTCTCGAATGGACAACGCCGGGTTGAGCGCCTTGCCGGGATCTTGGAAGATCATGGCGATCCGGTTGCCTCGGATCTCCTGCATTCGTCGCGAGTCGATCGTGGTCAGATCGATCGTCTCCGCACCGCTGTGTGAGCAGCTATCGCAACCGACCCCATCACAGGCGGGGCACGGTGCGCTGACACGGCCGGTCATGTCGCAAGTCGCACATCCCCCGCCTCCGCATTCGGTGCACAGAGCGCGGGGTCGAAAGAGAATCGATCCCTGAATCGGCAGTGCCGGCGGGATGGGAACCAGCCGTAGGAACGAGCGGGCGGTGACGCTCTTGCCACAACCGGTTTCTCCGACGAGCCCGAGGGTCTCGCCGTCGCGAATATTGAAGTCGACCCCGTCGACCGCATGGACTGTGCCCGCCTTGGAGCGGAAGTGCACTCGGAGTCCGCGCACGCTGGCGATCATCGTGGGGTCGAGCGCCGGTGTCTTGGCTGCGGTTGGTTCGGTCAAGGTCATCGCGCTGTCTCGGTGCGAGGATCGAGCACGTCACGAAGCCCGTCGCCGACCAGGTTGAAGCCCAGAGCCCAGAGGAACACCATGAGTCCCGGGAACGTGGACGCCCACCAACGACCAGCCGAGATTCCGGCCTGCCCCTCGGCGACCAACACGCCCCACTCGGCAAGTCCGGCTTCGGCCAGGCCGATGAAGCTCAGGGTCGCACCAACCAGCACGATGTTGCCCATGTCCATGGTGGCCTGCACGATGACCGGGGTGATCGAATTGGGCAGCACGTCCTTCAGGAAGATCCGGAGCTTGGAGTCACCGATTACCCGGGCTGCGTCCACGTAGTCGTTCTGCTTCACGGTCATCACCTGGCCCCGCATGATTCGTGCGTACTTGACCCAGTAGACGATGGCCAGGGCGAGGATGATGTTTCGGAAGGATGGTCCGAGCACTGCGGCGATGGCGAGAGCGAAGATCAGCTCGGGGATCGAGAGAAACACATCGACCAACCGCATCAGGACTTCGTCCACCCGGCCGCCGAGGAACCCTGCCACGCTGCCGACGGTCACACCGATCGCCACCGTGATGCTCACGACCAAGATCGAAAGCCTCAGCGATGCCCGTGAGCCCCAGACCACCCCGTAGTAGACGTCGCCGCCGGTGTTGGTGGTTCCCAGGAGGTGCCCCGGGGATCCAGGCGGCACCGCGATCGCTCCCCAGTCGCGGGGCATCTGGGCAGCGTCGGGTGTGTTCGGCTCCGCCAGAAACGGAGCAAAGACAGCCATGCCGATCAGGCTCAGTATGAGAAGAAGGCCGATCACCGTGGTGGGGTTGGCCAGCACGCTCGTCAGGATTTCGCGGTTTCGGCGCATCCGTACCCGGAACGCACTCTCGCGGACCGGCGGTATGCCGCCAGCGATCGCAGGTCGGGGCGCTGCCGCCTCAAGAATGTCAGTCACCGAGGACCACTCGCCGATCTAGGTAGGCGTACACGATGTCAACGACGAGGTTCACGACCAGGAACAGAACGCTCGTGAAGAGGACGTACGCCATCAGCGTGGCCTGGTCTCCCCGAAGAACTGATGTGGCCATCCAGCGGCCGAGTCCGGGCCACTGGAAGATGATCTCGGCCACGATGGTGCCCTGCAAAAGGAAGCCGAATGAGAGGCCGACGACCGTGACGGTGGGCATCAGTGCGTTTCGCCGGGCGTGGCGTCGGAGCACCAGACGCTCGGGAAGGCCCTTCGCCCTGGCTGCGTCGACGTAGTCCTCCTGCAGTTCCTCGACCAACGACGACCGCATCATCCGGGTGATGATCGCAGTGGCGCCATATCCGAGGGTCACCGCGGGCAGCACAAGGTGCCAAAGGGCATCGCCGAATGCTCGAAGATTTCCGGCCAGTAGCGCGTCGACGGTGTACAGGTTGGTCGGGTGAGCGATCGACGTGAAGACCTCAGGCGTACTTCGCCCGATCGGGAACCACCCCAATCCAACCCAGAACACGATCAACATCAATATCGCAAACCAAAAGAGCGGCATCGCCGCCCCGGAGATCGCAACGATCCGAGTTATGTGATCCGGCAGTTTGTTGCGTCGAGCACCCGCGTAGGTTCCGAGGCCAATCCCCGCCGTGACGGCGACGAACGCTGACGCGAGAGCCAGTTCGATCGTCGCTGCCAACTTGGAGGGGAAGACCTCGGTAACCGGGGCGACCGAGACGCCTGACCAGCCGAGGTCCCCCTGGACGACACCCGAAGCCCAGTAGAAGTACTGGATCGGGAGTGCTTCATCCAGGTGGTATCGGGACTCGATCTCGGCCACCTCGGCCGGGCTCATTCCGGTCGTGAGGTAGATCGCGACCGGCGATCCTCCGACGCGTGTCAGTACAAACACGACAATGGACACGCCGATCACAAGGAACGGCAGCACCAACAATCGTCGGACCAAGTAGTCACGGATCTGCATCGTGGGCTTCTTTAGCTGCTACTTGCTCATGAACTGGAACTTGATGCTGGGCCGCGGCCACAGCGGGTTGGACACC
Organism: uncultured Acidimicrobiales bacterium; assembly: GCA_963751955.1. GTDB lineage: Bacteria > Actinomycetota > Acidimicrobiia > Acidimicrobiales > SZUA-35 > JABDIY01. Next base: position 150,808 of record CAVVWM010000008.1, on the reverse strand, counting down.
CAGCCTTCGACGTCGGTCCGATAGGCGGCGACCACGCCCTCCTGGCCGGCGATGAGCCACATCGGGTCGTCGAAGAGCAGGAACTGGAGTTCGCTGTAGAGCTCGGCCCGGGCTTCAGGATCGAGTTCTACCTCGGCGTCGTCGATGAGGCTGGCCACCGCATCGGCGTCGGCATAGCCGTTGGCGAAGCCATGGATCTCTCCCCACTCACCGGTCGGATGGCTGTAGGAGGAGACGTATCCGTGAGGATCAGCGAATGGGTCTGCGTTCTTGACCCACATTGCATACTCGATCGGGTCTTGTGCGTGGGCGTCGTCGAACTGCGCCTCAGCCACCGCCAGAACTCGAATCTCAATGTTGCACGGAAGCGCCTCGAGCGAATCCTTGAGCACCAGAGCCGCAACCTCGAACAGGTTGGCTTCCTCGGTGATCACCGAAGCGGTGAAGCCGCCGGGGCAGTAGCCAGCCTCGGTGAACAGTTCCTCTGCCTTGTCCAGCATCCTGGCTGTCATAGCGAGGCGCTGCCGGGTCGTAGCCGAAGATTCCCTGAGGAATGTAGTGAGGGTTGAAATCTCCGAAACCACCGAGAGCTCCAGCGATGAAGGCGTCGTAGTCGAAGCCGTAGTTGAAGGCTTGCCGGACCCGCTGGTCGTGGAAGAAGTCTACCGGAATGGTGTCTTCCGATGGGAGGGCACCATCGGGGATGTTGAGGTTGAACCCGATGTGGATCGGCTCCACGGTGAGGCCCGAGCCGAAGATTGTGACGCCCTCGGCCCCTTCGAGGTCACCGATGAATGACGGATCAGCCTCGATGGTGTCGTACTCGCCGGCACGTAGGCCGAGCACTCGCACGTCCGGGGTTGCACCGATTTCGACCCGAACGGGGTTGTTCGCTGGCGTTCCCCAGTAGTCCTCGTGGATCGCCAGCTGGATGTTCTCGCCTCGGTTCCATTCTGTCAACGAGTAGGGGCCTGTGCCGACCACGTTGGTTTGCATGAAGTCGTTCAGTTCGCCGGCGACCACTCCGCCGTTGGCCTCGACTGCTGCCTGACTCACGATTGAGGACACCATGGCGACGACGGTGGTATTCAGAAAGGCCGCGCTTGGCCGTTGCAGCGTGACCACGAAATTGTTGCCGTCGACTGCGGTGCTCATCGACGATGTCATTCAGGGAGTCTGCTGCACCGTCGGGCAGGCTCATGGTCATGACTCGATCCCACGAGAACTTGACGTCGTCGACGGTCATCGGTGACCCGTCGTGGAACACAACGCCCTCTCTAATCGGGAAGGTGTAGGTCATGCCGTCGGCGGAGATGAGACCATTGTCGACCGAAGGAACCTCGGTTGAAATGGCGGGAACGAGCTCTGGGCCACCAGGGCCGATCTCGAGAAGGCGCTCGTAAACCTGCAGGATGATGGTTTCGCCACCTTCGCCCGGCTCTACCTGAGCGGGATCAAGGGTGGACGCTTCGTCGTCGGCGGCGTGCACGAACACAGACCCGCTTCCTCCGGAAGCGTCGCCGTCGGTGCTGACATCACCATCGTCGGAACTGCTGCTGTCGTCGGAACTAGCGCTGTCGTCGGAACTAGCGCTGTCGTCGGAACTAGCGCTGTCGTCGGAAGCGCTCGACCCGCTCGATCCACATGCACTTGCAGCGAGTGCGAGCGCTGTTGCGATTGCCAGTAGGCGTAAGGCCAACCAGCCTTGCTCACGTGACTTCTTTACCATCATGATCCCCTTTTTCGATGACAATCGTTGGTGATACAATCGATTGCAGGAAACGTTAGTGGGTGCCTACAGCTGCCGTCAAATTGCCCTCTCGGGCAGACACAGATCGAGTCGCTGGTCTGCACTGAGCTTGAGCACGGCGGCGATGGGCGCCTGCCGGTGTTCTAGCTGACCCCGACCCGATCGAGCAGGGTTTTCACCTCGACGGTCTTGCCGCCCTGCCGGTTGGACTCGATGGCGGTATGGACGATTGCGAGGGCCCGGATGCCGTCGTCCACGGTCACCTCAACCGTGGCCTGGCCCCGCGCTGCCAGTCCGAACTCCTCGAGCTGCTCCCTGAACATGTCCGTTGGAGGCAGCTCGACTGGCGAACGGTCCTGTTGGCCATAGGCCTGGGAAACCAGCGTCGAGTAACGGTCGGCTTCGTGGGCCTCGTCCCAATGGGTGAAATCGAGGTCGTACATCAAGTTCTGCTCGGTGCCTTGAAGGCGGATCTGATAGATCCCAGGTGACGCCCACCCACATCCGAGATAGCCGAGGGCTCCGGATTCGAACTCGAGGATCGTCATGGTCGCGTCGGGAACCTCTGACGGAGTGAACAGTTTTCGTTGGACCGCGGTCACTGCGCCGACCGGCCCGAGGAGGTACTGGAGGTTGTCGGCGTGGTGCACTCCCAGCTGGATCAGCGGTCCCCCCGGCGTCTTCGACAGATACCAGCGCCAGGTCTCTGGGGTCAGCTCTAGGCCTCGCTCGTTGGAGAAGTTGGCCTCGGCCAAGGAGACCTGGCCGATGGTCCCATCATCGATCCAACGCTTCATCACCCGGTTGCCCGAGAGTCGTCGGGCGCTGTGGCCAACGGCAAAGACTCCACCCGTGCGTTCGACTGCCCGCTTTATCTCAAGCGCATCTTCCAGGGTCTGGGCGATTGGTTTGTCGGTGTACACGGCTTTGCCCGCGTCCAACGCCTGGACGATGAGCTCGCGGTGCGTGTCGTTCGGGGTCGTGATGATGACGCCTTCAACCTCGGGATCCGACAGCAGCGCTTCATAGGTTTCTGCGGACCGAGGAACGCCGAATTCTTCCTGGAACGCTTTCCGCTTGTCCTCTGACCGGCTGTAGCACGAGTACAGCTCCACCTTGTCGCCACGCTGCACTCCGCGAGCTAGGACCTTGGCCCACCGTCCGAGTCCGACCGCTGCCAATCGAACTTTGCCTTCCGAAGATGAATCTCCCATTGCTTCCCCCATGACTAGGTTTCCTCCATGACTAAGTGACCTCGATCTGTGTCTGTTCAATGTTCTCCGCCAGCACGGGGTGCGGGAAAAAACACACCAGTTCCATCTCGATCCCCTCGTCGGGGACCGTGGCGTGTGCGGCCCCTGCAGGGATGCGCACGATGTCGCCAGATTTGACCGGGTGAAGCGTGCCGTCGATCCAGACCGATCCTGAACCGGACCTGATGTACAACACCTCCTCCGAGTGCGGGTGGCGGTGGGCCATGCGGCCCTTGGTTCTGCCAAGCTTCACCAGGCGAACGCTTGACTCGCTGTCGAGATCGGCGAATGGATCCGCAGACAACCTACCTGGCAAGTCCTGGAAGTTCAGCGAGTCGCCGCCTACCACGCTCATGAGCGAGCTCGGAGAGAGAAGATGTGCTCAACCTTCTTGGCGACCTCGCCCGCAATCGTCTCGGCGAAACCCTGGGCCAGGTCGGTGTTGGCCCACTGTGGGTTGCCGTACCAGCCCTGGTCGTCGATTTCGGTGACGTCTGTGATGTACCCGTACGATTCTTTCGAGCGCCGCATCTCATCGAGGGCGATGGCATGGTCGGGGCGGGTTGCGTCACCAGCCCGATCCACCCAGACCAGGTCGGGGTCACGCGCCATCACAGCCAACACCTCGATGCCTCCACCGTGGGTCAATTCGCCGCCGGTCGCCGCATACACGCGTTGGGCGATGTAGCAAGCGTGGGATGTGGCCACGTAGACGCCGGGGTGGCGATCCTGAAGGTCGGTGGCGACCCCGTCCATCGACGCAATGTTCCCTTCGTGCCAGTTGACAAAAACGAACCGGTCGACACCCATTGAGACAAGGTCCTCGCAGACGTCGTTCAGTAGTGCCTCAAACGTCGAGCGGCGCAGGTTGATCGTTCCCGGATGGCCGGCGTGGATCGGCGTCACTCCGTACGGACCAAATGGAACATAGAGCGCGTCGAGTTGCGCGGCAAGAGCCTCGCAGATGACCTCTGAGGCGATCGTGTCGGTTCCGTTGGGAAGGTGCGGTCCGTGCTGTTCGATACTCCCAAAGGGGATGATTGCCATCCTCGATCGGCCTATGAGCTCAGCCACTTCGGGGCTGGTGAGATCTGAAATCGATTGTCTATTCACTTTTCTCCTTCGCTGGCGCGGGGCATGCCTGGTTGAGCGGTTTGTGTCCCGACAGGATTCTCCGTGTCTCTTCTGCGCTCTTGCGTCGAAGCTCGGCCTGGCTTTCCTCGGTATACCAAGCGGTGTGGGGACTGAAGCTGACCCGATCCATCACATCGCGATAGTGGGCAAGGTCGGGAGGTTCGGGATCGAAAACGTCGAGACAAGCGAGCCGAGGCTGCCCGTTCGCCAATCCCGCTGCCAGTGCACTTGGGTCGATCAAAGACCCACGGGCGGTGTTCACCAGAACCGAGCCGGCCTTCATGGAGGCGATCTCGTCGACGCCGATCAGGGCGCTGCGGTCCGCGGGCGGTGGAGAGTGCAATGAAACTACGTCGGCCCGCTCGAGCAGTTCGGGAAGGCCGGTGTGCTCAACCCCGGTGAGGCCGTGCGTGGTATACGCGTCGTAGGCCAGCACGGACCCGAATCCGACCGCAAGTAGCAGTTCAGCCACCCGGGTACCGATCCTGCCAAAGCCGACCACGCCTGCAGTCATCGCTGACGGGAGGTGTAACGGTCGAAGGGAGTCAAGCCCCCAGTTGCCCTCCCGAACGATCCGATCGGATTCGCCGAGCCTGCGGGTTGCAGCCAGGATCATTGCAAGGGTGTGCTGGCTGACAGCCTCTGTCCCGTAGTCGGGTATGAGAGCGACCGTGTAGCCGAGGCGGTCTGCGGCGTCCATGTCGATTGAGTCGAGACCGATCCCGGACCGGACGATCGCACGGCACTGCAACCGCTCGAGCACTTCAGCGGTGAATTGAGGTCGCGAACCGGCAATCACGACGTCGGCAGAACTCGCGACGTGCACCAGGTCCTCGACCGATCCACCGACACCGGAAGAGATCTCAACGTCGAGATCAGCAAGAACTGACATCTCCAAAGTGAAGTCCGGATAGCGGGTTCCGACGATGGCAACCTGACTAGTCACGCTCCACCTCCGCCCATATCCGGATTCTAGGATGCTCGAGTCTGGTCCTGCAATCGTTTGCAGCTTCTCGCACGTCAGGCGATTCGTTGACTCGCCGTGTCGGTCGGCGTGAAGCAACTGGGAGGCATGGAGCCGTGGGAGCACCTGTCGACCCATGATCTGGCCATGATGCTGATCGGTCCCGAGACTCCTGCGAGGCTGCGTGCACTGCGGTATTTACAATCCTCGCTATCACCGTCATGTTGGCGCTGAATGCGCTGTATGTGGCGGCAGAATTTGCCACCGTCGGAGCTCGAAAGCACCGCATCCAAGCGATGGCGCGGGATGGCAACGGCTCGGCCTCACAGCTCCTCCATATCGTCAGCGACCCGGTCCGGCTCACAACTACGTCGCCACCTGTCAAGTCCCCTGACCGAGAGATCGATTAGGACGCGAAACGGGCGGTGGCATGACCACCTCCCGTTCGATGCTTTGACCTGGGGAAACTACTCGATCCGCAGCCCCGAGATCGCCCGGGAAACCACGAGCTGTTGGATCTGCTCGGTGCCTTCGAAGATGTCCTAGGTCCTTCCCGAGAGTCCAGCCGATGACGTTCCGTACCGCTGAACAGGGAATACTCGGCTTGGACGTCCAGCTCGTAGCGGTGCGTTGCAGAGCGTGTCACGGCTTTCTAGGGACAAAACTGGGGACAGATCAATCGCACAGCGTCGACCGGCTCAGAGGCCTCGGCGCCTCACGTCGGTCGTGTCGTCTATCCGGGTTGGTGTCCGTGCCGAGTTTGACCGATACGTCGAGGAATCATTGCGGCGTAGAGTATGAACAAGTATGATTTAAACATGGCTGTCGAGCGCGTAACCATCTCCCTCGAAGCTGAGCTGGCCGAAGCCGTACGCGAAGCGGCCGAGGCAGACGCACAAAACCTGTCTGCCTGGCTCGCCGACGCAGCACGCCGCCGGCTCACCAGTCGCGGGCTACGCGACGTCCTCACCGATTGGGAAGCCGAGCACGGCCAGTTCTCCGAAGACGAACTCGCCATCGCCCGCTCTCGCATCGAGTCGTGACCGCTGGAATCGTTTTCGATACCGGCGCACTCATCGCCCTCGACCGCAACGATCGACAGATGTGGGCGGTACTGCGAATCGCGGCCGACGAGGGCAGGCCGGTCTATGTCCCCGCTGGCGTGATAGCACAAGCGTGGCGCGATGGGACGCGACAAGCGCTGCTGTCGAGAGCGCTTCGCCACTGCGACGAAGTTCCACTCGACGGCGTCGTAGCTCGCGCTGCGGGCTTGCTGTGCGCCCAAGCCGGAACCGCCGACGTCATTGATGCATCCGTCACATTGACCGCCAGCACACTCGCCCGCTCCGAGGACACCCCGGTATTCACATCCGATCCCGACCGACATCGCCCACCTAGCCGACACGCTCGGTGCCAAGATCCGAATCGAGCCCGTCTAGAACCGAGCTTGCAGGAGTGCTACACCCTCGGGGTGTGGGTCGGAGCGGCACAGCAAACATCAAGCGGTTGAACCAAAGAACTAGCGATCGAAACGCCCGTGGCAACGGAGTCTCGATCGCCAATTGTTGGGTGCTGGCTTCTACTTCACCTCGATGAGTGCGCCCCAGTGGCCAATCCAACCATCAGTGGGGAAGGTGTTGGCAACAAGAACGTATCGCGTGTCGGCCTTGAGGGGGATCGACCGTTCCATGATGCGATCATCCTCCGTCTCGCCCTGAACGGTCACAAGCGTAGGGATCACATTCGTGTCGAACCATTCCGGGTCTCCGCTATCGCCAACGTAGACTCCGTCGAGTTCGGCCTTCAGATCGGCTGCAGTGAGGCTGTCATCGCCGACGGGCAAGAACCCGAAGGTGACTCCCCGTTCGTATTGACTGACGTCGAACTTGAAGGTCACATTGGCGGCATCGAAGTCGGTGGGGCCGTCATAAGTGACCGTTTGACCGTCGAAGGTGGCGGTGGGCGTGCCGTCGCCGGAAGCGACGAACCAGATGACGGCGGCAAGCACGATTGCCGCGAGTACCGATATCGCCATGAGCCCCAAGCGCCTTTGTGTATCCGGGCGCTCAACTCTGGCGGCTGTTTGCAGTGCCATGGAATTCTCCTTTCAGTCGAGAACCCCTGTGCCGAGGTACAAACCCCGATTCACAGGGCTACCGACTTGATGTTCGGTCTGACTGCTGTTTCGGGCTAGAGGCGATGGTCATCGAGCAAGTACGTTCCGACGCCCCATACCGGCGTCCAAAACGCCCGTGGAGCGGGAACTTCGATCGCCAGTTTCGCCAACTTCAACGGCCGCTTCTCCAACGATGGATCCGTCCAGTACAAGCCGCGTTTGTGAACCATGTGGGATGAGCGTGAAGCTGGAGACGCCCGACTTCAGGACTGGAATGTGCGGTTTGACGATTTCCCACTGCACGCGGGTCTTGTCCTCCCAGTCCGTGATCTCCACGTCGAGTGTGCGACCGTTGTGCATTTCAGAGCGCCGTTGACTGCCGGCCATGCCGTCGACCTGGTGCAAGAAGTACGAGTTGGCGACCTCGGAGGAATAGCGCACGATTTGGTCGAAGTTCTCTCCCACGACATCCCACACCTCTGCCACACTTGCATCGATCAAGATTTCGGCCCTCAGCGGTGTCGCTGACGACTTGCCTCGGGTGAACGGTTCTTCTTGCATTTGTATCTCCTCGCTTTATTGTGATTTGGGGTTTGGTTGTCCGACTCGCCTTTGAGTTGACAGATCATTTCGTTGATCGTGGGCATGGACAGGTGGGGCTTTCCCCCGGAGGCGGCTTTTGGCATGAACTGATCCAATGCTTCGAGCACTGGCTTGTAGGCAAACTCATCGGGCGGCCCAGACAGGCCTGCAACGATCAGGCCGCCGGACTTACACACACGTTTGAACTCCCGGAGCGCAATGGCCAAGTCTTTTCCATCCCCGTCGAGCACGCCGGCCACGCTGTCGGCGATCGGCTGGTCGAAACCTTCAAGGGCATGGGCGTAGGTGCGCATCGTCGTGGTCGGATCGGCGTGTCCCAACCAGGCGACAACCGAGCGGACGATGTGGCCGCCGGCAATGGCGTGGCCGACCAGTGCCGCAGGTCATGCAGCCGCACATGGGGATCGATCCCGGCGAGCTTGCGGGTGCGTTTCCACCGTCAGCGTCGCCGGCCAAGCCAACTCGTCGACTATCAAGGTGACCGTCGCCCACAGCCGGTGCCCAAACGGCAGCCCCGTCGTGCGTGTTGAGGACGAAACCGATCAGAGGATCATTCTCCGCGCAGAACACGACGTGCGACAAAGCTGCGACGACATTGGGTTGCTCAAGATGATCGATGTGGCGCTTACCGAACCAGTCGGCGAACGAAGAGTTTCCGTCGAGCCAGCGAACCCAATCCTTCAATGTTCGATCTCAGGCAGACCGAACAGGGCATGCAGGAAATCGCGATCCAGTCGACGTCGCCGTCAACGACCATCCACGCACACCCGGAGCGTCGAACTGAACGCTGGTAGGTGTCGGGGTGTGCACCAGTACCCGGCCGCCTCACGATGCCACATCTGGGAAAACGGCCTCGAATAGGCTGCCGCGTAGGTGTTTCGCCCGTTCAAGCATGTCTTGCAGAAAGGAACTGCAGGCCGGCGACACACCGGCGAAAAGTGCCGTGCACTGCACTTGGGGCGTTCCCGCTCATTCTCCTCGGGTTCGGGGGAGATGTCCTTGACCGGTGGTATAACTATAGTTATACTCTGTCTTGTGAAGACTGCAATATCACTCCCCGACGATCTCTTCGAACGAGCCGAAACCGAAGCGGCAAAGCGCGGGATGACACGATCGGGCTTCTACGCAAAAGCAATTGAGAGCTACATATCAAGCCGCTCGTCATTCTTCTCCGACATGCAAGACGCGATCGACCGTGGGGAGTTCACCGACGAACCCGATGAGTTTGCTGACATGCGAGGCCACGCCTTGGGATCGATATCGGAATGATCGCGCCCGGTCGTGTCTGGTGGGCGACGCTCGACAAACGCCGTCCTGTCCTCATCGTCTCATCACACGACATGTGCGACCTGGACGTCGATCAAATCCAGGTTGTTCCACTCTCGCGTCGACTCCGGAATGCCCCAACCCACGTGCAACTGACCACCGGTGACACCGGACTCGACCAAGACATGGCAGCAGTCGTGTCCGAAGTACTGACGATCCGACGAGCCGAACTCACCGACGACATCGGACCCTGTGACCAAGACACCTACCAGAAGATCCGGCAAGTGTTGAGCGCCGTACTCGACGTCCCCGACAACTGAACACAGACACTTGCCAGCACGAGGGTCACAGTGCAAGCACATCAACCAAAGGAGCCTTGTGGGGATGTCAAACCAGTCAAAGCACTGGAACAGCAACAACCGGTTGTCTACTGCCAGCCGAGATCCAAGCGACATACGAGAATTGAGGACTTCGGTGTTGCCGCGAGTGGTAGCCGTTGTGTTCTTGTTCCTGATCACTGCGTGTACAAGTGACCTTACTGATGACGGTTTCAACGATGTTCGGCAAGACCAGTCCTGTGAGCGAAAGGACTCCGATTACGCCCCTGACCTCATTGAACTAGCAGACAGTCCCATGACAGCGGAGGAGGCGCTGCAATTCGCCATCGTGCAAGAACGGCTACCTGCCGATGGTTATATCAAGAGTCCACAATCCGATGATGTCACGAAGACCTACTACGTCAGTGAAGGAAGAGAGGCCAGCGTGACTGTCCATCTGCGCTGGCACCCGACAGCAAGTTCGTGGTTTCCCGAGAGAATTGTTGCGTGCATTGATGCGCTGGAAACGAGTGACCTCTAAGTCCCAGAGCCTTGGGGCTCGGAAATCGGCGCGTAGGTGTTGACCAGGGGCGATGCCGCCACTCTTGTGTCACATCTATCGCATCCTCTACCACCTCATCACTGCCCTCGCCCTTCCCGCAGTCCGCTCGAGTCGCTCCAAGGACCTCGAGATCATCGTGCTCCGCCAACTCGTGCTCCGGTTCGACACCGAGAACCCGACCTGGGGCTACCGCCGCATCCACGGCGAACTCCGCCGCCTCGGACACCACATCGCCGCCTCCACCGTGTGGAAGATCCTCCGAGACAACGGCCGCGACCCGACACCGGAACGCACCGGACCAACCTGGAGCCAGTTCATCCACAGCCACGCCCACGCCATGACCGCCACCGACTTCTTCTGTGTCGACACCGTCACCCTGCGCCGACTCCACGTCCTGTTCTTCATCGAACTCGACACCCGACACGTCCACCTCACCGGGATCACCACCAACCCCACCGGGGCCTGGACCATCCAACGCAACTCTGGGGACAGATATCAGGCGCTGAAGGACTACGAGCCAGAGGACGCGATATCGGCGTCGGCCACCAGATCGCATGAACGACCGTGTGGCAGATACTCAGCGACAACGTCATCGACCATCGTTCTGCGTCTGCCGCTCTCAGGCTCAGGTAGTTCGCCCTGATAGCGCTGATCACCGGAGCCGGCAGCGGCATCGGCATCGGCATCGGTCGAGCGTTCGCAACCGAGGGGACTTGCACTCACCTCACCTTGGCGGCATCTGGAGTCACCCGTCATCTCACCCCGGGAGATCAGGAATCAGGTCAAGTATCTCGCAAACCTGGCCGACATTCCTGAATTCATGGCTGACTCCGAAAGAACAGAATCAAACGAGTACGGCTCAACACAGGTGAGTTCGTTTGCGCTGCTACTTTCCCTACTGGCGATTGCGTTGATTGTTTTGGTTCCGCCCCCTCAATCCGGTGTCAGTTTTCCGGCTGAAGATGATCTCAGCGGCGAAGCCAGCAATCGAGTTGCTGACAACCCGCCGCCCGGTCTTGGCTTCGTGACTGAAGATGATCTCAGCGACGAAGCCCCCAACGAAGTTCCTGACAACCCGCCACCCGACATCGACTTCGCAGCTGAAGATGATCTCAGCGACGAAGCCCCCAACGAAGTTCCTGACAACCCGCCACCCGACACTGACTTCGCAGCTGAAGATGATCTCAGCGACGAAGCCCCCAACGAAGTTCCTGACAACCCGCCACCCGACACTGACTTCGCAGCTGATGATGATCTCAGCAGCGAACCCATCGACCAAGTTGCTGATAGCTCAGCGGCCGGTACCAACAACGTTGCATTAGAGGCAGACACCAACAACCAAAAGGTCAAACTACCGATCCACGACACTGCGTGGGAAATCTTCTACGGTCTGCCGCTGGCGGACGTTGACGAGTATTTCGCCTACCTGAGAAACAAGGGCTTCAGTGGGCTCTGGGCGTCAGTTCTCCCGCTCGGTTATCAGAACGGTGGTGGATCTGCCAACAGCGCACTGTTCGCCAGGAACGTCGCAGGTGATCGCGTTGCTGAGCAGGTCGGCAACGACGTTGTGTTGACCGCAGAGCACATCGACCACATCAAGGCCTATCTGGACAAGGCGCAACAGTACGGACTTGAGCTGAACCCAGTGGTCGCTTGGGCCAACAACAACGTGGGCCCGAACACGAGCGGTGATTGTGCCGAACACTCTTGGGGGCCTGCTCGTTACCCGACCATCTTCGAGGACAATGCTTATGCGTACGGGGTGAGCGTTGCTGAGGGCTTTGGCAATCACCCGGCCATCGGGTACTGGGTGCTCGGGGGCGATGACATCTGGTCGTGTGACTCGGCCCAACTCTGGGCGAACATGAAAGCCGGTCTACGGACCGCCGACCTCGGCCAGCCAACGACGTATCACACCGGCGGCGACTACAACCGATACCGGGACGAGTCGTGGAACGAGTTTCTGTCACCGCAGACAGGTTGGGGTCAAAACACCGATCAGCTTGGCGCGTTGAAAGCCACCGGGAAGGTCGTCTACGCAGCCGAGATGCGTTACTACCTGGACACCGGTTTCACCGCTGAGCAGGTTGGTGCTGAGACTCAGGTGGCGTTCGATCAGGGTGTCGACGGGATGCTCTACGGCGACGTCCGTCGCGTGCATTACGGCATGACCGACAATCTGTACAAAGCGGACGATGTGCCGGCCGTGAACCACATTCGGGACACGTTCGATTCTCCTGGTGAGGATGCGTTCTTTGGTGTGGTTGGGTCAGAGAACTAACAGTCGGGCTAGACAACGCCCCCACGGGGATACGCGGCGCTACCGCCAGAAACTGCGACGATCCGCTCCCAAGCGCTCCTCGAGAGCCCAATCGGAGGATCCGGCCTCAGTTGCCGAGGGACCCGCCGTAGATCTGCCAAGCCAGCACCGACTTCGCTTCGAGGCCAACACGAGATATGTCTTCTCGCCAAAGGCATAGTCTGCCCAGCGGCCGATCCGGCGGTACTGCAGCCACTGGTTCAATCCGAAGCTGAAAAGGAAGATGAACTGGGCCACGATGATTCCGTAGTCGAAGCCGGGGACGGTCGCGGAGCCGACGATGTTGGTAACCACGGCGATCCACTGCGCCAAACCAACGATCGTGCCGAACCAGAACGGCATCATCGTGGTGGAGGTCCGATCCGGCGGGCCGCTCCTGACCCTGCGACGCGAACTGCTCGACCGGACCCTCATCTGGAACCAACACCAACTCGAACGGCTCATCAGTCGGCTATCGACCATTCGATCCCACCGCAGGGCGGCCAGTTCCGAGCGGCGGGCACCAGACACCGCAGCCAGCCGCAGCGCGAGGTGCGCCCACGGATGCACCTGCTCGGCTGCAGTGCGACCTCACCTTCTCCGGCCGAGACTGACACGAGATGCGTCGGAAGTGTTGGAGGGCAACACCTCAGACGCAGCTGGTGCTGTCTTTCACAGGATCGAGAGGTGTTCAAGAACCGGAGTGAACTCGTTGAGCGGGTCATCCCCTGGGCCTTGGGCGATCACCATGAGACGTTCGTTGAGGTGGTAGATCCGCAGGGTCGTGGGTGGATCGTCTGGGCTCGAAACGATGCCACCCTCGTAGAAACTGATCAGCAAATGCTTTTGGTTCGTCCCGCAGTCGTTGACCCGTTCGGATCGAGGTTCACCAACTTCCCACCATGGAACCACGTCACCGAGCAGCTCCGCCGTGCCTGAATCTACGATCTCGGACTGGGAATCGAGATAACTCTCGAGCTCGGCTTCGCTGACAGGCCCAATCGGCATGAAGCCGCTCGGGGACGTGGGCGGCTCGAACTCCGAACCCGGGCAGCCCAGCGGAGCATCCAGATCGACAAGCACCGGATGTGAGATGACAAGTTCCGATTCGCCGGCCGAGAGCTGCAGAGAACCGATTGTCGAGAACCACCCAACGTCGGTCAGTTCCTCGGGCAGGTCCAATGCGAGCGCTGTGGTGTGCATAGGCACCACCTGCGGTCCGGTTGGCAAACCAGAGCCGGTGTGCAGGCTGACGAAACCCGCGTCGGGCGCCGGGCCGAGGTCGCTTGTGCCGTTCCGAAGTGATACGGCGATGGCGTCGGCGGCTTCGATGGTTGCGTCCAAGGTCTCGGGTGCACCTGCAGCGTGGACGCCCAACCCGACCTGGAGGTCGTTTCGCGCATACGACCTCATTCGCTCACCCTGGAGGCTGAAGATCTTGCTGTTGCCGGCGAAGGCGTTGAAAGCACACGTCGTCCAACGAGGGATCATCAGATGCGACGAGGAATCAGCGAGTATCCAGATCTTCTGACTGTGGAGGAGGCGGCCGAGTATCTGCGGATCAGTCGGGCGCACGGCTACCAGCTCGCTCGGCAATACCGAATGACCGACGGAGCCGCTGGTCTGCCCGTGGTTCAGCTCGGCCGCTGCTTGCGTGTGCCAAGGGATGAGCTCGCACTGCTCGTTCGAGGTCTACTTTCCCAATCAACTCACGTAGGGAGCAACCCGGCATGACGAAGTTCATCGATCGTCTGGTCAGGGACACCGAGCACATCCAGGTGAACGATCGAGTCGCCAGCTGGCCCGCCAACGACATCGACCACTCGGGCCAGGAAGGGCTCGACCGAATCGCCGGCCACAATGATCGATCCCGGCACCACTCTGGCCGGTTCAGCCGAGTCGCTCAGGAACGCCCACACGTAGCCCGTGTCATCGACCTGGTTCACGTCAGCTGGGAGGGTCACAGCAACGTTGGCCTCTTCGCTCATGGTTGCCTCCTCACGTGATACGGGTTCGCTACGGCTTCACCCAGGACCGAGATAAGCCGCTGCGCTTGGTCTTCAGTGTAGTTCGCCAACATCTAGGGAAAACTAGGGACAGAATTGACCAGGAGCTGCGCAGGGACGCGAAACGGGAGGTGGCTTGACCACCTCCCGTTCGATGCTTTGAACTGGAAAAACTACTCGATCCGGAGCCCTGAGATGGCCCGGGCGACGACCAGCTGTTGGATCTGCTCGGTGCCTTCGAAGATGTCGTAGGTCCTACCCGAGTGTCCAGCCAGTGGCGTTCTGTGCCGCTGAACAGGGACTTCTCGGTTTCGGGGTCTAGCTCGTACTGTCGGACGACACCCAGTGCAACCGGTTCCTAGGGACAAAACTAGGGACAGATCAGCTTGACTCTGGTATAACCACAGTTATACTCTGTCTTGTGAAGACTGCAGTATCACTCCCCGACGATCTCTTCGAACGAGCCGAAACCGAGGCTGCAAAGCGCGGGATGACACGATCGGGCTTCTACGCAAAAGCAATTGAGAGCTACATATCAAGCCGCTCGTCATTCTTCTCCGACATGCAAGACGCGATTGACCGCGGGGAGTTCACCGACGAACCCGATGAGTTTGCTGACATGCGAGGCCACGCCTTGCGATCGATATCGGAATGATCGCGCCCGGTCGTGTCTGGTGGGCGACGCTCGACAAACGCCGTCCTGTCCTCATCGTCTCATCACACGACATGTGCGACCTGGACGTCGATCAAATCCAGGTTGTTCCACTCTCACGTCGACTCCGGAATGCCCCAACCCACGTGCAACTGACCACCGGTGACACCGGACTCGACCAAGACATGGCAGCAGTCGTGTCCGAAGTACTGACGATCCGACGAGCCGAACTCACCGACGACATCGGACCCTGTGACCAAGACACCTACCAGAAGATCCGGCAAGTGTTGAGCGCAGTACTCGACGTCCCCGACAACTGAACACAGACACTTGCCAGCACGAGGGTCACAGTGCAAGCACATCAACCAATGGAGCCTTGTGGGGATGTCAAACCAGTCAAAGCACTGGAACAGCAACAACCGGTTGTCTACTGCCAGCCGAGATCCAAGCGACATACGAGAATTGAGGACTTCGGTGTTGCCGCGAGTGGTAGCCGTTGTGTTCTTGTTCCTGATCACTGCGTGTACAAGTGACCTTGCTGATGACGGTTTCGGCGATGTTCGGCAAGACCAGTCCTGTGAGCGAAAGGACTCCGATTACGCCCCTGACCTCATTGAACTAGCAGACAGTCCCATGACAGCGGAGGAGGCGCTGCAATTCGCCATCGTGCAAGAACGGCTACCTGCCGATGGTCATATCAAGAGTCCACAATCCGATGATGGCACGAAGACCTATTACGTCAGTGAAGGAAGAGAGGCCAGCGTGACTGTCCATCTGCGCTGGCACCCGACAGCAAGTTCATGGTTTCCCGAGAGAATTGTTGCGTGCATTGATGCGCTGGAAACGAGTGACCTCTAAGTCCGCAGAGCCTTGGGGCTCGGAAATCGGCGTGTAGGTGTTGACCAGAGGCGATGCCGCCACTCTGATGCCGCCACTCTTGTGTCACATCTATCGCATCCTCTACCACCTCATCACTGCCCTCGCCCTTCCCGCAGTCCGCTCGGGTCGCTCCAAGGACCTCGAGATCATCGTGCTCCGCCACCAAATCACCCTGCTGCCCCGACAGCTCGGACCTACCTCAGCTCAACGACCATGATCGGACCTTGCTCGGTAGAACGAGGCCAAGACACGGTCCCTGCCACCGTCCAACCGCAGACCCGAGGTCCCGGCGCACAGCGCTCGAGCGGAACCCCTATCACCATCTCCCGCGACTCAGGAAAACGCCGAGACACAACGGCAGGTCCTGCTGGACCTGCACCAGCGGGAGGTGCCCCAAAGCCCAACGAGCCACAGCGGTTACTCGAGGCAGTGCATCGGAAGTGTGACCTGTCGAGGACAAGTCTCGCGGCGCGGGCCACATCAACGCTTCCACTACTGACCGCGACCGGTACTCCCCACAAGGTCCTGCGGCTCGGCCACGCCCATCCCAGGTTCACTAGGCCCACCTGCTGGCACCCGCCTCCGCTCACGCTCACTCCTCAGGACCAGCCAGCCGCCGCCGATCACCGCCACGAGCCCAACAACCAACAACGCCAAGCCGATGGGGAAGAGGACCGAGAGCGTCGCAACGCCGAACCGGACATCGGCTGAAACCCCGGGCGAGCCGTCTGCGTTCATGATCACCAAAGCCCACTCGCCACTTTCGAACGTCCAGTCCAGGGTCTGTTCACCGCTACCACTCACCGACGCCACCCAGAACCCCATGGTCCCCGGAGCGGCAGGATCGGTGACCCCCTCGTTCCTGGTGTACACCGCATCGACGATGTCGTCCTCGACGGAGTCCCACTCGGTGATCTCATCGTGGGCGACGCCGCTCAGGTACCCGGCAGCCGCATCGGCGGGAGCAATGCCGATGAACAGATCGTTGGACCCCGTCGCAACAGCCTCCACCCGAACATCATCGGGCGTCGAGACGAAATCGGGCATGGTGTTCCAACGGAGCAGCTCGGCGTCGTCGGTGACCACTGCACGGGACGACACATCGATCGTCAACGGATCGGTCAAGTTGTGCCCGCGAAAAACTGGAGAATGCAACAACGACGCGATGCCGTACACCACGACGACCAGCCCTACCAACACCAGCCCAACTCCCAAACCGGCCAGAACACGGGTTCTACGCGTCACCGGAACCACCTCTTTCGGTTCGTGAGCACCCGAGAACTCGGATGTCTCTACCTTCTTCATTCCACGCCCACGTCACTGCCACCAGAGCCGAAAGACCACATCTTCTTCGAACACATCCTCTTCGGAAGGCCATGCCTGGGCCGCCAGGCCGTGCCGCTGCACGTACTGACGGCAGAAACGCCCGCCACACGAGCGTTCTGGACGCCAGTTCACACGGCCGCACGTTTGACCAGGAGATGGATCGGGACGCGAAACGGGAGGTGGCATGACCACCTCCCGTTCAATCCTCTGACCTGGAAGAACTACTCGATACGGAGTCCCGAGATCGCTCGAGCGACGACCAGCTGCTGGATCTGCTCGGTGCCTTCGAAGATGTCGTAGGTCCTTCCGGGCTGTCCAGCTGGTGACATTCCGTGCCGCTGAACAGGGACTTCTCTGCATCGGCGTCTGGCTTGTGACGTTGGATGACACGCCGTGCAACCGGTTTCTAGGGACAAGACTAGGGACAATTCATCTTCCGCTTCGTCAGCCGCATCCGACCTCCACGAGATGTGAGACATCAAACACCTCGTCGCCGGCGGACCAGACCCCGTTCAGTCTGGACGGTCCCCAGTAGTGTGCGGGTCTGCCGGTCGAGCGCTTCGACGTCGACCAACTGGCCTCGTTGTTCACCCCTGGCTCCGCCACGTTTAGCATCGAGGAATCGGCGCCAGCGAAACAACCGTAGGTGACCGAGACACTGTGTTGCTGTCGGTTCAAACGTGACGACTGAATAGATCAGTCGTCACGTCCTCAGCAGCGGTCGGATCCGCCGGGGCTCCGAGCTGTCGGTTGGCGCTCAGAGGGCTTCGTACCAACCCGAGCAATCGGCGGGCATTCCGTGGTGCTCGCCATAACCGGGTCCGTCGCCAGACTTGTTGTTGCCAGACTTTATCCAGACGTCGGTGACCCCCCCGGGAAGCGTGTGGCTGTGCGTGCCGTCCTTGAACTCGATCTTGGTGACAACGCCGTCGAGGCGGTACACGAGATTCGAGATGTCCTTGGTCGACTCGACGGTCACTTCGGTGCAGCCGTAGTTCCATAGCGCCGATGTGGTGGCCGGGGCGGCAAGCGCCGGGCTCACGGTGCCGAGAAGGCTCGCACCGGTGAGGGTGATGGCGGTAAGTGTCTTTTTCATGGGTGTCCTCCGGACTCGGGAGAACGTCGGTTTCGCCACTGGCTCCCCCACTGGCCAGGCGACCAAATACGGCCCGGTGGGATCAAAGCCTCGCTCACATGTTGATGTGGAGTTGTGGGATCGGTCAAAGAAGACGCGATCTTTAGCGCCCTGTGGGGTTTCGCCTAAGCCAAACACCGCCGGAGGGGTCGATGGGACCACGCCGGGCTCCATCGTTCCCAGGTTCGGGGGTCTATCGGACTATTGAGCGCAGCACTTCCACGAGGGTCGATCTCGGCACCTTCTTGCGACGCTGTGGACTCGCATTCGCACTTGCATTGGTCGGCACCGCACCGCCTGACCGAACCAACCCCGCAGAAGGGAGCGCAGAGTGAGGATCTGTGCCTCACCGACACCGGCCCTGCGCATGCACAGATGCCAGCAGTCGACATCGGCAAACGGGGCACCGCCCTCGCGGCTTCTCGGCAATCTGACCGGACCTGATGCGCTCAGCCTGCTGGCGTAGTCACGACGGGACGACGGCGACCAACCCGACCCTTTGTGCTCCAGATCTTCATCCACCAGCTCGGACGCCGTCGACACTAGACCTCCCTGTCCGCATACGCGGCCAGCGCCGGCAGGCGAGCAGCGCTCAGAATCACGACAGCGATAAACCGACTTGACCCCAGGATCACCGGCGGACAACCCCCCAAATTCGGTGTCGCCTGGTACAACGACCCCGACTGCATCGAGACCGACAGCTTCGCCCCCGACCGCGACTGCGTCGACGACGCCGACTGCGACATCTCCGTCCCCGGACAGCTCGGAAGGGCGCCGAGCTTCGCCACGTCCCCCGACGGTCGCCGCTACCTGGCCACGTGGTCCAACGGCATCATGCTTCTCGATTGCAGCGACCAGTACTGCCCACCGGCCCCCGCCGATCTTGTTCTCGCTGACCCCGAGATGGGCGAACCCGTGCTCGGCTTCACCCCTGCCGGCAACCCCCTCTTGGTCATCAAGGATCGTGTCAACAGCGGCGGCAGGCAACCCCCAGCTACGGATGTCTGGCTGGCCGAGTGTTCCGACCCGGCCTGTGACGAACCGCCGCAACTGACCCGAATCTTGGGCACCGAACCCGGTGTGAACGTCCAAGTCCAGCCTCCGCTCATCACCGACTCAGGAGTGACCATCGTCGTGAACGCCTCCAGCCCCGAGATTGGCGAATTCGCCGTCGACGACCTTCCGGACAGAGTGATCGTCATCGGCTGCGATGACTACACCTGCACCAACCCCATCGTGAACACCATCGCCACTGGCATACAAGGCGCCGTCGCGGCCCTCGGCCCTGACCAACTCCCCCGGCTCGCATGGACCGACATCAACCACGATGTCAGCTACACCCGCTGTGACGATCCGGCCTGCACCACCTACACAACCGCACTGCTCAGCGGCGCCGGACAGGTCCAAGCCCTGTACGCCACAGCAGAAGCAACCCTGCTCGCCACCGAGTCAAGCGCCGCTCTGTACCTCAACATCTGCCCAACCGACAACTGCGTCGATTGACCGCACCATCAATACCCGTGGACAGCTCGGGACAGATTCAGCCAGGAGGTGAGTCGGGACGCGAAACGGGAGGTGGGTTGAGCACCTCCCGTTCGATGCTTTGAACTGGGGGAACTACTCGATCCGGAGTCCCGAGATGGACCGAGCGACCACGAGCTGTTGGATCTGCTCGGTGCCGTCGAAGATGTCGTAGGTCCTACCCGAGTGTCCAGCCAGTGGCGTTCTGTGCCGCTGAACAGGGAATACTCTGGATCGGCGTCCAGCCCGTGCCGTCGCATGACACGCAGTACAACCGGTTTCTAGGGACAAAACTAGGGACAGATCATCTTCCGCTCCGTCCGCCAGCATCCGACTTCGCCAGCCGCTCTCCAGCGCGAGGACACCAATCGCCACCAAGCCAAATGGAGGCAGCACCCCTTGCCGACGCTTGCGCTGCGGCAAGGGGTGTCGATTCAAGATCCCAGGGGGTCGACGCCTTTGTTCTTCATGCAATCGCCCTGCTTGCCGTACAGAGAGTCACCTAGACCTTCCTCCACTTGGTTGTAGTACTCGCGGTAGTAGAGCCAGTACGCGGAGTCCAATTCATGGTTGTAAGTATTGAACCCAGTCCAACGGCAGTCTTGAGACGTTGTCGGAAAAGCAGGGTCTGGTTCAAGTAGCTGCACAACCTCTCCGTTTTGGTCTAGCTCTCTGAATTCGTGCACAACACGCTCGTCATCCCGCTCGAATACTTCTTCGTTCGGGTCCGAAGGGTTGGGAGGGCCCCCACGACCGGCGGATGCCACCGTAGTGGCCATCCCCATCGTCAGGACACTGCCCACCAGCGCAATTATCAGTTTCCTTTTCATGGTCATGAGGCGAACATAGTCCCAGGTCACTCGACCGACCAGAAGGGCAGTCGGCCGACTCTGCCGTCTGCCACAGCAACGCATCTCGGTCAGCTCCCCAGCTTCAGCCCTCGAAGGAGCATGGGACCAGTTCTGATTGGCAACGCCTGGCGACGGGACGGACGACGCCACAACCGCGGTCCGGGGCTCCCACACGCCGTCGCCGCTTTCTGGCTGAAGTCGACATGATCGAAGGTTTCAGTTTGTGCCGTGTCACCCAATCCACGGCATCACCACCGCGCACGACGTTCGTCGTCCAATCGCTCGCACGACCACCATCTCCCGCGACTCAGGAAAACGCCGAGACACAACTGCAGGTCCCGGAAGGACCTGGCTTTTCCGGCCCGACCTCCCGATGGGCCTGGGAGCGTCGGGAGGTGAGCGGCCCAAGCGAAACCAGACTGGTCCTAGGGGATCGAGGGCAAGCCGGGACGAAGTCTCGGGGCGCCAGCACGAACCCTGGCGACTTTCGCAGCCGAGCGGGCACCTCCCGGATGGAGCAGGTCCGGCAGGACCTGCCGTTGTGTCTCCACATTCTCCTCGACTGCCGGGAGGTGGGTATGCCGGGGGTGCTGGCGGCCGAGCGCGTCGCGGTTCGCGACCTCCGATGTCCCTGGGCGAAGCACATCAACGAAGGAGCATCAGATGCAACGGACACTAGGCGAGTATCCAGATCTGCTGACGGTGGAGGAGGCGGCCGAGTATCTGCGGATCAGTCGGGCGCTCGGCTACCAGCTCGCTCGGCAATATCGGATGACCGACGGAGCCGCTGGTCTGCCCGTGGTGCAGCTCGGCCGCTGCTTGCGTGTGCCAAGGGATGAGCTCGCACTGCTCGTTCGAGGTCTACTTCCCCAATCAACTCACGTAGGGAGCAACCCGGCATGACGAAGTTCATCGATCGTCTGGTCAGGGACACCGAGCACATCCAGGTGAACGATCGAGTCGCCAGCTGGTCCGTCGACAACATCGACCACTCGGGCCAGGAAGGGCTCGACCGAATCGCCGGCCACGATGATCGATCCTGGCACCACTCTGGCCGGTTCGGCCGAGTCGCTCAGGAACGCCCACACGTAGCCCGTGTCATCGACCTGGTTCACGTCAGCTGGGAGGGTCACAGCAACGTTGGCCTCTTCGCTCATGGTTGCCTCCTCACGTGATACGGGTTCGCTACGGCTTCACCCAGGACCGAGATAAGCCGCTGCGCTTGGTCTTCAGTGTAGTTCGCCAACACCACGCTGTAATGGGGCGCCGAGAACGTCGGCAGCAGACCGAAACCGGCCTCGACAACGTCGACGACGGCAGCGGAGGCGAAACTTCGACGGGTCCGAAGCCTCGGGCCAGACAGGATTGCGTCGACACCCCAGCCTTCCAGGGTCACCTCCGCTGAGATCGCGACCAGCGGGTCTCCGGAAAGCGAGTACCGACGGCGGGTCGCATCGGCGTTGCGCAAGAGACCCTCGACGGTGAGCGGCCAACCTCGGATGACCAAGGCAGAAGTGGGGTCGAGCACCTCGTCGGGACGTAGATAATCCTCGATCGGTTCGAGCTCGCTCATCCTTTTCCTCCCTGTCGAGCACGCCGGCCACCGTGTCGGCGATGGGCTGGTCGAGACCCTCGAGGGCGTGGGCGTAGGTGCGCATTGTCGTCGTTGGGTCGGCATGTCCCAGCCGGGCGGCGACCGAGCGGACGTTGTGACCGCCTGCAATGGCGTGCGTCGCCGACCAGTGGCGGAGATCGTGCAGCCGCCATTTCGGATCGATCCCCGCCAGAGAACGGGTCCGCTTCCACCACCAACCGATCTTGTCGGGACTCGGCGGATGCTCATCCTCACCGAAGATCCATGGCGACTCCACCGACCGTTCCTCCCGTGCAGCCTCCATGAGGGCAAGCGTCTGCTCATCGAGCGCGAGGCCCCGCCTCTCCCCCGTCTTCGTCGGGGAGACCTGCAACCGCTCCGGGTCCCCAACCGGATGGGTTCGGTCGATCGTGATCGCCTGATCAATCACCAGTCGCCCATCGACTATTCGATCCCAACGAAGGGCTGCCAACTCCGAGCGGCGAGCCCCAGACACGGCCGCCAACCTCAAAGCGAGGTGCGCCCATGGATGCACCTGCTCGGCGGCAGTGAGCGCTATGGCAACTTCATCGATCGACATGACGCCTCTCGGCGTCTTCTTTCGTCGCTGCGGATTCGCGTTCGCCACCGGATTGGTCGGCAACAGCTCCCACCGAACGGCCTGACCGAACGAAGCCCTAAGCAACGTGTGCAGGTTCCTGATCTGAGCGTCGCCAGTACCTGCCTTGTGCATCCGCAGATGCCAGCGGTCCACATCAGCTACTGAGATGCTGCTCACCGGCTTCTGGGCGATCTGGTCGGCCTTGATCCGCTCAGCCCTGCTGGCATAGTCACGCTTGGACGACAGCGACCATCCCGGACCCTTGTGCTCGAGATACTCATCCAGCAGCTCGGCCACGGTGAGCTTCCCAGAGCGTGGAGCGGGACGAGAGGCCAACTGGGCAGCCAGCCGGTCCGCGTCGCGCTTGCCTCCACGAACCGTTCTTGAGGCTTGAACGGGCTTGCCTT
This sequence comes from uncultured Acidimicrobiales bacterium, assembly GCA_963751955.1. Lineage (GTDB taxonomy): Bacteria > Actinomycetota > Acidimicrobiia > Acidimicrobiales > SZUA-35 > JABDIY01. Next base: position 127,572 of record CAVVWM010000008.1, on the reverse strand, counting down.
CGTCGTCGTAGCCGACGAAGACCCGCACCTCCCAATACCCCGGCCGCTTCTCCCTGATCGACGCCACATGTGGGACCGTAGCATCGAAAACTAGGGACAACTAGGGACAGAATTGACCAGGAGGTGCATCGGGACGCGAAACGGGAGGTGGCCTGACCACCTCCCGTTCAACACTCTTAGCTGGGGAAACTACTCGATGCGGAGCCCCGAGATCGCCCTGGAAACCACGAGCTGCTGGATCTGCTCGGTGCCTTCGAAGATGTCGTAGATCTTGGCATCTCGATGCCACCGTTCCACCGGGTATTCCCGGGTATAGCCGTAGCCCCCGAGGATCTGGATCGCCCGCTCGGTGGCCCAGACCGCTACTCGGCCGGCCTTCAGCTTGGCCATCGATCCCTCGGCGTACTTGAACTCCTTCTGGCGTCCCAGTAGAGCAGCCCGCCACACCAGCAGGCGGGCGGCGTCAATCTCGGTGGCCATATCGGCCAGCATGAACGCAATGCTCTGGTTCATGATGATCGGCCGGCCGAAGGCCTCGCGCTCTTTGGCATAGTCGAGCGAATACTCATAGGCCGCCCGGGCAATCCCGACAGCCATGGCGCCAACCGCCGGCCGGGTGGACTCGAAGGTCTGCATCGCAGCCTGGGAGTGAATGTGCTTGCCTTCGCGCACCTTGGCCAGACGCTCGTCGAGCTTTTCCTTGCTGCCGAGGAGGCAATGTCCCGGAATGCGGACATCGTCGAGGATGACTTCAGCGGTGTGGCTCGCTTTGAGGCCGTGTTTCTTGTACTTCTGACCCTGACTCAGGCCGGGCGTGTTCGGAGGGACGATGAACGATGCGTGGCCCTTGGCTCCCAGGGCCGGATCGACTACCGCCACCACAACGTGGACATCGGCGATCCCACCATTTGAGATCCATGCCTTGGTGCCGTTGAGGACCCACTCGTCTGTCGCCTCGTCGTAAACAGCCCTGGTTCGGTAGCCACCGACATCGGAGCCGGCGTCGGGCTCAGAAGCGGCAAAGGCTCCGAGCTGCACATTGTCGGCGTCGCCGTAGCACTGGGGCACCCATTCCATGACCTGTTCCGAAGTGCCCGAGGCGGCGATACCCGCTGCGGCCAGGCCCGAGGCCATGATCGCCATGCCGATGCCAGCGTCGCCCCAGAACAGCTCCTCGAGCGCCACCGGGCTCGACAGCCCGGTTGGATCGTTCATCATGAGTTCGGCCATGAACTCCCAGCCGTACATGCCGATCTTGGCCGCCTCTTCCAGAATCGGCCATGGGGTCTCCTCCCGCTCGTCCCATTCGTGGGCGGCTGGGCGTATTACGTTTTCGGCGAAGTCGTGCACCCATTTCTGGAGCTGCAACTGGTCTTCGTTCAACCTGAGGGAGAACTCTGTCATCGCGATTCACATCCGATCTGTGGAGGAGTTGGTTTGGGGGAAAGGACACCATTCCATCGGCAGAAGTTACCGACGAGTAATAGATTCATCATAGTCTAAGTTACCCATCGGTAGCAACCCCTTTGGGCCCAGCTTCGGGCCCGATGCCGCTGCCATCGAATCTGTTGCCAGAATGAATCGGTGGAGTCAGAAGGAGAGGTCCAATGGTCCTGGTGGCAAAAAGGCGGCACCGAGGCTCCACCTAACGCCCCAATGAGGGCCGCACTTCTCGCAGATCCCGCCGAGGGTCAGCCTGATCCCGGGCAACAGATAGAACCCGCGAGCACAGCTCAAGGAACCAACGACCCGGTCAGAGCAGTGTTGATCGGACTGGTTGCAGTCCTTTCGATCACCTTGGCGGGTGTGAGTTATGCGCGGTTCGCCAACGACAATTCGGTGAGCGGTGCGGCGCTTGTGGCCACGACAACCACGACCGAAGGCACAGCAACGACCGCAGACCCGGACCGCACTACCGAGTTGCCCACGACAACGTCACCTCCGGCAACCGCATCCACCGCCCTAACCCAAACCACTCAGCAAGTGCTGAGCACCACTATTACGGTCTCGGAGTCGTCGGACCCGCCCTCTCCCCCACAGGACGTGACAGTGTTCAGCACATCGAGCACCGGCGCGGAGATTCGGTGGCGTAGTGAAGAATGTGTGGGATCCCGATATCGAGTTGGAAGCTTCGAGGAAGGTAGTGGCGGCTTTCCCGATGTCGAGCGGTGCTGGTTCAACCATGTGATCCTGGCCGGGGACCCCGCCTTCTCACCGCCACTGACTCCGAATACGAGCTACACGGTGACGATCCGGGCGATCAGCAGCGGTGGAATCGCCAGCGAACCAGTGGAGGTGCAGTTCACAACCGGCTCTTGAGCTCTACGCCTGTACACCCACGGCGGCGCAGACGTAGCGCATGAAGTCGGCGCTCAACGCCATTCTCTCTTGGAATTTGTCGAGGAAGGACGGGGAGGTCACCTCTCGCTGCGTGAGCGTCGAGATTGCGATGAAATCCTTGCGTTTCAGATCCTCGATGAGCACATGTTCGGGATCGAATCCCTTCGGCGGCCGCTTCAACGAATCGCCCTGCAGTTCGAAGTTGTCCGCGAAGGCCCCAGCATCGAGGATGGATACCCACTTGTCCGGATTCGCCGCAATGTACTCACGGATTTTGTAGGCAAGTTTGGTCTCGGGCCGCCAGAGGCCTGCCCCGGTGAAGCAATTCCTCGATTCGAGGTGCAGGTAGAAGCCAGGAGCGTGGGCGTCCTTGGCTCGCTCGTGGCGAAAGTGGATTCCGACATGGGTCTTGTATGGCGTCTTGTCCTTGCTGAAGCGCACGTCGTTGTGAATACGAAACAGGGAACCGCCGACGGTCTTTGCACTCGCCTCGAAGTGAGGGCTGATGTGCCGCAAGGGTTCCCTGAAATCCTCGATGAAACGCAGCGCAGGCTCACGAACGAGTTCTTCGTAGCGCTCTTTGTTGTCGGCGAACCACTCCCGAGTGTTGTTCTCTTTCAGTTCGGTCAGAAACGAGAACAGCGCAGGGCTGAAGTAGGACGACATGACTGGGTCAGGACACTCGACAAAACGCCGGCGACGATGTCGTTGAGCGAGCAGGGTCGAATCGGTAACCGTGTTGATCGAAATCTCGGAGGCCGCGCATCGAACTCACCCTGTTTCGAACAATCCAGCCCGCCATCGCACCCCTTGCATGTTTTGCGAAGAACGCTTTCACCTTGGGCACTTCGCCGTCCTTGGCGTCGAGGAACCGGGGCGTGATCAAGGTGCCGTCGAGTTCGTTCTTCTTCACCGAGCCGAAGTACTCGTTGCTGGCCAGGTTCACGACTGCACGGGGCCCTGGGCTCTCGGCCAGGTCTTTGTTCAGCATGTCGGTGATCTCCGAACCCCAGAAGTCGTACAGCGTGGGTCCCTTGGAGGTCTTCAACTTGGACCCCATCTCGAGGCGGTATGGCTGCATGAGATCGAGCGGCCGAAGCACGCCGTAGAGGCCCGACAGGATTCGAAGCGTCTTCTGGGCGTGAGTGAAGTCCCGCTCGGTGAACGAAGGGGCCTGCAACCCGCGATAGACGTCGCCGTTGAACGCCAGGACGGCCGGGCGCGGCATTGTCGGGGGTGAAAGGGGTGCACCAGTCGTGGAACCGGGCGGCGTTCTCTTCGGCCAACGAAGCCGAGATGCCCATGAGCTTGGCGAGCTTCTTGGGTCCCATCGGAGCCAGCACGTCGATGAGATCGGCTGACCGGTCGAGCATGCGAGGTTCGCTTCGCTTCTTGGTGGGCAGTGGCGTCTCGTAGTCCAGGGACTTGGCGGGAGAAAGGAGAATCAGCACAGTTCAGTTCTATCAGTCATTGAGGGTTTCTTGGAAGGCGACCGCGGTTGCGCGGAAGCGAAGGTCGAGGTCGCCGCCGATACTCTCCCGTAGTTGGCGGCCCACATAGAGGCTGCGATCCAGGTCGTAGACGGTGATCGCCGCCGGGCTCCGACGCTGCCCGTCGGCACTGAGTTCAGCTGGTTCAAACCCGACTACGAAGCGACCATCGGGGGTCCAGTCGAACGTCGTCGGGCCAGCGATGGTGAACAGAAGTTCGCTCGCTGCGTTGACCGAGGTGGGGTCCGATGCGAGCAGCACCACCTCGCCTCCGAGGCTGTCGTCGGAGCCTCGTTCCACCACAAGTGCAACCGAGAATCTTCCATCCGGTGAGCCCGACATCGCGGCGACCTCGGTCCCGGGTTCGATCCATTGGTTCTGCTCAAATACCGCGTTGGCGGCGTTCACGATCGTCGGTGCATCTGCGCCGTCGATCAGTATTCGATTCGTCCCGAGTTGTCCCAGCGCACGCCCAGGCACGCCGCTTACCAGCACTTCGAGAACTGTCGCTGCCGATGACGAAGGATCGAATTCGTAGGTTGCGACGGTGGTGAGCGGCGTTGGCCCGGGCTCATCGAACGCCATACCCCAGTCGCCCCACAGGCGCAGGCGACCGGGGAAGTCGGCACGGAATCGTTTGCTGATCACCCTTCTCTTTGTGTAGTCCTCCGAGACAATGTCGGTGATCGTGGGATCCAGATTGTTGAGTTGCGCGAAGGCGATCACTCCGGGATCGCTGGGGTGCCACGCATATCCGTTGATGTTCACCGCAACGGGGTCCATCACCCAGCTGACGCCTTTGGGACGGCCAACCATCAGCACGTCCTGTTCGAAGACGTTCTTGTAGATCCCGGCCAGCCAGTTACCTGATGCGTCGAAAGTGATCTCGTCGAGTGCACGGTTTCCCGGAGGGAACAACTCCAGTTTCGGGGCCGGGCCGTAGAGCTGGAGTGGTTGACTGGGCGCCTCTCCAACGGTCCCGGCGACCACAACAGCGTCGAGCGCGCTGTTGATCGCCGAATATCGATTTCCCAGCTGAATGGCACCGGAACCATAGGCTCGAAGCTCGTCGAACTCCTCGACCGGCGCGTCAGCTTCGATGACGGCGGCATCCTCCGACGGCTCGCCATCGGCAGTATCGGAAGAATCGGAGGGGCTCCTTGATCCAAATGCGAAGGCCGCGATGGCGACCGGCACGATGAAGATCGCCAGCACCGCCAACAACGGTCGAAGTTTGGATCGTCGGGCTATCGACGTGCTGGTCTGACCTACCGCCTCGACATCGTCGAGTATCGTCACCCGACCGGTGGAGCTTCGCTGTAGGTCTGGGAGATCTTCGAGGCGCGGCCGCCTACGCCGACCGCTCACGGATTCGGGCCTTCCACCCCCTCGACCGTACCGAATGATCACGATGGCGGACCCATCGGGGTCCGAGACCTTGCGCTGTTGCTAGTCGAAGCTTGGAAGTGTCTTCAGTGAGCTAGCTGCCGGGCGGGCGATATTCGGGCGACAACTTCACTGCCTCATCAACCTCGGCTGTAGCCATCAGTACGGTCGTGCGAATCTTCACTGCGCCCGATGACCCCACAGTGAGAGCTACCGCTGTCGCTGCCTGATTGTTCGGCAAGTCCGCGATCGAAAAGACATCGTCCTTGCCCAAGGCGTAGTACATCGATTCGACCGAACCGCCCACGCTTTCGGCCAACGCTTCCACAGCCTTTCGCCGACCCGAGCCGCCATCGGCCATGAGGCCTTTGGCACCCTCGGTGTTGTATCTACCGGTGAACAAATACTTGGGCACGATTCCCCTCTTCTTACTGCAAACGAGTTGTTCTGCTTTTGCCAGCATGCGCCAGGGCCCACTACCCGTCAATCGAATCGGTGCACCTGGGCACTGTCGACCTGAATCCCAACCACTTCATCGAACCCCAACGAGCCGGGGGTCTCCATCACCAGCTCACTGATTCCGCTGAGCGGTTCATGAAGTCGAACGACCGACCGCCACTGCCCATCGACGAACCGGCTCGACAGCACGGTGGCTGGTATGCCGTCGGAAGCGACCGACAAAGCCGTTAGCGGGACAGCAGCTTCTTGGCTGACATTGGGATGTCCCAGGAAACTGGCGATCCAAGGGGTTGCCGGCCTCCGCCACAGCGATTGAGCATCGCTATCGGCCACGACCGAGCCAGCCTCCAGAATCAACATTCGGTCGGCCACCAGCGCCGCCTCCTGCTGGTCGTGGGTGACGTACAGAGCAGTGGTCCCGACCCTCCGAAGCAGGATTGCGAGTTCATCCACCAGTCCTTCTCGCAATCGTCGATCCAGAGATCCGAGCGGCTCGTCCAGCATCAACAGTGACGGGCTGGGGGCCAGTGCTCTAGCCAAAGCCACTCGCTGGGCCTCGCCGCCCGACAGCGTTGCGATGGATCGATCGTGGAACTTCCTCAGTTCCACCAGGTTCAGGAGCTCATCCACCCGGGTGTGAATCCGGTCTGAGGTCCATCCGGATTCCACCAGCCCGAAAGCTATGTTGTCCGCAACCGACAGATGCGGAAACAGGGCATGACTCTGGAACATGAGCCCGATCCCACGGCGATGGCTTGGGATGGCGGCAACATCGACTCCACCCAACACGATCCCTCCAGTCGAGGGAACAAAGCCGGCAATGGCTCGGAGCAGGGTTGACTTGCCACTGCCGCTGGGCCCCAGTACGGCAAGTACGGAGTTGTTGGGAACTGTGAATGACACGTCGCTGAGGATCGATTGCTGACCGATCCGGACCGATAGCTCTCTCACCGTCAGCCCGCTCACAACCAGCTCCCTACCGGTGAGCCTCGAAGACGGTCGATCACGATCACGAGGCAAACGATGACACACCCCAGCAGGACACAAAGAGCCGCCGCCTGGCCCTGAAGAACAGCCGCCGGCTGGCCGATCAGCCCGAAGATTGCCTGCGGTGCGGTGTAGGACGAGCGACCGCGGGCCAGGAATCCACTGGCACCGAACTCGCCCAAACTCACCGCTCCGGCAAAGCCCATTCCAGCGGTTACAGAGGGCCTCAGGAGCGGTACCAGAACCCGTCGGATCACCCTCTGGGCTGACGCTCCAAGAGCTGAACCAGCATCGAGCAGCGCACTATCGAGCGAACGCACCGCAGGTAGGACCGACCCCACGACAAACGGTATACCGATCACCGAGTGGGCCACGATTACAAGCACCGGTGAGCGGCGCAGTTCCAAGAACGTGAACCCGACCAGGTACCCAAAGCCCAGTGTCACCGCCGAAATCCCAAGTGGAACAAGCACAGCCGTCTCAACCCAACGCGACAACCTGAAACCGGTTCCAACCGCTACCGCAGCAAGCGACCCGACAGTGCCGGCGAGGACCGCCGCTGCGGTGGCGAAGAGCAATGAGTTGCCAAGAGATCGGAGTGGGCTCACCGGCAGCACGTTGGGCCGTTCGGCCAGGGCGGCGAAATGGTCGAGCCCGAAGGAGCCATCCACATCGACGCTGCGGACAACAAGCGTCAAGAACGGCAACAACAGCAACCCCAAAGTTGCTCCCACGACGGCTCCCACATACAGCCGCTCTCGTACTGAGCCGATCTCCCGTCGATGGATGATTATTGCACCGGATCCGGGGCTATGGATCCGTTGCTGAAGTCGCTGGTTGAGAATCGCCACGCCGGCGACGGCGGCAGCCTGTATGGACGCCAGCACGGCCGCAGAACCGAAATCGTTGCGGGTGATGGCGAAGCGATAGATCTCGGTCTCCACCGTCGCCCGACTCAGGCCGCCGAGGATAACGATCACGCCGAACGATGTGAATGTGAAGAGAAAGACGATCGCTGACGCCGCCAGGAGTGCCGGTCGAAGCAGGGGAAGGGTCACTCGCCGGAAGCGACGACGGGGGGATGCCCCGAGCACCGCTGCAGCCTCCATCATTCGTTGATCGAGCAACGCCCAGTACCCCCCGACCATGCGGACAACCACCGAGACGTTGAACACCACATGGGCAATCAGGATGGCGACCAGGGATCCTTCGATGCCGTCGACGGCGAGCCCGAACCGCCCAAGTAGTCCTCGGACTGCCACAGCGACAACCACGGTCGGTAAGACGAACGGGACCAACACCGCCGCCATGACGGTTGATCGAAGTCTGACGCGATAGGTGGCAAGTACGTGTGCCAGTGGCAAGGCCGCGATCAGGGTAAGGAAGGTGGACAGAACTGCTTGAAACACCGTGAACCCGATGATGCGAGCTGTGCCTCCTGCTGACAACAGGATTTCCTCGTCGGCGAATCGGCGAATCATCGAAGCTGCCGGATAGGCAACCGCAATGGCCAGGAAGGTCAAGACGAACAACGAAACAACGGTCGAGGCGCGACGACCGACGATCCGGCCCAAACTCGTGGGGGGCGCCGTTGGGGTCATGGCGTTACCGGAAGATCTCCAGCCACTCCTGAGTCCAACGGGCCTGGTTGGCGGCGATCTCCTCTGGCGGCAACGAGAGCGGTTCCTCCACCGGAACCACCCACCGGGCGAAGTCGTCGGGAACAACTGCCGCCCCGTTCACCGGTTCCACGAACATGTTGAGTGGGATGTCGGCCTGCACTACGGGTGAGAGCAGAAAGTCGATCAGCTGGCCTGCATTGCTCGGAGACTCGGTCCCGGCCAAGACGCCTGCAAACTCGATCTGGGCGAAACAAGAATCGGTCATGATCGAGCTGATCGTGGGATTCTCACCGCCGAACAAACCTTCGAAAACCGGCGAAGACGCGTAGCTATTCACGATCGCCTTGTCGCCGCCGGGATCGCCACCGGTGTACTCCGCCCAAGCCTCGCTCCACCCCGACGTGATGGACACACCGTTATCCCTGAGATCACGCCAATAGTCCTGCCACCCGTCCTCGCCATAGGTGGCGATCGTTGTGAAAAGGAAGGCCAGACCCGGCGTGGACGACTCTGGATTCTGGGTGATGAATGTGGAGGCAAACTCGGGCTTGCGAAGATCATCGAGTAGGAGCGGGGCACTTCCCTCGGGGAGTTCGTCATCGCGGTAGTTGACGCACACGTAGCCCGTGTCGATCGGAGTGAGGCGGTAGTTGGCATCCAGCTTGAACCGGTCGGGCACGTCTGCGAGCCCCTCTGCCTCGTGGGCTTGGAACACGTCCGCATCGATTGCCCGCTGCATGAGGAGGTTGTCGACACCAAACAGGACATCCCCAACGGGGTCACCAGCAGTTGCGATGGCGCCGGCGACAACCGCCCCGGCATCACCCGAAGACACCACCTCCACAGTGATTCCGGTCTCCGCGGTGAACGTATCGAAGATCCCATCGGACAGAACGAAACTCTCGTGGGTCAGGAGGGTAATCGTGTCGGATTCGTCGTCTCCGCAGGAGCCGGCAACAATCCCCAGCGCTGCGAGGACAAGAGCGATTCGCTTCATGGTCGGTTCCCTTCGCCGGCATTACCCGGACAGGTTCAGTGGGTCGGCCCTCGCGGCCCTCTCAGCCTGCGACGTGCAAGCTCCCCGGTACCGCCAAAGTATACCGGCTCGGCTGGAAGCAGCTGGCAAACTGGACCACATGCTGAGCGCCCGATCACTTGTTGGCTTGTTGGCCGAACCGGATCGACTACGGGTTGTGGCAACGTTGGTTCTCGACGGCCCCCAGAACCCGACGTCGATCGCCAAGCGCTCCGGCCTGGAACTTCGAGTTGTCGTGAACGGCCTGGACCGGCTTCAGGCCAACGGTCTCGTGGAGGAAATCGACGGCGAGTTCAGAGTGCTCGAGGCGGCGTTCAAGATGGCTGCGCGCCAGGAATCACCTGCGGCATCAGAGTCCTCTCACCCCGACCAGCCGATCGGGAGGCGACGGATTCTCAACCAGTGCCTCAAAGAGGGTCGCCTGGTGCATATGCCCACGAAACGATCCAAGCGTTTGGTCCTCCTGGAGGAGTTGGCACATCGATTCGAGCCAGGTTGGCACTACACAGAAAAGCAAGTGAATGCCTCCCTGGCCTCGGTCAGCAGCGATACCCGCGACCCTGCGCCGATACCTCGTCGACGAAGGCCTGCTCGATCGAAGCCACGGAGAATACTGGCGCAGCGGCGGCCCGGTTCGCTGACACCGGTCCTCCAGACACGCCGTATGCTGCGCCAAAAATCGTGACGCCACCACATCCCGCCGTTCTGGCGTGACACCACCACCGCACGGGTGGTGGCCTCACGATTTTTGGGGGGGATGTAGTGGGGCGACGCAGTTTCGGTTCAGTCGCTGATCTGGTTGAACTTGCGGGTCGACAAAGCGGCGAAGACCACGATCAGCCCCACTGCCCAGACGATCGAAACCATCACCGAGTTACCCGGATCGTTGCCGTTGTAAAGTGCTCGGGCGGCGTTGGTCACTTGAGTGAACGGATTTGCATCGGCCACCCATCGCAACCACCCGTACTTGAGGGTGCTCGGATCGATGAAGGCCGACGACACGAAGGTCATCGGGAACATCCAGATGAAGCCTGCGCTGTTCGCTGACTCGACCGAGCTGACACTCAACCCGATGAGCGCCTGTACCCAGCTGAGTCCGTAGCTGAAGAACAGCAGCAGAACCGTGGCGCCGAGAGCCGCAAGAAGCGACCCCTCGAACCGGAAGCCCAAGATGAATGCTACGACGAGCATCGCAACGAACGTGATCACATTGCGAAGCAGGTCCGAGAGAGTTCTTCCGATCAACACTGACGATTGGGCGATCGGGAGCGAACGGAGCCGATCGATGAACCCCTTGGAAAGGTCCTCGGCGATACCGATGCTGGTGAACGCCGATCCGAACACAACCGTCTGGGCGAAGATTCCCGGCATCAGGTACTGGTCGTAGTTCGGGAAGCCGGGAATTTCGATCTCGCCGCCGAACACGAAGCTGAACAGCAGCACGAACATCACCGGCTGGATCGTGGCGAAGATCAGTAATTCGATGTTGCGAGGAATGATCCGGAGGTGGCGGCCAGCTTCGGTGAGTGAGTCGATGACGATCCCGGCAACGCCGGTGGATCCTGCATGGGGGTCGTGCTCGGTGGAGTCGGGACGGGTGGCTGTTGCAGTCATCAGACTTGTTCCTCTCGTTCCTCGGCCGCTTTGCCGGTGAGCACCAGAAACACGTCGTCCAGAGTTGGCCGCCGTACTTCCACGTCCATCACATCGACTCCCGCGGTGTCGAGCGCCCGGATGATGTTGGGCACCACTCCCCCGCCGGCGTGAATTGGTGCGGTGAGTGTGAGATGCGAACCCGGATCGTGATCGACCGCTCCGCTGCAGAATGGGCGTATCGCTTCCATCGCCCTTGAGAGGTTCTCCCGTTTCACGATGGAGACCCGGACTTTGTCGCCGCCGATCTGATCCTTCAGCTCATCTGAAGTGCCCTCGGCGATTTTCTTGCCATGGTCGATCACTGCGATCTTCTCAGCCAGAACATCGGCCTCCTCCAGGTACTGGGTAGTGAGCAGAACCGTGGTGCCCTCGTCGCCCAACCGCCCGATGAAGTCCCACATGCCGATGCGGCTTCGTGGATCGAGCCCCGTGGTGGGTTCGTCAAGAAAAGTACTCGACGGTCTGGCCACCAGGCTCATGGCGATGTCGAGCCTTCGTCGCATACCGCCGCTGTACCCTTTGGCCGGCCGGTCGGCTGCTTCGACCAGGTCGAACATCTCCAACAACTCCGAGGCCCGGGACTTCAGATCGTTCTTGCCATGATGGAAATAGCGTCCCATCAGCTCGAGGTTCTCGCGGCCGGTGAGCCGCTCCTCAACCGCGGCGTACTGACCCGTGAGTCCGATGCGGGTTCGGACCGCCCGCGGATTCTTCGATACGTCGATGCCATCAACGACGGCACGGCCGGCAGTTGGAGTTGCCAGCGTTGTCATCACCTTCACTGCAGTGGTCTTGCCAGCACCGTTGGGTCCGAGCAGCCCGAAGATCTCACCCTGGGGAACCTCCAGATCCAGTCCGTCGAGCGCCTTGGTTTCTCCGTAGTGCTTCTTCAATCCCTCAACGAGCACAGCAACCATTTCGTCAAAGCTAGCCCCCGGGATCGGCAACCGTTCGGGATTGCGTTGGCTGCTACGACAGGAGCAGGCGCAGCGAGATGGCGATGCAGGTGGTGACCAGAACGGGTTTGATCAGGCGAGCGCCGTTTGCCATCGCGATGTGCGATCCGAGCCACGCGCCAGCCACCTGAGCCACGCCCATCACGAGTCCAATTCTCCACTCGATGGCCCCGTTCACCGCGAACACGGCGAACGCCCCCAGGTTCGATGCCAAGTTCAAGACCTTGGTGTGGGCAGTGGCCTTCAGGACGCCATACCCAGCGAGGCCGACAAACGCAACCATGTAGAACGAGCCGGTTCCCGGACCGAAGATGCCGTCGTAAAACCCCACAGCCGGAATCGCAATGGCCCCGAAAAGGGCAGGCGACATCCGTGCGTGGCGGTCCGAATCGTCGATACGGGGCTTCAGGGCAAAGAACAAGGCGATTCCGATCAAGGCCACCGGAATCGCCCGCTCCAGAACATCGGCGGGGATCTGGGTAGCGACCAGGGCGCCCAAAGCCGAGGCCGCCGCTGCCATGACGATTCCTCTCGTCATCGTTCGGGGCGACACCAAACCCGATCGGGCATATGAGATCGCAGCCGTACCGGCGCCAAAGATCGCTTGCACCTTGTTGGTGGCGATTGCCACCAGAGGACCTGCACCGGCGAAGAGCAGGGCCGGGATCGTGATCAGTCCCCCACCCCCGGCGATCGAATCGATGAATCCGGCGACGAAAGCTGCACCAGCCAGCAATATGACGGTGAGGGCATCCAATTCCATCTCGACCCCCAACCGGTTGCGTACCTCCTCGATAGTAGGGGCTACCTTTCACACAATGAGCCTTCGTTTCGGCCGCCAGATGCTCTCCATACCCGGTCCGTCCACCATCCCCGATCGCGTTCTCAACGCGATGCACCTTCCGATGCCAAACATCTACGAAGGCGATCTGGTCGAGGTCGCGTTCGAGGTGCAGGACCGTTTGCCGGCCATAGCGCGGACGACGACCGGTCGAGCCTTCATCACCATCGGCAACGGTCACGCCGGATGGCAGATGGCAATCAACAACACCTTGTCCCGGGGCGAGCATGTGTTGGTGCTCGAATCGGGCCGCTTCGCCCAGGCATGGGGACGTATGGCAGCACTGGGTGGAGTCAAGGTCGAGACCTTCGAGGGAACGCTTCGGGGCCCGGTCGACGTCGAAGCCTTCGCGGCCCGCATCGCCGAAGACCGAGACCGATCGATCAAAGCCGTCATGTTGGTTCTCACCGACACCGCCACGTCGGTGATGAACGACATCAAGGCGTTGGGCAAGGTCCTTCAAGATGCCGACCACCCCGCCCTGTTCATGGTCGATGCCATCGCTTCGCTCGGGTGTGATGTGTTCGAAATGGACGATTGGGGGGTGGACATCACGGTCGCCGCTTCACAAAAGGGCATGATGGTCCCACCTGGGCTTGGGTTCTGTTGGGCAAGCCCGAAGGCTCTCGACGCGTATGCCACGGCTGACTTGAGAACCGGTTATTTCGACTGGGCGCCCCGCATGAAACCAAACGCCGTGTACGAACTGTTCGCCGGCACTCCCCCCATCCAGCATCTGTATGGGCTGCGGGAGGCTCTCGACATGATCGATGAGGAAGGCGGCTTGGAAAGGTGTGGTCGCGGCATGCGGCACTGGGCGAGGGCGTCCGTCGCGCAGTCGAGGCCTGGGCGTCGCCCGATGGGCTCGAGCTGAACATCGTCGACCCCGCCGCCCGATCCAATGCGGTCACCACGGTGCTTACCGGTTCGATAGATCCCACCCACCTTCGTCGCCGGGCCGAAGACGGCGCCGGCTTGGTGCTCGGACTGGGCATCGGCGGAATCGGGGAGGCATTCCGCATCGGGCACATGGGACACCTCAATCCGCCACACGTGCTGGGAACTCTGGGGACTATTGAGGCCACGTTGCACGCTCTTGGCGCACCCATGGGATCCTCGGGAGTGGCTGCGGCGGCCAAGTCGCTCGCTCAGTACCTCTAGTCCGAACCGGTGCCTATAGGTTCTATTGCATGGCAGATTTGAAAGTCGGAGTACAGCTTCACCCCCAGGCCACCAGCATGGCCGAACTGCGGGAGGCCTGGATTCGGGCCGATGCGATGGGCGTCGACTCGCTCTGGACCTGGGATCACTTCTATCCCCTCTACGGCGATCCCGATGCTGAGCACTTCGAATGTTGGACCGTTTTGGCGGCGATGGCTGCCACCACCAGTCACGCCACAATCGGTCCCATGGTCACTCCCATGAGCTACCGAAATCCAGAACTGCTGGCCGACATGGCTCGCACCGTGGACCACATCTCCGGCGGCCGGGTTGTACTGGGCATGGGTTCTGGTTGGTTCGAGCGTGACTACGACGAGTACGGCTATGAGTTCGGAACCGCACCATCACGGCTGAAGGTATTCGGTGCCGAACTACCCCGCGTGCTCGACCGTCTGGGCAAGCTCAATCCACCTGCGATGGGCCCGTTGCCTCTTCTCATTGGAGGCTCTGGCGAAAAGGTGACACTTCGGATCGTGGCCGAACACGCCCAGATGCACAACATCGTGGGCAAGACCCCAGCAGAAGCCAAACGCACCATGGATGTCCTCGACGAATGGTGTGAGAAAAAGGGCCGCGATCCCAAGTCGGTAGAACGAACCGCCCTGGTGGATGACAGCGTCGACATCGACGCATGGCGCGAGATCGGTGTGCACCACCTCATCTACATGAGCGGCAACCCGTACAACTTCGACACACTCGAGACGATGCTGGCCGCTCGTAACGGCTGAAATCTCTGCCGACGGCGACATTCTGTAGTTGTGTCTGCTGGGACCACGCGGGGCGTCACCCACAGCAGAAATCTGGATGGTTAGACCATCAGATGGCGGATGGCGGCGGCGACAGGTGCGGGATACTTGCGATGCACTGAATGTCCGGCGCCGGGAACCACGGCCGCGTGCACTACGTTCAGCTTCTTTTCGAACAGTCCTTGCGAGGCATGAAATCGTTTGTCGTGTTCGCCAACGATCGCAACGACGGGCACGGTGATCGTTTCCAAAGCGTCGATCACCCAGCTGTCCACGTGCTTGGAGGTTTCCTCGCTACCCGGCGGGATGTCCAGCTTCGCCGCTGAGGCGTCGACGGCGGCGTTCCACTGTTCCCTCGCTTGGGCGTTCCGAAAGCCCGGACCGGCGGCGATCAACACCAACCCGACCACAAGCTCGGGGTGTTGAAGGGCGAACGCCAGACTCAGATAGCCACCCAGGGAGTGACCGGCCAGAACCACCGGCCCCTCTACCCGCTCAACGACATCGAGCATGTCAGCCAACAAGAGATCTCGGCCGTACTGCCCTGGCGGAGGACAGTCTGATAAGCCGTGGCCCCGCAGATCCCAGGCAAGAGTGGTTCGATCATCTAGTTCGGCTCGAACACCGTTCCATACCGTCTGGTCATCCATCCACCCGTGTGTGAAGACGATCGGCGTGAGTGCAGATTCGGCTCGTTGCTCGGTGACGTGTATCCCAACCACGTCCGTAATCTCTCATGAGCAGCCGACCAGCTCACAATCGTCGAAACGATCGAGCCGGGTACCGATGCCTTCGCAACTGGGTGACGAATCCTGGGCTGGTTCACCAATGGACGTGACACACCCCACGTGGTCCCGGCACAGAAGCTGCTTAGCGAACTGTGACGAATGATCACCTCACCGATTTTCACAACCGCCGCCGCCGGGTCCACAATCGGTGCGATGCATCGCTTGAACGGCCCCTATTACGACGACCTCACCACCGGCACCGTGCTCCCCCAACTGCCTGCGGTGACCATCACCGACGCCGACAACGTGATGTACCGAAGCATCACCGGTGATGAAAATCGATTGGCCGCCGACCAGTCTGCCTACGCAACGGCGTCGGGCAGTTCGGGGGCCCTAGTGAATCCTGGGCTGATGGTGCAACTGTCGATCGGGCTCAGCACCAGCGCCACCCGTCACGCCATCGCCAACCTGTTCTACCGGGGCGTCTTGGTGGCTCGGCCGGTGGAGGTCGGCGAGACGGTGCAGACCACTACCACCGTGCTGGGCATGGCCGACAGCCGCCCAAAAGGCGATCTCAACCGAGGGAAGGTCCTGCTGGGAATCGAGACCGTCGGCTCCAACGGTCCGATCGCCAGCTACCAGCGATGTGCGCTGCTACCCGCCCGAGGAGCTGCACCGGGCTTCACCGACGACGTCGGATCTGCCACTTCGGCTCCCGATCCCGATTACTCAGCCGTCATTCCAGCGTGGGATCTTTCGGAGCTGCCCGACCTTCCGGTCTCAGTAGGCGACACGATCGAGGACCCCATGTGGGATCACGTCGACCTGGCTCCGGCGTTTGCACGGATGACCTTCAATCAAGCGATGGTTCATCGCTCGGAGTTCGCCACGAATTACGACAGCCGTCTGGTCTACGGAGGCCACGTGATCGCCCTGGCTCAAGCGTCCACTACCAGGGTTTTCCCCGGTACGGCCACGGTGCTGGGCTGGAAGCGATGCAACCACACCGCCCCTGCGTTCGAGGGCGACACGGTCAGCTTCACTCACACTCTGGTCGCGGCTGAGTCGGTTTCAGCGGGTCGGATGCTCACGATCGAAACCGCTGGTTATCGCCAGAGCGAGGGAGCCGAACCCGCCCAACTCCTCGACTGGGAATACGTGGTGCTGCACAAGTAGTCGACTTCGAAACCCTGTCCGGTTTCTCAGCGGATCGACCGGTCGAGCCAGTGGAAGGTTCGCCAAGCCACATGGTCGGGCTGCAAGGTGCTGGCTGCGATCTTCGCCGCTTCGTCGCTGATCGCCTTGCCATTTGGTGCCTTGACATGAACTTCGGCAACTCGTTCAGCGGTCACGAACGAAGCGATCGCGGATTCGACCGTGCGACCGACCGTGAGAAGGCCGTGGTTGCGCAGGATGATCAGCTTGTTGTGACCCAACGCCGCTGCGATTCGACGTCCCCCCTCGATCGAGAGAACTTCCACTTCTTCGTCGTCGAACATCGCTTGATCAAAGACGAACCCACAGCTCTCCTGGCTCAACGCTCGGAACGGTTCCACGTTGGCTGACCACGGCGTTCCGAATTGAGTGTGGGTATGGGCCGCTCCCATCACATCGGGTCGAGCCGTATACAGAGGTGCATGGATGTTGTAGCCGGCGGTGTTCACAGCGCCAGTTTCATTGCCGTGTTCGTCGGTGACCTGTCCGTCGGGACCAACCAACACCAGTCGATCAGGGGTTGCGTCGGCGAATGTGACCCCGTAGTCGAGCACCCAGAAGTGGTCGAGCTTCTCCGGATCCCGGGCGGTCACGTGACCATCGCCGAGCTGGCCCCATCGCATCGCAGCGAAGATCTGGTAGCCGCGAGCGACTACTCGTTTTCGGTGGGCTCGCTCATCAGAGATGGATTTCGGGGCATCGTAGGTATCAACCCCGTGAAATGGTGGGTAATGATCAATGAAGGTTTCCTCGGACACAACTCCCCCTACGGCGCCGTAACGATGACGGCTGAATCGGACCCGGCACCGCGGCCGATAAGACCCATGAGCTTCTGAAACGCAACGATTAGTTGAACCTGATAGCCGTATTTCTGTCGGATAGCGGCCCTGACACGGTCGAATTCGGCGCCCCCGACGGCTACCGATGCCGTTCCTTCAACAGCGGGTGCTTGTGGGTCGACCTTGCCCCGAGCGTCAGAGGCTTGAAGTTTGACGTTGTGGTTGTTGGCCAACCGTTTCACCTTCCAACTGGAAGCAGCCGTGGTGAACCCCATCGTCCCGTCACCAAGATCGGCGATCCACACCGGTGTTGCCTTTGTCGTTCCGTCTTTGCGGTAGGTGGTGAAGTTCACATACTTGTTCGCTGCCACAGTGGTGTCTCCCATGGCCCGAGCGTAGCTGGATCTCCAATATTCGGTCCATGGACGAAGTACGCATGGCGGAGGCCGCAGCGATGCGGCATCCCTCCGCGAATCCGGTTCGAATCCGGGCCAACCATTTCGGGCGACAGTGGGTCTATCTCGGAATGGGCATCGCTTCATTCGGCACGATTGGGGGCAGGGAGTCCTTCAGGCACTGTCATCGGCTGATGAAGAGCCGTGTGTCGGACTAGAAGACGCTGGTCGTGGGTTCGACCTCGTATTCTTCAAGTGATGGATCGGGCAGCCCCAAACTGGAAACGTCCAGCACAAGACCCATGGCGTCGTTTCCAGGGCTCGACCCTCTTGGTCCTCACGATCGTGCTCACCGGCTGGATCGGCTATCGGATTCTCGGGCTGCCCTGGTTCGATGCGCTGTATCAGACCGTGATCACCATCACCACCGTGGGGTTCACCGAAGTGGACCTCGAACTGGCCGACACCAACTCGTACCGTCTGTTCACCCTCTTTTTGGTTGTAGTGGGGGTCGGTGCTGTGCTTTACACCATCAGTGTCTTCGTAGACACATTGATCGAAGGAACCTTGAACGATGCATTCAGGAGTCGACGTATGACGAACGCAGTATCGAAGATGGAAGGCCACATGATCATCTGCGGGTGGGGCAAGGTTGGCCATTCTGTCGCCGACTTCTGCTACCGCCTGGGGACCGATGTTGTCGTTATCGATCGCGACCCACAGCAGGACTACTCCGAACTTCCCTTGATCCTGGGCGACGCAACGGACGACAGCGTCCTTCGCGCTGCAGGTGTGGAGCGGGCACACACGATGGTGCTCGCACTGGACCACGATGCCGACAACCTCTTCGTCTGCCTCTCAGCGTGGGCCATTCGCAAGGATCTCTTCATCGTGGCCAGGACCAGCGATCAGAAGAACGAAACGAAGTTCTTTCAGGCAGGAGCAAATCGGGTCATCAACCCTCATGAAATCGGAGGATCGCGAATGGCGGCGTTGGCGCTTCAACCCCACGTGGCCGAGTTTCTCGACGAGGTACTCCACGACGATCAACACGACGTGAGCGTTCAGGAGTTCGTGGTGAACGAGCTGTCGACGATGGCTGGGCACAAGCTGATGGACCTGCGGGAAGGCGACCAGCGCTCACTGATCATCGCTATCCGCAAAGGTAACCGTGAATATCACACCAACCCGTCGCCACACACCGTGGTGCAAGGCGGCGATGTGCTGATCGCACTGGGCAGCACGTCGGAGTTGAACTCCCTCCGAGGTCGGATCTGAACTGATTCCCGATTGAGGCATCACCAGTGGCGCAGGTCAACCGCCCACCGGTCGACAATCGAGTCGCCGTCGACGAGCCACAGTGTCTCGTGTTTGGCAACCGTGGGGTCGACGTGGGCTGGGAGAAGACGTACCTGGTCACCTACCGACCATTGGCTCATGTCGTCGGGCACCAAGCTGATGTGTTCGTCGGAACAGAAGAATATGTCGCCGTGATCCCACGTCGGGTTTCCATGATCCATTCCAAACGCTTTCAGACCGGCGTCGGCCACGATCCAGCCCTTCGGGCTTACCGAAACGACCGAAGCGACAACCGAGAGTGCGATCTGAAACGGCAGGTCGAGCTTGGCGTAGTCGGTGTCCATCAGGGTGTAACTTCCGGCCTGGATCTCTGTGCACCACGTGTTGGTGTCGAACGTGCCGGTACCGCCTCCGGACACGATGTCGCCTCCAACCGCCGCTGAGGCTTGGAGCAGTTGGGCCATCGACTCCTCCACCCTTTCGGTTCTTTCATCCCGATCCTCGACCATCATGAGGTGCCCCTCATACCCCATCACGCCGCGTACCCCGAGGCCGGCCGCGCGAGCCGCATCAGCGAGGCGTGCAGCATCGGTTGGGGCGCATCCACATCGGGGTAGGCCAACTTCAACATCGATGAGAACCGAGCGAATGCCGCCTTCGATCGCGGCCAGCAGGGTGCGATCAGAATCGACAGCGACGGTGATGTTGGCCTCCTCAGCGAGCAGACCCAACCTGGCAACGTCCAAGGACTCATTGGCGAGCAACAAATCGTCGCCAAGACCAGCAGCGACCAGGCCTTCTATCTCGCGTGGCGTTGCAGCACAGAAACCTCGGTGGCCATCGGTGGCCAACTTCCGAGCGAGTGCTGTGCACTTGAATGCCTTGACGTGAGGTCGAAGTTTGGGCCCCGGAAGCACCTTGTCCATCGCGGTGAGATTGGCGTTCAGGATGTCTTGTTCAACCACCAGGGCAGGGGTCCTCAGATCCACGATGTATTCCTCAGGCATCGCCACCGACTCTACGACGCAATCACCTACGGTTGGCTCAGGAGGAATGAAAGCGAGATGGCAGCAAGCGGCTTCACCAACTGGGCCGGCAACCAGCAGTGCGAGCCAGATGAGATTCTGTGGCCAACAGGTGCTGAGGAAATCGCCGGGATCGTCCGCAGCGCCCATCGGCGAGGCCAGCGGGTCAAGGCGGTCGGCGCGGGTCATTCATTCACTGCCACGGCTTGTACCGATGGCACAATGATTCGACTCGAGCACCTCGACCGGTTTCACGGGGTCGATCCCGTAACCGGGATTGCAACCGTCGACGCCGGCATCACCCTGCGGGCGCTGAGCGAGACGCTCGATCAGAATGGTCGAGCCCTCCCGATCCTGGGCGACATCGACGTACAGTCCTTCGCCGGTGCAACCGCCACTGCAACCCACGGGACCGGTGCCGACTTCCCCAACCTGTCCGCTGGGATTGTGGGATTCGAACTCGTCACCGGCACCGGCGAAGTGCTCTGGTGCGATCCGACTGAGAACCCAGAGATCTGGCGACACGGGAGAGCGAGCCTGGGTGCGCTCGGCGTCTTGACTCGAATCGCTATTCAAACCGTGCCGGCCTTCACTCTCGAGTCCCACGAAAGTGTGGAGCTTCTGGAGGACCTCGTGCAGGATTTGTCCGACTTCTTTCGAAGCGCCCAACACCCCGAGTTCTTCTGGTTTCCCGGCAGCCACCGTGCCCTTGTCAAGAGAATCCAGCCGACCTCCAGTCCACCCCAACCGCCGTCGAAGGTGGTGTACGGGTTCAACAAGTATGTGCTGGAGAACCGTGTCTTCGAGCTGGCGCTGCGAGCTGCCAGACGCTTCCCTGGCCAGCGCACCCACATCAGGAACTTTGTCGAGGCGGCAGCTGGCTCGAGCCACACGGTCGACAGGAGCTACCGCGTGTTTGCCAGCCCTCGCCTGGTTCGCTTCATCGAAATGGAATACGGAATACCGGTCGAAGCGGTCGCCGATGCCATGGAACAGATCCGCCGATTCACCGACACCCTCGAGGCGCCCCCGCTGTTTCCTATCGAAGTTCGTGTCGCTGGCGCCGACGAGATCCCGCTTTCCCCCGCCTATGGGCGGAACACCGGCTGGTTGGCGTTTCATCAGTACCGAGGAATGGAGTACGAACGCTACTTCCGTGGAATCGAAGCGATCATGGATGGGCTCAATGGCCGTCCTCACTGGGGAAAGGTCCACTACCAGAACGCCGAGTCGCTGCGGAGCCGCTACCCCGAATGGGATTCGTTTCAGCAGGTCAGAGCTTCCCTGGACCCGACCGGAACATTCCGAAATGACTACCTGGACCTTGTTCTCGGCTGGCCGGAAGGTTAGGGGGTCCAACCGCACTGTGGCACACTGCACTCGGTGCGGAAAATGTGCACACAGTGGTTCCGCCCCTAGATCGTCTGCTCTGAACCGAAGTCCCATCCGAAAGCGAGGCCGATTGCAACCGGTACGTCTGGCACCCGAGGAGAGACCCCAGGGGCATCGTTGCGCGGATCCTGCGAACTATGCCAGTGATCATGCCCTTCTGGCCTATCTCCTCCAGGACCTACGATCGCTGATGCGACGATGCCGCAAGGGCGAGATCAAGATCACGCCCCACCAGATCCTCAAGTGGGAAGTTCACGGTCTGCAGCGCCGCGTGGTGATGTGCGACCCCCCTGCTTTGTTGGAGAGCGAACTGGTGAACATCGTTGGCTTCTTTGGGGATCGTCGGGTCAATGCCGACGTCACCGATCTCGACGGAGTGGAAGTGGACCTCCTCAGCGAGTTTCACAACTATCCCGGGATCATGAGCTACAGCTCGGTAGAGCTGGTTGATCACCATTGGGCCAACCTCGTAGTGCACTCGGTTCCTGAAGACCGTGAGGCCTGGAGAGGTAGCTCGGCCCATAAGCACGCCGTAGATCGGGTTGCGCCCAAGGTCTATCACAGCGTGCGCATTCACAACGGCTACATCCGAGGAGGGGTGACAGGCACAGGTCACGCGGAGATCGAAACGACCAAATACTGGGACTATGACGTAACGCCTACGTGGGCGGCGGTTCGGGTCCTGACAACGCCCCAGGTACCACTGGAGCCACTTGCCCCAACGATCACCGGTGCCCCTGTCGAACCGTGATCTTCACCACGTTGCTGGCCGAGAATGCTGATGAGATCCTGACCGCAACCTGTGAGCGACTGGGCGCTACCTTCGATGCTTCCCGGTCATGGCAGGAGCGACTGAGGGGGGCCACGAGCGGCCAATTCGACGGCGTGTGGGTGTGCGGACTCCTAGGAATGCGGCTGATTCAGAGCGGTGCTCTTGCAGGTTCGTTGGGAGCTGCGCCGGTGTTCCAAGGTCGGACCAAGGCCGTGTATCAATCGGTGGTCGTCGCCCGGAAGGCGAGCGGTTATGCCTCACTCGCCGACGTGGCGGGATCGGTTCTGGCCGTGAACGATTACGACTCGTGGTCGGGATATGGCGCTCTGGTTGAACACCTCCAGACCCACCGTCGGTCGATCGATCTCTTCAGCCGAGAGGTCGAAACCGGTTCGCACGTTCAGTCCGTCGATGCGTTGCAGCAAGAACGCGCCGACGTGGCAGCGATCGATCACACCGTGTGGGATTGGGCTGCCGCACGCGGGCAGACCGAGGGTCTGGTCGTGATCGACCGGTCCAGCCCATGGCCGGCACCGCCGCTGATCACCATCAACCCCGAAGTAGCAGATCGAGTGATCGAGACCGATCTCACGGGCGTACCCGGGATCGAGCGATGGGTCCGGGCTGACCCCGACGAGTACGAGGTCTTTCTGGACTACTGAGGCTTCGACTTCACAGACGAGCACGATTGGCCGATACTCGACATATGGACGAGGCGGTGACAACGGCGACAGGGTCTGCAGCGAGGCACCTGCGAATTGCAGAACACCTTCGCATCTACTGGCGCCATCGGCGGGTCGGGCACCCGAGAGTGAATGCGCTCCGGGTGAACTTCGATCGGATCATTGCGTCGAACGATTGGAATCTCGCCCGTAGTTTCGACGAACTGATCGATCGGTACGCCAACCTGTACCGGTGACCTCTCTGTCGTTTCTGTCCTGGAACCTTGCGCTCATGAAGCGCTCGGCCCAGGCACCCCATACATGGGGATTGGAGAACACCGAAGCTGCCTTTCGGGAGATAGCGCTCGACTATTCGCCCGACATTGTCGTTCTCCAGGAGTTGCCCGCCATGGTGCCATTCGTGGAAACCCACGGGATGATGCGAGCCAACCCCAAGAGCCACAGTGGACACCTTGCCACGTTGGTCAAACACGAGATCATGGCCGGAAACCTCGAGGTGACGACCATCGCCGGCGCCGCCATCCTGACCACGTTCGACGACGAACTGACCGTCGCCAACGTTCACCTGTCCCCCGGCTCCGGGAAACGAGCAGAAGCGCAGCGGCTTGAGCAGTTGGCCCAGATCGTAGAAACGAGCCCGACCCCCCGGCTGGTGATCGTCGGCGACACCAATACCCGAATCGCCGAGGTGGATGCTCTCGAGAGTGCCGGCCTCCATGGGTCCCGACCGCCCAGACCCACGTGGGACAGCCGCCTCAACCCGTTCCATTCGGGCCGCGAAGCTCGAGAATTTCGGGCCTACTTCACTCGGTGGTTTGCCTCCCCCGGCGTTTCGGTGAGCGAGGTCGAGGTACTCGACACACCGTTGGAGGCCGACGGGCACCGGTTCCACCTCAGCGACCACTTCGGCCTGCTCGGCCGTATCGAGATCACCGGAAACGAAAAGGGTCTGACCCCGACCGTCGGTGAGAACACCGCGGCCGGGGTCAGACCCTGGCTTCTTCGTCTACGGGAGGGGGAGAGACTTCCAAGACGAAGGGAGAGTTAACTTCCGGGCAGGATGACAGCGTCGATCACGTGAACGACACCGTTGCCGGCGATGAGATCGGTGGCGGTAACGGTTGCGCCGTCGACCATCACGTTGCCGTCGACCACAGAGACCTCGATGGTGTCACCGTTGACGGTGGCAACTTCGGTGCCGTCGGCAGCGATGGCGTCAGCGGCAAGAACCGTGGCTGGAACCACGTGGTAGGTGAGGATTCCTGCGAGGTCGGGGCTAGCGAGAAGTTCTTCCTTGGTGAGGTCGAGCGCAACCAGTGCGTCAGCGAACGCATCGTTGGTGGGAGCGAAGACGGTGAAGGGGCCCTCGCCGCTCAGGGTCCCGGCGAGGTCAGCGGCGATGACTGCTTCGACCAGAATGCTGAAGTCATCCGAGCTCTGGGCGATCTCGACAACGGTGGCGGGGACGTCTTCCATTGCGTCCTCATCTTCCATTGCGTCCTCATCTTCCATTGCGTCGGCACCGAGGGCGGCGGCGACATCAGCGGGGAGCAGCACAGCGTCGATCACATGGATCACGCCGTTGCTGGCATCGACATCGACGGTCACGACGTTGGCGTCGTTCACCTTGACCGAACTGCCGTCGACCGAAATGTTGACCGTAGCCCCATTGAGGGTTGCGACATCCTGGCCGTCGAGGGTGACGACCACGTCACTCTTCACTTCACCGGCGACGATGTGGTAGGTGAGGATGTCGGCAAGCGCAGGGCTGGCCAGGAGCTCGTCGGCGGTCAGGCCGAGAGCGTCCAGCGCAGCAGCGAAGGCGTCGTCGGTCGGAGCAAACACGGTCAGTTCATCGGTTCCGGTGAGCGGGCCAACGAGATCCGCAGCGGTTGCAGCGGCCAAAAGGGTGTTGAAGCTTCCTGCTTCGGTTGCGACCTCGGCGATGTTGCCGAGCTCGGCCATGGCCTCAGTGGTAGTTGTGGTCTCTTCCGGTGTGGCTTCTGGATCATCGGATCCACAGGCGGCGGCTACGAGGCCGAGGGAGAGCAGGAGTGATGCTCCGGTACGTACGGTCTTCTTCATTTTCGGTTTCCTTGAGGTGATTGGGGATGGGGGATCTTGAAGACCACCTACGCAGGCCACTCGAGGCTTGGATGCAGTACTCAACAGTGCCAGTCGTCACATTTAGCACTAAGTCCACAACCCAGGTGCTTATTCTCCGGTTGGTCGGGCGACAACGGCTCGGTGGCCGACCATCATCGACCAGGGACGAGCTCGTCCAAGAGTGACTCCACCCGACCGCGAATCTCATCCTTTACGGTGCGGACGAGCTCAATGCCCTGCCCGGCAGGGTCGGTAAGGGACCAGTCCTCGTAGCGTGTGCCCGGATATACCGGGCACACGTCTCCGCAGCCCATCGATACGACCACGTCGACTTCGCGCACCAGCTCGTCGGTCCAGACTTTCGGGCTCCGATCCGAGATATCGATTCCAACTTCGTGCATCGCTTCCACAGCAACAGGATTCACCGAGTCCGCAGGGGCCGAGCCCGCGCTGTACACCGCTACATCACCGCCTCCGAGTTCGGTCAGGAAACCAGCCGCCATTCGTGAGCGGCCGGCGTTGTGGACACACAGGAAAAGAACCGAAGGAATCGACGTCGCCCCACCAGTTTGCCGTGATCGCACAGGTTCAGTCGACATTTCCTGTCGCCGAGTGGTTGATCCGGTGTCAAAGTCATGGATCACTCGCTCAGCGATGGGTACGCAGTGGGCTCGGCGGACAGGTGCGTGCGATAGTTGCTGTATGGAGTTTGATCTCGAACAAACCGACGCACTGCTGAGCACAACCAGAGCCGTGAGGAAGCGGCTCGACCTCGAGCGGGATGTGCCCTCCGATGTCATCCTCGAGTGCCTCAGGCTCGCAGTTCAGGCGCCCACTGGATCCAATGCACAGGGTTGGCGCTGGATGGTGGTCACCGATCCCGACAAACGGGCTGCCCTAGCCGACATCTACCGGCGAGGCGCTGGCGATTACTTCACCCAACGAACCGACGACATCGATGCGGAGAGCCAGACCGGGCGTGTCGTCAGCAGCGCAACGTACCTGGCCCAGAATCTGCAGCACGTACCGGTCCATGTGATTCCCCTGATCATCGGTAGACCCGACGGAACCAATGTCCAAGGCGCCGGGCTCTACGGGTCCATCATTCCGGCGATGTGGAGTTTCCAGCTTGCGCTTCGCAGTCGCGGGCTTGGCAGCTGCTACACGACACTTCATCTCAACCTCGAACAAGAGGCGGCGGAACTGCTTGGTATCCCCGCCCACTTGACCCAGGCCGGCCTCATTCCGGTTGCGTACACCAAGGGCACCGATTTCAAACCTGCAGTGCGGGGGCCGTTGGAAGAGATCACCTACCTCAACACATACAGGAATCCGATGACCTAGACGCCTTGAGTCCAGAGCCGCATTCTCGCCTGCGCTGATGGTTGCGCTCGAATGGTTGCGCTCGGCTGACCGGCGCTAACACTCACCCGAACGAGCCCGATACTGTAGTTGAGGGGCCTTGCTACCCGTTGGTAACGAGGCGCTGACACAACGTTGAAGGGAACGGCATGGCATTGCTCGAGGATCCGAACAACATCGACAACATCCTGTTGCAGACCAACACCGACCGCGACGCGGTCATCACCACCGTCACGAACAACGCCGACACGATCTTCACCTGGGATTATGAAAAGGCGCTCGACCCAGCTTGAACAAGCTGTACGAGAAGGCCAAGGGTGCAATGTGGGACGGTGAGACCGACCTCGACTGGTCAATCAACGTTGATCCCGAGGAAATGGCCGACCATCTCAAGCTTGTCGCGGCCATGCAGAATCAGCCCCTTTACGATCTCGCCAACCAACCCGGCAGTCCCATCGCGAACTGGAGTGACAAGGAATGGAGCACCCTCGCCCACGAGTCCCTTGTGTGGCAGATGAGCCAATTCCTCCACGGGGAACAGGGCGCACTGGTTGCAACCGCAAAGATCGTGGAAACCGTCCCCTGGATCGATGCCAAGTACTTCGCCGCCACCCAGGTGATGGACGAGGCCCGCCACGTTGAGGTCTTCGCCAAGTATCTCGACACCAAGCTCCAGGATCACTACCCGATCAATCCTCACCTCCAACAACTGCTCGACGATGTGATCGAGGACAGCCGCTGGGACATGACCTATCTCGGGATGCAGATCATGATCGAGGGTCTGGCGTTGGCCGCGTTCGGTTTCCTGCATCAGATGATCGAAGAGCCTTTGCTCAAGAAGTTGCTCCGATACGTGATGAGCGACGAAGCGAGACACGTCGCTTTCGGGGTCTTGAGTCTCCAGGAGGTCTACCAAGACATGACCACCGCCGAGATTCGAGAGCGGCAGGAGTTCGCTTTCGAGGCAGCGCTGCGGATGCGGGACCGTTTCCTTCGACAGGAGGTGTGGCACAAGATGGGGGTCGACAATCCGCGCCCTCTGATCGACGCAATGCTGAATGGCCCACCCGAGACCAAAGAATTCCAGCGGTTGCTGTTCAGCAAGATCGTTCCCAATTGCCGGAAGCTGGGCTTGATCGACGCCGGCGATGGCTGGCTTCGGACCAAGTTCGAAGAAATTGGTGTGATCGAGTTCGAACATCTCGAAAGCACCGACGACGAATTCGGCGACTTCGCACTCAACTAGGCTCTCTGGGAGCAGAGCCGGCGAATCGTGACCCAACCATGAACCACCCAAGTCCATACCAGCAACCTCCCGATCCTGAGGAGCCGATCGGCGATCAGGATCGTCAGATCGCCGTGGAACAGATCCAGCGCGCCATGGCCGCCGATGAGATCCGATTCGAAGAACTGGATGAGCGATTCGAGAAGATCTACGCCGCCCGAACCCGTGGCGAGCTGGAACTCTCGCTCGAGGGACTACCCCTACCTCCGCCGCCGACGGCTCCTGCCCCCCGACACCCGCTTGCTCGGGTCTCATATTCGGTGTTCGGTGAAGTCAAGGTGGGTGGCTGGGTGAGCGTGGGTTCCGAGATCACCTATGGGTCCGGTTTCGGCGACGTTCTGATCGACCTGTCGTCGGCCTATTTGACGGGCGACTGCACCGTGAGGGTCTATTCGATTTTTGGTGACGTCACGGTGATACTCCCCGATGGTGTGCGAGCCAACCTTCAGTCCACCACTATCTTCGGTGACCGCAAGGAGTTGCTCCACCAGGCCGTCCCCGGTGCACCTTATGTGCGAGTCGTCGCCGCCACCCTTTTCGGCGATGCCAAGCTCTACAGCCTTTCTCTGGTTCCCCAGGGCCCATTCCGAAGGCTTTGGATGGCGCTTCGAGGCAACTGATGGGTTCACGTGGGCAAGCGGTCTCCCAGCAACGCCAGCGATAGTGCACCCAGCAGAGCACCCCAAAGGAAGCCGGCGAGCACGTCAGTGCGGTGATGCGCCCGAACGATCACGCGGCTGGCTCCCATCGCCAGCGCTACGAGCCCGCACAGCGCACCGGCCCACGGGGACCAGGACCAGAAGATGATCGTTGCAAACGCTGCCGCCGACGAATGGCCGCTCGGGAACGAGCTGGAACGTGGTGGGTGTAGCCAATCGGGGAGCATGGCGCGGACATCGGAGTTGTTGGGACGGTCCCGCCTGAACAGCAGCTTGACCGGCCCGTTGGTCAGCATCCACTCCGCCACGATCGACACCTCGAACCAACCGAAACCCGATCGATCAGTGGCGAACAACAAACCAAGTCCGGCTGCAGCTATCCACAACATCGAATATCGACCCGCAGCCGACATGGCAGCAGCGGCAACGACAAGCGGGCGGGATGGAGTATGAAAGAATGCTCGGCCAGGAATGCCGCCCACAGTATCTGTTCTGGTCAGATGCCTTTTGGTTGTGGTTCAGGAACCTTCCACTCCGAGGGCATGTGAGAGAAGTCGAAGAACGGTGCCTCGTCGCCTTCGGCGACAGCGTTTTCGATCTGGTCGTAGAACCCCTTGCCCGTCTCTTGGGCGAAGGTGATCGCCACGTCTTCAGCATCACCAACCTGCGGACGTTGGACGTATTCGGGGAAGCTCGCCTCAGCGGCGTCCCCTTCGTCGTAGCCGCGGGCGAACATCTGCTTCAGCACTCCGAAACCGTCATTGCGTACGAGCACCTCACCGCGAGGGGTTCCGCCCAGGCCTTTCATCCGTTCGATGAATTTCTCGAGGTCGTCGGTGTCGTAGGCGACGTGTTGCACGGTGTGATCACCGTGTTTGTCGACGAACTTGGTGACCTGAGACTTCTTCTCCCGATCGATGCCTTCGATGAGGGCAACGCCAAATTCTCCGTAGTCGATGCACCAGATCTTCATGCTGGATTCCGGATCACCGGGACGGACGTCGTCGATCCGATTGATCAACGTCCCGCCCTCGACCTCGATGTGAAACCAGGCCCAGCGCTCGATGCTTCCCTTTTGACAGGCGTAGGAGATGTGGTCAACCTTCTTGAGCATGATGCAACTACACATGTCGCCGCCCATCAGCGCAACAGTGGCAGCGATTCGCGTTGTTCAAAGGTGTATTATTGAACAAATCGTTTAGTAGTCACCATCAACTTCGGCAAGGACTGCACAAAGTGTCAGACCAACTTGATCCCACTGACCGGGCCCTGATCCGAGAATTGAGGCGTCGACCCAGGGCGTCACTCACCGACATCGCAACGTTGGTAGGGGTCGCGCGCGGAACCGTCTACAGCCGGCTCGACCGCTTGAGCGAGAACGGTGTTGTAACCGGCTTCGGCCCCGATCTCGATGCAAAGAGCGCCGGATTCCCAGTGACCGCCTTTTGCACATTGGAGATAAGCCAGGGAACCCACGATGAAACGGTTGAGTCGCTCGCCACCATTCCCGAGGTGATCGAGATCTTCACCGTCACCGGGATCGGCGACCTCCTGTGCAAAGTGGTGGCCCGTTCCAACGACGACCTGCACTCGGTAATCCTTCACATAACTTCGGTTCCGTCGGTGCAGCGGAGTCAAACCCAGCTTGCGCTACAGAATGCCCATACCCGACATCTGAGCGAGCTGCTCTAGCGAGGCGTCATCAGAGCCAGCATGATCGAGATGTCGTGTTCTGCGGTTCGGATCGCCGCGATTCGACGCCCTGGCTGTACGGCGTCCTTGGGATCGGAGAGGCGTTCGCCGAGCAACGCCTTGGATGCATCCAGGTCTTCGCTGACCAGCGCCAGTCCCCAGATGCGGGCCGGTCCTTCCGCTTCAGGCACCCCGGGGCCGACAACTTCGATGATGACCGTGCCAGCCCAGAAGAACCGTTGCTCCTGTTTGCCGATCGGCCGGGACCGTCGGAGTTCGAACCCTTGCTCCTCCAACGCTGCTGTTGTGGTTTCGAGGTTGGGCGACATCACCACGATGTGGTCGACCGAGGTGGCACCGTTGGGATTGCTCCGGCCGGGGTTTTCGGCTGGCAGGGCTTGGTCGACTCCGTGAATCGGGCTGGTGAGGGAGGGTTCGAACCACCACTGCGGTCTACCGATGGGTCGTCCCAGAGCAACTGTCAGGTCACCGACCGAAACCGAGTTGTCAACGATGTTGAAGCCGACGACCTCCCAAGCGATGGCCGGATCTGGCAACGCCATGCCACCTAGCTGGGGTCCTCTCAACGTTTGCGGGCTGCCTTCCAGTCCTCGTAGGGCTGAACCGGCATGCCATCGTCTACCCAGCCGGCGAATCCGGTTTCCACGTGGCTCACTCTTTCCATGCCCATCTCCTGCATGGTCTTGGCTGCGAAAGCCGAACGCCAGCCTGCCCCGCAACAGAAGATGTATTCACGATCGTCGTCGAACACGTCGGAGTGATAGGGCGAGTCAGGCGACACCCAGAACTCCAGCATCCCTCGAGGTGCGTGGTGCGCACCAACCGCTACACCGAGCTTCTGGAGCTCTCGCACATCGCGAATGTCTACCAGTAGTGCTCCCTCGTGGTCCATGCGACGTTTTGCCTCGGCCGGACTGATGTTGTCGATCTCGGCCTTGGCGGCTTCGACCATTTCGTGAATGCTCTTGATCCCCATACACAAAGGGTAGGTCCGAGAGGCCCTTGACGTGTCGTTCGTTGCCTCGGCCCGACCAGCCGACCCTCGTTTGGGACAGATAGGTTCAAGGCCATCACTGCACTCCACATCGAACCGGTCACCGCCGATCCTGTTCGCCCAGTCTCCAGGGCGATCATGGTGCAAGGCTGGCATAAGCTCACCTCACTCCACTGGCGTTATCCTGCCGACCAGATCCAGGCGCTCCTGCCCGATGGCTACCGAGTGGATACTTTCGACGGTGCTGGCTGGGTCGGCTTGATCCCGTTCCACATGCAACGAATTCGCGTGCCCGGGCTCCCTGCATTCGGTCCACTGTCGACGTTTCCCGAGACGAACATCAGAACCTACATCGTCGACCCCGACGGTCGACGAGCCGTGTGGTTCTGCAGCCTCGACATCACCCGGTTGATCCCGACGTTGGTGGCCAGAGTGACCTATCAGCTCCCCTACTGCTGGGCGAGGATGAGGATCGAAGAGACCGGTGACGTCATCACATACTCGGGCAAGCGCCGCTGGCCGCTAGGAACCAAGGGTGCCAGCAGCACGGTTTCGGTTCGCCGCGGTGAGCCGATCGATCCTTCCGACATCACCGATCTCGAACACTTCTTGACCGCCCGTTGGGCGCTGGGAACCACGTTGGGTAACAGGTTGATGTGGGCCGATGTTGATCATCCCCCGTGGCCGCTCCACCGAGCCGAGCTTCTGTCGTGGGACGAAACGTTGCTTCAGGCGGCCGGTCTCCCCGAACCATCGGGGGAGCCGATCGTGCTTTATTCCCCCGGGGTTGAGGTTCGTATAGCACTGCCCCAGCGCCTCCATCACGCCTGAGACCACGGTTTCTCTCCGCTTTCGATCACCTGGTTACGCTCCCTACCATGTCCAGATCCAAAAAGGCCCTCCTCGCAGTGCTCGCACTGATCGTGGTGCTTTTCATCGCCGTATTCTCCTGGTTCACCTTGCGCGACGAGGGACCTGACGAACTGGTTCTGGGTGAACGAGCCACCACGACGACCTCCGATGAGACGACAACCACCAGCGAGCCCACCGCTACGTCCGACACGTCGGAAGCGCCAGCCCCCGACGGCATCGAAGGCACCTGGCAACTCAGCGGGAACTCCGTGGCCGGGTACCGGGTCGTGGAAGACTTCGCCGGCGGTCTCTCCGATTTCGAGGCGGTGGGTCGCACGTCGGAGATCGAAGGGTCGCTCACAATTTCGGGCACGCAGGTGACCGATGCCAATTTCAGCGTCGACGTGGCAAGTATCGAAAGCGACGACAGCCGCCGCGACGGGCAATTCAAAGGCAGGATCATGAGCGCCGACCAGTTCCCCTCGGCCGATTTCGTACTGACCTCACCGATTGAACTCGGTTCGGTTCCTGCCGAGGGCGAAACGATCACGGCCGACGCCACCGGTGAACTCACGCTGAGAGGAGTCACGAACACGGTGACGTTCCCGCTGACGGCACGATGGATCGACGGAGAAATCGAAACCCTCGGATCGATCGATGTTCTGTTCACCGACTACGGGATAGACAATCCGTCGACGCAGGTCATCTCGGTTCGCGACGAGGGCCTCGTGGAATTCAGCCTCATCTTCATTCGCTGACCCAAGGTTCTTTCCAGCGATCCCGGTAGGTCATTTCTTCAGGACCTTTTCCGCGATGGGCCCATGCCCTTTCCCCACCGGATATCCGATCGGCACCATCGCCACGGTGGCCCACTGTTCGGGGATGCCGAGCACAGCTTTCACCTCGGGCTCGCGTTTGCAGTGAAGGGTGGTCAGTACGCAGCCAAGGCCTTCGGTTCTGCAGGCCAGCATCACGTTCTGCACTGCGGGATACACCGAACCTCCGCCAACCATGCTGACGCGATCGAGGTGAGCATCGGTGATCGCCATACGAGATGGGTCAGCACAGAAAATCAGAATGACCGGCGCCTCATGAAGATGGTCGGCCAGGTAGTCGCCGGCAGCGCCAACGCGCTTCCACTTGTCAGCCTCGGGCTGGCCTTCGATCCGTTCGAGAAACGTTGCAACGTATTTGGACCACTCGGGGGCGTAGAGATCGGCGAGCTGTTGTTTCACATCCGGATCCAAGACCGCGATCATCCGCCAGGGCTGCTGGTTTCCACCGGTGGGTGCCCAACAACCGGCTTGAAGAACCCGTTCGAGCACGTCCTTTGGAATGGGATCCGCCCGAAGTCTTCGAACCGCCCGCAGTGTGCTCATTGCTTGGTAGATGTCCACAGCCCCTGTCTAGCCCGAACGGTGGAGGTTCGGAATAGCGCTGCGATAGTCGTGCCTCATGGTGCCGGTTCGGTTTCGGTCGATTCGATCCGACGATGTCGGGTGGATTAACGAAGAAGAGATGATCGAAGTCGATCGAGTGATGATCGAAGACCTGGGCATCGTTCTCCTCCAGATGATGGAAAACGCCGGTCGCAACCTGGCTCGGGTTGTGCTCGACATCTATCAGCCGAATTCGGTAGCGGTGGCCTGCGGTTCGGGAGGCAACGGTGGCGGGGGCATGGTTGCGGCCCGTCATCTAGCCAACGCCGGGGTCGAGGTCTCGGTGACCGCAACGAGGGCCCCAGCTGAGCTCGTCGGTGTTCCTTCGATGCAAATGGAGATACTTCAGAAAATGAGGGTTCGCCAAGAACCCGAGCTGGCTGACGCCGACGTGACAATAGATGCGGTGATCGGATATTCGCTTCGCGGCGCCCCCTCAGGACCTTCCCTCGGCCTCATCGAGGCAGTGAACGGGCGCGACGGTGTAGTTGCGCTCGACACGCCGAGTGGGGTGAACGTAACGACCGGAGAGACGCCGGGAGCTTTCGTCACCGCCGAGACCACGATGACCCTGGCATTGCCCAAGACCGGTCTTCGCGGTCACCCCGCCGTGGGTCGGCTCCTCTTGGCTGATATCTCGGTGCCCCGATCGGTCACCGAACCCCTGGGTGGCGCACCGGACTTCTCTGCCTCACCCATACTCACACTGTCCTAACCCCCAGAGGCGCCGACATCCTCAATGTCGGTGATGACAGTCGTGGCAGAGACCGGTGACCGTCAGCTCAATCCGTTCGGGAACGAAGTCGTGTTCCTTATCGCTCAGGTGGTCCCTTATCTGTTGAACCAACGTTCCCCGATGATGATCCACTTGACCACAGCTTCTGCACACCAAATGGAAGTGTTCATCAGGGTGCCCAATTTCCCAGTAACCGCTGCGGTCAGCCCCGAGATGTGAGTGGCGGACTTCGCCGATCTCTTCGAATAACGACAACGACCGGTACACCGATGCCAGGTTTATCGACGGGTCAACGGCGGCTACCAGCTCAGCCACCGATTCAGCGGTGAGGTGCTCGGTGGCGTCGGTGAGGACCTGCCATACGGTGACTCGAGCCGCCGTGACCCGCTGTCCGTGGCGACGCAGTACTTCTTCGCCAGCCTGGTCATCCACGCGATGATGCTACGCCAAGTGCCCAAACTTCCAAAGGTACCGGAGACCCTACTTCAGGTGGACCGACACCGACCGTTGAGCGGCGGGGTTGACCTTGATGGTGGTGAACGTAATGCCTCCAGCCCGCAGCTCTTCCCGCAGGCGGGAGATTGCAGCGCCACCGGTGTAGTCAAGGCGACCGACACCGCTCAGGTCGAGCACGACTTCGGAGATGTCGTCGTGTCTTGCCAGCTCGTCCCTGATCAACCGGTCGACCAAGGGCACGGTGGCAAACCACAGCACGCCCTGGGGCGAAACAGTGAGCACGTTTTCTTCCAACGACGACGGCGCTGTGACGGTGAGTTCTCGGTAGAGGTGGGCCAGCAGCGAAAGCCCTATGCCCGTCACCACCCCGTACTGCAACCGGGGTGAAAAGGCGATCGTGGCCACAAAGGTCCCCAGCGCTACCCACGCCTGAGCCTTGGAATCCCTGAACAAGATGGCCATGTTGCGGAACTTGAGCAGCTTGAAGACCGACACAATCACGATCGTTCCCAGAACTGCCTTCGGCAGATTGTTCAGCAAAGGCGTGAATGGCAATGCCGCCAACACGAAAATCGCGGAGATAGCGCCGGTCCATTGACTGGTACCTCCTGCAGCTTTTGCGATGGCACTGCGAGAAAAAGACCCGCCCACCGGGAATGCGCCAGAGAAGGCAGACGTGAGGTTGGCGACGCCCTGGCTCACCATTTCGCGATCTGCATTCCAACTTTGTCGTTCTTCGGCCGCGTATGTGCGAGCGATGGCTGCCGGCTCAGCGAATCCGACCAGGGCGATTACCAAGGCAGGGACGATCAGATCTACAAAGCGATCCCAAGGAAAGGAGAAGTTGAGCGAAAGGAACGCACCATCGAGGCTATCGACGGTGAAACCCTCGTAGCCGATGACAGAGCTGATGATGTCGGCCAGGATGACCGCCACGAGGACGCCCGGAAACAGGGCGTGAATCCTTTTGCCGCCTATGAGGATCACGACCGTCATGACGCTGAAGAGGATGGCTGAGAGTTTCCAGTCGCGAGGATGGGTGAGTTCCTCGAAGACTCCACGAAGCACACCCACGTCACCGGGGTCGTAGTCCACCAGTCGAGGAAGTTGAGAGAAGAAGATCAGAAGTGCAGCAGCAACCGTGAAACCTGTCAGCACCGGTTCACTGAGCAGATAGGCGATCTGACCGAACTGAACCAGCCCGAAGACCAGCCGAATCACGCCGACCATCAAGGCCAGCAACGCTGCCAGTTGGATGTACTCATCAGACCGTTCGGCCGCCAATGGCGACAGCGCCCCCAACACCAGGAGGGCCGTGAGCGCGACCGGGCCGGTCTGAAGATACCGCGACGACATGAACCCAGCGGCGAAGAGCGCCGGCAATGCGACCGCGTACAGACCGAGCCGGGCGGGCAGTCCCGCCAGTTCGGCATAGGCCAACGCTTGTGGTATCGCCACCAACGCAACAGAGACTCCGGCAACAACGTCGCCATTGCTGGGGCGAGTGAACTTCACGTTCTCAAGGGTAGGCGCAACATGCGGGCCCACAGTCGGGTTGAGGAGCTCTCGATGCTCACTCCAGCTTGTACATCTCGGGGGCGGGCTTCAGCGGTCGGGCATACCAAAGGGGTCGGCGGAGGCCTGAGTCGTTGGTTCCAGCGGGCCGGGTCTTGGTGAGCCAGTCGAGGTAGGCCTCACGGCTCTTGGCGGTGTCGACGACCACGTCACCGTATTCATCGCCGGGTCGGGCGGGATCAACGGTGACCTTCTGATGCCAGCACTGCATGCCGCTGATCGGATCGGGTTGTACACAGAACGTTGCGTTCTGGTGTACTCCGGTGTCCTTCCACCAGATTCGTCCGGTGTCGTCGTCTGAGGACTCATAGGGCTCCGCACCGTGCTCACGTTTCAACTTCCAGATTGAGGAACCGTCGCCGTTGTCGCTCTTGGTGATAGCCGCCTTGCTCGAGGACCAGTTGCGGGCGCTGTCCTCTTCGAGCCGCCAGCGACCCATGTGGTGGGACGCGGCCACGACCCCTGGACGGATGCCTTCGGTACGCCATGCGGCGATGACGAAGTGACCGATCCGGGTGCTGATGCGCACCAAGCCGTTCTCCTCGATCCCCAACTTCTCGGCATCTTCGGGATGGATCCACAGCGGATGCCGATGGCTGATCTCGTTGAGCCATTTGCTGTTGGCCGAGCGGGTGTGGATCAAGGTGGGGATACGGAACGTCGGTAACAAGATGCGCTCGTTGCCGGCCATGTCGATGTCTTCCCAATGGACCTGAGAAGGAATCCACTTCGGAGTGGCGTACTCGGGCCAGCCCCATTCGGCCAGGGTGCTGCTGTACAGCTCCAGCTTGCGGGAGGGGGTGGGGAAACCCTCTTTGGCCTCACCGTTGATGTCGACCGCCGGTGAGCCATCACCGAGTGGAGAAAGTTTCAGGTCGGCGAGGGTCTCCAGGTTGCCATCCCAGGTGCCCGGTGTTCCCGCCTTGCGGTACACACCGTCGGCATCCTTCACGCAGTCGGCCAGGGCTTCGGCGGCTACCGATTTTTCGTAGGGCTCATAAGGATCGGTAGGCACTTCGAAAGCGGAGCGGTTACGCATGAACTCGAGAGGTTCTTCACCTGCGTCGGCAGCTGCCTTGGCGAGACCGGGAACGTTCTCGGAGAACATCTTGGCGTAGTACTCATCGATGGTGACTGGCTTGCCCGGATGTTTCTCGGACTCGAACCACTTCCGAATCCCCATCGACCCATCGGGGTCGATGTGCCAACTGAGGTCGATCCAGAACTCGTTCTCTTCCCATACTTCACCCGGGTTGTAGTCATAGCTGCGGGTATCGGGACCGATCTCTTTGCCCTGGAGTTCGGCAAATCGGCGGAACGTGGACTGCCGGAAGCCAATCCAGCGGCCCGCTTGGGTCTCGTAGCTGTGGACGTCGTGGCGTTCTGCACCGACGCCCATGGGAAGCACGTAGTCAGCGAACCAGCTGGTTTCGCTCCACGTCGGGGTGAGCGCCACATGGCAGTTCACCTTGTCCTGGTCGGTGAGCGCCTCCATCCAGCTGAACCCGTCGGGATTGGTCCAGATGGGGTTGTAGACCCGGGAGAAGTAGACGTCGAGCTTGCCTCGGCCCTCGTTGAGGAAGTGGGGCAACAGGATCGACATCTCGTGGTACGCCAGCGGGAACTCCTTGGGCCACTCGAGCTCGTTCCAGGAGTGGGTGTTGGGTGCACCGATAGGTGCGGCCGGCTTGAACTTGTTCATGCCGTTGCCGGCGGTGCCGCCCTTGGTCGCTACCGAACCGGTCAGCACGTTCAGGAAGAACAGGCAACGGGCTACCTGCCAGCCGCCCATATGACCGGCGCCAGCGGCTCGCCAGTTGTGGGATGCGAAGCGGGTGGGGTGCTCCCCGATCAGGTCGGCGATCTCCCGGATGGTGTCGGCGTCGATGCCGGTCTTCTGTTCGGCCGCCTCGGGTGTGTACTCGGCGTACTCGTCGAGCAGAGCATCCCGCATGGAGCTGAACTCCACCGTGCGGCTGGGGTGTTTGGCCTTCAGGTAAGTCTCCCAGTTGGTCCACCGCTCCATGAACCTTGCGTTCCAGGTCTGGTTCAAAATGAGCAGGCGTGCGATCGCCAGGACCAGGAACGGCTCGGTGCCGGGCCAGGTGGGCAACCAGTAGTCGGCCTTGGCGCCGGTGTTGGAAAGGCGAGGGTCGACGGCAATGATCTTGGCGCCGTTCTCTTTGGCCTTCATGATGCGCTGCGCGTGGGGATTGAAGTAGTGGCCACTCTCGAGATGGGCCGAGATCAAGAAGATGACCTTGGCGTGTTCGAAATCGGAAGACGGGCGGTCGTGGCCCATCCAGCTCTGATATCCGATGCGGGCGTTGGAACTGCAGATGTTGGTGTGGCTGTTGTGACCATCGACGCCCCATGCCTTGAGCACGCGGTCGGTGTAGCCGTCCTCGCCGGGACGGCCGACGTGGTACATGATCTCGTTGTTGCGACCTTCGTTGATCGCAGTGCGGATTCGACCGCCGATCTCGGTAAGAGCTGTTTCCCAGCTGATGCGTTCCCACTGACCAGAGCCACGCGCACCCTTGCGTTTCATCGGATGCATGATCCGCTCAGGGTCATAGACCTGGTTCAGCGTCGCCGGACCCTTGGCACAGTTACGACCCCGGCTACCGGGATGTTCTGGGTTGCCTTCGATTTTGGCGATGTCGCCGGTTTCCTTGTCGAAGTACGCCACCAACCCGCAGCCGGCCTCACAGTTGAAACAGGTGGTGGGCACCAGGGCGTAGTTGCGCTCCTTACGTTCTGGCCATGCCTTGGCATCGAGCTCACGCCAGTCATGCCACTGCTCGAGAGGGGGGTATTTGTTGAGATCAGTCATAGTCTTATGCTCCCGTTCGCCTTCGTTCGTCCCTCACTTCGGGTCGCTTCGGTCTCGCTCCGCTCAATCAATTGAGTCTCGCTCTCTCTGCTGCTCCGTCCTCCGCAGCTTGACGCCTGGCTGGAGGGCTGTATGTGGTCGTGAATCGGGTCGTTCGCCACGCACCGTCGGAGGCGAGCGAAGGGCAACGTTGCCGCCGCGCCAGCAAGGAGCACGAGCGCGTGCAGTTCTGTCCGAGCGGAGCGAGATCGGAGCGACCCGACCGAAACATCGAACACCGGCGTGAGAGCGGTCGAGGAGCATCGCCCGTTCGCCACGCACCGTCGCAGGCGAGCGAAGGGCAACGTTGCCGCCGCGCCAGCAAGGCAGCACGAGCGCATGCAGTTCTGTCCGAGCGGAGCGAGATCGGAGCGACCCGACCGAAACAGCGAACACCGGCGTGAGAGCGGTCGAGGAGCATCGTGCCCGTTCGCCACGCACCGTCGGAGGCGAGCGAAGGGCAACGTTGCCGCCGCGCCAGCAAGGCAGCACGAGCGCGTGCAGTTCTGTCCGAGCGGAGCGAGATCGGAGCGACCCGACCGAAACAGCGAACACCGGCGTGAGAGCGGTCGAGGAGCATCGTGCCCGTTCGCCACGCACCGTCGGAGGCGAGCGAAGATCATGATAAAGGCACGCTTTGGCCGGCGCGGACGAAGGCGTCTTCGTAGGCGAACATGCCAACGAGGGCGAGGACTCCGGCGATGGCGGCGAGAACGGGATTGGAAACATCAGCGGCGAGGGAGAGGACCACAAGTACGGCTGGGGCGACGAGACCCACGAGGATCCCACCCAACCAGAACTGCTGGGCGTACTGACCATGAGTCATGCTGTGCACGGCCAGCTCAACATGACGGCTACCCCGAGAGGTCAGCTCCATGGCGATCAGCGACGCGGTGGCAGCTACTCCTCCCAGCAACACCCAACGTATGGCGTCGACCTCAGGAAGAGTCATGAACAGATCGAGGATGGCGTATGTTGCCCCTCCGGCCGTGACGGCCTGAGCGAGGAGCACCGGCAACAGCAGCGGTGTCTGCCAGAGATCACGACCCTCGCATTGACCGAAGAGGAAAGCGGTGTAGCCGGCTGTTCCGAGGGCGCCGATCACCGCTGGTAAGGCCAGAACCTTCAGCAATCCGGCTGAATCGAACACGCCACCGAGGAACCAGAGGGCGCTGACGCCTCCGAAGAACATCAACACGTACGCACCTTTCACCAGCCAGGAGGTCCAGTTCCCTTTTGTGAGCAGGTAGTAGAAGCGACCGGGTTGTTTGAGGTCGGCGATCAGCAGCACACCGGTGAGACCGAGAAAAGCTCCGGCAACTATCGGCGGCACAACACCCACAGCAGCCTGTTCGCCGCTGTGACCCATCAGCACCATCAGCGCGGCGACCAGCATCACGCCGGCGGCGATCGCCTTGGTCACCAGATAACCCGAGACTTTTTCCTTCCACGTCATCATGTGGGAGGTTGTGTATGCGGTGCGGGCAACCACGCCGTCGAGATCGGCGGGCTTGGAACCCTGCGTCACCGGAATGGTGGGATGACGCTTCATGTTGCCCGACAGCGTGTCGGCCCAGATCATCCCGTCGTTGGCGATTGCGGTCCGCGTTGGATCCAGCGATGCCTGATCCGCTCCCCGGTAGTACACCTTGGGTTTGGTGTTCTGCTCGGGTGCACGAACGGCCACGTCGTCACGGGCGATGATGCGGCTGATCTCAGAGTTCGGATCGTCGAGATCGCCGATCTTGATGGCTTCGGTGGGACATACCACCTGACATGAAGGCTCCAAGCCGACTTCGATCCGGTGGTTGCACATGTTGCACTTGTGAGCTGTGTTGGTTTCGGGATTGATGTACAGCGCGTCGTAGGGGCACGCGTTCATGCAGCTCTTGCAACCGATGCAGTCGTTGTCCTGAAAGTCGACGACACCGTTGTCAGCCCGGTACAACGCCGACGTGGGACAGATGGTCATACAGGGGGCGTCGTCACACTGGTTGCAGCGCATCACATTAAATTTGCGGGCGACATTTGGGAACGTACCGGTCTCGATGTACTTGACCCAGGTGCGGTTCACCCCCAGCGGCACGTCGTGCTCGCTCTTGCAGGCGATGGTGCAGGCGTGGCAGCCAATGCAATTGTCACTATCCAGCAGAAAGCCCAGACGGGTCATGCTCGGGTACCCCTTCAGATGCTGTGAGAAACCATCACTCCGTTAAACGAAGCTCGGCGGCCGGCGAAATGACCAGCTGAACCCAGCCCACCTTATTTGTCCGTACTTTTCTAGTCAAGTACCCGGGAATGCCGTCATCGATCGACCGGTCTCTCGGGCAGCAAACCACCGCATCGGTGGTTCAGCGTCTCGATGATGCCGTCAGATCGCTTGTTCCCGAGCACTGACACGGTGGCGGTTGCAAGTGGGAAAAGCCGACCCGCATTGGCGTCCATTCCGAGCCATCGGGCGATCAGGATCGACAGCAGATGGCCATGGGCGAAAACCAGCACCTCACCTTCAACGTGACCGGCGTGAGCGATGAAACGGTCGGCTCGTTCCCCCACCTGGTCCGGTGTCTCACCTCCATTCACCCCGCCGCCTTCAGAACGGGGCGCCCATTTGGACCAGCCAGGTCGCTCGGCCACGATCTCGGCGTTGGTGCGACCCTCGGCATCGCCGTAGTTCCATTCCAACAGATCGTCGTTGAGTTCGGGCTCGAAGCCGGCGAGGCGAGCGGTGGCCAGGGCCCGCGAGAGCGGTGAGGAGAAGACGCGCTCGAAGTCCCACTCAGCCAATGTGTCCGCAGTTGAACGGGCCTCTTGTTCACCTTTGGCGGTGAGGGGAATGTCGGTACGGCCCGTGTGACGACCATTCACCGACCACTCGGTCTCTCCGTGTCGAACCAAAACCAGACGGCTTTCCATCACCCGACACTAGAAGCCTCGATGGCAGAACCTCGACGAAGAGCCCGCATCGCCCAGACTCCCACCAGCGGGCCGGGGGCCAACATCATGAAGGCCCATCCCCAGCCATATCCGTCCCGCACTACGGGTACGAGGAAGATGGTGAACACGGTGAGCACGAACCCGGCGGCGAGTTGCATCGTGAGCGCGGTTCCGATGTAGGTGGGCGGGGAGGTCTCGGAGACGATGGTTGAGAACTGCGCACTGTCGGCCACCACCCAGAATCCCCAGAGGAGCCCAACAGCCACCAGAAGTGCCGCTGGTGCGTCCACGAGGAAACCGACGAACAGCGATATCGATCCCGACCACCGCATGGCCAGAGCTGCAGCTTGGGATCGGCTTCGTCGATCGCTGACGATACCGGCATATACCGATCCGGCTCCGCCGGCGGCGATCACTGCGAAGGCAACGAAACTTGCTTGACGGGCGGACTCCAGAGCATCGGTGTAGAAGGCAGCTATCCAGGCCCACATGGCGTAGAGCTCCCACATGTGCCCGAAGTATCCGAGGCTGGCGAGCCGGAATTCCCGGTCACGAGCGATAGCTCCCAGTTGACCCAAATCGAAGACCGCCGAAGGCTGGGAATGAGGGCCGGCGACGCCAAATCGTTCGACAAGAATCCCTCCGGCCAAGGTGAGCACCGATGCGGCAAGCAACGTCATCTTCCATTCGACGCCGCCCAAACCGTTCAGCAGGTGTGGGAGCGCCGATCCAACTGTGAGTGCCCCGATCATGACCCCCAGCGCCAAGCCTCGGCCGGTGCGGTACCAGGCCGACATCGCCTTCAATGCAGGCGGGTAGACCGCAGCAAGAAAGGCACCGGTGACGAACCGAAGGGCCAAGGCTCCACCGAAGCCGTCGACCAACGCCAGGCCAGCGTTGGCCACCGCAGCGCCCGATGCGCCAAGGAAGATCAGGCGCAGTGGCCGCACGCGATCGGCGAGGTTCGTGGCCGAGGACAGGACTGCGCCGGCGACGAAACCGAGCTGAACGACAATTGTGAGCCAACTCGCCTGGCCGTCGGAAAGATTCCAGGCGGTACGCAGCTGACCGAGAACCGCGGCGGTGGAAAACCATGTGGACATGGAAAGGACCAGCGCCACCGCCAGCAGACGGAGTTGCCGATTCTGTTGTGTCGACTCGAATTTCACTACTACTGCGAACCTGGCTTGGTCCAGCCACATTCCGTTGCCTGAATCGGCCGATTGAACCCCGCCGCGTTCAATCTGCCCCGCTAGCCAACAGATCGAGGTACAAGGCTGCGGTCCACCCGAACCGATCTGTGCCGTGGCCCCGCTCGTTGGGAGCGTCGAAATACTCATGGAACCCGGCGCCTTCAACCAGGTTGACAATCCCCCGTCGGATGTGGGCCGCCCTTTCGGGCTCGCCGTTGTGTTCGAGACCGTAGGCAAACATCCAGTTCATCTGGATCCACGAAGGACCGCGCCAGTACCTGATCGGATCGAATCCCTCGGTGTCGGTTGCCGCGGTTCGAATCACCGCACCGTCCCCGACCTCAACCAGCAAGCGACGGTCAATCGACTCGAGCAGTGCGTTTCGCCGGCTGCGGTCGGAGATCTCGGTCAAAAATGCCAACGCCCCGCCTGCGATGCAGCTCCTCAGCGGTTCGCCCCTGACTGCATCTCGGCTGAAGTAGAACCCGGCCTCTTCATCCCACAGAGTCTCGTGGATCGCCGCCTCGAGTTCTTGGGCTGCTAGCAGATGCGGCGCAGGGTCCTTGCCGATCAGGGCGGCGAGGTGGGCGATGGTCCGCTCGGATGCGACGAGAGCGCTATTGAACAACACGTCCCTCACCCGGAACGGAACAGTTGAGCGCTCCGACGGCGTGTATCCCTCGTCGCGGAGGCGACCGGCGACGTAGGCGTAGCGGTCGTATTCTGCGTCCGACGGGCGGTCGGCTGGATCGATCAGATTTACGTCTACCCGTCGATATCGAGGGACGTCGTCGGGTTCGAACTCGAGTGCCTCCATCGGAGCATCCCATGCCGGGCTGTTGTCCATCCCCGACTCCCACGGATGCCAGATTTCGACCAGGGGCCCATCGACGGCCCTGACATCGTGCAGGTAGGAGTGCCAGGCCGACAACGGCTCGTACATCCGACGAACGAAACTGCTCCCCTCCTCATGGGAATCGGCGATGAGTTTCACCGCAATGGCGTGGACCGGCGGCTGGCAGATTCCCGAGGTCGGACGTTTCGGGGGCTCGCTGGCAACACCTCGAACATTCCAGAAGGCCGCGTTCGGGAAGTAGTCATGGTCGCTGGGCCCGAACACGATGTGGGGCACCATGCCGTTGGGCCACTGAGCCTCGAACAACGTCTCGATCTCCAAACACGCTCGATCCCAGTTGCGATGGCGGTTACCGAGAGCGATGAACGCAGAATCCCAGCTCCATTGATGTGGATACAATCGGCCTGCCGGTTTGGTGGCCGTCCCGAGCCAGAGCTCGTCGAGAATCTCGGCTGCGGTCTGTGCGTGTGAGGTCATATCTGAACGTCGTTTCCAGCGCGCAGCGGCCGGAACTGGCAAGTTGGATTGATGACTCGGACTGACGCTGAACCTGCTGATACAGGTGGGTCGAGCTCAATATGGATCGAAACGATCTCTTGCTCGAGATGCCGCTTCTCCCTGAACATCAATGACGCCGTGACCACCGGTAGCTCTCGACCGTGAGCATCGGTGGGCGCTCGGCAGAGTTGACGGGACGAGCTATCCCATCTCGGGTGATGAGTGGGGGTAGTGGATCCGGAACACCGACCCCGGCCCGATCCAGTACCACGGCCAGGATTTCCGAGGCCTGCTCCGAGAGGGCTCCGAGGTCCCGATGCCGATGGCGTCGTTCGCCCAGATCCACCTGGGCCATGGCCTCGATACCCCTCAGTCGAAGTGCGTCGATGAGCAGGGCA
The DNA here is from genome assembly GCA_963751955.1 of uncultured Acidimicrobiales bacterium. GTDB lineage: Bacteria > Actinomycetota > Acidimicrobiia > Acidimicrobiales > SZUA-35 > JABDIY01. The sequence continues at coordinate 82,610 of CAVVWM010000008.1, read as the reverse complement.
ATCTCGACTCCATAGCTCTCGACGAACGGCACTTGTTCGAGCAGTTCCCGGCGAGCGGCACTCTCTCCGCCGAGCGGTTGATGCATCGTCGCCAATGGAGGAAAGAAGAACGAGAGGAGCGGACGAGCCACCAGTTCAGTAGTTCGACCGCCTCCCCGACCGGCCTCGTCCAGCGGTCGGACATAGTACCCCTTGAGGTACGCCAGCTGGGGCTCGAACAGCAACGGTGCGACCAGTCGGGTCACGTAGCTGGCTGTGAAGCTGGTGAGGTCGGTGTCGCACCAGACAATGAGGTCACCGGAGCTGGCGGCGATGCTCCGCCACAAGACATTTCCCTTGCCCTTGCCCGGCGTCTGCTCGCTAAGGATCGAGGAGACGGCCACCACCTCGGCCCCGGCCTCCTTCGCCACACGGGCGGTGTCGTCGGAAGAACCATCGTCGAGGACAAGCAGCTCATCGACCAAGCCCGGACCGATGAGATGATCGACGATGGCCTCCACGATCGGGCCTACGGTCGCCTCCTCGTTCCGGGCGGGGAGACAGACCGAGATGGTTTTGTCGCCTTTCTGCTCTGCAAGCTCGGCCGCCGATCCTGCCCACGGCTCGAGTACTCGAACGGTACTTTCTGGAAGGGCCTCGCTGTGCTGCTGAGGGGTCACAGCCAAATCACCACCGCGACGGTGCCCGTTGTATGGCTCCGCCAGATCGTCCCCCGTCGAACACCGACCCTGCTGCCATCTCGAGTTCGGCACCGACTACGGGCTGCATGCACTTGTTCGGCGTCATCAACGCCTCGCCCGACTCGCATCACGAGGAGTCGATCGTGCACTCTGCCAGCGGCGCTGGGGCGAGGGCAGAGTGGCTGCCCGCGAACCCTGTGTGAGGCTTCGACCTCGGCGAGCAGGGTTCCATCTTCGCCGCTGGCGAGTCCACCATCGACCAGGAGTGGGCCCGCCTCGAAGCGGTGTTGCCCAACGGGCAATCCAGGGCCAACGTCACTGAACCGGAGCATATCGGTCAGCGCTAGGTCCCCGAGCTGCGAACCATCAGCCAGGACGGGATCGACGCTGTACCCCAACAGCCCGGCCCACAGGAGTTGCGATTTCGAGTCAGCCGGTGCCACACCCCACTGTTTACACCGGCACCGGTCGAGCGGGAAGTCAGGCGGTCCCCCGGTCGCCGTAGGGCCGCCGAGCGGGTTGGTAATGACGGTGGGGCATCCGATGGTGGACGCCTATCTCGAGTTCTTGCGTGAGCGGCGACCGGATCACCGCAGTACCCCAACAGACCGGCCCAGACCAACGTCGAGTCCGACCGTGCCCAATCATTGCCCCATGTGACACGAGGGCTCCTCGCGACGAGAAGTCGGACCGGCGCTCTTTCAGCTGTGGGTGAAACATCCGCTTCGGCTCAAGAACACGCCCCGCTGGTCGTTGAGATACTCATGCCAATCGGTCGAACGCTGCGCGCCTTCCTCTACGTCGGCGCCGGTGCTCTCGCGGCGGTTGTGCCACTGATGGGACCTGACCCTGCGGTCGACCCGGCCACCTTGCCGTTTGGTGAGCAAGTGACCGAATCGACCTCACTCGATCCCGTCGACTCGTCCCCGGTCACATCACGACCGGTTGTCACCGTGCCCACGACGATTGTCGGGTCGGCCATCCCAGCGGTCCTCACGGTCAACGCTCCGGAACGATCCGACCGACGGGTAATTCAACTCGATGGGTGGGCCAATGCAGGGACCCGGGTGTTCACGCTCGATCGCGAAGTAGAGGTCGCAGAAAACGGACTATGGACAACTGAGGTGTCGCTGGTTCCCGGGCTGAATACCGTAATCTTCGAGACGATCGGACCCGACGGCCAGATCAGACGACGCAGTGTGGATGTCTTCTACGACGCCGACGACTCGCCCGTCGCAGCTGTGGAGTTCAGCGCCGTTCAGCTGTACAAGGGCAGCGTCGAGGTCGAGCCGTATGAGTACTTCAGCGGTACGGCAACTCCCCTGTCGACGGTCACGATTTCCTCTCCCTACGGTGTGGCCACCACGTTGGTCGATGAAGACGGCAACTGGTCGCTTGCGATATTCTTCTCAGCGCTGGGCGGACCCGATCAGTTCCCGATCATCGTCACAGCCGGCAACGGATCGGCGGAGTTCGATTTCGTGTATAGCCCTCCGCCCGACGTCGGGACAGCGTGAGACGGCAATAGGTCTCGGAACTAGAGCATGGCAGGTTCGCGATCGAGGTTTTCCGAGCCAGAACCCTCGCTTCCCACCGGTGGCTCGTGATGGCCGCCCTCTACGTTGAGGTTGGGAAGAATACGATCCAGCCAACCTGGCAACCACCAGTTGCGGGCACCGAGCAACTGCATTGTTGAAGGCACGAGCAGCATACGAACGAGCGACGCATCGATCAGCACGGCCGTCGACAATCCCAGTCCGAACAACTTGATGATTCGGTTGTCTTCGAAGATGAAACTACCGAAGACCACGACCATGATCGCAGCTGCTGCGGTGATCACCCGGGCTGTCATCGCCAGGCCATCGGCGACAGAGTTGACAGGGTCGCCGGTGCGTTCGTACTCCTCCTTCACCCTGGAGAGCAGGAATACCTCGTAGTCCATCGACAAACCGAAGACGATGGCGAACATCATCATCGGGATGAAGGGTTCGATCGGAGCGCCTTCGATACCGAAGAGGCTTCCAAACCAGCCCCATTGGAAGACCGCTACAACAATGCCGTAGGCAGCGCCGATGCTGAGCATGTTCATGATCACCGCTTTGAGCGGAACCATGATCGACCGGAAGACTGCCATCAGAAGGAAGAAGCTGAGGGCGAGTACCACTCCGAAGAACACGATGATTCGTCCGCCAAGGAATTCCGTGAAGTCGATGTTCGCCGCGGTGAGCCCTGTGACTTTGGGACTGAGGGTTGTGCCGGCCACCGCAGCAGGGATGAGCTCGTCTCGAAGCGAGGAAACCAGTTCTTCGGTTTCGATGTCCTGAGGCGCAGTGCTGGGTTGCAGCTGGATGATCGCGGCCTGCGGGTTGTCTGGATTGTTGGGGAGCGGTGGAGATGCGAACGCCACACCATCGATCTGGTTCAGCGTTGCCGAGAGTGCTCCGAGAGTTGCCAGATCATCGGGTGTGGCGATCTCGGTGACAATGATGAACGGTCCGTTCGACCCGGGCCCAAAACCTTCGGCGAGCAGGTCGTACGCCTTGCGGGTGGTTGTCGCTTCGGGGAAGTTGCCTTCATCGGAAAAGCCCATGTTCAGCGAAAGAAGCGGTATGGCGAGGAAAAGAAGTACCGCCGTGCCGCCGATCGCCCACAGCCAGGGGCTGGCCTGCACAGTGCGGCTCCAGCGATACCAAACCGTGTCGCGGATGGCGACCTCCCTGCGGGGTGGCAGCTCCTTCTTCAATGGCCCAGCAAAGGGCAGGTAGCCAGCGATTGCGATGACCAGGGCCAGTGGGAGGCCGACGAGGAACGGCTGGATGCTCAGGCCCAATCCGAGCAACGCCAGCGCAACGAAAGCGGAGGCGATGATGCCCCGGTAGCGGGTCAGGTTGACCTTTTCCCTGACCAAACCCAGAGCCGCAGGTAGGAGGGTCACAGACGCCGCCATCACGACCGCAACCGTGATAGCAGCCCCGTACCCGAGTCCGGAGATGAACGGCAGGCCGACCAGGAGAAGCCCGAGCAGTGAAACGACCACCGTGGCCCCGGCAAAGATGACCGACCGCCCGGCGGTATCGATCGCTACAGCGGTCGCCCCTTCCGGGTCGAATCCCTGCCGCAGGGCTTCTCGGTAGCGGGTGACGATGAAGAGCGCGTAATCGATACCGACGCCAAGGCCGATCATCAAACCGATGGTGCTGGCAAAGTCGGGCACCGAAGTGATGTTGGAGAGCAGTGCAATCGACATGCCGCCGATGCCCACACCGAGAACAGCGACGCCGATCGTCGTGCCCATGGCGACAACCGATCCCATGGCCACGATCAAGACGACGACGGCGAATGCGAGCCCGAGCAGCTCAGATTCAGGCGGTTCGAATTCGGCGAAGACTGCCCCTCCGATCTCCACCTGGAGCCCATCGATCTCGCTCAGCTCTCCTTCGAGGATTCGGTCGTGCATTTCCACGCCCATCAATGATGCCGCTGTTTGATCGGTGCTCTGCGGGAGACTGACTTGAGCGAATGCGATCTCACGTGATGGCGAAATCTGGGACTGCCCTTCGGGAGCGTACGGCGACCGGATTTGCATCTGCTCGAAGGTGTCGCCCTCACCGTTTTCGCTGAGGATCTCTTCGATGTACGAGGTGATGGCTTCCTGAACCTCTGGATCGTCGACCCCCTGCTCGGCCAGGAACACGATGCTCCCCTGCAAGCCAGAACCGACACCGTCAAATTTGTCGTCGATGATTGCGAACCCGTCGGCCGATTCGGACTCTGGGATCTCGAAGCTTCCGTCGTAGGACGGACCGATGGCGCCGAGCGATCCGGCGACGGCAAGCAGAACCCCAAGCCATCCGCCGAGCACCCGCCAGGGGTGGTTGAAGCACCATCTTCCAAGCTTTGAATACATCAGGGACTCTCCAGTTATCAACGTTGGTTGGCGTGCACAGCCAGCAGTACAACGCTACCTGTTGCACCGCCTCACCCCGGGCGGTTTGTTTTGGTGACCGTCGACACCGGCGCAAAACGTTCCCGGCCAGGTTGGGTTAGTCGTCGAGCATCACCGAACGTCGCAATGGTGCCAGAGCAGAGCTCGCCAGGTTGACCGACCGCCGGCGCTTCGATGCTGGAGGCGATAGCAAGCCCAGGCGGCGGAACGCAACCCACGACACGGTTCCAACAACAACCATCACGGCCGTCACGACCATCCACCCCCAGGGTTCGGAGGCAGCGGGCAGATTCTCGGTGTTCATCCCATACCAACCGGCGATCAGTGTCATCGGGAGCACAATGGCCGCATACACGGTGAGAAGTGTGGCTGCACGGGCCTGCCGCTCGGCGACCGACCCACGATAGGTGTCGAGTGTGTCGGTGAGCAGGGAGCGCACGGTCTCGAGGGCACCAACTACCTGATTGTGAACATCGAAAGCATCCGTGAGCTGGCGATTGGCGTCTTCGCCCACCACGATTGTGCGCTTCCGGATCAGTTCACTCACAACCAGACGCTGGGGCCGCAAGATCGCGCGGATGGTCGATTCGGCTCGACGCAGGTCCTGAACTTCAGAGATAACGGTTGATTCACCGCGGAGAGCCTGCTCGGCCATTCGATCGACCCGCAACTCGAACTCGGCTGACACTTCGAGATAGCGCCGGCCAATCGCTTCGATCAAATGACCGAACACTTCCTGACCACCTTCGTTGCTGAGGTGTGCATATCTCTGGGCGTTTTCCCACAACCAATCGACGGCCATCACCTCCCTTTGATGAACCGTGACCAAGACCGACTCGGTTACGAAGCAGTCGATCTCGATGGTGTCAACCTGATGCCCATCGTGGGTGAGAGCGTGGAGCACCACGAAGATGTGGTCGTCGTAGACGTTGTACTTGGGTAGTTGCTCCACATCCAATACGTCTTCTCTAGCCGCACTATCGAAGCCGAACACTGTGTCGAGAACGTCGAGGTCCGAGGGGTCATCCCAAAGGAGATCCAGCCAAACCAGTCCTTGAGGAATGTCGGACCCGTTCCATTCGAGCGGGCGCAACAGCCGATCGGTTCGCTGGTGACGTCCCAGTGCACGTTTCATCTTCGGATTGTTGCCCGAGCAGAGACCAAAGCGGGGCATGCCACCCGACAGATCAGCGCATGGCCGGTGGCACTTTCCCGGATCAAGCCCTCCCGGGAACTCCTCAGACCCTCGTCGAACTTTGCCTTCAGCGCACGACCAGAACAGGGCAGTTGGCGTGGTCGATGAGGTATTTACCTACCGAAGGTTCGAACAAACGAGCAAACACGCCCCGATCCCTCGACCCGATCACAATCACATCGGCCTCGAGGTCGTCGGCGACCCGCACGATCGATGATCCGGTGGACCCTGGTTCAGACGCCACGACAGTGTCGACATGTGCGGCGTGCAATAGGTGCTCTGCCTCGTCGACTGCCGCTCGGGCGGTATCTTCTGCCGCCTTGGCTGCGATCTCCATCTCGCCCGGACTCGTGAAACCGCCGCTTGGATAACCCAGGGTGAGAGGAAGCGTGGGAGAGCCAACACTCACAAGCGTGTAGTTGGCATCTTCCCCAAATAGCTCGAAGGCTTTGGTCATGGCGTCCCGACTCTCGTCAGAACCGTCAACTGCGACGAGGATCTTCATCGGCCTGTCCTTGGTGTTGAGATGTTCATGGGAACCTACACGGATTCAGCGACACTGGTTGGCTCTCCCAGTGTGGCATTCCCGAGGCCCAACTGCCCCAAACAGAACCCAAGCCCGGAACCGGACATCGCGAGAGTCCGGGGGCGGCGCCGTTTGTCCTGAACGATTCCACACCCGGAGACGTTAACTACGCGAGAGACCGCACATCGCAGCGGCTCCGAACCCACAAGAGTGCAAAGAAATATGATCCGGGATTTTCAAAATCGCTTCGACGGCTACAGCCCGCTGTCAGCCAAGAAACGATTTCGCGTTGTCGTCGGAGGACTCATCATCATCGGTGCTTGCCTGGGACTCACCCAAACAGTTCTCGCCAACCAGCGTTCTGGAACACTTCCCGTCACCGAACCTGGCACTGCCGAGTCCCCCACATTGGGTAAGGCCGTTGTACAGACCAGAGGGGAAGCTCGTTCGAGGCCACAACCGACCGAGCCCATTGGAGCTACGACGGTGCCACCAGCTCAGCCGACCGCCTCGACCCCCGCAGCCGGGGAGGTTGACCCCGAGCCCTACGACGAAGACTTCGAGCCCACCTGCCTGGTGTCCAGCGATGGCAGCGTGAGTGTTCGGTTGCAGGTCGCATCCGACGAAACTTTGTCAGGCTCGATCAGGGGCAGCGACGGCGTCCAACTAGGGGTTGAGGGAGAAGTTGGCAACTCACAGTTTCACTTGAGGATCACTGATGTCGGTAGCGGATCAAGCCACATAGAACGCTGGTGGCTTCTCGAGGACGGGGTAGAACTGCCGGACGGCTCCTCGCTCATTGCCGTCATGTGTGATGACCATTGATTGCTGGCGCTCTCTGAAGTCGACACATCTGGTGATCCTCATCTGAGCTGAGCACCCTGTGCCCAGACCATCTTCTGGGTGTGCGGATTCGGTGACGGGTACGATCCCACCGTGACTCGCCTCGCCGCATCCGAACTGGCAGTTGAGTCCGACGTAGCTGAATACGCCTGTTTCGACAGCACTCCACAGGAACGGTCCTTCTCATGAGCTCACCCCAGAAATTCACCTCAACAAACCCGACGGATGGATCGTTCGTGCACGACTACCAGGCGCACGATGAAGCTGCCGTCGACAGCTTCATCGACGAGACAGTTGCTGCCCAGAAAGAGTGGGCTCGCCGGTCGTTTGCGGCGCGAGCTGAGGTGATGTTGAACTCCGCTTCTGTGCTGAGGCGACGCAAGGACGAGTTCGCTGAACTCATGACCCTCGAGATGGGCAAACCGATCAAAGAGGCACGAGCCGAGGTTGAGAAGTGCGCGTGGGTATGTGAGTACTACGCCAACGAGGCTGAGGGATTCCTCGCAGATGTCCCCCGAGAAAGTGATCACAGCGGCGCCTGGACTGTTTTTCAGCCGCTGGGAGTAGTCCTGGCTGTCATGCCGTGGAACTTCCCTTTCTGGCAGGTGCTGCGCTTTGCAGCTCCGACACTGATGGCCGGCAACGCAGGGATTCTCAAACATGCGTCGAATGTGTCGGGGTGTGCGTTGGCTATCGAATCGGTCTTACGAGAGGCGGGTTTGGACCAAGGCCTGTTCCGCACGCTTCTCATCGGTTCGGATCGGGTTGCAGGGATCATCGCCGATCCACGCATCGCTGCGGTCACCCTCACCGGCTCCGAAGCGGCTGGGCGTTCAGTGGGTCGCGCCGCTGGAGAGAACCTGAAACCTTCGGTACTTGAACTTGGCGGCAGCGATGCGTACGTGATTCTCGACGATGCCGACATCGATTCAGCTGTTGTCGCATGTGCCAAGGCCCGGCTGCTCAACTCCGGCCAGAGCTGCATCGCCGCGAAACGTTTCATCGTTGCAGAGGCCATCTACAACGAGTTCGTTCCCCGATTCATCGACGAGTTGGCTTCGTATCGAGTAGGCGACCCGACCTCAGAAGACTGCGACCTCGGACCCCTGGCCCGCGCTGATCTTCGGGATGAACTCCACCAGCAGGTACTGGATTCAGTCGCCGCGGGCGCCACCCTGGTACTCGGCGGTGAGGTTCCCGAGGGACAGGGGGCCTTCTATCCGGTCACCGCCCTTGAAAACGTCCAGCCCGGAATGCCGGCATTCGACGAGGAGCTCTTCGGACCGGTGGCGGCGATCATCAAGGCCGAGGACGAACGCCACGCAATCGAGTTGGCGAACGACACCCAGTTCGGTCTCGGAGGAGCCGTTTTCACTTCTGACACCGACCGAGGCCGTCGGATCGCAGCAGAGCAGATGGTCACCGGGAACTGTTTCGTCAACACCAACGTCGCCTCGGACCCTCGCCTTCCCTTCGGCGGTATCGGCATTTCGGGGTACGGGCGGGAGTTGTCCGAGACCGGAATCCACGCCTTCGTCAACATGAAGACCGTTGCGGTCGCCAATGACTGACGAGCGCGCTCTTTGGATCGCATCCCAGAGGGCGCTCGACGAGCCATTGATGGTCGGGTGAGCGCGCCCGTGTCCGAGCAATCACTACGCCACGTCGTCCTGTTCGGCTTTGCCGATGCAGCAACCGAAAGCGACATCGCCACGGTCATACGCCGCTTCGCGGCACTTCCCGAACTCGTCTCCGGCATCCAAGCCTTTGAGTGGGGCGTCAACTCCAGCCCCGAGGCTCTGAACAACGGTTTGACCCACTGCTTCATGCTGACATTCGGATCGGTCGAGGCGCGTGATGACTACCTGGTCCACCCCGACCACGTCGCCTTCGCCGATTTCGTGGGTACGCGCCTGGAACATGTGACCGTCGTCGACTACTGGACGGCCTCTATTCCAGACTGACGCCGGGAACCGCACTCGACGCCGAGCGATCAGTCCCACGGTGGGGCAGACTCCAACGATGGCTGTGAGCAGGCGTCACCTGATCGTGAAGGGAAGAGTCCACGGCGTCGGATTTCGGTGGTCGTGCCGAGCACAGGCTGAGAAGTTGGGCGTGGTCGGGTGGGTGCGGAACCTCCCCGACGGGACGGTAGAGGTCGCTGCCGAGGGAAGTGAACACGCGGTGCAACAACTGGTGGCCTGGTGCCACCGGGGACCGCCGCATGCGCTCGTCAGTGACGTGGACGAGAACACCCAACCGGTGCAGGGCAACACAACATTCGTGATCAGGTAGGACACACCGTCTACATTTCACATCGCTCGAGCAGATCCCGCTGCTGTTCAGTCCTCGGTCCGGAACTGGCAATGGTCGAGGTCGCTGGGCGAGAATCAACCTGTGACGGCTGGAAACGAGAATGAACCTGCCAAGTGGACACGGGTGAGATTGGACAATCCGGTGGATCGTGTGGCTCGGATCACGCTGACGCGCGCTGAGGCAGCCAATGCCCAGGATTATCTGATGTTGTCAGAACTGAACCAGGCCTTGGATGAGGCAAACCGCGACGAGAACGTGCGAGTGATCGTGCTTGCCGCAGACGGCAAACATTTCAGTTCTGGGCACGACCTAGGGGACCAAAGCGATATCAACGACCTGCCCCCCGTGGGTGTGCAGTGCCACTTCAACGCTGGCGACGCAGAGGGGTACATGGCCAGAGAGGCCGAGATGTACGTAGGCCTGTGCTGGCGATGGCGAAATCTGGCGAAGCCGACCATCGCATCAGTGCAGGGCAAGGTGATCGCCGGCGGTCTGATGCTGGTGTGGCCAATGGACCTGATCGTGTGTTCTGAGGATGCAACCTTCTCTGATCCGGTTGTGGCGTTGGGTGTCAACGGCCACGAGTACTTCACTCACCCCTTCGAAGTAGGCCATCGGTTGGCGAAGGACATGTTGTTCACCGGCAGGGCGATAACCGCCCAAGAAGCGCTGACCCATGGAATGGTCAGCCGGGTGTTCCCCCGGGACCAACTCGAGGCGGAGACATTGGCGCTCGCGTCTCACATCGCGCGGCGACCAATGTTCGGGCTGACAACCGCGAAGCAGTCGGTCAACAACGCCCTCGATGCGATGGGTATGCACACCGCCCTTCAATCAGCTTTCGGGCTCCATCACGTAGGGCACAGCAACAACCGTATGAAGTTCGACGGGAGTCTGATCGACCCGTCCGGCCTCGACGTGATCCGCTCAGAGGCATAAGGGACCGCTGGCAAACCAGCCGACGATCCTTCTGCGTGGAAAACGCGGCGTTTCCGATCACCAGCCTCAAACCATCCACCCAGCACAGAGACCTTTTTGCGAACGGTTTGCAAAAACTGTTTTGGTGCTAATAGGGTCATAGTCCCCCTGCCCAGGAGGCAACACGCCCAATGCTCCTCGCCCTTCATGCGCCCGACGGATTCCTGTCGGCCCCGGTGGCCTTTGCCACCGCATTCATCTCTGTCGTCGTTGTCGGCTTCGCTCTGCGTGAGAGCGGCCGTGAACTCAAGGACAAACAGGTTCCGCTGGCCGGCATCGCGGCGGCGTTCATCTTCGCTGCCCAGATGTTCAACTTCCCTGTGGCCTCGGGCACCACCGGCCACCTTCTGGGTGGGGCTCTGGCTGCAATTCTTCTCGGCCCGGCCACCGGAGCATTGGTGGTGACCATCGTTGTGGTCGTCCAGGCCCTCCTTTTGCCGATGGCGGCCTGAGCGCGCTCGGGTACAACGTGCTGAACATGGCGATCGTCACGTCGTTCGGTGGCTATGCAGCGTTCGTGCTCGCCCGACGCTTCATGCCCAGAAATGTCGGGGGAATCATTGGAGCGGCAGGACTGGCAGCGGCAGCCTCAGTGGTTCTCTCAGCCATGGCGTTCAGTGTTGAGTGGCTGTTCGGTGCCACCGCACCGATCGACTTCGACAATGTGTTCACAGCGATGGTGGGAGTACACCTGTTGATCGGCATCGGAGAGGGTTTCATCACCGCACTAGCGATCGGCGCTGTCCTCGCATCCCGACCAGATCTCGTGTTCGGTGTTGCCGATCTCGACCGTTCGATTCTTGCCGATCGAACGCCCGTGCCGATGCGGACGTTCGTGGCCGGGGGCATCCTCGCGGCTGTCGTGATGGCGACAGTGGTGAGCCAGTTCGCAGTCGACAACCCTGACGGATTGGAAACCGTTGCCCAAGACAAAGGTTTCGCTGACCAGGCGGACGACCATTTGCTCGACAGCAGTGTGTTCGCCGACTATGCAACCACCGGCGTTGCGAACGAGTCGGTGAGCCTGGCAATCGCAGGTTTCTCAGGGTCAGCCATTGCACTCGCAGTCGGCTACGGCCTTGCCCGAACGACGGGCCGCCGCCGGTCGGTCACCAACGAGACGGCAGTGGCCTGAAATGGCCGGAGCCCATCGACACCTTCTGGTCCACAGCCACTCCCCCATTCATCGCGTCGCGCCCGAGGCGAAGATTGTCGCCACGTTCCTATTCGCTGTCGGTGTGGCGCTCACGCCACGCAAAGCGGTCTGGGCGTTTGTGATCGATGCGCTGGTAATCGCCATTCTCATGGCCGTCGCCGGCTACAAACCGCGACAAGCACTCGTTCGATTCGCCGCCGTCCTGCCCTTTGTTGGGTTCGCGTTGTTCATTCCCATCGTCGCCAGTGGCGAGCAAACCTCGGTGCTCGGCCTGAGCTTATCTATCGAAGGTTTGTGGGCCAGCTGGAACGTGCTGGCCAAAGCCACGCTGGGAACCGGCGCCAGCCTCGTACTCGCCGGCACAACCCCCATTCCCGAGGTGGTACGGGGGCTGGGTCGGCTCCGTATGCCTCCGATCGTCGTGTCGATCGTCGCATTCATGTTTCGTTATCTCGATCTGATCGTGGAGGAGATGGGGCGTATGCGTGTTGCGATGACGGCTCGCGGTCACGATCCACGCTGGCTTTGGCAGGCAAAACCCATCGCCTCGGCCGCCGGTGCGATGTTTGTCCGTTCCTACGAGCGAGGCGAGCGAGTCCACAGCGCCATGCTGGCCCGTGGGTACACCGGCACGATGCCACAGCTCGACCACGAGCCTGCCACTCCTACCGATTGGGTTCGCTCGTTGGCAGTTCCCGTTGTTCCCATCGCTCTCGCCATCACCGCTGCACTTGTTCTCTAGAAAGCCATCACAATGCACTCCACCGCTCATTCCATCTCGGTCGACAATTTGTCGTTCAGCTACCCGAACGGCCACCCCGTACTGAACGAGTTGTCACTTTCTGTGGAAGCGGGTGAAAGGGTGGCACTGTTGGGCCCCAACGGCGCTGGCAAGACCACCTTCGCACTCCATCTCAACGGCGTCCTCGAACTTCAACAGGGCACGATCGAAGTGAATGGGATGGCCCTCAACGATGAGAGTCTCCGTGAGATTCGCCGGCGCGTTGGCATGGTGTTCCAGAACGCCGATGACCAGCTGTTCATGCCGACCGTTCGGGAAGACGTGGCGTTCGGTCCTGCCAACCTCGGCCTCGACAAGAAAGAGCAGGCTGCCCGCGTAGCTGAAGCACTGGCGGCGGTCGATGCGTCGGAGTTCCTAGACAGGACTCCTCACCACCTGAGTGGCGGTGAGAAACGCCGGGTCGCCATCGCCACAGTTCTGGCAATGCATCCCGACGTGCTGGTTCTCGACGAACCAACAAGCGGACTCGACCCTGCCGGCCGCCGTGAGTTGACCAATCTTCTCAAATCGCTCGACCTCACCCAGCTCATCATCACCCACGACCTGCCACTGGCTTTGGAACTCTGTCCTCGGGCAGTGATCATCAGCGCCGGGCGGGTGGTCGCCGATGGACCGACCGAGCAACTCCTTGCCGACACAGCCCTCCTGGCCCAGCATCGACTCGAGCTGCCGTTCGGCTTCAGCCCGGTGATCGTCCAACGGGCCAGCTGACCATCACACCACGCCGGCGTTCTTGATGAACCGGAGGGTGCGCCCCGAGGCCAGGTCTGCGGAGGGTTGGTGGTACGAGGCTCGAGCATCGCAGTTGAACCCGTGGCCGGCTTCGTCGTAGACGTTCACTTCGATCTCTGGATAGAGGGCGCTGACCTCGGCCACGGTTTCCAGCGGGATGCCCTGATCGTCGGCCCCGAAATGCAGCATGACCGGCACCGCCGGTTCCTTGCCTCGGAACTGATGGATCTGTCCTCCGTAGTACCCGACAGCAGCGGCGATCGGAAGATCGTGGGCGGCGAGCCATGCGATGGAGCCGCCGTAACAGAAGCCGATCACGGCAATCGGACCGGTTGAACTGACAGCGCCGACCGCCGCAGCAAGATCGAGCATCGAGTCGTCCCATTCGAGCCCGGCCCGGATCTCTCGACCCTGTGCGACACCTTCGGGGGTGTACTCCAGCTCGACCCCGGGCTTCACCCGATCGAACAGTGCTGGCGCGATTGTGTGGTAACCCATGGCGGCGTAGCGATCCACCACCGATCGGATGTGGGCGTTCACGCCGAAGATCTCTTGCACGATGATCACTGCGGCCGTGGCACCGTCGGGATGTACTTCGTAGGCGTCGAGCTGATGCTGGTCAGCGGCGGTGAGATGGGTCATTGCGGTTCCAATCGAGGGTCGATCACGTAGGTTTCTCCCCCGCCGCCGGCCACGACGTCGTCGAGCCAGTTGCCGGTGAAGACGTCGTTCGGTCCCTGAAGCAAGTCGGGTGCTTTGCCGGCGACACTGGTGACCAGCGTCCAGGCTTGACGTTTGTAGGTCCAATTGTCGGGGTCGAGATCGTGAGCTCGCTGCCACCAGTTGCGGGCTGCCCGCACTCCTTCGGTTCCCCCTCCGGCCTGGTGGTACAAGTACTGGCCCAGCTCGAATGCGGCAACGGCCTCGGCTTCGCTCGGGTCTCGCCCACTCATTCGTGACAAGACCTCAGCCTCGGAGAGCGCAAACGGCGAATCGGGGCCATTGCGAGCCCAATCGATGACCGCATTGCGGTAGGTGCGGGGATCGGACGGGATCGCCTGGGCAACAGCGAGCTGAAACTTCAGGCGGTCCGGCCAGCTGTCGTCGATCTCCATGTCTTTGAGGGCAGAACGTTCCACAGAAGCAGATTCGGGGCCGCGCACGACCGTGCCACCTTCGTCGACCCACAACGCCAGGGGCACGTTGGTGAAACCGAAGGCTTCGGTGGTCAGGTGTTTGGTGTCGATCAACGAAACCAGGCGAGGAGCCGTGTCGGAGAACGGCCGGGCCATCTCGGGATCGATGTCGAGAGAAACGGCCACGATGTCAAGCCCGAGCGGTGCTACCTCATCATGCAGCGCCTGCCAACCTGGCAGGCTGTCACGGCAACCTCACCACGATGCCCATGCCACCAGCAGACTCTTGCGACCCTGCAACTGCGCCAGGTTGAACGGATTCCTGTCGAAGTCATGAAGGGTGAGAGCTGGCAGCTGCGCTGATCGCAGGGCCGGGTGTCCGGCTTCGGGACCGATGGCCATCATTGCGCTGCGATCGTCGTGCAGCAAAGGCCTTCCCAGACGAGTTGCGACCATCTCGGCGTCCAAAGAGCCGTCGTCAGCAACGGCCTCGGCCGGCAACCGAACACAACGATCGTCCTGGCACAGGCCTTCGGGCCTCAGTTCCCAACCCAGTTGCTGTATGTCCTCTGGGGCGAGTCGCCCGGCCGTCAACATCGGCTCACGGTATACCGAAGCCCGCCCGAGCTACGACTACTGCGGTTGGTGGTGGGGTTGTGTGGGAGTTCGGGTTTTCCGTCGGGTTGGGCCGCTGAGCCATCCGGCTAGCCCCACCCGGCGATTCGATTTGTTCTCGCCCGAAGTGTCGGGGTGGGTCAGGACACGTTTGGCCGCAGGGACCGGGACGTGATGTCGACCTTGCCCGACCGGAGCTGGCGTCGTGCTTCTCGCTCCCGCAGATGCAGGCCTAGGAAGATGCCCAGTAGGGCGACCAGGCCCATCCATGCTCCCGAGGAGATCATCACCAGAGCGGGAGCAGGACAGGTGCCGGCAATAGCCCAGCCGACGCCGAACAACGCTCCGCCCTTGAGGTGATGCCGCTCAGGAAGCGACCTCGACAACGCAAGCTTTCCGCCCAGGGGTGTTACAAAACCTCGCCGTTCCAGCAACCACAAGATCGGTGCCGAAACCGCGATGGCAGACCCCATGAACAGGAACACATCGAATTCATCGAGGCGAAGCATGAAGTGAATCGTGTCGTACTCGTGCAGATTCGATGCGCCGAGTACAGCACCGAACAAGATACCGAAGACCAAGCCGACGAGATTCATCCTCGACACGATCATCAGCCCCGGAGTTGGTTTGGCAGCGGTCGAGTTCACAGCGACCCTCCGGTGAGGATCCGTAGGACGAAGGTTGTTGCAATGGCGGTCACCATGAAAGTTGCCGTAACCGCCAGGCTGGCTGGCGATCTTTGGGCGGTGCCGCACATTCCGTGTCCCGACGTGCATCCGCCGGCGACGGCTGCGCCGTAACCAACCAGAGTGGCGCCGGCAAACACCAGCGGAATGGTGAAACCGATCGGGAAGACCTCGCGGAGGGCGTCATAGCCGCTGCGAACACCGGCGCCTTCTCGCAGCACAACAGTGGCCAACAGGCCACCAAGGAACAACCCCACGAAGTACCAAACCCGCCAGATCACCACTCCTTCGCGACGCCGTAGGAACCCGCTGGTTTGCACATAGGCACCGCTGGCACCGAGCGGTTGGTTGGCGAGAACGAACAGTCCGGCGATGAGCAGACCCAGAACCGGGCCGCCGATGAACCATGGAAGTCGATCGGGAAGTACATCGAACATAACTTGTTCATCCCGTTTCTTCAGAGGCAAAGGCTTGCCTCTGACGATCGCTAGAACCAAACACTAGCCGATAGCCGCTAGTTCGGACATTGGTACCTATCTGGGCGCTCCACGAAAGGGTTCGATGGTCACGATCCGGGATATGCCGCGTCGAGGCCGGCGCGAATCTCTGCCACCAGCTCGGCTGCCTGTTCAACGCTCGAGCCGTCGAGAATCCGCCTCATGAGCGCAGATGCGACAATGACACCGTCGGCTTCTGCAGCTGCCGTTACTGCGGTCTCGGCGCTGGAGATGCCAAATCCGACCACCGCAGGCTTGTCTGTCGCCGCCCTCACCCGCCTGGACAAGACCGTTGCCGCATCGTCGACCCCGGCCCGGGCACCTGTGGTCCCCATCGTGGAGACGACATAAACGAAGCCGCCCGTGTTCTCGACGATCATGCGGAGCCGCTCGTCGCTCGTGACCGGGGCGGCGAGAAGAACGTTTTCAATTCCCGCCGCACCAGCCGCGGCCAGCCACTCCTCAGCGTGCTCGAAGGGGAGATCGGGCAAAATCGTTGCCCAGCCGCCTGCCTCGACAAGATCGGCCGCAAACCGTTCATGGCCATACCGGTAGACCAGGTTGTAATGCGTCATAACGATCAACGGCACGCCGAACCGGCGTCCCCTCAACTGCTGTAGCGCCGCCGCCGGCGTAATACCGGCGTCGAGGGCAACAACGCTTGCCTCTTGAATAGTTGTGCCGTCGATGGCGGGGTCGCTGAATGGAATACCGATCTCCACTGCGTCGGCTCCTGCATCGATCACTGCATCAACCAGTTCGAGCCAGTCGGGAGCCACTCCGGCGGTCACATACGGCATCACGAGTCGGTGTTGCTGGGCCCGCTCGGTGAGATAGGCCTCGAGGGATCGAGTAGTTGTGACCGAGCTCATCGTTGGAGAATCTCCTGTACCTGCTCAACGTCCTTGTCGCCCCGCCCCGACAGGTTCACCAAAACTGTCTTTCCCCGCAGATCGTGAGCGTTCTTGGTGACCCAGGCAATCGCATGGGCTGATTCGAGGGCCGGGATGATGCCTTCGGCCCGGCTGAGCAGTTGGAATGCCTCCAGCACTTCATCATCGGTGACCGGGTAGTACTCGGCTCGTTTGGTCTTGGCCAAATGGCTGTGTTCGGGTCCCAGACCCGGGTAGTCGAGGCCGGCTGAAATCGATTCTGCTTCGAGGATCTGCCCGACTTCGTCTTGCATGAAGTAGGCCCGCATTCCGTGAACGATTGCCGGCACTCCCCTGCCTGCGGCTGCGCCACCGGCGGGCTCGGCCCCGACGAGCCGTACTTCGGGATCGTCGGCGAAACCGGCGAACAGCCCCGCCGCGTTGGATCCGCCGCCCACGCAAGCCACAGCCACATCGGGAAGACCACCGGTCATTTCGAACACTTGTTGGCGGGCCTCGATACCAATGATCTCGTGGAAGGTTCTCACCATCCACGGATATGGATGAGGCCCCATCACCGACCCGAGGCAGTAGTGGGTATCACCGACCTCGGAAACCCACGCTCGCATCGCCTCGTTCACCGCATCCTTGAGGGTCCGACTGCCCGACATGGCCGGAATTACTTCGGTCCCCAGCAGGCGCATCCGGAAGACGTTCAGGGCCTGGCGTTTCATGTCGACCTCGCCCATGTACACCGTGCAACTCATGCCGAGGAGGGCAGCTGCAGTGGCAGTAGCAACTCCGTGTTGACCCGCTCCGGTTTCGGCGATCAGCCGAGTCTTGCCCATACGTTTGGCCAGAAGCGCCTGCCCGATCACGTTGTTGATCTTGTGGCTGCCGGTGTGGTTCAGATCCTCACGTTTCAGGAGGAGTCGCAACCCAAGCTGTTCACTGAGGTTTCCGCACTCGGTGGTGGGTGAAGGACGCCCGCCATAGCCGTTCAGCAGGTTCAGGAACTCGGCATGAAACACAGGATCGGCCCAGGCATCAACGAAGGCCTCCTCAACCTCCTGGCAGGCACCGATCAGAGGTTCACCCACGTAACGACCGCCAAATTCTCCGAAAAAGCCCCTGGAATCGGGCTCACCCATGAACTCGGGGGACGTGCCCGGGGGTAGGTCAGTAATCGTGGTTGGACTCATGCGACTCCTTCTTCTCCAAGAAAGTATTCTAGAACTCTAGAATAATACCGAGGTATTCCCCGCGGAACGTCGAGCGGCGGTTCCTCACACCTCGACGTGATCGAAACTCAGCGACAAGCGATCCGTGGTGCGATCAGCTTCGATCACACTCCGCCCGCCGACAAGAACAGCCTCGTCGTAAAGGAACGGCTGCCCGAACTGGTTTATCGAGGTTCGGATCGACAACAGAGCCGGATGTCCGGGTTCACAAGCGAGCAGTCTCGCATCCTCGGACTCCAACGCTATGGCCGTGATCGATTCTTGGGCGTGGACGACCGTCCAACCAGTCGCTGATTCGATCGCGCCATACAGCGAGCCATCAGCACCAAGGAGTGCAGATTCCTGGACCTGGATGGAGGCATCGAGAAAACTCCGCTGCAATCCGAACCGAACACCCGACACGGTCCGTCGGCGCACGATCATTCGAAGGTCATCGTCGATCCCGAGTCGCGCCGCCGGCGAGAGGTTCAGAACGAACATCGATCGTCAGTACCTCAGTCTCCAAGGGAACGCCGGCAGCCCGCATCTGCTCGGCGAAGCTCGACAGATTACCGAGAGAGATATCGACTGGTCGGTCCGACACGAACGTGCCTTTCCCACGAGCGGCCCACACCAAACCGTCGGACTCCAATGCAGCGATCGCCTGACGGAGTGTCATCAGCGTCACCCCGAAGGAGTCCGCGAGTTCCTGTTGGGGAGGCAACTTGGAACCGGCTGCATAGTCGCCATCCAGAATTTGTTGTCGTAGCACCGAGTAGATCGCTTGATATTTCGGCACCGCCGACAGCATTGAATCAACCTATCGAATCAGAGGTCCAAGGGGTGCGCCGCAGCCAGCTCGGCGATGTTGAGCTCGTTCTGCATATAACCCGCACGGGTGTCCGGGTACCTCAGGCCGCACTTTCTGAAGACCTCCGCGATCTTGTCACCGAATGGGCCACGTGGGTGTTCCACCAGAATTGCGGCAAGCAGTTCAGTAGGAAGCAACTGCAATCGCGGTCCGGCGAGGTCGACAAGCGTGCCTGCTGCAACCAGATAGGCGACTTCGCCGACGCCGATAGGGATCTCCATGTTGAGGTGCATGGTGATGGCCCCGTTGACGATGTCTGCAGCCTCTGCCCCACGATGAACCTCGGTGAGTAGGCCCGCTTCGCGACCACCATTGACAGCGAAACATGGCACAGCATTGCTCGGGACTGCGTGTTTGGTGAGCCCGAGGTCGTGCAAGACACACGCGACGTAGAGGAGTTCCCGATCGGGTTTGATGTTGTCGATCTCGGCCAATGCCGATGCGAAGTACCAGGTGCGATGTCCGTGGTGCTCGAGCCAATCGGGCGTCACCAGACTCCAGAGGGCAGTGGCCTCAACGCACAAGTCAGAATCGGGCGGAGCGAGAGATTCGAAACTGATATCGAGAGGTCGTTTTGGCGCCGGGCGAGAAGCTGCCTCAAAGACCGCCTCGACCCGTCGATTCAGCTCATCTCGATCGGCATCGGTGATTCTGCCGCCCGTCCGGCCTGCCCATTTCAGCGTTCCGAGATCACTCATTCGACCAGCCTGCCCCACGTCACAGCCTGCCGCGCTGATCCGCCAAACTCGTTAGTTGAGCACTTTTGGTCGGTAACCCGCTCAACCGCGCCTATGGTTGTAGGAAGGAGCGACGTCAGGTTTGCTCAAATCGAAAGACAGATATGCAAGGAAAAGTAAAGTTCTTCAATGTCGAAAAAGGTTTCGGCTTCATCGCGCGTGACGGAGAGGACGATATTTTCGTCCACTACTCAAACATCGCGGGCGACGGCTACAAGTCCCTCGACGAAGGTCAGACCGTAGAGTTCGACGTCGCACCAGGCCGAAAGGGCGATGAAGCCCAAAACGTCCGGGTCGTCTGATCCAACCAAACTGAATACCAAACGAGCCGTTGGCCTCAGGCCAACGGCTCGTTGCTTTTAGTGACGCACATCGGGAGTTCTTAGGGCGATATCCCGCCGTAGGAGATCCCGGTCAAGTGAGCCATTTCACGGTCGAAGGTCGTCAGGTCGTCGATCCTCATTTCGGACAGGCGGGAATGGCCCGTTGCCCGAGCCATCACTTCCATCAACTCCACCGATGACTGGAACCAACGGGCCAGCCGTTGAGCGGCCTCGTCCACAATCAACCGAGCCCTCAGGTCTTTCTTCTGGGTGGCAATCCCAACCGGACAGGCATCGGTGTTACACGCCCTCATGCCGATACAGCCGATGGCTTGCATCGGGGCGTTGGAGAGAGCGATGGCGTCGGCCCCCAAGGCCAGCGCCTTCACGAAATCGGTATGGGTGCGCAGGCCGCCGGTTATGACAAGCGTGATATCGCTTCCAGCTGCATCGAGATGACGCCGGGCCCGTGCAAGCGCGGGAATTGTAGGCACCGAGATGTGATCCCGAAAGATCTTGGGTGCTGCGCCCGTACCACCGCCGCGGCCGTCGAGAATCACGTAATCCACGCCGATGTCCATTGCTGCGTCGATGTCAGCTTCGATGTGTTGGGCCGAAAGTTTTGCCCCGATCGGAACTCCACCGGAGACTTCACGGACTTGGGCGGCGAGCCCACGAAAGTCATCGGGAGTCACCAGGTCGGGGAAGGTCGCCGGGGAGATGGCGTCGGTTCCCTCCTCCAAGTCTCGAACCTCGGCGATCTTACCCATCACTTTCTTGCCCGGAAGATGACCGCCTGTCCCGGTCTTGGCACCCTGCCCGAACTTGAAGTGAAACGCCTGGACGTCGGCGATCTTGTCCAGGTCCCAGCCGAAGCGCCCACTGGCTAGCTCGTAGAAATAGCGGCTGTTCTCGGCTTTCTCTTCAGGCAGCATGCCTCCTTCACCCGAGCAGATTCCTGTCCCTGCCAGCTCCGCCCCTCGGGCCAGGGACACTTTCGCCTCCTCGCTGAGGGCACCGAAACTCATGTCGCTGACAAACAACGGAATGTCGAGCCGCAACGGCTTTTCAGCGTTCGGGCCGATCACCGTGGCGGTTTCAACTGGTACGTCGTCCAACAAGGGTCGGCGGGCAAGCTGGGCGGTGACGAGTTGTATGTCATCCCATTTCGGAAGATCTTCCCGGGAGACTCCCATCGCTGCCACTGGGCCGTGGTGGCCAACCTTTGACAGACCATCGGCTGCGAGCTGGCGGATCAGGCCAACGTGAGGTTCCTCGGGAACTCCATGAACGTCCTGGTAGCGCCCCTGATAGGCATCGTTGTCCCACGGCTGGGGATTCTCGCGCTCCCAGGCGCCAATCTCGTCAGAGTCGACCATCACGTTGCCGTTCTCCAGCCAGGAGGAGAAGCGATGCAGTCTCTCAGCGTTGTTGTAGGAGCTGATTCCGGTTCGATACTGGTAATCCCAGCCGTGCAGGCCACAGAGCAGATCGTCACCGCTCACATGTCCATCGGCCATCAGTGCGCCACGATGTTGACACCGGCCATGCAGGACCGAGTGGTTGTCGTCAAAGCGCACGATCACGAGTTCGACGTCGGAAACGGCCGCACTAGCAGGTTGTCGATCAGCCAGCTCATCCCATTTGGCGATTGCGGTCGGCGTCATCGTGTCGTCCCCTCAGTCATAGAGGATCACCGTAGGCCGACAAGAGATCAGCCGACCTGATTCGGCCACATCATTGGTCCGCGTACCTGCTCGTGGGCCTAGGGTCAGCAAAGTGACGTTGGACCCCTCATCTGTGCCGGTTCGGTTCATCGGCGCACCAAGGGACATCTCCCATCTCACAACCGCTCTGGCCACGGCCGCGAGAGTGGCGATCGACACCGAGGTTCCCATCTCAGGTTCGGGCAAAGGACAGCTGCGGGTGATGTCGGTAGCGGTTCGCCATCAGAACGGCACCGAGTCCGCTTTCGTAGTCGATGCTCGCGACGTCCCACCTGGCCTGCTGGCGCCGGCACTTCGAGGAGTTCGAGCCGATGCGTGGAATGCAAGCTTCGATGCCCGGGTTCTCGATCGAGCCGTATGGGGTTCGGACAACACGACCACCGACCTCACGTGGTGGGACGCTCAGCTGGCCGATGCCTTGATACATCAAGGTCGCAGCGGATTCACGTGGTTCCACGGACTGGCATGGGCGACCACCCATTACCTCGAATTCGAAGCGCAGGGCAAGGGAACGGTGCAGTTGTCATACACGGCCTCCGATGATCTCACCGACGACCAGATCCGCTACGCCGCAGCCGACGCGGTTGAGACCCTGTGGGTGGCCGCACGGATACGAGAGGAATTGGTTGACGCCGGCTTGGAGAAGATTGCCGAGATCGAGATGTCGGCCCGGCCGTTCTTGGACCAGATGCAACGGACCGGACTGCCCTTCGATTGGGAAGGCTGGGAGACCGAACTGGCCGGGATCGAGGCACGGCGACGAAGGGTCCTCGGCCGCTTGTCGGATCTCACCGGAGGCGGCCAGGGAACACTTTTCGATCAGGTCGTGGAACCAACCTGGAATCCGGCCTCTGACCGAGATTTGCGGGAGAGGCTGAATCGGTGGGCCCCGACAAGAGTGGCCAACTGGACTGCGCAGCGCTTCGGAACGTCCCGCCAGCTCGGGGACACCGACTCACTGGAGGCCTCGGTACTACGTGAAATCGGAGGAGATCTCTGTGAGGCGGTTCTGGAGTTTCGGAGTCATTCGAAGATTCTGAGCACGTACGGCGAATCGATCAAACAACACATTGCCGACGACGGGCGACTCCATCCCCAGTACCTACAGGTCGTTGGTACCAATACCGGACGGCTGGCCAGCCGCAATCCCAACGCTCAGAACTTCAGTCCGCACATGTTGCCTTACTTCAAGCCGTCGGACCCCGAACGCGTCTTCGTTCACGCCGACCTCAGCCAGGCCGAACTGCGATATCTGGCCCAAGTTGGCGATGACGCTCCACTGCGGGCGGCGTTCGAGCGAGGAGACGATGTCCATCTGAGCACCGCTGCAACGATGTTCGGCTTCGACCCGGCTGAGCTTGGAGAGAAAGACCCTCAACGGCTTCGGCGTCTCCGCCAAATCGCCAAGGCACTCAACTTCGGCATTGCCTATGGCTCCGGTGCCGCCGCTCTCGGTCGTTCCTTGACCGCCGAAGGCTCCCCGACGACCACCGACGAGGCGGCCGAACTGCTGGCCCAGTACCGGCGCACCTATCCAGGGACAGCTGCATGGGCCCAAGCTCGGATTGCTGAGATCAGCGATCTGAAAACGACGACCGGCACCATTGATTGGCGAGCGACAATGCGACTCGCACGGGGTTATCCGGTTGTCTCAAAGATCCGCAAGGACTTCCGGCGAACCCAATTGCGGTGGCCTTCGGTAGACGAGATCGTCGACCTTCACCCCGATCGCGTCGACTCAGCAAGGGACGAACTCACCGAACGAGTTCATTGGCTGTCGGGCTACTCGGCACCGGTGGCCCTGGTGGAGGCGGGCGAGCCCTTCACGTTCTCCAGTCGTACAACCGCTGGTCGGCGTCAACAGTTCAATCTCCATCTCGACCGTCTGTTTCTGGTGGTGATACGGGAGGCGGTCCGCTCAGCCGACCCCTCGCTGGTTTCGGTACGCCAACGGTTCGAGCGGGACCACGGTCTGGTCTTGACGGTGCCGGGAGCAGAAGCGACCGATTCTCATGTCGATCGGCAGTTCGAGGATCGTTCGCTCCGGCGTGCCTATATCGAAGCTGTCGCGGCCGGATCGGGACGAAAGCGACCGACAAACTCCTCACCCGAGCTGCTTCGGAACGGGTTGGTGCCATGGTCAACGCCTGGCGAAACGCGCCGATCCAGGGCGGCGTGGCCGACATCATGCTCGCTGCCTACGCAGACCTGGACCAGCGGCTGCGGCGGTATGACCAAGCATGGCCGGTTCAGACAGTCCACGATTCGGTGGTTGTCGAGTGCTGGAGGGCCGATGCCGATCGGGTAGCGATGGATGTGCAGCAAAGCCTGGAGCAGTCGTCGTTGAGGTTCTGCCCCGATGTCACCCCCCGGGCAGACGTGGACATTCGCACCACTCTCGCAGATGCGGACGCGGTCGACCCGAGCCAGGTTGGCTGACACAGGCTTGTCAGGTTCGAGCCACCAGTATCGACTGTGTCGCGCTTGCCAGCACCCGACATCCGGTCACGATGTCGGCTTCGAGGCTGTCTTCGGCGAAGTCGTGGCTGATTCCGCCGATGCTGGGGATGAACAACATTGCACATGGCATGTGGTGGGAGAGGACCATCGGATCGTGACCGGCTGCACTGGGCATTCGGGTCCACCCACCGGGCACGATTTCTTCGGCCGCCGCTGCGATGTACTCCTGTAGTCCTACATTCATCACTGTTGGCGTGATCCGCTCACCCTTCTGAACGGTGACCTCCACAGGGCCTGCGTCATGCAACGCCTCGGCCAGAAGGTGGACCGCCTGCTCCATTCGTTCCAGGGTCGATTCGTCGGGATCGCGGAACTGAACAGTCGAGTTGGGCCAGACCGGGAATGATGCTCTGGGCGCCCGGTTCCAGGTTCGCCACCCCGACCGTCCACACGCTGGTGGGTCCAGCAACCGCCGCCATTGTTTCACGGAGACGAAATCCGAACTCGAACATCGTCGACCCGCGGCGTCCTTGCGAGCCGTCATCGGTGTTGTTCCCGCGTGGTTCTGCTCGCCTCTGAACGACACGGTCATGCTTCGGATTCCAACGATCGAGGAGACGACACCGACCTTCAAACCGGCTGCTTCCAGATGTGGTCCCTGCTCGATGTGCGCTTCCAAGTACCCGATCTGACGGTCGGGCTCATAGGTCACCCGCTCGCGGCCGGCGACTCCTGCTCTTTCGCATGGCATTTGCAACTGTCTCGCCCGCGGCGTTGGTCGATTGCAGCTGGTGGCGGGTGAGCGGGCCGACAAAGGAGCTGGCACCCAGACAACTGGAGTAGGTGCCCTCCTCGTCTGACCACGCCACGGCATCGACGGCGAGGTGACTGGTGTCGGGATCCTCCAGCAGCGCCCGTGCCACCTCGAGCCCGAAGATCACCCCCATCGCTCCATCGAGCCAACCTCCCTTTGGCTGGGTATCGGAATGGGATCCGATGATGAGGGCCGGCCCCGGGATTCGGCGAGCGACCCGAACACGTTGGCCGCCCCGTCGATCCTGGCATCCAATCCGGCGTCGGCCATCCGACTTCGAAGCCAGTGCCGGGCTTCCATGTCGGCATCGGAAAAGGTTGGGCGAACAACTCCGTTGCCCACCGCCCCAATGGTGCGGAGCGTGTGGAGATCATCGAGCAGGCGGTCGGGATTGATCGGAAGGATGACATCGAGCATATCTCACCCGGAAACAGTCTTGAGAATTTCTCGATCGAGCGTTTTGGTCGCGTCTGGATCCGAACGCCCACTAATTACTCTGCGCTTATCGCCTCTTCATCCCGCATCCGAAATCGAGATGCCGACGCCTGTTCGGTCAGCCGTCGTAGTCGGACTGATCTACTTTTTCCTGGTCGGTGTCTCCTCGCTCGAGTCCGGCATCAAGATCATGGGGGCCGACACAACAGACAAGCTCTTCTCTGCGGCGACCAACCCAATTGCTGCACTGTGTATCGGCATCCTCGGAACTGTTTTGGTGCAATCGTCATCAGCATCTACTTCGGTGATTGTCGGGTTGGTTGCGTCGCAAGCAGTCGGTGTGGACGACGCAATCCCGATGGTGATGGGTGCGAACATCGGCACCACCGTCACCAACACGCTCGTCTCGCTCGGCCACATCCGTCAGTCCAGTGAGTTCCGACGGGCGTTTGCAGCCGCAACCGTTCACGACTTCTTCAATGTTTTGGCCGTGGCGATTCTGCTGCCTCTCGAACTTCTGTTCGGGGTTATCAGCGAACCAGCCAAGTGGATGAGTGAGCAACTCGTCGGCGCCTCGGATGCGGGAACCACTTGGAAGAGCCCAATAAAGGCGTGGGTCAAGGAGCCGGTGTCGTGGCTCCAGAGCCTATGGGAGGCAGTGGGCGCGGAAGGCAATCTCCAAGGCATCCTGATGGTTTTGACCGGGCTGGTGATCATCCTCGGGGCTCTCACGCTGATCACCAAGAACATGCGCAGCGCTCGTCGCAGATCGGGTTGAACGTTCCCTCAACGCCCTCCTCAGTCGCGGCGGTGGCGCGGTCGCCCTGCTGCTCGGACTGGTGATAACAATTGCAGTTCAGTCCTCCAGTATCACCACTTCAATCCTGATACCGCTGGCCGGCGCAGGCGTCATTCAACTTCGAAACGCCTACCCGGTCACGCTCGGGGCCAACGTGGGCACCACGATCACCGCACTGCTGGCGTCGCTGGCGACCGGGGTGCCTGCAGCGCTCACGGTGGCGCTCGCCCACACCACATTCAACATTGTCGGAATTCTGATCTTGTACGTGATTCCGTTGCTGCGCGACGTCCCGATCTACGGCGCCGAGTTCCTCGCCGGGGTCGCTGTGAAGCGGCGAACGATGGCGGTCGCGTACGTGGTGGTAGCGTTCATAGTTCTTCCTCTACTGGGCGTCGTAGTCCTCGGCTGAAAGGCACATCAATGGTTCTTGCATTCTTCAAAGGCAGCTCGAGCGAGGGCAACTTCGACGGCATCGTCACCAAATCGGTTGCGATGTTGAGCGACGCCCGCCATTCCTTCGATTTGGCCACGCTGGCACTCCTGACCGACACCGACTCCGAGTCGGTGGCAAGAGATATCCGGGAAACCGACGACAGGATCAATGAGGCCGAACAAGAACTCCGCTCCGAGCTGGTTGTCCATGTGAGTGTGCAGGGCGGTTCGGACATCGGTTCTGTACTCGGATTCACACTGCTACTCAAGAAGATCGAGCGGATCGGCGACCAAGCCAAGAACATCCTCGATCTTGCCGAGCACGGTGTATCTCTGGCAAACAACGCCAACGTGAGCGAGCTACTCGACGAACGTCAGATTGTCTCGTCCCTGTTCGCAGAGGCCGCCGAGTTGCTGGGCGATTCTGATTCGTCCTATGAGGCTATTCAGGCCTATACCGAACGTGCAACGGCAATCGCCGATGAGCACAAGAGCCAGATCGACCTGTTCATGACCTCGGAACGCCCCGGTTTCGAAGTGGTGCCGCTCGCTATCTACTACCGCTACCTTCGGCGCATCGTTGCCAACCTGATCGGTGTGGTGCGAACCTCAGCCGAACCGCTCCAGCACATCGACTACCTCGGCGACGGCACGATCGATACTGACGACTGATCAGCTGGCAAACTCGAACTCGTCGAGTGCGACGTGCATCGCCACGTTCGTGTGTCCTTTGAGGCCCAGTTTGCGCCGCAATGCAACGAGCTTGTCGAGGTTGTTTCCCTCTATTGCGAGGGTTCGCAGTTTGACCGAAGTGTCGTGCACGTCGATCTCGGTCATTTCGGCCCGAATCGATCCGATCCTGTACCGCGTACGGACCTTGGTCACGAACACGGCTCGAGTTGCGCCGTCTTCATCCAGCGTTGAGACAGCTCTGAGGAGGCTGTAGGGCTTCCCTCGCTGGGGGCGGTCGAGCGAGAGCTCGTCGAACACCTCATCAAAAGGTGACGGCGCACTCCCGGCTCGCCGGTGCCAATTGGAGTCCCACCGATCAAATCCTCGTTCTCGATCGACCAGCCGTTTCACCTTCAACGTGTCATCGCGGACTTTGGCGTTCCACTTCGGGCCATTGCCCAGCAAATAACAGTCCTCGAACTCTTCTGAAGACTTCTCATCAGCGAGTTTGGCCAGCTTGCGGCAGGCCTTGGGGTGATCCCCCCAGACGCGGAACTCGTATCGCGCGTGATCTGACTTCTTCTGGTCGCCATTGTTGGACATAATTTTCCCTCGGCTCGTCAGCGGAGCACTGATGCCACTGTAGGCCACATCGGCACATGGATCGGTGCACTGAAGCGCATTGGGGGCCCTGGCTTGGGAAAACTCCTTCTGGTCGTCGGTCACTAGAAGGAAGCTCGGCTCCTCTTTGACCTCTTCACACCGGTCGGGACACTTGCCGGCCGTGCGACGCACTGCGCGAAGTAGATGCACCAGTAGGGTCGGGAAGTGACCATGAGCGCCGAATCGCCGCCGCTGACCGCTGGCGTTCGAACTCGCATCGGAACCCGCGAATTGCTGACCCTCATCTCGGCGATCATGGCGCTGACCGCCATGGCCATCGACCTGATGCTCCCAGCATTCCCAGACATCCGGGTTGCCTTCGATCTGGGAGAAGGGTCGAACGAAACCGGTCGGATCGTCACCTACTTCTTCTTCGGTCTCGCCGCGGGACAACTGATCTACGGGCCGTTGGCCGATCGATTCGGACGCAAACCAACCCTCTATGTTGGGATCGGGATCTACATCGCCGGTGCAGTCGGGTCAGCACTAGCGCCATCGTTTGAGTTTCTGCTGGCCAGCCGAGTCATCTGGGGCGTCGGCGCAGCAGGCTCACGAGTCGTCGCCACCGCGATCGTACGTGATCGGTTCGAGGGTGTCGCGATGGCCAAAGCGATGTCCCAGATCATGGCCGTCTTCGTTCTCGTCCCCGTGGCCGCCCCAACCGTCGGGGCTGGAATCATCGCCGTTCTGCCGTGGAGGACTGTCTTCTGGTTCTGTGTCGCCTTCGCCACGGTCATCACGCTGTGGAGTCTGCGGCTGATGGAAACGCTCGATTCTGCCAATCAGCGCCCACTACGGCTCGATTCCATCGGTCGCAGCTACATGGAGGTTGCGCGCACGCCCGTCACCTTCGGCTACACGATTTCCTCGCTCTTCCTTCAAGGGGTGTTCACCGCCTATCTCGCCAGCGTCGATCTGATCACCAGCGAGATCTTCGATCGCGAGAGTCAATTCCCGTTCATTTTTGGTGCGGTCGCGGTCCTTTTCGGCTTAGCGGCTCTGGCCAACGGACGAGTGGTCGGACGGTTGGGAATCGACGCCGTGGTCAGTCGTTCCTTCGCTGTACTCGGGCTGCTGCTGCCACTGCTCATCGCGATCACGATTCATGGTGATGGGAGGCCCAACTTCTGGCTGTTCATGCCCACGGTTGGGCTCGTCTTGAGCAGCTTCATGTTCCTGATACCGAACCTGAACTCCGCTGCGATGGAACCGGTCGGACATCTTGCCGGTTCGGCGTCCGCGCTCACCGGAGCGGTGCGAATCGCGGGAGGAGCGGTTGTCGGCACGGTGATAAGTGCCCAGGTCGACGACTCATTGACCCCGTTGGTCGTCGGCGTCGCGCTGATGTGCGTGTGCGCCGGAGTGGCCGTCCTCCTGGTTCGGCGCCGACAGGCTTTGGTGGCGGCCTAGGGTTGGGCGTCATGACTCCCGATCTCACCGTGTCCCGCGAGATCACAGCAGCACCCGAGGCCGTGTTCGCTGCGATCACCGACATCACCCGGATGGGTGAGTGGTCCCCCGAAACCTACCGGGCTGAATGGAACGAAGGATACTCAGAGGCGGCAAAGGAAGCGGCCTACACCGGCTACAACCGCAACGGCGACAAGGAATGGGCGATCGAAGCCCGAATCGTTGATTTCGTCCCGAGCGAGCGTTTCTTCTTCGACTGTGTTTCTCGGAACTACGTCTTCTCCAGATGGGGGTACACGATTGAACCGACCCAGACTGGTTGTCGGGTCACCGAGTACTGGCAAGACCTCCGTCCGCCGGAGAGTTTTGCCCGCAGCGCAGCTATCTCTGGGGTCCAGGATCGCACGTCGCACAACCGTGCCGGCATGGAGGCCACCTTGGAGCGCCTCGCCACCGCTGTTGAATTGGCGGATTAATCGAAGCGGGTGTCCGCCACACCCGCTCCGGAACTGCTGAGTTTCTAGGCTCCTACGGGAGCTGTTTCCTGCCAGGCGGTGTAGCCGCCGAGAAGGTCCGAGACATCATCGAAGCCGGCCTCGCGGAGCACGCTTGCCCCAACCGAGGAGCGATAGCCACCAGCACAATACACCACAGTCGGTGCGGCGCGGTCGAGCTCGTTCAGCCGGCCGGGTAGTTGACCCACCGGGATCTTCACTGCACCCTCGATGATGCCCTCGGCGACCTCGCCAGGGTTGCGGATGTCAACCAGCTGAAGACCGTCGATGTCGGACCGCCTGGCACGAAGCTCCGACGCAGTGATCCGAGATGCCCGTTCCACCCGTTCAGGGTTGTTGGCCATCACCTCGAGCGGATGCTTCAGATAGCCGATCACCCGGTCGAAACCGATCCGCGCCAACCGGTTCTTGGCTTCGATCTCGAATCCGGGATTGACGACAAGGACGATGTCCACATGGCTGGGAACGACCGAGCCGGCGAATTCGGCATACCGACCCTTCAGTCCGACGTTGACCGATCCCATCAGATGACCCTGAGCGAACTCCTCGGGATCGCGGCCGTCGACGACCATGGCCCCATTGGCCACCGCAGCGTCGAATCCGGCCATATCAACCGCATCGGGCATTGCGCCCTCGTCAAGGAGCTCTCGGTTCTGGCGATTCAGGATGGCGTCATACACAAAGTACTCCGGGGCCGGCGGCTGGCCCTCGGTTACCAGGTCCATGAACATCTTCTTGTCTTCAGCCAAGAGTGCGTAATTGGTCCTGCGCTGCTCTCCCATGGTCGAGGAGGTCTCGGTCGAGAGGTTCTTGCCACATGCTGATCCGGCTCCGTGCGCGGGGTAGACGCGAGTCGCATCGGGCAACGGGAGGAGTTTGTCATGGAGGCTGTCGTACAGCTGGTTGGCCAGATCTTCCTGAGTGAACCCGATCGAGGACAGAAGGTCGGGCCGGCCAACGTCCCCGATGAACAACGTGTCGCCGGTGAGTACACCGTAGGGAACCTCATCACCAGCCTTTTCGTACACCACGATGCTCATCGACTCCGGAGTATGACCGGGTGTGTGGAGGAATTCCAGCTCCACCTCACCCAAGGAGAGGCGTTCACCGTCGGCGAGGGCTCTGGAGACAAACTCGGTTTCTGCGACCGAAGAGTACGCGATCTCCGCGCCGGTCGCGGCCGAGAGTTCGAGGTGACCCGACAAGAAGTCGGCGTGGAAATGGGTCTCGATAACCAGCTCGATCGTGAAGCCGTCGGCGGCGGCATCGTCGACATATTGCTGGATGTCCCGCTGCGGATCGACCACGACCGCACGGCCGCTTGTTTCATCCCCGATCAGGTACGAAGCGTGAGAAAGACAATCGAGGTAGTACTGAGTGAACTTCATTGCGGGTTCCTTTCAACTCCTAATGTACGTACATTATACCCCTAGGGGTATCTAGTCAAGCCGTTTGGTAGGCGAGCATTCCACCGCTCTAGTTCCCGACACAGAGAACAGTATTGAACTCGTTGCCAGGGTGGTCTCGATCCGAATTTACACCTTGACCGTTTCCCGGTTGAGTTCTGCGAGAACCCCCGGGATGTCGCAGTTGTCGGTCCGGTTGTAGGGGAGCTTGCTGAGAACACTGGCCATGGCGCATGTGTTGGTGATGGCCGAATGACTGAGCCCGGCGGCCACTCCCCCGGCCACCCATTTTGCTCCGGGAACGAACACGCTGGCGACTACGCCGGCAAGAGCAATGGATCCGGCGGCCAGGCGGACCTGACGATCCATAGCCCACCTTTCGTTGGTGCCTCGGACCACATCCCCGCCAGCACCTTCCCATGCGATCATGCCTCCATCGAGAATATGCAGCGTTGTCTTCCCGGCCTCCACGAGCTGTCCGTGCGCTTGGGACGCCCGGCCGCCGGACTGACACACCAGAACAACCGGATGTTCGACCGACGCGAGATCGCGCACATGTTCGCCCAGAGTGTCCAGAGGAACGTTGTAGGACCCCGGGATGTGAGCGGTTTCGAATTCACCGCCGTTTCGGACGTCGAGGATTCTGAGATCGGGATCCTCGAACCGAAGTTGGCGCAGCTGTGTGGTGCTGATGGTGTCGTGGGTTGGGAGTGTGGTGGTCATGTTGCCTCCATGGCGGGTTGTCGGGGATTCGGTTGTCGGGGATTGGGTTGTTGGGGTGTCGTTGATGAGCGCTCGTCGATTCCGTAGCGCCGCTGGTCGGTGGGGGCTGACCGGTGGGTAGCGATGGCTGTGATTGCATCGTTGGTCGATGTGTGGACGCGATCACCCAGTTCGTCCCAGATACCGGCATCCCTCAGAACATCGCGTACCGGACCTTTGACATCGGTGAGGTGAAGGCTGACCCCCCGCTCGTTCACCTCGGCGAGAAGCTCGTGCAGCATTTCTACGCCCGTTGCGTCCAAATCATTGATGCCGGACGCATCGAGGACAAGGGTCCGGGGCTCGTTCTCGATGGAGTCGGCGTGGGACAAGATCAGCTTCTTGACGTTGACAGCGTTGACGAACGACAACGCAGCGTCGATTCGCAGTATCCGCACTCCATCGATCACCTCGGCTTCGGGGAAGCGAGAGACGTTTCGATAGCTCGTCGTACCCTCAACATGGCCGAGAACTGCGCTGTGAGGCATAGACATCCGGGCGAACACCACCAACATCGAGGCGATGATCGCAACGAGGATCCCGAGTTCGATACCGAGGATGAGGGTGGCAAAGAAGGCAACGTTCAGCCCGATCAAGTCGCTCCGCTTCACCTTGGCGATGTGACGCATCTCAGCCACATCGATCAATCCGATCACGGCCATGATGATGATCGCTCCGAGGGCTGCGTTGGGTAGGGAGGCGAAGAGTGGGGTGAGAAATGCGATCGTTGCGAGAACGATCCCGGCGGTGAACAGGGAGGCGAGCGGGGTCCGGGCGCCGGCGGTGTCGTTCACCGCTGTTCGGGAGAATCCGCCTGTCACGGGGTACCCGCCGAACAGACCTGAGGCAACGTTCGCAGCGCCCAGTCCGATCAGCTCACTGTTGGGCACAATTTCGTAGCGGTGACGACGGGCATACACCTTGGCGACGGCGATCGATTCCATGAATCCGACGATTGTGATCACGAACGCCGTGGCGGCGAGGTTCCCAATCAGCGAACCGCTGAAATCAGGCAGCCCGAACGCCGGAAGTGTGCTCGGGATATCACCGACCACGCTGACTTCGCGATCTTGCAAGTTCGCCCCTTCGACCGCCAGGATCGAGCCGATCACCACGACCAGGGCGGCCGGCACGCGGGGAGCGAACCGCTTCAGTACAAACAGGGCGGCCAGGGATGTGACCCCTAGCGCCAGCGTTGTCCCGTTGGCGTTCGGGAGGTTGTCGACGACCTCGAGCACCGTCTCATAGAAGTGCTCTTTGCCTTCGACCGAAATGCCGAAGATGTGTTTGGCCTGTGAGAACCCGATGATGATTGCGGCTGCGGCGGTGAAGCCAACCAGCACCGAGTGGGACAGGAAGTTCACCAGAAAGCCGAGCCGACCAACGCCCAGACCAATATGGACGATTCCCACCATCAGCGCCAGCAGGGCAGCGGCGCTGAGGTAGCTCGCGGTCCCTCCTTCGACCAGAGGCGCCAGCGCGGACGCGGTGAGCAACGACACG
This sequence comes from uncultured Acidimicrobiales bacterium, assembly GCA_963751955.1. Lineage (GTDB taxonomy): Bacteria > Actinomycetota > Acidimicrobiia > Acidimicrobiales > SZUA-35 > JABDIY01. The sequence continues at coordinate 48,878 of CAVVWM010000008.1, read as the reverse complement.
ATGGCGACAGGGCCGACAGCCAGTTGGCGAGAGGTGCCAAAAAGCGCATAGACGATTACTGGAACGGTGGCTGCGTAGAGCCCGATCTCGGGTGGCAGTCCTGCCAACAGCGCATAGGCCATCGCCTGAGGAACCAGCATCGCACCGACCGTGAGACCGGCTGCGAGATCGCTCCGCAGGTCGCTTTTCCGGTCGTAGCTGGGGGCCCAACTCAGGATCGGAAGAAGAGATCGCACGCTCATAAGTACGAATATACGTACATTTAGATGAAACGTCAACACATACCCCACGGGGTATTCTGATTCCGTGCATTTCCCCAGCGACATCAACGCAGACGCCATCAAGCGGCTACGACGGGTCGAGGGTCAGATCCGTGGGCTGCAACGCATGGTGGAAGACGAAGCGGAGTGTAAGGAAATCATGACCCAGCTCGCAGCGGCCAAGGGCGCACTGGACCGAGTGGGATTCAAAATGATGGCGGCAGCGATGACTGATCCGGACGGCGCTGACGTCGAGGAGCTCGAACGCCTCTTCCTCAAACTCGGCTGAGGAGGCTCATGTAGCGCTGGGCTGCAGCGAACTCTTTCCACCGGCCGACCAGTCCGACACGAATCGATACCGGTCACCCCGAATAGTGGTGGTTCGCCACTCCACCGGGATGCCGTCACGCTGTCCGAGCCGCTCCAGGAAGAACGCAGCATCGCCCTTGCGTAGACCCAGCCGGGCTCGATCTGCGGGCGGTGGCACGATGGGGGTGAGTCGTTCCCACCCCTGGTTGGGGACCGGAGCGCCCGCATTTGCCAGTTCGGCGTAGAGCGCAGTGTGCGTGAAGTCGACCTTGAGGAGTTTGGAGGCGAGTTTCTTGGGCAACCAGGCGCGGTCGACTGCCAGCGGCGCTCCAGCAGCGAAACGCAACCGTTCAAGCAGTATGAGGGGGACGCTTTCGTGTAGTTCCAAGTGGGACGCAGCGATCGGATCGGTGACAACCTCGAGGCGCAAGACTTCGCTGGTCTGCTCAACGCCGGTGGATTCCACCGATTGGAACAGGCTGTAAAGGGTGCCCAGGGACTGTTCGAATTCGCTACGGTTCACCACCGTCCCCCGGCCCCGCTCGCGCTTGAGGAGGCCGGTCTTGTTCAAGTGGCGGACGGCTTCGCGCACAGTATGTCGACTCACCCTGTAATCGTTGGTCAGTTCGAGATCGGTGGGGAATCCCTCGTCGAACTCGCCCGACTCCAGCCGCCGGCGAAGTTCGGCTTCGAGCTGTGCCCACAGCGGCATCGGGCTGTTTCGATCGAGTTCGTGCAGAGCCATCTCGTATCCTCCTGATGTCACACCCGGATCACACACTATGTGCCATCCGTACTTTGGATCTTATCAAGGGATATGTATGGTGATCCTCCAAATGTCCGTACAACTGTTACTATCACAACGACGATTGCCGTACACCTCTGAAAGACACCATGAAACGTTTCAGCTTTCTTGCTCTGATCCTCAGTCTGCTCGCGGTCGTCGCTGCATGCGGCGAAGCCGGAGGACCCAACGACGTCCAAGACAGTGTCGGCGGGGTGAGAACAGTCACGCCCAATCTGGGGGCGACGATTCTCGCCAATCCGCCAGCCAACTTGGTCGTCCTCGACGTACGGACGCCCGAGGAGTTCGACCAAGCACATCTCGAGGGGGCGACGCTGGTGAACTTCTACGACAACGATTTCGCAGACCAGCTATCAGCGCTCGACCGAGATGTTCCATATCTCGTGTACTGCCGATCAGGAAATCGAAGCGGACAGGCCATCATCGCAATGAGTGATCTCGGCTTCGGAGACGTTTCCAATGTCGACGGCGGAATCGTTAGGTGGATGGAAGCTGGCCTGCCAGTTGTTCAGCCATAGATCCCGACGACTTCAACGACGGCAATGAATGTGAACCGGTGGTGTTCAGCCCTCCACGACGCAGTCAACCACTGATCGAACACTTCGTCACCGAATCACTCAGCTGAATCCAGCGACCGTTATGTGGCGCCTTCACCCGCCGGTGAGCGGTGGAATTCGACGGCGAACGAGGCGGTGTCACTCAATTCCACGTGATGAAAGCGCCCTGGGGGAATGACGATTCGATCCCCGGGAACCGCGACAATCGGTTGGTCCAGTTGATCTTCGAAGGCGAAGGTGATGGTTCCGGAGTGAACCACGAGTCGCCCCCACACGCCATCGGCGACTCGATGCGCTCGCAAGAGTCCGGCGGGGACCGTGTTCGTGGTGAACACATCGGTCGTACGGGCCAGTACCAGGCCATCTGGTAGTTGTTGCTTGTTGGTCATCTGGTTACCTGGATCTGTGGTTTTGGTGACACTCGAATTAGACCGCCAAGACTGCGACTGCAGTGACTGTGACCACCACAAGCCCGACCAGCATCTGCTGGATGCCGATCACCACGACACGGCTGGGAGTCGATCTGACCATTGCGATGTTGATGAGCGCGATCACACCGATCACGATGGCGGCCGCGCCGGGAATCAGATCGTTGCTCCATCCCAGAAATGCGACGCCGACCGCGATTGCTTGAGCCGCATCGCTGTGCCAAAGGTGTGGCGGCCGGGATCGAACTCGCAGGATCTGGGTTCGGACGTAGGGAATGGCAGCGATCGAACGGGCGGCGATCACTACCCAGAGCCCCCAGGCCACTCGGTTCGATGCGCCGCCGGCGAGAGCGATGGCGGTTGCGATGGACCCGATCCCCATCGAGCCGGCCAACTCGGGCAGAAGTCGTCTACTGCGGCTCCGCATATCGAACCACAGTTCGACTGCCACCAGGGGCGCAGCAACCGCCAACGGCAACAAGAAACCCGAGCTCGCCCCGAGCAGCGCATACGAAACAAGGAGCGACAGGACTGCAAGTTCCACCGCTGCCACCGTGGCTGCGAGACGGGATCGATCAAGCCACCGGCCCCGCCACCGATCGACCAGGACGAGCTTCAAGGGAGTTCGAGCGACAAAGGCCACCATCGCCGCCACCGCCAGGGCAAGGCCGGGCCACGACCACGCAACGATCAAACCCAGAATTGCCGGCTCGGCGGTGAGACTCCAGCCGCCGTGCTCGGTCGGAAGCGCTACCGACTTCACCGAAACCTCGCCCGAGGGGTTCGTCGTCCTTCTGAGGTGTCGGGAGCTCACAGCGCTCACGGCGTCAGCCAACACCTTTCCGAGCATCCGCCGCGGGCATACGCTGAGGCTACCCCCGGAACACCGAGAGGCAAGGCAGTGACCCGTCGACCGACCAACCCCATGCCCAACGACGTCGCCCAACTTCTCTGCGACCACGGGCTCGTCGATGACTACAACGGGCGCCCCCACTACCAGCGCAATGACTACCTCGGTTGGATCAGGCGAGCCAAGCGGCCCGAAACGCGGTCCAAGCGGATCGAACAAATGCTCAACGAACTGCGAGTGGGCGGGTTGTACATGAAGATGGACCACCCACCATCAGCCAAGCGATAGCGGACACGCAGCAGGGCCTTTCGTCAGGGTCACCACCCCGACTCGTGGTCCGCAGATTTTCAGCCAGATCGTGACTCAGTCTGTGGAGAAGGGCGGGTATTCGTCGGTGAGAAGCAGTAAGTAGGCCTCGATGCGAACGGCAACCCGATTGAACTTCATCACCCAGTTCCGAAGACCCTCAGGCCAGCGACCGGTGAACAGGATTGCGAAGAAGGCAAAGAACCAGCAGAAGGCGGCGACGATCCAAATGAGTAAGAAGTAGAGCGCTGCCGGAATCAACCAGAAGAGGCGGAGACCAACGGTGAGCCGGTTGCGATCACCCAAATCGGGGATGATGTTCACTTCAACCGGGCTTCCGCCCGGGTCGTGGGCCGAGAGCGTGAAATCAAACGGCGGGTACTCCTCGTACATGAAGCCGCTGTACAACTCGGCCCGAGTTGTGTAGCGCACGATCATGATCTGGAACTTCGCTAGGCCTTCGGGAAGGCGACCGGTGAACAGGACCACGAACCACGACACAATGGCTAGCGCTCCGGTGACATTTTCGAGCGCTCCGGCAATCAAAAGATGCGGTAACGCAAGGATCCATTGAACAAGCGGGCGCCAGTTGGCCATCGGTTCCGCTGGTGCCACGCTGAGAGTCGCCGGATACACCACCGGACCATCTACTCCTGTCGTTGGGGCGGTCATCGGTTCCGCCTCAGCAGGACAAGAGTGACGCATACAGAGATGATTCCGGCGAGAACCTGACCACCTTTGGCGATCCGATTCACGTCAACCGCTGGTTTCCATTCCGCTTTACCGTCGTGCACTTCGTAGACCCCCACGGGTGCTGCTCCCACGCCGAATCCGCTACCGAATCCTCCACCGCCTTTGTCGTCGTCGCCCCCTCCGCCGCCGGCACCGCCGCCGACCTTGGCAACCGGGATTATCGTGACCCCGTCGATCTCGTAGGCTTCGCCGAAAACGCGACGAACTGAGACCAGGTCGCGCACTCCGGCAAGATTCTCGCTCAGCGCTTGCGCCGTTCGATCAATCGTCTCTGTACCCATCATTGACCTCCTGTTTGTGGAGCTTTGACGCTACGACGACTCCGATGTCCGGGCTAGAGGCCATCGTCCATTCCGTTGGCCGTCGACTGGTCCGATGTTCGGGACATGGATGCTCCCGTCAGCGCAGGAACCGAAATCGAATCCACGCCAGATTCCCATGATCGGGGCAACGCTGGGACTCGACGCTGTGGGGTCGGTACTTCTCGTTGTCGTGGTGTTGGCGCTCATGGCGGTTTTCGATGTAGCGCTGGGAATGGTCTTCGGTTCTTTGCTCACGGTCGCTCAGGTGTCCGGTGCCTACGCCGTCGTTCTGTTGTTGACCATTTTCGGAGGCGCCTGGTTCAACCTCGAAGACATCGGTGGCGTCTTTCTCACAATCGGAAATGCACTTCCCTTCAAGCACGCTCTCGATGCATCCCGAGCGGTTCTTGCAAACGGCGCCGGCGTGGGCGACATCGGCACTGATCTGGTCTGGGTTGCCGGTTATGCGCTCGGAGCGTCCGCCCTCGCTGTGTTTTCGTTTCAGCGACGAATGCTCGAATAGTCAACCCTTCTCAGGGGTCTGGGTGCAAAGTGCTCCGGATCGACTCCCTTGGTGGGGTTGGCGTTTCGTCACCTGCCCCATGCAAACTGGGAGTCGCGCCCGACCAGGAGACCGCAGTGTTGCCCGCATTTCCCCATCGAACTGAATTTGGCCGATCATGACTGAGTTGTCCCCGCCCTCGGCAGTAGAGCTGGTGGTCGAGCCACGGATTCGCCCGGTCGGAAGTGGTTCGGTCCGCCGTCTGCTCCCCTACCGACGGCGACGGATGGTTGGGCCGTTCACGTTCTTGGACATCATGGGCCCAGAGCACTTCGAACCGGGCGAGGGCATCAACATCGACGCTCACCCCCACATCGGGTTGTCGACCCTCACCTATCTCATGCGCGGGAGGGCGGTACACCGTGATTCCACCGGAGCCGTACAAACGATCGAACCCGGCGCGGTCAACTGGATGACAGCCGGGTCGGGCGTAACCCACACCGAACGATCTCATCCCGACGATCTCGCATCCCCCGCAGAACTCTTCGGCGCTCAGCTCTGGGTAGCCCTGCCCGAGATCGCCGAAAATGGCAACCCAAGCTTCGAACACTGCCCAGCAGACGACGTACCGACCGAACAGACCGGTCGAACCCAGGTTCGGGTCGCCGCCGGATCCGGATGGGGCCTCCAGTCGCCGGTTGCAGCTTCATCACCGCTCCTTCTGGCTGAAGCAAACTTGGACGAATCGACGCTCAACCTCCCGACCGAACACCCCGAACGGGCCGTCATTGCGATGACCGGCGGTCTTGAAATCGACGGATCCGAGATCGCCGAGGGATCTCTTGCCGTCCTCGAACGAGACGCCACGCCAGTTCTCTCCGGTACAGGTACAGCCCTGCTCATCGGCGGGGAGCCGGTCGGTACGCGATACATCTGGTGGAACTTCGTTCACTCGGATCCCGACGCAATTGAGGACGCCAAGCGGAGATGGCTCGATCAGTCATTCCCCGAGGTCCCACGTGACCATGAATCGTTCGTGCCGCTGCCATCGGCTTGAGGGGTTGTCCCTGACCCAAGTTGAGCGGAGACTCGAAGCAGACAATCGCGGAGATCGCCTCATGCCAGCACCAGCGCTCGCCTATGACATCCACATCCGTTCCGGAGCCGCCGAGATTATGGCGCGCTAGATGCGATGGGGATCAAACCGTTCACTACTAGTCAGGTGGTTACGCCATCGTGTCTATTGCCCCCACCAGTGCGTCGACCTCATCGTCGGTATTGAAGTAGTGCACGGACGCCCGCACGACCTGGTGCAGGCCTCGTTCGGGAAAGTCCAAGCGCGCTGATCCCTCCGAAGACGTCGAAACGTTGATCCCCTGACGGCGCAGCGACGCCCGAACCTCGTGCGGGTCGTGCCCATCGACGGTGAACGTGACAATCGCCGACAGGTTCGCTCCCTTGTCGCGAATCATTACGCCCGGCACCTCCGAGAGCTTGGAGCGCAGCCGCGTGGCCAATTGCGCATTGCGCACCGCGATTTCTTCGATTCCGATCGAGGTCGCATACGCCAGGGCCACGGCCAGCCCGACCTTCCCGGCAAAGAACACCTCATAGGGTTCGAATCGTCGAGCGGAGTCGAGCGGCTCGATGGCAAAAGGTTCGTCCCACATCGCACCCTGCATGTCTACTCCGGCCGGATTGCCCATTTGTGACAGTGCTGTTTCGTTGGCCCAGACCATGCCAGTGGCTCTTGGGCCGCGAAGGAACTTGCGCCCCGTGAAGGACAGAATGTCGCAGCCGATTTCATCGACTCGCACCGGCAACTGTCCGGCCGACTGGCACGCATCGACCTGATAGAGGATCGGGGTAGAGCGTAGAATCTCCCCCACTCGAGCGGCGGGGTTGATCAGTCCTCCCTGGGTGGGAACGTGAGTGACCGAAACAAGCCGTGTCCGGTCGTCCAACATCGACTCGAGTGCAGCAACGTCGACCTGGCCGTCCTCATCGTCGGGAACAACAACGACCTCAACACCTTGGATCTCGCTGGCACGCAGCAGGCCACCCATATTGCTCGGATACTCAGCCTTGGTGGTGAGGACCCGATCTCCGGGCCGGAATCGCAGTGATGAGAACGCTGCATTCCAGGCACGAGTGGCCGACTCAACGAAGGCCCAATTGTCGGGTTCTCCGCCAAGCAGCTCCGACGCGTTTCTGTAGACCGATTCCAAGGCCTCAGCCCGATCAGCGGCGATCTCATAGCCGCCGACCCTTGCTTCGGATTGCAGGTACTCGATGACCGTGTCGAGAACAATTGCGGGAGGCAGGCTCGAACCGGCGTTGTTCAGATGTGTCACGGAGGAACAACCGGGCGTTTGCGCCCGAACGGCGGCGATGTCTATTGGCACACGACGATCGTAGGACGCCGCATGCGATCGGCAAGTCTGAGAACTTGCCAATCCCCACGCCACGGTGAAACATGGTGCCCACGAACCACCGGGAAGTTGTCCTTTGACCCTCGTCGTCCAGCATGTATCCAAGAGTTTCGGAGATCGCGTCGCAGTCAACGACATCAGCTTCGAAATCGCCCCCGGCGAAACCTACGGCTTGCTGGGGCCCAATGGAGCGGGTAAAACCACCACGATTTCACTGATATGCGGCTTGCTCGAAGCCGACCAGGGAACCGTGAACGTGGCGGGCGATCCGGTCACGACCAGAGCGGTGCAGGCTCGGGCCAGAATCGGATACGTCCCACAGGAAATCGCCATCTACCCCGACCTGACCGCCCGGGAGAACCTGTCCTTCTTCGGCAAGCTCTACGGGCTCAGAGGGAACGCCCTCACCAAGCGCATCGATGAGGTCCTCGTGGTGCTCGGGCTTTCCGATCGAGCTGACGAGCGAACCGAGCGCTTCTCCGGAGGGATGCAGCGCAGACTCAACATCGGTCTTGGCCTCCTGCACGAGCCCGAGCTGCTCGTATTGGACGAACCCACGGTCGGTGTAGATCCGCAGAGCCGAAACGCAATTCTTGGGGCGGTGGAAACTCTGAGCGAGGAAGGCCTGGCCTTGCTCTATACCACCCACTACATGGAAGAGGCCGAGCGACTGTGTGATCGGGTCGGGATCATGGACGAAGGTCGCATGATCGCCGAGGGGACCCGTAGAGAGCTGATCGCCATTGTCGGCGAGCACGACCGGGTGCAACTGGAACTGGTTGACCACGTCGATCTCAGCGGAGCTGAGCAGATCCCCGGTGTGCACCGAATGGTGACCCACGGCCTGCGTAGCGATGTCTACCTCGACCAGGCCGCCCAGCGTCTTCCGTCTCTACTGGACGCGATCTCCGCAGCAGGCGGTCACGTTCGTGCTGTCCAAGTCGTGGAACCGGACCTCGAGGCCGTGTTCCTGAGCCTCACCGGCAAGGCACTGCGAGATCGCTGATCGTCATGGGTCCTGTTCTACTGATCGCCGCATGGAACGCCCGTCGTTTTGTTCGGAACCGGTCCTTCTTCATCCTGGCGATCGTGGCTCCGTTCCTCATCATGTCGGCGCTGTCATCCACGATCGGGTCCGCGCTGTCCGGTCAGTTTCGGCCCAAGATCGCAATCGCCGATGAACTCGGGGAGGGAACGCTGGACGGATTGATCATCGGGCTCAGAGAGTCCGGCTTCGACGAGCTTGAAGTTGTGGACACCGCTGCCGAGGCGCGCCGTTTGGTGGACGACGGGGAAACCAATGCGGCCATTGTCTTCTCCTCCGACATCAGCCGTTCGTTTCGCGAGCCGCGGGTCGACCCGGCCCCGATCGTTGTGGTGGCCAACGCCGACGCTGCGATCTCGACGGCGGTCGCAGAGGCGATCGCCAACTCCACGGCGAGAACCTTCGATTCGGTTCGGATCCTCAGCGAGCTCGGCGCACCCTCGGACGATCTCAGCGGTCCGCTGACCATTGTCGACGCCGAGGATGTCGGAGCCCGGGTGCTGACCGACGGGACCTACTTTGCGGTCGGGATGGCGTCGTACTTCACGTTCTTCGCCGCATCGGCCCTGGTTGCCTCCATTCATCGAGAGCGTCGGGAGTCAACGCTGGCCCGCATGCTGGTTGCTCCAATCACGAGGTCGGCACCGCTTGTAGGCAAAGGTCTCGCTGCGGCCGCCGTTGCCCTGGCGTCCTACGGAGTGTTGGTGATCGCCTCGTCGGTGCTGCTGGATGCCGATTGGGGACCTCCAATCGGCGTTGCTGTGATCGGCGTTGCGCTCTGTTTTGCCGCGGTCGGTGTCTCGAGTGCAATCTCGTCGCTCACCAAAACAGAAGAGAGCGCTGGCCAGATCGGTGCCGTTGTTGCTACTGCGTGGGCCATCTTCGGCGGAGTCTTGCTGCAGATTCCCTCCACCGGATGGTTCAGCACTGCAGCTCGGCTTTCTCCATTCAAATGGGCTATCGATGGAATCGGCCTCAACGCAGGCGCTGGCGCCACCGGTGAGGTTCTCGCCAACTCGTTGGCTATCGCGGCATTTGGCCTGGTCGGGCTCAGCGTCACGATCGTGAGAAGCAACCAGGGAAAGGGTTTCTGATCCCGGCATGTTGGCTGTTTCGGCTCTCGCCCTCCGTCGTTTCCTTCGGGAACGATCGAACGTCTTCTTTGTTTTTGTTCTGCCGTTCCTGGTGATCCTGATCGTGGGTTTCGGAGCTCCCTCGGCCACCGAGTCGCGGTTCGCCGTGGTCGGCGGTGACACCCAGGTCGCCACCGGCGTCCTGGCGCAGTTCTCCCCGGATCGAATCCTCACCTTTGACAACGAGGAGGATGCGCTGCGGGCCGTTGGTGACACGATCGCCGCAGTTGCGTTGATCTTCCCCGATGAGCCGTCCCAACCGATACGAGTTCAGTCCCGCACCGGTGTTGGCATCGACGCCCGGGCCGAGCTGGAAGAAGCAATCTCAGCGCAGAACCAGCGCATCATTCTCAACCGTCAGGCTGCTCTGGTCGGTGCCGACGAAGCTGACGTCCTCGCAGCACAGGCTGCCATCCCCGAGACACCGGTGACCACAGAGTTCGTGGGTCAGGTGATCTGGGGAGGACTTCCCAACATCGATGCCGCCGCTCTCACCCAAGTGGTTTTGTTCATGTTCCTCTCGGCTCTGACCGCCTCTGCGGCTCTGGTCGAGGATCGCCAACTTGGCACCGCCATCCGCAAAGCCGCAGCACCGATCTCTACCACCCGGCTGGTCGCAGGGGAAACGCTCGGTCGGTTCTGGATCACCATGTTCCAGGCGCTCCTGATTCTGATTCTCACCGGTCTCGCATTCGGAGTCGGATGGGGCAATCCTCTGTTCACCGGTGCCATCCTCGTCCTCTTCGGACTGATAGCCACCGGCTTCGGTGTGCTGCTGGGATCTGCCCTCGACAGCCCCGAGGCCGCGAACGGAGTTGGCATCATGAGCGGGCTTGTGCTCGCGGCGTTGGGTGGGGCGATGGCCCCGGTGGAGATCTTCCCCGACCCGATGCAAACCATCGCTCGGTTCACGCCCCACTTCTGGGCCATCGAGGGGCTTCAGTCGAGTCTCACCGACGGTGACGCCGGCAGTCTTGCTCAACCCCTGGTAATTCTGGCCGCCATCGCAACCGCTGTGCTCGTCGTGTCCACCTCGCTCTACCGCTGGCGTGTTTTCAGCACCCGCTGACGAGCCGTCGGGTTATGGTCACGGTAAGCAGCAGAGATGCTCAGAGGGGGAAACATGCAGTACATCTACCGATTCCAAGTCAAGCCCGGCAAGACCGAAGAACTCGTGGCATGGCTCGAAGACAACGAACCGCCGTTGGCGAAACACACCCCGAAAGGCTGGACCTATCTGGGAACCTGGTTCACTGTCCGCGGTTTTGGGTCCCACGACGCCGAGTCGCGCTGGGACGTCGAGAACTACGCCGCTTTGGATGCCGGCTGGGGAGACGAGACCCATCTTCGTCTTCTCCAAGAACTCATGGCGTTCACCGACCAGTCCCAACGGGCAGAGGCCGCGCTGATGAAGAGCACCAGTCAGGTGATCACCCTTCCGGGTTCTTGAGCCTCAAGCCCACAATCAACACGACGTGCAAGCCACCTTGCGGTTGCCCATCGGTTCGGGCGACTATGGCCCATGCGCAAGATGAGGTCATCGTCAGCGACCGAGGCAGACACCACAGGCGGAAGGGTTCGCGGCAAGCTGGAAGACAAGGGCTCGATGGCGGTTTTCCCTCGGCATCCCTTACGCCGCTCCACCAACTGGAGATCTTCGGTGGCGTCCCCCACAACCGGTCGAGAGGTGGCGGCGAACCAAGAACTGCACCAAACTCGGACCGTTTGCCTACCAACGCCAAGTTGCATTCGAAGCCTTCTTCCAGGGTCTGATCGAGGGAATGGGGCTCAGCCCGGCCCGCAAGAAAGCTCTCGCAGCGGCGGTGAAGCTGGCTCCGCTCAAGCAGAGTGAGGACTGTCTCTCCCTCAACATACGTTCCCCGGCCTACGCCGAGAACCTACCGGTGATGGTGTGGATTCACGGTGGCGACCACACCGACGGCAGCGGTGGTGAACCGCACTATCAGTCGAACTCGCTCCCCCAACGCGGTTGCGTCCTTGTAACAATCAACTACCGGCTCGGGCTGTTCGGTTTCCTGGCCCACCCTGAGCTGGCGGCCGAATCGCCCGATGGTGTCTCAGGTAACTACGGGCTGCTGGATCAGATCGCTGCGCTGGGGTGGGTGCAGGACAACATCGCCAACTTTGGCGGTGACCCCAGCCGAGTCACTATCTTCGGTGAGTCGGCCGGAGGAGAGGCGGTTCTGAACCTCATGACCTCGCCCCGCGCTCGTGGGCTCTTTCATCGGGCGATCGCCGAGAGCCCCAGCGACAGCGGCCGATGGTTGCACCTGCGACGTCCGGCGCTCGACTTCATGCCCGCCGAACAAGCTGGGCAGCAGTTCGCCACCAAGGTTGTCGGAGATTCCCGAGGGCAGATCGAGCGACTTCGGGCCATCGATCCAGACGAGTTGTCCGCCGCATACGTGGCCGATCTCGATTTGGGCCGATATTTCTATCCGGTCGTGGATCGGGTCATCCTGCCCTCAACTCCCATGTCCGCATTCACCGCCGGTCGCCAGGCCGCAGTTCCCCTGATGATCGGCTACAACGCCGACGAGGGGACACTCATCACAGAACTGATGAATCCAGCAGGGGCAGAGTTCGAGCCCCCGGCTCCACCCGGTATGGAAACGGTTCCCAAAGCGCCACCGCCCACACCGGACTCACTCCGTACGACGCTGGAACGTTCGTACCCCTCCCCCCAGCATGTTGATCGTTTGCTCGCCAGTTATCCGGGACTAGCTTCGTTGGACCGGCAGGCCATCATCGACCACATCGGTGACCACATGTTCGGTGTTCACGTGGATCATGCGAGCCGCCGTCACGCCGAGCTTGGTCACCCTGTCCACCGCTACCACTTCCGCTCTGTGCCTGCGTCGAAGAACCAGACCATCGGGGCCTTTCATGCGGCGGAGATCTTCTACGTCTTCGACACCGCGTTCCCGATGATCCCCGAACCCAAGGACGCTCACCTTCTCAAACGAGACATGGGTGACCGATGGTTCGCGTTCGCCGCCACCGGTAATCCCGATTCACCCGGCCGCGAACCGTGGCCGCGTTATGACCCAACTGACCCCCACCACATGGTATTCGACCGGCCGACATCGTCGGTTCAGCCGTGCCAGCCTCAGCCAGGGCTCGAAGTCATGAGGGAACGTATCAGCTGGCTCACCGAGCAGCTGGCCAGCGATAACCAGCAGGATGCTCAGGAGGCCGTAACGACCGGCTGAGCCGGCTCAACCTTCCTTCGCGACGATGTACTTGGCGAGATCGGTGGTTGTCACGATGCCGACCAAGTCAGTTCCGTCGAGCACCGCAACCGAATGGAAGGAGCCATTCGACAGCAGCCGGGCGGCATCGGCTACCGATTCGGACGCTTGCACGCTGTGAAGTCCGGTCGACATGGCATCTTCGATCGAGTACTGCTGGTCGAGGTAGCTGTAGAAGCGTCCGTCGATGTCGGCGTCGAGCTCGTGAAGCAGCCGGTAGACATCGGTCGATGAGACCATTCCGATCGGCTCGTAGTTCTCCAGCACGATCAGATGGTGATACGGGGCCGAGTCCAACGCCTGGAGCACATCAGACAGCCGGTCCCGGACGTCGATGGTCGTGGGGTCTGTGGTCATGATCTCGCTGATCTTGGTCATCGAAGCCGAGGCTAGGCGGTTGTCGGCCCAAGTGCACACCCTGGGCCGCCGTGACCGACGCGTTCAGCGCTGATCGGGAGGAGTCGGCGGCTGTTCTTCACCTCTGCTGAGAATACGCCCTCGGCTGAACGAGCTGGTCAGAGCTCGGGATTGCGCCATCGATTGTCGAGTACCGGCAGGGTTGGGAACCTAGCGCAACGCCCCGCCCCGCTACCAGCCCTGTTCTCCGATCAGAGGCACGAACCTCACCAGGCCGAGGTCTTCGGTGTCGAAGCCGCTGTTGTCGGAACGCCGCCGAACACGAACAAGGGTCTGCCCCTGCCGTTTGGGTCCGCTCGGGAGGATCAAGCGTCCGCCGGCGGCGAGCTGTTCGCTGAGGGCAGTCGGGACCGCCGGGGCGCCTGCGGTGACGATGATTGCGTCATAGGGCGCCTCGTCGGGCCACCCCAGTGTTCCGTCACCTTCGAGCACATGGACGTTGGCTATCCCCTCGGCCGTGAGCTGGTGACGGGCAGTCTCGGCAAGATCTTCCAGCCGCTCGATCGTCCAGACTTCCTCTGCCAACTGTGCCAACACTGCGGCCCCGTAACCCGAACCCGTGCCGACTTCGAGGACCTTGTCGGTTGGCGTGATCTCCGCGGCCTCGGCCATGAGCGCCACGATGAATGGCTGGCTGATGGTCTGGCCCAATCCAATCGGCAGCGGATGGTCTTCGTAGCCGAACTGCACCATGTCCTTTGGAATGAAGCGCTCGCGCCGCACCGATTTCATCGCCGCCAGTACCCGCTCGTCGGTGATGCCCCGTCCAGCGATGTGTTGCTCGATCATTCTGGCCCGGGCGGCGTCGGTATCCATGGCGTTTCAGGCTAGCGAGGTCAGACCCGAGGTGCAGCGCCAACGGTCAGAGGTAGACCCCGTTACGAGGCTAGACCGCCGGCTGCGGAGTGGGCCGCCCACTGGGTGCGTTGACGGCGAGTGACGCGTTGGTGTAGCTCACGTCGTCGGTGACTTCAGGACCGAACCACTCAGGCGGCGCGAACGCAGCCATCGTTTCGTCGTCATCGAACTCCACCTCGGCCAGAACAAGTCCGTTGAGGTTCTCATGAAAGACGTCGAGTTCAACGGTATGGGCTCCGAGCGGGAGCCGATACCGGGTCTTGTTGATACACCGTTCTCTTGTGTGTACCCAGGCAACAGCGAACTGTTCGGCGTCGAGCCCGAACTCCAGTTCTGTTCGAAGCGACCCACGGCCGGCCTTCATGGTGAGTGTGCAACCCTCACGCCCAGCGTCCCGCACCCGTACCGAAACGCTTCCGTCGATCGCCAGGTAGCCCTGGCGCAGCGTGGTGCCTTCCTCGGGCAGATCGGGCATCTGGGCGATGAGGAATTTGCGCTCACGTTCCAACGTCGAGCCCCGGTTGCTGGCGCTCAGATCTGATTCAAGTTCATCGGCAGCCAGTTCGGCGATACCACCGGTGAGCAGCTCGGGTCCACCTCGCCGGGTGAGATTCCAGTAGGTCCTCATTCGTTTCGTGAACGCTGGCGGAGATTCGGCATAAACGGTCGCTCCCAGTCGAAACGCTCGCTGACGCAACTCGGCCTGTTGGCGCCGGGCCATTCGAGTTGCCCGTTTCACGTTGCGTTTGCCGCCGAACCGTTCCGGCGTAGCCGAGAGTCGTTCGATCAGCACCGCTAGGTCGTGGTCGTCGCCGAGCGCGTCGGCGATGTCATCGAGGGTGGCGACCAGAGGTGCCAGCACGCTCGGTGCCGCTCGCTCGATCAGCCTGACTTGGTACCAGAGGGTTTTGAGACTCTTGCGCCATTCGTGGAGACGAGAGTCGGTTGGTTCGGACTCGGCCCGGCGAAAGTCCCGTCGCCCTCGCTGATAGGTCCGCTCGATGCCCGCCGCCAACGAAGCGAACCCCTCGCCGATCTTCCACCTTTCCACCCGCTCGCGGGCTTCGACAAGGAGAGTGTGCGCCTTGGCGATCCGGGGGTCCCCACCATGAACCGAGCGGGTCGCCTCAGCGGCAGCGTCGGCTTGACCTGCTCGAACCCGGGCGAGATCGGAATCGTTGCTCCCGGGACGAGCGGCGCGAAGATCATCGAAGGTTGCCAGCACGGCGTGGGCATCCCGGATCGGACTCAACACGTTTGCTGCCTCCCGAACCATGTCATTGAACGGACCAAACTCTTCACCGATCGAAGCGCGCACGAGCCGGGCGGCAGCGCGGACTTCTTTGCATCGTTTCCGAACGTCGTGCACGGCGCGTTCGATGCTGTCCGCGTCGGCCCCCTCGAGGTCTTCGAGGGACGAGATCGCCTCGGTAAGCCGTTCAGAGACGACGTTCTTCATTTCGCGGGAAACCGATTCCGTCGGCTCCAATACGTACGCCACGGTTTCTCCTGTGTTCGACTGGGGCTTTGGGCACACAGTACAGACCGGAATGCTGAGGCAACAATCGCAGACCTGACGCCAACAAGTCCTGAGCCGGACGCCCGAAGCCTCCTAGATCGGATGAAGTAAGGCGGCACCGGTAATGGGATCGAACAGGTGCAGCCGGGCGGGATCTATTACTACGCCCACCCGGTCGCCAATTCGGGGACCCATTCCTCGGCAAGATGCAACCAGGCTGACTCCCGGCTCTCCTGAGTAGCGCACGGCGTCGGCCTTCAAATGGACAACAGAAATTGGCCCGCGATTCTCGATCCGCTCGACCACCGCCTGGAGGGCTCGGTTGGCCTCGCTGCTCTCCAATCGCAGATCCTCCGGACGTATGCCGACCAGAGCGCGTCCGCCCACCAAGCGCTCAGCAGGACCGTGATGTGCTGGAATGCGGTGTCCGCCGATCACGTAGCGACGAAGGCCGCCGTCGCTTTCTACTCTCACATCGAGCAGATTCATGGACGGTTCTCCGAAGAAGCCGGCTACCACAGTGTTGACCGGCTGCCGGTAGAGGTCCATCGGAGCGCCCACCTGTTGAAGGTGGCCGTCGTGGAGTACGGCGACCCGATCTGCGAGAACCATCGCATCCTCTTGATCGGCGGTGATGAGCAGGGTCGTAACCCCGTACTCCGACTGGATGCGGATGAGATCGTTGCGAAGTAGGAGCCGAAGATCGTTGTCGATCCTGGCCAGTGGTTCATCGAGCAATAGCACCCGCGGTCGAGCCACTAGCGCCCGGGCCAGTTGAACCGCCTGGGTCTCACCTCCGGAGAGTTGTCTTCGGCGGCGATCGAGCAGGTGTCCGACACCGAATTTATGGGCTTCGGCGGACACCCGCTCGGAGATGACATCCCGATGGACCCGTCGAGCCTCGAGCGGCAGCGAGATGTTGCCCGCGGCCGTTCGATTGCTCATCAATGCGTTTTGTTGGGTGACCATCCCGAAGCCTCGGTCACTGGGCAGCACGTGTGTGATCAACCTCCCGCCGGCTCGGACATCGCCGTGGGTGGGGGTCTCCAAGCCGCCGGCGATTCGCATCGCGGTGCTCTTGCCGCAGCCCGACGAACCGACCAGAGCGAAGAACTCGCCGCTCTGGATTTCAAGGTTGAACCCGACAAGTGCGTTGATCTCGCCGAACGTCTTCGACACATGTTCGAACGTGAGACTGGTCATCGCGCCACAACCTGGGGTTGCCCTCCCTCCACGATGCTAGGCACCCACCACGCCCGATGAAGGATCGAACACTAGATCACGGGTTTGCCCGAACGCCTGCGACGATCAAAAACAGTAACGACGTTCTCAGCCGATCACCACGGGGATGGCGCTGAACTCGCCCGGGTCGGTTTCGAGCCCGACACCCCCTCGGACCAGGAGGATCATAGTCGTACCGCTGTCGACGCCGGAGAAATCGACAGTCACCGAGAACGGCTCGGTCGTTTCAAACGAACCACCGATCGTGACCTGCTGGTCGAAGAGTTCAGATTCGCCGGCCACCAGCGCCTCGACCACCAGCGTTCCCTCGAAACCTCTGCCCTCACCCGACACCTCCACCGGACCGGCCGCCACTTCGGCCATCGACCCCGGCGAGGTGATGGTGTTCGCTGCGCTCACCGCACCCAGCACGAACCACCCATCTTCGGGCCCGAGCTGGCGCATGAGTAGCACACTGCGGACAACACCTGCTCCCCCGCCGCCCTCGGGCAGGGAGAGAACCTCGATCTCACCGCTTCTGCTGTCACCCTGTTGGAAGTCTCCGAGCGCAGGAGGTACATCAAACACCTCGGACATGAAATCGGCTGCGGCATCCTCGGGAGAGTTGAAAACAACGCCGGGGGCCGGCCAGATCGCCGGTTGCTCGAGCGTCACCGGCTCGGTGGTCGTGGTTGTTGGCTCCTCGGTTGTTGATGACGTCGAGGCTTGGGTTGTCGTGGTTGTTGACGTTGATGCCTGGGTGGTGTCTGTCGTTTCGGTCGACGCTGGAGAAGAGGTCGTCGACGCAGCGCTACCGTCGCTGCCACCGCAACCCGAGGCCAAGACAAAAACAATCGAGATCGTCGCGATGATGCCTGGGTTCCTCATGGGACGCTCCTTGATCGACAAGCCTTGGTGCCCAACGAAACTACAACCTCGGCTGGACGCGAAGGTGGCAGGGCCGTGCTGTTCTAGCTCTCGGCTTCGACCGAGGCGGGACGAACTGAGCCATCGGGATCGGTGATGAGGTACCGATAGCCGCGGACCTCTTGCTCACCCTCGGGACCCAGATCGATGGAAACGGTCTCCCAGCCGTCGCCGAACAGTTCCAACGTGCCGCCCGGACCCGCATCGGAGGTGTCGTCGGGCTTCTCATGAGACCAACGCTGCTTCCGAAAACCTATTCCGCTCACTCGGCAGCGAGCGACCAACTTTTGACCCGTCTGTAGATAAACCCAGCCGCCGTCGCGAAGTTCTTTTGGCATTGTCGAGATTGAAAGCCAGCCACTATCGCTGCCTTGCACGTGGTAGCGCAGATTGCTGTCGGGGATTTCGTAGGCGAGATCCTTATCACCTGACAGCTCGGGAATCGAATCGGTGTCGGTCTTGGGCAGGCGATTTGATAGACGTACGGCGGACCTCGTCGCTTTGATCGAGCCCGAAGCGCGCTTGGATGCCGTTGCCTTCTTCCTCGTTGCTCGCTTGACGGGCTTGGGTGGAGCGGGTTCAGGGCTAGGCGGCTGCGGCTGCTTGGAATATGGCAGCAACATGCAGTCGGTGCATGTGGCCCACGGTTGGGGCATGCCGTGCTCACACACGAAGTCCTCGGAAACCTTCACGGCGTACCCCTCCACTCGACCCAGCCTTCTCAAAGCCACACTACTCTCAGACCGATGCAGGGTTTGGATTCAGTCGTTGAGTGGCGGTCGACCACCTTGTTCGTCCCACTACCCAAACCCTCGGTGGGCCGATGAAGGTGTCGAGTCCGGACAAGCTGCTGTATCCCGATGACGGGATCACCAAAGCCGCCGTTGTCGCTCACTTCGAGCGGGTTGGGGATCCGATGCTCGAGTTCGTCGGCGGGCGGCCTCTCACGCTCGAGCGTTTCCCTCGAGGGATAAAGGCCAAGGGCTTCATGCAAAAGAATGCCTTCGGACCACTTCCCTGCCTCTATCCGTCGATTGGAGGTCCCCAAGCGAGGAGGTGGGATCACTACCTACGCCGTTGTCGAACAGGCCTCTGACCTGGCGTTCCTCGCCAATCAGAACACGATTTCGTTCCACATGTGGACTTCGTCGGCGTCGCTGCCGTCGCAGCCCGACTGGATGATCATCGACCTCGACCCCGAGGATGGTGACGTGGCAGCTGTTCGAGCAGCAACGAGCGCGATCCGATCGGTTCTGAATCGGTTCGATGTCGATGGTTTCCCGCTGGCCACCGGTTCGAAGGGATTTCACGTGTGGGTGTCGCTGGTGTCTGGGCATGACTTCGCCAGGGTTTCCTTGGTCTCACGAGCCATCGCCGGACTGGCGGTAACCGAACATCCGAACTCGCTTACCACCGAGTTTCTCAAGAAGGACCGAAAGGGCAGAGTGTTTGTCGACTGGCTTCGGAACGGTCCGACTGCGACGGTGGTGGCGCCGTTCTCGTTACGACCCAGACCGGGGGCTCCGGTGGCGGTGCCCCTGAAATGGGAAGAACTCAGCACCGCTGACCCAGGCGGCTGGCGAATCGATTCACTCGATGATCGCCTCGGTATTGACACCACCCCTGGACCGTTTGATCTGCCGGTCGACGACATTGTTGCTGCGGCTCGCCAAGCCGGCGTCGATCTCGAAACCCCCCATGATCGCTTCGGTCGTAACCCGTGAGATCTCTCCGCACCATCAGTCGCCGAAGCTGACGTACCGGACAGTCGAGGAGACGGCGGTCCCGATCGCGCATAGTTTGGTTCCATGTCCGGGATCGTGAACCACTTCGAGAAGACTTCGTTGTCCGAAATGCCGCTGTCAACTCAGGTCGCAGTACTTGAAGGAAGTTCAAGCCGAGACGCAGTGCTTGCGATGGCCGAGGCCGCCACAAGCTGTGCGTTCGTGATGTCGGGATCCGAGATCATCGGGATCTTCACCGAACACGACGTCACCCACCGGGTTGTCCGATCTCCAGATCAATGGGATCAGCCGGTTGAGAACTTCATGACCGCAAACCCCTCGGTGGTGAACGGGGATCGTTCGGCCTTGGACGGCCTCCGCATCATGACCGAGCGGTATTTTCGGAACCTCCCCGTGAAGCTCGGTGGAGGAGCCTACGCCAACCTCACCCACTACGACCTGATCACGTTGGCCTCGGACTATCTGAAATCCGAACACGAGGAGACCAACGAGTTCAGCGCCGAGCATGCGTTGCTGTACGTCGACTTCTATGGCATGCCGAGCCGGATTCCGATGGAGGTCGAAGTAGACGCCTCGCTGTACGACGTGGTCGAATCAATGATCGTCTCGGACCGGGGACTGATCTCGATTGTGGATGGCCGAGGTGTTCTGATCGGCGAGTTCACCCAACACGACGTTTTCCGAAAAGTCGCTTGTCGAGTGGAGGACCTCAACGACGAGGTCGTCGGTGATTGGATGACGACGACCGACATGGCAACAGCACTCCCTTCCACCAGCATCGCCGACGGGCTTCATGAGATGGCTCGGAAGCGACACCGCTACCTCATCGTGGTGAACGAAACAGGACGCGGTATTGGCGTCGTTACGTTCCGGGATATCGCCGACTACTTCCAGGCAGCGTTTGTTGGCGACTGAACTCGAACGCTGTCAGAACATCTTCGAAGCGGGAGGCTGACTCGAGGGGCCGGTTTTCACGCCGTGCTCGGTATCACCTTGATCCCCGTCCAACGCTGCACTGGCTGCCGGGAAGCTCCGCGCCGCCGGCGGCGAAACGGTCAATCTGACCCTCGAACGCTAGGACAGATGAGATCCGGCCGTACTTCCCATGACCTGGTCGGCAACCTGCTGACGCTGCTTGTCCGAGAGCCTGCGAGTGGACTTGAACGCCAACTCGGTCGTTCCCTCACGGGTGGATTCGGCTTCGATGTCGGCCAAGAGGACGATGTCGGTGAGCCCCAGGTCATGGGAGGCTGCCTTCAGACGAGGACCGACCATTGTCTGGTCGAGTTCGGACCACACATATGACGGGACCTCGATCCGGTTGGTGATCAGCCCCTGGGATCGGTTCACTACCGATTCGACCGATCCGTGCCCGGTGTGCCAGGTGGCACCGTCGTCGAGGCGAAGACGAACACCGGCGGAGTTCAGAGCCTCCACGGTGCCCTCGAACTCCTGGCCCGAAACGCGCATTATCACGTGGTCGCCTACGGCGTAGCGGTCTTCGAGCAACACCAAGAACCCGACCAGCCAGTCCTTGATCACCGCTTGGCCACCTATTGCCAGACCTGCGCCAATGAACCCGGCTGAGGAGACCAGTACCAACGGATCTACGGACAACACGTGAGAGGCCACGACCGCGGCGATGGCCACGATCAGAAGGTTGAGCATGCGGGCCAGCATGTGTGCAGCAGCGTCGGCTCGTTGCACTCGACGCTTGTCGGCTTTGGGGCCGTCGTGGGAGCGGGGCAGGCGCAGACTCCAACCGCCCTGGCCTCTGACCGCGCGACGTACCGCCCGCCGGAAGAGGAATCGCAGCATCAACCGCACGAATGAGTTGCCGATGAGCACTGCAACTGCGAGGCCGATCAAGGCCAAGGCCTGCAGCGCACCGGCCGACGAAGCGAGCTCTCCCAACACGTTCACAGCCGGCCAGCCTATGACCACCACTCGAATTGCCGGCGCGGCCTACCGGTGTCTGTTGCCACACCACCGACGCCTCGCCTGCTTGGCCCAACGGGCGGCGGCCCATCTGGTCATGTACAAAGGGGAGGTGAGCACATGGTTTGAGAAACTCCTCGGCTTCCGTGAGTCAGCCGTGCCCGACGTTGCCGAGCACCTACATGTAGATGGCGAGTACATCACTTCCCGTATGAACGGTCGGCGAATCCGGCACGGCCGCTTCGAGATTCTCCCGCTGAGTGAACTGCGAAGTCGCGCCGACAATCTGTATCGGACGGGCGGTTTCCCGACCGTGCGCGAGGTGGTTGCGGATGCGAAGTCGCTCCACAAGGATCCGGCCAACGCGAAGGCGTTGTTCCAAGTGGCGTCACAATTCAACACCCTGGAGATGGTTGGCCCCGGGGTCACCCCCGAGTCAGGGATCACCCAGTACGAACACGACCGGACCCAAGGCCCTGCGTGTGCGATGTCATGTGGCGGAGGAATCCTGTTTCGTAACTACCTGATACCGATCGGACGGGGCATCGGCCAAACCGCCTTTCGACAGCTCAACCTGCTTTCGGCCGTTTCCGACAAGCTGGGCGTCGATATCCCGATGCGTAACGGCTATGCCCTCCCCTCAACAGCACAGCTGGAGGAGATCAATCGCCGTTTGAACGCTATGGACACCTACGAACAGGATCAGGTGAGGTCAGCCTTCGCCACGGGTGTGCATTGGAACTCCGAGGTGACACTCGACGACGCTGGACACGTTGTTTCCCAGGCGTACTGCTCGGCCATGCCGATTTCATACTCGTCGGCGGATGTCGCAGTGTGGGAACCGTTGGCTCGGCTCTCACTGGAAGCCGCATACGAAGCAACGTTGCTGGCAGGAGTCTTGAATTCGCACGCCATCGGTGTGCCAACGGTGTACCTGACCCTCCTCGGCGGCGGCGCATTCGGCAACCCGACCGAATGGATCATCAACGCCATCGAGCGCGCTGTTCGGCTCAGCACGCACGGGGATCTAGATGTCAGAATTGTCAGCTACGGACACACCAACCCAGCGTTGGAATCGCTTCTGACCTGACCGAGGACTTGGGGCTGAAGGGTGGGTGTTCCGGCTCGATCAACTGGCATTGCGTTGCCCAGCTTCTTGACGCCGGGCGCCCCTCAGCGGGGTGGGCTTAGCCCCCGAAAGAGCCGGAACGCCCAATCCTACACTCAGATATCACCGACGTGAAGTCGGGAGGCGCCGGCGACCAGACTCGGTCAGCCCACGGCAACGGCATAAGCAACGATGTTGTCCCGGTAGCTGCTCAGCCCCGGCTGGAAGGTCCCGCCACAGCTGATCAGCGTCACCACAGCCTGGCCATCTCGGGCGAACACCCGATCGAACGGCAGCTCCAGCTTGTCGTACTGGGCCCGTTCGAAGATCTCGTATGTCTGTTCGCTGCCATCGTTGAAGGCGACGTCGAAGCGATCCCCTACTCGGCTGTCGCTAAGGGATCCGAAGACGCCCCGCTGCCCGTCGAAGGCGATGTGAGCGGCGAGAACCGCGGAGCCCGCTTCGCCCGGGGCAGGACCATATTCGTACCAGCCGATTCTGCGAGCCCCCGGGATCTCCATCTCACCGTTGTCGAGGACACCCACTGGATCGATCTGGGCTTGGTCGACACCGATCGCTCCGAACGTCATCGAGACCGGAACCGGAGTCAGCTCGACCTCGGGAACACCCGCCGCCTGCGGTAGCTCGACGATCTGTGCCGACAGCGGACTGAGCGGACTGTCGGTGGACTCTTGGGGAAGTGCCGTTCGGGTTTCTGCGGAGCCGGCGTCAGTTCCCGAGTCCGGCGCGGCTTCAGCCGCCGCCGGTATGGCGGCGACTGAAGTCGCAGTGGTTTCGTCGGTTCCGTCGGCGTACGCCGCGCCACCACATGCGCTGGCGAGGATCGCAACGGTTAGAAGAAGCGGACGAAACATGATGGCTCCGGAGGCTCAGACCTTGACCGTGGCCAGGCGGCGACGACCGAGTCCGAGGAATGCAATGCCGGCGAATGCTGCTATGGCAACAAGCCCGAGCGAGGACGAGGACTCAACCGGGGAGTTGCCGGTGTTGACCAGGGTCGGGGTGTCGTGCAATCCGCTGATCGATTCGGTCAGAACTCCGAGGTTGTCGGCGGCTAGCGAGCCGACGGCGTAGACGATGAGGGCTTCACCTTCGACGATGGGAAGGTCAGCCGGGCCGATGACAACGGGGGCGTCTTCACCGGTCGGCACGACCTCAGCGGTGATGGTTCCCGCAGCGAGGTCGACTTTTCCCTCAGCGCCGTTGGGAACGTTCGCAAAGGCGACGTCGCCGTTGGCCTTGATGTCCACCTCGGGGGCGAACGCGGTGTGGCGGACGATGAGGCGACCTTCACCAGCTCCCACGGGGGAGACATCGTTGTCGAAGATGCTGAGTTTCGGCGTGCCACTGGCGTCGAGGTGGGCGATGATCGTGGTGTTACCGCTGGAGGGCAGCGTCACGTCGCCGGCGTCGATGGCGACTGTGTCAGTGCCGGCCAGCTTGACCTGAAGATCTTCCAGAGTTGCACCGGCCAGAGCGGAGAGGTCCTGGGTGTCGGAGAAGGAGAAGTCGGTGAACACGTCGCTTCCACCGGCTGCAACGTCGACGTCGGTGTCGGGAATGCCGTGGATCAAATGGATCCGTACATCCTGGGCAGCAGCTGGGCCGCTGAAAAAGGACAGGGTGGCGAGAACAAGGATTGCTCCGGCCGTGAGACGAATGATTCGCATCGTATTTTCTCCTTGGAAGTTGGGAAGTGACTGGACGCCCCTACGCCCACCAAAGCTCTTCTGGATGCACACATTCCGAAGTACCTGTTTTCGGGTACTTTTTCAGATGGGGCGGGAGAGGTCCGTGCGGTGCTTGGAGCCCCGAACCAGAAACTTGGTTTGAATTGAAGGCCCGCACGTCTGCTCCAGTTCGGACTGAAACAGAATCTTTGACGATTCGTTGTGTCTTCAAAGCACACGTAGGTAGGTCAGATTTCGCAGCTGCCGCTCGCACAGTCTTTGCCCGCCGCACCGGCGCGCAAGTGCCAAAAACCCACTGCAACGCCAGCGGCGTACAGCAATCCGAACACGATGCCCACGCCCAATGTGTTCCGGCTGATGAGCGTACCGAAAGCAGATCCACCGAAAACCACGGCGAGGACCGCCATCGAGATTGGCAGATGACACGGACAGAAAATGAAAGACCACACGAGCCAACGCCGGCCGCGACGTTCGCGATGGTTGGCCTCGACAGAATCGACCACCAACGGTTCCGGTGTGCGCGTATCGCTCAGCATTGCGTCAGTAGTCTCGTCACGCTCCTGGTATCGGACCAACTGCCCGATTTCTTGAAGGTGGTGAAACAGCACATCCCGCACCCGGGGAATCCGGGTGCGGGATGTGTGGCGTCGGGTCACGATCTTGGGGCCCGGGCTGCGCGTGTCGGCCCGGGGCCGCTCACGGATTGAACCGTTCAGTTCGAGATTCGATTCCGCAGTCGTGTTGGCTGCAACCACCTACGAAGGCGGAACGAGGCAGGAATCTAGCGGTCCCGCTAGTTGAAGTAGGCCCCAAAAGGCCGATAGCACAATATGGCTCTGCGTTCGCTGGGACAGCGCATTGTCGGCGTGAGGTCGGCGTGGTTTCTGACAACCCTGCTACTCGTCCTGTCGTTGGGCCTGGGCATCATCGGATTGGCTGACCGTCCGGCCCTGCATCCAACGCTTGGACTTCCGTGGTGGGTGATGGCCATGACCTTCGCCCTTGTCGAATCGTGGGTTGTCCAGCTCCACTTTCGCAGCGAGACGGGGAGCTTCTCACTGTTTGAGCTGCCGCTCGTCCTCGGACTTATCTTTGTCACTCCCCAACAGTTGTGGCTCGCTGCGATCATCGGTGTCGGTTTCGCTCTGACGGTTGTGCGCCGCCAGCCGGCGATCAAGGTGGCCTTCAACGTTGCCAACCTTTCGATGCATGTGGCCGTCGCCTCGTTGGTAGCCCACACCTTCATCGACGGCGATCCACTGGCGCCCACATCGTGGCTCGTGCTGGCAGGGGCGACGATGCTCGGCGGTGTTCTACAGATAGTGACCTTGGCCACGGTGATCGTTGCGACCGAAGGCGTGTTCCGTCAAACCCAGATCCTCACCATGCTTGTGACGGCAACTGTGATCTCGGCATCCACCACGGCCCAGGCGTTGGTGGCGGCGGTTTTGATTCAGGCTGAACCACTGAGTTTGCTGCTGTTGTGCGTTCCCGTGACAGTGCTTCTTGTTGCCTACCGGGCCTATGTCGCCGAGCGCAATCAACGCGAGCAGGTGGAGTTCCTGTACTCATCCACCAAGGCGCTGAGGGAAAGCCCAGAAACCACCTCTGCCGCAGCCTGGTTGCTGGGCGAGGTTGTTTCGATGTTTCGAGTCGAACAGGCCCATCTACTGCTGCTACCCCGAGATGACAACGAGCTCACGGCCACCCACTTCCGTCACGAAAACGGTGCCACGACTGCCCATATCCACGACCGCGACGATCAGGTCCCTGCCCAACTCGCCAACTTCGCTACTATCGCCACCCTTGTCGAGTCGCCGAGGAATGTGGGCAGCTTGGCCGGGTTCTTCGAGCAGGAATCGATTCGCGATGCGATGGTCGGGACTCTTCGGGGCCCAAACCGGGATATCGGTGTACTCATCGCCGCCAACCGGCTCGGCCAGGTCACGCAGTTCACCGCCGAGGACCTCGGACTGTTCGAGACCCTGGTTCACCAGGCCGCAGCAGCGCTCGAGAACGACCAGCTCGAACACGCCATGGATCAGATGAATCGGCTCGAACGGCAGCTGGCCCACCAGGCTCACCATGACGGACTGACCGGGCTTGCGAACCGGTCCAGGTTCACCGATGAACTCTCGGCTGCGATCGCCTCCCAGGATCGGCCCGCACTCCTCTACCTAGACTTGGACGACTTCAAGGTGATCAACGACTCGCTGGGACATGGAGCCGGCGACCACGTGTTGGCCGAGGTCGGGCGTCGACTGGAGGCCCTCGTGCGCCCGTCGGATGTTGCGGCTCGGCTCGGTGGTGATGAGTTCGCAGTCCTCCTCCCCAAGTCTGAAAACGCCGAGCTTGTGGCCAGAAGGATCATGCAGTCTCTTCACGAGACGATCTCGTTTGCCGATCACGAATTGCAGGTCGGTGTGAGCATCGGACTTGCCCGTGCCACCGGAGACTCTCGGGGTCCAGCCGATTTGTTGAATGATGCTGATATCGCGATGTATTCGGCAAAAAGCCAGGGCAAGGGTGCGCTGGTGGAGTTCCTTCCAACAATGCGGCAGAAGGTGTCCAAGCAGCGCCGACTGCGAACACAGCTTCGACGAGCGGTAGATCAAGACGAGTTCAACGTCGTCTACCAGCCGATTGTCGAGTTGTCCTCTGGTGATCTCATTGGAGCCGAGGCGCTGGTGCGGTGGAATAACGAAGGATCGCAGGAGGCACCGGACAACTTCATCCCCGAGGCCGAAAGGGCCGGCTTGGTCGTCTCGATCGATCGATCGGTTTTGGCCAAGGTGGCCAGGGCCTTCGACGTGTTGCCATTGGATGACCGGATGTTCATCTCGGTGAACCTGTCGGCCCAGAACTTCCAAGAGGACGATCTCGCTGACCACTTCGCTCGAACGATGATGTCGGCCGGCGCAGACCCGCACCGGCTGGTCGTCGAAGTCACTGAGACGGCCCTCATTCGGGACCCGGAGCGAACCATCCGGCAACTGTCCGATTTGAAGGAACTTGGGGTACGGATCGCACTCGACGACTTCGGAACGGGCTTCAGCTCCCTCAGCTACCTGCATCGCTTGCCGGTCGACATTCTCAAGATCGCCCAACCATTCATTGCCGACATGGAGAACGACGAGACCTTCGTTCGAACCATGATCGACCTCGGCAAGAACCTCGGGCTACAGGTAGTGGCCGAGGGGTTGGAGACCCAAGCCCAGAGACTTCGGGTGGCCGACCTAGGGTGCGACATGGCCCAGGGGTATCTGTTCGGCCGACCGATGGGGCTCGCTGATCTCGTCGCGATGATGCAGCCCACATCGCCGGCTCCCCTTGGCTGACACATGGTCTGTCAGTGCCCTGGACCTCCCAGGAGCTTAGGAACGTGCAGCCACAAGAAGTTGCTGGCACGCTTTCTCGCACTCACGGCATGCATCGGCACATCGGCGGCAGCAGATGCTGTCGTGCTGGCCACACTCCGCAGCGCACTCTGCGCAGGAGACCGCACACGCTGCGACCAGTTTCTCCCAGGCATCTCCATTGGGTGATGGTCGGGAGAGGATCTTGGCGGTTGCGATGCACACGTCGGCGCAGTCGAGACAGGTACGAATACACCGTTCCATTCCGGCCGGGTCTCTACGAAGATCGGAATCGGCACACGCCGAGCACGCCAGAGCGCACTCCATCGCTGCATGAGCTGCGCGATTGAGCTGGGCGAGGTTGAACGTCTCTTTGTCGGGATGATCTGCGAGGATGTCGGCGAGGCCCATTTTCGGACTCTACTTCGGGGGCATTGCGTTGTCGAAGAGGTGAGGACGGTATGTGTGCGTCAGCTCGCCGCATAGATCACTCACATCGAGGACGCCCTAGCCCGGAACGAGGCGAGATCGCCCGATGGGTACGGTATGAACATGATCGTCTTCGACATGAACGAGACAACGCTAGATCTCGCACCTGTGCGGGCAGCTGTTGAACGCCGTGGCGAGCGAGGCCGGAGGTTTCACCGTTTGGTTTCAGAAGCTGTTGCAGTTGTCGATGACGGTCACGGCCACCGGTTCGGACTTCGTCGTTTTCGGGACACTTGCCCGCCACGCCCTCGACGCTGTTCTGCTCAGTGTGGGACCTGTGGCCAGCGACGACGACTGGGGGCAAGTTGCGAACGCTTTCAGCCAGCTCCAGCCGTACCCTGAGGTTGTCGAAGGAATGCAGCGTCTGCGGGAGGCTGGCCATGCCACGATGGCCCTCACGAACTCTGAACAGGCCAGCATCGAATCCCAGTGCGAGAACGCCGGTCTGACCGATCTCTTCGACCACATCGTTTCCGTAAGCGCCGTCGAGGCGTACAAACCAGCAGCTGCGCCATATGAACATGCCGCACGTATCGCTGGACTCGACCCGACCGACATGTGGATGGTCGCCTGTCACGATTGGGATCTCGCCGGCGCTCGAGCGGTTGGGCTACGCACGGCGTTCATCAGCCGGCCGGGCATGACCTACGCAACTAACTACTCCGCTCCCGACCTGTTGGTCGCCGACTTCACAGAACTCGCCGACCGTTTGGCCTGACCTCATGGCTACCGGTCAACCGTGAACGAACCCACGGTGCGAGCGACGCCGTTGATCATCACCTCGACGCGATGTTCACCCGGATAATGAGTACGGGTGGTGTGCTGGGCCACCGAGACCGTCTTCGGCACGACGGCCGACTCTCCCGGTTCCAGGCTCAACTCTGCACCTTTGAACACTTTGGGACTGGTCGTGCCGTTGGCCTTCACGAAATGCACCCGAAGGTCGACGAGGACGCCACAGCTCCGATCGCTCGGGTTCTCGATGGTGATCTGAATCCGGACCTTGCCGCCGATGGCCACCGATCCAGGTTCGATGGTCACATCACCGACACCGGCCGGTGAGTCGGCGCTGAACCCGAGCACCCCGAGCGCATCTGGGTCACCAGCTTTGACAAGCGTGCGAAGGGCGTGGCGAACGAGCCGACGGCGGTTGCTGTCACCCTCGGCCCACCATCGTCGCGCCACCTCCACGACGAGTTCAGGATGGTCCTTGGCGATGTCGTTGAGATTGTTGGCGACGGATCGGCGGACGTATTCGACCGGGTCGTCTTTGAGTAGCTCCAACAGTTCGACCACCGGTGTCGGATCCTCCTGGAACCTCGTGAGGCGGAACGACCAAGGCAGGCGCGGTCGGGTGCCCTCGCTGACCAACCGTCGCACGTGGACATTGGAGTCCAAAGCCCACTCGGCGAGTACTTCGAGAGTGGCTGAGGTGTGGTCCCGCAACGGGGCACGAATGCTGAACTCCGAAGTGCCTCGTTTGGTGATCTCGTAGTTGGCCCGCATCACAGCTTCGAAGTGGTCACCGCCGTGGTCGGCGAGGAAGTACCCGTGAGGTATGTAGAAGAAGCCCGACATCGGATTGTCGTCGATATCGGGATCACCGGTGGGCTGGGCGTGGCTGGGATCACAGTTCCGAAGTTCGGGGCCCAACGAGTCGATGAGGATGTTGATCGCTTGCTCGCGGTCGTTGGGAAGGAAGTCAGCCATCGCTGCGGCGATCTGCCGGCAACGGGGTGTCAACTCGAGGCTTTCGAACCCGTCGAGCGCAACCGCCGCGAAGCCATCCACATCGAAGTCGTCGTACACAGCTGCGATCGCCGAGGCTGCCCGGTGCACCATCTCGGGGCCGAACATGTTCTTCAGCGGCTCAGCCACTGCATCAGTCCCTGAAACGGTCGGGAGATTTGGGTGTCGGTTTCGGCCGACGGCCCGATGCCACCGACCGCACCGGCATTGACGACATCTCGAAAACCGCACCAACGAGCTGGGCGGGCGCGTGGGCAGCTTCTATCAACCCTTGCCCCAACAGCGCACCTGCGGCGCGTCCGGAGGGTCGTCTTGTCCACCCGAGCGAGATGAACACGCCCAGGCTCAGCACCGCCACGAGGCTCATGAACCCTGCGACGATGATCCAACCGGCATCGTGGGCGATGAGCGGGAGGTTGGTGAAATTCATGCCGAAGAAGCCGGCCACGAGCGAGAGCGGCAGCATGATCGCGGCGTACACCGTGAGGACCTTCGTGACCTCGGTAGCTTGCCGAGCCTCGGCGCCTCGATATGCGTCGAGTGTCTCGGCCAACGCCGTTCGCGCCGCATCGGCTTCATGAGAAGCCCGCAGAGCAGTGTCGAAGACATCGGAGAAACGCCTACGACTTGAGTCGGTCAGGAGGGCCGAGGAGGACCGTCGCAACTCGTCGAGCACCTCGCGCTGAGGCTGCAGCACTCGGCGGAGTCGAGCGAGGTCCGAGCGCACTGCGGTTATCTCTCCCAGGAAGTCAGGATCGGTCTGCAGCGCCAGACTCACAAGCTCCTCAGCCCTTGAGTCGAAAACGTCGAGCACGGTGAGCAGCCGCCGGGTTACCACATCGGCCAAACGGCCGAGGAACTCGTCGGCGCCGCCGTGGGCGAGCTCCTGGCGTCGCTGTACGCCCTCCCACATTGCGTCGACCGAGGGAGAGTATCTTCTTCTGATGGTCACCAGGTGACGCCGAGTGAGGAAGCAGTCGAGTTCGTAGGTTTCAATGCGGTCCTCGGCGAGCGCATGGAACACCACCAACATGGTGTCTCCGAAGTCGTCCACCTTCGGGAGGTCGAGATCTTCTATCGCATCTCTCACTGCCAAGGAGTCGAGTCCCAACCGGGTGGCGAGTTCGGCCACGTCGTCGCTGTCGCCCGGCCCAGCCTCGATATCGAACCACACCCAGCCCTCGATCGCTTCGCTGTCGATGGCTGCAGCGGTGTCGAGTGGGGATTCGATTTCGGCAACCGATCGGTCCGGCCGAAAGTGAAGAGCGCGCAGTTGCATGCCCTCCATGATCCCGCATCGATGCGCCACAACCGCTCATTGCGACTCAAACCGTGCTGCCCCGGATCTTTCCTGGCGTTGCGGGTCGAACGGTCGACCTATTTCAGTTGCGAGTGCCGAACTCGTTGACACTCAAACTGAAGGCTTCGTAGTCGGTGACGGTGAGGTGACCGTTGACATCCACGTAGCGAACGTTTTCGACGTCGGTCCCTTCCGGCGCAACGTTGATGATCAAGCCCGACGAACCAACGGCCAGGATGCGGGTGCGCTTGGTTTGGGATCTCACATAAGTGTCACGGTTGCTATCGAAAACAAAAGCGTAGCCGGTGGCGCGAAACGAATTCTCGCTGACCCGCTCCACGATGCCAACGAAGTGTCGTCGAAGGTCGTTTTCAAAAGTGCGGCGCTCGATCACGTGAACAACCTCACCAACCTCAAGCATCCTGCTCCATCGGCACGCTTGCATGCACCGTGAGCCTAGGTACAACGACGGTGTGCTGGTCATCTGTTTCGCTCGGCCGGAGCGGCTCCTCGCATCTTGTTCGGTCGCTCTAGGGTGAAGACATGAGTATGGAAACGTTTCCTGAGGACTGGACCACAGCATTGGCAGTCGTCGCTCACCCTGACGACATGGAATACGGGGCAGCTTCGGCGGTGGCTCGGTGGACCGGGCAGGGCAAGAACGTCGTCTACGTGTTGGTGACCGACGGCGAAGCCGGAATAAGCGCGATGGATCCGGCTGAGGTCGGGCCGCTACGCCGTGCTGAGCAGGTGGCGGCGTGCGCCGCGGTGGGTGTGAACGTTGTCGAATTCCTCGGTCTGCCCGACGGGCTCCTGGAAGAGGGGCTGGATCTCAGAGCGGCGTTGTGTGAACCGATTCGAAGGCATCGACCCGATGCGGTCCTATCGATCAACTTTCGAGACTCGTGGGGCGGGCCGAGTTGGAATCATCCTGACCACAGAGCTGTGGGCCGGTCACTGCTCGACGCCGTACGGGACGCTGCCAATCCATGGGTCTTTCCCGAGGCGGGAACAGTCTGGGATGGCGTTCGATTCGTAGCCTTTTCCGGCAGCCCGCGCCCGACGCACGCCGTTGATGTCACCGACACATTCGATGCTGGCGTTGAATCGCTCAAGTGCCACACGGTGTATCTGAGCAACCTGGCCGGCGACATGGCCTCCCCGGCCGAGTTCCTACGCGGTCCGGCTGAACATGCCGGCGGCGAGTTCGGAGTTCACCTCGCCGCCACATTCGAGATCATCGGATAGCTGGGGACCCGAGCCCACCCCGGTCACGCAGTTGCGAGCGAGGCATGCAGGGTGAACGCCGGTTCACCGTTGACTGTTGAAGTTCTCGGATGGAACTTGAACGGGCTCGCGGATGACCTGCTCGGGGCTCATCACAACTTCGCGATTGCGCTCGATGACCGTGCGCTGGGTTGTGGCCGTGGCCACGAGAATGACAACGATCCCCAGGATGCCCACCGCGAAGAGAATGATCCCGACCGTGTTGAGGTCGATACCTTCTACTTCGAAGCTGACTGCCCAAGCAAGAATTGCGCCAAGGGCCACAAGCCCGATTGAGGAACCAATACCAGTGTTTCGCATGCTGCGTCCTTCCCTTCTGGTCGGTTCAGCTATCGACGCAGAGCGTGGACAATCTGTAGCAGTTGGGCCCAATCGCCTTCTGACCACCGCCTTTGGAGCTGGCTGCGGTTCAGTTCCCGTGTCGTGATCCGGCGCGAGGCGACCATTGTCCAAACTGGGCGGCGAACCCAGCCCGGTCGAGTTCGGGGTCGGTCCACTGCCCGGAGTCCGTCACCAGGCCCGCAACGAGCGCTCCGATCGCATCGGCGCTCTTTGCTGCATGTCCGTTGCCACCCACGGCGACGTAAAGATCGTTGTCGATTTGATCCACGTATGGCAGGCCTGTGGGGGTGTCGGTGATCAGACAAGGCTTCATCTCGAAGCCTTCGAAGTTGACCCCGGGCAACACCGTTGTGAGCACATCGTTCATCACTGTCAGTTGCCTGTTTGCGCTCTCGCCAGACATCCAGGCGTGTTTCTCAGCGGCCGTGGTCAGAACCGACGCCGCGACGTTCGAACCCCCCATCTTGATGTAGTAACCACCGTCGGGGTATCTGACGGGCGGGACGATGTAGACGTCGTCGATTTCGGGGTGGTCGAGCAGGTAGATGGCGGCGGGAAGCGAAGCCAACCGCTGCGCTTCGGTCTTGGAGATCCGCCCTAGGATCACCGACTCTGGCCGTACGCACGCCTGCATTTCTCTTCCGTGGAGGTCCTGAAGATAGGGCCCGGTCGCGAGGAGAACCCGACCCGCCTCAACCTCACCCGAGGTCGTTCGGATCCGCCAGCCGCCAGCATCCAAGGAATCCAGAGCAACTACCTCCTCTCGACGAATCCTCGCTCCCAATTCCTCGGCTGCAACTATTTGAGCTTGCGCCATCAAGCGTGGGTCGATGAAGCCGGCCGGACCGGGTTCGCTGAGGACGGTCCAACCGGTCGGGAATAGGTACTCGGCGTGGACAAGGTCGGAACCTCCTGACCCGCCCACGATGCCGACCGAGACCGGCAGGTCAAGATCCCGAATGACATTCTTCTGCTTGGCAATGCCCTCGGGATCGTCTCGAACGAAGATCAGGCCGGTCGGGTGATGGAATCTGATCTGGGATGCCTCTTCGATTTCGGCGTACCGATCGATCGAACGACTGGCGAGGATCGCCCACTCTTCCCGCGCGTCGAGTCGGCGAGTGATTCTGCCCGAGTCGTAGTGGCTGGCGAACGGGCCATCGTGGTCGGCCCAGTTGGCCGGTTCGGCCGGCCCGACCCCCACAACGTCCACACCGGCTGACGCCAGGTGGCGGGTAGCAGCACACCCGATGAGGCCCAGGCCGACCACGACAACATCGGTGTGGGTTTTCGGGCGTGTCACGGCCTGCACCGTAGTAGCCGTTGCCACTTGCGCTGTAGACGCTAGAGGACGTGAAACTTCTTCACGTCAGGTCCTCAGCCAACCAGGGCCCTTCGCCGCTGATCCGATCGATTCTGATTCGAACGACCACTGCGTTCGGTGAGTCACGAAGCGCCAAAGGGTGGCGCTGCAAACCCGAGTACTTCTTGGCGAGTGTGTCCATCAAAGCCGGGTCGGGGCCTGGCTCGACAGAATGATTTTCGGGTTGACC
This sequence comes from uncultured Acidimicrobiales bacterium, assembly GCA_963751955.1. Taxonomy (GTDB): domain Bacteria; phylum Actinomycetota; class Acidimicrobiia; order Acidimicrobiales; family SZUA-35; genus JABDIY01. The sequence goes on along the minus strand of CAVVWM010000008.1, from coordinate 14,403 downwards.
GCCAGGTTTCTAGCCTTCCAACTGTTGGCATCGGTGCCAAACAGGATCTCGTCGCCTTGAGCGATGACCCATACGACCGATCGCAGGCCGTCGGCTGGGTAGTCGCCAGCTCGTCGAAGACCGCTTCGATCAGCGCCTGGTTCTCGTCGGCGCTTCCCTCCGCCGTGGTGTAGCGGACGACTGTTGTAGAAATGATGGTGCTCCCGGGTCGGTGTGCAGCAATCCTCGTCGCCCGCACGCGTGCTGTCGACCAGGCTCACACCTCGAGTCTCGACAGGAAGCTCAGCACCAGTTCGTTGACCTGCTCGTGGCGCTCCCAGATGATCAAGTGACCGGCCCCTTCCAACATGTGCAGTTCGGAACCGGGAATGGCACCGGCCAGATCGTTGACTTGTGATGGCCGTATCAGAACGTCACGTGACCCTCCGATGACCAGCGTCGGTAGATCGATTGTTCCCATGCGGTTTAACAGGTCGTGGGCCCCGAGAGCCGAGGTTGCCTGGGCTCGCACCTGTTCGGGCAGTCTCCCCGATGAGCTGATGGCACTGTCGATCATGTGCAAGCTGGGCGCCTCGCCGAAGGCCAAGAGTCGCGCTCCGGCCCGAAGACGTTTCTCCGCCGGCTTCAGCCGTGCGGGGATCTTAACTCCGCTGAGTCGGAATGCCAGTTTCGAACCCGGCGCAACGAGCGACGCTGCGGTGGCTATGAGGACGAGCGACGAGACTCGGGATCCCAGCACAGCGGGCTGATCAACGGCGAAGGCCATCGTGGCCATACCACCCATCGAATGTCCCATCAGTGCCACTGCGTGAATGTCAAGTTCTTCTAGAACGTGGCCGAGATCGTTGCCCAGTTGGATAGACCCATACCCGGCTGTTCCAGGGCTGGAATCGCCGTGGCCCCGCTGCTCAACCGCAACGAGTTGGTAGCCGGCATCGAGCAATCCGGGCGCCATAGGACCCCAATCGTGACGCGATCCGGTGAGCCCATGAACACAAACGATCGCAGGTCCCTCCCCCACGGTGACGGTCGACAGTTGTGCACCGTCGGGCAACGTGACAGTCCTCTGCAGCCCCGACGGGAACTCGACGTCTTGACCGTTCAAAGGATCCGGGTTCGCCCCCCAACGAGCGACCTTCCGGCGTAGTGAAACAACGGCTAACGCCACACCGGTGCCGATCCCTCCGATGAGCCAGCTCCTCTTCGCCATCAGCTCAGGGTAGGGCGGTGCCTTGATCGGCTCGCTCTTCAGACCAGAGTTGACCGGAACGACCTATGAGACTAGGGTGTGGGAGCGCTCTCATAGAAGGGGAGATCCGTTGCAGCGACTGAACCTGGAAGAGATAGGCCGCCTGGCCGGAGTCTCCCGATCTACGGTTTCCCGCGTCGTCAACGGTGAAAGCAACGTGAGCGACGATGCCAAGCTGCGGGTTGAAGCCATCATCGAGGAAACCGGCTATCACCCGCATGCAGCGGCTCGGTCACTCGCATCCAACCGCACCGGCGTGATAGGCCTGGTCATCCCCAGCGCGGCAGCGGCACTGTTCGATGATCCGTACTTCGGCCGACTCATCCTCGGCGCCACCAGTGTCAGCAACTCCATGGGGACCACGCTTGCTCTGTTCCTCTTCGAGAACGATTCAGATCAGAGTTCGATCGTCCCTCGCGTGGTTGCTAGCGGTCTCGTCGATGGCGTCATTGTGACCGCCGCCGAGATCGGCGATCCGGTTCTAGGCCAACTCCAACGGGCCAATCTGCCGTTTGTGGTCGTGGGTCGACCCAACGATCCCGACGTCAAGTTCTCCGTCGACGTCGACAACCGCGGCGGTTCCCGCCTGGCCGCTCACCACCTTGCCCAACTTGGCCGCACCCGGCCAGCACTTATCGCCCCTCCCTCCAACACCACCGCCGGCATCGATCGCCGCATGGGGTTCCTCGATGGACTGGTCGAAACTGGCCTGGAGATCTACGATCGCACCGCCGAAGGCTCTTGGACAGAGGCATCGGGGCGAGTGGCCATGGAGTCACTCTTTGCCCACCAGCCCGACTCGGTTTTTGTTGGATCCGATCGGATGGCCGTTGGAGCCCTTCGAGCGATCAGGGAAGCAGGCCTCACCTGCCCTGAAGACATCGCCGTCGTTTCCTTCGACGGACTCCTTCCGGCTGATCAGACCTCGCCTCGTCTGACGTCGGTGGCCCAACCGGTGGCCGAGGTAGGACAGCAGGCGGCACTCCTCCTCAAATCGATCATCAACGATCCAGACTCGGCCCCGGAGCGGATCGTCCTACCCTCTACTCTCATCGTCCGCGAATCATGTGGATCACCGGACCGGCCACGATGATACTTCCCGACCACCACTATTTCGCCCAATCCTGGGAGCGCTCCCGATGGGGTCTTCAGGCACCTTCTCCCGTGCCCGCTGACCTGCTGCTGCCCGCGGCTTGGAGCGCTCCCACACCTTTTGATTACTCGATCGCAACACAATCCCGTGATTGCGCCGTAAGCTCGGGCCGATTTTCGGTCACGAAACGCGTCGTCTGACGCTTGCCCTACCAAGGAGAGGAAACACATGAAGAAACTACGTATCAGGAGGCTCCTAGCCTTCTTGTTCGCGTTCGCCATGATCGCTGCGGCGTGTGGCAGCGGCAGTGACGACGCTGGATCCAGCGATGGAAGCTCGTCCGGTGACGATTCGAGCAGTTCGGACGGCTCCGGCGATGACGGTGGTGCAGGAGTCGAGGGAACCCTTCGGGTACTGATCCATCAGAACCCAACAGGGGTGGAGTTCTTCGAGAGCTTCAACAAGGAGTTCGAGGCGGCCAATCCGGGCGCGACGATCGACCTGACGGTCGTGAACGCAGACGACATCCCAACCGTCAACCAGACCCGCCTAACCGCGAAGGACATCGACGTCACCACGATCAGCATCAACGGCTTCGACAAGGCGGTACAGCCTTACATGACCGGCGCTGACACGCCGTACTGGCAGCAGCTGATCGAGGCCGGGCTGTTGATGGACCTCAGCGGTCAGGCCTACCTCGACAACTACGACGAATCGGCCATCGAGAGCACAACCTTTGATGGCGGGGTCTACGGGTTACCCCTCGGCCGCGTCACCTACAGCGGCATGTTCGTCAACCTCGACCTCCTGGCCGACATCGGTGTCGACGTGCCCACCACCTGGGACGAGTACCTTGCGGCCTGCGATGCCGTCAACGATGCTGGCTCCAAGTGCTCGATCGCCGGCGGCGCCGACGCCTGGCCGGTCTTCGTCGGAACCTACGGCATACTCGGTGCGCTGTATCCCGACCAGGAGGCCCTCGTCGAAGGCCTTTGGACCGGCGACCTCAAGTGGAACGACGAGCAGGGCCTGGAGCTCTTCGAACGGTATGCCGCGTACGCAGACCGACTCGACGCCGAATCGGCCGGTCTCACCGGCGACTCCGCCGCCCAGCGTTATGTGGCCGGCGACGTTGCCTTCGGTCCCATGGGCGCATGGAACGCCGGCACGATCGAGGACGCTGCCTTCGAGTGGTCCTACGTCCCGTTCCCCGGTAGCGACAACGCTGCGGACAACCAGACGCTGTACGGCAAGAACGACATGACCCTCGCGGTCGCGGCGGACACGGCGGTGGCCGACCTGGCACATGCGTACCTCACGGCGTTCTCCGAGGCAGACACGTACAACGACTTCGCCAACGCCACGGGTTACATCCCGACTCAGCCGACGGCCGTGCTGGACAACACCCTCGGCAACTCCATCGCCCCGATCCTCCAGGCGGGGAACTTCAAGATCGGGCAAGAGCAGCTGTGGGTGGGACCCAAGGGCGCCGGCCAGTGGTCCAACGGCAGAGAGGCTGCGCTGTGGCTGTACAGAAATGACTTCAGCAGTGCGGCCGAGGCCGCCAACCAGGCCCAGGCCGACCTGGAGTCAGGTCTGTGAGGATCATCAGGCATAACTAAGTTGGCTTGACAAAGTCAATGGGTGTGGGGCCGCCCGGTTCGGGCGGCCCCACACCCACGGTCAACAACTGAATAACGACCAGACACTGAATAACGACTAGACACTGAATACTGATTGGACATTGGGGGAGCGAATGGCAGTAGCAACACAACAAGATCTTTTCGGGGGAGGAAGACAACGCATTTTCCCGTGGCTGCTCCTCCTCCCCGGGCTCGGCTTCTACCTCCTCATCGGGGTCGGGCCATCACTGGCAACAATGATCTACGCCTTCACCGATGCGACCGGCATCCGTGGCATCCCGATCAGCTGGGTCGGCTTCGAGAACTTCGACGAGTTCCTCTTCCAGGGCGCCCGATCGCGAGACAACCTCGACGCACTACAGCGAACCCTCGTGTTCATGGTCCTGGTGACGACCATCCAGTTCGGAATCGGCCTTGCCCTGGCGATGCTCGTCAATCAGAAGCTGCGAGGTCGCCTGATCTTTCGAACCCTCTTCTTCGTACCGGTGATCCTGGGCGTCGCCGTCCAGGGCCTGATATGGAAACTCTTCCTTCGGCCCGGCGGCGGTCCAATGGATGACATCTTCGGGCTGCTCGGACTGGAGTCCCAGTTCCTCGCCGGGCCGAACGCTTTCTACTGGGTCATCGTCGTCCAGATCTGGGCCAACGCCGGATTCACAATGGTCATCTTCCTGGCCGGGATGCAGACCATCCCCGCCGACCTCTTCGAAGCAGCGGCGGTCGATGGCGCCACCGGATGGAAGCTGTTCAAGAACGTCACCTGGCCCCAGCTCACCCCCGCGGTCAACACCAACTTTCTGTTGAACATCGTCGGGTCGCTCCAGGCGTGGATGCTGTTCCTTGTGCTCACCGGATACAAAAACGGAACACAAGTGCTCGGGTACGTCGTCTACGCCGAGGCGTTCGGCCAAACCGGCACCAATTCTTTCCGCCAGGGGTACGCCGCAGCCGCCTCGGTCGTGTTGTTCCTGCTAGTGCTGATTCTCGGGATGGCCGCCAACGCGATAGTCACCCGACGCGAAAGGAAGTTCCTCTGATGACCACCATCAACCCCATCGAAGAGGGCTCCACCGTTGGCATCGATCTCTCGGCGCCACCCCCTCCCAGTGCAAGCCGTCGAGAGTTGCGAACCAAGATCGTCTCCTACGCGATCCTGATTCTCTTCGCCTTGGTCTATGTGGGTCCGCTGGCAATCCTCATCTTTGCGTCGATGAAGTCGCTGCCGGAGTTCTTCCAGGATCCGACCGGTCTGCCCGAGGGCTTCACACTGGACAACTACACCGAGGCCTGGAATCTCGCAAACTTCCCGGGCTACTTGATGAACTCATTGATCTACACGATCGTGGGGACAACAGCATTTGTGATCATGTCGGTCTTCGTCGCTTTCCCGATCGCTCGTGGGTACGTGAAGGGCTCCGGTGCCATGCTCACCCTGTACGTGGTGGCGTTGTTCCTTCCGCCGGCACTGATCCCACAGTTCCAGCTGATTTTGAACCTCGGCCTGTTCAACACCCGGCCTGGCTACATCCTTCTGTTCCTCATCAATCCGATCGGGCTGATCATCTTGGTCAACTACATCAAATCGATCCCGATCGAACTCGACGAATCAGCGGCGATGGACGGTTGCAGCTACATGCGGTTCGTGTGGTCGATCCTCATGCCCTTGATACGACCAGCGATCGCAACGGTGACGGTGATCCACGCCATCGGGATCTGGAACGAGCTGATCCTGGCGACTGTCTACTTGACCAATGAGGATCTCTACCCGATCACTCGTGGCCTGATCGTCTTCGAGGGCGTCTACGGCAGTGACTGGCCCAAGCTCGCCGCCGCCGTGCTCATGCTGATGTTTCCGATGCTCGTGCTGTTCATGTTCCTGCAGCGCTACATCATCTCGGGCCTCACCTCTGGTGCGGTCAAGGGCTAACACCGATGCAGAAAACAAGGTGGATAACAGTCGTGCTGGCCCTCGCTTTGACGGCCAGCGCATGCGGCGGCTCCGACGACGCTGGTTCGGTCAGCGAGGAGCCCGCCACGACAACCGCAGCGCCGGAAACGACCACCACCACAGCGCCGACGACTACCGTGGCGCCGACGAGCACTCTTGCGCCGGTAACCGCGCCCGACCCGATTCCGCCCGAGCCACCCGCTGGCATGGAGCTGGTGTGGAGCGACGAGTTCGACGGCGACTCCGTGAACCTCGACAACTGGACCTACGACATCGGCGGCTGGGGTTGGGGCAACGGTGAGGCTCAGTACTACACCGACCGCCCGGAGAACGCTCGACCCGAGAACGGAGTTCTCGTCATCGAGCTCCGAAAGGAGCAGATCGAAGACAACTCCTTCACCTCGGCTCGCTTGAGGACACAGGGTCTACAGGAGTTCCAGTACGGTCGGATCGAGGCTCGGCTCAAGGTTCCCGCTGGATTGGGAACCTGGCCTGCCTTCTGGATGCTCGGTGCCAATTTCGAACAGGACGCGGCCGAGCAGGAGCGGAATTGGCCCTTCGTGGGCGAGATCGACATCATGGAATACACCGGGAAGGAACCCGATCTCATCCTCGGCACCGTGCACGGCCCGGGGTACTCCGGCGCCGGGGGCAAGTCGAAGTGGTTCCGGCAGGACTTCGACATCGCCGACGACTGGCACGTGTTCGCCGTCGACTGGAACCAGGAACGGATCCAGTGGTTCTTCAACGACGAGATGTATTTCGAGCTCAAGCCCGAAGATATGGGCCAGCGGGAGTGGGTGTTCGATGCGCCGTTCTTCATCATCCTCAACCTGGCCCACGGAGGAACGCTCGGCGGCGTCATTGATCTCGAGCTCGAGTATCCGATCCAGTACCTCGCTGACTACGTCCGCGTCTACCAACCGATCAGCGCCGGCTGACAATGACCGAAACGAACGAGCTACCGAACGGCGATTTCGTCGTCGAGGGCGACAGCGAGTGGTTCAGGATTGATCACTACGATCAGCTCGACCCGTTCCTGATGACGGTCGTGACCTCCGACGATCAGTGGATGTACGTCTCCAGCAGCGGGGCCCTTGCCGCTGGCCGTCACAGCGCGGAGCACTCGCTGTTTCCCTATGAGACCGACGATCGCCTTCACCGCGCTGCCGGCTCGACCGGACCACTCACGTTGATCCGAAGCAACGGTCAGCTTTGGGAACCCTTTGCCGTGTCCACTCCCCTTGGGGTCGTACGGCGTTCGCTGTCCAAGTCCGTCGCTGGTGATCGACTGCGATTCTCCGAGCACAACCCTCACCTGGGGCTCACATTCAGTTACACGTGGGAAACGGCTGGGGAGTTCGGTCTGGTCCGCAGCTGTGAGATTGCCGTCGACCCGGATCGATCGCTGGTGGAAATAGACGTGCTGGACGGTTTGGTGAACATCCTTCCCGCCGGTGTGGAATTGGCCGCGCAGCAGACCTCGAGCACCCTGGTCGACGCTTACCGTCGCTCCGAACTCGACGGTGAATCTGGTCTGGCGCTGTTCACTTTGGAAGCGTTGGTGGCGGACAAGGCCGATCCGGCCGAATCGTTGCTCGCCACCACCGTGTGGGCTTTCGGACTCGACAACTCCACTGTTGCACTCTCTGAGGATCAGGTGCGGTCGTTCCGGTCCGGGTCAGCGGTACAGCCTCAACATCTGGCCATCGGGCGTAAGGGGGCGTACCTGGTGTCAACCACACTGAGGCTGGAACCGGGAACGTCCCAGGGCTGGTCCTTTGTTGCCGCCGTCGGCCAGGATCACGTCGAAGTCTCCCAGCTACGTCGGCAGCTCGGCTCTGAAGGGGTCGCAGCCGATGTCGCCCGAGCCATCGAAAGCTCCCATACGGCGTTGCTGGAAATCGTCTCCGCTGCCGATGGAATGCAACAGACCCGGGATCAACGAGCAACTGTTCATCACTTCGCCAACGTGCTCTTCAACTGCATGCGAGGGGGCTGCTTCCCATCCGATCATCTGGTAGAAGTCGCCGATGTCGCCCGATTCATCACCGCTCGCAACCGCACCGCCAAACACCGTTTCGGCCCTATAGCCGCCAAGCTCGACAACGTGGTCGGTATCGAAACACTCCGCGCTGCGGTTGAGGGCGATCCTGATCTGTACCGACTGGTGAACGAGTATCTTCCGCTCACTTTCAGCCGCCGCCACGGCGATCCCAGCCGCCCATGGAACACGTTTCGGATTTCCACCAGGACAACCGATGGCCAGTGGGCTCTCGGTTACCAAGGAAACTGGCGCGACATCTTCCAGAACTGGGACGCGCTCATGCACAGCTTCCCGGCGTACTTCGAGTCGGCCATCGCCAAGTTCCTCAACGCGTCCACTGTGGACGGCAACAACCCGTACCGCATCACCGACCAAGGCATCGACTGGGAAGAGCCCGAAGCAGGCAGCTGGGGGAACTTCGGCTATTGGGGTGACCACCAGATTGTCTACCTCCACAGGCTGTTGCAGTCGGCGCAGCGGTTCCACCCCGACCTCCTCACTACCCAGTTGGCCAACTCCACCTTCTCCTACGGGGATGTTCCATATCGCATCGTTCCGTACGAGCAGATGATCAAAGATCCCAAACAGACGATCGATTTCGACGACAAGGCCCAAGTGCTGATCAAGAACCGGGTTCGGGAAACTGGCGCCGATGGACGACTCGTGCCGGCCGGCGAGGGCGAAGGTGTTCATCACGCATCGCTGGCGGAAAAACTGCTGGTTCCGGCCCTCTCGAAACTCTCGAATCTCGTGGCAGGCGCCGGGATCTGGATGAACACCCAACGGCCTGAATGGAACGATGCCAACAATGCGCTGGTCGGCAACGGCGTCTCCACCGTCACCGCGCTGCACCTTCACGAGTACCTTCGAGGGCTCGAGGATCTCCTGCGTCACTCCAGCGGATCTGAGGTTCCGATCGGTGCCGCGGTGCTGGATTGGCTTCACAACCTCCAAGATCAATTCGATGCCCACGCCCCCATGACCGAACCGGGCGCCATAACTGCGACGTTGCGTCGCAGCCTTCTCGATGGTCTCGGTCAAGCGTATTCGGACTATCGATCCGAGGCCTATCAGAACGGAACAGGCCGGCCGGTGTCAGTTCCGGTCGAGGAACTCGTTCGCTTCATAGAGGTAGCTCGCCCCCACCTCGACGCGGTCGTCGCCGAATCAGAGCGGGCCGATGGTCTCTTCCACTCGTACTGGCTGGTCAACCTCAGCGAAGCCGGATTGGCTGAGGTGGAACCACTGTACGAGATGCTGGAGGGCCAAGTGGCCGCTCTCGGCCTGTCCCAGATCGATCCTGATCGAGCGATCAAGCTCATCGAGACGTTGTATGAAAGTGATCTCTATCGAGACGACCAACACTCCTTCGTTCTCTACCCCAATCGTGCTGTGCGCCCATTCATGGAGAAGAACCAGATTCCAGCCGACGCCGTCGGGCCAGCAGTGCGCTCTGTGGCCCACAGCGAGAGCGACCTCATCCGTGAGGACGCAGACGGGGAACTTCGGTTCGCCAGTCGACTCCGATCGGTTCGCGATCTCGAGGCTGAACTCGAAGGTTTCTCAACCGAACAGCGCGACGAAATCGTCGATGCCTACGAAGCGGTCTTCCATCATCACGCCTTCACCGGCCGGTCCCAGACGATGTACAAGTACGAGGGGCTCGGTTCGATCTATTGGCACATGGTGTCCAAACTGCTGTTCGCGCTTCAGGAGAAGATCACAGCTGCACTGGAGGCCGAGGCATCGGCCGACACCGTCAACGCGTTGTCCACTCAGTACCGCCGGGTTCGGAGGGGCCTGGGATTCATGAAGAGCGTGACCGAGCAGGGAACGTTCCCCACCGATCCGCACTCTCACACCCCCGCTCATATGGGCGCTCAGCAGCCGGGCATGACCGGTCAGGTGAAGGAGGGCGTCCTGATCCGGTGGGGCGAACTCGGAGTTCACGTCGCCGACGGCTGTGTCAACTTCCGCCCGACACTTCTGGATCCCAACGAGTTTCTCGACGAACCGAGGCCCTGGGACGACATCGAGGGGACCCTCGACGCTGGAACACTGGGATTCACTTACTGCGGTGTACCGGTTGTCTATCGGCTCAGCGATTCTGAACCGACGTGCACGGCCCTATGGAGCGACGGGTCCCAAACGCACGGCACTGCCGGGCTGGGCCGAGACACCAGCACTGCGTTGTTCAGCAGAACCGGCAAGATCGCCAGGATCGACGTGAACATCGGCGACGGCGCGCTCGTGCCACAACCCTGATCGACGAGAGCATTTCACCCAGGAACTGTATTTGGACTTGACGGCCCGATTGCCAGCGCACCACGCCGATCATCTACAAGGCACCGCAGACGCGCTCGGGGGTGAGCTGATCTCAGGCGATGATGTCGACCGGCGTTCCGAGCGGCACAAGTTCAGCGAGTAGGGTCACGATGTCGTTGGGAATTCGGACGCAGCCGTTTGAAGCATCCGTCTCCAACAGGTCCGGTCGGTTCGTGCCGTGGATTGCGATGACCGGGCGACCGTCGGCGAACGTCTCGAGCACCTCGCTGTGGGCCGACAAGCTGAGAATCCAGGGTCCGTAGCTGCCACTCGGATCCGCAATCGGGATCCTGTCGTTCACGTAGAAGCGCCCGAGCGGCGTTGGCGTCGCCTTCGCGCCGACAACCGTGGCGGTGTCGGCGATCAGTTCGTCGTCGTTCCAGACCCGCAACCGATGGTTGCTCAACCGCACCTCGGCGTGGAACGTGTGCGTCTCCGTCGTGAAGCTGGCGCCCTTGACCCACGCGGTCGTGCCGTTTGGACGCACCGGGAGTTGCACCTGGAGCCAACCGGCCTGCTCGGCAACCACGAGCATGGCGAGATCAGTTCCGAAGTAGGTGGGATTCGCTACCGGATCGGCGAAAAACACTCGCGCTCCCTGCGGCGCGTCGTAGAGCTCGGGACCCGCAACCTCGGGCTTGGCGATGGCGACGGTGACCTGCCACGGGCTGGCCGGGGGCACCTGCTGATCATTGGAGCCGAACGCATCCATGCCGATGGCCGACGGCGGTGCCGGAGGCGGCAGTACCTCGGTCGTGGCGGTCGTTTCGAACAACCCGAGAGTCGGCGACAGCTGAGGGGCCGCGTTATTCGGCAGCAACGAAACGGCGAACACGGCCAACAGCACGCACGCGCCCATCGACGTCGCGGACCAGAGAAGGCGGGGAAGCAGCTTCACACCACCGACGATACCGACCACTCTCCGCAGCGGCCATAGGTGCTACCACCGGTCTCTACACAGAGAAGTCAGGCCGTTCGGCTCATGCACGCCGATTCGACAAACTCGTATCGTGAGGTTCGATTACCAAACCACTACGGGGAGTGTTGATCCGTCGGCGAAATTGGTCGCTAATGCCGACGAGGAGCGAGAGCGAAACCGGCCCCTCTGAACCACAAAGGACAGAGAATGGCTACTTCCCTCCATGCCAATCTAAAGCGCGCCGCCTTCGGAGCCTTGAGCGTATCCATGCTGGCCGGAGCCTTGGCCTTCGGCACTTCGACAGCAGGATCACTGAGCGGCGGCTGCTCCGGCAGCCCCGTCGCACATTTCGACGGGCCCAAGCTCGGAAGCTGGGCCGGCGGGTCAGCCTTCGTCACGTCGAAGACCTACGCGGCGTCGATCCCTGCCGGCACATACGACCTCAACGGCGCCGGCTACGACTCCTACGAGGGTCGTGCCCAAACGCCGGCCCAGCTGAGCGAGAAGTGGTTCGCACAGATGCTCGACGGGAGCGGCAACGTGCTTGCAACCAGCGGCACCACCGGTGACCTCCCCGACGGGATCGAAAGCGGCTCGTGGGCCGGCGGGATGGGTCTCGTGACGCTGTCCGCCCCAGCCACCCAGATTCGTGTCGTACATGCCCACCAGGTGCCCGACCAGAGCGAGGCCAACTCGGTGTTCCCGAGGTGCCTTGGCTTCTCGGTGATCGCACCGCCGACGACGACCACGACGGCTCCCCCGCCGGTCGTTGAAACCGCTCCCCCGCCGCCTCCGGCTGCGGTGGTCATCGAAACCCCGGCCCCAGCCCCAGCCAAGGCTCCTGCCAAGGCTCCTGCGGCTGCACCCTCACCGATCAAGCCCTCTTTCACCGGCTGACCCTTACCAGCGGAGAGATTTTGCGTTCGAACCCTTCGGGATGTTTCGTGGGGTCCGTCGAACAATCGAAGGACGGTGCAAGTCCCTGAACCAATGAGTTCTGGGTCATGAGTCCGGAACGATCGGCGATCTTCCCGCCGATTGTTCCAGCTTCCCGCTCTACCGCCGGGTTGACGGGTCGTGTCCAGCCGCGAGGCGTTCGACCTCGTCGACGGTTGCCGACGACGTGTCGCCCGGTGTTGTCATGACCAGCGCTCCGTGGGCGGTACCGAGCTCCAACGATTCGGCAAGACTCTGGCCGCTGATCAGGCCGTAGATCAGGCCCGCGGCAAACCCGTCACCGGAGCCAACACGATCCAGCACCTCAAGGCCCTCGTACTGTCGGCTTCGTTCGATCCCAGTAGTGGCCGACCATGCGATTCCCTGCCAGTCGTGACGAGACGCTGACAGAACTGTTCTCTCGGTGGTGGCGATGATCTGAGGCCCGGTGGGCGAACCGGGGAGTACCTCTGAATCAACACCGAACAGGACATCGACGTGTTCCAGCAGTTCCTCGGTGATCCGCTCGGCGGCGTCCGCTCCCCCGGCTGCCGCCCACAGACTGGGCCGATAGTTGATGTCGTACGACGTGATCGCCCCGTGGCGGCGGGCCGACGCCAGCGCTGACCGCACAACCTCCAGGGTCGTTTCCGACAGACCGGCAAAGATGCCGCCGGTGTGGAACCAGCGCACCCCGAGCTCACCGAAAACATGATCCCAGTCAACGTCGACAGGGCTGAGAGAGCTGGCGGCGGAGTTGGCCCGGTCGTACACACCGACCGGACCCCGCACACCGAATCCCCGTTCGGTGAAGTTCAGCCCGATCCGATTGGTCCGACCCACGGGATCGGCCTGTTTCCACACCACGTGATCGAGGTTCAGGCCGCTCTGCAGCAGCAGGTCCTCCAACAGATGACCGACCTCGTTGTCGCCGACGGCGGTGACCAGGGCGCCTCGCAGACCGAAGCAGCGGCTCAGTGCTCGCCCCACGTTGTACTCGCCTCCTCCCTCGCTCACCGTGAAGGTCCTGGCGGTTCGAACCCGGCCCTCGCCCGGGTCGAGCCGCAGCATCACTTCACCCAGGGTCACCACGTCGAACCGGGTTTCGGATTGCAGGCCGGATGTTCAACATCGACGTCACCGTACGCCACCGGCCAGCTCCATCGCTGCGGCCGCCAGGGCGGTGATCTGTGCCCAATCCTGAGCTGCAATCAGTTTCCGTGGCGCTATCCACGATCCAGCCACGGCCAGCACGTGACCATCGGCGAGATACGTCGCCGCGTTGTCGGCCGAGATCCCGCCGGTCGGCACAAATCGAACGTCGGGCCAGACCGACGACAACGCCTGCAGCGTTGAGCGGCCACCCAGGGCCTCGGCCGGAAAAAGCTTCACGACGTGGACGTGATGGGCGATGGCACGCATGAGTTCAGTGGGTGTGGCGATGCCCGGAATCACCGGCACTCGGTGTTCACGCGGCGGCGATCACCACACCATCATCGAAACCGGGTGAGACGAGGAATCGGGCTCCGGCGTCTGCTGCGGCGTTCGCCTGATCGGCCGTGGTGACCGAACCCGCACCCACGCAGGTCGCCGGACATCTCGGTGGCGATGGCCGCGATCGCACCAAGGCCGGCGTCGGTTCGCAGCGTCACCTCGACACGTGCAGGCCGCCCGCCGACAACGCCGACGCCAACGGCACTGCGTTGTGCACCTCGTCGATCGTGACGACCGGAAGCACGCCCGCAGTTCTGATCGTCTCGATCGGGTCGCTCATGGCCGGGCTGCCGATCCGTCTGGAAGCCGAGCCTGGGTCCACTCCTCCACAACATCCGCCACCGGGAACTCGGCGGCCAACTTCTCGTCGATGTCGATCCCCAGGCCTGGACCTGCGCTCGGGTAGAGGTAGCCGTCGGTGACCACGGGAAGCCCGGGGAACACTTCGTATTCGACTTCGGTGGGTCGGTACCATTCCTGCACACCAAAGGCCGGTGACCACAGATCGAGGTGGAGGTTGGCAGCATGACCGACCGGCGAGGTGTCCCCCGGCCCGTGCCACGCCGTGCGAATCCCGTACATGTGGGCAAAGTCGGCGACCTTGCGGGCCGGGGTGATCCCGCCCATCTGACTCACGTGCATACGGATGAAATCGATCAGCCGTCCCTCGATCAGGGTCTTCCACTCGAGCGGATGGTTGAACAGTTCACCCATGGCAAGGGGGGTAGCGCATTGGGATCGGACGCGCT
>CAVVWM010000007.1:0-40515 GCA_963751955.1 uncultured Acidimicrobiales bacterium | reverse complement strand
CGAGGCGGCTCTGACAGGCGAGTCGGTGCCCGTCGACAAGGACGACCACCCGATTCGCGGCCGACGCACGGGCGAGTAGTCGGAGACCGACACGACATGGTCTTCAAGGGCACCTCGGTGGTCTACGGCCGTGCCCGCGGCATCGTCGTGGCGACCGGCATGCAAACCGCGCTGGGCCAGATCGCCGGTCTGCTGCAGACTCACCAGGCCCCGCGGACACCGCTGCAGAAGCGACTGGCCGTCTTGGGTCGCTGGCTGGCGGCGGAATCCATAGTCATCTGCACAGTCGTGTTCGTCACCGGTGTCACCCGGGGCGAGGACGTCGAGGTGATGTTCCTCACGGCGGTCAGCCTCGCCGTCGCCGCCATCCCGAGGCGCTGCCGGCCGTGGTGACCATCGGGCTGGCGCTCGGAGCGCAACGGATGATTCGTCACCATGCGCTGATCCGACGGCTGCCGGCGGTGGAGACACTGGGATCCGTCACGGTCATCTGCACAGACAAGACCGGCACGCTGACTGAAGGAAGGATGCTGGTCGAGCGCTTGGACCCTCGACGGCGAGGACGAAGTGACCGGCTCAGGGTTCAAGCCAGCGGGAGAGTTGAACCGCGCCGGTGCTGTTCGTGAAGTCGAGCCGGGTTCACCTCTGGCGTCGCTTCTGACCGCAGCAGCACTCTGCAACGACGCCGTGTTGGTGCCCCCCGAGAACAGTGACCAGGAATGGTCCATCGTCGGGGACCCCACAGAGGGGGCGCTGCTCGCTGCCTCCAGCAAGCTCGGCTTTGACCGGGAGCGAGTGAACGAACGTTTCCCCCGGACGGCCGAGATCCCCTTTGATTCGGATCGAAAGCGGATGGTGACAATTCACCGCACCGAAGATCCCGACGTGCGGATCGTGACAGCGAAGGGCGCCGTCGAAGCCATGATCCAGGCGGTGACCGCGGTCGCCTCCGAGGACGGAGAGGTGGAACTGGACGAACGGACCAGGGCGATCGTGCTCGATCAGGCCGCAGAATTCGCCGCAGACGGCTACCGCGTGCTGGCCCTCGCAGGCCGCACGGTGCACGACGGAGCGATCAGCCAACGTGCTCGAGTCCGAGCAGGACCTCGTGCTGTACGGCCTCGCCGCCATGGCCGACCCGCCACGCGAGGAGTCACGCCGGGCCGTCGCTGCCTGTCGCAAGCGCGGGCATCACCCCGGTCATGATCACGGGCGATCACCCGGCGACCGGGCAGGCGATCGGCAGTCGCCTTGGCATCGTCGAGTCCGGCGACCGAGGTGATGACCGGCGCCGAACTGGCACCAGGAGCCCGCCGAGCGGGCTGGCGCAACACGTCACGAACGTGGCGGTCTACGCCCGGACCTCGCCCGGAGCAGAAGCTCGACATCGTCAAGGCCTGGAAGGCGAACGGCGACATCGTCGCCATGACCGGCGACGGTGTCAACGACGCCCCGGCGCTTGCGCACGCCGACATCGGCGTCGCGATGGGCATCACCGGCACCGAGGTGGCCAAGGAGGCGGCCGACATGGTGCTCACCGACGACAACTTCGCCACCATCGTCGCCGCCGTCGGTGAAGGGCGGCGGATCTACGACAACATCCGCAGGTTCGTTCGCTACACCCTCACCTCGAACGCCGGCGAGATCTGGGTGATGTTCCTCGGCCCGTTCCTCGGGCTTGCCGCTTCCGCTCACCCGGTCCAGATCCTCTGGATCAACCTCGTCACCGACGGCTCCCCGGCCTGGCGCTCGGGGTCGAGCCGGCCGAGAAGGATGTGATGGATCGAACCGCCGCGCCGGCCGAACGGAGAGCATCTTTGCCCACGGGTTGTGGCAACAAGTGCTCGTGGTTGGCTTGCTGATGGGCTTCCTCACCCTGGCCGTCGGGCTGTGGGGCCAGGCGAACGACCGACCCTGGCAGACCATGGTGTTCACCACGCTGGCCCTGCTCCAGCTGGGCAACGCGCTAGCGGTCCGCTCCGAGAAGGAGTCGTTCTTCAAGCTCGGGATCTTCACGAACATGTATCTGCTATGGACCGTGCTGATCACCGTGGCGATTCAGATCGTGATCATCTATTGGGGCCCGCTGCAGCGGATCCTCAAGACCGAGGCGCTGTCAGCGCAAGAACTGGTCATCGTGCTCGTCGTGTCGACGGGTGCGTTCATCGGCGTCGAGCTCGACAAGTGGATCAAGCGGCGGACGCCAACACGGGACTGACAAGCATCGAGACCACGTCTGGCGCCGTCTTCGAGACAGCAGACTGGGTTTCTAACGGGCTTCTGGTGGGAGTAGCTAGGTCAAACTTAGGCACTGGGACCTAGGCCCCTTTCTTTGCGGCGCGAATTGGGCGATGCTGGTTGTCGAGCTCGAGAGCCGAGGAACGCAACGACCAAACATGACCCGGATTGTGAACGACCGATCTGAGTTCCAGCCTGAACGGAGCTGGGCCGAGTTCACGCGTCAGCTCCTGATCGTCGGGTTCGGTGTCTTCCTCTATTTGCCGTGCGAGGACGGACCGAGGGCGCTGAGTCTGCTGCGCTCGAGAACGGCCGTCGAATCCTCGACTTCGAAGAAACCGTCGGACTCGACTGGGAAATGGGCCTTCAAGCGGTTGTGACGTCATATGGATGGCTCACGACTCTTTCGAACTGGGCCTACATCTATCTCCACTGGCCCGTAGTCGTCCTGAGCCTCGTATGGCTTCATAGGAATCGGCGCTATCACTATCTGTTGCTGCGTAACGCGATGTTCGTGTCGGGACTCATCGGTCTTGCGATCTTCATTCGTTTCCCGGTGGCTCCGCCGAGGATGCTGGATGGTTTCATCGACACCGTGACCGAGTTCTCGACGTCGTACCGAATATTTCAACCTCCCGATCTTGTGAACAAATATGCAGCCGTTCCGAGCCTCCACGTCGGCTGGAATCTGCTGGTGGGGGTTCTCGTGTATCAGGCTGTCGCCAACCGATGGGTTCGTGTCCTGGCAGTGCTCAGCCCGATCGCGATGAGTCTTGCCGTCGTGGCAACCGCCAACCACTACGTGGTCGACGGGGTGATCGGAATCTCCGTTGCGTGCGTGGGCCTCGCGGTTGGGTTCAAGGCCACGCCGGCCATGGCGCTAGGGCGGTCCGAGGTGATCGATGCCGGAGATTACTCCCAGGTCATCCACGATGAACCCGTCAACTCCTCGTTGGAGAAGTCCGTTGATGGTGAAGGCGTCGTTCGCAGCCCAGGTGTAGAGAAGTCCACGTCGCTTCAGCAGACGGACAACGGTGCCCGAGAGCAGGCGGGAGTGCACGACGGCGCCGTCGACCTTGGTGGGAAAACACAATCGAAGCAGAAGAACCAGAAGTTCGAGACGATTTCCAGCCGAACGTAGGGTGCGAGCTGTACCAACAGAAACAAACGAGCGCAGCAGCCACCACGACTTGGTGGAGACAAATCCGATTGTTGCAGCGGGAACCCGCGCATGTATCTGTCGAGGCAGCCGGCGGTTGCCGCCTTTCATGTCGAGCCAGAAGACCGTGGAGGCCTGAGCGGTTGCGAGGATTTCTGCAAACGGCACGCCACTATGGCCAGCGGGCAGAACGTACCACCGTTCCCAATAGCGGTGTGTGAACCAGATGTGCTTGCTGTGCCGGGCTTCGAGTTGGCCCTCAGACCCCAGGTGTAGGTCGACCTCGATCGTGTCCGTGATCAGCTCCGCCTGCTGGAGATCAGCCACAGAGTTCCCACTTCGATGCGCAACGAAATGTGATGGCATCGGACCGGGATAGCCGAGTTATGCAGCCGACCCCAAGGTCATGCTGTTGCCGAAATGGAGTTGATACCCAGAAGCACGCATGCGGCGACGAAACCAGATGACAGCCACACCAAGAGTGACCGCGGTGAAGGTCGGACCGGTGAACGACTTGATCAGCACGAACGTGGTGACTTCCTGGGTGAGCAGAAGCCAGAGTGTGAAGCCGGCGTTCACAAGGCTTGTGAACGCCCACAGCAAGGACAGACGCAGAAAGAAGAGGCGAAGCATCGGGTGCTCTGCAGTGTCGGCATCGAAGGGGCAGAAATCGTGGGCCAGCTTCTCCGCCAGCGGTCGCTTCAGTGGAACCGAGGCCAAGAATGCGACGCCCACGAGCGCTGTTGTGATCGTCGGTTGGAGGAAGTAGACGACGAGGCTGCCGGTGGCCAAGGCAAGCGCCGTCTTGGCCGCGAGGCCAATCGTGCTGAGAATCACCAGGCCAGGAACGGTACTTCCGGTGGAGACACGATAGATCACGACGGCAACCGACCACCCAAGTGCTGCAAGCAGCGCCCCCGTTGTACCGAGCAGATCAAGGAATCCGAGAAACAAAACGAGAGGAATGACCTTTCCCTCGAGCACTTTGGGCCATGAGTGCCTGGCGATCGCCAGAGGTCCGGGCACCACGAGTGGTCCATGCTTCACGTTGTCTGCCACCTCTCCTTGAACGTCCGGTCAAGCCTAGAACTTGAGGAACGCCACGCCTCACCGGTCTAGCCAGAAACGCCGAAGCATTACGTCGAATCCACCACCCAGTGTGTTCGAACACTCATCGCAGGTGGGCAAACCAGAGCATTCGGCGCCTAGGAACTCCTATTTCCTCCGTCGGAGACGATCTCCTCTAGGCCCCGGGAGGGTCAGAACAAGCGTCACCGCTGGGATGTTCGAGTGCGGCTCGCGCCTGCTCTACACCACGCCGACCACATTCACGGGTCCTCGTGTCAAGGGTCCATGGCTCAGACCGCTGCGTTCGATCCTCGGGACCCCACAACGACGTCTGGGTGAGAGCGACCCGCCTAGAGCGACCGATGACCCTGGATCCACGCCGTTTGGCGGTCCTGGTTGCCATTGGTACACCCTCCTCTCGCGGGGTCTGCGCTCGTCTACGGTTAGCGTCGAGCCGGTCCACAGAGCCCGCTAGGGCCCAAAGTCACATTCTCCTCACACGTTTTGGCCCTCGGTCCGAATGGGACGAAAGCCCGTATCCCGAACCAGAACACGGCCATAGGTTCAACCTCGGACACAAGGAGGATCCAATGCCTGCTCGACGACTGCCGCCGAATCTACCGGGCGGTGACGTTCACGATCCCGTGCGAAGCGTCACCGAGTTCGTCGTTCTCACCGCCAACGAAGACGACACAATCGAACTCGTGACGCGTCGTATGAGACTTTTCGACTGCGGCGCTTTGCTCGTCAACTACGACAACGGTGACCTGGGAGTTCTTTCAGAACGAGATGTCCTGAGGGCGGTTGCTGAATGTCATCAGGATGAAAACCGCAGGTGAGCTGGCATCGAGAAACCCTCTGGCGATCGAGGCCGATCAGGACGTTGGCGCAGCTGCGACGCTCATGACGATGGCGAGAGTCCGACACCTTGTGGTACACGACGGGGACAACGACGGCATCGTCTCACTCCGGGACCTCGTCGGACCGCTGCTCTCCTCAGCTCTGGCGTAGAGGTTCCAGATGCTCGCATTGTGGTTCGTTCTCCTCGCGGACGTGCATTTTTGGCACTGCGTTCGCCAGCCGCCGAGCAGTGACTTCGGCGTTACAGATCGTGGAGTCAACGCGCTTTTCCCCTGCGCTGGTGGGTCTCACGGTCATGTCGATCGGGACCGACCTTCCCGAAATCGCCAACTCGATCGTGAGCGTTGCGTCCGGTCACGGCGACGTGAACGTCGGCGACAGCATGGGTTCTGTGTTGACCCAGATCACCCTCGTACTCGGCATCCTGATTCTCGTCAGTCCTACGATCTCGGTCGAGCGGAACTTCCTGATATCCATCGGATCCGCCGCATTCTTCGCGTCGGTCGTTGTCGTGGGTATTTGTTCGCGATGGCGCGCTGAGTCATTTCGACGGAGCCGTGCTGGTCCTCCTTTGGTTCGTTGGGACGGTGCTGCTGGGCCAGTCCGAACTACGGCCTCGCCCAGCCGTTGCTTCAGGGACCGAGAACACATCCCTGAACGTGATGCAAACGCTTCTCTGGCTCGGTCTCGTTGCTGTGTGTGCGATCGGCATCGTGCGATCGTTCCTCGCTCTCTCCGATGTGTTCGGGGTACCGGAGTTCATTGGCAGCTTCATCGCATTGTCCCTCGGCACGTCGCTCCCTGAGCTGGCAGTCGACTGGACCGCCATCAAGAGGGGTGCCTCCTCGATGGCGATAGGGGGGATCTTCGGATCATCTTTTGTGGACGCAACCCTCTCGGTCGGGATCGGTCCCGCACTGTTCAGTTCGCCGGTCTCTGACGACGTGGTCACCGGCGTGGCGCTGGCAGCTGCCGCAGTAGCGCTCGCAACCGTAGCGGTGGCTCGCGCCAAGCGGTTTGACTGGCGACTGGGGGCCTTTCTGATCGCGGTCTACGCCAGCGTGCAGGTCGCTGTCGTTCTGAGCTAGACCAAGGCCGCGTGACCGAATTCAGTTAGGTCTGAAGACCCTACTGGGCGTCACGTTCCTGTCTAGTCTTGAATACATGACCAGCGCACCGGACCCCACTCCACGGGCGGAGACGCCGTGGGAGTTCTACCCCGACGATGACCTGCGCGAAGAGCCTGCTGAAGCCGCCGAGGACCTTGCGATGCACGTCGAGTTCGTCGAGGGTGCCATCCGTGTTCCGTCGACTCCTAGCGCCGTCGTTCATTACCTCGATGACGAAGAGCCGGAGGTGCCCGACAGCTCGATTCCGCCGGATCATCATGATGTCACTCCTCAGGTTGACGACCTACTCGTGCAGCAGCACTACATGACTGAGGACTGACGAAACTACATGACTGAGGACTGACGAAAGCCCCTAGGCAATCGTCGGCGAACCATGTTCAGTACGAGTTGAGGCCGGTGCATACGGCCTTGAGAGGCACTGCCTCTCCCGCTCGGTAACAAGCGGACCCTCCACCCCAGTGCCGGCCCCGTTCCCTCGGGACCGGCGCTGGTGCGTTTGACGCTGATTCCCCAACCCAGCTCGACCGACGTCTGCGGGACCTTGGACTCTTCCGACCTACGGCATGCAATGAATAACTGGGGAGGTGGAGTCATATGAACACCTCCGTGCAAGCTTCGACTGGGCTCGAGCGAGCCATCAACTGGCCGGTTCACCCGGAGGCGGTTTGAACATCGCTTATGAGGCCCTGGACCGACACGTCGCAGATGGTGCCGGGGACCGAGTAGCGATTCGGTGGCTGTCAAAGGCAGGGGATCAGAAGGACCTGACCTACGCCGACATGGTCGATCAAACGAATCGGTTCGCAAATGTGCTCCAAGAATTGAACGGCAACGGTGTCGCTACGCTCCTGGGACGAATTCCGAACCTCTATGTCGCGGCTCTTGGGACGCTCAAGGCTGGTGCTGTTTACGCACCTCTCTTCGCAGCCTTTGGTCCAGATCCGATAAAGATGAGGCTCGAGATCGGACAGATCGACACGCTGGTCACAACTGCTCAGTTCTATCGACGCAAAGTAAAAGCTTTGCGCCCCGATTTGCCTGCTTTACGTCAAGTGCTCATCGCAGGACCAGGCGCAGACGATTTCGATGACCCTTCGGTACTGGATCTCGACACACTGCTCAGTCAAGCATCATCGGGGTACACAACGGCTCACACCACACCCGAGGACCGTGCACTGCTGCACTTCACAAGCGGAACAACCGGCAAACCAAAGGGCGCAGTCCATGTCCACAATGCGGTCGTGGGGCACGCCGTGACGGGCCGTTTGGTTCTGACTATGAAACCTGGCGATGTCTTCTGGTGTACCGCCGACCCCGGATGGGTCACGGGTACGTCCTATGGAATCATTTCACCGCTCGTCAACGGTGTCACCAGCATCGTCGACGAGGCTGAGTTCGATGCCGAGCGGTGGTACCGGATCCTCGAACAGCAAGCGGTAAACATCTTCTACACGGCCCCAACGGCACTGCGCATGCTCCAGAAGATCGGGACCGATTTGAGCAACGGCTTCGATTTCTCCTCATTGCGGCTCGTGGCGAGCGTCGGCGAGCCATTGGATCCCGAATCGGTGGAGTGGGCCCAGGACGTCTTCGGGGTTCCGGTCCTGGACAACTGGTGGCAGACCGAGACCGGCGCAATCATGATCGCCAACTACGTTGGAGAGGTCGTGAAGCCCGGGTCGATGGGACGACCACTACCGGGAATCACCGCAACCCTGCTCCAGACTGACCCGGACGGAGAGCTCGTTTTGGACGACAGCGGCGTGCCCATCGAGGTTGCCGATGTCAACGAGGTTGGTGAACTGGCCATTCTGTCGGGGTGGCCTTCGATGTTCCGCGGCTACCTCAACCAGCAACAGCGCTATGAGCAGTGTTTTGCCGGTCCGTGGTATCACTCGGGCGACCTTGGCCGCAGGGACGCCGACGGTTACTACTGGTTCGTCGGACGTAACAACGACGTGATCAAGTCCGCGGGGCACCTCATAGGACCCTTTGAGGTGGAGAGCGCACTCACCGAACATCCGGCGGTCGTTGAAGCTGGTGTGATCGGGAAACCTGATCCGACGGCGGGAAACATCGTGAAGGCGTTCGTAGTGCTCGCCTCAGGTTTCGAGGCTGACGATGATCTTCGCAAACAATTGATCGCCCACGCCCGAAAGCGGCTGGGCGCTGCGGTAGCCCCACGAGAAATCGACTTCGCCGAGAACCTCCCGCACACACGTAGCGGCAAGATCATGCGGCGGCTCCTGAAGGCTCGGGAGCTTGGGACCGACGAAGGCGATCTTTCAACCCTGGAGGTACCGGCATGAGATCAGCACCAGAGAAACTGCTCGCCGACATGATTCGAATCCGCGTGATGGAGGAACGGTGCGCCGAACTCTACGGGCAAACCAAGATTCGAGGTTTCCTTCACCTCTACATAGGTGAGGAAGCGATCGCGGCCGGCGCCATTGGACAGCTCCGCGACGACGACAACATCTTGGGAACGTACCGGGAGCACGGGCACGCCTTGGTCCGCGGTGTTCCAGCTCGCTCAATCATGGCCGAGATGTTTGGCAAGGCTGCTGGATGTTCCGGTGGCCGGGGTGGGTCGATGCATCTCTTCGACGCAAAACGCCACTTCTACGGCGGAAACGCAATCGTGGGCGGACACTTACCGCTGGCGGTCGGGCTCGCACTCGCTGACCATATGCGGGGACACGACCGCGTGACCGCTTGCTTCTTCGGGGAAGGGGCCATGGCCGAGGGTGAATTCCACGAGTCGATGAACCTTGCTGCACTCTGGAATCTGCCGGTCTTGTTCTGCTGTGAGAACAACCTCTATGCCATGGGTACGTCGCTGGAGACGAGCGAGTCCGAAACCGACCTGGCGCTCAAGGCCAGCAGTTACAGCATGCCCGCCTGGCCGATCGATGGGATGAACGTCGAGGACGTCGCAACCGGGATGAACCGGGCAATTCTATCCACACGGGGCGGCGGAGGCCCGAGCTTCCTGGAGTTCCGGACCTACCGGTTCCGGGCCCACAGCATGTTCGATCCAGAACTGTACCGAGACCCCAGCGAGGTGGAAGAATGGAAAACTCGAGACCCGATTGCCACTTACTCCGCCGCCTTGATCGATCGTGGTGAAATGAGCAGCGCAGAAGTGGCGCAGCTATGGGAGGACGCAACCGAAGAACTCGATGACGCTGTTGATTTTGCCGAAGCAGCCGATTGGGAATCTCCAGAAACGCTCACCGACCATGTCTATGCAATGGACCAACCCGCTGACGAATCAGGGGGCGCCACCTTCTCGAGCGATTCCGACGATTGGGCCGGGAGCGGCTCCTCACTATCAAGTCATTCGGAGGCGAAGGCATGACCGCTGCACAGCACGTAGACCAGGTCCCAACCGAGGGCACCTATGAACTGAGCTACCGAGATGCAATGCGGGAAGCGATCAGGGAGGCGATGGCTGAGGACGAACGGGTCTTCATAATGGGAGAAGACGTTGCTGACTACGGAGGAACGTATGCGGTGACCAAAGGCTTGTTCGAAGTGTTCGGCCGTGACCGGGTTCGAAACACCCCGCTGTCAGAATCAGGCTTCGTCGGCGCCGGGGTCGGGGCTGCCCTGGGCGGCATGCGTCCCATCGTGGAGATCATGACCGTCAATTTCAGCCTTCTGGCGTTGGATCAAATAGTCAACAACGCAGCAACGCTGCGGCACATGTCGGGTGGACAACTCAGCGTCCCCCTCGTGGTTCGCTTGACTACCGGAGCGGGCCGACAACTTGCAGCTCAGCATTCCCACAGCTTGGAAGGTTGGTACGCACATGTACCCGGTCTTCGGGTCGTGGCTCCCGCAACGGTCACCGATGCCCGCTGGATGCTTCGCGAAGCGTTGGCTGATCCTGATCCGGTGATCATCTTCGAACATGCGACGCTCTACAACACAACCTCAGTGCTGGAACCGGGACCGGTCGATCTGCGCTCTGCCGCCGTCCGACGAAAAGGAACCGACCTTACTGTGGTCGCGTCGGCTGGGATTGTCCCCAAAGCGCTAGAAGCCGCCGACCGGCTTGCTGAAGAAGGACTGTCGGTTGAAGTAATCGACCTTCGGTCGCTCCGACCGCTTGATCGGCCGACCTTGGCCGAATCGGTCTCTCGAACCCACCGCGCGCTGGTGGTCGACGAAGGTTGGCAGTCTGTCGGCCTGGCGGCCGAACTCTCGGCCAGCATCACCGAAGACTGCTTCTACCTTCTTGATGCACCCGTACAAAGGCTCTGTTCAGCCGACGTTCCGATCCCCTACCCCAAACATCTCGAGGAAGCGGCAATCCCCACGATGGACGACATCGTTCAAGCTGCGCGAGGGCTGATCATGGACGGTCGAGCCAGTGAGTGAACCCGAAGCTGTGGTTGAGCGCGAACCTGCCACCGCCGATGCCAACCAGGTTTTCCGCACTTCCGTCGCTGGGGGCGGACATGGACCAGGGAACGGTCCTTCAGTGGTTGGTGAACCCCGGTGACCAGGTCAAACGGGGCGACATCGTTGCAAGAGTGGAAACCGAAAAATCCGACATCGATGTGGAAATCTGGCAGTCAGGCACGGTCACCGAGGTGCTCGTCGACACCGGCGTGCAAGTCCCTGTTGGTACGCCACTGCTCCGCCTCAGCGGGTCAGCCCCAACCCCTCTGGCAGAAGAGGCCTACGAACCCAGTCAACCGCCAACGGCCGCGCCTGTGGGATCAAATCGTGCAGAGCCAGCCGGTATCGCTGCTTCAAGGCTCCGCTCGGGCCACACCAACTCTGAACCACTGTCGTCTCCGTTCGCACGCACCCTCAGTAAGGAGCGGGGAATCGACATCACCGACCTCGAAGGTTCAGGGCCAGCCGGCGCGATCATCGCTCGGGATGTCCCTCATCAGCCCGAGCAGACCGCGAAGCCCCAGCGCGCCACCAAACCATCGCCCTCGGACCGGATGCGTAATGCCATCGCCCAACGAATGTCGATTGCGAACCGCGACATCCCCCACTACCACCTCGAGCTCGACGTGGACATGACCGAAGCGCTCGAGTGGATAGCTCTCCACAACGAAGACCTGGATGTACCACAGCGGATTCTGCCAGCGGCGTTACTCATCAAGGCAACTGCAATGGCCGCGGCTGATGTTCCCTCGCTCAACGGGTTCTGGACAGATGGCATGTTCCATTCCTCTGACGAGATCAACGTTGCGGTTGCGGTGTCGCTGCGCAAGGGTGGCCTCATGACTCCCGTCATCGGGGGCGCTGATCAGTTGTCGGTTGACCAAACTATGGACGCGCTCCGCGAGAGGGTCGCTGGGGCTCGCAATGGTTCGTTGCGAAGTAGCTGGATGGATGGAGGCACCATCACGGTGACCAACCTTGGCGACCATGGGGCCGATCGAGTGCTCGGGGTGATCTTTCCGCCTCAAGTGGCTCTCGTGGGATTTGGCCGGATTCGAGAACGGCCGATGGTCCATGACGGCTCGATAACACCGCGACCTGTTGTTGTCGCATCGCTCAGTGCTGACCACCGAGCTACCGATGGAGCCACGGGAAGCCGGCTCTTGAACCGACTCAACACCTACCTACAGAAACCAGAGGAGCTATGAAGGCAGAATCAGTCAAGCCGCTCACAATCGAACGGGCTGGCGAAGTCGTTCTTGAAGCGATCGCCATGGTTGCTCCCGATGTCGAAGACGAACTTCCTTCGCTCGATCACAACTGCGACTTCTTCGAAGAGTTCGAGTTGGACTCGATGGATCACGCCAATGTGATGACCAGATTGTGGGAACTCTCAGGGGTTACGATCGAGGAGCGGGAGTATGCGACGATGCGCAGCGTCACATCCATCGCGAGCCTTCTGGCGGCCTCATCATCAACAGCGCACAAGGAGTAGGCGTGTCCACAGACGACAAGAACCGTCCGGGCTATGACGAGGCGATCGATCGCCTCGTGGATGCTCTCGAAGACCCCGGTTTGAACCCAACCCAAGTAGCCGAACTTCGCAGCACGGCCCTCGGCGCCAAGAAACACCCGACCACCGAGCACCACAACGGACTGTTGGAGGCACTCGAGAGATTCGAGACCGACCATCCACGGTTCACCAAGCTGGTGAATGACGTCGCGTACTACCTGAGCGGTTCGGGCATCTAGAAGTCGTGCAAGCTTGGTGACCTCACACCCGCGTTCCGGGACCTAGTGCTCTTGGCACTCGATTCCCCGTATTCGACGATGAACTCCATGCCGCGACCTGCCAATCAGATCGATCTACTCAGGGCAGCAGATGAGGAGTTCGATCGCCTATGGGCCAGTGTCGACATGGTTCCGGCGGCGTATCGGGAGCGGCCAGGAGCGTGTGAGCAGTGGTCTGTGAAGGATTTACTTTCGCATCTTCACGTATGGCAGGAGATGGCCCTGCAGTGGGAGTCGCTGGGGTCCGCCGGCGAACATCCGGCAATCCCTGCTGAGGGGTACACCTTTGCTGAGACTCCCGCCCTGAACCAGGCAATTTACGAGCGGACCAAGGATGACTCCTGGGACGATGTGGTCCGCGCGCTGACCCGAACCCACCAAGCACTTCTTGTGGTGATCACCAGCTACGAGGACTCAGATCTCTTTGAGAAGAAGCGATACCGGTGGACACGATCCACATCGGTCGGTGCGTACATGGTCTCAGCAACCTCGAGTCACTATGCGTGGGCATCGAAACTGATTCGCAAGTATTCCAAGGCCCTCACCACCCGAGCCGCGAGCAATTCGTAATCTCATGGATCGAGGAGGAGAGTGCGTCAGGAGGAACCTTCATGTGCAAACTACCTTTGCTCGCTGCCTTCACGCGTTGTGTTCTTCTCGACCGATCTTGAGGAGTTCAGCATGAGCGACGTTCGATCCATTCGGCTAGACGATGGCAGGGTCATTACGCTCCGACATGGTGGCCCCGATGACATACCAGGACTCGTAGCGCTCTATGAACGACTGTCGGTGGAAGATCTGCAACGACGGTTCTTCAGTGGCGCGAGGCCACCCCGAAACACGGTCGAGGCGTGGGCCGACGTGGCCGACCGCAAAGGCGGAGTCCTACTGGTCTGTGAGGAGTCGGTTGAGAACGGACCGTCATCGATCGTGGGCGAGGCCGGTTTTGCCCCCCTCGACGATGGTGATGCCGAACTGGGCATCACAGTCGATCGCAAGAGCCGGGGTTGGTTGGGGCCGTGGCTCCTCGATGCATTGTTGGAGGAAGCCGCAGCGGCTGGGGTCCCCAATCTGCAGGCACTCACCGCGACCCGAAACACCCAGATGCAGTTGATGATGTGCCATCGCGGTGCCGCAGGAATACCTGATGACGACTGGACCAACCTACGTTTGACCGTTTCGACGTCAGGTCGGGTGCCATCGTGGCGAAAGACGTCGGGCGGCAGAAGACGTCTACTCGTGGAAGGTAGTTCCTATCAATGGATCGGCACTTCCGAGGCCAACAGGCGAGGCTTCGACGTGACCGTGTGCCGTGGCCCGTCGGCCAACCACGACCACCATTGCCCGGTGCTCGAAGGCGAGCGCTGCCCGCTGGTAGATGGTGCAGATGCAGTGCTTCTTGCCCTCCCCATTGAGGACAACCAGGATCTTCTCCAAGCCCATGAGACCCGAACGACCGGCGCCCCCCTGTTTGTCAAGCCAGCCGACGAGTCGACTGCAGAGGTCCTACACCGGATCCAAGACGCTCTCGATGAGGGCTCTTCGGGCTGACCAGAAACCCGAACCTCAACGAACCACTACGGGCGATCGAATATCGCCGCATAGGCCCTTTCGAGCCCATGTCGAACGTCCACAAGGACCTCCTCGAGGTCATCCCGAAGGTCGACTGCCACATCACCACTGTCGGCCATTGTCTTCTGAAGCTCGATCATCACCCCAGAGCGAGCTTCATCCAGTCGATGGCCGAGTGCTTCCAGTTCATCGCGCAGCTCCATTGAGCCCAGCACTCCCTGCAGCCGGACTGCGTCCAGTCGAGACTTCCAGTTGCGAACTTGCTGGTCCATGGCGAGTTCGTAGTCGGGAGCATGGTCCTCGGTGACAGCTCGGAAGTCGGCCTCCAGGGAATCTACGTCTTCAGAGAGATTGATGACCTTTGTCCGCGTTCCAATCTCGACCTCGTCCCACTCATCGACATCCTCGCTGAGCTTGTGGAGCTTGGACTTCAGGTTTTCCAATCGTGTTGAGTAGTGCTCGGTGACCTCGCCCGTCCAGCCAGGAATCCTCGAACCGAGTTCCTTCAAACGACGCTCGAGAAGCTTCAATTCAGCCTGAATTCGGTCGTGGGTTTGGTGTGTGCTGCGAAGGGTCATGGTTGTTACTCCTTGAACGAGAGAAATCAGCGGATCCCTTTCATCACAACCCAGTTGGGAACACCTGGCTAGGGCCCTTGGTCAGAACGGTCAACTTGGGCGGTTGATGAACAATGGCTGACCTGTGGTGTGAATCACCCTTCGCCAGATCGGACCCTCGGGCTCCAACTGGCGGCGCCGTCGGGTGGCGGCTCTGAGCGGAACGATGGTGAATCGCTGGTTCCAATGCCCGATCATCACGTCAGTGAATCCTGCCATTCCTGCGTGGGCGGCATCCTGGCCAAGTGACAGGCAGAATTCGGCATCGACAGCGTTGGCGGCGCGACCACGCACGAGATAGCTGGGATCGATGTACCGCACCACGCCGGAAATATCGGAGCTGGAGAAGTGGGTCAAAATATGGTCTCGTAGGTAGACCCCCACGTCTCCAAGTTTCTTGTTGCCAGATGCATCAGTCCCTTCAGCTGGAACGAAATCTTGGCCGGCTCCCTCGGCGACTGCGATTACGCAATGTTGGTGGCGCTGCAGGCGCTTGTCGAGGAAGGCGAGCAGCCCGTTGGGGCCATCCAGTTCGAATCGCACCTCGGGCACGAGGCACACATTGCAGTCGGGGTTGGCCAAGGTGGCGTGTGCAGCAATGAAGCCGGAATACCGTCCCATGAGCTTGACGATGCTTACCCCGTTGAGGGCTCCACGAGCCTCGTTGTGGGCGACAGCGATGGCGGCCGTTGCAACCTCAACCGCTGTCGGGAACCCAAAGCTCCGATCGACCCAGAGAAGATCATTGTCGATCGTTTTGGGCACCCCCACCACGGCGAGGTCGAGGCCACGTTCCTGTGCCACCGTCGAGATCGCCGATGCACCTCGAAGCGTTCCGTCGCCGCCGATACAAAACAGTAGCGAGATGTTTCGGGCGACGAGATTGTCGAGCATTTGGTCGATGTTCTGCGGACCTCGGCTCGTCCCGAGCAGCGTCCCTCCTTCCCGATGAATTGGATCTACGACTTCGTCACTGAGCGGAATGGGGTCTGGACCCTTGCCCGCAACGCCGGCGTAGCCGTAGCGGAACCCGTCGACCTCCTCCACGCCGTACAGATGCCGCAGACTCAAAGTGATACTCCGGATGACATCGTTGAGTCCGGGACACAGGCCACCACAGGTCACAATTCCCGCCCTCACCTGCGAAGGGTCAAAAGCCAACTCCTCCCTGGGTCCCGCCGCCACGAACGTGGGGGGAGCATCGCCTTGGGACAGCGCTTCTAGCGCTGCATGTAACGAAGCGTCTGCGAGCACGGTAGGCCTGTCGTCGACCACGGGTCCGCTCTGTGAGATGACCGCAGGCAACGCACACACGCGATGGGGCAGTCGGCGGGGAAGGAGGTCCTCGGCGGTGAGCATCAGGCAACATTACGCCAGTTCGGCCTTGAACCAGACAGACCGGTAGCCCAGGACGTTCGCCTCTGCCGGGCTCCAAAACACTGGATGACCATCAACCCATGATCCTTCACACCAGCGCCCAGGAGCAGTTGCCGTCAACGGCCTTCCTGGCGGTGGGGCGATCCACGTTCGACCTGGACTCTGGTGCCGAGCTCTGTGCACTGGCCCTGGAGGCGGTGCGAGGTCTCAATTCAGAGGTGCTCGGCAGCGGCCATCTTCATCTGACCCCTGACGACGTCACCTCGACGATTGCAGGGTGGCCTGAGCCTCCCGACGTCGTAATAGTTGCCTTTGGAACCTTTGCTGACGCCAGGTTGACGGTAACCGCAGTTGAGGCACTGGGTGAGGGCGCTCAAGTTGTGCTCTGGTCGTTCCCCGAGCACCGATCAGGTAAGCGGCTGCGACGGAACTCATTGTGCGGCGCAAACCTCGCTGCATTCAGTCTCGGGCTCAGGGACTTGCACCCAACCGGCCTGCACGGCAGGCCGACCGATGTGGAGATTACGGACCAACTTCGGGCTGCGATGCGAGGCTGGACCGAGCTACCCACCGGTCATTCACAGGTCGACTCCTTCACCGCGGCGGAGCACGCCACCGCTTCCACGATCGCTCATCGGCTGGCCCAAGCACATATCGGAATCATCGGGGATTCGCCCCCTGGATTCGAGCCTTGCGATCTGGTCGACGATCCGCTGCCGATCGGCACGACGTTCCAGCGGATGCCGATTTCGGATCTCTTCGATGCGGCTGCCCGGAGTGAGACCCCGGTGTCATTGCCCCGTGGGATGGCGGGAATCGAGAAACTCGAGCCGATCGCAACGGGCAAGAGCCTTCAACTGCGGGAGGGATTGAGTTCGCTCTCCGAACAACACGACTGGGATGCGATCGCGCTGCGATGCTGGCCGGAATGTTTCACCCAGTGGGGCGGTGCAGCGTGTGCTCCCCTATCGATGCTCAGCGAATCGGGCCTGCCCGCAGCATGTGAGGCGGACGCGTTCGGTGCGCTCACACTGCTGATGCTCAGCGAGATCACCCAGCGCCCAGCCTTCCTGGCCGACCTGGTCGATATCGATGTCATCGACAACACTGCCGTCCTCTGGCATTGCGGTGTTGCGCCATCATCAATGGCTGATCCATCCCGTCCTGTCCGCGCCGGCGAACACCCAAATCGTCATATACCTCTCACGGTGAACTTTGGCTTGCGGCCCGGACCGGTGACCATCACCCGGTTGTCTCGGTCACGCAATCAGCTGCGGTTGGTTGTGGGAACCGGTGAGGTGATGACGACCCCGCCACCGTTCACAGGCACCTCGGGCGTAGTAACCATGGATTCGTCGATTGAGCGTTTCCACCGTGTCCTGATTTCGGAAGGGCTCGAGCACCATTTCGGTGTTGGGTACGGAGACCACCGGAGAGCACTTCAGGCGCTCGCATACACTTGGGAGATCGACGTTGTTGACCTCTGAGGTCCAGGGTCGGATCGTTGTTCTGACCAGCTTTGACCTTCGCCCCTACTGAAGCCTGGGCCACTGACCCCACAATGGGCGGATGAGACACCTCGAGGGCCCTCTTGGGTCAATCTCCTCTGATCCTCGTCAACCTCTTTCGGTCCTTGATCTGGCCGATCTTGTCGTTCGCAAGCTCCCCGCAGGTGCGAACATCGTCGTGCCGATCGCCAACGGCGAGCCGGTTGCTCTGTTGGACGCCATTGAGGAGCGCGCTCAGTATCTGACCGATGTGAAGATCCATCAGATGCATGCATTGCGCGATCGGCCCTATATTCGCGGCGCTTTCAAGGGCCATCTCGAACACGTCTCGTGGTTCTTGTCCCACGTTGTTCGCGATG
Organism: uncultured Acidimicrobiales bacterium; assembly: GCA_963751955.1. Lineage (GTDB taxonomy): Bacteria > Actinomycetota > Acidimicrobiia > Acidimicrobiales > SZUA-35 > JABDIY01. The sequence goes on along the minus strand of CAVVWM010000007.1, from coordinate 22,425 downwards.
CCTACCTTGCCGGCCAATGCGACTTCACCCCGGCCAACTTCAGCGAGGTTCCACAGTTCATGGCCGACCAGAACCCCGTTGCCGTTCTGGCTGCTGCGAGCCCGCCGGACCGACACGGTTACTTCTCCCTCGGCGTAGGCGCAGACTACGCAGCTGCACTGATCGGCAAAGTGCCATTCATCCTCGAAGTCAATCCGCTAATGCCACGAACCCATGGTTCCAATCGTCTGCACGTCAATGACGTTGCAGCGTGGTGCGCTGCGTCAACTCCACTGATCGAGGTTCCGCCGGCTGAGCCTGGCGCGATCGATCGTGCTATCGCCGCGTCCATCGTTGATCGAATCCGCGAAGGATCAACTATCCAGCTCGGCATCGGCGCGATTCCCTCAGCAGTTGCAACCTTTCTCTATGACCATCGGGACCTAGGGGTTCATACCGAGTTGTTGACCGACCCGATTGTTGACCTGGTCGAGTGCGGGGCCGTCACTGGACTCAGGAAGAGGACAAATCGCGGTCACGTAGTAACCACATTTGCGCTCGGCACTCGTCGTCTATACGACTTCGTGGACAACAACGACCTGGTCCAGTTTCTGCCCGTCGACCAAGTAAACGATCCCCGCCTGATCGGCCACGAGGACAACTTCGTCTCGATCAACGCCACCCTTCAGGTCGACCTCTTCGGCCAATGCGCGTCCGAGACGCTCGGATCTCGGTATTACTCAGGAAGCGGCGGACAGGCCGACTTCGCCCGGGGTGCCCAATACTCCCAAGGCGGGCAAGGTTTTGTGGTACTTCGTTCCACCACCAACGACGGAGCGACGTCGAAAATCACACCAACTCTGACCCCTGGTTCGGTCGTGACAACGCAGAAGAACACCGTCGACAAAGTCGTAACCGAGTACGGGATCGCGGAGTTGCAGGGGCGGTCGATTCGCCACCGCGCTCGAGCTTTGATCGCCGTGGCCCACCCGGATCACAGAGATCAGCTGGAGCGGGAAGCACACGACCGAGGAATTCTGATCGACTGAGACCCTCTGCCGTCAGTTGCGGGCTCGAGATTCGAGGTTGAAGACCGTGTCCCGGATAACGGCAATGGACGAGTCGATTTCTGCGACCACATCTTCAGCTGCCGACCTCAATCGTGTGTGATTCCCCCCGGCGGCCTGGAGTCGCATGCCGGCTGCGAACAGGCGTTGGATAACTCGGTCCTGCAGCTCGGCTGCGATGCGTTCCCGCTCCTCTACCAGACCAAGACGTACCCGCTGATCTCGTGCGACTTGAAACTGAAGGGCCAGCGCACTCTCTGACGACAACGCGTCTACAAATCTGATCTCGTCATCGCTGAATGTTGCGAAACCCGGCGGCCGACCCACCACCAACACACCTGCGGGTTTGGCTTGAGACAGCAATGGGGCGAAGATCGCCGAACCGATTTCACGGTAACGATCCATAGCCATCGGTCCAAGGCCGTCTCGGATACTGAGATTGTCGACGACCAGCTTCTCGCCACTGGTGAAGGCCACTGCTTCCAAGGAGTCCTCGCCAATAGCATCTCCTACCACAACGGGATTGACGCGACCCGCAGCGGCGGCGACCTGTAGCTTGCCAAAACTGTCAGGCATCGCTATCAGGCTGTGGACCGCGCCGAGTGAGTGAATGGCTGTCTCGACGATGAAGTCCAGCACGCTATTGAGGGGCTGATCCGCCAGCACCGCTAGTCGGATTTCTCCAAGGAAGGTGAGGAGTTCCTCACGTTGATCTCGCTCTGACTCCGCGGTGAGGATGCGGCTCATGTCAACGATGTGGGCCAGCGATCGAGGGCCCTCATCCGCAGCCAAAGACGCAGCCGACAACAACGCGGTGATCACAGTGCCATCGGGTCGGAGATATCTCTTCTGGGTTCGGAAAAGATCGAATCTGCCGGTCGCAAGACCCTTCGCGGCAGAGGTACTGGAATCGCGATCCTCCGGATGAGTCAACGAGTCGAACTTCTCTCCGACCAAGCTCCTCGACGGGGCGCCCAAGCATCTCGGCCAGCGAGCTATTGGCTGCCAGGATTCGACGTTCGCTCGGATCGCTGAGATCGGCAATCGCCATGCCGACCGGAGCATCCTCGAAAGCAGACCTGAAGGCCCGTTCGGATACGGACAATCGCCGAACTTGTTCCAGGCGTTCGCTGGTGTCACGGACCAGCGCAATCACGCAGTCTTTGCCGAGCGTAGTGGTGCCAGGATGTTGAATGAGCACCTCGACGTTTCTGTCGGCGCCGCCCTTTCGGGTGTGCACCGAATCAAACGTGATCAACGACCGGTCTCCCGCAAGCAATGGTGCCAGGATGTCCTCGAACTCCTGGCGACCCAGTGCCGGAGCCAGGTCGGGAAACGTGAAACCACCAAGAAGTTCAGCACGACTGAGGCCGGACTGGCGGCAGGCTCCGTCGTTCACGTAACACAATATGAGGCTTCCGACTTCGAACATGTACACGGCTTCCTCGACAGCATTGAGCGAGGCCCGAATCGCCTCGCTTTCTGACTGCTGATTCCGCAAGAACGTGACATCTCGTACTATTGCCAACACCGACAGCTGCGTGTCGACACTCTGGACCGGACCCAAGCTGATCTCTGCGGCGAACTCCGAACCGTCGGTGCGAACGCCCACCAAGCCATAGGGACCGTCACCCATGAATCGCGGCTGAGGTTCTTCGACGTACCGCTGGTGCAAGATCTGATGGGATCGATGGAATCGCTTGGGCATCAAGTCCGGCAGGCCGCACCCCACTAGACCCAAGTCTGGGTAGCCGAACAACTCGTGTGCCGCGGTGTTGGCCCATGTCACTCGGCCCGACGAATCGAAGGTGAGCATCGCATCGGGCGCTGCCTGCATGTGGTCGCGTGCTAGTTCACTCTTGAGGTGCACGGACTCCCCGGGGTTGTTGGTGGTCATCTGATCGTCGTGATCTCGAGGATGCCCGTGTCCGCGGTTCCGCCTCACGGTCTCACAAGAGCTATTCAGACCGGCTCGGAAAGCATCCGGCCCGTGATCGATTCTGGGATGAGCTGTAGGAATCGACTCTTCACTCCGGCAGCCCACGGACCGACTGACAGATCCTCTGCGAACAGGAGATCATCGATCTGTTCGAGCTCCTTTGCCTCGCCCCGGACAACGACGCTCCAGCCGATCTTCTGCGTCTCATCGATGGAGTCGACCTCGAAAGCAACCATAGGGTTCAGCACCGCCGCTGCCAGCTTCAGGCCAGGCGCCGTTTGAACATATATCTCCTTATGCCAGGCTTTGTAGTTGACTGGGAATATGTCGGGGCTGTTGTTGATCACAACAGCTAGACGTCCGATCGTTTTCTGGCCCAACAGCTCCCAACACTGCTCAGGGGTCAGGTCTTGTAGGGATGCCCTCGGATCGTCCTCGCTCATATCTCTAGAAGACCTTGGGTGAAAAAACCTCGACAGGGCCTTTAGTCCCACCTGTCCTACCAAAGATCGGTTGACAAAAGTCCCTAGCGGGCCTTGCGACTCCCGTATCACCCTTGCACCAAGGGATCCACCGAAACAGGAGCCAGGATGTTCAATCGAGTTCTCGTGCCAATCGATTCGTCCAAGTCCTCCTTGCGCGCATTGAAGCCCGCCGCCGCATTCGCGAAAGCAACCGCTGCTGAACTCGTCGTTGCCATGGTTTTGTTCACCGAGGTGATCGACGAAGAGGCACGTCGAGAAGAACTTCGAGAGCGGGTCGAGGCCGAAGGCGTGAAACCCGACACCGTGATGATTCGACTCAACAGCGTGTCGGTGGAGAATGCGCTTCACGATCTGATGGACGACGAGACGCTCGTGGTCCTTGCCAGTCCCGGGCATTCACACACGCAGCGACTGCTGGGCAACGTCTCTGAGGAAATCGTTCACCAGCGCCCCGCCGGTCTGAGCGTGATCGTTGGGCCCAATGTGGCGGTCGACAACTATCAGCTCGACGGCCCTGTCTTCGGCTGCGTCGACCCTCAGGGCAAAAGTCAGACGTTGCTCGATGCGGTGGCGAGGGTTTCAATTGAGTTGAACCTCTCGCCTTGGCTGATTTCGGTTGGTGAGGAGCTCCGAGTTGTGCCAGGAGCAAATGACATTCCTGGTCATCATCTCCCCCTGGAAACCAATCAGCTTCACGCCCTGGCCCACGACCTCGAAACACGTGGCACCGCCTCGGTGAACTACGACGTGCTCCACAGCTCACACCCTGCGAAAGAAGTCGTTCGCTACAGCCAAAGCCGTGACGCGGTCCTCCTGGTCGTCGCCACCCGGAAACGAAGCGGACTGGATCGATTGCTGTTCGGCAGCGTGGCAATCGACATTGTGAAAGATTCCACCGTGCCAGTGCTTGCTGTTCATCAAGAAGGAACCGAATAGTGAATCGCAAAATCATCGTTGCAGTCGATGCTTCACCTGCGGCAGGGAGCGTGCTCAGTTGGGCTCTGGACCAAGCCGACGGTACCGACGAGGTCGTGGCCTTCTCGGTCTGGAATCTCACCCTGCTGGGCAGTCTCGAGAACCCATTCGCCAACCTTCACTCAGCCCAGGTGGCTGCTGCGGCTCGAGTCAACAGCATCATCGAAGAGGTGAGCAAGGAACGGTGGGACAACCACCTATCGGCCGTGCCGGTTCGGGTCGACGTGCGCCACGGCGACCCGGTCACCGAGTTGGTGAAGGCCGGTGAAACTGCCGACCTGATCGTTCTTGGGAACAGCCATCACTCCGGATTGGGTGAACTAGGCTCGGTGGCAAGGTCGGTGATCCGTGGTGCAACCTGCGCTATCGCCATGGTTCCCACGGCCGACATCGACGCAATCCCGGCAGGTACAAAATGACCATCCTCGTCATCTACGCTTCGAAGTACGGGTCCACCCGCAGCGTTGCGCATCACATTGCCGACGTGTTTGCCCAGAAGAGTCTTCAGGTGGAAGTTAGAACACCCGACCAGCACCCCGACCTCTCTCACTACGATTCGGTAGTCATCGGCAGTGCGATCTACGCAGGCCGGTGGCGGCGTTCGATCCGGAACTTCGTGCGCACCAACGGCGCCGCCCTTGCGTCCCTACCGGTGTGGCTGTTCAGTGTTGGTCCGCTTGGCAATCCGCCCACGCCGACCGAGACCCCGAAGGAGGCCGATTTGGCCCTCACATCTCTGGGTGCACACGGCCATGCGCTGTTTGCCGGCGCTCTCGACTCCACCCATCTGTCCTTTGGTGACCGGGCGATGATCAGAGCTCTCGGCGTTGCCGACGGCGACTACCGGAACTGGAATCGAATTACGGCATGGGCAGAAGACGTTGCAGCTGATCTTGCGATGACCAAGTAGCGCGGACCTCAGCCGCTACGAGAGAAACCGCTACGAGAGCTTGTTAGGAGATCCGACGACCAGTGATCTTGTCGGGCACGATCCGGACCCAACGGTTCTGATTCGGATCGTTGGTCCACGGCCGAAGTCCCAGAGCCTCGACCTTTTCGAACTCCTCGTAGTCTTGGATCTCCTCGGCGGGGCCAATGGCGAGCACACTCCAACCAGTGCGGGTCTCTCTGTCCCAACGATCGACTTCGAAGGCGACCTTTTCCCGTCCGGCGATCGCGTGCAGCTTGTGACCGGTCGAGGTTCGGAACACGATCTGACCGTCAACGAACCGGTAGTTGATCGGCAGAATGCACTGCTCACCACCAAAAGTGAATCCGAGACGCCCGATCGGAGTTCTCAGAAGCAGACCCTCGCACTCTGCCAGTGTCAGCTCATTCATTGCCGTCGGACCGGAAACGATATGCGAGTTCACAGCTGCGCCTCCTGATGGCGAGGGAAGTAGAGCGGCAGGTTGCCTACTTCAGGGTCGCTGGTGCCCTATCTTCTCAACAGGGTCCTTGGTCACTAGCCATGGGACCAGTTCATACACTCGCTTTCTTGGAAGGCTCGGTCGCCCTGTACCGTTGAGGAAAGTCCCTGTCCCATTCGAACCGAGGATGTCTTGAACGAACTCGAGACGGCTGAGCCGATCTTGGTTGTGCCCGATGAAGCGTCTTCGGGCAGCCAAGCGTGGACCATGGTCGAATCATCCCCCGACGGCATGTTGTTGGTTGACCAAGGCGGCCGTCTGGTCCTGGTAAACGGGCAGATCGAGCGCATGTTCGGGTTCGCCCGGGAAGATTTGATCGGGATGAGCGTTGACGTTCTGCTTCCCGAACGGTTCCGGGACCGACACAAGTCCCACCGAAGCCGTTATCGGGCCGGACCCGAGCCACGAGCCATGGGAACTGATCTGAATCTGTGGGCTCGGCGCCAGGACGGGTCCGAGTTCCCAGTTGAAGTGTCGCTCAGCCCGGTGGAAAGCGATAGTGGACCCGGCGTCGTTGCCACCGTTCGTGACGTTACGCAGAAGTTCAACGCAGAAACCGAAGTCCACGCAGTGCTTCACACGGTGAACTCCGCAAGAGACGGCGTCTTCATGTTCGACCCGGACTCGCTTCGCTTCACCTACGTGAACCAAGGAGCGGTGAAGCAACTCGGGTATTCCAGCCAGCAGTTGCTGAGTATGACACCGCTCGATATCAAACCGGAGTTCACCGAAGATTCCTTCAGGAAGGTGCTGGAACCACTGCTCAGCGGCGAGCAGGGCTCGGTGATGCTCACCACCATGCATCGCCGCAGCGACGGGGACAAAGTACCTGTCGAAATCGTTCTGGAGTACCCCGAGGCATCCGCAAACGGTCGGCCACGCCGCCTGGTGGCTCTCGTGAGGGACATTACAGAGAGAATCGAAGCTGAGCGAGCTCGGGAGGCCAGTGAGCTGGCCTTCCGCACCGCATTCGAGGGTGCCCCGGTTGGGATGGCAATCGTCGATTTCGGTGATCCGGTGCGGCGACCGATCCTGAGTGTGAACAGAGCACTGTGTGATCTACTGGGCTACGAACCAGAACAGCTGCTCAAACTAGGGTTCACCGATCTAACTCACCCTGATGATGCCGGGGACAGCGATGAGTGGGCGCTCCGGGCCAACCGTGGTGAAGCCGTGCGGTTCACGGTTGAGAAGCGGTACATACACGCCGACGGGCACGAAATCTGGGTTTGGGTGCACGCTGCGGTCATGGATCGCGGTCCAGGGGATTCCACACGTGTCCTGGTACACGTCGCAGATCTCACAGAGGCCCGGAGAGCCCGCCGGGATGAGGCGCGGCTCCGCATTCTGGAAGACCGTGCCCGCTTGGCCGAGGATCTCCACGACCTCATCATCCAACGTCTGTTCGCCGCTGGGATGGGCCTGCAATCCTTGCAGAGTCACATCACTGACGAAATCGCCAAGGAGCGACTGCAAAGAACGGTGGACGAGCTCGATCGCGCTATTACAGACATGAGATCGGCGATCTTCCGATTGCACTCACACGCGATGACCGGCAAAGAAGGCGACATCGAAGCTATCGTCGACGCGGTTGTCCCCTCGCTTGGTTTTCGTCCAGAGCTTTTCATCGTCGGCGATCCGGAGAGAATTCCCGGAATGGTGGTCGAGCAGCTCCTTCCTGCACTGAGTGAGGGACTCACAAACGTGGCTCGGCATGCCCAAGCAAACTCAGTTGAGATCTCCATTCGAATTGGAGATCATCTGATATTGACGATTGCCGACGATGGCACCGGCGTCAATCCGGATTCCGCTCACGGTCACGGGCTGAAGAACCTACGATCACGTGCTGAGCGTGTTGGTGGAACCGCCACCCTGGCGAACCAGGAGACCGGTGGCGCTCTCCTCACCTGGCAGACCGGTATTCTCTGAGCGAAGTGGTGTGACCCCCAGCGAACTAGACGACCTCTTCGCGCACCACCAAAACTGAACAAGGCGCGTTGTGTAGAACCTTCGTGGAAACGCTGCCGTGGACGAGGCGTTTTGCCGCCCCTTCGCCTCGAGATCCAACGACGATCAGGTCCGCGTCCTGGGCTTCGGCAACGTCGAGTACCGCGTCGGCTCCCGCGGATGAGTGAGCGTGAATTGTGGCCTCGACACCAGCCGATTTGCAGATTCCCTGAGCAGCGGTGAGTCGTTCTTCGCTGAAGTAGTCGGCATGGAGCTGGGGCCAGAACTCATCCGGAAGAGATCGTTTCAGCTCGTACAACTGCTCCGGCGTCATCGGCCGCGCCCCGGTGACCAAATGCAACGCTGCGTTCTGCTCTTTGGCGATGGCGGCTGCCGCCCGAACAGCGCGTTCAGCGTTCGTTGAGCCGTCGGTGCCGACGACAATGGTCTTGAACATTAACGACCTCCATGATTGCCCTGTCACCAGGGTGCGCCCAGGGCCGGGCTCCCAGCAGAGTATAAAGTCACACCTGGACGATGTGGCCGTAGGGCCCTAGCACCGTCTCCGCCTGGACCTCACGATGTTCCTGTGGTTATTCCGCTGCTCATCGTTCTCCTCATTGCATGCTTCGCCGGAGTTGCTGTTCTCGCAGTTGCCGAGGTGTCGATTGTTCGAGTGAGGCGTTCCGCTGTGATGGCTGCCTCGGGGTCGAACCAGCACCGATCCAAAGAGCTCATCGCACTGCTCGACGATCTGCCAATCGTTCTCAACTCGATCTTGTTCTTCGTCCTCCTGCTTCAGATAACTTGCGCCACGATCGGGGCGTTCCTGGCCGAACGGTGGTTTGGAGGCCTCGGGATCCCGCTGGCATCGGTTGGGCTGACGCTGGGCTTGTTTGTCTATGCCGAGGCAATTCCAAAGACGTTGGCCGTGAGAGACCCGTATCGGATGGCCCTTCGGGTCACGCCGCTGGTGTCAAGGCTCTCAGCAAGTCTCCGACCGATAGTCGCCATACTCCTGCGTTTGGCCGACCTCCAGTCACCCGGGCAGGGTGCAACCCTGGGCGTATTCACGGCCGAAGAAATCGTCTCGGTGGCCCAGGAGGCGGCTGACGCCGGTGCGATAGAGGACGACGACGCCGAACTCGTGGCAAGGTCGTTCGAGTTCAACGACCGAAGCGTTGCCGACGTCATGGTGCGCCGAGACGACATAATTCATGTCTCGGCAGACGTCTCTACGGGCGACGCCCTGACAACCGCTATCGCGGCGGGCCACCGACGCCTGCCCGTGACGGGCCAGAGCTTGGATCAGGTCGTCGGCACGGTTCGGCTTCGCGACCTAGCCGCTCAAATCGAGCAACAGCCTCCTGTACCCGTGGCTTCCCTGACCACATCGGCGTTGCGTTGTCGCCCCGAGGATCGACTAACAGAACTTCTGGCCAAGATGCAGATGTCGGGCTCCTTCATTGCGATAGTGACCAATCCAGCCGGAAGAACTCTCGGTCTGGCCACAATCGAAGACATCGTGGCCGAACTCGTCGGTGAAATCGCTGACGATCAGCCCGGCTTCAGCCGGAAATCACATGAGGACCTTGGCCCCTTCTAGACATGCTGAGTGGGGATGAGGGTGAGCTAAATGGCATCATTCACCATCGTGGTCTTCGAACTAGCGATCACACAACACAATCCTTCTAGGAGGAACCCAAGTGCCAGATGGAAGAGTTCTACGGATCGACGACGAGCAGCAATGCGTCTACATCGTGCGTCGTGGCCGGACCTACAGGGCGCCACTGTCAGAAGTGGAGACCGCAGCAAGGGTCCCGAGCGCACGGGTGCACTTCGGACTACGGCGAAGTCATGGCACCGAAACCGCAGAGAGTGTCAAGCTACGTAAGGGCTCCCGAACCAACCATCGCCATCGCCGGTTTGGCGACCTCACTGGCGCCACTCGTCCTGGTTCCAAAATTCGGACAACCGCACATGATGAGTTCGGAATCGACGTCACGACGCAGCCGTTTCGGGTTGTCGAGGCATGGCTGGAATCGATGGACGAACAGAACTTCGACCTGGCGGCTTCGCTCTACTTGCCAGAGGCCGTAGTGCACACCGCCGACGGCCCGATTACCGGTCACCGCCACGTACGGGCCGCCCTGGAGGACTCTGGCTGGAGAGCCAACCTCGACGATGTCCTCTTGCATGGCGAAGATCGCAACGTTGCGGTAGAGCTACCCGAGGACTCCGATCTCCCACCAACATGGCTCAGCGTGCGTCGAGGGGCGATTGTGGAGCAGTGGCTTGGTGTCGAACCGGACTGGGAGCCAGCACCAGAGGCCTCCACCGTCGAGATCGAGGTTGTCAACCGGACCGGTGTGCCCGAGGGCGCCGTCTCCTATGCCAAAGAGCGACTCGACCATATCGTCGAGCAGATCCCCGATACTGTTCACGCCGCAACGATCAAGCTTTCGATGTCGGCAAACCCATCGGCACGAGATTCGGCGGTCGCCGAGTCGACCATCGACCTCGGTGGCAGCTTCCTCCGAGTGGCCGCATCAGCCGGGACACTGCACGAGGCCATCGACCAGGTGCTGGCCAAGCTTCGCTCGAAGGTCGAGAGTCGCAGGGACCGGCGTCGCCACAATCCGACCGGGCTTCGCTCGGCGGAGGGAGAATGGCGCCATGGGAATCGTCCTACCCCGATGCTCCCCTACTTCGACCGACCGCTCGAAGAGCGGGAGATCGTCCGCCACAAGACCTTTGCTCCGACGGACATGACTCTGGAAGAAGCCGCCTGGGATGCAGATCTCATGGACTTCGATTTCTTTCTCTTCCTGGAGCTCAACACCGGCAAGGACTGTGTGCTGGAGCGAACCGGCAGCTCCTACGTGATCCACGGACTGGGCGAATCACGGGTTGAGGTCGAGTCGAATGGTGCGACGTTCGAGTTCCCCACCGACACTCCCCCGATCCAGACCCTTTCGGCGGCAACCGAGGTTCTCGATCAGGGAGGCCTTCCCTTCCATTTCTTCGTCAATGCCAAGAGCAGTCGCGGAAACGTTCTCTACAGGAGGTTCGACGGCCACTACGGGTTGATCACACCGTCGGTCGAGAATACCTGACCAACGCTGTTTCATTCGTAGCGTTTTTTGGCCCGCTCTTCCAGCCGGGCAGCGAAGGCCGCGGCCTCAGTTCTACGACTCATACCCAACTTGGAGAGCAGGTTGGACACGTAGTTCTTAACCGTCTTCTCTGCTAGGAACAGCTCATCAGCGATCTGTCGATTCGAGCGGCCCTCACCGATGAGATCAAAAATCTTGTGCTCCTGCGGGGTGAGTGTAGCCACTCGCCCCTCTTCGCTGTCCTTGAGCCGCGCCATTGCCATCCGCACGGTTGCAGCATCCAGGAGCGCCGATCCCTGAGCGACCTTTCGAATGGACTCGACCAGGTCATTACTTCGGATTTGTTTGAGGACATAGCCGGCGGCTCCAGCAAAGGATGCATCAACCAGCGCATGATCGTCAGCAAATGAAGTGAGGATCAGACATGCGATGTTTGGATACTCAGACCTGATATCTCGGCAGACCTCGATACCGTTGCCGTCACCTAATCGAACATCCAGCACGGCAACATCGGGACGGCAATGCTCGACCTCTCGAAGAGCTTCTGCCGCCGTACCGGCTTCTCCAACCACGGAAATGTCGGCTTCGGAATTCAACAGATCGGCGACGCCTCGGCGTACGATCTCGTGATCGTCAAGGAGGAAGACTCTGATCTGGGTCGGGGCGCCGCCATCATCCTGTTTGGTCTTCATGTATGTATCCAATCGAGCTCAGCTCGGGTTGTAGGCGCGATGTTCCCCGAATGACCTTGTCCTCAATAGGGACCTTAGTCCCGCTCCCGACGTTCTGACGTCCTAGTCGGGGACGACGATAATGACCGAGGTCGGGTGCTGGGCAAGCGATGTTGCGGTGGAACCGAGCAGAAGGTGGGCAACCCCCCGGTGTCCTCGCGAGCCAAGCACCAGAGCGCTCGAATTCTCGCCGGCCGTGCGTAGCTCGAGTCTGGGGTCCCCAGCATGAACATCGATCTCAATGAGCTTCTCGATCTCGTCAGCGCTCGCCACAGTTTCAACAGCTTCGTGGACTGTGTCCGTCATCTGATCGATCAGCTCGGACTCGGGAGGTTCGGGCACAGTGAAGGCGTGGAACATCATGTTGAAGGTTCCCATGGCGACAACCTTGCCGTCGCTATGGATGTGATCAAGCGCCCATCGGAGCGCAGCCTTTGAGTTCTGTGAGCCATCAACCCCAACGACGAGGCGGGAGAGCGGACCCTTGATGTGGCCACTCTCTGGCACGATTGCCACCGGGACCCGGGAGTGTTTCACACAGTAGGAACCAACCGAACCGAGGAGTATTTCGGCTGCGGCACTTCGGCCACGGCATCCCACCACCAACAGCTCAAGGCCCTCAGCAGCCTCAACCAGGCAACGGCCCGCAGATCCTTGCACGGTGCGGTGAGTCTTCACCAGTCCGGGATCCACCTGGTTCAGAACCGATACAGCCCGTTCTTCGGCGGCACCCCGGAATATCTCTGGGCTGTACACAGCACTCGGCGCCATTCCAAGGCCATCAAAGAAAGGGCCGATGTTGTAGGCCGTCAGCGTTCGGATTTCACCCAGGTTCTTTTCGGGGTCGGCAGCCCATTCCAGGGCCAGTCTCGAGTCCGGAGACCCGTCGATGCCGACAACGACCTCGGGCGTGTCGGAGGTGCTGTTCATAGGGCCATGATCAAGCGAAGAAGGGAAGTGCGGCAGGGCATTAGGTCCCTAGCCGCCTAGCCGCCAGGTCGAGTTCGATTCCAACCTCGGCGACCAACTGAGCGACACTATGTGAAGAAGCGATCACACTGGCCTCAGGCCACCCTTCACGACTGGCAATCGCATTCTCCACAATTGCCGGGGTGGCGTCAGAGAAATCCTTGCGTCCGGGTTTGCCAAGCCGATCGCGTATCCTGGCCTTGCACTGCTCGGCGGGGAGCACACACTCGAATTCATGAAGGACCGCCCCTCCGGATACAGCGATCTCCCGGGCTGCGGACCGGAGTTCGGCGGTGGGCCACGAAGCGTCCAGAACCACCGATTCCCCCTGGCTGAGAAGACGTCGAGCCTGCTCGAGCAGGGTGTCATACGTACGTTTGTTGAATTCCTCTGAATAGATGCCTTCGCCGAAGGGGGCAGCCTCGCGATCGTGATGCGCTCGGCCGGCGACATCTTTGCGCAGTTCATCAGAGTTCAGCACGATCCAGTTGCGCTCTGTGCCCAGAGCGTTGGCAAGCGTCGTCTTCCCCGTTCCGGGCGCACCGCCGATCAGAACCAGGCGCACCGCTGCCAGCTCCAGATGTTCCAGACACAGTCCAAGGTACGTACGAGCAAGATCGGCTGACCCGTGGTCACCCTGGGCGAACCGGAGGCACGCGATCTTGGCCCGGACGTGAGCCCGATAGGCCACATAATGATGTAGCAACGACGCCGGGTGATGCTCGTTGGAGAACTCCGTGTAGCTCTGCATGAAGTAGTCCGCAGATGCCCGGCCCGCCAATCGCTCGATATCCATCGCCAGGAACGCAACATCGAGCAGTACATCGCTGATACGCAGCGAATCATCGAATGCAAGGCAGTCGAGAACCCGCGGACCATCTTCAAGGCAGAAGATGTCTTCGGCGGTCAGGTCACCGTGTCCATCTCTGACCAAACCCGACTCGATTCGCTGGCTGAACAACCGCTCACGGGATTCGACGAAACGTGAATACAGAACGCTCACCCGACCAAACTGATCTGGGTCCAGCACCGACCCGACAAACGGTCTCATCGCCCCGACGTTGTCGTCCCAATTCTTCTTCACCGCCTGTAGCGACGATGGTGATGGCTCCTTTCGATCAGGGGTAAGGGATGCGTGGAATTGAGCGATCGATCGCGGAACTCGGCGAACCTGCTGCTCACTGCCGGGTTGAGACAGCAGCGATGAGAGCCGCTTGTCGGCGGGCATTCGCTTCATGACTATGAAGCGATCCACCGTTGAACCCCCCTCGACGACATCGGCGAGACCCAGGTACACATCGGGGGCGATACGTCGATTGAGCTGCAACTCCCGCTGTGCGGCGTGCAAACGCAGCACCGGAGTCGAGAAATCGAGAAATCCGGTTTTGATCGGCTTCAGCAGCTTGTACGCACGGTCATCAGCAAAGAACACCGTCGAGATATGGGTCTCGGCGACGTCAGCATACTGCTCGATCATCTACCCGCCGGTCGCATCATCGTCGCGGTGTAGATGAAACTGCTCAACAGCCTCAAGGGCTTCGGAGGCATAGACCGCCGCTGGTCCCCCGCCCATCATGATCGCAACACCCAGAGCCTCTTGAACTTCCGCCCGCGTGGCCCCCGCCTTCAGGGCATCGTATGTGTGAAGAGCGATGCACCCTTCGCAACCACTGGCCACACCGATCGCCAACGCAATCAGTTCTTTGGTCTTGGTCGGCAATTCGCCATCGGACATCGCAGCCTTGTGAATCTGGCCGAACCCAGCCATGACGTGGGGTAGATCGGAGCGGAGCTTGCGAAATCCCGAGAGCAGCTCATCCCTACGACGAATGAACTTTGTGGCCATTGTGATACCTCACTCAGCTAGAGCATCGAGTAGATCAAAGGTGGACAAGACACCAACAGCCTGGCCATCCTCGGTGACGACGAGGTGATGTATGAGTTCGGCCCTCATCGCCTGAGCAGCCTCGACCACACTGGCCGAAGCGTCGATCGTGACCACGCCGTGGGTCATGCAGGCCGACAACAGTGACGAGCCCTCCCAATCGTCGACGAGGTCATGCGAGGTGACCATCCCGACCGCCTGGCCGCTCTCGGCCACGATGGGAATCGCGTTGATAGCTCCTACGAGCATGCGATCTCGCGCGTCGTCAACCGTGTCGGTGGGAAGCAACGTCAGGACATCGAACGTCATCAGGTCCTTTACAAGCCTTGGGTGCTGTGCGCTGTTTCTCATGATCTCATTCCAAGGGTTCGCTGTGTGTTCGGGCAGGGTCAAACGTCACTGTGTCATCAGCGGTTTGCGGCGGCTGAGGACCGAGACTGTGAAAGCCGCCACACCAGGACTAAAGGCCTTACCGGCGGGGTCGTTACGCGCGTACCTTCATGTGTGGTGAACACAACTGAAGGAGACCCATCGATGGTGCTAGCAAAGGACTCGTCGATCGTAGCCAAACGCCTGGTCATCCTCGGCGGCGGTACCGGCGGCACGCTGGCTGCGAACCGCCTTCGCCGAGAGTTCGACTCCAACGACCTCGACATCGTTGTCGTCGACAAAGACAACCAACACGTGTATCAGCCCGGTCTGTTGTTCGTGCCCTTTGGCCTCGCAACGGCCGAGGAGATCACCCGCCCAAGGGACGAGCAACTCAACTCCGGCATCCGTTTCATCGAAAGTGCTGTGGAGTCGGTCGACGTCGAGAAAGACCTGGTGGTTCTGGCAAACGGACATCGGCTTGGCTACGACGTTCTGTTGGTGGCATCGGGTGCGGACCTCGAGCTCGACGAGACCGAAGGGCTCACCGGGCCGGGGTGGAAAGAGAACATCTTCTCCTTCTACGACCTCGAGGGTGCCGTGGCGCTAGCAGCCAAGCTCGAGGACTTCGATCACGGAAACCTCGTTGTCAACGTCGTTGACATGCCCATCAAGTGCCCCGTCGCACCGCTCGAATTTGCGTTCCTTGCCGATTGGTTCCTCACCGAACGAGGCGTCCGCCAGAGCGTCACTATCACCTACGTGACCCCGTTGGACGGCGCCTTCACCAAACCGGTTGCCGCTGAAACTCTCGGATCATTGCTCAAATCCAAAAACATCGAACTCGTCACCGAATTCAACACCGGCGAGGTCGACGGTGAGCGGGGCATGCTGGTCAGCTACGACGGCACCGAGGTTCCATTCGACCTGGCCGTGATCATCCCGCTCCATGGGGGCGCCTCGTTCATCGCCGCATCTCCCGAACTTGGCGATGAACTCGGCTTCATACCCACGGACAACGAAACTCTCCAATCCAAGGTGAAGCCCAACATCTTCGTCATCGGAGACGCAGCAGACGTTCCCACCTCCAAGGCCGGGTCTGTCACGCACTTCGAGGGCGAGGTGCTCGTGGAGAACTTGAAAGCGTTCCTGAATGACGAACCTCTGCCAGAACGGTACGACGGCCACACCAACTGCTTCATCGAAACCGGCTTCTCCAAAGCGCTCCTGATCGATTTCAACTACGAGACCGAGCCCCTGAAGGGTCACTTCCCGGGGCCGGTTGGGCTGCCCCTTCTCAAAGAATCGCGAATGAACCACCTGGGCAAGCTGATGTTCCAGTGGTTCTACTGGCACACGCTGCTCCCTGGCCGTGACATTCCCGGAATGGGACACGAGATGCCCGCAAAGGGCAAACATCAATCTTCCGGCCAGCCTGCCGATAGTTCTATTCTCACCGGCTGAGTCCGGGCCTAGAAAGGAAAATGCAAAAATGGCAACAAAGACCATCGCCGGGATTCTGGTCGAGGTGAACGACGAGGGATTCTTCGAAAACCCTGACAGCTGGATTGAGGACATGGCCCACGAGCTTGCGGCCGATTGTGGCGTACCCACACCGCTGACCGAAAAGCACTGGCAGGTCTTGCATTACATGCGGGTCGAGTACTACGAGAATGGCACCGGTCCCACCGTTCGCAAGCTCGGCAAAACGTCGGGTGTCACGGTCAAGGAGCTGTACACCCTCTTTCCAAAAGGTCCGGCCAAGCTTGCCGCCAAGTGCGCAGGGATCCCCAAGCCACGGGGATGCGTGTAGCCCGACCTCATTCCGATCGAATCACCGACAAAGACAGGAACTGACCAAATGACCGACACCGCAGTGATGGACTCCACCTCCACCGAAGCTGCCCCGATAACCAAGGTCTCCATTGTGATCTCAAAAGGATCCCTGGAAGAGATCTATCCCGGCCTGATCATGGCCAATGGGGCCCGAGCCGAAGGAATCGAAGCAAACCTTTTCTTCACTTTCTTCGGTATGGACGCGATCCACAAGAAGCGTCAGGGACACATCAAGGTTGCCACCGTGGGAAATCCTGGTATGCACATCCCAACCTGGGCAGGTGGAATCCCCGGTGTATCGGCCCTCGCTACGAAGTTCATGGAACGTAAGATCGAAGCGTTGGACATTCCCGACATCCCTGAGTTCGTAGAGATGATTTCCGATACCGGCGCGGGCCTGTATGCATGTATGGCATCTGCAGATCTCTTCGGCTTCACCGAGGACGATCTAGTCGATTACGTGGAAGGGATCATCACCGTCGGCGAGTTCTACGAAATGGCTGCCGGCGGGCAGATTATCTTCACATAGACCGGATCCCAAGATTCGATCCACCCAGTAGGTTCGGCTCATGGCGAAACGGCTGGAAATTGTAGCTATTGAGGGCCTCCCCGAAATCCAGCCCGGCGACGATCTCGCCGGGCTGATCCATGCCGCCTGCCAAGCCGAGTATCCCCTGGCAAGGGGTGACGTGCTTGTCGTGAGCCAGAAGGTCGTCAGCAAGGCAGAAGGCCAACTGGTGAAGGTCGACCCCAGCGATCCTCTGAGCCACAAGCCACTTGTCATCTCCGAGGCCAAGCGGGTATTGCGTCGCCGAGGTGACCTGATCATCACCGAAACCAAACATGGGTACGTGTGTGCCAACGCCGGAATCGACCGGAGCAACGTGGCACCAGACACCGCCGCACTGCTCCCTGAGGACTCCGACCGTTCGGCTCGCCGGATCCGCGACGCCATCACCCATCGGCTCGGTACCGAGGTCGCCGTCATCGTGGCCGACACATTCGGCCGACCCTGGCGACGCGGCGTCACCGACATCGCCCTCGGTTGTGCGGGCATCCAACCGATACTCGACCTCCGAGGAACCACCGACGCCACCGGCCGCACTCTCACAGTCACCGAGGTCTGCATCGTTGACGAGCTGGCGGGTGCCGCCGAGTTGATCAGGGGGAAGAGCACCGGCGTTGCCGTGGCGGTCATCAGGGGCGTCGACCCATCCTGGTTGGGCGAGGGCACGGTTGTCGATGATGTTGTACGAACCTACGACGGAGATCTGTTCCGCTAGCGCGTGCTGATAACTCTGAGATGGGTAGCGTCGAGTCGTGAACTACGACGTAATTCTCTTCGGCGCCACAAGTTTCGTTGGCCAGATCACCACCCGAAACCTCGTTGATCGAATCGGAACCGACGGTGACATGAAGTGGGCCGTCGCCGGCCGCAACCCCGACAAGCTTCGAAACGTATCGCATGAGACCGGGGCCGCAGTTCCCGAGCTGATCGTGGACGCCAGCGACGATTTGGCAGTGCGAGAGATGGTCAACTCCACCAAGCTGGTGATCTCCACTGTCGGCCCTTACGCAAAGTACGGGTCCGGGGTTGTCAAAGCATGTGCGGAGTTGGGGACCGACTACTGCGATCTCAGCGGGGAGCCCCATTGGATGGCCCGCATGATCGATGAGTACCACGAGGTCGCTGCTGAGTCCGGGGCGCGAATCGTTCACGCCTGTGGGTTCGATTCCATTCCCTCAGATTTGGGTGTCTGGTTCCTTCAGAACCACAGTCAGAAACTGCACGGCCAACCTGCGACAAAGGTTGAGCTGATTGTCAAGGCCATGAAAGGCGGAGCCTCGGGCGGGACGATCGCCAGCATGATGAACATGATGGAGGAACTGTCCGAGGATCCTTCCCTGAGAAAGGTTCTCACGAACCCCTACGCACTGGCACCCTCCGGTGAGCGGTCCGGGATTCGCCAGCCCAATCCCGCCCGAGTTCGCGAACACCCCGAGGAGAAACTCTGGCTCGCTCCCTTTGTCATGGCGGCGACGAACAGCAAGATCGTCCATCGCACTCATGCGCTACTCGGCAAGCCGTGGGGGGACTTCGTCTACAGCGAAGAAATGTCAACCGGAAAGGGCCCTATCGGAGCCGCCAAAGCCGCAGCGATGGCTGCGGGGCTGGGCGGATTCACCGGACTTGCGGCACTAGGACCAACCCGAAGCCTGATGAACCGATTCGTCCTCCCCTCACCCGGGGAGGGACCCTCTCCAGATGCCCAGCAGAACGGATTCTTCAGAATCATCCTGAGGGGAACCACGTCGGCTGGCGAGGTCACACGGGTCCAGGTCACAGGCGACCGGGACCCGGGCTACGGCTCCACCGCACGCATGCTTTCCGAGGCAGCGCTCACGTTGATCGAGACCCCGGACTCTCAGACACCCGGTGGCTTCTGGACCCCGGCCACAGCTATGGGCGACGACCTGATCTCGGCGTTGACCGAGCATGCAGGTTTGAGCTTCACCGTTCTCTGAGCGCCTTGACTTGCTCTGACCTACTCTGAGCCGGATGGCATCGCTCGTGGTCACGATCATCGGCAAGGATCGCAGCGGTCTCGTCGAGTCGGTCGCCGCTGCCATCGCCCACCATGGCGGCAACTGGGAGGAGAGCAACATGTCCCATTTGGCCGGACACTTCGCGGGGATCGTATTGGTGACCGCTCCCGATGGCGCAGCTGAGGCCCTGACCACAGAGCTTGAAAAGATCGAAACTTCGGGCCTGCTCAGCATCACCGTGGAAAGAGGAGCGCCGAGTGCGGAAAGCCCGACTCGAATGTTCTCGCTCGAACTCGTGGGGCAAGATCGACCTGGCATCATCCACGACATCTCGCACGCACTCGCTTCCAAGAACGTAAGCATCGCCGAACTCGAAACAGAAACTCGAAGCGCTCCAATGGCGGGGGGCACCCTGTTCGAGGCCAAGGCGACCCTGAAAGCGCCGCTGGACCTGTCCGAGCACGATTTGGGCGATGTACTTCAGACCCTCGCCGACAAACTACTGGTCGAAATCGAGCTGA
The DNA here is from genome assembly GCA_963751955.1 of uncultured Acidimicrobiales bacterium. Taxonomy (GTDB): domain Bacteria; phylum Actinomycetota; class Acidimicrobiia; order Acidimicrobiales; family SZUA-35; genus JABDIY01. The sequence continues at coordinate 2,629 of CAVVWM010000007.1, read as the reverse complement.
ACGACGAGGTCGAGTAGACAGGCGACGAGGTAAGTAGCGGTAGCCTTCCAACCGTGGACGAAGGTGAGCTACTCGACGGTTTCACCGAGTTCGCCACCCAACGTGGCCTTGAACTGTACGACCACCAGCTCGAAGCGATCCTCGAGCTCTACAGCGGCAACCACGTTATTCTCAACACTCCCACCGGATCGGGAAAGAGTCTGGTTGGAGCGGCCGTCCACTACGCCTCTCTGAAGCGCGGCCAGCGCAGCTACTACACCGCACCGATCAAGGCTTTGGTCAGCGAGAAGTTCTTCAGTCTCAGCAACGATTTTGGTGCTGAGAATGTGGGCATGGTCACCGGTGACGCCCGCATCAACAGTGACGCTCCAATCATTTGCTGCACGGCCGAGATCCTCGCCAATCTGGCGCTCCGGGAAGGCTCCGCAGCGAACGTCGATCAGGCGGTGGTCGACGAGTTTCATTACTACGCCGATCCTCAGCGGGGCTGGGCCTGGCAAGTACCCCTGCTTGAACTGGACCAAACCCAATTCTGCTTGATGAGCGCGACCCTCGGTCCCACCCAGTTCTTCGAACGGGACCTCACCGAGCGATCCGGACGTGCAACGGTCACGGTGAAGTCTGCAGACCGGCCAGTGCCCCTCAGCTTCGAGTATCGACACACCACACTCCACGCCTCGGTATCCGAACTCCTCGAGAGCGATCGGGCCCCGATCTACCTCGTGCACTTCACCCAGCGAGAGGCGACGGAGGCTGCCCAGAACTACCTGAGCCTCGATCCCCTGTCCAAGGAGGAGAAGACCCGGATCAAGGCAGCGATCGGCGGATTCCGGTTCGACACGCCCATCGGTAAAGACATGCGGCGTTGGGTCACGGGCGGCGTCGGCGTCCACCATGCCGGTCTTCTACCGAAATACCGATTGTTGATCGAGAAACTCGCACAGGAGGGTTTGCTGAAGATCATCTGCGGAACCGACACCCTCGGCGTTGGTGTAAACGTACCGATCCGGACGGTTCTCTTCACTCAGCTTTGCAAGTACGACGGTCGCTCCAATCGTGTGCTCACCAATCGTGAGTTCAAACAGATCGCCGGCCGGGCCGGGCGCAAGGGATTCGACACCGAGGGTCATGTGTGGGTCCAGGCCCCACCCCATGTGGTGGAGAACGCTCGTGCCGAAGAGAAGTCAGCAACTTCCAACAGCAAGAAGAAGCCCAGAAAGAAGCAGGCTCCCGAGCGCGGCTACACCCATTGGACCGAGGACACCTTTCACCGCGTGGTGAACGGTGATCCCGAGCCCCTCACCAGTAGCTTCGAGGTGAGCCATCAGATGATGCTCAACGTGCTCGACCGCGCCGGCGACGGCTGCGGTGCAATGCAAGAGCTCCTGAAGGAGAACCACGACACCGAACGGCGCAAGCGCGGACACAAACGACAGGCCATCCGCATCTATAGGTCGCTGCGAGACGCTGAGCTGCTGGAGTTCCCAGAAGAGCCCGATGAGTTTGGTCGGCTGGTGCGGGTCACCTTCGACGTACAGGAAGAGTTCGCTCTCCACCAACCTCTCTCCCTTTGGGCGATACAAGCGATCGATGATCTGCCCTCGGGGTCTGACCACGCTGTCGGTGAAGGGTCTGACCTCGCTGATGATGGGCAATCCGACCTCGAATCGTCCAGCCAGCATCACCTGAGGGTCTTGTCGATCGTGGAGTCGGTTCAGGAGAATCCGGGTGTCATCATTGCCGCCCAGCTCGACCGAGCCAAGACCGAGCTGATGAACGACATGAAAAGTCGGGGCGTCGAATACGAAGAACGAATGGAACGACTGGCCGAAGTGCGGCCACCTCAGCCCGACCGGGAGTGGATCTATAACCACTTCGACCACTTCAGAGTCCGACACCCTTACGTGGGCCAGTACACGCCCAAGCCAAAGAGCATCGTTCGAGAGATGCTGACCGAAGCCATGACGATCGTTGAGTACATCAACCACCACGGGCTCAAGCGAAGCGAGGGCGTCCTGCTCCGTTACCTTTCCGATGTCTACAAGGGCCTGATCCAGAATGTGCCGATCGACCTGCGCACGCCTGAGATCGAAGAGATCATCGACTGGCTCAACGTGGTCATCCGGACAGTTGATTCCTCGCTGATCGATGAGTGGGAGAAGCTTCGAAACCCTGACGATGCCGAGGCGGCGCCCGCTCCCCCGCCACCGATGGCCGACTTCACACAGACCAAAGCGTTCGGCGTGCTGGTCCGCAATCGCATGTGGAAGTACGTCGAAGAGCTTGCGTTCTACCGTGCCCACTTGGTGCCGATCGAAGGTGCGGCCGGACTGTTCAGCTCCTACTACGACGAACACGACGCCGTGATGGTGGACGCCCAAGCACGATCGCCGAACAAGCTCATCTGGGAACCGAGCACGGGCGACGTCACCCAGATAATCAGCGACCCCCAGGGTTACGACGAGTGGCGTCTCACCGGTTCGGTCGACCTCGCCGCCAGCAACGAACGCGGCGAACTCGTTCTCACCCTCACCGATCTGGGCCGCAGCTAGTCGATCCAGCACTGGCGCTGGGCGCAATGCCTCCGACGTCCGCCTTGCAGATCCAGATTTTGTTCTGACCAATACTG
>CAVVWM010000006.1:0-20941 GCA_963751955.1 uncultured Acidimicrobiales bacterium | reverse complement strand
CTTCACGTTCTGCCCGATGATCGCCTCGTACTCGTTGGGCTCGTGACCCATGAAGATGAGGGCAGCACGCATCCTGGGCACATAGCCGTGGTGATCCGCGCCCAAGACGTCGATGATGATGTCGCCACGGTTGTACTTGTCGTGGTGGTAGGCGATGTCGGGTAGGAGGTATGTGTATTCACCATCAGCCTTGATCAACACTCGGTCCTTGTCATCCCCGAGTTCAGAGGTGGCCAGCCATGTGGCGCCGTCCTTGTCGTACACGTGACCACTCACCCGCAACTGCTCGAGTGCAGCCTCCACCACGCCACTCTCTACGAGTGCCTTCTCGCTACTCCAGGTATCGAAGTGCACGTGCATCGAGGCCAGCGACACCTGGACTTGCTGAAGGGCCCGCTGGATGCCCCACTCGACAGGATCGGCTCCCTCAGGCATTTCCGTGGCCCAGTCGGCGACGTAGTCACCCTGGTAGCCGCCCTCGGGAACATCGTGGCCACCCTTTCGGGCAGACACCGGCGTGGAGCGGACCGGTCGGATTGGAGCTCACGAACTCGAGATTGATCTCGATGCCAGCGCCGATCTCGGGCCTTGCATATCTATCGATGCCCTTTGCCACCACCTGTCGTAGCTCAGCATGAAGCCAAGTTGGGGCCAGCCCGAAGTTGATGAAGCCCGGCCCCGCAATCTCGAGCCGTTCGACATGTGGAATCTTCGCCTTTTGGAGTTCGGCCAGCAGTTCCTCACCCAATTGGCGGGGGTTCTTCTGCGCGATCTTGGCACAGACCAGCGCGGCGTTCGTGCTCCAATCGCCGTGATCGAGGTTGGCCGGCCGCTCGACCGTGACCGAGGAAGGTACAGGGTCAATACTCAAGGCAGAGAGCGCCTCATGCACAGCGTCGACGATCGTGGAGCGAACCATAGGTAGCCGGTCAACTTTAGGCGGTGACTGTTGAGCGACCGAAGCAATAACAGACGTCTAGGGCGCCCTCGGGAGGATTCGAACCTCCGCACACGGCTCCGGAGGCCGATGCTCTATCCCCTGAGCTACGAGGGCAGGGTCGATAGATCGTAGCAGTGCTTCATCCCCACGATGCCTCGACTTCATCGACCAAGTCGAGCACGTTGGTTGTACCTCCGACGAGAACGGTGCCGCCACGCGACAGCGCTGATCCGACAGCCGCAGGCATCAGATCTGAACCATCGAAACGAAAAGGGTCGGCCGAAACGAGGATTGCGGCGAGATCGCGATCTATTTGGTCCCGGTAGAGACCGGTGTTATGTAGGCGGTGCGCGCTCAGGTAGCCACCGCGCCGGGGACAGGATTCGCGCTTCGGTGTAGTCCGGTGCTGCGATGTAGGCCATCAATGACAAGGTCTCCTGGTTGTCGCTCAAGGCAGCGGCGAAATTGCCGGCACCAAGCACCACTCGTCCGAAATCGTCGTTAACCGTTGGCAGGTAGAAGGCGTTGATGTCGCGTCGAGCTCCGACCTCGGCCCCGGCATCGCGATAGGTGCTCACGACGAAACTGGCCTGTTTGTGGAGGACACATTCCCCGTTCAAATGGTCGATGGCAGCATCGATCCAGCTCGTCGAGGCGATCGCACTTCGGCCGCCAAACACGTTTCCCGGCTCGAACCAGGTCGACGTGACCCGTTCGACCACCGCTACGACCTCGGGGTCGTTGAAGGGAACCTCGTTCGCTACCCATCGGTCGTAGAAGTCGGGCCCTTCGAACCGGAGCATGTAGTCCTCGATCCAATCGGTCAACGGCCAGCCAGAGGAGACGCCGGACCCGACGCCAACGCACCAGGGAATCAGCCCGTCGGATCGAATCCGGCCCACCAGACGTTCGAGTTCGTCGAAGGTTGTCGGTGGCGCGTACCCGTTTCTGAGAACACCTGTGGGCTGTACCAAACGAGGCTCTTCACACTTCCAGCCTGGGGGACGGCGAACAGCCGGTCTTCAACGGTGGCCAATTGACGCCAGAAGCTATCGTAACCGGCTTCGACCTGGGCCTGAATGACCTGCGGAAGCGGGGTCAAGAGCCCTTGCTGGGCGAGTGTTGTGATCCGGCTCGGCTGCTCGAGGATTGCAATGTCGGGAGGAGATCCATCATCGATCAGTTGGTCCAGAAGGAGATCGGCATCAGGTGCGCCGATGTAGTCCACTCTGGTGCCCGTGGCGTTGGTGAACGCCGTGAGAGCGAATTGGATGCTCTCGGCCGCGCTCCCAGTCTCGGGGCCGAGCATCGTGACCTCGCCCCCTTGTCTGGTACCAAGCTGGGGAAGCGCCGCCAGCTCGGGATCGAAACCTGGTGCGTCGAAACCAGGAATCCGGTTTCGTAGAACGGGTTCGTCCTCGGCGATGCGATTCGTGTTGCCACCTTCCAGGACGACCGTGCCGGAACCGAAAGACTGTCCGTCGTCCAGGAGCTCCCCCCGCTGGATTGTGGGATCGTAGACGGCGATATCGGTCGAACAAGCTGACAGTGCGAGGCCAACCGAAATGGCTGCAGTGAGAACTCGCCATGCTGAGCGAACTGGCGTCACGGCCGTGACCCTTCGTCGGTCAGATCGATGGAGCCGGATCGGACTACTGCAGCCCGGCGGGCCAAGACGATGGCCTGGATCTCCTCGGCGAAACCCATGTTCGACTGGGCGATCGAGTCGGCGGCTCGACCACTGACCACCACAGCCTCGACGTCGGTCAGCGCTCGGATCGTCAGAAGATTGGTTCGCGAACCCAACATGCCTTGTTCACCGAACACGTCACCTTCGGTGAGAGTTATCACCTCGTTTCGCGGCTGAGACCGACAGCGGTACCACTGAGGATGAGTCCCAGCCCACGACTGCCGCCGCCCTCTACCTGAAGGATCTCACCGGCAGCAAATGAGAGGAGGTGGTTGTCTGCACTCAGCCCACCGGCTTCGTGGCTTTCTGTTGCCGACCGATGGAGCTGGTCGGCAACCTTCTCATTGATTGCCCCGGCGGAGAGCCCGCGTACCCGCCGCTGCACCATTTCCGGCGTTTCCAGTTGGGGCAGCTCGCCTCCGTCGTAGTGATGCAGGGTCCGAATGGGAAACGGAATCGTGATGCCGTGGCGTTTGGCGGCATACCAGATCCGGGTCATGAAATGATCCCTCACCTGGGGCATGACGTCGTAGCTCTGCACATCGAGCCATACCTCGTACCGCACCGAAAAATCGTCGTAGCCAACACAGCGGATGTCGACACGCGAACCACCAAGGTTGGGAGTTCCATTCACCACCTCGGTGAGCATCGCCTTCACTGCATTCGGCGGATCGTCGTAGCTGAATCCAAGTGTGATCGTCTCGACGTGTTCGATCTCGGGCTGAGAGTTGTTGATGATGACCTGGTTCCCGAACACGATATTCGGCACCACGATCAGATCCTTCTGGCGATTGCGCAGACGCACAGTCCGCCAGTTGATGTCGGTCACTTTGCCCTCGGTCCCGTCCAGCTCGATCCAGTCCCCTACCGCGAACGGCTTCTCGCTGAGGATTGCCATGCCGCCGATCAGGCTGGCCAAGGTGTCCTGGAGAGCCAGCCCGATCACGATCCCGCCAACACCGAGGGCGGCAAACGTACCCGTAATGCTCAGGCCCCAAACGTTTGACAGGACGAGCAACGTTCCAATGCCGAGCAGAACAAATCGGACGATGTCGATCAACAGTCGGGGCGCTCGCCCTCGCCACGATTCCGACGACGTCTGGGAGGTGATCAGCCCGCGGATGATCGAAAGCAGGATTGCCAAGCCGACGACCGAGATGATCGTGGCGGACACCTGGAACACCGTGTTCGGTTCATCGGGGTCGTTCTCTATCCCGGCAACTCGCTGGAGGAACAGCACGACAACCAGCAACGGAATGAACACGTTGCGAAGCAACCGCACTGGAGCCACAAGTAGGCTCTTGCGGCGCTCCAATCGAGTGAGGAGTTCTCCGAGTACAAGAACAGCGATGGGAAATCCCACCACCAGCGCAGCTCCCCACTGAAACCAGCTCTCGGCCAATATGCTGCGCCCCAGCATCAGTGGTCCTCAACCCATCGGAAGGCGGGAATCGACTTGCCGTCCACGACGACATCGTCGACGCGTTCGAACGGGTAACGCTCACTGACCGCTTCAGCTATGTCAGCAGCAACCAGCACAGATCCGTGTTCGGCTCGATCCGCCAGGGCCAGTGCGTCACTTACCGGATCACCCCATACTTCGAACGAAAACTGGGTGTCCCCAACGATGCCCGCTTCTGCGTCACCCGAAGCGACCCCCACCCGTAGATCGAGATCCCAGTTGTTGAGGTTGCTCAGGGACTCGATCTTTCGATCGATCGCGACCGCGAATTCGATCGCCCGTTGCCGCTGGTCCAGTCGTGGCTCCATCATCCCGCAAGCAGCCAGGTACCCCAAACTTCCGCCTCGGATCTTCTCGACACCAACCTCGGCTGCCAGCGAATCGAAGGTGCCGATGATCTCGTCGAGCACGTGTTTTCCATCGCCCGGCGATGCACTTCGAGCAAATCGACTGAAGCCGGCCAGATTTGCGGCGATGATCGTGACGTTGGGGTAGGAGTCTGCGACCTCAGACTCGCCTGCGCTGACTCGAACGGCGATCTTGGCCGGCATGAGGTTGAGGATCAACGACTGAGTCTCGGATCGTTGCTGCTCGATCGTCTGGCGTTGAGACCGCATGTCGCCCACCATGTGATCCACCGCAGATGCCAGTTGCCCGATCTCGTCACTGCCGCCGACGGGCACGGGGCGATCAGATGTCTCGTCGCTGGCGCTACGCGTCCATGCGATCAATGCGTTGATCGGCTTGACGAACTGGGCGCTGAGGATCATCGCAAGGGCCGTGAGTACGAGGATGATGGCACCCACGGCTAAAAGCAGCGATTGTTGAAGTGAACTCACGGGGTCCTCGGCCTCACTCAAGGCTCTTTCGGCGACGATGGCCCAGTCGAGGCCGGGGGGCAGCTCCAGCGGGCCATAGCTACTGAGCGACACGGCTCCGTGATAGGAGGTGATCACCTCAGTCCCGGACCGACCTCTCAAGGCGTCTTGGGCTGCAACAGTCTCGATGCGCTGCCGCAGCACACTGTGTCCCGCGGCAACAACGGCGTCGGCGGTGGTGGCCGACGTCCCCGCGACAATCACTCTTCGGCGATACTCCTCGGGGTTCTCGCTCAACAAACGCGAAGTTGAGCGCATCGCTTCGTCGCGACCCACGAGATATGCCTCACCCGTGTCACCAAAACCGGCCTGGGCCCAACCCTGGCTCGCGGTCATCACGTTGCTGATTTCGTCCATCGGAAGGTGGAACGCCAAGATCCCCAGCAGCCGCTGATCCACCGGGTTGAAGATGGGGGCCGCTACGAACGCAGCCGGTTCATCGGAGAGAGGCCGGTAGAAGTCGTAGTCCACGAAGGTGACCGCACCAGGGGATGGATTGCGCTCCACTTCCTTTACGAGGTCGGCGAGCGAACTCCTGCCCCATGGGCCCGACGAAAGACTGGTTCCATAGTCGACTTCCTTCTTGACCGAATACACGATGCGGCTGTCGCCGGGTTCGATGATGAAGATGTCGTGATAGCCGAATCGTTCCGCATAATTCCTGAAACTCGGATGAAATCGTGCGTGCACACGGCTGTAGAACGATCCGTCCGATGCCTCATCCAAACCAGCCCTCTGACCGGGTGGTTCGGGATTGTTCACAACGTAATAGTGCTGAAGGTACTGCGTTACCGGATCCCGCGGCAGAAACTGGTCGACCGTGAGGTTCAGGTTCGGATCGAATCCAGCAGCGAAGTCGCGGTAGAACGTTTGGGCCGATTCGCCCCATCCGGTGACCGCTTCCTCTTGTGCGAGCTGTTCGGTGGCCACCGTGAATTCGGCTGCGGCAGTGACCATATTTCGGTCTTGGCTGAGGATTGACGCCTGGGCCTCGATCCCAGCGATGTACCGCTCGACGAGCTCGGTTCGTGCTGTCCGCTGTGCTGAGAGGTTGTCCAACACCGAATCACTGATCGCTCGCTCACTGGAGGCGAAACTGATCGCGGCGACAACCAAAACCGAGGCGATCGAAACCCCGAGCACAGTGGCCAGGAGTTTGGACTTCAGACTCGAGACGTCGGAGCACGACAGTCACAGTAGTGGTGGGGTGACCGGAGACACTCGCCGGGTCGACACCGAAACCCGATTCGGCAGTGAGCCCAAGCTGTGTAGCTCAGTCTGCTTCACTTGGTGGATCGACGCATTCTCCGCGCCCCTCACCCGATTGGGGCTCCTTTCACTGCTAGCGCTTCTAGTACTTGGCCTCTCTGTCCTTGCAGTTCCGGGTTTGCTGTCCGACGACGGCGTTGCACCCGAACCCACTCAAGAGGCTGCCGATGCGGCGCTCGCCGGCCAAGCAGGCAACGATGTCGAACTGCCCGCCGATCGGGTGCTCCTTGCAACCGCTCGCGTGAGTGACACCGGCATCGTTCTGGACGGGCTCGTAGCACTGAAGGCCAACGTGACGCTCTGGTCGACGCTGCTCGCCGTCGCGTCGGCCCCGCCAGCGTGGAAGACGAGCTCGAAGTTGCAACCGGGCTGACCTCATCCACGGGCCGAGACAACGGTGTTGTCGCTCTCCAAAGCTTCCTGGCCGGCGTCCCTGATCGCGGTCACGGTCGCAGCCACAAGTGCTGCCGGCCGATTCGAAGTTGTGGGTGAGGCCGCCGACGCCCCGGCCGCCCGAGCACTAGAGGCATTGTTGAGCACTGTCGCCGCTGCGTCACCCGGAATCGAAACCGTCAACGAGGTGACCGTACCCCCGCCCCCACCTCCCACCCAGGCTGAGCTCGCTGCGAAGGCTCAGGTGGAACTGGACAGCATGAACGAGCTCCTGCGCGAGGAAGTGCTCTACGCCACGGGCAAGAACGAGCCGACAGACGAGTTCAAGGCGCTGTTGAACCAGCTTCCCGACATCCTCACCCGCCATCCCGCCGTGCAAGTGGAGATCTCTGGCCACACCGACGACCGTGGCTCCGAGGGTGGCAACCAGAAACTCAGTGAGGAACGAGCCAACGCAGCCATAGTGTATCTGGTGGAAATTGGGGTACCCCCCGAACGTCTGACCTCTCGCGGCGTCGGCGAATCCGAACCCATTGATACCAACACCACCCGCGACGGTAGAGCTCGTAATCGCCGAGTGGAACTCACGGCCTTCTGAGTGCACGGATACCTTTGTGGCAGTGACCGAGATCCTGCCGATCACTCGCCTTCCAACCTCTGATTCCCCGGAGCGAGCGCTCGTCGTCGGCGATCCGGCTCGAGCCGCCGCGGTGGCAGAGAAGCTGGAGAACTCCGAGCCAATCGCTGCCAACCGCGAATACCACAGCTACCGGGGTACGTGGAAAGACACCGAGGTCATGGTTATCAGCCATGGAGTAGGTACTGCGGGCGCCGGTGTGTGCTTTGCCGAACTCATTCGGGCCGGTGCCACCCACATAGTTCGAGCAGGAACCTGCGGAGGACTCCAGCCCACCGTCTCCGATGGCGATCTTGTGATCGCCGTGGGTGCAGTTCGAGATGATGGCTACACGCGCGGGCTTGTGCCAGTGGAGTATCCGGCCGTCGCCGACCCTGTGATCACTGCGGCGTTGATGAAGGCGGCACCCGATGCCCATCGAGGTGTGGTTCTCACCAGCGACGTTTTCGATCCCTCCGAGGTTCTTGGATCGAACCTGCCCCTGTGGCAGCGGGCTCGGTGCATCGCCGTGGAGATGGAGTGTGCTGCCCTTTTCGTGACATCGTCGTTGGCCGGCGTTCGAGCCGGAGCCATCTTGGCGGTCGATGGCAATCCACTGGCCGAGGACGACGAGTCGATGGAGGGCTACAGCCCGGACCGGACCATCGTGAAGGATGCGGTGGCGGACATGATCGAAGCGGCGCTAGAGGCTCTGGTTTCCTAGTAGGAGCGAAGCGCGAACGGCAGCACGGCGCTTGCTCCTGCGTCCATCAGAAGCGTGGCTACAACTGCAAAGGTCCAGCGGCTGCGGCATTCCTCGTCGATCAGCAGGGCCGGACCTTTCAGTAGCTCTTGTGTGGGCATGCCGTTCGGATCGAGCTGCAAGCGGTCATGAGCATTGCTCACCTGATGGGCCGAGTTGGACATGGTGTCCTGGAATACCTCATGCCCTGGCACGGCGTGCACGGGGTAGTACACCGGCAGCTTTCCCAGCGATCCGATTGCCTCAGCCACCCCGATTACCAGGTTCGCTCGCCGTCGAGACGGCATCGCACAGATCCAGGTTGGCCGAGCTGTCCAGTCCCAGCGTTTGAGCACCTCAGCACAGGCCGTTGCGAGCTCGGTTGGGATGTTGGGACGGTCGCCGGCCTCGGTCTCATCGATCAGCAGTTGCACGATGGGGTTCCAGCCTCCGTCACCGATACGGGCCAAGGCGCGGCCAGGTTCAGCTTGGTTCTTGATCCGTCCCTTGATTCCCTCAAGTCCCGACGGCCATTGCTTGCGGGGTTCGATCACGATGTCACCGCCCCGCAACAGCTCCGAAGCCCTTGCAACCAGGGTGGGATCGGGCTGATGTTGCCACGAGACGTCTGCGCAGTGGTCACAACGGCCGCAATCGGACGCCTCGCTGTCGTCCAACGCTTCCCGCAGGAAACGAAGCCGGCATCCCTCTCGGGTGGCCCAGTGGCGCATCTGATCGCTCTCGTCCCGACGCAATCGGCGCAAGGTCGCCACCATTTCGGACTTGTAGACCCAAGGTTGGTCGGTGCGAACCCAGCCGCTCCCCTCCCGTGCGACGGCGCCGTCGACATCAAGAATGCTCAACAGTGTCCCGAGGCGACTTCGGCCGAGGTTGGCGGTCACTTCGAGCTGAGCCACCGACGTGGGTGACACCCGGTTCAGCTGATCGAGCACGGTCCAGCACACCTGCTCAGTGGGCATGGAAACCGACTCGAACCACTTCCACACCTGCTCGTCTTCGTTTGGACGGGGCAGGGCGATCACTTCGGCACGCTCGATGGCTCGGCCAGCCCGTCCGATTTGCTGGTAGTAGGCAACGGGCGAAGGGGGAAGGCCCAGATGGACGCAGAACGCCAGATCCCCCTTGTCGAAACCCATACCCAAAGCGGAGGTGGCGGTCAGCGCCTTGATTCGGTTGGTTCGAAGTGCCTCCTCCCGCTCCAACCGTTCCTCGGGCGGTACCGCGCCGCTGTAGGACTGGGCGCTCACCCCTGAGCGTTGGAGCCATTCGGCTGTGGCTTCCGCCTGCGCAACCGTGAGACAATAGACGATTCCCGATCCGCTGAGCTTCGGAATCGTTTCAGCCAACCAGGCCAAGCGGTGCGCATCGTCGGGCAGGTCGACGACGGACAGGTTTAGCGACCGGCGATCGAGAGAGGTCCTCAAGACCGTGGTGTCGTGGCCGAGTTGTGCCGCCACGTCGTCGGTGACCCGTTGGTTTGCCGTTGCGGTTGTGGCCAGTACCGGCGTGTCGGGACTCAACTCGTTGAGCAGGCTGCGCAACCGCCGGTAGTCAGGGCGGAAGTCGTGACCCCAATCGGAGATGCAGTGAGCTTCGTCGCATACCAGTGCGAACGGCCGCAGCCGGATGGTCTCGAAAACCTGGGCCACGAACCGTCGATTGGCGAGGCGCTCAGGCGAGATGAGCAGTAGATCGACCTCATTGGCGAGAACGCGTTGTTCGGTTTCGAGCCATGAATCATTGTTGGCCGAGTTGATGGAAACGGCGTTGAGGCCGAGCTTCTGTGCCGCTGCCACCTGATCTCGCATAAGCGCCAACAGGGGTGACACCACAACCGTTGGCCCCCAACCCCGATCGCGCAGCATGCGGGTTGCCGAGAAATACACGGCCGACTTGCCGAACCCGGTTCTGGCCACCAGCAGCGTGCGATGTCCCTCGACCAGCATGGCCTGCACCGCTGCCAGCTGTTCGGGCCTGGGCTTGGCGTCTGGTCCGGCCAGGGTCTGCACGTGCCGAGTGACTTCGTCTCGTACTTCGTCTGCAGTTGGCCGTACGGGATGGATCGTCAAGCTTGCCATGGCCTGAACCTATTCGGGGGTGAGACACCGTTGATTTCGCCGCCGACGATCTCAGTCGATCAATTCGTATTCGTCGGAGAGCATGTCCAGTTCGATCTCGCCGATCTTGAGGTCGGCTTCCAGGGTCAAGGTTGGCCCTTCAGCGTCTCCATTGAATACCAGCGTGTCACCGTCACGAAACGACCTGTTGATGCGATCCCCGAACGTCACGTCGCCTCCGTCCACAAGTACAACCTCGGTTCGGTGGTCGTCGGGGAGGTCGATCGTGAGCAGGCCCGTGATGAGCCTGGCGCTCATGGTCTGGTCAGCACTCAGCACGAGATCATCAAGGTCGAGTTCCAACTTGCCGGCACCCAGGCTGTAAGTGGGGATCTCGTCCGAACTTGATCCGATCGAAATACCCGGGACCTCCAACGTGTCGACTTGAAAGACTCTTTCGCCGATGCCGTCGTCGAAGACCTCAGTGGCGAACAGCGTGGACATGGCGATGCCGAAGGAAAGGAAGGCGATCGGAATCAGTGCCCAAGCCGGACGACGAAAGAACAAGCTGGCGGAGAAGCCGAGGACGGCGAACCCGAGAAGAATGAACGGATACACGAAGAACGGCACGCCGGCATTGGTGACCAGCAACAGTGCGCTCACAAGGGCTGCGGAACCAAGAGCGAACGTGACGATCGGCGGACGCCTCCGGCGGGTTGTCACTGCTGCCGCTTCGTTTCGGGTCATCGCCCAGTGACCCGGGTCGTACTGGAGGGCGTCGGGACCGGAGGTATCGCCGAGCAGCTCACCACTCATGAGACGCTCGGCTTCGATCAGGAGCGGATCACGGTCGTCGGGAACCTCGGTCGCGGGGGGCGACGGCGGTGGCACCGTCCCTGTTGCGGCGGCCGAGGCTTCAGCTTTTGGGTGCTGCCCTCCAACCGCAGGTTCGGTCTCTTTGCCCTGGCTCAGGATGTAGATACCTCCACCTACGAGGACTGCCGGTAGGAGGAGTCCGGCACTCAAGCCGGCGGCACCACTCATCGCGCCGAAGGTGAAGACTCCGAAAATCCCCGCAACAACGAGACGGGTGAGGTTCTGGGTCACGGCAAACTTGGCGGCGCGGGGGTCGAGTTCGTCGGGCAGGCCCGCCCACAGGGCGATGTAGGCAAGGAATCCGACGCCACCGAAGAGAAAGCTGAGCAGGAATGCGAGGCGAACCCACTTGACCTCGACCTTCAAGAAGTCGGCGAGACCCTGGGCGACGCCTCCGATCGAACCGTTGACCGAGCGTCGGAGGCGCTGTTCGGGTGCTGGCAGATTGGTTGGTGATGAGGTGTGAGCTGATGTGTTCATGCTTCGATCCTCCTCCCACAACGCATTTTCACCCATCCGGTAGAACCTTGACCGCACCCTGAGAACCTCAGGGTCGTGTCAGGGTAGGACCCCGATGCCACGGGTGTCATCTCATGCGACAATGAGGACCAATGGCATCAATCGATCCACCGTCGGGCGGGTTCGCCCCCACGGCGACAATCCGAACCGCCAACTGGCGGCTGCCCGATCTCGATCAGGACAATGCCGTCGTGGCTGGGGTTGCCAGTGGAGTCGCCCGGGAGTTGGGGGTGCCACGGAGCTGGATGCGGATTGCCTTTGTGGTCCTGTTCGCTATTCAGGGACTGGGCGGGTTCCTCTATGTGACGTTGTGGGCGCTTCTGAGATGGGCCCATTCATCGGGTATCGGCGCTGCTCGTGAGCAACCAACAGGGCTTCGGGGCAGGTCGGAGCGTCACCGAGTGTTCGCCGTTGTCCTAATCACCGCCGGGATCGCAGCGGGTGGCGCGCCGCTCCTGCCCAACAATGCCGGAGTCGGCTACGGACTGGCCACGGTTGCCATGGGATTGGGACTGGCATGGCGAACCAGTTCGATGGACCAAACCGAAATGCCCGGCCGTGAGCGCATACGACAGCTCGCGGGCGGTCTGGTTGCTGTGGTGCTCGGACTGACTCTGATACTGACCCAGATCAACACCTTCCCACTCACGCTTGGGGCTGCCTTCATCGCCCTGGTAGGCACGGTCGTGGTTGCTGGCCCGTGGCTCTACAAAGTACTGAGTGACTTCGATGCCGAACGGCAGGCCCGCATCCGGTCCGACGAACGGGCCGAGGTGGGTGCTCACATCCACGATTCGGTCCTGCAGACCCTGGCCTTGATACAACAGGTCGAGGATCCCCGGACCGCCAAGAACTTGGCTCGCCGGCAAGAACGTGAGCTCCGCAACTGGCTCGATCCCAACCGGGCCTCTCGCGTCGGCGGCAGCATCCGAGGCCATCTCGACCAGCTGGCGAGCGAGGTGGAGGACCTCCATGGGGTTCCGGTGGAAGTGGTGGCAGTTGGTGACGCCCTCGTCGATGAACAGATCGAACCCATTCTGAAGGCTGCTCGCGAGGCCACGCTCAACGCCGCACGGCATTCTGGAACACCTCGGGTGGACATCTTCCTCGAGGTGACCGACGATCGCGTCCAACTGTTCATTCGCGATACCGGCAACGGCTTCGACCAAGAGGCGATCCCAACCGACCGACGTGGGGTCAGCCAATCGATCGTTGGCAGAATGGAACGATCCGGGGGTTCGGCTGTCGTCACGACCGAGATCGGGGAAGGTACCGAGGTGGAACTCACTATGGATCGCAACCGGAAGGACCAACCATGACCTACGCCCCAACTGTCATTCTCGTCGATGACCACGACATGGTTCGCGCAGGCGTCGCTGCCCAACTCGGAGACCGGGTGCAGGTGCTGGCCGAGGCCGGCGATGTTGGAGAAGCCGTCAACGTGATCTTGGACCGTCGACCTGAGGTGGTGCTGCTCGACGTACACCTCCCGTCGGGCACGGGCGCCGATGTAATCACCGGGGTTCGGGCGGGCGGTGGAGACGATGTTCGGTTCCTCGCCCTCTCGGTCAGCGATGCGCCCGATGACGTGATCGCCGTCATCCGGGCTGGGGCTCGAGGGTATGTGACCAAGTCGATCAGCGGCGACGAACTCGCCGACGCCGTGGTGAGGGTCGCCGAGGGCGATGCGGTCTTCTCCCCACGGCTGGCCGGATTCGTCATCGACGCATTCAGCGCCACGCTGCCGATGCCCGAAGATCCTGAACTCGACCTGCTGTCGCCACGCGAGCAAGAGGTCATGCGACTGCTCGCTCGCGGCTATGCCTACAAGGAGATCGCCCGGCGACTCACGATCAGCATCAAGACCGTTGAGACCCACGCGTCGAATGTGCTCCGCAAACTCCAGGTCTCGAACCGGCACGAGCTGACGCGGTGGGCCGCCAAACGACGAATTGTCTGAGCGTTACCACGTGCTGGTGGCAAGAACACCACCATCCACAACGAGGTTCGCACCCGTGATCCACCGAGTGAGATCCGATGCAAGGAACACAACCGCCATGGCGACATCCTGGGCTGTGCCAATACGGCCCAGCGGTGCGGCTCGGGCATAACGAGCCACCCCATCGGGCCAGTCGTCGCCAAGCCCGTCCCGGTCGAGGAGACCGGGGCTCACACTGTTGATCCGGATCCCCATTGGCCCCAGCTCGGCTGCCGCTGCTCGGGTGTGCATTATGACCGCCGCCTTCACCGTCGAATAGTGGCTGTGAGCTATCGCCGGTTGAAGGCCTTCGATGCTGGCGATGTTGACAATCGATGAGCCTTCGCCCATCAACCCGGCTGCGACCTGGGTGACGTAGTGGACCGCAGACAACCCTGCACCGAGAACGTCGCTCCACTCCTCAGGGCTGATCTGGTCGAAGGCGGTGACAGGCTGGAGCGCAGCGTTGTTGACCACGATGTTGAGCCCGTTGTGCTCATGGACCACTCCAGCAAAGAACCGATCGACCTCTCGAGGGTCAGACAGGTCGGCGCCGTTCTCTCCCGATCGTCCTGTGTGGCGCACCACGTGAGCGCCGGCCTCCGCCAGAACATCGGCGATCTTGGATCCGAGACCGGCTCGCGCTCCGGTGACTACCGCGACCTTGCCCGACAGATCTATGTGAAGCATGTGTAATGCTATTCGGGTGCACGCTCCCGAGGCCGAAACACCGACGATCGAGTGGGTAGATGGCTCCATTCAGCTGATCGATCAAACCCGCTTGCCGGCCGAGTTCGCCATTCTCGATGCTGACCGAGTAGCCGTTCTCATCGACGCCATAAAGAGACTCGCCGTCCGGGGGGCTCCCGCCATCGGCGTCGCGGGCGCATACGGCGTGGCCCTAGCCGCA
Organism: uncultured Acidimicrobiales bacterium; assembly: GCA_963751955.1. Classification (GTDB taxonomy): domain Bacteria; phylum Actinomycetota; class Acidimicrobiia; order Acidimicrobiales; family SZUA-35; genus JABDIY01. The sequence goes on along the minus strand of CAVVWM010000006.1, from coordinate 6,590 downwards.
AGAGAGTTTCCGATCGAGTCTGGCCGTGCGGAGTTCGACCAGGCCGTGGCCTCCATTCGTTCCGCTCGCCCGACCGCAGTGAACTTGGCCAAGCGCGTCGATGAAGTACTTCGCAGGATCGAGGTGTCGGCTGACCCGCCCGCTGTTGCAGCTTTGGCAGCCGCCCATCGAATCCGCAACGAAGAACTGGCCTCTTCGATCGCGATGGGCGACAAGGGCGCACACCTGGTGCTGGAGTTGTGCGATGGTGGTCCCGTCACGACCATGACGATCTGCAACACCGGAGGACTCGCCACAGTCGAACGGGGAACGGCCTTGGCTGTTATCCAGCGTCTCCACGAGTTGGGTCACCTTGCCGAAGCTCTTCCGGTCGAGACCCGACCCTTGCTGCAAGGCGGACGCCTGACTACCTGGGAGCTTCATCGGATGGGCGCACCGTTCCGCCTTCTGGTCGATTCGGCGGGGCCCTTTCTCCTCTCCCGGGGAGCTGCGGACGTGGTGCTGATCGGGGCGGATCGAATCGCGGCAAACGGCGACACTGCCAACAAGATCGGCTCGTTCTCCCTAGCACTGGGCGCTCGTCACGCGAAGGTGCCCTTCATAGTGGTTGCTCCCGAATCGACGATCGACATGGACACCGCCACCGGAGCCGACATCGAGATCGAGGATCGCGGTCCGGCCGAGGTCATCTCGGTGATGGGTACCCCTATCGCTGAGCCGCACACCGATGCGATCAACCCCGCATTCGACGTGACACCAGCCTCACTGATCACCGCCATAGTCACCGAGCGGCGGGTGATTCGGCTGGATCAGGGCGAAGCTCTGGAGCGAATCGACTCAACTCGCCCCGAAAGCATCCTCCAGTGATAGCCGTTCGACTGGTCGGCGACCGGGTTGTGCCCGTTGCGGACGGTGCCTCGATCATCGTCGATGGTGCCATCGACATCGACCCGGTCGGCACGATCATCGCCGTCGGTCCCGAGGCCGAACTGGGCCCAGCTCCACCGGATCGACGGGTCTTGGGTGGTGTGCTGATGCCGGGATTGGTGAACACCCACGCCCACACGCCGATGACATTGATGCGTTCCGCAGGCGACGGCATGCCGCTGCAATCGTGGTTGACCGACGCGGTGTGGCCCCGGGAAGGCATCATGACCCCCGACGATGCCCGAGCGGGCATGGTGTTGGGATCAGCCGAAATGCTGTTGGCCGGCGTGACGACCAGCTGCGAGATGTACCTCTTCGAAGAGCAGGTAGTGGAGGCCGTGACCGAAACCGGAGCTCGTCTGGTCATAACGCCTGGAATCCTCGCCGCTCTCCACGGTTCAACGTTCGGAGCCGGCGCCAGCCGGGCCGATGCCGTGGCCAACTTCGTTCGCGCTCATCATGATCCCGGTGGTCTGATCACCGTAGGGGTCGGTCCGCACAGCACCTACGACCTGACTCCTGAGCAGATCGGCGAACTCGGGTCAATGGCTCGCGACCTCGAGACATTCGTCCATGTGCACCTCGAAGAGACCAAGGTGGAGCGGGACCGGGTCATCGATCAGCACGGCGCGCCAGCTACCGAACTCCTAGCCGAACAAGGGGTGTTCGACGGGCCCGTGCTGGCGGCACACGGTGTGTGGCTCTCCGACAGTGACCGAGCAATTCTCAGCGAGTCCGGCACCGCTATCGCCCACAATCCGGTCTCCAATCTGAAGCTCGGATCCGGAGTCATGCCGCTTCGCAAAACGCTCGATGCTGGGGTACTGGTTGGGCTGGGAACCGACGGACCGGCATCGAATGACAATTTGAGCCTGTGGCAGGAGCTTGCACTTGCTCCGCTCCTGGCACGAGGAACGGGCCACGACGCCGGGATTCTCGATGCACCCACTGCGTTGAGGCTGGCAACAGCCGATGGTGGGGCCGCCCTGGGCCTGGATGTTGGAAGGCTGAGCTCCGGTAGGCCGGCCGACATCATCCGACTTGACACGGACCATCCGGCCCTGGCTCCGGCTCTGGACGGCGAGCTGATCGCCAACATCGTGTTCGGTGGCGGTCCTCATCTGGTTACTGATGTTTGGGTCCAGGGTCGCCAAGTGGTGAGCGATCGCCGGTTGACGACCGTCGATATCGAGGCCGTGGTGGCCGACGCAAAGAAGAGGGCCGAGAGGTTGGCCCGTGAGTCCTGAAGAGATCATTTACCAGCTCGGCCTCGAGCCGCTCGAGCCCGAGGGCGGTTGGTGGAGCCAGAGCCACATCGATGAGAACGGCACCGGCATCCACTACCTGCTCACCAGAGGCCAGTGCTCGTTGCTTCACCGGCTGCCCGGGCCCGAGATCTACTTCTATCAACTCGGAGCTCCGTTGGACTTGCTGGTCCTCGATCCCAACGGCTCCTCCCGACGCGTGCTGATCGGGCCCGATGTCGATGCCGGCCATCACCTCCAGTACGTGGTGCCAGGTGGCTGTTTCCAGGGATCGAGCTCGACTGGAACGTGGTCACTGGTAGGCACAGCCATGGCGCCCGCTTTCCGCATGGAGGACTACATTCCGGGAGATCGGGCCGATCTCACCGATCGTTATCCCGACGTCGAAGAGCGGATCGTCGAACTCACCAAGGTTTGACGCTGACCGATGGGAGCTACATGAGCGAAACCTTTGCGGGCGACAAGAAGAAGGGTCAATCGATCCTCGGACCATACGAACGCAAGTTCATCGACAGCGCCCTCCCCCGCATACCCAAACCGATCATGAGCCACCATCTCACGGCGGTCACCGCGCTGTGGTCAGCGGGCTGCGTTCTGTTCGGATGGCTGGCCCAGGACAACCTGCACTGGCTCCACGGCATGTCGATCATGGTGTTCGGCCAATGGCTCACCGACTCCCTGGACGGGTCCCTCGGAAAATACCGCAGACAGGGTCTGGTGAAGTGGGGTTTCTTCGCCGACCACATTCTGGACCTCATCTTCGCCGGCTCGGTAGTAATCGCCTACTCATTCCTCGTGGAGGCCCGCTGGCTTCAGTTCCTGTTCCTGATCCTGCTACTCGTCACGTGCGCCACTATGGCGACCAGCTTCCTCAGCTTCGCAGCAACCAACCAGTTCCAGATCGCCTACTACGGGCTCGGTCCAACCGAGGTCCGCATTGGCTACATCGCCCTGAATACCTTCGTGGCCTTCGTCGGTACCGAGATCTTCAGCTGGGGCGTCCCCATCATCGTGGCAATCAACGTGATCGCTTTTACGATCTTGGCCGGCCAGACTTCCAAGAACCTCTGGCAACTCGACCACGAAGCCAACGTCGACGGGCAATTACGTTGATTCCGTTCGCTTTCGCTCGTCCCTCGCTCCAGGTCACTCCAAGCGCTTCGCTCTATGGCTCTCACCGGCTCAGCTGCTCCGTCCCTCCGCAGCGCCACAACTGATTCCGTTCGCTTTCGCTCGTCCCTCGCTCCAGGTCACTCCAAGCGCTTCGCTCTATGGCTCTCACCGGCTCAGCTGCTCCGTCCCTCCGCAGCGCCACAACTGATTCCGTTCGCTTTCGCTCGTCCCTCGCTCCAGGTCACTCCAAGCGCTTCGCTCTATGGCTCTCACCGGCTCAGCTGCTCCGTCCCTCCGCAGCGCCACAACTGATTCCGTTCGCTTTCGCTCGTCCCTCGCTCCAGGTCACTCCAAGCGCTTCGCTCTATGGCTCTCACCGGCTCAGCTGCTCCGTCCCTCCGCAGCGCCACAACTGATTCCGTTCGCTTTCGCTCGTCCCTCGCTCCAGGTCACTCCAAGCGCTTCCGCCCTTGGTGGAAGAAGAGTTTGCGGTACGCCATCAAGACAGTTTTTGGTCGAATCGGTCTGGCTCAGTGACCTAGGCCGGATCCAACTGTGTCACACCCCCTGTTTAGGGTTGGGGGTATGGAGTTCTCGGTGGAGATCGAAGATGCTGGCGGTGGCTTTCTGGTGGAGGAACGTCTGCGCCTGTTGGCGGTGTCGGAACGGTTGCGCGAGATCGCTACTACCGACAACTCCTCGCTCACGCGTGCGGAGATCGCTGATTTGATCACCGACCTTGTTGCCAGCACCGAACAAGCAGCAGTGGTAGCGGGACGGTTCGTCGCTTTTGGGGAACACAACACGTGTGCTCTCACCAAAGGCTCCAAATCCATGACCCCACTCCTCACTTCAACCTGCCGGGTCTCACGGGCCCGGGCCCGACAACTCCGACGGGCAGGGCTGGCATCAGAACGTTTCCCCCACTTCCATCGGGCCCTCATGGACGGCCAGATCACGATGGCACACATCGATGTGGTCCAACCCGTGTGGCGCACTGTGAACAGCCGCCAGTTCAATGCCGCCCAAGCAAGCCTCGCTCACCTCGCCACCATGTGCACCCCAGAAGAGTTCAAGGACTACCTCACCGAGTGGGAAGCCGTGTCAGACCCTGATGAACACTTGGATGAGTTCATCAGAGCCCAAGCCCAACAACACCTGCTCCTCCAGTACGACCTCAACGGCAACCTCCACCTCACCGGAACCATCGGCCCGCTCCATGCAGAACCCTTCGCCCAAACCGTGTTGAACCGGGCAGAACCAATCAAAGCCGAAAACCCCGACCGGTACCGTAGCGCCACAGCCATGGACGCCCTCGTCGACCTCGTACTCAACCCCGATGGCAAATACCGGGCCCACCTCGAAATACTCGACCCCACCGGCGGCCAACCTCAACCCGACACCACACCCGATACCAGCGCCAACAGTGCACTCACCGACCAGCAGGAGCCCTCCGCCGAGCAAGCGCTCTCCTCCGAGCAAGCCCGGGCCAGGGCCAACCGGATCAGGGTCCACCGGGACCCAGGTTTCGCTGCCCGCTACTACCCCCGCACCACCAAAGGCACCCTCATCCCACCCGCCATCACCCAACAACTGGCAGCAACGGCCCGAGTCCGACACCACCAACTCGACCCCAACGGCAACATCGCCACCGACACCCCCGCCGGCCGGCACTTCACAACCACCCAGAAACGATTGATACAACTCAGAGACCACCACTGCCAACACCCCGGCTGCCACACCCCCGCACAACTCTGCGACACCGACCACAAACACCCCTGGAACACAGGTGGCCCAACACTCATCAGCAACAGCCAACTCCTCTGCAGATTCCACCACCGCTACAAACACAGAGACAACACCACTCCCAACACCACCCAAACCCGCATCTTCAACAACACACCCCTGACCATCCAACTCGTTCAAGGGTCGGGGTATGGAGTTCTCGGTGGAGATCGAAGATGCTGGCGTGGTTCTGGGGTGGAGGAAACGTCCTGCGCCGTCGGCGGTGTCGGAACGGTTGCGCGCGATCGTGACTACCGACAACTCCTCGCTGACGTGTGCGGAGATCGCCGCATCGATCACTGACCTCTGTCGCCGAGCACCGAACAAGCAGCAGTGGTAGCGGGACGGGTTCGTCGCTTCTGGCAAACACAACACGCGCGCCTCGACCGAAGGCTCCAAATCCATGACCTCATTCCTCACTTCAACCTGCCGGGGTCGACGGGCCCGCCCGACAACTCCGACGGGCAGGGCTGGCATCAGAACGTTTCCCCCACTTCCATCGGGCCCTCATGGACGGCCAGATCACGATGGCACACATCGATGTGGTCCAACCCGTGTGGCGCACTGTGAACAGCCGCCAGTTCAATGCCGCCCAAGCAAGCCTCGCTCACCTCGCCACCATGTGCACCCCAGAAGAGTTCAAGGACTACCTAACCGAGTGGGAAGCCGTGCTCAACCGATGAACACTTGGATGAGTTCATCAGAGCCCAAGCCCAACAACACCTGCTCCTCCAGTACGACCTCAACGGCAACCTCCACCTCACCGGAACCATCGGCCCGCTCCATGCAGAACCCTTCGCCCAAACCGTGTTGAACCGGGCAGAACCAATCAAAGCCGAAAACCCCGACCGGTACCGTAGCGCCACAGCCATGGACGCCCTCGTCGACCTCGTACTCAACCCCGATGGCAAATACCGGGCCCACCTCGAAATACTCGACCCCACCGGCGGCCAACCTCAACCCGACGCCCCACACCGATGCCCAGCGCCAACAGTGCACTCACCGACCAGCGGCAGCCCTCCGCCGAGCACAGCGCTCTCCGCCGAGCGAGAGGCCCAGGGGCCAGGGCCAGCCGCGATCAGGGTCCACCGGGACCCCAGGTTTCGCTGCCCGCTACTACCCCCGCACCACCAAAGGCACCCTCATCCCACCCGCCATCACCCAACAACTGGCAGCGACGGCCCGAGTCCGACACCACCAACTCGACCCCCAACGGCAACATCGCCGCCCGACACCCCCGCCGGCCGGCACTTCACAACCACCCAGAAACGATTGATACAACTCAGAGACCACCACTGCCAACACCCCGGCTGCCACACCCCCGCACAACTCTGCGACACCGACCACAAACACCCCTGGAACACAGGTGGCCCAACACTCATCAGCAACAGCCAACTCCTCTGCAGATTCCACCACCGCTACAAACACAGAGACAACACCACTCCCAACACCACCCAAACCCGCATCTTCAACAACACACCCCTGACCATCCAACTCGAA
>CAVVWM010000005.1:0-48612 GCA_963751955.1 uncultured Acidimicrobiales bacterium | reverse complement strand
CCTGTTTAGGGTTGGGGGTATGGAGTTCTCGGTGGAGATCGAAGATGCTGGCGGTGGCTATCTGGTGGAGGAACGTCTGCGCCTGTTGGCGGTGTCGGAACGGTTGCGCGAGATCGCTACTACCGACAACTCATCGCTCACGCGTGCGGAGATCGCTGATTTGATCACCGACCTTGTTGCCAGCACCGAACAAGCAGCAGCGGTAGCGGGACGGTTCGTCGCTTTTGGGGAACACAACACGTGTGCTCTCACCAAAGGCTCCAAATCCATGACCCCACTCCTCACTTCAACCTGCCGGGTCTCACGGGCCCGGGCCCGACAACTCCGACGGGCAGGGCTGGCATCAGAACGTTTCCCCCACTTCCATCGGGCCCTCATGGACGGCCAGATCACGATGGCACACATCGATGTGGTCCAACCCGTGTGGCGCACTGTGAACAGCCGCCAGTTCAATGCCGCCCAAGCAAGCCTCGCTCACCTCGCCACCATGTGCACCCCAGAAGAGTTCAAGGACTACCTCACCGAGTGGGAAGCCATGTCAGACCCTGATGAACACTTGGATGAGTTCATCAGAGCCCAAGCCCAACAACACCTGCTCCTCCAGTACGACCTCAACGGCAACCTCCACCTCACCGGAACCATCGGCCCGCTACATGCAGAACCCTTCGCCCAAACCGTGTTGAACCGGGCAGAACCAATCAAAGCCGAAAACCCCGACCGGTACCGTAGCGCCACAGCCATGGACGCCCTCGTCGACCTCGTACTCAACCCCGATGGCAAATACCGGGCCCACCTCGAAATACTCGACCCCACCGGCGGCCAACCTCAACCCGACACCACACCCGATACCAGCGCCAACAGTGCACTCACCGACCAGCAGCAGCCCTCCGCCGAGCAAGCGCTCTCCTCCGAGCAAGCCCGGGCCAGGGCCAACCGGATCAGGGTCCACCGGGACCCAGGTTTCGCTGCCCGCTACTACCCCCGCACCACCAAAGGCACCCTCATCCCACCCGCCATCACCCAACAACTGACAGCAACGGCCCGAGTCCGACACCACCAACTCGACCCCAACGGCAACATCGCCACCGACACCCCCGCCGGCCGGCACTTCACAACCACCCAGAAACGATTGATACAACTCAGAGACCACCACTGCCAACACCCCGGCTGCCACACCCCCGCACAACTCTGCGACACCGACCACAAACACCCCTGGAACACAGGTGGCCCAACACTCATCAGCAACAGCCAACTCCTCTGCAGATTCCACCACCGCTACAAACACAGAGACAACACCACTCCCAACACCACCCAAACCCGCATCTTCAACAACACACCACTGACCATCCAACTCGAATAGACCAGGGCCCTGGCCCCACACAACTCAACCACATCGCTCTGTGCAGCGTACGCTCCCGTACGGCATCATGTTCTGGATGAGCACGCTCCAGGATCGACCCAACACCGCACTACTCGTGATCGACGTACAGAACGACGTGATGGTTGCAGCCCACAATCGGGATGGCGTCATAGACAACATCAATCAGCTGGTCGAGCGGGCAAGGTCGCACCACACTCCAGTCATATGGGTGCAGCACGATGACGACGGGCTGCCGCTCGATTCGAACGAATGGCGGATCGTGCCTGAACTGACTCCGCTCGCCTCCGAGCCTCACGTACGCAAGACCGTCCGAGATTCCTTCGAAGGCACAACCCTCGAAGCTGAACTCGCTGATCGCAACGTGGGCCGTCTCGTGATCACTGGAGCCCAGACAGACTTCTGCGTGCGTTGGACCCTTCATGGCGCACATGTGCGGGGTTATGACACAGTGCTGGTCGCTGACGGCCACACCACCGACGCGTCCTCGCCGGCCGAAATGCCAAACGGTGCCGAGCTGATCGCCCATACCAACTCCATCTGGGCCTCACAGACCTCACCGAGTTGCAGCTGCGAAGTAGTGGCCACCGACGAGGTTCGGTTCTAGCTCCTACTCGGCAGGAATCCCCGAACAGCTGCGAGGGGGAGCGCCGTACGGGTCGTGTAGGGGCTCCTCCACAGCCCGCCATGGCACGCAGCGTCGCTGAGGATCTGTAGTGGACTGGTTAACGCCACCTGCGGATCGGCCGGGCCTGTGGTTGTTCGAACGTCACGGATCAGCATGAGCGCCATCAGTGCATTTGTTGTGTCCGGTTCGAACACCTCGATGTTGAACATGCCCGCCCCCCGATATGCGGCAGCAAGCGCCTTGTTCTTGGTCACCGATCGAGTTGTGCTGCTTGGCGACACGTTGGCCGAGACACGGGCGCCGCGGATACGCGCATCGACAGCTCGCCATTCCTGAATCCGCTTGGCCAGCGCATAGTTCGGTCCCTGCTGGGTCACGAGTGTGTCGAACACCGCCGACCGAAAGCCCTCTTTCCCGTCGATGCAGTCGGTGATGGCCTGTTGAAACAAGCGATCGCCAGACAAGGTTCTGGCTGCTGCCTGGGCTAGTCGGAGGCCACGTGGTCGGCGGGCCCAGGCGCGTCGTGAAGCCTCGGCGGTGTGCTCGGAAACGGCGTAACAATCAGTAGGTGTCAACAGATGAGCAACGACGACCGAGCCGGGCGTGCGGTTCTCAAGGACGTGGGCAATGAGAGCATCTTGAGCAGCAGACACACGCAGGTGGGCTTCGCCATCTGCGTAGGCATAACCGCCGAGCACGATTGGCCCCTCGATGGTGTCGATCCAGTCACGGACCTCGGGGAGATCGGAGGTCAGATCGGCTCCTCGGTGCCCATCCCTCACCGGGTAGATCAGAGTGCTTCGTCCACCGGCTCGAGCGGTGAGCCTTTCCCAGATGTTCTCGGCTGGGAGATCGAGCGCTGCGACCCTGGCTCCCAGTCCCATGAGGGCCGGATATGGGCCAAGCTCTGCTCCTGCGCCCATGACGACAAATGTGAGGTCGGAAAGATCGAGCCAGTCAGGATTGTCGAGCGCCTCTTCCAGACCCGATGCTGCACTCACTTCGATGACGCCGGCCGCGACCCACCGCTCCAGTTGGCCCCGCAGGTCGTCCTCTCCCAGGTCGACACCTCGGTAAGGAACTGTGAATCGCGGAACCGGGCCCGGCGTGCCTGGGATGACCTGGGTGTTGAGGGGCGGATTCGTGGCCCGACCGGTCATCACCCGATGTAGAGGTTGATCGTCACCGTTGCGCACGAAACGCAGTGAACCCGACACCGCCGCCAGTCCTCGCGAGGCGATTCCCCTTGCATCAGCCGGGCTGGCGATCCCGGCTTCGGTGACCGCAACGAAGTGCTGGTGATACTGCTTGCGCCACTCAGACTCGGCAAGAACCGCATCAGCAGCTGCCGGATTCGACTCACCGATCGCCTCGGCCAAGACGGACTTGGCGAACGCCGAAGTAGAACGGCGACCACCCTCATCAAGGGGTACCGCTATGCCGACAGACTCGGACTGGGAGGCTCGGGTCATGAGGACGACGTTACTTCCGGTTGAACTCTGGTGCCCGCTTCGACGCAAAAGCAGCGATGCCTTCGAGCCCATCGGGATGCATCGAAGCAGCCAGGAAGACCTCTGCCTCCCGCTCCCCCGCCTCGGGCAGTGTGCTCTCGAAGCCGGCGTATACGAGTTTCTTTGCATGGCCCAGCGCATAGCCCGGTCCAGCGGCCAGTTCTTTCGCCATTGCCATGGCCGCATCGTCAGCCTTGCCGATGGGAACGACCCTGTTGACCAGGCCCCACTGTTCGGCTTCTTGGGCGCTCAGCATCCGATTGTTCAGGACAAGGTCCAGAGCCCGGCGCACGCCCACGTGTCGGGCCAGGAAATATGTGCTCGTGCCATCAGGGGTCACACCAGCCTTGGTGTAGGCCATGATGAACTTGGCGTTCTCGGATGCAACAACTAGATCAAACGCACAAACCAACGACATCCCAGCGCCGCCAGCGGTTCCACCCACACCTGCCACCACTGGCTTTGGCATCGCATTCATGCGGTACATGGCCCCGTGATAATCGGTAAGCATGTCCGAGGCCACTCGACCAACCCGCTCGCCCTCTGCAGCAAACAGCTTCAGGTCGCCGCCGGCGCAGAAGACCTTCCCTTCGGCGGTAACACAGACAGCGCGAACCTCGTCATCCACATGGGCTTCAAGCATCGCCGCCCTGAGCTCAGCGGAAAACAGCGGAGTGACGGCATTGGCACCCGCGGGGTTGTTCAACCGGATGTGGGCAACATTGTCGGCAACGCTGTAGAGAATCGTCTCGAAGTCCATGCGCCGATTCTTCCGGCAAAAGAGATTCCGCGCAAAGCGGCATCCTCGGACCTACTCGTTGCTAGGTATCCGCGCTGCGGTGTGAACCGAATCCGCTTCTACGGTCACAGAGTCACCGACGACGGTGAGATTCGCTAGTCGAGCTCGGGCACCAACAAGTGCGTTCGGGCCAACGATGGAATCGATGATCTGCGAATCGGACCCGATCCGAGCGCCGCTCTGAATCATCGAACCCCGTACGGTTGCGCCGGCACCAACGATGGCGCCCGACTCGACGATGGAGTTCTCCACAACCGCATTGTCGTGGATCGTGGTGTCGGCGGCGATCGCCGATTCGTCACTGCGAACGCCGTTCACCAGGTCGAGAGCGACCTTCAAGTAGCTCTCCGGTGTGCCCGCATCAACCCAGTAGCCAGCCTCTTGGACCGCAAACAGCGTGCCGTCGGTGACCATTGCGGGAAAGACGGCCCTTTCGATGCTGACTCGTTCACCCTCAGGAATCCGATCGAGGACGGACGGTTCGAGTACGTATGTCCCTGCGTTGATCCAGTTGGTGGGCGCCTCGTCGGCTGGCGGTTTCTCAATGAAGGCTTCCACTCGTCCGTCGGCATGAATGGGAACGACACCGAATCGGGACGGGTCATCAACCGGAGTGAGATGAATAGTGCCTTCTCCACCGAAACCGCGGTGTTGCGCTACAAGCTTGGCGATGTCGAGATCGTTGATCACATCTCCGTTGAGAGCAATGAACGTCTGGTCGGTGAACCCGGCGAAGCGAGCAGCAAAGCCGATGGCGCCACCGGTGTCGAGCGGTTCGGACTCGACCGCGTACTGGATCTTCACACCTGCGATTTCTCCACTGGGGAACTCGTCTTGGAAAACTTCAGGTAGGTAGCCGAGCGCAAGAACCGCCTCGGTGACTCCGCCCCGGGCCAAGTTCATCACAACCCTCTCGAGCATCGTCAGACCATTGACAGGAAGCATTTGTTTGGGCGCCGAAAGGGTGAGCGGCCGGAGTCGAGTTCCGAATCCGCCGACGAGTATCACTGCGCGCATTGAAAACTGCCTTTACTTGGTTCGGGTGGGAGAAGCTGTTCTCAGGTTACAGCGAAGCCAGCTGGACAAAGAGGCTCTCATAGGCCTGTGCCTGCTGGTCGGGCGTCATCAGCTGACCCACGAACTGCTTGGCCCTGCTACCCAATCTTTCCAACTCGACTCGATCAGCCAGCAGTCGGTCAAGGGCCGCAATGAAGGCTGCGGGGTCATCGGGGGCCACTGTGAGTCCGGCACCAGAACGGTGTATCACCCGGTCGGCGTCACTGCCGAGGTCGATGGAAGCCAGTACCGGACGCCCGGCGGCCATGATCCCATACAGCTTGCTCGGCGTACTGGACTTGGCAAGCCCAGCGCTGAGGAGGATCAGATGAAGATCGGCAGTGCCGAGAACATCGGACACCTTCTCACGCGGTGCAAAGTCTGAAATGATCACGTTCGGCAGCCGGCGCGCCCACCGTTCGACATCGGCGCGGGCAGCGCCCTCACCGTTGATCACGAACCGGACATCGGACCGACCAGCGAAATGGATCGCAGCCGCCTCGACCAGGTGGAAACTCTGACTGAATCCAACATTTCCCGAATACATGACAACCAGTTCGTCCCCTATCTGGTGACTACGCCGATAGTCGGTCATCCGATCCACAACTCTGACACGGCTGATATCGACAAAGTTCGGGATGACTTTCACCTTGTCGGGCTGTGCGATTTTCCGCCCGTACGTTGCGAGCCTGATCTTCGCTGAGCACGGTGACGGCGTGAGCACTGTCATAGAGCGACCGTTCCAGCCGCCGTGCAATCCTGATCGCCCGCTCGTTGGTCAACATGTCCAGCTCAACGGCAACATCAGGAAAGATGTCCTGCACGTTGAAGACGAAAGGAACCCTGAATCGGCGCGCCAGCAATCGCCCGGCACTTCCGAAGAAGATCGGAGGAGACATCGCCAGCACGACGTCGGGGCGTTTCTTGGGCATTGCCACCACGAGCGAGAGTGCGGTCTGGGCAACAAAAGCAAGCGACCGCGAGACAACACTGCCTTTGTCGGTTGGAAAAGGCCAAACCCTCGTCACCGATCCGAAATCGGTGACCTCGGATCTGACAGGGCGGCCCTTCCACTCCGGCTCGACATCGTGATCCCGATACCAGGGCAAAGAGGTCACGACATCAACGGTGTGCCCACGGCCAGCCAACGATCGAACCAGCTCAGTCATCACCTCTCCGGTGGCGGCGTGCAGATCCGGAGCGAAATGGGGGCAAAGGACAAGGATTCGCATCTCAGAGGGAGTCAGTCTGGTGGACAGTAGTGAGAGCGTCACGGTAAGCCGAAACTAGAGCTTGGCCCGACCTCTTCCACTCAAAGGTTGCAGCCCGAATAGGTCCTGCTTCACTCAACCGTGAACGCTCTTGGGGATCGACTGTCAACGAACGCATCGCCAGGGCCAACGCGGCGGGCTGTCTGGGCGGTACAACGATGCCTGCAGTGCCGACTACCTCGGGAGATGAGCCCGCATCGGCCACTATCACCGGCGTACCCAGGCTCATCGCTTCGAGTGCTGGGAGACCGAATCCTTCGTACTCGGACGGGATTACCACCGCAGTCGACGAACTCATGAGGACCATCAGTTCGTCGCGTGGAATCCGCCCTGGCATCGATATCGCATCGTTTAGTCCGGCAGCATCTATCTGATCTCGAACCTCGGCAGTCAGCGGACCCTCACCACCGGTGAGTATCAGACGGGCTTGGGGATGGTCGACCCGCAGAATCGAAAATGCGTCGACCAGATCCACATGGCGCTTGTGGGGATAGGCGATGGCTGGATACAGGAACACCGGACCATCTGCCGGAGGTGGGCTCGATACAACTCTCGTCGGCTCCAATCCGAACGGCACAACGTGAATTCGATCCTCGGCGACACCAAAAAGGTCGGTGATCCTGGATGCGGTGAAGCGGCTCGGCGTAACGATTCCCGAAGCGGAATAAACAGATCGCGGAATCATCCGCCCCAGCCAGGTGCGCTTCATCGCCCCAAAATTCTCTGGCATGTCAAGAGGCTGAAGGTCAAGGATCGTCAGGATCGACTTCGATGGTGTCCTGAGGGGCACAACCCCCCCGGCCTGGTGTACGAGTGCCACCTCCGCGCTTCGATTGGCGAGCCACGTGTGCTCAGTGCCGACCCGCCCGACCTTGCCGCCGGGCAGCCGGGGCGCTGTCAAAATCTCGAATCTCCTTGCAAGATCGGGATGATGGTCAGTCAGGGACCTTTGAGCAAAGAGCCGAAGTTCGAGATCTACTGGATCGAGCTCGTGAACCGCTCGAAGCAAACTCAGCGTGTACTCCTCGCTTCCACCAACCACGCCAGGATCGAGCCACAGCAGATTGACCCCAATCGTTTCCATCAGGTGCTGGTCCTAACCGACAGCGTCGGCAAACGCCTCTCGATATCCCGCAGCAGTGGCGTCCCAGCTCATCTCATGCGCACGATCCAGTCCGAGTGCAGTTAGACGCGCCGCCAGTACCTCGTCGGCGAGGATCTCGGTGATTGCATCAGCGATTTCATCGGGTTTCGACGGATTCACCAAGCGCGCCGCGTCGCCGGCGACTTCTTCGGTGGCGGTTTGCTTGGATGTGACAACGGGCGTTCCCTGCGCCATCGCCTCGAGCACGGGAAGGCCGAAGCCTTCTGCATGCGAAGGGAACAGGAATACTGAAGCGGCCGCGTAGAGGCCGTGGAGGTCACGATCCGACACCTTCCCCAAACGATGGCATCGCTCACCCAGCGGTTTGAGCAGTACGTCCTCAGCTTTTTGTTTCCAGCCGTCAGGTCCGACCACGACAATCGGCACGTCCAACTGCTGCATCGCAATGGCCAGTCCTTCGAGATTCTTGCGGGGTTCAATCGTTCCGACCCACAGAACGAACGTGTTCGGCAGGTCGTAGTGGGCCCGGATCTCATCGACCTCCGCGACGTCGACTCGCGTCGGGGAAACCCCCCACGGAATCACACGGATGCGATCAGCCGAGATCCCGGCTTGGATACAGCGATCAGCCACTGTCTGAGATGGACAGACGATTACATCAGAACGGTCGACCGCAGCCGCAAATGCTCGCGGAAAGAAGCTACGCCCTCGTTTGGTGTGCCACTCCGGATGATCGAGAAACTCGAGATCGTGGACAGTTGTGAGCATCGCCGAGTCGCCCTTGGGCGGAGGAACCATCGCCGATGCCCAGATGACATCACAACCATCCACGAGGGGTTGGATTCTGGGACGATTCAGCCGTAACCAAGACTCATAGAGAATTGGGCGTTTCAGGCGGCTGTGGACGACCGGGATCGTGAGCTCGCTCCCCTCCATACCGTCGGGATGAGCCGCAGCGACTCCGACTAGATCAACTTGGCCGGCTCGCTGTAGCGCACGCACGGTCTTGTGGGTGGCCCGGGCGGTGCCGCCCGGTACTGGATGCCAGAATTGTTCAACGGTCACCGCAACCCTCATCAGCTCCGATGCTACTTCGCATCGTTGGGCCTCTGCCCGGTGCTCCCAGATCTGTTCTGTGCCAGCTACAGGTAGATCGCCTACCTCAGACCGAGTTTCTCGGCGAAGTACTCCGTGGTGAGTTCGAGCCCTTCCCTCAGCGGAACCTTGGCCGACCACCCGAGTTCGCGCTTTGCAACAGTGAGGTCGGGTCGCCGCTGGGTCGGATCGTCCTTGGGCAGCGGTTCATGCACGATGCCAGCCGAACTATTGGTGATGTCCACAACATGCTCAGCCAATTCCAGCATCGTGAACTCGACGTCACTGCCGATATTCACAGGGAGCGAGTAGTCGCTATCGAGCAGCGCCAACTGTCCTTCGATTTGGTCGGTCACGTAACAGAAGCTTCGGGTTTGGGTGCCATCGCCGTAGATTGTGAGTGGCTCATCCCGCAACGCCTG
Organism: uncultured Acidimicrobiales bacterium; assembly: GCA_963751955.1. Taxonomy (GTDB): domain Bacteria; phylum Actinomycetota; class Acidimicrobiia; order Acidimicrobiales; family SZUA-35; genus JABDIY01. The sequence goes on along the minus strand of CAVVWM010000005.1, from coordinate 39,347 downwards.
GGTGATGAAGTTCGACACCACCCGACCATCGTCGGGACGCATAGGAGGACCGTATGTATTGAACGTACGTACGATCCGCACATCGATGTTGTGTTTGGCCTGGTGCGCAAGCGTCAATGCTTCAGCAAATCGTTTGGCTTCGTCGTACATACTCCGCGGACCAATGGGGTTGACGTTGCCCCAATACGTCTCTGGTTGAGGATGGACCAACGGGTCGCCGTAGACCTCGCTGGTGGAGTTGAGATGGAACTTCGCCTCCTTGACACGAGCCAAGCCGAGGCAGTTGTGGGTGCCGAGGCTGCCCACCTTCATGATCTGAATTGGGATCTTCTCGAAATCGATAGGCGATGCCGGCGAGGCAAGGTGCATGATCGCATCCACCGGACCGGGGACCCATATGTGGTTGGTCACGTCCTGGTTGTAGAACGAGAAGCCATCATGGCCGAACAATCTCTCGATGTTCTCCTCCGAACTGGTCACGAAGTTGTCGAGACACACCACCTCGTCGCCGCGCTCGAGTAGCTTCCGACAGAGGTTGGATCCGAGAAATCCAGCGCCTCCGGTGACGACAACCCTGGCCACCTCTAGCGTCCGATTCCGATGACTTCGAAGTGCCGCCGCAACAAGATCGAGCGGTCAAGCAGATTCCGGGCATCGACTATTTTGCGACCACGCATCTGATCAGCCAGCTGATCAAAGTCGACGAACTTGAACTCGGGCCATTCGGTCAGGACCACGAGAACATCCGCATCTTTGGCCGCAACCAGCGGATCTGACACAACGGTCACCAGCGGCAACTGAGGGATCTCGGCAGGAATAGCCGGATCGAAGGCGACCACCTGAGCGCCCGCTCCACTGATCCGTTGGAGCACTTCGATCGCTGGAGACTCGCGAAGATCATCGGTGCCGGCTTTGAATGTGAGACCCCAGGCGGCCACCTTTTTGCTTGGGAGATCCGGACCCAAGGCATCGAGAACCTTCTGAGCAGTTCGATCGAATTGTGTTGTATTCACCTTGAGAACTTCGCGTAGCAGCGTGAAGTCGTAGCCGTAGTCGTCAGCTATACGTGCCAGTGCAGCCACGTCCTTTGGAAAGCAGCTGCCACCCCAGCCCGGGCCAGGCTTCAGGAACTCGCTGCCAATTCGAGTGTCGTACCCCATGCCCAGGGTGACGTCGTTGACGTCAGCCCCAACGTGCTCGCACAGGTTGGCGATGGCGTTCACGAAACTCAGCTTGGTTGCGAGGAAGGCATTGCTGGCGTACTTGATCGTCTCCGCCGATACGGGATCTGTGACCATGATCGGGGCGCGGACTCTGCTGTACAGCGCCGCCACCCGAATGGCAGCTTCCTGATCGTTGGCGCCGATCACCACCCGATCAGGATGAAGGAAGTCCTGAACGGCGGTTCCTTCCCGCAGGAATTCAGGATTGGAGACAACCTTTACATCGGGCCGGTTCAGATACTTGGCCACTACTTCGGTAGATCCCACCGGCACGGTCGACTTGTTCACAACAACGCTGTTGGCGGGAAGTGTTGCTCCGATTTCGGCCGCCGCTGCCTCCAGATAGCTGAGATCGGCTGACCCATCATCCCCTTGCGGGGTGGGCACACACAGGTAGTGGAATTCGGAGTGCTCACTGGCATTGGTGGCACCGACCACGAAACTGATCTTGCCTGCGGCCAGCGCCTCGGCGACGATTCGGTCGAGACCTTCTTCGACGATGGGGATATGGCCATCCTTCAGTTTAGCGATTTTGTCTTCATCGATGTCAGCACAGATCACATCGTGACCGAGGTGGGCGAAACAAGCCCCGGTCGTGAGGCCTACATATCCGGTTCCAATTACAGCGATTGTTGCCACTTGTGGTCTCCGTGAGTTCCATGTTCACGCCAACCCTTGCAGGCTAGCGACGGGTAATACGGGGGCTCAGCTGGGCGGACTTACCCGACTTGGGAACAATCCGTGGCTACAACGCACCCGCAGAACTCTTATCGGCCACACACAGCCTCAGTTGACCCGCCCTGAAGAGTTTCTTGCGCGGGCTGGGCGGAATCTCCCGAATCAGCCTCGTCGGCCAGCGAGGGGGTGGGGTCACTAGCGGTGGAAACGGCCATAGGTAGCGCCGGGTCGCCCAGAGACACAACGATGGTTCGGCCCGACAGTGTGGTGTCCTCTATGAACACCACAGGTTCACCCAGCTCCGCAGCAATCACCTGCGCCGGCTGAAGTGCATCGGGAGCGTGACGGACTGCAATACCGCCATGGTCCAGGGATCCGACCGACGTTGACGCGGTGCCGAATCCTCGGATCAGTAACGACTGCGAAAGGTCTGCGGCCTCGTCGGTCCTGGACCCAACGTGAACTATCTCGCTACGGACTGTTCGTGGATCATCGACTCTCGCCCCGCGGAACAGCTCCAAAATCGGTGCGGCCTGTTGCTCGTCGACGAAGAGAACGCTCGCCGAGCCGACCCATCCAAACTCGGCCGGGAGGCTGTAGGCGAGAAGGCTGTCGCTGTCGAACTCTCGAAACGCGTTGCCGATATCGAGCAGTAGGGCGGGGCTGAGCTCCTGGTCAAGCGTGACGTGTTCGATTGCGGCGTCAACCAGACCGTTGAAGACGAAAGGATTCCGGGACCCCGACGCTATCGCTTGCGCTGTGACCTGACGAAGGAAGTCCTGCTGCCGTTTGATGCGGTTCAGATCACTGGCGTCGGCAACACTGCCGACCCAGCGACCGTTCTCGTCGAGGGTTTGGTAGTAGCGGGAGCGAACATAGGCCAATGCGGTAGGGCCGTCGAGCGCCTGACACCCGGGTTCCAGTATCTCGAACCCGGTCTGTGAGGAGTTGGTCCGGGTGTTCCAGTCTCGTGCTGGCTCATCGAACCAGACCTCAACCTCGCCTAAGGCATCCACCAGGCCCTGGAATCCCGCGAAGTCGACGTTCACGTAGTAATTGATAGGAATGCCGAAGTTCTGCTCGATTGTGTCGATGAGCATCGCTGGACCGCCGACCGAGAACGAGCTGTTTATCTTTGCTTCCCGATCTCTGCCGGCGATTGGGAGCCAAAGATCGCGTGGTAGGGAAAGAAGTGCGGCCGAACCGTCCCGTTCATCGATGTGGGCCACGATTATGACGTCGCCGTTTCGTTCACCCTCGCGACCTGTGTTGATGGGGTTGTCCGGATCGAGCGAAGCTGCGGAATCGGAGCCGACAAGCAGGACGTTGAGTACACGCTCCCCGGGTTCAGAACCGTCCTCCACCGGCGTGAGCGAACCGGTGAGTTCGACCCGTTCGATGCTCTCGATTCGGCCGTGGCTGTTCTTGATGAGAAACGCGACACCAAGTGCGAGGACGATGCCGACAACGTTGACCGTGATCAGAAGCCGTTGAGGCCAACTGCGGCGACCGGCCCTCTTGTCCACACTACGCACCCTTTTGGCCGCCCTGCGCCGGCGAAGACCCTGTCGTGTTGAGTCAAACACGGTCTGCGCCTTGGCTGATCGGTTGCATCACGAGCAACACGCCTGCCTCAACTCGAATCGTCGCCAGGTCGGCGGCCATGATATTGCTCAAACCGCGTGCGCTTGTGGGGCTCAGTTCCTCGGCGTCGAGGGAGAACAACAATCCGGCCGTACTCACTGAGGCTGGCCCCCCAATCGGAACCAGGGAGACCAGCGATCCGAGTTCACCCCGGATTCGGGCTCGGTCCCACACAACCCGAATCCAGAAGTCCTCAGCGAGACCAAAAACTCTCGACGCACTCCAGCGTGTGTCCGCCAACACAACGAGATTGAGCAGGTAGTGGTCCGGACGGCCGCCTCCCAGCCCGAGAACGTAGATCACCTCGGGATCGTCCTCGCAGGCAACGTCGAGTGCCAGCTCCAGATCGCTCTGGTCCTTGTGCGGCCCGAACTTTCGGATCTCCGAACCTTGCTGGTGTAGCCAGACCTGAGTCGCGTCCGAAGCCGAGTCGAAGTCGCCAACGGCTACGTCCACGTGAACGCCGAGGGCTCGTGCGTGATCGGCGCCGCTGTCCGCAGCCACGACCTTCACCGGTCCGCGCAGGGATCCGACGAGGGATTGATAATGCGCCTCCGTTGGTGCTAGTCCGCCGGCCAGAACAACGGTGACGGCGTCGAGATCATCAGAAGCGGGGAAAACCGCTGGCATAGACCTCAGAGGGTAGGCCCACACAACCCCCGCCCGAACCAACGGCGGTCGCCGAGCGTTGTTGGTCTTCAGCTTCTGTGGAGGTGGTCAGTAGTGTGGGAACATGCTGCAGCGAACTCTTTTCACCGATGACCACGAGCAGTTTCGTCAGAGCGCTCGGGCGTTTGTCGAAGCGGAAATCGTTCCCAATGCCGAGATGTGGGAGACCGCTGGCAACGTCGACCTAGCCATGTTCAAGAAGGCGGGGGAGATGGGCTTTCTCGGAATCGAAGTGGACGAGCAATACGGGGGTGGCGGTGTTGCCGATTGGCGTTTCAATGTTGTGTTGAACGAAGAAGTTCAGCGGGCTGGTGTGATGGCAAGCGGCATGTGCATCACGCTCCACAACGACATCTGTCTGCCGTACTTCATCAACATGACCGACGACGAACAGAAGGCCCGATGGCTGCCCGGGATTTGTTCAGGTGATTCGATGACCGCAATAGCGATGACCGAACCGGGAACCGGATCTGATCTGGCCTCCATCGGTACTACGGCGGAGCGGGACGGCAACACCTACGTCATCAACGGCTCCAAGACCTTCATCACCAACGGCATCAACTCCTCGCTGGTGATCGTCGCCGCCAAGACCGATCCATCGCAGAAGCACCGAGGAATGAGCCTTTTCGTAGTCGAGGAGGGAATGGAGGGTTTCACCCGCGGCCGGAACCTGGACAAGATCGGAATGCATGCCCAAGACACTGCCGAACTCTTCTTCTCCGATGTGAGAGTCCCGGTAGAAAACCTTCTCGGGAACGAGGGAGAGGGGTTCTTCGGGTTGGTCCGCAACCTGCCACGCGAACGGCTCAGCCTCGCCATTAGTGCGGTCGCTCATGCTCGAGCCGCCTTCGGTTGGACAGTCGACTACGTCAAGGAGCGAACAGCGTTCGGCCAGCCGATCGGAACGTTCCAGAATTCCAAGTTCGAGCTCGCCGAAATGAAGACCGAACTAGACATCGCTCAGGTCTTCATTGACCGCCAGACCGAGGCCTACCTCGCCGGGGAACTCACCGCTGAGGACGCGGCCGAGGCGAAGTGGTGGACGACCGAACTCGAGTGTCGAGTGATGGATCGCTGTCTGCAACTCCATGGCGGTTATGGCTATATGGAGGAATACCCGATCGCCCGGGCCTGGCGAGACGCTCGAGTTCAGAAGATCTACGGCGGCACCAACGAAATCATGAAAGAAATCATCGGCCGTCAGATTGTCGGCTGATCGCTTCTGTCGTCGCCCGACCCCCTTCTCCCCAAAATCGTCGCGCCAGTACCCTCCGGGTGCTCGGGTGACGCCAGAAGAGCGAAATGTGGTGGTGCGACGCAGTTTGTCAGTGCAGAACGAAGCGGCCCGACATTCGGTGCAGTCGGTGACGTCCACCAGAGATCTCCCAGACCAGCACGACGCCGATCAATTCCAGCAGGTGACTCGCTTCTGCGAAACCAGCCGCTGAACCGCGAGCGGTGTCGATGATTCCGGTCACGAGGATCAAGGCGCCCAGCGCCGAGGTGAGCGGCACCAGCCCGATAGCCCGTTCGGGCCGCCAGGCGGCGTAGAGGAAACCGAACGCCAGCGCCGCACCGAATGCCCCCAGATGCCGCCCACTGTGATCGGTTGACCCGAGTTCGGTGCCCAGCATGGTGCTTCCGAACAAGACACCGGGGATCGACAACAGAAGGAGCGTGACACCCGCCGCCCCGAGCAGCGTTCGTTTCCATTCTCCCGATCCAAGATTCGGCGCGCCCGCCTTGTTCAGCACGAGCGGGGCCAGATCGAGCGGTTCATCACGAACCGGACGAAACGCCATGACCCGCTTGAGCCGGTGGGCTCCCCCAGCAAACGCCGCACACTCCTCGCACATCGCTACGTGAGCGTCGAGGCGGTCAACATCGGATACCTGTTCGCCGTCGATCCGGGTGGAGATCCATAGGCGAGCGTCGTCGCATTCCATGTGTGGTTTGTCGCACGACCGCACGATCCGGTTCCCGCCAGTGGCATCATTTGGGTATCGACGACTGGACTTCGCTTGCACTTCGGGCCAGGGACGGCGACCGGCACGCCGCCGAATCACTCATTCGCGCTGCTCAGCAGCCGGTCCTCGACCTGTGCCGCCACCTCGGCGATCCAGACAATGCCGAGGACCTGGCCCAAGAAGTCTTCGTTCGAGCACTTCGTTCGCTGCCCCGTTTCCGCAACGACGGTTCTGCTCGAGCATGGCTGATGACCATCGCCCGCAACACCTGTGCAGATGCCGTGCGTTCAAAGACTCGCTGGCGCAAACACGTGTCACCGGTGGAACTGCCCGAATCACCCGAGTTCGATCGGACCGGATCGATCGACAACGAGCTACTGCTACAACAGCTTCGTCCAGATCGGCGGGAAGTGATTGTCCTCACACAGCTTGCCGGTCTGTCCTACGCCGAAGCCGCTGAAATCCTGCAGTGCCCGATCGGTACAGTGCGATCTCGGGTGGCACGGGCCAGAGCCGACCTTCTCGATCTACTCGCAGAGCCCGCGTCCCATAACGAATCCGACGCGAATGGAGCTCGCAGAGCAAGATGACTGCAATCGGTTCGCAGCGCTGGTTCCCGGGGCGAGACCGTACAGCCGATATCGCCGGTCTCGGAATTGGGGCACTCTTCGCACTCGCTTTCGGTGACGATGACGGCGTCATCCTCTGCCCGTTTCGACGATGCACGGGCGGCTACTGCCCATTGTGTGGAACCACACGGGCGGCGCTATCACTCGCCCGGCTCGATGTCCCAACCGCATGGGGCCGTCATCCGTTCACTGTGCTGGTGGTCGCCCAGCTGGCGATTTGGGCGGGCCTCAGCGCCGTGGGCAGGACGGTGGGGCCATCGTTTCGTACCCGTGTGCTCTCTGCAAACGTTCTGCTTGTCCTCGTGGTCTGGGTGGTCCGCCTCTCGACGAGCGACATCCCAACACCGACCGGGCTTCAGCTGCCGTTCTAGACCTTGTAGACGTTGGCGTCGATGATCTTGTCGGCCAGGCGTTGATTGTTGGAATCGAAGAAGATCCACAGCGTGTTGATCAAGCACGCATTGTCGATGATGCCCCCGAGGAAATACCGAACGAACGCTTTCAATCCACCAACGGGCTGCCCGTTCATGTCGAGCAGACTGATTCCCTGTTGCTGCTTGCCGATCGTCTGACCGGTTCTGCCCTGCCGAACCATGTAGTTCCAGATGTAGAAGCCGAGGATTCCGACATACCCCAAGACCAACACGATCACTCCCAGGGCGTCGGATATCGCTGCGAACACAGCGGTGAGAACTAGAAGCGCTATGAAGAGGCCAACCCCGAGCGCTGCATCGATCAGGAACGCCACGAAGCGCGGACCGAGATCGGCCTTCTGTCCACCCGCAGAAGCAATCCCGGGTGTGTGCCCGGCAACAAGCTGAGGACCACCCTGCCACTGGGCCCCGTCCCAGTAGCGTTGTGTTCCGGGCGGGTCACCCGCGGCGTAATACCAACCGGGTGGAGTCTGACCGCTCTGGTCCGTCATCGCAGCCGATGGCTACTTGGTGCTGATGACCAGTGTCTTGGCGATCTTGTCCCACACGACCTGACGTTGACTGTCGGTGAAGATCATCACGATCGATGCGACGAACACCAGCAGATTGATCAGCTGACCAATGCCGGGGATGACGCTGACGATATTGATCGCGAAGCGCCTGGCGGCGACTTCCATGTTGATGTCGCTGTAGTCCTCGTTGACGACTTTGACCGACATCACGGACTTGCCGACGGTAGCTCCTCGGGTGCCGAGCAAGTAGACCTCATAGGCCGCAGTGACCAAGAATGTGGCCAGACCGCCAACGAAACCCTGACCGAGCACACCGGCGACGATGACCACTGGAATGAGTAGCACCAGACCGTCGATGATTCTGGCAAGTAGACGTCGACCGGGATCGGCAAGGGTCGCCGCTCCAGCGGTCATTGCTCCCGGTCCTCCGGCTGCTACCGGCTGAGGGCCCCCTTGCCACTGGGAACCGTCCCAGTAACGTTGGGTCCCTGGCGGGTCACCGGCGGCGTAATACCAACCCGGTGGGGTCTGAGCGTTTGCGTCTGACATTCGAAGGCTCCTCCTCTGGGGCGATCCTCTGACACCCTAGATCAGAACCGAGCTGATTCGGGGAAACCTGCAACTAGCTTCTCAGCTAGCAGCAACCGGCGGAGGCGGTCCGCCGACGGGCATCCCACGAAGCAGGGTCCAAAACTGACGGGCAGCATCCAACAGCACGGCAACCCCGACGACGAGCGTGAGGGCAACTACGAAACGGTGGAGCGACCAAGGCAGGTCGGTCGGAAGGATCGGATTTGTCAAAGCAGCAAGTCCGAGAAATCCCCACAACACGAGCTGAGAGCCGGCAACGAGCAGCAGCCCAAGATCGCTCAACGGGTTGGACGAGCGTGAAAGGAGCAGCAGGGCACCCATGAGCGCCACGACAGCGAGGGCTGGCGGAAACCACAAGGTGAATGGAGGTGCCGTCTCGGCCGGTACCGAAATGACAGCGACAACACCGGCGATCAGCGCAAGACATGCGGTGAGGACGGCCATCACGACTATCTGGCGGCGCATGAGAAGCACCGCACCCATGAGCCCTACGGCCGCACCTCCAATCGCGGGCAGCAGCGACGCTGGCTCCTGCAAGATTGAGACCACGGTGACGGCTACGTCGGTGCCATCCACACGAAGAGGAATGACCGCCTCGAGGATCGTGTCACCGGGTTCAGCCCCCGGAGGTCGCTGCGAGTTCATCCAATGGGAACGATGGTCGTGCCATGCATACCGACCACCGGTACCAACTTGCACCCACTCGGGATCTGCGTCGTTGTCGACGAATTCGGGAACGATGTCCCCTGCGCCGTACCGCTCCTGATTCAGATATGTGGAGGCCGACAGCCGGTTCTCGGCCACAACGCCGTCGGGATCGATCCGAAGATAGGGCTCGCCCTGGTATCCGGCCACCTCGATCAGCACCGGCTCGAGTTGGGTGACCTCGAAAAAGCTGTCGCCGCCGATCATTCTGACTGCAATGCTGCCGGTCGGTGGTTCAACGGCTTGAATCGTGCTCAGAAACTCGGTAGGACCAGCGGGGTCTGCACTCACGGGAGCGGCGACCCCCACCACGACGATGAAGACAGCGCCCAAGAACCCGGCCAGACGCCTCACGCGTCCTCCACGATCACCTTGATCTCCCCGCTCGGGTGCACGGTACAAATCCCGATGAATTCACCCGCCGATGTGAACTCCTGGCGGAGGGTTTCGCCGGCGCCGACGAACCACGGACCAACAAGGTGACCCCGGTCGTCGAGATTCACGATCTCAATCGCCTGTCCAACTTTTGCACGTAGCTCGGCGGGAAGGATTTCCAGAGGCGTCCCGGCATCGAGCTGCTCGCCAGCGCCGACGGGAATCTCATAGTTGAAGTCGGCCGAGCTGACGTCGGAGGACTCAACGACCCCGAAAGAATCACCAGAACCTGAGCAGGCTGATGCGCCGATCATTGCGGCTATGACGAGCATCAGAACTCGAGTCATGCCGCTTCCCTTTCCAACAACAGTCGCAGATCATTGGTGATGTCGCCCGCAGGTACGCCAAAGGGCCAACTGACCAACAACTCGCCAGCATGGTTGACTGCATACAGGGACCCGGTGTGAATGACCTCCACCGCGCCCTCGTCGTCGACGGTCACGTCGTAGTCGGCACCGAACGCATCAGCCACCACCCGCAGGTCGGGATCAACCGTTGTTCGAATCGCTGCCGCGTCCGGCAGAAACGAGCGGACGTACCCGCTGAGCAAGTCATCGGTATCTCGGTTTGGATCGACGGTGACCATGGCGGTCTCGATCATCGCACGCTCATCGGGATCCATGGAGTCGAGCGCGACCCGGAGATCAGCCAGGGTCGTTGGGCATACATCGGGACAGTTCGTGAAGCCGAAGTAGACAACCAACAGCTGAGCCTCGCCGTTGGCCTCGAAACGGAATGGTTCTCCCCCATTGGTCGCCTCGGGTAGTTGAGCGTCGTTGACAACTGGAGTCGGGATTCGTTCGAAACCGCTGAGCACCGTTTGGTCCTTCGAGCACGAGGCCACCAGCATGGAAGCGGCGACCAGCGTGGCCACGAGGCGAGAGCTCACTTCAACTCCTGGATGTAGGCGACGACCTTCTGGATTTCGTCCTTGGTGAGCGAATTCGGGGGCATCTTGACGGTGTAGCCCTCCCGGAGGCGGGCCGAGGGTTCGTGGATTGATTCGGTGAGGTAGTCGGCGTCGGCAATCAGTGACGTCGAATCGGTGAACGTGACCTCGGAGTCGGCTAGCTCTTGCCACGTCGGTCCGACGCCGCCCTCACCGTTCTTGCCGTGGCATGCCGAACAGCCAGAGGCCAGGGCGAGCGAACGGCCCTCGAGCGCAACTGCGCTCAGATCAACCGGCGGCTCACCGCCGCCGCAGGAACCGAGCAAGGAACCCAGGATCAACCCAGCACACATCAGCGGCACGGGGCGAAAGCGATCCAGTAGCACCTCACAATGGTCGCTCAAAACCCCTTCAGAGTTCCCATCAGGCGAGGTGATGTTGGCCACGTGAGAACTCGGTCGGAGTTAGTCTTCTTTCCGATGGAACTCACCGCTGCTGAAACACGTGTTCTCGGATGTCTCATCGAGAAAGGAGCGACAACGCCCGAGCAGTACCCGCTTTCGACCAATGCACTGCTCAATGCCTGTAATCAGAAGACAAATCGAGATCCGGTCACCGACTACAGCGAACGGGATGTGATCGCAGCAATGATGGAACTTCGGGCCAACAAACTATGTCGCAGCATCTCCTCGGGGCGTACCGACAAACACAAACATGTGCTCGACGAGGCACTCGGCTTGGGCGAGGAAGAGTCAGCCGTACTGGCGATCATGTTGCTCCGGGGACCTCAGACGCCCGGAGAGATCCGAACCAGGACCGAAAGGTATGTCACGTTCAATTCTGTTGATGCTGTGGAAGCGGTCTTGGCAAGTTTGATCGGCCTGGATCGTCCGCTCGTCGTCGACCTCGGCCGGGGCCCGGGCCAGAGCCAGAATCGATTTATGCACCTGCTCGCAGGAGTGGTGGATGCCGACACAGTGCATGCAGAAGCCGCGCAGTCCACAACCGGGGCCCGGTCTCGAAGTGATCGCCTGGTCGATTTGGAGGCCCGGGTCGAAGAGCTTCTCGGTCGAATCTCGCGCCTGGAAACCGAACTAGGCCTCGACGACCAGCCCCAGTCATCGTCGGACACGCTCGCACCCGAGGGCCAGCACAGGTAGGACCACGACCAGGATTGCGAATCCTGAGACCCGAACCTGTGAGACCATGGCATCGTGAGCGACACCTACGTTGCCTGGAACGGGCGCGAATATCCGTGGCCACCGCCTACTGGCTGGGAGCAACGCAGCGATGGCCGCTACTGGCCGGTGCACAGCGACCAAGCGTCCTCGCCCAGCGTTGGATTCGGCCCTCAATACGGCCCGTCGCCGGCAACAGTTTTTGCGCTCGCAGACTCGCTCCCGCCCCCTCAACCCCAAGACCGGGTGGGACCACGCCCGTTACGGCGTCGGTCCTATGCGGGCCTGGTCCTGGGCGTGGTCGCCTCACTTCTCCTCGTGCAGTTCGTGCGGCTCGACGTACTGGGGTTCACGGTCAGCCAAGGCGATTTCGCCGGATTCGAAGTTGGCGACGTCGTCGAAGTCGAGCAGGCACCTCTCGACGAGGAGCGTGAACTGTCCCAAGAATCCAAACGGGATCTACTCGATATCACCGAGTGCACCAACGACAATGGTGCAGCCATGGTCGGAGTAGTTGGCAACACGGTTGAGGGCGAGCGGGCCTATCTCATCACGGTTCAGTTCATCGTGAACGGCGAACGACTGCGAGACGGCTTCGCCGAGGTGACGGTTCCGGCCGGCGAAGCAAAGGAGTTCACTGCGCGTAGCGCTTCGCCCGCTGTGGATGGCGAAGTGAGCTGTTCCTTCGGTGATGTGTTCCGTTTCACACCCGAATAAGTCGATTCACCTGAGGATTACAGCCCAAATGCTCTAATACTCCTCCGCCATGTACCGCCCCCAGACGATACGTCGCGCGGCGATTGCCTCACTCTTTGTGGTGTCGTCGATCGTTGCACTTCCCTCCGCTCCTGCCTCGGCTACATCGGTCGCACCCGCCTACAAGGCCCAAGTTCTCGGGGATGCCCATGTCCACCAGGCAGCTCGCCTGTATCGGGCGGTGCTGGGCCGCGAGGCGGACCAAGCAGGTGCGGTCTACTGGGGGGACCTGCTCGCAAACGGTTATGCCGTCGAAACGATTGCCACTCACTTGTTGGCCAGTGAGGAGTACCAAACCCGATCTGTAGGGGATCATGTCGTGGATACCTACGTCGGGGCGTTGGAGCGAATGCCCGAAGCGGCTGGGCACGAGTACTGGTCACAGTTCGAGGATCGGTCACTGGTGGTCGTGGCGATCAGTGATTCCATCGAGCATCAACTTCTCACCAACACCTTGCCGCCGCCCAGCAGGGTTCAGCTCGCCCCAACGGGCTGGGTTGATGCCGGTCACGGCGTGTTCGTTCCGCCCATTCTCCTCGAGATCCGGTTCTGTGAATCGCGTGGTGACTACACCGCAGCCAATCGCCGGTCATCGGCTCGTGGTGCCTATCAGTTCCTGCGGGGATCTTGGGCCGCCTACGGTCACGCAGACCGCTATGGGGTTCGGAGTGCTGACAGGGCGACACCTGCCCAGCAGGACGAGGCAGCCGTGATCACCTGGCAGGCCGATGGCACGCGTCCATGGAACGCCAGTCGTCACTGCTGGGGTTGAGACCAAACAGCTGGCTGAGTTCCTACAGGGCGTAGGTCGCCGTGGTGCAGCTGACTGCGAAGATCGGAATCGGTTCACAGAAGTGCACCGTGCCCTGAGCACCAGACGCTGCTGCGGCAACCGACACGAACGTTCGGATCTCGAAGCCGCCCTGCCCAGCGTCGGCGTAGACGGTTAGATCGTCGAAGTCGAGCAGTGCGTCCTTGTCATTTCGACACCAACGATCCATGAAGTCGCGATCCCACTCCTCGTTGATACGACCGCTGTCGGGAGTGGCCGGCCAGTGAGAAATGCCGCCGGTCCCTATCAGCGCGATTCGCTCGGGGACCGAATCGGCCGCTCGCCGAACCGCTTCACCGAATGCCCACGACCGGTGTAGCGGTGAAAGCGGAGGTCCCTGACAGTTGATGTTCACCGGGATGACCGGCAGATCGAACCGCGGTGTGAGGAAGTGCAGCGGAACCGCTATTCCATGGTCGAAAAGCCACTCCTGGGCATAGGCCACGTCAACGGTCTCCATGATTTCGGTGATCAATCGCTCCGACAGCTCAGGATTACCGGGAACCGTGAACTTCGCGATGTTGAGCCATTCGGGGTCTTCGATTGGACCCTCGTAGCGATCGGCCATCCCGATCGAAAAACTCGGCATGTTGTTCATGAAGAAGTTGGCGAAGTGTTCGGCCGCCACGACCATCAACGCGTCGGGCCGGCTCTCCTCCAGTCGTTCACGAAGATCGTCGAATGCGCTGTAGAGATCATCCTTCAATTTCGGATCGGCCAAGTCGGCTCGACCTGTGATCCCGGGGGCGTGGCTACAGACGCCGGCAAATACCAGTGGCATCGATGTTCCTTCCGTTCCTATCCCTCGCCGTAGACCGGCGCATTGATTGTGTTCAACTCGGTGGTCAGGGCGTATACGCCTTCGCGAACCGGTCCGTTCTTGCGAATTCCTTCTCGCATTCGTTCGAGGTAATCCGCCCACTCGACCTGATGGAATGCAGCGAAGTGCATGAGAATCTGTCCGTTCACTCCCAGGTGATACAACTTCCCGATATCGGGAGCGATGAGCGCCTCGGTCTCTTCCTCGGTGAGTCTTCCACCGTCGCCGAAGGTCTTGACCGCTAGCTCGGGATCGTTGCGATGAGACTTCTGGAACGATGCGTCCCGGTTGAGCTCGTACAGATACTTCTGGACGTAGTAGAGACTCATGAGAAATGCACCTCGATTGTTCCTAGCGGTCCATAGTCGACTCGGACGTTGTCGCCTTGCCGAACCTCGACCGGACGGGTGAATGAACCTGCCAACACGATGTCGCCGGCACGGAGGACCATGCCATGTTGGGCATAGCGCCTGGCCAGCCACACGATTCCGTTTACAGGATGGTTCAGAACTGCGGCAGCGAGACCGGACTCCTCGATCTCACCGTTGCGTTCCAGTAGTGCTCCCACCCATCGCAGATCGACCTCCTCCACAGCCACTGGCCGTCCGCCGGTAATGATCCCGGCGTTTGCCGCGTTGTCGGAAATGGTGTCGATGACCGTCCTGCGCCGTCCGGTTGCGGGGTCCGTGCGATATGACCGCGCCGCGATCAGCTCCAGGGCGGGTAGTACGCGTTCGGTGGCTTGGATGACGTCGTCGAACTGGGTGTCGGGCGAATCGAGATCGGTGGCCAACACGAACGCCAGTTCAACTTCGATCTTGGGGTCGAGGTGGTCGCCGGCGGGGATGACCGCGGGCCCTTCGGTGGCATCGAACGCCATCACATCGGTGATGAACCCCGAGTCTGGAGTAGTGATCTGCATGCTGGCCTGCATCACCTTGGAGGTGAGACCGATCTTGTGGCCGATGAGCTCCTCACCACGCGAAAGACGAAGATCACGCCACGCAGCCTGTATGCGATAGGCATCATCGACAGTGGCGTCGGGAAACACCGACGTCGTTTGGCGAATCTGGGCTCGGGTGCGTTCGGCGTTGTCGAGAAGCGCTGCCTCAGCTACTACTTCGTCTTCGCTCAGTGTCACGACTTCTCCAGCTCGTTGAGCAGAGACAACAGCTCGGTCATTCGGCTTGCGCCGAATCGTTTCTCGATGTTTCCATATATCTCCTCGGACTCCGGCGCGATCCGACTGAACAGGGCCTGGCCCGAGCGGCTGAGCTGCACCGATGACCGGCGCTGATCCTGGGGATCCAGCTGCCGAATGATGAGCGACCTGTTTTCTAGATTCGACAGAATCCGAGACAGGCTGGGACCGAGCAGAAAGGTGACCTCAGCGATTTCGCCGACATCCATCGCCAGCTCAGAGGCGGCCAGCGCGCGGATAACACGCCACTGTTGTTCGGTGAGGCCGTGATCGGCCAACATCGGCCGAAACCGGCGCATCAGAGATTCTCGTGAGCGCAGGAGCGCCATGGGCAGCGAGCGGTCAAAGCCACGCAACTCCGATTCGGTCATGGAGCATCCTCGGGGAGAACTTCGTCTTCAACGCCGTTTCGGAGTACACCGATCTCGGCAACCTCCACCTCAACCGTGTCACCTGGAACCAGCCAAATGGGTGGATCGTGACGAGCTCCTGCTCCGGTAGGTGTACCGGTGAAGATCACGTCTCCGGGCTCGAGAGTGCAGAACGTCGACAGGTAGTGAATCTGGTACTCGATCGGGTACTTCATCGTTCGAGGCGAGTCCTGCTGGCGGATCTCGCCGTTGACCCGTGTTTGGATCATGAGATCGTCGAATGCCGGAACCTCTTCGATTGGAACCAGCCATGGTCCAATCGAGCCCGAATGACGCCAGTTCTTACCCTGGGTGACGTTGAACTTGGCGTGTCGAACCCAATCGCGGATCGTGCCTTCATTCCCCAGCGATACCGCTGCGATGTGGCTGCGAGCCTGATCGACCGGTATCCGTCGACCGGATTTCCCGATCACCACCACGATCTCGCCTTCGTAGTCCAGCTGATCGCTCTCGGGTGGGCGAACCAGGTTCTGATCGTGACCCGTGAATGACTCAGGGAAGCGGACGAACACACTGGGGTAGGACTTGTCCGACGTGTCATTGTATTCGGCGCTTCGACCTCCGTAGTTCACGCCGATACAGAAGATCTTTCCAGGCCGAGCCAGCGGTTTGTCAAAGGTGATGTCATCGATCGAATAGTCCGCCGGCTCGTTCCGGTACCGCGTTGCATCGTGGAATCTACCCTCCGCGATCATGTGGCCCATCGAACGCAAGCCGGTACGGCGTCCTAGCTCGACCACCCCGTTACCAGCGTCATCGATGACTCCGAAGCGGCGAATATCGGTCCCGCCGGTGCGGAACGAAAGAACTCGAGTTTGTGTCATTGTTTGCACAGTCTAGTCAAGAACTGTCTAACATGTGAAATAATGCCTCACCTCACAATCGAATACTCGAACAACGTCGCTGTTTCCTGCGATATTCAAACATTGGTGGATCGCGTCCACACGGTCGCAGCCGATCACGAGCTGCCACCCGAGGTCGGTTTGCGGACGCGGGCAGTCGGCCGGGAGCATTACCGGATCGCCGACGGGGACCAGCGGTATGGGTTCATATCGCTCATCGCTCGGGTCGGTCCCGGTCGGAGTTCGCAGTTGAAGAACGATTTCCTCAACCTGATGCTCGACACAATCGAAGCTTTCGTTTCCGACTGCGCCCCACACGTGATCCTGGCCCTGAGCGGCGAAGTGCAGGAGATCGACGCCGCCAATCGTGTCAACAGAAACCAGATTCGAACCAACCGAAAGGGCCACGAGTGATGGCTGAGCAGACCTACACGTTCGAGCAGAACCTCGAGGAAGTATCCGACCACCTCGGGAGATTCTCCGACCAGCCGCTGCTGCATCTCATCAATGGCAAGTCCGAACCGAGCGCCTCGGGTGAGACGTTCACGAACCACTCCCCCATCGATCAAGCCGTGCTGGGCCAGGTGGCAGCGGGCAATACAGCCGACATCGCAGCGGCAGCCAGGGCAGCTGAAGAAGCATTCGGTGTCTGGCAGAACATGGGACCGGTGGGCCGGCAGAAGACCCTTCACAACGTCGCCCGGCTGATCACCGAACGAGCTCGCCAGATCGCCTTGGTCGAATGTGTCGACACCGGCCAGACGATGCGCTTCATGTCGGCCGCGGCAGTGCGTGGTGCTGCAAACTTCAAGTACTTCGCCGATCAGGCTTCCACAGTCGCGGACGGTCACAGCCTTCCAACCGACACCCACGTGAACTACACAACTCGCAAAGCCGTCGGGCCGGTCGGTGTGATCACGCCTTGGAACACGCCATTCATGCTCAGCACTTGGAAGATCGCCCCGGCGCTCGCCGCTGGTTGCACAGTGGTCCACAAACCGGCGGAGTGGAGTCCTCTGACGGCCCATCTGCTGGCCGAAATTGCCCTCGAGGCCGGATTGCCGCCCGGTGTGCTCAATGTTGTTCACGGTCTTGGCCACACAGCTGGCAAATCGCTCACTGAACACCCTGCGATCAAGGCAATTGCTTTCGTCGGCGAATCGAGTACCGGATCTGCTATCCAGGCTCAAGGCGCTCCGACCCTCAAGCGGGTGCACTTCGAACTCGGTGGCAAGAACCCCGTGATCGTGTTCGACGATGCCGACCTCGAGCGCGCGACTCCGGGCTGTGACGTTCATGATCTACAGCCTGAACGGTGAGCGCTGTACGTCGTCGAGTCGCGTCCTCATCCACGAGTCGATCTACGACAGCTTCGTTGATCAACTGGCCGAACGCATCAAGAAAATCACGGTCGGCCATCCGCTGAATCCTGCATCGGTCATCGGCCCGCTCGTACACCCTCGACACACCCAAAAGGTGAGTTCCTATATCGATGCCGCTTCGGACGAGGGTGCCATCGTCCACTTCGGAACAGCCATGGCCGACGCGCCTTCAGACAATTTCATAGCCCCGATGTTGTTCGCCAATGCGACCAACTCGATGAAGATCGCTCAGGAAGAAATCTTCGGGCCGGCGCTCACCGCAATCCCGTTCAGCGACGAGGCCGATGCGGTGAAGATCGCCAACGACAGCGACTACGGGTTGGCCGGTTATCTGTGGACCAACGACGTTGGGAGAGCCCACCGCGTAGCAGAGGCGCTCGATGTGGGAATGGTGTGGGTGAACAGCCAGAACGTTCGCCACCTACCGACACCGTTTGGTGGCACCAAAGCCAGCGGTGTTGGGCGGGACGGCGGCGACTGGAGCTTTGATTTCTACACCGAGACCAAGAACATCAGCGTGGCTCTTGGCGATCACCCGATTCCCGACCTTGCGAGCTGAAGCCCGAAGATCAGTCAGGAAAGCTCAGCTCACTCGATTCGTTTCGTAGGCCCAGATCACTAGTTCGACCCGGTTTCGGGCGTGGATCTTTTCCATCAGATGGGCAATGTGTGCTTTCACTGTTCCCAGTGACACGAAGAGTTCCGCCGCGATTTCGCTGTTGGTCAAACCTCTGGCCACGGCAGCAAGGACCTCCTCCTCGTGTTCGGTGATCGGATCTACCGGCTGAGGGCGCTTGGTGAGCCCTGCGCGGGCGTCAACATGTTCGAGCAACCTACGGGTGATGCTGGGAGAGATCAGGGCGTCACCTTCGGAAGCGGCTCGCACAGCCTCGATGAGCAACTCCGGACCGGCGTTCTTCACCAGGAACCCCGATGCGCCTGCTTCGAGGGCGCCGTAGATGTTCTCGTCGGTGTCGAAGGTGGTCACGATCACCACATTCAGAGGTTCGGATACGTCGGGCCCGGCCAGCTGCCGGGTGGCCTCGATGCCATCCATCTCCGGCATGCGCACATCGAACAGACACACATCGGGCCGAAGGTGTAGCGCTTTGGTGACAGCCTCCCGCCCATCGGCGGCTTCGCCGACGACCTCGATCCCGTCGGTGGCATCCAGAATCATTTTGAAGCCGGTGCGAACGAGATCCTGGTCGTCAGCGATGAGCACGCGAATCATGGCTGGCTCGACTGATCGTGTGGAAGCCGGGCAAGGACGCTCCAGCCTCGGTCCGGGGTAGGTCCAGCCACGATGTGACCGCCGACGGCGAGAACCCGTTCCTCCATACCCACCAAACCGTAGCCATCCCCGCCGTACTGGCCGGTCACCCCGTCGTTGACGATCTGGAGAACCACCTCGTGGTCGGTGATGGTGGAGTTGACGTTGATGAAGGAAGCATTCTTGGCGTGCTTTCGAGCGTTGGTCACCGACTCTTGGGCCACCCGAAACGCAGCGGCGGCGATCGGGGGAGACAGGACCGACAGATCCGATTGTCCTGTGACCTGAACCCCAGGGTGAATCGTGCCATCCCCCAGCGTGAGTAGCGATGTCTGCGCAACGGTTCGGGCGATGTCGTCGGAAGATCGCAGCATGCCGACCATCTTCCGCATTTCGTCGATCGCTCGGTTGGCGGTGGCTTCCACCTCGGCCATTGCATGGAGCGCAGCATCGGGATCGTTCCTGGCCACGTACTGTGCTGCCTGAGCCTGAACTGCGATGGCCGACACGTAGTGGGCAACCGAATCGTGGAGTTCCCGGGCCAGGAGGTTTCTCTCGGTAAGACGAGCCTGTTCCAGGTTGTTCTGCTGAAGAACAGAGCGGTACCTCATCAACAGAGCAGCGGCTGCAACAAGGGTCCAGAGGGTGAAGCTGGCGATCAGGTCAGACGCTACGCCGGTTCGCAGCAGCGCACCGAGGGGTTCAGCGATGAGGATGATCGGCAGCGCCGCGACGATGTCGGCCTCGGGTCGCCATCGCACGAGGGCGTACACCAGGAACACGATGGAGAGGAAGGCTCCGCCGGTCAGCCCGAACTCTGGATCGTCGGTGAATCCCGATGCTACTGAGAACGCCAACACGCTTGCTAGGAGCGGGTAGGGACGGGTGACCCGTCGCCACGGCACACCGCCTGCGGCGATCAGCGAAGCAAGAACTTCGACCCATCCGGAGGGATGAGACCGAATCTCGGTGAGACCCTCGAGAACCCCGAGGATGAGGAATAG
Organism: uncultured Acidimicrobiales bacterium; assembly: GCA_963751955.1. Taxonomy (GTDB): domain Bacteria; phylum Actinomycetota; class Acidimicrobiia; order Acidimicrobiales; family SZUA-35; genus JABDIY01. Next base: position 19,252 of record CAVVWM010000005.1, on the reverse strand, counting down.
CCCGGCCAAGACCCAGTCGGCGCGCCGAGGTGGAGCTCCTGATTGGGTCACCGCCAGCGCCGACCGGAGGTCGTCTCGACGACGCCGGACCCACGCCAGCCGCGGGGAGAGGAGGGGGATGCGGACCACGGGATCGACGTTACGACACCCGAACTGTCCGAGCGTGGCTCTGGGCGAGGTCGAACTTTGTCACACGGTTGAAAGTAGGCCAACCGCTGTCTGCCAACATCGGTCGAATGGCCATGTGACCCGGTCGGTTCTGAGCTACCCGAGCTCGGGCGAATGCAACTAGGTTGCACCTGGTGACCACCGTTGCCGAACTGGCTATCGACGCACTCCGGAAGTTGGAGATCGACACCCTCTATTGCATTCCCGGAGTGCAGAACGACGACTTCTTCAACCCGCTTGTTGACGCCCGTGACATCTCCCCGATCGTTACCAGACACGAACAGGGTGCGGCGTACATGGCGATGGGACACTCTCAGGTAACAGGCGCTCCCTCAGCGTTTTGTGTCGTGCCGGGACCCGGGATGCTCAACACCACAGCGGCGCTCACCAGTGCCTATTGGGCAGGTGCGCGGGTGCTCGGACTCATCGGCGCAGTGCCAACGTGGCTGGCAGGCAAGAACACCGGCGTCTTGCACGATCTCCAAGATCCTGCAGCTGTGCTCGCACAGGTCACCAAACACACCGGCTATGTGAGTGACGGCGGCCAGGCGGTGGAGGTCGTTGGAACTGCGTTGGACCACCTCCTGTCCAACGAACCGCGCCCGGTCACCGTCGAGCTCCCCGTGAATTGTTGGAACCAAGAGGTGGACGGAATTCTGTCGTCTCCACAAGGCTCAAAACCCGATGTCGACGGCGACCAGGTAGATCTGATTGCGGGGCTGCTCGCTTCCGCCGCCCGACCTTTGATCGTGGTCGGCGCCGGAGCCTACGGTGGGTCTGGGGAGGTACGGGAGCTGGCCGAACGATTGGAAGCGCCGGTCTTCACCCGCCGTCAGGGCCACGGCGTTCTGGATGCTCGTCACCGGCTTTGGGTGCCCCTCACAGTGGGCCATGGCCTCTGGCCCGAGGCCGATGTGGTGATCGGAATCGGCACCAGACTCGAGTTTCCGATCACTCGCTGGGGCACTGACGATCAGATGACGATCATCCAGGTGAACATCAATGAGTCCGAGCTCGATCGGCATGGCCTCGGCACCGTCGGACTACATGCTGATGCGGCTCAGGGCGTGCGAGCAATTGTGAACGCACTGCCGAGCGACGCCACTGGCGGGCGTCAGCTTGACGACGAACTCACCCGGCGCCGGGCCATGTTCGCCGCCGACACCGCCCACCTCGAACCACAGCGGGCCACCATGTCTGTCATTCGAGAGGTATTGCCCGACGATGGCATCATCGTGGAAGACGTGACCCAAATGGGGTTTGCAGCACATCTCTTCTTCGAGTTTCGGCATCCTCGAACCTTCCTCACCAGCGGTCCCGCCGGCACGCTGGGCGCTGGCGTAGCGCAGGCAATCGGCGCACAGGTGGGCGCCGGTGACCGCAAGGTCCTCGGACTGATCGGTGACGGCGGCTTCCTGTTTACAGCCTCGGAGTTGGCGACCGCAGCCCAATACAACATCCCGGTTACCCTGCTGCTCCACGACAACGGTGCCTACGGCAATGTGAAGCGGATCCAAACCGAACGTTTCGGCCCGGACCGCACAATTGCATCGACGCTGAAGAACCCGGACTTCATGGCCTTCGGAAAAAGTTTCGGGGTCCAGACTCTTCGAGCCGACGACCTCGATTCGCTTAAAACTGCGCTTCACACCGGTTTCGATCACGATGGTCCAACACTGATCGTGAGTGCCATGGGCGATGTGCCGAACCCGTGGCCGTTCATGGCGTTACCCCGGAACCGCGGGGCCAGTCGACGGGGCGAATAGACCGATACGCGGTCGCCTGAACACTTGGATCAGCCGATTAACTGTTCATATGGCTTCTGTAACCCTTGGTGGTAACCCTGCACACACGAATGGCGACCTTCCGGCGATCGGCTCAACCGCCCCGGAGTTCTCGCTGGTTGGTAGCGATCTGGGGGAGGTCCGACTATCTGATCACGCCGGCAAGAACGTTGTGGTCAGCATCTTTCCCAGCATCGACACCCCGACCTGTGCCACCAGCGTGCGTACATTCAATGAAAAGGCAGCCGCACTGGACAACACGGTGGTGTTGAACGTGTCAGCCGACCTCCCCTTCGCCCAAGGAAGGTTCTGCGGTGCCGAGGGAATCGAGAACGTCGCTACTGCGTCGACGTTTCGTAACTCCGATTTCGCCGAGCACTACGGGGTGAAGCTGGTCGACGGGCCGCTCCAAGGTCTTTGTGCCCGCGCAATCGTCGTCGTGGGAACCGATGGACAGGTGAAATACACCGAGCTCGTTCCCGAAATTGCTCAGGAACCCGACTACGAGGCGGCAATCGCCAGCCTCTAGTCCTGGGTGTGCTGAGAAATCTTGGCAGTGGGCAGAGTAATCACGAATTGATTTGGGGGTTCGAGGTGAATCGATCCCTCGTGTCCCTCGGCGATGGTCTTGCAGATGGCAAGGCCGAGACCGCTTCCGCCTGAATCCCGATCGCGGGCATCGTTGGAGCGCGTGAATCTTTCGAAGATACCTTCCCGCAACGCTTCGGGAACGCCGGACCCGTCATCTGCGACCATCAATTGAACGTTGCCACCCACCTGACGGACCGACACCGTTACCTCCCTCACACTATGCCGAAGCGCATTCGACACGAGGTTGCGGACCAGTCGTGTGAGCTGGTCGGCGTTCCCGGTCACTTGGGCAGCTGACACAGCCGCAGTGTCTATCGAAGTTGTCGTCGATCGTCGCTGCCGGTTGACCTCGGCCAGGACCACGTCGTCGAGGTCCAGCAATTCCTTGGGGACGTGTTGTTGCCCTTGATCACTACGTGCCAAGGTCAACAAGTCTTCCACCAGCGCCTGCATCCGAATGGTCTCGTTCAGAATGTCTCGCTCGGCTTCTCCTCGACCAGGCGCACCGGGATGGGCGATGTTCACTTCCATCTGACTGCGGATTCCGGTGAGAGGACTGCGCAGTTCGTGAGACGCATCTGACACGAACTGCTGCTGCTTTGTCGACGATGCCTCCAATCGACTCAGCATCGAATTCATCGTTGTCGCCAGCGCACTCAGTTCCTCGGTGTCAGGAGTCGAGACTCGTGCACCAAGTTCCTCGGCCGAGATGGCGTCGACCTCACGTCGCATCAGTTCGACGGGGGCGAGGGCGCGGCCAACGAAGAACCAGATGAGCACGCCGAGCAAGACCGCCAGTGAGGGAAGCACAATCAACAAGGTGCGGCGCAGGGCCCGCTGGGCCTGGTCCACATCGGCCAACGAGTAGCCGACGATCAGCGCCCGCTGAGCCCCGACGTCGGTTGACACCACGCGGAACCGATTGCCATCAGGATCGGCAACGGTCTGGAACGCTCCGTCATCGTTCGCTGCAAACAGGTCGGCGGCATCGATGATCGGTGTCTCTTGGGAAAATCGTCCTGCGGCAAGGGCCACATCGCCGTTGCGAGTGACGAGCTGGAAGTTGTTCGGGGAGTTGCGGACGAATCGTTCGAGTTGCGCTGCGTCGAGCTGGTTGGCTCGTGGCCGCCGACCATCGAAGGACCGAAACGTGATCGTCAGATCGCGTTGGACGTCGGAGACTTCTGCTCGCAATGCAGTGTCGACCGCCTGATCGAGCTGCCGCTGTTGGGCCGCCAGCAACAATGCGGCTACCAGAATGAGCAGCACCAAGGTGACCGCTGTTGCCACCATTGCGATGCGATTGCGCAAGCTATCCCAGATAGTCGACATCGTCAGCCATCAGGTTCGAGTCGGTAACCAACACCTCGCACAGTTGTGATCGTACGGCTTCCAAACGGTTCATCGATCTTCTTCCGCAGGCGCCGCACGTACACCTCAACGATGTTCGGGGCGCCTTCGAAGTCGTAGTCCCACACGTTGGCGAGAATGTCGGCCTTCGTGGAGATCTGGCCGGCGCGCCGCACCATGAACGCAAGGATGGCGAACTCCCTGGCGGTGAGTTCGATAGCGGCGTCTCCTCGTTGGCACGAATGGCGCTTGGGATCGAGCACGAGGTCACCGGCTTGAAAGGTCGATCCTTCTGCGTTCTCGGCTCCGCCTCGGCGGAGGAGGGCTCTCAGCCGAGCGGAGAGGACCACAAATGAGAACGGTTTGGTGAGGTAGTCGTCTGCGCCGGTGTCGAGGCCTTCGGCAACGTCGAACTCGCCGTCTTTGGCGGTCAACATCAGCACTGGAGTCCAGTTGCCAGAATCCCGCAGCGAGCGGCACACCTTGTAGCCGTTCAACTTGGGGAGCATGACGTCGAGGATGATGGCGTCGTAGCTGCCCTCCTGGGCCCGCCACAGTCCGTCCTCACCGTTGTCGGTGATATCGACCGCATAACCTTCTGCCTGAAGTCCCCGTCGTAGAGCCGACGCCACAGTGCGCTCATCCTCGACAACAAGAATCCTCACGCTCACCACCCTCCCACGGCCGGCTGAACGCCAACTGAAATTGAGCTAGATTTCGGCGAAGGTGACAAGCAGCTGGTTGCTAGCCACCTGTTCGCCCGGAGTCACACGAACATCTGCGACCGTTCCCGGGCCGGCCGCCTTGAGTGAGTGAAGCATCTTCATCGCCTCAACGACGACCAAAACCTCGCCAGATTCGACCTCTTGCCCCGGCTCGGCGTGCACCTCGGCCACCAACGCTGGAAACGGTGACACGATGGCGCCGGCGGACCCATGGGCCTCTTCGGAGGCGGGCGCCCAATGGGTGGACCGGTGTACCACGGAGAAGAAGTGGGAATGGCCACCCTCGTTCACGGTCACGTGTTCGCCTTGGGCGACACCCACGACGTCGGCATCGAAGCGAGGGCTCGAAACGTAGACCTCGCCATCGAGGTCCCGCAGGAGCACTGAACGCTCCGGACGATGAGGTGTAACTGCGAAACTGTGCAAGGAGTCCCATGGATTGGATTTCTGCACCGATCGACGTCTGTTCTGCATCAAGCCGGCGGCAAGCTCGGCTGCGGCCGACACCTCCCGCTCGGCCGGGATCGCTGTTTCGTCGAGGAACCTTGTTGTCACCCGCCCTTCAATGATCGGCGACTGCTTCAGAAGCCATCGATGGAAGCCGGCATTCGTTACCACGCCGCCGAGGATCAACTTGTCGAGCGCTGTAGCCATCGATTCCAGGGCGGTGGGACGGTCGGGACCGTGCACGATGAGCTTGGCGACCATCGCGTCGTAGTGGGGTGAGATTTCCGAACCTTCTTCGATCGCTGCGTCCCAACGCACGCTGGGGGGAATTCGCAGTATCGATACGGTGCCGATCTGAGGTACGAAGCCACGCGCCGGATCTTCTGCATTGATCCGCACTTCGATCGCATGACCCTCGTGGGTTACGTCATCCTGGGCAAGCGGCAGTGGGGCTCCAGCCGCTGAACCGATCATCAGTTCAACAAGATCGAGGCCGGTAACAGCCTCGGTGACCGGGTGCTCGACCTGAAGCCGAGTGTTCATCTCCAGGAAGAAGTAATCGCCAGTCTCATCGTCGACGACGAACTCCACCGTGCCAGCGCTGTCGTAGCCGATCGCGTGACCGAGGAGCCGAGCGCTCTCGCGCAGGCCGTGGCGGGTGGCGTCGGGCAGGTTCGGAGCCGGCGCTTCTTCAAGAAGTTTCTGGTATCGGCGCTGGACCGAACACTCCCTCGTTCCGAGATCGATCAGATTGCCATGCTTGTCGCCGATGACCTGAACCTCGACATGGCGGGGCCGCTGAATATAGCGCTCCACGATCATTGCGCTGTCACCAAAAGAACGCTCGGCTTCGCCGATCGCCTCGTCGAGCGCAGCGTCGAAGCCGGAGGACTCGTGAACTATACGAATGCCTTTGCCACCACCGCCGGCTGCCGCCTTCACCAGGACCGGAAACCCGATTCGTTGTGCTGCGGCCCCAAGGTCGGCTCGGTCCTGGGAAGTGTCGAAGCCGGGGATGATCGGGACGCCAGCCCCAGCTGCGAGGCGACGAGCCTGGATCTTGGAACCCATCGACTCGACAGCCTCTGGCCGTGGGCCGATCCAGGTGAGCCCGGCTGCGGCCACCGCTCGTGCGAAATTCGCGTTTTCAGATAGGAATCCGTAGCCGGGATGGACCGCGTTCGCTGCCGTGGTCCGCGCCGCCTCCAGGATTCGATCCGAGGAAAGGTAGCTCTTTGACAGTTCAGCCGGACCGATGCGAATGGCATGGCCTGCCTCTCGAACAAAAGGGGCCTCGGCATCGGGATCGGCAAAAACAGCAACTGTTTGATGTCCCAGTCGGTGAGCGGTTCGGATTATTCGACGAGCGATCTCGCCTCGGTTGGCAATAAGGATTCTCATGACAGTTACATCCGGTAGACGAGGCCAGGCCCGGGGGCGGGTTCGTTCTGACGAGCGGCGAGCGCGAGGCACAGTCCGAGCACATCTCGGGTGTGGATCGGATCGATCAACCCGTCGTCCCACAGCCGGGAGGTTGCGTGATAGGGATCGGATTGGGTCTCGAACTGACCCCGGATCTCCGCCTTTATTTCGGCAATCTCCTCCTCGGTCGTCTCGTGTCCCTTGAGGCCGCCAAGGCGTATGTCGCTAAGGACTGTTTCGGCAGTGTTCGGAGCCATAGTCGCAATTCGGGAGTTTGGCCATGCGAACAAAAACCTGGGTTCGAAGCCCCTACCGCACATTCCGTAGTTTCCCGCCCCGTAGGAACCGCCGATCAGTACGGTGTATTTGGGCACGGTGGCATTGGCCACGGCGGCGACCATCTTTGCTCCGTGCTTGGCGATGCCCGCCATTTCGGAGTCTCGCCCCACCATGTATCCCGTGGTGTTCTGGAGGAAGAGAATTGGGATTCTTCGTTGCTCGCATAGCTCGATGAAATGCGTGGCCTTGAGGGCCGACTCGGAGAAGATGATGCCGTTGTTGGCGATCACACCCACCAGATGGCCCCAGAGACGGGCGAATCCGGTGACGATCGACGTGCCCCACTCGGGTTTGAACGGTGAGAATTCGGATCCATCGACGAGCCTGGCAATGATCTCGGTGCTGTCCCACGGGATTCGGTCATCAGCGCTGATGATCCCGTAGATCTCCTCCGGTGAGTACACAGGCTGTTTCGGCTCGACCCAATCGATCCATCCCTGCCGGTCGCTGATCGACCGTTGGTTTGTTGTCTGGCAGATCTCTCGGAGCCGACCGTAGGCCTCATGCTCGTTGTTGGCCATGTAGTCGCTGACACCACTGATCTGGGTGTGAAGTTCTGCACCACCCAGGTCCTCTGGATCAATCACCTCACCCAAGGCCGCCTTCACGATCGGCGGGCCACCCAAGAAGATCCGGCCGATCCCTTCGACCATGATCACTTCGTCGGAGAGCGCAGGAACGTAGGCCCCTCCAGCGGTGCACCCGCCGAGGACGACCGAAAGCTGCGGGAGACCACGAGCCGAGAGTCGAGCCTGCCGGTAGAACGAACCGCCGAAATGATCCTTGTCCGGGAAGATCTCGTCTTGCAACGGCAAGAATGCACCTCCTGAATCGACCAGGTAGATCACCCCCAAATCGTTCTCGTCTGCGATCTGCTGAGCCCTGACGTGTTTCTTGATGGCGATCGGAGTGAGCGACCCGCCCTTCACCGTTGCGTCATTGGCGATGAACACATACGGCACGTCGTGCACCAAACCGATCCCGGTGACGATTCCACCCCCGGGTGCGGAGTTGTCGTATTGCCCGTAGCCAGACAGCGTCGAGAACTCGAGAAATGGGGTTTCGTCATCGATCACGAGGTCGATGCGGTCCCGAACTATGACCTTGCCGCGCCCGAGGTGGCGTTCGATACTGCGTTCACGCCCTTGCCCACCCCCAATCGCCCACTGCATCCGCTCGTGGAGTGTGGCCACCAGATCCCGATAGGCGTCAGCATTGTCCGCGAAGTCAGCCGAGCCGGTGTCGATCTTGGAGCGAATCGGGCGCATCAGGCTGCCCTTTCAAGACGCTCGGTCGCTCCGGCCCAGAATGCATCGGTTATCACGTCGGCGAACTCCTTCAGACTGCCTTGATCTGCATCGAACCAATCGATGGATGAATTCATAGCCCCGAACAGCGCCAACCGAAGAATGGTGATCTCCCCGCCAGGCGTTTCCGGGAGTGCATCGGACAACAACTCGGTCCACATAGCCTCGTAGGCGTCGCGACGGGGCACCAAGACAGACCGAACCGACTGAGGTGCGGTGCGGAAGGTGGTGACGTGCAGCGACGTGTAGGCAAGGTTCGAGTGGAGCACGTCGAGATGCCCCAATACATGCGCCCGAAGCCGACTGCGCGGCTCGGGTGACGCTGCCTCCAGGTCCGATGCCACCGCGGCGAAGCCATCGATCATCATGTCCATACCTGCGTCGAGCACCTCGGTGTACAGCTCGTCCTTGGACACGAAGTGGTAGTACACAGAACCGGCCTTGATACCGACAGCTCCGGCGATATCACGGAGGGAGGTTTCGGCGTACCCCTTGGTGGAGAAGAGCTTGGCCGCGGCATCGAGAAGTCGTCGCTTGGGTGCTGCTGTGCTGTCTGAGACCACGCAGTGAACCCTACCTAACGTTTGTTAGGTAACGCAAGGGCAGCGACCACAATGGCGTTCGATTCCTCTGTTCGAGACTGTCTCAGTGCCCGTCATAGGATGAATCCGATGGATCCCAGGACCCCGGTCATCGTCGGAGCCGCCCAGCTGAAGGGACGAGACGTCGACAACGAACCGATCGCCATGATGGCCGACGTTTCCAAGCGAACATTGCCGCCCAATATGGCGCTCGACCAGGTTCGCGTGCTCAAGGGCGTATGGCCATACTCCGACCCCGGAACTTTGGTGGCTGAACAGTTGGGCTTGTCACCTACCGCCACGGGAATCACCCAGCTTGGCGGCAACGAGGCCTACGACCTGGTCAATCAAACGGCATTGGATCTGCTTCGGGGCGACGTCGATTCCGTGCTCATCTGTTCAGCCGAGACGATGAGAACCCGTCGCCGAGACAACAAAGCAGGACTCAAGTCGCCGTACCTCTCCGAGGCTCAGGGCGCTATCCCCGATTTCGAGTTCGGCATCGACACCGAATACTGGGAGGACGCCGACTGGAAAACCTGGGGTCTGGAAGCGGTGAACTTCTACGCCATGGCCGCCAGTGTTGTCCGTCATCGAATGGGGCTCACTCCGAGCGAATACCTTTGGGCAACGGCCGAACTCTGGGCGAGAGCGAGCACCGTTGCCAGCAAGAACCCGAACGCATGGGCGACCAGCGCCACAGCCGCGAACGAGATCGCAACCGCCACCGATCAGAATCGAATGATCGCCGATCCATTCCCCAAGCTGATGACGAGCAACATCGACGTGGATCAGGCAGCCGCGGTGGTCCTCTGTACCGCCCAGGCTGCTCGGTCAGCCGGTGTTGATCCCGGCTCCTGGATCTTCCCGCTGGCAGGAAGCGGCGGGCATGACCCGCTGCTGGCTCGAACCCGAGACTCGTTCGCCGCTAGTCCCTCTATGCGAATCGGTGGCGCCCATGTGGTGAAGTTGGCAGGAGTATCGCTCGACGACGTGCGCTGGCTCGATCTCTACAGTTGTTTCCCATCGGCGGTACAGACCGCCCAGCAGGAGTTGGGCCTCGATCCGTCCCGGCAGTTCACTATCACCGGTGGGATGACCTTTGCCGGTGGACCGTTCAACAGCTACTGCCTTCATGCGCTCGCCCAAGCGGTCGATGAGTTGCGGATCGCACCGGGTACAGCGTTTCTCACAGGAAACGGGGGGTGGTTCAGCAAACACTCCTTCTGTGTGGTGGGGAGCGATACTCCCCCATCCGCGTTTCGGTACGAGCGACCTCAGGATTTGATCGACGCTGAACCGTCCCGCTCGTTGATGGCACACACGCCCGACGCCGCAACCATCGACGCCTACACGGTGACCTACGGACGAGATGGCGAGCCGGTCAAAGCGATGATGGCTGTCGCCGACAGTTCCGGAGCCCGCGCTTGGGCGACGAGCGCCGACCCTGACACGATGTCAACATTGATCGCTTCCGATTGTGTGTCTTCGGAGGTCTCGGTACGGGGCGATCTTCCTGTGCTGACAGCCTCGCTGTAGCGATTTCGATGCACCTTTGGCCGGCAACTAGCCTCCCGGTATGAAAGCACTCCTGTCGCATCAGCCCGGTGGTCCCGAGACCCTCTCGATCGAAGACGTTGCCTCGCCGACCGCCGGTCCGGGGAAGGTTGTCATCGACGTCAAGGCGGTCGGGGTCAACTTCCCCGACTCATTGATCATTCAGGACCTGTACCAGGTGAAGCCGAGCCGCCCTTTCGCTCCCGGCGGTGAGCTCGCCGGCATTGTTTCCGAGGTCGGCGAAGGGGTAACCAACCTGGCTGTCGGCGATCGGGTTCTCGCGGTGCCCGGGCACGGGGCGATGGTCGAAGAGATCGAGGTAGACGCAGCATCCTGCATCCCGATCCCGGACCAAATGCCCTTCGATGACGCAGCGTGCCTGCTTCTCACCTACGCCACCAGCTACTACGCCCTGAAGAACCGAGCCCACGCCAAAGAAGGCGAATCGCTCTTCGTTCTGGGAGCGGCCGGCGGGGTTGGACTCGCTGCGGTTCAATTGGGGCGGGCGATGGGCCTGAAGGTGATCGCCGGCTGCTCCACCCAGGACAAGGTTGAGCTATGTCTCGACCATGGTGCCGAATCTGGGATCGTGTATCCCCGCCAACCGCTGGATCGAGACCAGCAGAAAACATTGTCGAACGAAATCAAAGCAGCCGGTGGAGGAGGTGTCGACATCATCTACGACGCTGTCGGTGGGGATTACGCCGAACCGTCGGTTCGAGCCATGAACTGGGAAGGCCGGTTCCTCGTCATAGGATTCCCGGCCGGCATTCCCAAGCTTCCGCTGAACCTGACCCTTTTGAAGAACTGCCAGGTGGTCGGTGTGTTCTGGGGGGCATCGACCATGGTAGATCCGGCTGGCCACCGGCAGAACGTGGCCGAACTGTTCGACATGTACGCCAACGGCAAGATCAAACCCTTCATCTCAAGCCGCTATTCGCTGGATGAAGCTCCCGCAGCCATCACCGAGCTGATGGAGCGACGAGCCAAAGGAAAGATCGTCATCGAGGTCTGAGCGATCCCTCGCTAATCACACGGGGTGGCTTCGAGAGCCCGCTTGCTGAACTGATCCTCGGATCGGTCGGTGAGAGCCGGGACCGATGCCACCTGCCTGTCACGCACCTCACCCGGCACAAACCCGAATGCGTCGACGTTCTGAAGCTGATTGCTGCGCAACCTGAACACCAGTTCATCGGAATCAACGATCGTTTCGAACAGCGGAACCACAGTGCTCAGACCAGGCAGCTCAGCGCCGATTTCGAACCGTTCGGGAAACGCTCCGTCACCTTCGATCTCCCAGATGATCTGTTGTTCGGCTTGCTCCTCGGTACCGCCGATTCGGAACAGGCGTACCGCCTCCAATCGTTCTCCAGGACACACCGCCGAGACGACACTGAGGCTCCCGTTCTCGACCAGCACGCCGGAGCGAGTTTGGTCCAAGGTCGATCCGATCGCCCAGAAGACCAGTACGACCAGCACGCCCAACACCGCATTGACCCCGATCACAAACGCACAGCCGGTTCCGGGACGACCTCGTTTGTGCTCGACCTCTGACTCCACGGAGCGACGCTATCCAAACGCGCCAGCCCGCGCAGAACCCAGCCGAGGTGACGAGACGATCGAGTAGGGCTAGATGGCTTGGCCCATCTCGTAGACCTTCTCGATCTCGCCGGCGTACATGTCGTTGACTACGTTGCGTTTGATCTTGAAGGTGGGAGTCAGCTCACCGGTTTCGACAGTGAACTCGTCAGCCAACACTCTGAAGTTGCGCACGTGTTCCACTCGAGCGAACTGGTTGTTCACCTTGTCGGCGATTTCCTTTTCGAGATGGCCACGCAGGGCATCGCTGGCATGGAGCATGGCCAGGTCCTCTCCATGGGCCTCGGCGAAACGTTTGGCGGCTTCGGGTTCCAGCGTGATCAGTGCGGTGAGATAACGCTGCTGTTCACCAATACACACAGCATGACCGACGAGTTCGAGTGCAGTGAGCGCACCCTCGATGTTTTTCGGTGCGATGTTCTTACCACCGGAGGTGATGATGATGTCCTTCTTACGCCCCGTGATCGTGAGGTAGCCGTCGCTGTCGAAGCTTCCGAGATCTCCCGAATGCAACCAACCATCGATCAGGCATTCGTCGGTTGCTACCTGGTCCTTGGAGTAGCCGGCAAAGACGTTCTTGCCACGGAAGATGATCTCGTCATCAGGGCCAAGTTTGACTTCAACCCCCGGAAGTGGCTTGCCGACCGAACCGAACTTCACCGCACCGGGGAGGTTGGAACTGGTTGGTCCGGTGCCTTCGGACTGTCCATAGATCTCACAGATGATGATCCCGAGCGAGCCCATGAACTCGAGAATCTCCAGGGAGGCGGGTGCTGCTCCCGAAATGAACACCCTGCACCGATCGAGACCGAGTGCCTCCCTGAGCTTGGAGAAGACCAACTTGTCGGCGATTTGGTCTTGGATACCGAGCAGACCGCCCGGGGAATCGCCGGCATTGCGAACCGCAGTTGCTTTGGTTCCCACACCGCGAGCCCAACCGGCAATCTTGGCCTTGACGCCTTCGGCTTCTTGCATCTTGGCGCCAACACCGGCGTAGAAACGCTCCCAGACGCGGGGCACACCGAAGAAGACCATCGGTCGGACCTCTTTGAGGTAGTCGGCGACCTTGAGTCCCTCGTGGCAGTAATTCACCACCGAACCAATCGTGAGAGGGATAAGAACCGTGTTGGCCTGTTCGGCGATGTGGGACAGCGGGAGGTAGCTGAGAATCTCGTCGCCGGCCTGGATATCTGCCGCCTTGGCCAACATGTCTGCAGTCCAGGCGAGGTTCTCGTGGGTCAGCATGACCGCTTTGGGCGGTCCGGTGGTGCCGCTGGTGTAGATGAAGGAACCAACCTGATCAGCTCCCAGCGCATCTCGGGCCTGGGCAACAACAGAATCATCAATATCATCGCCGCTGGCGAGGAAGTCTTCCCAGCTCATAACCCGGCCATCGCTATGGGTTTCAGCCCCCTCCATCATCACCACGTGCGCCAGCGTGGGCATGTTGTTCCACTCGGAGAGGATCTTCTCGAACTGGGTGGAGTCTTCCGCAATGATCACCTTGGATTCACTGTGATTGACGATGTAGGACACCTCCTCGGGAGCGTTGGAGGCATAGATGCCAGCACCGGTCCCGCCAGCACCCATCGCACCGAGCAACATGAGACTCCACTCCGGACGATTGTTTCCCAGGATCGAGACAACGTCGCCCTCACCGACTGCCATTTTCATGAGCGCCTTGGTGCACCGACCCGCCAATACGTCGTACTCGGCCCAGGTGGTTTCTCGCCACGATCCGGTGGTCTTGTCGCGGTAAGCGACGGCGCTTCCGTTCGTCGATGCCCGATCGTGCAGGCGGTGGAGAATTGTTTCAAAGGCCATGACGGTTAATCCTTCTTCGGTCAGGTTGGTATGTGAAGCCTATGACCCTGGTCACAGGATTTCCATATCCGGTTGACGCTATCAAGGCGGCTGCAACCTACCAATCAGTAACTGTTAGAGCGTCTCGGAGCTGCAACGTTGATGCAACGTTCAAATGTTGGCAGGACACCTCAACCCAACTACGTTCCTTCATATGGCCACTGCTTCTCATAGCGGTAGATCCGGCACCCAGCGTGTCCGTCCCGAAGAGCGCACCTTGAAGACCCGTCGACGTCTCATTGCGGCGGGCATGCACGAGTTCGCTCTACAGGGATTCGACTCGGCTTCCACCCGTGCGATCGCCACCAAAGCGGGAGTCTGTCAAGAAGCGGTCGACTTCCACTTCCGATCCAAGGACCAGTTGTGGCGGGCAGCGGCGGAAAAGGCATTCGGGGAATTCCACGCCACCTTCGGGACCGCGCTGGAAACCTCGGCCCATCTCGACCCGCGAGCACGGGCCAAGATCTTGGTAACCGAGGCGGTGGTGTTCTTCGCCAAACACCCCGAGTTCCACCGCTTCTTGACGAACACCGCCCCGGGGCCGCGACTCCAGTGGTTGATCGAGACTCACATCAGCCCTCTCCACACGGTATTTGATGCACTCATCGCCGATATCGACGCCGAGCTCGGCGAGGAAGCGGCCGATCGAAGCCACCTGTTCTACATGTTCATCGGAGCGGCCAGCACCCCTTATGAGATGACCGAAGAGTTCCATGCCGTGAACGGCATCTCTCCCTTCGACGCCGAGGCCGTCACCCGCCACGCCGAGTCGATGATCCTCACATTCCTGCCCCCGGAGAACCGCTAGTCAGCCTGCGCGAACCGGCGATGGAAACGCCCGTTCTACGGGCACTTCGATCGCCACTTAGGTCGCGTTCGCACTGGGGAGATGGCAAGCAAGTTGGCGAATCACGTCGTCGGGGCGCTCGAGTACGTCCCAGTAGGTGAACCGCACCGGAGTCCAGGAAGCACCGACCAGATCGTTCTGCCGATCGAGATCGGCCTGGAGCTGCTCGGGGCTCGAATGGGCCAGCATGGAATCGCACTCAACGAACACGCCGTACTGAGGCCATGCGAAATCGACGTAGTACGTGCGTCCACCGACATCGATTCGGTACTGGGCTATTGGTGGCGGGAAGCCGCCCCGGCCGAACACCCGCAGAGCCACCTTCTCATAGGAATTCAGGGCCCGTTCGTCCAAAGTGATGCGAGCTCGGAGGATCTTACGAACCTGTGCCGGTCCACGTCGACCTCGTTTGGAGAGCTCAGCCAACCGCATTTGAACATCCTCATACGTGAAGTGTCGGGATTCGACTGCGGCCGTGAGCTGTTGTCCCAATTGTTCATCGGAACAGAACGGCGCTGCGTCGATCACCGACCTCAAAGGGGTGGTCAGCCGCAAACGACCCTTGCGCACGGAATCGACCGGCCGCAGGTCTCGAGACTCCCAAGACACCACGTGCATCGATCGACTTCGGGTTCCTCGAGGGCCCACGAGGTTCACCTTGGTACGAACTCCTCCGGGGAGACCCCAGACCTCCAGTGCTGTTCTGCCGCCAATCACTTGTTGGTCCGATCCGATCTTCATGGCGAGCTCGAGGCTTTCCTCGAAACCAAAGGCCCCCGATTGGGTTCGAAAGACGCCTCGCTGCATTCGGTGAAGCAAGCCCAACTCGACCCATCGCGAAACCGTGGAAGATGGAATGATCATTCGACCGAGTTCGTCACTGGTGATGAACCCGCTGGTGTGCCGGGCGGCTTCGACGACCGCAGCAAATCTCCGCATGGAGTGGCTGGACATGTGTTTCCCCTTGTTCGAGTTTCAAAAAGGAGCACACGCTCAAGCGGCCTCGGGCCCAGATCCACAGAGTGCCCAGCCGAGGCCTATCTCACAACCCTCAGCAGAACTGGCGATGGAAACGCCCGTAGAACGGGCACAACGGACGCCAGTTTCGAGCCTCCGCAAACTGGCGATGGAAACGCCCGTAGAACGGGCACAACGATCGCTAGATAGTGGCCAGGTCGCCGTCGTCGAACAGCGGCGTCATTCCGAATGTGTCGACGTCGGCGTCGAGTTCGGCGTCGGTGGGGTTCGGGTAGTAATCGGCGTTCATCAAGATCTCGGGCAGCAAGGTGGCGTCGCTGGTGGTGTTGAGGAACAGCTGCGGATTGCTGAGCACCTTGCCCACCGCCCGGGCGAGGGCGTCGGGGTCGGTGAGCGGCTTGTACCACGAGAGCTTGGCACCGTCCTGGCCTTCGGGCCACCGGCCGATGGCGATGGCCTTGATGGTCTGAACCGCCACGTTCCTCTCGCCGCAAAGGTCAAGCAACTCCTCAACGTCGGCTCGATAGGCGTCGCTGGCGAGCATCGTGTGGTTGAACGGAAACAGCACGGAGTCGAAGTCGAACTCCCCCAAGCTGTTGATGTGCATGCGCGGCACGGTGATCCCATGGCCTGTGACGCCGATGAACCTCACCAAACCTTCCTCCCGAGCCTGCACCATGGCCGCCAAGGCACCGTCGGGTTCGGAAGACCTGGGACCATTCGTCGGGATCGACCAGATTGTGGAGCTGGATGAGATCGACCGAGTCGACGCCCATGCGCTCGAACGACTTCTCGAGCTCTGCTCGCGCCCCGGACCCATCACGTTTCTCTGTCTTGGTGGCGAGGAACACGTCGCTGCGGTGACTGGCAAGGAAATCGGCGAGGCGAGGTTCGGCCTCTCCGTAGGAAGCTGCGGTGTCGATGTGATTGATTCCGGCAACGGTGGCGATCTCCAGTGTGCTGTCGGCGCGCTCCTGGCTCATCTCCCAGAGACACGCGGCGCCGAAGATCAACCTGCTGCTTTGATGACCGGTTCGTCCGAAGGGTGCGTACTGCATGACTTCACCCTACTAAGGCGTCCTCTGGCGGATGGAATGACGCGTCAGGTGCCCGTCGCAAAGGTGACGACGTCGGACCGCTTCAGATACTGAGCAACGCCAACGCTGACCACAAAGAGAACCACCGACGCCATCAACACCGGAGTGTTCAACCCTGCGGCACCATCTTCGATCCGGTCGACCGACGCACCAGCAAGCGTGAACGCAATCGTGCCCGGAAGCGAACCGATAGCGGTGGCGAGCAGGAACGAGAGGGGTCGAATCCGAAGCAGCCCGGCGGCGTAGTTGACGAGGTCATAGGGCAAAAAGGCAAGGCGCATCACCATGATGGTGGTGAAGCTCTCGTTGCGCATCCGAGCCGACCAGCGGGACACCATGCCCCGGGTCTCTTCCGACCCCTCGGTCTTGAACCCGAATGATCGGGCTAGCCAATAGGCGACCATGGCGGACGCGTTGGCTCCCACGACAGTGGCCGCCACCCCGACCACGGGCCCGAATAGAACACCGCCGCCGATGGTGAGAAGGGAAGCGGGGAACAAGACCAAGGGGCGGACGGCGTAGATGACGAAGAATGCCAAGAGCGCCCACCACTCACCTCCGGCAACATCGATGAATTCTTGGAGGGCTCCGGTGGTCCCGAGTCCGGTCGAACGCTGATAGACGATCCATCCAACAACAGCAGAGAGCCAGGCCACGACCACGACAGTCCTTTCGCCTTGTGGTCCATGTTCAGACCGAACCCATCGATCGACTGAGTTGTTCCCGCCATGGCGATCTTCTCAGAACAGCAAGGCCACTCCGAAGATCACGACGAGCAGCCCGAACAGGATCGTGAAGCCGAGCGAACTCGCAACCACAGCCGGGAACGTGCCGATCACGGAGAGGGCGTTGGCCACGTCTTTGTAGCGTCCCAGTGAATCCTTCGCTGACCTACGAAACTTGCGAGCTTTGCGAGCTCGGCGCACGAGACCGTCGTCTTCGGAGGCCGCCAGTTCGTGGGCATCAACGGTGTCTGTCACATCGTCGAGTAGACCGGCGATGCTCGATTGGAGCTCGTTAGCGTTTGCGATGATCGCCTTGATGCCCGAACCGAGTCGATACGAGGTCCCCACGCCGAACACCACAGCGCCACCGCCCAGCACCAGCCAGACAAGGCGCAAGCTGCCGTCGAGGGCGAGCAGTCCGAGGATGAGGGCAGCGAGGCCGGTGATCGCCGTGGCCCAGAACATCGACGACGCAATCCACGTGACTTTCGAAGCCCAACCGAGCGCGAGCCGGTACAGCGAGCGAGCGTCATCCTGCACCGAACCGAATGAGGCGAAATCGTTGGTCTCCACGACCTCATTGTGGCCCACGCGAACTTCTGCGTTCGACCATCCCTATGGTGGATTCGTGCCAATGCCAGATCCAGAAATCGTGTGCGTCGATTGCGGCGGACCGTGCTATCCCCTGGGTTGGTTTCCGGGCGACGGTGAACTGGACGACGGAACGATCCTGCCGTACCGGTGTAGGGACTGCATGGACCGCTGGGATGTGGTTGTCGGCGATCCGATTGACGACTGAATCCCCTATCGCTCCCCTGGTCTGGGCCGCTATCATTCTGATTCGCCTTGGTGGCCGTAGCTCAGTTGGTTAGAGCGCCAGGTTGTGATCCTGGATGTCGGGGGTTCGAATCCCCTCGGTCACCCTCAACGATTCCGGTATATTGGGAATCAATCAAGCACCTCTAGCTCAATTGGCAGAGCAACGGACTCTTAATCCGCAGGTTCCGGGTTCAAGTCCCGGGGGGTGTACCAAAAAATCCCAGGTCAGGCTCTAGAAGCAGCCTCCTGGAGGTTTCTTGATTGACTGGTCTATTTCGCCTAGTTAGGCACTTTGGGTGCCATAGACTGCCGATAGACTCCCCGATAGACTGGGCCTATGGCGGCGTGGGAGAAGCGATTCGAGGCCAAAGTCGACCGCACGGGCGACTGCCACATGTGGACTGGAGCGAAGACCAAGAGCGGCGTCGGCCAGCTCCGAGTCGACGGAAAACTGCGTACCGCTGCGCAGCTCGCTGGGAACTCGAGCACGGAAAGTTCGCTCCCGGAAGCCGAATTCACACTGCGACAAGAACAGTTGTGCGTACGCGTCGACGACCTCGACATCAACATGGCCAACGCCCAGCCCGGCGATACCCGCCACTACGGCGGGCCGAACGTGGCAACGGATCCATGAAGGAGTTGGCCGACGGCAAGTGGAAGCTAACCGTCGACGCTGGCCGGGACAACAAGAACCGCCGACGCCGCTTGACACGCACACGTTCGCGGCACCGAGACGGCAGGCCACAAAGGCCCTGGCCGTACTCGCCGCCGAAATCCACACCGGAGAGATCCGCCCAACTGCTGAACCACCGAAGCCCGGACACCACCTTGTTGTCGACAACCTCATGGACTGGTACCTCGAGTTCGCCCGCGACGTGCGGGGACTCGAGCGCACGACAGTCTTCGGATACGCCGAGGTCTACACCATGTGGCTCAAGGACCAGATCGGCCATGCCGACGCCGACCGACTCACGCCCGCCCAGATCGACAATGCCTTCGGAAGAATGCGAGCAGCAGGCCTCTCACATAGCCGTATGAATAACGCTCGAGCAG
>CAVVWM010000004.1:0-83301 GCA_963751955.1 uncultured Acidimicrobiales bacterium | reverse complement strand
GAGACTTCCGACCACAGTTCTGTCGGCCAAGTCGTTACGGTGACGCCGACAGCGGGCCGTACTTCTGTTGCGCTGCTTGCTTGGTCACACCCAGCATGGCCGCGATTTCAGACCAGCTCCGGCCCGTATGATCTTGATCAGAGCGTCAATCTTTCTTGCCGCTACGAGACGCTCCGGAAGTGTTGCTCTCCAACACTTTCTACGCATGTCGTCGTGGGCTAGGGGTGGCGGGCGGTGAGGGCGGTGCGGATGTCGTGGGCGACGGCGTCGGGTTCGTCTTTCCAGCGGCGCCACGTGATGGTGAGCACGGTCCAGCCGTGGGCGGCGAGGCGGGTGTAGCGGGTGCGGTCGGACTCGAAGGCATCTCGGTCGTGGTGCCACGCCCAGCTGTCGAGTTCGATCACGAGTTTGTGTTCAGGCCAGCACAGGTCGACCTGGGCGATGAGGTAGCCGTCGGTGTCGATGATCCGGTATTCGAGTTGGGGGCACGGGAGGCCTTGGTGTTCGCACCAGTCGGCGAATTGGTCGCTCCAGTCGCTGAGGGACAGTGTGGGTGCGGCGGTGAGGTGTGCCAGTGCGTCTCGCAGGTTCGAGCAATTCGGGGTTCCGTCGGTGAGGAATGGCTCGGCCGCGTCGGAGAGCTGGGCGAGGGTGATGCGGTTCTGGCGGCGGGCGTGGTTGAACGCTGATCGGAACAGTTCGAAGCGGTGGTGCATGGCGAGTGACACCAGTGTCTGGGGGAGCGGGATCACCGGGATCCGCTCCAGTTCGAGGGTGCGCACTCGGTCCCATCGGGAGCTTCGATGGATGCGCAGGCGAAGTCGAGCTCTGGGTCTTACGCCGATGGGGACCAACAGTTCGGCGTAGCCGGGGGAGAGGTCGTGTGGGTTGCCGAGACCGTGGACAGCGGCAGCGGTGGCACCGAACGCCCGGCCGCTGGTGGCCCAGCAGTGCGCGAGCACGGTGGAACGCCAGGTGGGGGCGTGTCCGGCGAGGCGGTAGATCCCCCGTTCGGTTCGCTCCAATTGACCCCGGGCAACGAGTGTGCGGATCTCCTGCACGCTGTAGCCCACGCCCTGAAGGTGAGAGGTCGCCACCAGCCCGTGTTGTCGTTCCGCAGCGCTCGTGACCCGCTTCCACCGTTCCGCACTCATACCGCTAGTGTAAACAAACGTAAATACACGAACCACGCGAGATGGCTGTTCGCCTGGTTCAGTTGGTAGCAGCACTGATGCTACCAAGGTAGTATGAAAGGTGTGAAGGTGAGCGTGAGTATCCCCGAAGAGGACGTCGAGTTCCTCGACAACTACACCAAGACTCATCAAATTGGGTCTCGGTCTGCGGCCCTTCATCGCGCGATCCGTCTGCTCCGTGCCTCCGAACTCACCGACGCCTACGCAGCGGCGTTCACCGAATGGTCCGATGATCCGGCCAACGATGGCTGGGACACAGCGGTCGCCGACAGCTGATGCGACGGGGTGAGATCCGGCTTGTGAACCTGGATCCGGTTGTCGGCAGCGAGGCGGCTAGTACCCGACCGGCTGTGATCGTCGGCAATGACGGAGCCAACACGACCGCGGCCCGTCTCGGTCGTGGGGTGATCACCGTCGTGCCGGTCACCTCCCGCGTTGACCGGGTTTACCCGTTCCAGGTACTGCTGCCGGCCGAGGAGACCGGGCTCGACACCGACTCCAAGGCACAAGCTGAACAGGTTCGCTCCGTGGCCGTCGAGCGCAGTCGGCACTGTTGTCGGCAGGCTGGGGTTCGAGCTCATCGATCAGCTCGACCACGCACTCCGCTTGCACCTCGACCTGTAAGAACTCCTAGTCCCAATCGACACGCGCCCGAAGTGTTGCTCTCCAACACTTTCGACCCATGTCGGCGTCGTAGCGTCTACACGTTGGGTGCAGAACTCACTTCGCTGATGTTCCGCAGCAGGATCGCCTCGCGATGCACGTTGTCGGTCATCATCAACAACTCGCTCAGGATTCGCTGAGCGGTCTCGTCGCCCCACCCTTCGCCAAGGGCGGCGTAGCTTTCGAGTTCCCACCTCGATTCGCCGCTGTAGTTTCCGAAGCCACCCACGGTCATCCAGGTGCCGATGTAGCTCCAGCCCGGTCGAGTGTGGGCCCGCATGTCATCTTCATTGGATCTGAGCCATTCGATGAACTCGTTCTGCTTTCCCCGGTCCACGGTGTATCTCCACACGTACTGAAGCATCGCATTCCCCTTTGATGATTGCTTTGTACTGCGACGCTAGCACCGGCGCCGTTTTCGAACCGGAGGTCGATCCAGTCGATCTCGAGGCGGAATGGACCGTCGAGACGGGTCGGAAGTGTTGCTCTCCAACACTTCCAGCGCACCTCGATCCGAGCCTCAAGCCTTTGGCCTCTACCGCTCTGGAGACTGGCGCTCGAAACTGGCGGTTGAGAGCCACATCCGCTCAACAGATCCGATGGAGGAAACGAACATGGCCACCAAGACACCAAACACACCAGAGATCGACACGCCGAGCACACCCGAGGAACGAGCAGCCCGACGGGTGAAGGACTTCACCGACGTGATGTGGCACGTGGCCACGTACGTGATCATCAACGCCTTCATGTGGATAATCGTCCCCACCGCGGCCTTCTGGATCACGCTGGGGTGGGGCGTTGCACTGGCCTTCCACGTTGCTTACTACTTCATCGGCGACGAAGGAACTGAGAACCGCCGCTATCAGGCATTCCTGGCCCAGGAGCGAGCCCGGGAGAAGAAGGCCAACTCATAGTCCAATCGAGACGTGCCCGAAGTGTTGCTCTCCAACACTTCCGGCGCATGTGGTCCCTTACAGCTGGGCTCTGATGCGGGTGGCGGTGTCGTCGAGCTGATCTCGGGACGGAGGGGCGTTCAGGCCGAGGTCGATGCGGAACGGGTCGCCCGCAAACCGGGGCACCACATGCATATGCACATGGAAGACCTGTTGGAACGCAGCCCTGCCGTCGGCCAGGAAGAGGTTGACGCCCTCGCAGCGGACGCCCGAGCCCCGGATTGCGGCAGCGGTTCGGTGAGCGACATCCCACACGCGCCGCCCGTCTTCGGGGTCGAGGTCGCCCAGTCCGACGGCATGGCGTTTCGGGATGATCAGGGCGTGGCCGCTGTTCACCGGTGCGATGGTCATGAAGCCCAGCGTCCAGTCGTCCTCGTGAAACACGCTCGCCGGTGACTGCCCGGCGACGATCTCACAGAAGATGCAGTTCTCCGGCTCGTGGTCTGAAGTCATACCTACAGGGTGGAAGGCAACGCAACCTCACGCAATCTGTTCGGGCCAGATGAACCCGATCGGGGCAAGCAGGTCAGTTGTCGGCGAAGGGTTGACGGATGATGGTCTTCAGCTTGGCGGCGTCGGTCCGGCGGGGGTCGGACAGGTAGATCTCGTGATGTTTGCCCGAAAGCCGGTGACCGCCGGTGATGATGAAGTCGTGCAGCGCAGCGATGGCCGGCTGCTCTTCGGAGTAGGAGCCGATGTGCAGGATCTGAGCGGCGGTGCCCTCGGTGTAGATTTCGAACCGCACCTTGTCGCCCGACGGCAGCCCCTTCTTGGCGCTGACGGCGGCGAGGACGTCGTCGAACATCGACTGGGTCACGGCGTCGGGCAGGCAGATCATGGCGGTCCACAGCCAGTTCGACTTGTCGGCGGGGTCGAAGTCGCGCATGTCTTCGGTCCACCACAATCCCTCCAGCGGCATCACGGTGTAGGCGTCGCCGGTGGCTTCTTTGACCACCGCTCGCAGCCCGTAGGCCATGGGGTACAGCGTCTGGATGGCGTCGATGTACTCCTGTGCGGTGTTGGGGTCGCCGGCTCCGTCGATCATCAGGAACGGGCGGGCGGGAACCTCCACCACCGCCGGGGTCTTCTTGGCGGTGTAGTGCTCCCGATAGGTCTTCTTCAGGTCGATGCTGGTCATGGTTTGACCTCCAGTCGTGTAGTGGTGAAATCGTGGAGAAATGCGGTGAGCCAGGAGTGGGCTGCGGTGAGCCGGGATCTGGTGTAGTCGAACATGGCGCCCACGAAGTTGGGAACCGGCTCGACCTCGGCCCGGTCGTGATCCAGCGCCTCGATCTGTTCTTCCAGTGAGGCCATGGCGTTGCTCCAGGGCTCGGGCCGCGTCCTTGTGGTCGAGCAACGGCAGACAGGAAAGAGCGGTCAAGAATTCGCTGTCGGTTTCGGTGACCGTGGACAGTGCCTGCAGCGTTTCGTCGGTCCATTGCTGTCGACCGAGGGTGGTGACGTGATGGACCCGGCGTTCCTTGCCCCGGCCCGGTGCAGGCTCCACGACAGCCTCGGCCAGTCCGTCGGCGACCAGTTGGTCGAGTATGTGGTAGATCGACGAGAACCCGATCGAGGTCCACTTGCGCATGCCTCGCTGTTCGATCAACCGCTCGACCCCGTACCCGTGGAGTGGCTGTTCGACCAGCAATCCGAGAATGGCCCGTTTCGACGACACTGCTCTTCAACCTCCTGACTATTCTCAATCTAGAATAGTCAGCTCGCCGCCCCTAGGGTCCAAAGTCCCCGCTCGACACGCGTCGGAAGTGTTGCTCTCCAACACTTCCGACGCATGTGGACCGTGTCGAATGGCACTCGGGCGGCCATGACGTATGGCTCTATTGGAAATGGGCATCTTGATCCGAGGATCAGGCATGGCACTTGACACACTTTCTGAAACTCAACGCCGGTTGGCTGACGCTGGCTTCGTCGCTGACCTCACCGCATCGGGCAAGGTTCTCCACGACTCCAAGCGGGGAGTCGACTACGAGCCCGACGCACTGAGGGTGATGGAACTCGTCCGCTTCGAAGGTCAGAGTGACCCAGGCGACGAAGCATTGCTGTTGGCGGTCGCCACCCGCGACGGTACGCCGGTCGGCACGTTCACCACCCCGTTCGGCCCCAACGCATCAGCCGAGGAAGCCGAGATCGTCCGCCACCTTCATCGGGTCGTTGCCACCGATGAGGAGACGGCCGCCCATGGTTCCCACGACCACATCGCAGCCATCCTCCCCAGCCGCGAGGCCGCAGAGGCAGCGATCAAGGAACTCAGAGAGGTGGGCCTTGGAAGCGAACACCTGGGTGTTGCTCTTCGCCATGGTGATCACGCAGTGTTCGAACGCGATGAAGAAGTCGACCTTGGCCATGATGTGGAAGCAGGCGTCCTCGGCGGGGCCGGCGTCGGTGTTCTGGCCGGCGTGGCATTGTTCGCGGTCGCAGTGCCGGGCATCGGTCTTGCCGGCGTCGCAGCCATCGGCGCCGCAACCGCGCTTGGGGGGACCATGTTGGGCGGTTACCTGGGCGTCTTCAGGGCCAGCGAGGAGTTCGATTCACACGAGAAGCTACGAGAGATCGCCCTGGAACCCGATGAGGTTCTCGTTGTCGCCTGTGGCCACCACCACCCGGATCTGGTTGAAGCAGCCATGGAGCGCCATGGCGGCCGGCTCATTGCCACCGCGTCGTAGACCGCTGCTCGGCAGACCTCGCCCGCGCAGCCCACACCCGAGCCGGCACCCGATGAGCACCCTGACCTGGATCGTCGTGTTGGGCGTGGCCATGAGCGCAATTGCGATGGTGGGCAGCGTCGCGCTGGTCCTGCCCGAGAACACCCTGGATCGCCTCATCGTGCCGCTGGTGGCCCTGGCGGCTGGATCGCTACTCGGCGGTGCGTTCTTGCACATGCTTCCGAATGCGATCGACGAGCTCGGCAACCGTCAGGCCGTGTGGATCTGGTTCCTGGGCGGGTTCACCGGCTTCTTCGTGCTCGAACAATGCCTGCACTGGCATCACTGTCATCGGGCACCATCGGAACACCGGCCGATGGGACATCTCATTCTGATCGCCGACGGGCTTCACAACTTCATAGGCGGACTGTCGGTGGCCAGTGCATTCTTCATCGATCACCGCACCGGGCTGATCGCCTGGGCCGCGGCCGCAGCACATGAGATCCCTCAGGAGCTCGGCGACTTCGGCATTCTCATCAATAGCGGCTGGTCTCGACGAAGTGCGCTGGCATACAACGTGTTGTCGGGCTCAACGTTTCTTGCCGGGGGACTCGTTGCCTACGCCCTTTCCGGCTCGGTCGAGGTGATCTTCCTCGTCCCGTTCGCGGCGGGGAACTTCGCATACATCGGCGCCACCGACCTGCTGCCCGAGCTCACCACCACATCCGCGCTCACCAGCAAGGTGCTGGGATTCGTCGGCTTCGTCGCCGGTCTCGGGCTGCTGTTGGCTGCGGCTACCTACCTCTGAAGCCGGCTTCGGTAGCCCACGCTCACCCCGAGATGCGCCGGAAGTGTTGCTCTCCAACACTTCCGACGCATGTCGCCAGCGCAGGCGCGGGCCGCCGTGTATTCGTTGGAAAGAATGGCATAGAAGTGGCATACTTGTCGCATGGCTCGAACGAGGATCAGCACGACCGTGGACAGCGTGTTGCTCGCAGATGCGCGCAGCACCGGTGTTGGTTCGAATGATGCCGAGCTGGTCGATGCCGCACTGGCGGCGCTGCTTGGCCAGTACCGGAGGGCTGAGGTGGACGAGGCGTACGAGACCGCCTACGCCGCCCGTCCGATAACCGAGCCCGACGAGTGGGGTGATCTCTCCTCGTTCCGAGACGCGGCCGGTGCGAGCTGATGGATCTTCCCAAGCGAGGTGAGGTGTGGTGGTGTGAGCTCCCCGGAGTCGGCCGACGCCCCGTCGTTGTCCTCACTCGCGACGTAGCGATCCCGCGGCTGCGGCGTGCGCTCGTCGCTCCATGCACCACCACGATTCGAGGGCTCCCGAGCGAAGTGGTGCTCGAGCCCGGAGAGGATCCGGTGCCGCTCGCGAGCGCCGTCAATCTCGATTCTGTCGAGTCGGTCTCGGTCGGTGTTCTCACCGAGCGGATGGGAACGCTGGGCGGCGCTCGGATGGAACAGGTCTGTAGTGCACTGGCAGTGGCAACCGACTGCGGTTGATGTGGTGCGGGTCGACATGCGCCGGAAGTGTTGCTCTCCAACACTTTCGACCCATGTCGGCGTCGTAGCGCCTACACGTTGGGTGAAGCTAGCGGCAGAGGTCGATCCAGTCGATCTCGAGGCGGAATGGACCGTCGAGACCGTCGTTGATCATGATTCCCATCTCAGTTGCGAGGGTCTTGTCGAACGGAAGGTCGTCGACCGGGCGGCCGAACAACTCAGGGAACAGTTCATCGAAGGACACCGAAACCTCCTGCCAGTCGTCACTGGGTTCGAAGGCGAGCGGTGACTGGTGTGAGACCCGGCGATCTCGTGTGCTCACGTTGTCGTCGAAGTTGATCATGTACTGGCGCCCGTCGGGCCGAGCCCGCACAACGACCCGTTCGAACTCGCTCAATGCGTCGGGTGCGAGCGCCAGACGCACGGATGAGAACCCGCCGCCGTCGGTGTTGGTCTCCCCGGAGAACACCATCAGCCCATCGCCGAACGAAGGCCCGCCCGCGGATCGTCCGCCCATCACGTTGTCGTTCACGGTCTGCCACGCCTCACGCTCGGCTTCGGTAACGAAGTCGGTGAAGCGAACGCAGTCGGAGATCTGTTCGGTTGGTGTGGGCTCGGTCTCGTCGGCGTCTTCTGTTGCGGTGGTTGGGGGCGACGTGGTGGTGGTCGACTGGGTGGTTGAGGTCTGCGCCACCGTGGCGGGCTCGCTCACGGTGTTGTCGGCCGAGGTCTCGCCGCCGCAGCCGGTCAGCAACACAAAGGCAAGGGCCAGCCCGAAGGCACGCAAGAGCGATTTGATGTTGGCTGATGGAGTGGCCACCGGCGAAGAGTAACGAAGCCGGTGTCCCGCATGCCTGACCCGGCACACAGGTACCGGAGCCGTCTACTTGTCGGATGTGGATCTTCACTGATCGGTGAGAACCCGCCGATCGGCGGTGATCGTGTGGCCCTCGGCCTCGAGCAGCGGACGCTGGTACCGCTCATGAGTGCGGTAGAGCCGGCCGTCCGAGGGAAGGATTCGCCACCACGGAAGATCCGGTGCGTGGCGGAGGACATTGCTTACGGCCTGGGCGCTTCCGGGGCGGCCGATCTCGTGGGCGATGTCGTTGTAGGTGGCCACCTCTCCGTAGGTCATCGCTTCAACAGCATCGACCACGGCTACTTGGAATGGTGTCAGCTCATGGTCGTCGGGCCACGGTTCCCAGCCGGGTGGCCCGTGAGCGACAGCATCGGTGTTGTCTTCGACTTCCGCCACGACCGAACCGTACCCCTGCCCACAAGCTCGAGATGCGCCGGAAGTGTTGCTCTCCAACACTTCCGGCGCATGTGGTCCGACTCAGACGAGGTTGTTGTCGATCAAGAAGGCGGCGGAGGTGCGGACGGATTCGTCGGGGTCGGTGAAGTCCATGCCGAGCAGGGTTTTGGCTTTGGTGTTGTCGACTTCGTCCATCCGGCCCAGCGAGGGGAGCGTGGCCTTGATCTGCGGGTCGAAGAGCGCCAGCACCCGCAGCAGCAGTTTCGGTGCTTTGCGGGTGACGATCTTGCGGTCGGGGTGGGCGGCCTTGATCACCTTGGCCATGTCGAGGAACCACATTCCTCGGGTGGCTCCGGCGATCCGTTCCCCGGCGGTTTCGGGGCGTTGGGCGGCTCGGAGGTGCATCTCGGCGATGTCGCCGACGTCGACCACCGAGAACCCGATCTCGGGAACAGCGGGATCCTTGGCCCCCAGGATCCGTTCGATCACTTCGATCGAGCTGCCGAAGTTCTCATCCAGCGGTGCGCCGAGCACGAACACGGGGTTGATGGTGGTGAGCTTCATGTCGGGGGCTTGGTTCTCGACGTAGTCCCACGCGGCCCGTTCGGCCAGTGTCTTGGACTTCCCGTAGGCGTTGAGCCCGGGGTGGTTGATGTCGGACCAGTCGTCTTCGTTGAAGCTGCCGTTGGGTCGGGCCGGGCCTCCGGTGATGGCTACCGCTGAGGAGGTGAGGACGACCCGGTCGACTCCGTTGGCGTGGGCGGCCCGAAGCGCCCGGAGTGTTCCGTCGACTGCGGGGCGGATCAGTTCGTCTTCGTCTTTGGGTTGGGCGATCGGAAAGGGCGATGCCATGTGCACGAGCACGTCGACCCCCTGGAGCGCGTCGTTCCAGCCGTCGTCGGAGCCCAGATCGAGAGCGACGAACTCGAGCGCGGTGTCGAGATCGACGCCGGCTTGGAGGCCGGGCTTCACGGCGGCTCGCACCTCGTCGCCCCGTTCGAGACGACGAACCGAACCCCGCACGTGGTAGCCGGCATTCAGGAATCGTTGCACCGTGTGTTTGGCGATGTAACCGCTCGAACCGGTGATGAGCGCTGTGGGCATGAGACCTCCGGGGGACTGGGTGGGAGACGGTCAGGCTAACGGTGAGGGTTCGCTGGCTGGAAAACCGAGTGAGCAGGTCAACCGCGGGATCTTGGTGTCTCACCAGGTCCGCACGCGTCGTTTCGGGTCGAAGATCAACGGCTATGGAACTGGTCGCAAGAGATGGTGCGTGGGAAGATGGCTCGGTGGTTGCGACAAAGACCGGGCAGGTATCTGATGGCGACTGACTTGGCGCAGGTCCAGAAGAAGCTGTGGGATGCCGCCGACGAGCTGCGGGCGAACTCGGGGCTGCAGGCCTCGGAGTACTCCGGGCCCGTGCTCGGGCTGATCTTCCTGCGCTTCGCCGAGGAGCGGTTCGCCGCAGCCCAGGCCGAGCTCGGCACCGGCAGCGCCCGCAACCCGGTCGGACCCGACGACTACAAGGCCCGAGGCGTCCTGTACCTGCCGGACGAGGCCCGGTACGACCATCTGCTGAACCTGCCCGAGTCGGCGGACCTCGGGCCGGGTCCTCAACGACGCCATGGCGGCGATCGAAGACCACAACCCCGACCTCAAGGGCGTGCTGCCCAAGGTGTACGGCACGCTCCCCAACAACGTGCTCGATCGAGCTGCTGCGGACGCTCAACTCGCTCGCCGACGACATCGAGGGCGACGCCTTCGGCCTGATCTACGAATACTTCCTCGGCAACTTCGCCATGGCCGAGGGCCAGAGGGGCGGCGAGTTCTTCACGCCCGACCTCGATCGTCAAGCTGATCGTCGAGATCATCGAGCCCTTCCACGGCAGGATCTTCGACCCGGCCTGCGGCTCGGGCGGCATGTTCGTCCAGTCGCGCCGACTTCGTCGCCCGCCACCAAGGCAACCCCGGCAGCGAGCTCTCCATCTACGGCCAGGAGGAGTCGCGACGACACGGTGCCGCTGGCCAAGATGAACCTCGCCGTCCACGGCCTCGGCGGCGACATCCGTCGAGGCAACACCTACTACGAAGACCTCCACGACAGCGTCGGCAAGTTCGACTTCGTGATGGCCAATCCGCCGTTCAACGTCGACAAGGTCGACAAGGAGAAGCTCGAGGACGACCCCCGCTTCCCGTTCGGCCTCCCGAAGCACCGACAACGCCAACTACCTCTGGATCCAGATCTTCTACTCGGCGCTCAACGACACGGGCCGCGCCGGGTTCGTCATGGCCAACTCGGCCGCCGACGCCCGCGGCTCGGAGCTGGAGATCCGCCGCAAGCTCATCGAGGACCGAGCCGTCGATGTGATGGTCGCCGTCGGCTCGAACTTCTTCTACACCGTCACCCTGCCGTGCACGCTGTGGTTCCTCGACAAGGGCAAGCGCAACGGCACCGCGAGCCGACAAGGTGCTGTTCATCGACGCCCGCCACATCTACCGACAGATCGACCGGGCCCACCGCGACTTCACGCCCGAGCAGATCGAGTTCCTCGCCAACATCGTCCGCCTCTACCGGGGCGAGGAGCCTCGAGTTCGACGACGGCAGCCGAGAGATGATCGAGCGAGCCGATTCCCGGACGGCACGTACGTCGACGTGCCGGGCCTGTGCAAGGTCGCCACGATCGACGAGATCGAAGCGCAGGGCTGGAGCCTCAACCCCGGCCGCTACGTCGGCACCGCGCGCCGACCGAAGACGACGGCGTCGACTTCGACGAGCGATGCCGAGGAGCTGTTCGAGGAGTTCAGCAAGCTCAGCGACGAAGCCGACGAGCTTGCGAGCGCAAGGTCGACGTCGCTGTCACGGAGTCCTCGACGCGTGACGCGGACTCGGTAACGCTGGCGAGCGTCATGGCCGAGTCTGCGACGGACCTCGCGCGACTCCGAAGCCTGCGACGTCGGGCCGTCGTACCTCGGCATCAAGAATCTCGACGATCGGCATCCGACTCGTCGACTGAGGCGGAGCGATCATCGCCGACGAAGACATCGCGACAGTGGATCCGACCGGGTCGCTCACGAGGCGGCGACATCGTCTGCACGACGAGGCGACGCTGGCATCGTTGCGCATCATCCGCGAAGGGTTCGAGGCACGTCTGGCGCCGACCTGCGCTGATTCGTGCCAGACTCGAGCGCAGGTCGATGCTCGCGATTCGTGCTCTACACGTTGCAGGCCCTCGAGCTCGGCGTCGAGCGTTCATCGAGACGAACGTCGGCAGTCGACGGTCGACCGACATCACCGATCACGACGTTCCGCGAGCTGCCGAGTTGCGACTTCCGCCGCCTCGAGGCCCAGGATGCAGATCGCAGCGGTCCTTCGAGTCGTTCGACGATCTGATCGAGAACAACCGGCGGCGGATTGAGATCTTGGAGGAGATGGCTCGGGTGTTGTACCGGGAGTGGTTCGTGCACTTCCGGTTCCCCGGCCACGAGGACGTCGAGCTGGTCGACTCCGAACTCGGCCCCATCCCCGAGGGGTGGGAGGTCGAACGCTCGGCGATCTGCGGCGAATGGCTCATCAGGCGAGCGGCATCCGCCAAGACGATCATCGAGGACGTACTGGCGATCGGCGATATTCCATGGATCACGAGCGGCACTGACGTCGATGCTCGCTGACGCTCGACACGGATGGACTACGCAGTCGCGAGCAACGAAGGCACGACAGCTCGTCCTCGAGCGACACGTCGTCGCGACGATCCTGGTCGTCAGCCGGGAACGATTCGGAGGCTGGCGATGGCTCGACCGAGAGCCGGCTTCGAGCACGTCGGCTTGCAGAGCCACGACTGTTCGGCTCGCACCGGAGTTCGGCCGCTCGACTGTCTTGCGCTGGCCTGTCAGAGCGACCGCCGTGACATCGCCAGGTGCTGAGCGATACGACCGGTGCATGGGGCGCAGCAGAACTGTCGACACGATCGCTTGAGGCGATGCGATTCCGCGTCCGCCGCCGAGTGCTCGAGCTGCGTTCGCAGTCCGACGATGCGGAGCCGCTGCATGAGCTCGTCGACGAACTTGTCACGACAGAATCGCGTCCTTGCGCGAAGCTCGTGACCTCCTGCTCCCGCGGTTGGTGTCGGGGGAGTTGGACGTGTCGGAGCTCGATCTGGATGGTGTGCTGGCGTGAGTCGTGAGTCCGAGGGTTCAGGAGGATGCGGCGGTCGAGCAGCCGGCGCTGGAGCTTCTCGCGGAGCTGGGCTGGGAGACCGTCACGGGTTCGACGAGAGCTCGGCCGCGAGCTCGGTCGGTCGAGCAAGAGCCGACGTCGTTCCTGGACGCTCGGCTTCGTGACGCAGTTCAGCGGCTGAACCTCGGGCTCGACTCGGTGCGTCGACGCGGCGGTGGCGGAGTTCATGGAGGATCGGTCGTCGCTCGATCCGGTGCGGGCGAACAAGGCGGTGTGGGAGCTGCTGCGCGATGGCGTCGTCGTGCAGGCCGAGAACGAGCAGGGCAAGCAAGGAGCCTCGCCGGGTTCGGTTCGTCGACCTGGAACGTCGTCGGATCAGAACGAGTTCGCTGGCGGTGTCGCAGCTGTGGGTCACGGGCGAGCTGCACACCCGCGCACCGACATCGTGCTGTTCGTCAACGGCATCCCGCTCGGCTTCATCGAGCTGAAGGCGCCCGAACGCGACGGTGCACGAGGCTACCACGACAACCTGCGGGCCTACCGGTCGGAGATCCCGCAGCTGTTCTGGTTCAACGCGTTCGTCATCCTGTCGAACGGGTCGGAGAGCCGGATGGGCTCGACGTACGCGCCGTGGGAGTTCTTCGCCGAGTGGAAGAAGATCGACGACGAGGCCGAAGCCGGGCGTCGTGTCGCTGGAGACGATGCTGCGGGCGACGTGTGAGCCGCACCGGATGCTCGACATCGTCGAGAACTTCGTCGCCTACACCGAGACCGGCGGCACGATCGACGCCGAGGGCAAGCGCACCGGCAGCCTGGTCAAGAAGGTCGCCAAGAACCACCAGTACCTCGGCGTGAACAACGCCCTCGAGGCCACCTACCAGGTCAAGGAACGCGAGGGCCGGCTCGGGGTGTTCTGGCACACCCAGGGGTCGGGCAAGTCGCTGTCGATGATGTGGTTCACCCAGAAGGTGCTGCGGAAGCGGCCGGGCAACTGGACGTTCGTGATGGTCACCGACCGCAAGGAGCTCGACGAGCAGCTCTACGAGGAGTTCGCCGACTCCGGAGTGATCACCGCGGGCGTCGAGGTCCACGCCGAGACGTCGGCGCATCTGCGGGAGCTGCTCGGCCAGGACCATCGCTACGTCTTCACGCTGATCCACAAGTTCATCCCGCCCGAGAAGGGCGAGCGACATGCCGGTGCTGTCGGAGCGGGACGACATCATCGTGATCACCGACGAGGCGCACCGCATCCAGTACGACACGCTGGCGGTCAACATGCGGCAGGCGCTGCCGAACGCCTCGTTCCTCGGCTTCACCGGCACGCCGCTGATCGAGGGCGAGGAGCAGGAGACCCGGCGGGTGTTCGGCGACTACGTGTCGATCTACAACTTCGCCGACTCGATCGACGACGGCGCCACCGTCCCGCTCTACTACGAGAACCGCATCCCCGAGCTGCAGCTCACCAACGAGAACTTCGACGACGAACTCGAAGACCTGCTCGAGGAAGCCGAGCTCGACGAGACGCAGGAGAAGGCGGTCGCCCGCGAGTTCTCCCAGCAGTACCAGCTGATCACCCGGCCCGAAGCGGCTCGAAGAGATCGCCGCCGACCTGGTCGAGCACTTCGCCGGCCGGGGGTTCCTCGGCAAGGCGATGTACGTCGGCCATCGACAAGGCCACCGCCGTGCGCATGTACGACCTGGTGTCGGCCGAGTGGGCCGCGCACCATCGCCGAGCTCGAAGCCGAGATCGAGACGCTGCCGCGAGCTGGAGCGGGCGCCGAAGGAGTACCAGCTCCGGTGGATGCGAGAGACCGACATGGCGGTCGTGGTCTCGCAGGCCCAGAACGAAGTCGCCGACATGGCCGAGCTCGGCCTCGACATCGCGCCGCACCGGCGGAAGATGAACGACGAGGACCTCGACACGAAGTTCAAGGACTCCGACGACCCGTTCCGGCTCGTGTTCGTGTGCGCCATGTGGCTGACCGGCTTCGACGCGCCGTCGACGTCGACGATCTACCTCGACAAGCCGATGCGCAACCACACGCTGATGCAGACGATCGCCCGAGCCAACCGGGTGTTCCCCGACAAGGACAACGGGCTGATCGTCGACTACATCGGCGTGTTCCGGAACCTCGAGAAGGCGCTCGCGATCTACGGCGTCGACCGCAGCGGCGAGATCGGCAGCCCGATCCAACCGACCGACGACCTCCGCGCTGCGCTTGGATGCTGTGCTGGCCGAGGCCGAGGACTACCTGGCGGCCAACGACATCGAGCTGACCGACCTGGAGGCGGCGACCGGGTTCGAGTTCGTCAACCTGCTCGACTCCACCGTCGAGGCGCTGCTGATCGACGAGGCGACCCGCAAGGGCTGGGTGCAGCTCGCCAACCGGGTCCGCAAGGCGTACAAGTCGCTGATGCCCGACCCGGCGGCGATCCGGGCAACGAAGCGGGTGTCGATCATCCGCAACGTCGCCAACAAGATGGCGTCGCTGGGGGAGCAGCCCGACATCTCCGACGTGATGGACGGGGTGTCCGAGCTGCTCGACCGGTCGGTCGGCACCCGGGAGTACATCATCCGGGCCGCGGGCGAGGAGCAGGCGCTCCTCGATCTGAACCAGATCGACTGGGAACAGCTCGCCATCACGTTCGCCGCCAACAAGCGCACGGCCGCCAAGGCCGTCGAGCGAGAGCTCGAGAAGCAGATCGACGAGGCGGTCCGGAAGAACCCGACGGTCATCCACCTGGCCGAGCGACTCCGTCAGCTGATCGCCGACTACAACGCCGGCACCCTCAACGCCGAGGAGTACCTGCGGCGTCTGGCCCAGCTTGCATGGCTCGCTCGACGAGCACCAGCGCCGGGTCGTCGAGGAGGACCTGACCGAAGCCGAGCTGGCCATCTTCGACCTGCTGACCAAGCCGGCACCGGAGCTGACCGACGGCGAGCTGCGCAAGGTGCGAGCTGCGGCACAGCGGCTGCTGGCCCACATCGAAGAGACGCTCGTCCTCGACTGGAAGAAGAAGGAGCAGAGCAAGGCGGCGCTGCGGGTCGCGATCCGTCGGGTGCTCGACGACGAACTGCCCGAGGCGTACGGGCGGGAGATCTTCGACGAGAAGCGCCAGGCGATCTACGAACACATCTACGCCAGCTTCGGCAACGACGGCGAGAGCGTCTACGACGACGGACGAGCGTCGCTGCGCCGTCGCCGGTCGGCGACGCTGCCGACGACCGAGGAAGACGTCACCGACGCCGACGTCGACCAGGCCGACGCCGAGCGGTTCGCCCGGATGATCGAGGAGCTCTACGGAACACGCGAGACCTGGGCGCTGCCGCTCGAACGGCTGATGGCCGGCGAGGAGAGCGATGTCGTCGAGTTCAAGACCAGCGCCCGCTGGGACACCGACGGCAAGGTCACCAAGAAGGCGCCGGCGGTGATCACCAAGACCATCGCCGGCTTCGCCAACGCCAAGGGCGGCACGCTGCTGATCGGCGTGAACGACAAGGGGGCGCCGTCGGGCTGAAGCCCGACTACGAGACGTTCAAGACGCCCGACATCGACAACTGGCTCAACTGGCTGACCGACATCATCATCAACCACCTCGGCCGAGGAGTCCTGCGCCGCCTGCGTGTGCGGATCCACATCGTCGAGGACAAGGAGATCTGCCGCATCGACATCCCGGCGTCGGCGCCCACGTGGTCGGCGGCCGGCAAGGGTGATCCGGTGCTGTACGAGCGCCTCCCCAACTCGACCCGGGCGGTACCGACTCATGACTTGGAATACTTCCTGCGTGAGAGATTCGGGGAGTCACAGTGAGCTTGCCGTGCGGAACGCAGGAATCCCACGCCAAACGGGATGGCGTCGCAGGTTGATGACTTGAGTGGGGTCTACGACAACTTTCCAGGTGTGCTCTACCACTACACGGATGCTGAGGGTCTTCTCGGAATAGTCCGCAGCCGACAATTGTGGTTTTCGCATCCGGCATTCATGAACGACCCATCTGAACGGCTCTACGTGCGAGAGCTGGTCGGCGAGGTCGCTGACGAACACGGATTTTCCACAGCTGCCGTTGAGAGTGCGATCAATTTGCAACTGGAGACAGGTACCTCACGCTGTCGCTATCTGAAGGTGAGGACGAGTTGCCGTTGTGGCGAGAGTACGGGGCCGCTCGGGGAGGGCTTCTGCATCGGGATCGATTTCGCACCATTGGCCGACGCTTGGCGGGTCCTGCAGGGTGCGGAAGGAACGTACATAAACAAGCGTCCCGTTTTCGGCAGGGTGGACTACGACAGGGATTCTCAGCGGAACGCAATCGCGCGGGTACTGGACGGAGCTCATGATGATGCGTGGCGTCTTCAGCTCATGAAGCACCCCACGTACGTCCACGAGCAGGAGTGGCGTGCCTTCCTGTTCTTCAGACACACTCCCGTTTACTCGAAGCCGGAGGAGTACATCCCGATCGGCGCTGACGTCTTGAAGTACCGGGCGAGAGGCGATGGAGCACTTGTCCCGTATGGCGAGGTGCCGCTTGATGGTCTGCAAAGGGGCTTCGGCCCGAAAGCACCAACGCCGCTGGTGTCCGTGATGCTTCGCCCGAAGCTTCACGAACCCAAGTACAAAGCGGGGCTCCAAATGCTCCTCGAGGGGTCGTTTTGGAGTCCCGATGAGTCAACACGGGTCCCTGAGATTCGGCGCTCGGATATTTGGATGGCCTGATGAGAAACCACTTCCGTCGGGCCGGGGGCCGAAAGCACGAGGGCATGTGAACACTGGGGCGCCGGGCGCTGCATTCACCGATCGTTGGACCGTGTATGCCAGTGAAAAGCTCCGAACGGCTAACCAGGTCGTACCGGGAACTGCGACGCGTAGCCAACTTACCGATAGCCAACAGCTGAGGTCCGACCGTGGTCTGACAGTACGAGTGCCGCTGCGGAGGTGGCCGGGAGGTACCTTTCGCCCATGACCAGAGTCTGTTTCGTTGCAGCAGGTCGACGGTGTTCACCAAGAATCTTTCGGTGACATCTTCAGCTACCCGAGTTGGCCAGCGCAACGATCAGCTTGCACGACATCGACACCGAGTGCCTTCAACCTGCGAGATCGTCGCAGCCAGCCGCTGCGCTCAGTGTCGACGCCCACATCGAAGCGACCACCGACCGTCGTGCCTCCTTCGACGGCGCCGACTACGTGATCACCATGTTCCAGGTGGGCGGCTACCGCCCGGCCACGGTCACCGACTTCGAGGTCCCCAAGCGCTTCGGGCTCGAGCAGACGATCGGCGACACGCTCGGCATCGGCGGCATCTTCCGCGCCGTGCGCACCGTCCCGGTCATGCTCGGCATCGTGCGCGACATGGAGCGGCACTGCCCCGACGCGCTCCACCTCAACTACGTCAACCCGATGGCGATGGTCTGCTGGGCGCTCACCGAGCTCCCCCGTGCACACCGTCGGCTTGTGCCACAGCGTCCAGGGGACCATCGAGCAGCTCGCCGACGACCTGGGGCTGCCGGCCGCCGAGATCGAGTACCGGGCAGCGGGCATCAACCACATGGCCTTCTACCTGAAGCTCGAGCACCGAGGCGAAGACCTCTACCCGCGGCTGCAGCGGATCGCGCGCGACGGCCAGGTCCCGGACTGGAACCGCGTCCGCTACGACGCGCTCCGTCGGCTCGGGTACTTCGTCACCGAGTCGAGCGAGCACTTCGCCGAGTACGTCCCTGGTGGTACCTGAAGCGTTCCCGGCCCGACGTCCGCGCCGCGCTGAACGTGCCCCTCGACGAGTACCCGGGGCGCTGCCCCCCACACCGCCGCCGAGCTTGATTTGGATCAGATCTGGGAACTGGTCGACGCTCTCCTCGACGCCCACGGCGACTGGATCCCTCCGCTGACCTGCCGATGTGCGCCGGAAGTGTTGCTCTCCAACAGTTCCGCCGCATGTCGACCGTTTACCTGAGGATTGGTGGGTGGTTCGGGGTTGGTCCAGATGATGGTGCGGCCTATGAACGGTTGAGATCCCTGGACTCCCTGAGCCCGGGGATTCGTCGTCTGTCATTAGATGCGTTTGCGACGTCCATAGGCGGTTCGACCACCTGGTGTTGCGCCTGGGTGCTTGATGGGCTGTTGACCCTCGACCCCTGATCGGTGATGATCGAGTTTGTGGTTGGGGCAAGACTTGTGGCGGCAAGAGGCAGGGCGCTGTTGGTTTGTCTCATGGTTGTGACGAGTTGCTCATCGAGTGGGTCGTCGGCGGCGCAACCGGCAAGCGCGCAGGAAACTGATGACAGTGAAGTGGCCAGCACGCTTCAGTCCAGCACGACCGGGAAGGATGTGGAGTCCGCGGAACTGCCGGCACCGGTCGCCGAGCCGATCACCGTGACCAACGAGTTCAATCCGCTTGAACCTGGTCTCTATGAGTCTGAATTTCTCCCGGTCAAACTGAAGGTTCAGACCACGGCGGTTTTCAACGTAACGCGGGCCGAAGCGGGGGAGATCGAGATGGTGGGGATCGACCGCGGCGACGACTATTTCGGTGTGGGCTTCTTCGAGGTCGACACGCTCGTCCGCAGCGACGCCAACGGTCACCAACTCGAGCGCTACCCCGCAACAACCGATCTGTCTGGCTTTCTCGGCCAGCTCGACGGGTCCATCGTCGTCGCCGAGGGCGAGGGCTCGATCGGCGGGCTCAGCGGTTCCTGGTGGCGGATCTCCTGGTCGGCCGAAGACGACTGCTGCTGGGAGTCGCTCTTTCAGACGATGGGATGGCAGAACCTGTGGGGCAACAGCGCTGGATATGATCAAACGCTCTGGGCGCTGGAAGCCGCTGACACGCTGATGCTTGTTGTTGTCGAGGCCCCGACCGAACACTTCGACACATGGAGTGCAGAAGTCGACGAGCATCTGTTCGACCAGCTTGTCTTTGGGCCGTCTATCGGAGTAGACGCTCAGACGCCTGTCCGTGAACCGATCGGTCCCTACCGCGTGGGTCGGCTTGAAACCGAGGTGACCGACGGCAGTCGTTCGATCGACCAGATCGTCAGCAACGACCGTACGGTCGTGCCAGCAGCAGACGAACGTGCGCTCTTGCTGAGCGTGGTGTACCCGTCGCCTACCGGTGGGCACGATTCACAAGTGAGTCCGGGGTCTCACCCACTCGTCATCTCTGCCCATGCGTTGTTCGACGCAGGCTTGACACTGCCCCCTGAACAGATGCTGGCCTCGCACGGGTACATCGTGGTTACTGTCCGGTTTCCCGGAGTCGTCCTTCCCGGGAAACAGCGCTTCGGGGGTGCTCAAACAACCCGGCGATGTTTCCTTCGTGATCGACGAGGTGCTTTCCGGTGTTCTC
Organism: uncultured Acidimicrobiales bacterium; assembly: GCA_963751955.1. Lineage (GTDB taxonomy): Bacteria > Actinomycetota > Acidimicrobiia > Acidimicrobiales > SZUA-35 > JABDIY01. The sequence continues at coordinate 63,550 of CAVVWM010000004.1, read as the reverse complement.
GGGGACGAGCTGAGCGCGGCGATCGATTCAGAACGGGTGGGGGTGGTTGGGGCTTCGGGGGGTGGAACAACGGTGTTCGGCCTTACCACATCGACGTGCTGTGCAGATCCTCGTATCGATGCCGTGGTCGCCCACGCCGGCACTCTGTATGACTTCGACAACAACGAGTACACGGCCGGAGTGGTCCCCGGCTCGATCCCCATCTTGCAGCTGGGGTCTGCGGCTGATCAGACCGCACCAGTAGGAAGGCTCCGGGAGCTGCATGACACCTGGGCGAGTGACTCGTATCTCGCTGTCTTTGAATATGAGAGTCACCTCGGATGGCTCGATCCGACATCGGCCAGATTCCCCGAGAGTGTGGCGATTACCGAAGCTTTCTTCGATCGGTACTTGCGTGATGAGCCGGTGGATCTTGCTGAGGTGGCCGCTGGTGGCGAATTCGCGGAGTTCTCACAGAACACCGACAGCTGAGCCTCGGTGGCCAGACCGCCCACCGCAGTGCACGCAGAGATTGGCTGGGGATTCTGCCGAGCGGCTACTTCGCGGGTGCACTCGCTTTGCTGGATCCCTCCGCTGACATGACGATGTGCGCCGGAAGTGTTGCTCTCCAACACTTCCGCCGCGTGTCGCCCTAGACGGGTTCCAGAATGTCGGTGGATTCGTCCTCGTTCGAGGTGAGAACGATGGGTTCGATCGCCTTGGCATCCACGATCTCCGGCTTCGCTTCGAGCATCGCAAGCTCTAGCTCCTTGGGGCGAAGCTTCACGTTGATGCGTTTTGGAACCGGTCGAAGCATGCGGACTCCGTTGCTGATCATCCGTCCACCCACGATCGCTACTTGAGTGGCACGACGGTGCACATCAATGGGCATGGGTCGCATGCGAGGGTCTTCGCTCGTGTCGTTCGTTGAAGGTATTGAAGGACCGACGGCCGCAGCGACACGCTGTTGCCAGACACCAAAAGGAGAACAAAACGATGAACTCAAAGCGGGCACTAGTGGGAAGGGCGTTGTCCCGGGTAGTGGTGGCGGTCATAGCCACCGCCGGACTTCTGCTCGGGGTGAGCAGTCCAGCGAACGCCGGAGGCAACCAAACCTTCACCGAGGAAGCGGGGGTCGGCTATTTCTACGGCACGTTCGGTGAGGACCAGAACATTCTGTTGTTGGCCGGCGGTACCGCACAGGAATTCTGCGATGACAAACCCAAAGATCCCTTCAACGCCGAACCTGGCACCACAACCCAGCGCGTCCGCATCAAGAAGGATGGAACTGTCAAGATCAAAACCAACGACCGCCACCAGCCCGTCTACCTCTACTACACCGGCGATCTCGACGGTCCGCCGTGGATCTCCCAGGTGTGCGAGACGTACTTCGCAACCGGCGACCTGCCGCAGGCCTTCGCCAGCGGAACGGCAAAGCTCAAGGTTCGTCTCACGATCTTCCCCGACGGTGTGGTGGACGTTTTCAATTCCGTCAGGGGCAAGGTCACCGGAACCGATGGCACCTGCTACCGGGTTCGTGGCTCGGCCGATCTGGTTGTAGGGGCTGACGGAATCCCCCAGGGCAACCCCGAAGACTTCGTGAGCTTCAATCTGAAAGAGAAACGGCGCTGTTAGGGCCTGAGCTCAGTTTGATGGGCTGTCGAGGTACACAGAAACCGTTGCTGTGCAACGGTGTCTGCGAACCTGGGGAATCTCACTGAAAATCTCCAGTTGTGTGGTCCGTGCTGGGGTCGCTCGACGTGCGCCGGAAGTGTTGCTCTCCAACACTTTCGCCGCATGTCGACGGGGTCCGTTCTGGCGCACCGACAGCGCCGGACTTTGCGGCAGCTGCAGCCGTCGACGAGACCGAACCACCCCGCCCCAAGCCTGAACAGTGTGCGAACTACTGTGGCGCCCTATGTCAACAGAGATCCCCGAGCTGTCCAAGGACACCACAATGCACACCACTCACGCCCGGATCCTCGCGCTTGCCGTGTCGCTGACCCTGGTCGCCGTGGCCTGCGGGGGCAGCGACAGTGAAGCAGCTGGGGAGAGCTCGACCACGACGCCGACAACTGCAGAAACCACAACCCAACCGCCTCCTACCGAGGACCAAGGCGCCGAGGATCCAGAGTCAATGACAGGTGGCCTTACGATCACCGCCGTCGATCTCACCACCGGCATGGTGACGATCACCAACAATGGCTCCGACGACGCTGACCTCACCGGGTATCAACTGTGCAACCGCCCCACCTACATCCCCGTACGGGCTGAGGTTCTTGCCCCGGGTGCGAGCATGGAGGTGGCCCTCGGCGACATGAGTGCCGACGGCGGCGAAGCTGCGCTCTACTCGTCGCAGAGCTTCGGTAGCGCCAGCGACATAGTGTCGTACGTGGTGTGGGGCAGCGAGGGCGGTCGGCAATCCGTAGCCGAGGAAGCGGGCCTGTGGACCGGTGACCCCATTGCCGATCCAGGCGCGAGCATCACCCTGACGGGCGAACCCAACTCAGCCGACGGCTGGGGATAAGTAGCCGGGCCGAGGTGCGGCGGAAAGTGTTGCTCTCCAACACTTCCGGCACATGTTGTCGTGTTCCTGGGTGGGAGGCATTACTCGAAGACGGTTACAGCGTTGATCTCTTTTGACGCCACTCTCCCTCGGCTTGCAGATTGGTTCCTATGGCATTGAGTATCCAGAGGGAACGAGCTGACCAGCTGGCGCGTGATCTCGCTGAGCTGACAGGGGAGTCGATCACCGAAGCGGTGATCGCGTCGCTCGAAGCTCGACTCGAGGTGGAGCGTCGCCGTCGTCGGGTCCTGGGGGTCGACGACATCGTTGAACGTTTTGGCCGGCTGCCGTTGCTCGATGAACGAGATCCCGACGAGCTCATCGGTTACGACGAGGACGGGCTCCCGATGTGAACTTCGGCGACACATCGGCGATCCTGGCGGTGTTGTTCAACGAGGATGGCAGTACAGAACTGGTGGATCGGCTGCTTGGAGACCGGTGTGTGATGTCCGCCGCGACCCGGGTGGAGCTCGGCATTGTGATCGAAACCAAGACCGGTTCAGCGGGGACGCAGCTACTGGAGGAGCTGCTCGGTCGTGTAGCGATCGAAATAATGCCAGTCGATGCTGACCTCGTGGAGGAAGCGATCGTGGCATGGCGTCGCTTCGGTAAGGGGGGTCATCAGGCTGGTCTGAGCTCGGTGACACGTTCTCGTATGCCTAGCGCGCAGGCTGGGTCAGCCGCTCCTGTTCGTTGGTGACGACTTCTCGCACACCGATCTCACCGTGTGATCGCTGGACCCTACGTCGACGAGGTGCGCCGGAAGTGTTGCTCTCCAACACTTCCGCCGCATGTCGACTGCGGAGCCGCTGTACAGTCGGCGAGCATCGCCGATCTTCGACCTGGAGGTTCCGGTATGAATCCCGACGCCGGGACACTCACAAGCTCGCTCACCGACGGACAGGTCGCTGGGTACTGGAACGACGGCTACCTCTATCCGCTCCGGGCGGTCTCGCCCGATCGAGCCGCTGAGTGGCGCCGCGAGATCGAGGAACTGGAGGACCGCTGGCGTGAGGAGCCTGAGTTGCCGCGACCCTTCACCGACTATGCCCGAGCCAACTTCCATGTGGTCAGTTCGACGGCGGCACGGATCGCCCATGATCCGGGCATCGTCGATGCGGTCGAGAAGATCATCGGCCCCGACATCATCTGCTGGATGTGCGAGCTGATCATCAAGGAACCTCATTCGACCAAGATCCTCACCATGCACCAGGACCTCACCTACTGGGGCCTCGATGGCGCCGATCACCTCGTCACAGCATGGATCGCGCTCTCACCGGTCCGCGTCGCCAACGGTGCCATGCAGTTCGTGACCGGCAGCCATCGGCTCGGCCAGGTGGCCCACCGCGATACCTACGGCGCCGACAATTTGCTGTCCCGCGGCCAGGAAGTGGAGGTCGACTACGACCCGGCCGACTTGGTGCCGGTCGAGCTGCAACCGGGTGAGATGTCGCTGCACCACGGACTGATGTTTCACGGGTCGGGCGCCAACACAACCGACGAGCGGCGCGTCGCACTGGTGGTTCGGTATGTCTCACCGGCGGTTTCGCAACAGGTCGGGGCCACCGACTACGGGATGGTGGTACGGGGTGTCAACCGCACCAACCATCTCCTCGCCACACCGGTGCCGTTCGCCGACTTCACCCCCGAAGCGCTGGCACTGCATGCAGAGATCACAGAGGCCCAGGCCGCACCGATGGCAGCCGACGCCGATCGCAACCTCAGCTACCTCCGGTAAGCGAATCCAGCACGGACACGCCGGAAGTGTTGCTCTCCAACACTTCCGCCGCATGTGGCGCTGCCGCGCGTACAACCAGGTCTTGTGGTCAACGACGCAGCGGCTGCAGCGTGCGGTAGGTGGCACAGCGCCAGGCCCACTCGAAGGGCCCATAGCGGAACCGGGTCAGCCACCATGTGGACCACCAGATCTGTAGCGCCCACACGCCCAGGATCCACAGCGCGATCATCGTCCGGCTGAGGTCGACGTCGTCCAACCACCAGGTGAGCATCGTGACGCCCAGAATGGTCTGGGCAAGGTAGTTGGTGAGCGCCATCCGTCCGACCGCCCGCACGCGCTCGGTGTGCGGGCCGTCCTTCCGGTTCCACATGATGATCAGTGCCATATACCCCAGCGCCATCGGGATGGTCCCGAAGCCCGTGGGGATATGGCCGGTGAGCGCGTACTCAGGTGACCAGTCGTTGGCGATCCGGAACCCGATTCCCACGGCGGTGATCGTGGTCCCCACACCGAGCCCCCATCGGGCCATCCGCCGGTAGTACTGGTTGTCCCGCTGGCCCTGCACGATCCCGAGCCTGAACAGCCCAACTCCGATCAGCATGAGCCCCAGGGCTCTGCCGAACGCATCACCGAAAACCACGCCAACACCGCATCCGACATGTCGGGTGCACCGGCAAACCAGTAGTCGCCCAGCTCGGACCCGTCGGCACCCACGGTGTCCTGAACCAGCGGCGACGCAAAGCTGCCCGCCAGAGCCAGCACGATCCCGACGCCGATCAGAGGTTTCGCCGGCAGCTTTCGGACCAGCAGCACGATTGGCGCACACACCGCATAGAGGAACAGGATGTCGCCCTCCCACAACTCACCGTGGGCGATGCCGATCAGGAGAAGCAGGGCGAACCTCCACAAGCTCAGCCACACCACCCGGCGCCCCTTCGCGTTGGCACGGTCGGCGAACACCACGACGCCCACACCGAACAACAGTGAGAACAGGGCCATCATCTTCTGGTCGATGAAGACCATGGTCAGCACACCGACAACCCAATCGAAAGGCTGATCGATTCCGTCGGCGGAGACGTTGGAGTAGGCAGCGGCTGCAAGACCGAAACTCAAGGCGTTCATCGGAAGGATGCCCAGGGTGGCCACCCCCCGGATGGCGTCGAGGGAAGTGATGCGCTCACTCGACGAGATGGGTCCCGGCGCAGCAGCGCGGTCTCCACTGGTCGCCGGGTTCGACGGCGATGGCACGCGTGAGGTCACCCAGCACACGATGGGCGAAACTGTGGCTCGCTGGCAACTTCGGGGCCTTCACCCCGCGAGGAAGTGTTGGAGAGCAACACTTCTGACGCACATCGAGGTGTTCGGCGTGACGGGCTCGACTGGTCACGGTTGAATCGGCGTGTTTGGGTCTGTTGCTGTTTGAATTGGTGCCACACACGACAACGAAGCGAGGCAGAAGATGAAGATCCTCTACACCACTACGGCGAACGCAACCGGTGACGGGCGCAACGGTCACTCCGAACTCGAGGACGGGAGCGTCTCGTTCGACATGCGAGTCCCGGCCGAGATGGGTGGCCCCGGAGGCGGTGTCAACCCCGAGCAGCTGTTCGCGCTCGGCTACGCAGCGTGCTTCCACTCGGCGTTGAAAGTCGTCGCAGGCTTCGACAAGTCCGACGTCAGTGATTCCGAAGTGTCCGCCACCGTTGGTATCGGTCAAACACCCGAAGGAGGCTTTGGCTTGGAGGTCGCCCTCGACGTCAGCATCCCGAATATCCCGGCCGATCAGGCGCTTGCTCTCGTCGACCGGGCGCACGAGGTGTGCCCCTACTCCAATGCGACGAGGAACAACATCGACGTGAAGCTCGGCGTGGTCTGACCCGACCGCCTCGGCGGGTTCAGCCGGTCGTCGCTTCGCTCATGGAACCGCCTGCTGCAGTGAAGTGGCTGCCCCGGCGGACCGATGTGTGGCGGAAGTGTTGCTCTCCAACACTTTGGCCGCATGTCGAATCGCAGTTAGCCGACCGGTAGTCCCATCCGTCGGAGTGTTCGACCTTTGGTGAACTGGTAGTACAACACGCCGGCGACGTGCATGACGAACAAGAACATCAAGACGATGGTCACCGCCTCGTGGACATCGGCGGCCCGGGCGTCCTCGAAATCTCCGACTCCGAAACTCTGACCGGGCAGGGGAAAGCTGCCGGCCGAGAGCAGCATTCCGACGCCGGTCACCGACGCCAGTAGCAGGCAGATGTAGAGGCCGTAGTGGTTGAGGACGAACAGCACGCGCTCCCAGCCGGGCATGTCGAGGGTGGGCGGTTTGCGTCCCCGAAAGTGGATCACTACTCGGGCGATCGTGAGCACGAAGACGATCAGACCCATCCAGATGTGTAGGGCGTAGAGGCCCGGTCCGGTGAAGCCGGTGCTGTCGCCGTCCATCAAGAACTTGCCCATTGGCCACATGGCGATGATGAGCAGGGAGCTGATCCAATGAAGACGAATCGACCGGTTGGGATAGGTGGCTGTGATGCCATCAGCCGCGGAAATCATGCTGGGAGTGTAGGCCTCGATGGGTTGTGGGAATCGGCGAAGACTTCCACCTTCCGACGGCGAACGGACGACCACTTCGTCAACGGGCAAACACCCTGCCGTCGTCGGCGGGTGTTGAGAGCAAAGCGGGGTCCATCAATGTTCGGCTGGTGGTTTCCCGCCTGTGAGGCCTAGTCGGATCGACGCATCGCGTTCGGTGTCGTCGAGGAGGCCGAGCTGGCTTGCTCGATCCCGCCATCGGTCCCTCGCAAGCATCTGCATGTCTTCGGTCTTGTCGGTCTCGTCGGTGATCTCCAGCCCGAGCAGCGTCTCGATCACGTCCTCCATGGTCACGATCCCGGACGTGCCACCGTATTCGTCGATCACGAGGGCGATGTGTTCGCGACCCTCCACCAGCCCTTCAAAGACCTCGAGCAGTGATTGGTTCCCGGGCACGGCGACGATGTCACGCCGGAGTTCAGACAGTGGGGTGTCGTGGACATCGTCGGCAACCTGTGCCAGTGCGTCGCTGAGCAGCACATAGCCGGTGATGTTGTCGCGATTCTCCGCGTACACCGGGTAGCGGGAGAACGGGCGTTTCGCAGCCACGAGCTCGTCGGCGGGAGCGGTCTCGGGGAACGCGACCAGGACGGTTCTTGGGGTCATCACGTCGGAGGCGCGTAGGCTTTCGAAGCGGAGCAGGCTCTTGAACAGGTGCGCTTCCTGATCGCCGAACACACCCTCCTCGGCGCCGATATCGGCCAGTGCCGCAAACTCCTCGCGACTGACGTCACCTCCCTTTTCGCCCCGGGTGAGGAAGTGGGAGAACCACTGCGACATGATCACGAACGGATACAGCACATAGATGAGCGGCCTCAGCAGGCGAGCAACCAGTGGAGCGAGGCTACGCCAGTAGACCGCTCCCAAGGTCTTGGGAATGATCTCGCTCAGAAAGAGGATCCCAAGCGTCAGAATGGCGGAGAAGATTCCGATTGCACCGCTGCCGAAGTAGGCAGCTGCCTCGGCGCCCGCTCCGGCGGCACCGATGGTGTGGGCCACCGTGTTCAGCGTGAGGATTGCGGCGAGGGGACGATCCACATCGGCCTTGAGTGCGCGAAGACGCCCCGCTGCCTGGGGTTTGTCTGCCTCGAGCGCCCCGATGTAGGCCGGTGAGACGCTGAGGAGCACCGCCTCCATGATCGAGCACACGAAGGACACGCCGATCGCCAGGGCGACGAAGACCACAAGGAGTGTGAGCGATCCAGAGCCCCCACCCCCATCGGCAGAGACGGTGACCGCCAATTGATTGAGCACCTTCGCGAGGCTAGACCTAAGCGGACGTCGGTATCGGGATCCAGACTCGGTGGACACACAGCTCCCTCCTGCCAGAATTGGTCGTGACCTGTGTGGACGAGTGACTGGAATCTGTGTTGATCGTCGAATCGTTACTGCCTCTCGGCAAGCTGGACCCTGGCCTTCGTGAGCCCGAAACGCCACTGAACATCCGCGACTTCGCGGCGATGGCCAAGACCGCGGAGGATGTGGGGCTAGATGCGGTTCTGGTGGAGGAGACCAAGGACGACCCGTTCCAGCTGCTCGCTCTGGGAGCGACCTCGACGTCGACGATCCAGCTCGGTACATCGGTAGCGATAGCGACCCCCCGCAGCCCGACCGTCGTCGCCATGTCGGCGTGGTCCCTTCAGAAGCTCTCCGGAGGACGTTTCCTCCTCGGGCTTGGTACTCAGGTCCGCGCCCACGTGGAGCGCCGCTACGGGATCCCCTGGTCAGCACCGGCACCGTGGATGCGTGACTATGTGGGTGCTGTCCGGGCGGTGTGGGATTGCTGGCAGAACGGCACCCCGCTCGACTTCCACAGCGACCACTACAACCTCAACGTCATGGTTCCGCTGTTCAACCCAGGACCTATCGAGCAACCCGACATCCCGATCCATCTCTCCGCCATCGGCCCCAACATGTGCGCGGTGGCCGGCGAGGTTGCCGACGGTGTTCGTTTGCATCCGGTGTGCACCGCCAAGTTCATCGACGAACAGGTACTGCCCAACCTGGCCCGGGGTGCAGCGCGGTCCAACCGCGACGTCGACGAGGTTGAGGTGTGCATGAAACCACTCATCGGTACTGCACCCACCGAAGAACGACTCGAACAGGTGATCAAGACCGTGCGGGAGCGGGTCTCGTTCTACCTGTCAACCCCGTCCTATCGGCGAACCTTTGAACTGCACGACTGGGGCGACATCGCCCGGCAGGCGTCGGAGTTGTCGCGGGCGCAACGGTGGGACGAACTCTCCGGGCTGGTGAGCGACGAGATGCTTCACACGGTCGCAACCATCGGCACCTTCGACGAGATCGCCGAAAAGCTAAACGACCGCTACAGCGACCGGGTCGACCGAATCGAATTCTCCACACCCGTCACCTCCGAAGACGACGCCGCAACGCTCAAAGACATTCTGGCCCAGATCCGCTGACACGTGGCCGGAGCTTTCGGTTTCAGAACTCGAGGCCGGACCTAGGGTCGGTCGATCGTTTCCAACAGCAGGTCGGGGCGGTCGGTGATGATCCCGTCGACTCCCCATGAGATCAGCTCAGGGGGAGCTACTCGGCGGTGAAGAGATCTGTCAGTTGGTTGGCGAACGCGTCGGTGGGGGCGGGGGCCACGTTGTTGGCCAGGATGACCAAGACCAGGTCGCGGTCGGGCACGACGATCACCTTCTGGCCCCGGAACCCTAGGGCCGAGAAGTCACCCTCGCTGTAGCTGTCAAGCCAGAAGCCGGAGCCGTAATCGTCGTTGGTGACCGATGGCGTCCGTGCGTAGTCCACCCAACCTTCGGGGAGGATTCGTGTGCCGTCCCACATGCCGTCACGCAGGTAGAGCAGACCGAAGCGGGCGAAGTCACGTGCGGTCATGTTGGCGCCGAAGCCGGCGATCCAGTTCCCGTCCATGTCGAACTCCAGCTCCACGCTTTGGATCCCAAGCGGATCGAACAGCGCCTCCTTGGCCCAGGCCTCGAACACATCGCCGGTGCCGATGATGTCGGCCATTATCTTTCCGTTCACTGCGGTGGAGCCGGTGCTGTAGTTGAAGGTGGTGTCGGGGTCGCTGACCAGCTCACGGTCGACCTGGTAGGACGAGGCTGGCTGGGAGTTTGAGCCGAAGACCAGCGACAACACATCGGCACCTTCGTTCCACTCGAGGCCAGATGACATACGAGCCAACATGTCGGGCGTGATCGCAGAACGAGGATCCCCGGCGCCCTGCCAAGCTGGAACTGCAGCCGGGGCCATCACGTTGATCTGGCCCTCGTCGGTGAGGACACCCAGGAGGGCGTGGGCGACGCTTTTGCCTACCGACCATGACACGTGAGGATCTTCAGCGTCGTAGCCGTTGCCGTAACTCTCGAACACCAACTCGCCACCGTCGATCACCAGCGCTGCTTCGATGATGCCGAACCGATCTCCCTCGAGTGCCTCGGCCATGAGTTCGGCCAGTGCGTCGGCGTCGACGTTTGAAGGGAGCGTGCCCTCGGGCCAAGCAGCCGTTGGGAAGTTGATGCCGTCAGGCTGGGGCGGGAGAGGAAGGAGTCCTTCGGCGATGAGCGGTGCGCCGGGGGCTGCCTCGGGTGCCGGCGTCTGAAACAACTGTTGGCTCGGGCGCAGTGGTCGGCTCAACGAGGGTTGCCTCGGGAGCAGGTTCGAGCGTCGCCGTTCCATCCGATGAACAGGCAGCGATCACAAGCGCCATCGCCATGGTCAGTGCGAGAACGGGTAACCGCCCGGTGGCCTTGCGCGTCATCGGGTTCACGGTAGCCCTGGGGCGAAGGTGGCGATCAGCAGCGCGAAGGGAAACATCAACTCCGACTGACCACGAGTGCGCAGCGTCGATCGGCCTAGCTGGTGAGCTGAAGCTGCTGTTGCCGCCATTCTCGCCAGAACCGGTCGGGGGAGGGGGTTCGTTTGAGACCGTGGATCTGAAAGAGGTCCCGTCTAATAGCGACAACGTGTGGGGCGTGAAAAAGATCCCGGGTTCGGCTGAGGATGCGGTGCCGGGTGGACTTGGGGATCGCATCGATGGTGTAGACACCGCGTCGGAGGCGGCGGACCCGTCCGTTTCTGATTTCCCACCGGAGCGCGTCGGAGACGATCTTGGAGGCGCGGCCCCACACGGTGTATCCGTCTTCAGCGAGTTTCTTCACCAGCTGCGAAACGGTTGAGAAGCCTTGGGTGATGTAGGTGGTGAGTACATATCGCAGATCTCGCCCGGTGAGGGCGTTGTGGGTGTCGATCGGCTGATACCCGTTGGCAGGGACCTCAGAATCTGGTTGCGGGTATGCCGTGGCGGCCCGGGTGGGCCGTTCCGGGCTATTCAGTTGTGGTTGGTTGTCGTTCATGGCGGCGCTTTCGTTTCCGGTGATGGTTTCTGGCCCTGGCCGGTGCGGCCGAGGGGAGGGGGATGCGTTTCCACAGGTTCCCGTCGGGTTTGATCACGCCGAGGGTGCGTTCGGTGTCGAGTTCGATCCGCCATCGGTCGTCGTGGACCCGGTGATGGTGCACTGAGCACAGCGGGATGAGGTTGTTGAGGTCGGTGGGACCGCCGTTCTCCCATTCGATGATGTGGTGGATCTCGCAGTGGTCGAACCTCACCTCACACATCGCACACGTGTCGTACATGACCCGGAGTGCGGCCCGTTGGGCGTCGGTGGCGGTCCGATAGGAACGCCCCACAGCCAGCGCCCGTCCGGAGGGTCCGAGCACGGTGTGGGTGACCCATGCGTCACAGAGCAGCCGACGCAGGTTGGAGAGGGGGATGTCGTTTCCGGCCCCGGTGTGTTTCACAGTGCCGTCCCACACACCCGAACGGAGGGTTTCGAGGTCGCAGACCACATTGATCGATGGCCGGCCCTTGGCCCCGTTGCCCGACTCGATCAGCGATACCAGCGCTTGGGCGTTGAGGTGTTCACCGTGATGCACGGGTTCACCGGCATCAGAACGTTGCTTGGCGAGTGTGCGGGCTTCGGCATCGATCGCTGACTGGAGTTTCTCACCAGCAAGGGGGTCCAGGTCGAGGCGTGCCTGCCACCGGCCATCAGCTGAGGTCCAGGACCGGAAACTGTTCTTGTTGGCCTGGGACTTCTGTTCGGTTTGGCCGTCGTCGGAGATCCGCTCTGTGAACTCCCGAAGCCAGGAGGAGAATCGTTTGGGGTTCATCCGTGCGGCTTTGCGGGTGATCGAATCGTCACGATCATCAAAGGTCTGTTGCCATTGGGGGTTGTGGCGTAGCCGGTGACGGGCCGACACCACCGCATCAAGACTGGCCGTGGGGATCGTCCCAGCCAGGAACCCTCTCGTCAAAGACGGCAAGACGTCGGCCAGGTGGGCTCGGCGTTGGACCCGACGGGCCTCAGCCGTGGACTGCTTGCCGACGGTGGAGAACACATCCTCGGCCGACAAACCACCCAGTTCGCTCAGCCGGACCGCAGCGGCAGACCCGATGCCTTCGAGGCGGCGGATTACCCGCTGGTTGGCCCGTACAAGATCGATGACTTCGGTCTCGGACAACCCGGCTACCGGGGTCTGGTCCAACCGGTTCGCGTGCGCCCGCAAACACCCCGACACCGACACCTCGGTTCCAGTGGGAGGAGCGGTGAACTTCATACCCCAATCATGACGAAGGGGTGTGACAGAGTTCGGGTGGTGCCCCCCGAGTCTGGGTGCTCAGAAGTTGCGCTCGGCGTCGAACCACTCCAGTACGTCGTCTACTGACACGTCGTAGTCCTCGCCGATCCCCTCGAAGCCATAGCCCAATCTCACGCGTCGAAACGTTTGCTTGGCAACACTTTTGACGCAGCTCGAGAGGCGGTGTCAACCTGCCAGGACCTCGGGCTCTTGCCCCGGATTTCAGTGGGCCGACGGAAGTGTTGCTCTCCAACGCTCTCGGGGCATGTCGTCGTGGACGGGATGCGGAGGTGTTCGGAGATTGTGGACTGGGCAAGGGGGAGTGACCTCGACGCCCGAGCCTGCGTTCTGATCGCCAGGGCTCTGGCCGCTAGCGTGCCTGGGTGGCCGAATCACCGTCGCTCGAGCGAGCCTCTCGGGATCATGTCGACCCCGCCAGCCATATCCGTCTCGTTCGGGCGGCCGTGACGGCGTGAAGGCCTACGAGCGCCTCATCGCCATCTGCATCTCCACGGTGCTCGTGATGGCCGGACAGGGCGTTATCAGTCCGATCCTGCCGTTGTACGCCGACAGCTTCGGCGTATCGACGGCGATGGTCGGCGCGACAGTCACCGCGTTCGGGCTCGCTCGCCTCGTGACGAACGTGCCCGCCGGGATCTTCGCCGATCGTCGTGGTCGGCGCTCGCTGCTGATCGGTGGCCCGCTCGTCACCGCCGATCGGCATGTTCGGCTCGGGCATGTCCACCAGTATCTGGATGCTGCTCGCCTTCCGGTTCGTCGCCGGTCTCGGATCCGGGCTCTACATGACCGGCGCCCAGATCTACCTGCTCGACATCGCCGAACCCGCCCAACGGGGTCGATTCATCGCCACGAACCAGGGTGCACTGCTCGTGGGGGTGGGTTTCGGTCCGGCGATCGGCGGTCTCCTGGCCGACAGGTACTCCCTCTCCACGCCGTTCAACGTCGTCGCCGTCGCCGCCCTCGTGACGGCCGTCTATGGATGGTTCCGCTTGCCGGAGACGTTGACGACGAGCCGAGCTTCGACCGATCCGGCGTCGCCCGGCGCCGCAACCGGTAAGAGCAGCCAACCATCGCGCTTCGCCCTACTGCGATCGACCGACTTCCTGGCGGTGGGTTTCGTCACGATCGGGGTCTTCTCCGTACGAGCCGGTGTCCGCCAGACATTGGTACCCCTGCAGCTCAACCAGGTCTTCGGGGTGGAGGTGGCCGAGCTCGGTGTGCTGTTCACGCTGTTGGGTCTGATAGGCATCGTGCTGATCTGGCCGGCGGGGTGGGCGGCCGATCGGTTCGGCCCGAAGACGCTCATCGTCCCGACGGCCGCACTGGTCAGCGTTGGTATCGCCGTTGTCGCTGTCGCCGACAGCCTTCCGGTGTTCATCACCGGCCTCACGATCTCAGCGGTTGGTTCGAGCATCACCGGCCCGGCGCCGGCCGCCTACGTCGCAAATCTCGTTGAAGAGGACCAGCGAGGTGCGGCCATGGGCATGTATCGGACCTTCGGCGACATCGGAGTCGTCGGGTCCCCCGTGATCAGCGGATTGGTGGCCGATGCGGTCGGGATCCCGGTCGCGATCGGCGCCAATGCCGCCTTCATCGGCGTCGCCGCACTGTGGTTCCTCTTCACCGCCTCGCCTGGACGGGCAGTCCCTACGACGCCGGTCAGCCGGGCCGCCTGAACGACATCACTGTATCCGCGAAGTCGTCGACCCGTGGATCATGACCTGCGGGAGGAAGCCGACTTGGTCGAGAATGGTCCGTGTCGCCACGAGCACTGCCGACCCGTCATGGCGGACGACGATGCCTGGCTCCAGTCCCTCGGCGATGCCCTCGGCGGCGAGCGCGTCCCATCGTGGCCCCCACCCGAACGTCGCGAGGTCGTGGTCTTTAGGGTCGAGCCCGTGCGCACTCATCCACCCATGATGACACTCAGCGGTCATGGCAGCCCCGGGTTTTCTGTCCCGGGGGATCGTCGTGACCCGAGACCGCAGGTGCCCATCGCCGCACTCCACGATGCGATGGTAGAAACTACCCGCTCTTCTGGCTCGGTCGACGGGACCCGGCTCCCAGCGGGTCGATCCCAACCGAGACTCCGCCGTCGCCGTTGCCGCCGGCGACCAACGCCGCGATCATCACCACTAGGACAGGTACAGCGAGAAACGCGATGCGCACGTCTGTCAGAGCCCGCAACGTCCCCATGATCGCCGGCGCCGACAGAACTGCGATACCCGACGCGATCGACCCTCGCGCCGCCGCCTGGTCGGGCGCGGTCGGGAAGCGGCCGAGCAGGGCTGCCATCCCAGTCGGATACAGCGCGGCCATGCCCAGCCCGGCGACGCCGATACCTGCGATCGACGGGACTGCCCGTGGTAGGCCCCACACCGAAACAAATCCGGCGGCAACGACGGCGAGGCTGAGAAGGATCAGGTGCTGCGGCAGTACCCGAGTGCTCAGCCAGAACCGCCCTGCTGTCATGCCGATGGCAAAGGCCCCGGCGCCGGCAGCTGCCCAGGCAGTCGATAGTCCGACTTCTTCGTGCAGGTACGTCGCCGCGAAATAGGTGAAGCAGAACTCGAGGACGATGCTCAGCGTCAGCACCAGCCATTCGCGCCACCAGGTCCGGAGCGCAGGCACGGCACGGGGCTTCGACTCGGGCTCGGACCGGCCCATGGGAACGATGCGGGGATGGCTGATGAGAACCACCACGGCCACCGCTCCCAGAGCGATGGGCACCAACATGCCGGGGAGCCAGCCGCCACCGATCCCGATTGTCGCGCCGATCACGAGGGGCGACGCGATCCCGGCCAAGCTCGACCATGCGGTGGCGCGTGTCAGCACACGCTGACTGTCGATGGGACCGATGGTGGTGAGAGCCGCTGGCAGGAGCCGAACCAGCACCGCCACCGCAGCGGCCGCGACGAGCGCCCCCAGGACGCTCACGGGTCGCAGTGAGGTGAACCCCATCGCCATGAGTGCCACGGTCAGCGCTACCGAGGCCGCGCCGATAACCGATGCGTGGGTGACACCGGTGCTGAGTCCACGGTGACGACTCGCGACGGCGGTACCCCACACCACCAACATCAGTCCGGGGAACGCTGTGTAGGTAGTGGCAAGCGATCCGATCTCGCGCTCGAGCTCTGGCAGAATCGCTCCGAGTCCGGCGAAGTACCACCCGACTGACGCGAACGCGATGTAGCACGTGACGAGGAACAGACTTGGTGAGTCCAGTCGACCCACGGGTTTTGACACTACTGAACGCTAGCGAGCGAGTGCCGGAATCCACGCCAGCCTCGCTGCGGGGGCCACCGAATCGCCTGGCAGTTCTCGCATCATTTCGTGCTCCTGTGTGGCGTGCTTCGAACTGAACTTGCGTTGGCCGTTTTGGACAGGGTTCGGTGGAGACATGGCACTGGGCGCTGCTGGCATAGTATTCGCCGGTGTTGCGAACGTTGGCCCGAGCGTTTCTCGGCGAAGCCGAACTGACCGAACGCGAGGGGAGCCTGCTTCTCGCTGCGTCGGGGGTGATCTTCAGCTCCACGGCGATCTCCTACCGTGCCGTCGCCTCAGCCACCGACTGGCAATTCCTCGCCTATCGGGGTGGCTCGACAACACTTGCAATGCTGGGCCTGGTCCTGCTCCGACGACGCTCGCGGCCGGTTCGCTTCCGTGCCTTGACCTGGAAGATCGTCTTGGCCAGTTTCGTGCTGGCATCTACCTCGATGCTGTACATCTTGGCGCTCGGCCGTACGTCGGTGGCAACGACCCTGTTCCTCCTCGCAACAGCTCCTGTTTTTGCCGCCATTTTCGGCTGGATGCTCATGCGGGAACGTGTTCAGAAGGCCACGATCATTGCGACCGCTGCGACCACGGTCGGCGTCACGATCATGGTCGGAACCGGCCTCGATGCCGGTTCAGGCATCGGCGTGCTGCTCGCCGCGTTGATCCCGATCCTCGTCGGGCTGTACAACGTGTTGTTGCGTTCAGAGGCAAGCACCGATCCTGTCTTGCCGGCCTTAATCGCCGGGGTCTTCCTCGCCAGCGCCGCCGCCGCTGTCGCACTGCTCGACGGCGGGCTCGTTGTCTCCTGGCGTGATGCCGGTCTCGCAAGCCTGAGCGGCGGAGTGGCGCTCGGGATCGGGCTCCCGTTGTTCAACCTCGGGCATCGCTCGGTTGCTGCGGCACGGGTTCCGCTCCTGCTGATGACCGAGATTGTTCTCGCTCCGCTGTGGGTTTGGATCTGGCCAGGTGAGACCCCCCGCATCGGGACCCTCATCGGTGGATCGATCGTGCTGGTCGCAGTGATCTGGCTCGTCGCTCAGGTGTCTGGAAAAGAGGACCTCCTGCTCGTCTGAGAAGCGGTCTCTGAGAAGCGGTCATAGCGACGGCAACGAGCGCGACGATCGCACCCGCCGAAGCAGCTGGCCCCGGTCGGCCAGCCGACCGGGCTCTTTCGGTTGGTCGAGCGCGGGTCGTCCTCCCGTCCCAGGTCGGTGACACCGGATCAGTCGACGATGAGACGGGTCTCGACCACTCCTGTGCTGGGTAGATTTCGTCGTGTGAAAGAGCTCTTCCTGGCCAACTCAGCGGTTGTTCTCACTGCGGTCAGTGATCCGGTGGTGGCCGACGCTTGGGACGATGATTCAGTCCTCGACGGCCAGACCATCGGTTCGCTCGTCGCCCATTTGGCCCGTGGTTCGGTCTGGGTGGTCGGGCATTATCTGAACGCTGCTCCGCCGGACGGGCCCGTCGACTTCGAGACCGCCGCCGAATATTATGCGATTGTCGCGTCGGCCTTGACCAGCGAAGATCACGCATCGATCCGTGATCGCGGCGCCACGATCGCAGCCGACGGGCATCCCTCGGTCGTGGCTCAGCTCACCGACCACGTTGGTGAGCTCACCGAACTGCTGCCGAACGAGAATGCTGAACGACTCGTCGCTGTCTTTGCAGGCAAGGTGATGCGTCTGGACGACTATCTCGTTACCCGCTTGGTCGAACAGGTCGTGCATCTCGACGACCTCGCAGAATCCCTCGGAATCGAACCGTGGCAGACCGCACCTGGCGTCGCGCCACTCGTCATCAGCTGTGGGGCTGAGATCGGCCGACTCCGGTCCGGAGGCCCCGCCATGATTCGAGCGCTGTTCCGCAACCATACGGGCGCACTACCCGTCATCTGATCTTCGACATCCTGCGGCACCAGCGGGGAGTTCGGGTCGGGACGGCTCATTCTTTTGGTCTATGACAAAGACCCGGACGGCCGATGGATGGGTGCTGCACGTTCCGTACCATCTCCTCATGCCCAGAAACTCAGACACGCCGTCCAGCGGGTTTCTGCCGCCCCGCTGGTTCATTCGCACCGCATGGAAGATCCACAAGGCGCTGTACCGGTGGAGCAGGGGCCGGTTCGGGCTTCGAGTTCCGCGGCCTGATCAGTACGGGCTTGCCTACCTCACCACTACCGGACGCCGCAGCGGTGTCGATCGCAGCGTGATGATCGGCTACTTCGAGGACGGCAAGGGCATCGTGACCATGGCGATGAACGGGTGGGGCGCACCGGAACCTGCCTGGTGGCTCAATCTCCAGGCACAACCCGAGGCCACTCTGGAAATGGCCGGAGGAGAGACCATCTCCGTTGTCGGTCGCTGCGCCGTTGGAGATGAACGTGACCGGTTGTGGAGTCGCTGGCGGCAACTGGACAAAGGCCTTGATGGCTACGCGGCGCGCCGCCCGACCGAGACCGCTGTCGTTGTTCTGGATCGACGATCCGACTGACAACCAAGACGGTTTACTCGAACCCGTTGGCGAGATGCGTCGGAAGTGTTGCTCTCCAACACTTTGGCGGCATGTGGACGATGATTCGGCGTCAGCCGTCGATGGCAAACTGGACGGTGATCATCACCGAAACCTGAGATTCACCGGCTTGGATCGGCGTGGCAGCGTCGAAAGTGGCGCCAGCTGCTTCTCGGTAGGCGATGGGAGGTGGGGACGAGCTGGAGGTCTCGCTGATCGTGACCGCCTTGCCAAGTTGAACCTCTGCCAGATCGGCAAGCTGTTCGGCCTTGGCCTTGGCATCGTTCCAGGCAGCTTCACGAGCAGCGGTGATCAAGGCACCATCGGCTTCGAGATCGAAGCGAATGTTGTTCACAATCGCATCGTTGCCTCCGGCTGCGGCGGCTGCGTCGATCACTTCACCGGCCTTGTCGAGATCCCGAATCTTGGCGCTGACCGTATTGCTCACCCGGTAACCCCGTAGCGTCTGGGAGTCGTTGCGGTAGTCGTACTCGGGGTAGATCGAGTAGTTGGTGGTTTGGATGTCGTTGTCGGCCACTCCCTGTGTTTTGAGGGCATCGATGACAGCCTGTGCCAGTTCAGCAGCGTCGCCGGTCGCCTCGTCGACCGATGGCCGGAGCACCTGTACGCCGAGATCGACGATCAAGGTGTCGGGGGTGCCGGTCACCAGTCCGGTGCCGGACACTGCAATGGTGTTGGTCATGGGCGAGTCTCCTGTCGATGCTGCGGGGATGGCCGCTGTGGTTGAAGTTCCGCAAGCCGCCAGTACCAGGCTGGCTGCCGCCAGGGGAATGAGCAATCGTCGCATCAGTAGTTCTCCTCGGTGGGCACATTCGGCTCCACTCAACCTATTTGACGATCACGATCGTGATCCGGTTCCCGGCGTTCCCATGCTGCCGGCTCCCGGCTGCGAGACCGTCTCGGCAGCGCCCCGACCCGGAGCCACAGCTGATGTCAGCCGACCGTGCTGCTCAACAACCCAGCGGGAACCGCTTGACACATCGTATTCCTTAGTTTAGTTATACTAGGTATGCGAGGACAAGTTCTCAAAGGCCATCTCGATCTCTTGATCCTGGCGGTCGTCGCTGAGGGCCCCACCCACGGTTATGCCGTGATCGAGGGGCTCCGTCGGCGCAGCGACGACGTGTTCGACCTGCCCGAGGGGACGGTGTACCCGGCCCTGCATCGGCTCGAAAAGACCGGACTCCTCACCTCGGAGTGGTCGCAGGTCAACGGTCGCCGCCGACGGACCTACCGCTTGACCAAGCGGGGATCAAAGGCCCTCTTCGCCGAGCGGGACAACTGGGAACGATTCTCAACTGCCGTCACGCAAGTCCTAGGGGGGACACCATGGCCAGCTACAACCTGATCGACGACTATCTCGCCACGCTGTGCAGCCAACTGCGATGGCGGGGAGAGAGCGACGATGTGGATTCTGAACTTCGGGACCACCTCTACACCTCAGCTGAGGCACTGGAATCGGAGGGTTTGGACAACAGGACAGCCCAACTCCGAGTCCTCGAGCAGTTTGGCGAACCTTTGCTGGTATCGGCTGCCTTCGCCGCCAGCGGCACCAGCGGTCTAGCTGTCCCGACCCGCTTCACCCGGACGGCTGGCAAGCTGGCGCTCATCGCGGCTGCTGCGTGGTGTGCGGTCGCCATCGGCTGGACACTGTCGTATGTGATCGAAGAACGGACGGGACGGTGGGAGGGCAGCGCGGCTCAGACCTTCTGGATGATGGCAGCAGGTGCCCTGCTGGGTGCTGGCGCGCTGACAGTTGCCGTTCTGGTGGCCCTGCACCAACGCCACGGCGGGCTCGGGATCCTCGGCTGGGCCGGTATCGGAATCGGGGGCCTGGGTGCGGCATCGGGTCTGGTCGGCTGGTTCGTGTGGGGGTGGGGCCTGCTCATCGGCCTCGGAACACTGCTGATCGCCGCCGCAGTTGTCCAGCGAGACATCGCGCCGAGGGTGCCAACGATCTTGATGGCAGCCGCGTGGCCCATGGCCGGTACCGTCGCGGGACTACTGAGGTTCGCTGAAGCAGGAAGCCGTGATCAGTGGGGTGACTACCCCCTGGCCATCACTGTCGGCCTCACGGTCGGCTGTGTCATCTTTGCCTCTGGCCTGACCGGCCTCGGCCGCTGGCTGGCAGCCGAGGATCCGGTCGAAGATCTCCTCGAACATCGGGCACCTGTCGGCTAGGGGTGCCGATCGCCGTTCTCTGCGCCCGCGGGCGCGACAACCTGATCGAGTCAGGCGTCAGGGTCGGGGGTCGCCCCATCGCTCGATGAGTGTTGCAGTGTCGGTGACGACACAGAACCGGTCCGCAAGTGCTGCGAGTGACGCGGCGTGGATCGCGTCCGCCGGTATGGCGCTCTCCCCGTCCGCCGACGGTAGCGATCGAGTTGCGCAGGCGTCGGAGACAACCGTGCATTCCAGACCGAGGTCTAGCGCGGCCCGGGCGGTGGAACTGACGCACATGTGTGTCATGAATCCGACGAACACCAGATTCGTCCTCTCTGATTGTTCGACCTGAAGCTGAAGATTGGTGCCTGCGAACGCATTGGGCAGAGTCTTGGTGACGATGACTTCTTCCTCAGATGGCGAGACTCGAGCGATGATGTGACCGCCGTGTTCTGGATCGAAGAGCCCGCCCGCCCGTCCCTGATGAGCGACGTAAATCACCGGTGTTGCGGTCGCTCGAGCACGGCGGATGATGGCGTCGATCCGGTCGATGGCGTCGTCGACCCCAGGGAGCGGGAGCTTGCCGTCGGTCGTGTACTCGTCCTGGGCGTCGATGATGATGAGCACCGACTCCCCGGCCTCAGGCGCCGAATCAGCCAACCCAGCTGCGGATCGAAGTGTGAACGGTTGAGTGCTCTGCTCCATTGACAGATCGTGCCGTAGTACGCGAGCCGAGTCGAATCCGTCGGCTGCCCGCCGAGCAGAACTGCAACCCTTGGTGTGTGGTCGGCAGGGCGTTTCGCTTGGCGCAAGACTTGGTCCTCCGGGCCCAAACCTGACGACGCGAAACCAGCCAGCTGAGCGCTGTTCTGCGGTAGATCGAACCGTCGCCCCGAACTGGCGTCCAAAACGCCCGTGGGGCGGGCATTCTGGACGCCTGTTTCAGCGGGGCATCTGGGCTCGGATGCGGGTGGCAATGTCGTCGAGTTGATCCCGGGATGGGGGAACGGTCGCGCCGAGGCTATGCGGAACGGGTCTCCTCCGAACCGGGCAAGCACGTGCATGTGCACATGGAAGACCTGCTGGAAGGCGGCCCTACCGTCGGCCAGGAAGAGGTTGACGCCCTCACACCGGATCCCCGAGGTGCGGATGGCCGCAGCCGTTCGATGGGTGAGGTCCCATATGCGCTGCCCGTCTTTCGGGGTCGACGCGTGGCGGAAGTGTTGCTGTCCAACACTTTCGACGCGCGTGAGGCCCTTGAGCCGTGCGGTCTGACGTGCCCTTGTTCACAGGGGTAGCTCCGCCGCAATTGCGTATCACATGCCCTACGCTGAGCCGCCTGCAGGACCATGCGAGGCGGGAACGAACCGCCCGGCGCAGGACGTGTGACCGATGAACCAAGTCTGAAGATACCTCCGCCATGCCTGCGGACCGATATGTCCCACACCACAATGGTGTGAGCACCGACCAAGGAACTCACGAACAAAATGACCGCTTCCCCCGAAACCTGGCCAGGCCAGCCGTACCCGCTCGGGGCCACCTACGACGGTGGCGGGACGAACTTCTCCCTCGTGTCCGAGGTCGCCGATCGTGTCGAACTGTGCCTGTTTGATCCCGATGGGACCGAGCGTCGTATCGAAATCGAAGAGGTCGATGCCTACTGCTGGCATATCTACCTCCCCACGGTCGGCCCCGGGCAGCGATACGGCTACCGGATACATGGACCTTGGGACCCTGGGGCCGGTCTCCGCTGTAACCCGAACAAGCTGCTGCTCGACCCGTACGCCAAGGCCGTCGACGGCGAAGTCGACTGGGACCAGGCGTGCTTCGGCTACAACTTCGGTGACGACAAGTCTCGGAACGATGACGACAGTGCACCCCACGTCCCCAAGGCTGTTGTGCACAATCCCTTCTTCGATTGGGGCCACGATCGGGCACCGGCGAAGCCGCTGCATGAAACCGTCATCTACGAGGCCCATGTCAAAGGTTTCACCGCCGGCCACCCCGACATTCCCGAAGCACTGCGAGGCACCTATGCCGGGCTGGCCCACCCCGCCGCCATCGATCATCTGGTCAGTCTCGGGATCACCGCTGTCGAGTTGATGCCGGTTCACCAATTCGTGCACGACAACCATCTGCTCGACCGGGGCCTTCGGAACTACTGGGGCTACAACTCGATCGGTTTCTTCGCCCCCCACAACGGCTACGCCGCAAGCAGCGACGGTGATCAGGTTCAAGAGTTCAAGACCATGGTGCGAGCTCTCCATGAAGCCGGCCTCGAGGTCATCCTCGATGTTGTCTACAACCACACCGCCGAAGGCAACCATCTCGGTCCGGTTCTGTCATTCAAGGGCATCGACAATCACCTGTATTACCGGCTCGTACCGGACGACCCGTTTCACTACTACGACACCACCGGCACCGGCAACAGCCTGAACGCCCGACATCCCCGCAGCCTGCAACTGATCATGGACTCGTTGCGGTACTGGGTCACCGAAATGCACGTCGACGGCTTCCGCTTCGACCTCGCATCCACGCTGGCTCGGCAGTTCCACGAAGTCGACCGACTGTCAGCGTTTTTCGACCTCATCCAGCAGGATCCCGTTGTCAGTCAGGTCAAGCTCATCGCCGAACCGTGGGATCTGGGTGACGGCGGTTACCAGGTTGGCAACTTCCCACCGGTCTGGTCTGAATGGAACGGCAAGTATCGCGACACGGTGCGGGATTTCTGGCGGGGTGAAGCGGCCACCGTGCCCGAATTCGCATCGAGGCTCACCGGAAGCTCCGATCTGTACGAGAACGACAGTCGTCATCCCGTCGCCAGCATCAACTTCGTCACCGCCCACGATGGGTTCACCTTGGCCGATCTCGTGTCGTACGACGTGAAACACAACGCTGCCAACGGTGAAGGCAACCGGGATGGCGAGAGCCACAACAGGTCATGGAACTGCGGCATCGAAGGGCCCTCCGATGATCAAGATGTCATCGAACTTCGGAGCCGCCAACAACGCAACCTGCTGGCAACCCTCATGCTGTCCCAAGGTGTTCCGATGCTGCTGGCCGGCGACGAGATCGGCCGCAGTCAGGGGGGCAACAACAACGCATATTGCCAGGACAACGAGGTCTCCTGGTTCGACTGGGACAAGCCGGACACAGAGCTACTGGCGTTCACTCGGGAACTCATTGCGCTGCGCCGTCGACATCCGGTTCTTCGTCGTCGCCGCTGGTTTCAGGGTCGACCGATCAGAGGGACCGCTGACATCGGCTGGTTCGGTCCCGATGGAACCGAAATGGACGATGACGATTGGGATTCCGGCCATGCCCAAGAGATCGCAGTAGTACTCAATGGCGACGCCATCACCGGTAAAAACAGCCGGGGTCAGCGGGTCATCGACGACTCGTTCCTGATCATCTTCAACGGCAGCGACGACGACATCAAATGGTCGATCCCTGAACCGGTCCACAGTCCGTGGCAACTCGTGTTCGACACCGCCCGGCCCTCGAGCGACGCAGCTCTCACGCCCGACGCATCGTTGGGTGTTCTGGCCCGATCCGTTGTGGTGTTCATCAGCGAAAACGACAAGGCCAACTGATTGGGCCACCCCTGAGTTTCGACTCGTTTGGAGAACCCGACGTCGAGACCCATCACGGCAAGTTCTCCTTCGCAGAAGTGAAAGTCAGCAGAAGGTTTCCCGACTTCGGTCCGCAACCCGCTCTTTGCATGGCTGCGAAGAAGGCGTACCAGGAGTGGCCAGCGGGGGAGGGGTCCACCGGTGGCCTGTTGCCCAACGGTGGCCGAGACTTCGGTGAAGCCAGGCGGACGGTTGCGCTGGACGCTCAAGGCATGGTCTTGTGGTCTGAGGCCGGCAGGAACTAGCGCGCCCGACGAGGTGCGTCGGAAGTGTTGGAGAGCAACACTTCCGGACCATGTCGTGCCGACCGGGCCGCAGCCACCACCATTCAGTTACCTGTAGCCATGCGCCGGCCTTGCTTGGGAGACTGGCGTTACCCTTCGACATGCGCGAAATGACGGCCGATGAAGCCACCAAATTCCTCCTCGAAGGCACCCGCACGGGGAAGCTGGCGTGGGTGGGCAAGGACGGCCGTCCTCACGTGGCACCGATCTGGTTCGTGCTCGACGGCGACGATGTCATCTTCAACACCCACGAGTCGGCGGGTAAGGCGAAGGCTCTACGTCGAGAGGGGCGCGCCTGCCTTGTCGTGGACGACCAGGCTCCGCCCTATTCCTTTGTCAAGATCGATGGCAACGTCACCTTTGACGACGACGTGGAGCGGGTCCGGGCTGCGGCAACCGAGATCGGTGGTCGCTACATGGGCGCCGATCGGGCCGAGGAGTTCGGAGCTCGCAACAGCAGTACGGGCGAACTGCTCGTACGGCTCACCCCGACCCGGGTGACCGCGGTCGCCGATGTCTCCGACTGAGCACCTTCAGCACTGCGTTGCGACAGTCCCACCAACCCGGTCGTGAACGTCGGAACCTTGAACCTCTAACGGCCCGCTAGCCGAAGACGGGAAGCCGTTCGTCTTGTGGATGCTGCGTCCCGTCGCAGCTTCGATCCATGCGACCTCGTCACCGAGATCAGCGGGGCGCGGGCCCTCCAGCAGAGTGTCCAGAACTGTGCGGTGACCGTGACAGCGGTTGGGGCGGGCGCGTGTGCAGAACCGACTGCGTCGGCGAGATCCAGGCCGTGCACGGGTGCTCTGGCCGAGATCGGCCACATCGGCCATGATCTCTTCGAGCACCTGGCTCTGGTCGATGAACGCAGACCGCGTCGCCTCGAAGTTCCTCACCTGGCGAGCCGGCCTGCCATCTGAATTGCATCGAGTGCCGTTGATTCTTTGATCCGGCCAGCGACCACGTTCCTGCCGACGAAGTGCGCCGGAAGTGTTGCTCTCCAACACTTCCGACCCATGTCGAGCCGAGACGTATTGAAACCGTTGCTGTGCAACAGTTTCTCGACACCTCGATGAGCCATCAACGGTTTCCGTGCACCTCGAGGGGCTTCCAGTTCCACGCTTGCCAGGCGATGGCTGCGAGTGCGATCAACATGAGACCGAAGTGGAAGTAGTCGTCGAGGTCGCCAGCCATTCCGATGAGGGTGAGCCCCCAGAGTGGTGGGATGATGATGTTGGCCCACCGGTTCGATCGGAGCGGGAGTATCCAGGTCATCAGCGTCATGGCGATCGGTATTTCGACCATGATGCCTCCGAGGAGGAACAGTGCTTCGGTGAGCTCTCTTCCGTCGTATGTTCCGGTGAGCGCTTCTTCGAGAAACTCCGCCTTCCCGATTTCGTGGAGGTCGCGGAAGATGAAGTTGAGGAGAACGAAGATCCACAGGGCGAAGATGACTGCCTTCTTTTCCAGGAGGGCGACGCGCTCGTTCAGACCCGTCACAGACTCCGGGCTTGGTGTTGTCTTTGTTGTGGTCACGATGAGGCTCCGATCTTGTTGTTCGCTTCGGTGGACTCCGGGCTGGTCAGATCCACGTCGTGTGCGGCTGCGATCTTGACGGCGAGTTTGCCGACCGTGCGACCGCTCTCGATCCGGTCGTAACCAGCCCGCACATCGCCCATCATGAGAGTGTCGCTGAGATGTGAGCGGACCAGGCCCTGGTCGACGAGTGCGGCGATTCCCTCGAGATACCGCACATCCTCGCCTTGAACGAACCAATTGCACGACTGCGACCCGAAGCGCCAGCGCACGAGCCTGGCCACCAGGCGGGGGAGTGGGCCGAGCACTCCGCCCTTGTTGTGGTCACCGACCACAACCCAGCGGCCGTCGTCGACAAGCGACCGGCGGATGTCCGAGCCGGTGCGGTTCCCGATGCAGTCGATGACCACGTCCCAGCGTTGCGAGGTGAAGTCGTCGGAGTCGTACTCGATCACCTGATCGGCGCCGAGGCCACGCACGAAATCGGCGTTCCTACTCGAGCACACCCCCGCGACCCATTGCGCTCCGCGGGCCTTTGCGATCTGCACGGCGTAGTGGCCGACCCCTCCCGATGCGCCGTTCACCACGACCCGCTTGCCTGCAACTTCGCCGCGTTCGGTCGCTTCCAACGCAGTGGCACCGGCAACCGGCAGTGCGGCACATTCGAACTCGGTCATCTGGGTCGGAGCTGGCCACATGTGATCGGCCTCTGCGACGGTGTATTCGGCGAACGCACCGGTCACCCAGCCGAACACGGTCTGGCCGATCTCGAAGTTGGTGACGCCAGGTCCGAGCTGGTCGACCACCCCGCACGCTTCACGGCCGGGGATCTCGTGCTTGGGACGACCCAAGCCCTCGGCCAGTCGCACGATCCGGGGCGATCCAGTGGCGAGGTGCCAATCCATCGGGTTGAGAGCGCTGGCGGCAACCTTGATCCGTAGTTGACCTGGCCCCGCAGATGGCACCGGGCGTTCGCCGATCTCGATCGCATCGAGCCCGTAGGCAGGCTGCACGATTGCGGTCATGGTGTGTGGTGTTGATGTCATTGCTGTTTCCTCGTCTTTTGCTGGTGGTACTCAGAAGGCGTCTTGTAGGATTTACTCCGTACAGTGTACTGTCCTGCTCCGTACACCGTACGGACACCGTGGAGGTTTGTCAACCATGAACGCCAAAAAGCGACCTCAACTCACACGAGAAGCGATCGTCGACGCAGCAATCCGCCTCGCAGATCTCGACGGACTGGCCAAACTCTCGATGCGAAACCTCGCATCAGAGCTCGGCTTCGAAGTCATGTCGCTCTACACCCATGTGAGCAACAAGGCAGACGTTCACACCAACATGGTCGAACGTTCAGTCGAACAACTCGAGTTGCCCGACATCGACGACACCTTCCAGTGGCGGGCCGCCTTGCGCGAGCACGCACTCGACCTCAAAGCACTGTTCGAACGCCATCCCTGGTTGGTCGGTCTGTGGCTGGGATCGATTCCCGGGCCACGCCGATTCGATCTGATGGAGTGGCAGCTCGCAGCCTTCGCTGCGTCAGGGCTGAGCGAAGAGGACGCGCACTTGGCCTACCACGCGTTCTTCAACCACACCGTGGGCTACATGCTCCAACGCTTTGCGATGACCTACGCCGGCGACGAAACAGCGATCGCCAAAATGATCGCAACGCTTGAACCCGACCGACACGCGCACGTGTTGCATCACGTCGACCAGCACCGCAACGGCGACATCGGCGACTCCTTCGAATACACCCTCGACCTGCTGCTCGACAGCTACTGAAGAGCCTCGGCTTGACCTCGGTGTGTTAGTCCGTGCTCCGACTCCATCCGGGCCTTCTTCGGAATGTCGTCTATGCCCGAGCTCCAGCGTTGAAGCAGAACTCCAGCGATTCCGAGGCGATGAACTCGAGGAATTCTCCGGTGATCGTGAGCACGGTTCGGTCCGGAACCTCGTTGATGATTTCGTAGGTTCCGCTTTCCCGACGGTGAGGAAGACCACCTCAGTCAGGGGTGGCACGACAACTACTGGAACAACATGCGAGCAGCTCTGGAGTAGCTGCAAGCAACACGGTTTGGAGCGGTAGCCGATCAGGCGCCGGTGTCTGTCGTTCTACGCTGATCAAATGAATGCGTCGACGAAACGCCGAATGAAGATCGGGGTCCAACTTCCCGAGGTCGAGTGGGAGGTGCCGTTTCCCGAACTGATCGAGATGGCGCAGGCGGCCGAAACGGTCGGCTTCGATTCGGTCTGGTATGGCGATCACCTCATCTATGACCTGCCCGTCGGTGCCCGTGGACCGTGGGAGGCCTGGACCACGCTGGCGGCCATCGCTGCCAGCACCAGCACGATCGAGCTCGGCCCGCTGGTCGCATCTACCAGTTTCCATGCACCCGCAATGCTTGCCAAGCAGGCAGCGACGGTGGACGCGATTTCCGAGGGCCGGCTGATCGTCGGGCTGGGGGCCGGGTGGAACCGTCGTGAATATGACGCCTTTGGGTTCGCCTTCGACCATCGGGTCAGCCGCTTCGAAGAAGCATTCACGATTATCCGTTCGCTGTTACGCGAGGGCGAAGTCGACTTCCATGGGACCTACTACGACGCGGACCGATGTGTGTTGCATCCTCGTTCGCCCCGTCCGGGGGGTCCGCCGTTGATGGTCGGATCGCTTGGGGATCGAATGCTCGACATCACCCTGCCCCATGTCGATGCGTGGAACATGTGGTGGAGCCAGTACGGCAACACGGTTGAGGGCTTCGTAAGGGAGAAGGCGCGAGTGGACAGCCTGATCGTGGCTGCAGGGCGGTCGGCGACCGACGTTGAAGCAACGGCGGCAGTGCACCTTCGTCTCGAGGGTGGCAAAGGTCGTCAGATGGGTGACTACACAAAGGGCGAGGAGGTCCAACCGCTGATGGGTTCAGCGTTGGAGCTTGCGGACCAGCTGCGGGAGTTCGAAGCTGCCGGCGCTGACCATGTTCAGCTCTGTGTCGATCCGATCACTCGGGACAGCATTGACTTCCTCGGTGATGTCCTATCCGCAATGTGAGCACCACGTTCTCAGCCCTCAGGCTCGTGATCCGTTCACCAGCCATCGACCCAGTCGTGGGAGCGGCCGCTACCGAACGGGCCGAGGATCCAACCAACCCATGGGTCGTATCGAAAGGAGAGCGCTGAGTTTCCTGGTTCACAACGACTCACACAAGCCAGCAAGGCAGCGAGACATCCTGCCGGGATACACCGGAACCGGTTGCCTGCAGCACTCTCTCGACCTCTCGATGTGCCATCAACGATTTCGACCCATCTCGCTGGCGGGTCCTCGCATCGTGTCGTTGTGGGTGCGTGAGCGGTCGAGTCCGTCGATGATCAGGTCGAGCACGAAGCTGAACTCGTCGGGGGTGCCGTGGCCGTCGTGGTGGAACCGAATGTGTTCTGCTATGCGGGGATAGTCGTCGTTGCTGAGGAGGGCCTGGACGCGACTCTGCATTTCCTCGGGGTTCTTGTTGGTTTCACCGTAGGCGACTCGCTGTCGTGCGAAGCCCTGAATGTGGTTCGTCAGGGCATGGAATCCGAGATCGGCGACATCAGGTGGGAGTCGTGCGGAGGCGAGCACATCGAGCAGCTGTTCCATGAGTGCGAACCGGTGCGGGCCGGGCCAGGTGGTGGACCATAGGGGGATCGACCACGGATGGCGGAGGAGCGCCTCGTGTGTCGACACTGCGATGTGTCGCGCCGCCACCTTCCATTCGCTGCCGGGTTTGGCCGGTTCGACCTCGCGTGCGACGCGATCGACGAGCGCTTGCATGAGTGTGTCTTTGTCGGTGACATAGTGATAAAGCGACATCACGCCGGCTTCGAGTTCGGTTGCGAGCTTGCGCATGCTCAGCTGCTCTATGCCCTGGTCGTCGGCCATGTGAAGCGCTGTCTCCACGATGAGTTCGTGGGTGAGGACTGACTTGCCTTTGCGTTCCTTCTTGGGCCGTCCCATGATGTTCACTCCCACCGTTGACATTTACGTACATCGTACTATTATATGCACTCATGAGTATTCGTACACCGCACGATAACAGTCTCGACGCCCTCGCCCGAAGCTTTCCGACGGTCACGTCGTCGAGAGCACCGGGCCCGCAGCTTCTTTCGACGCTCTGGATCTACGTGCTCCTCAGCATGTTGTTCCGGGATGTGCACGAGTTCCTCAGAGACGGATTCATTCACGAACTTGCGACCGCCGGCACCGTCAACGGCAGCGAGGTCTCGGGCTCCACACTGCTGGTGTCCGGACTCGTACTGCAACTGCCTCTGGCAATGGTCGTACTGTCCAGGATTCTTCCCCGTCGGATCAGCCGAGTCGCCAACACCGGGGTCGCGGCGATCATGGCGCTGGGCGTGGTCGGCGTCTGGCCCAAAGACGCCGATGACATCGTGTTCGGCATATTCCAGCTTGTCGGGCTCGCTGCCATTGTGATCATCTGCCATCGCTGGCACCACATCGACATCGACAGCAACACGTCGGCAACAAACCAGCCGCCACAACCGGCAACCCCCTGAGGAACATCGAGGGATCTGATACTGCCAATCGTCCAGCACCAGGGAACCTGTAAATCTCACTCATCGACTGAGCCGCAAGCAGTATCTGAGACATGGCTCGGCGTTCGGTCCCATTGAGGGTGATAGGAGTCAACAGCGAGCGGGTAGCTTTCTCTCAGCCCCTGATCCAGGAGAACCCTCATGCACGCGCTCCGCGAACTGCGCCCGGTCGATGCCGACTTCGCTCACACCGGCCCGAACCACAAAACAATCCGGCAGAACATTCCCAAGTCCGCCGACGCCGTGTTTCGCGCGCTCGAGGACGGCCCGGCCTGGAAGGAATGGCTTGGTATCGACGTGGAATGGACGTCGCCGAAACCCTTCGGGGTCGGCACGACCCGCACCGTGAGGGGCAACGGCCAACAAATCGACGAAACCTTCCTCGTCTGGGAGCCAGGCCAACGCATGGCCTTCCGGTTCGATCGGGCTACCCCGCCCCTCCGTGCATTCGCCGAGGACTATGTGATCACTTCAACCGGTGAGAACTCGTGTGAGCTCGCCTGGAGTTATGCGTTGGAGTGGGCAGGACCTTTCCCTGCTGTGACCGGTAGAGCCTTCGCCCTGATGTTTCGGCTCAACGGCCGACGCGCCCTCAAACGTCTTGCCGAGATGATGGAGAACACCACCCGCTTCGACGATCCCGCATAATCGAAAGGGTCATTCGGGTCGCGGGAACCCCAATGGAGCCAACGGAACCATCAAGACGTCTTCCTCGAGGGAGAGCTGGGGAACGAACACCACGTCAAGGCTTCCAGCAGAAGCAGAGATCACATCCGGAGACAGCGTCTACACCAAGACGAAAGTCTCCTGGATGAGCGGCGACTGCGAAGGCCCATACGGTACCGGATACGACCACGCCACCAAGCCCGTTGGTGCTGGAGAAGTCTGTTGCCGGCCGCTGACCGGTGGACCGTCTTCGGCCGGGAGGGTGAACGTCACCCGCCCGGCCGAAACGATTCGTGAACTCCTATCGCTACCGAATCGTGGTTCGCTCGATCAGGCAGGCCGGAGGCCCGAATTCTGGTGTGTTACACCGGAAGTTCAGCTGGAAACGGGCGTCGTACACGAAGTCGTTGCCCTCAGCATCGGTGAGC
The DNA here is from genome assembly GCA_963751955.1 of uncultured Acidimicrobiales bacterium. GTDB lineage: Bacteria > Actinomycetota > Acidimicrobiia > Acidimicrobiales > SZUA-35 > JABDIY01. The sequence continues at coordinate 31,931 of CAVVWM010000004.1, read as the reverse complement.
GACGCTCTCAGATGGTTTCCGAACGATGTGTTTCGCGAAGGCGAATCGAACAGGTTGTTGTCATTGCTTCTCGCCATCGAAGTACCTGTGGCGAAGGCAGCTTCCTGTCCCAGCGTGTCGGTGCAGGGCCCAACTCCAGGAGGGTTCTCATCCTGGCGCCACAGCTCGGTTGGCACGTTGGATCCTCTGACCGATTCGATGATCGCCCCCTTCTTGGTTTCCTTCGAGAGCCGACGGAACGCCACAATGCCTTCGGGGCGGGCGGGGCGGGGCGGCTCAGGCGGCGGGAAGACCCCCTGGTAATCGGTTGGATCGCCGTTGTTCTCCTCCAAGTACCGGAAGAACGCCTCACCATCTTCGTTGATGAACCAGTCGAGGAAAGCGAATTCCGATTCAACCTGCTCGTCGGTGCAAACGGCCTCTCTCGTGGTGTTCAAGAAGACGACAAAGCCGTTCTCGAAGTCCGGGAAGTCGATTCCCGGAAAGACCTCCTCCACGTTTGGCGAACCCGCCTCGGCCGCCACGCCCGGAAGCGTGGCCGCGAGAACGACAAAAGCTGCAATAAGAATCTTGCGCATTGATTTCCCACCTTTACGTATGTGACGACGCTTGTTCGCCGCCGTTGTGTCCATCAAGACCGTTCCACCGTGTCTATTCGGACAAATGCGAACACAACAGGATTTCTTCGGTGACGTTGCATAAACGGATTTGTCTGACTGTTCGCTGACCAGCGAAGAGATGCTCGGCTTTGGGCCGCTCTGGTCGACTGAGCAGCAAGCAGTCTCCGAAATACCGCCGGACGTTCGTTCGGTCTGCCCCTCAGAGCAGCCCCTCCGAGATCAGAACAAGGCCGAAGGCGATGAAGGTCACCGCTGCGCCGATCCTGACCGCTCGCTCGGGTAGGCGGGCACCGAGTTGCTGGCCGACGATGATGGCCAGAGCGTCAGCGGCGACCATGCCGATAGTTGAGCCCAGCCAGGTTCCGATCAGGCCGTTGTCGGTAGCCAAGGTGACGGTGGCCAACATCGTCTTGTCGCCCAGCTCAGCGAGAAAGAACGCCAAACCGACTGTGAAGAAGACCGATCGGGTGCCACGGTTGGCCCGCTGCTTGTCGTCCTCGGTCAGTTCGTCACCCCGTAGCGTCCATGCTGCGAATGCGAGGAACGCGATGCCGGCGAGGATTGAGATCGCATCGGTGGGCAACGCAGCGCCGATCGCAGCGCCGACGAAGACGCTGAACAGGTGCACCAACGCGGTGGCGACGGTGATGGCAGCGAGGATGGTGCGCGCCGGGTAGCGGGTGGCGAAGGTCATCGCCATCAGTTGGCTCTTGTCGCCGAGTTCGGCCACGAAGATGATCCCAAAGCTGATCAGAAAGGCGTCCATAGTGTCCCCGGAAGTGTGGTCAGCGAGAACGTGGAACGCACTCGATGAATCGATTCTGCGGTCGCTGCTCGCGGGAACGATGTGATGAACCGGCTACGTCCGCTCGATTGAGTTGGACGACGAGGTGCTGATCACCTCGCTGATATTGCAGTGTGGCCGACGGGCCAGGCCGGTGGAGTGGCACTTGGATCGACCGGAGCCGCGATCTGTGACGCGTTCTCGTGGCCAGACCACGGGCAATCGGCCGGTGAACGGCGCGGCACCGGTGAGCACTTCTGCGATCCCGGCGGCTTCGGTTCCGGGAAGCCAGCACGCGACGACCGAGTCAGCGAGCGCAACGATCGGCTCGATCAGGAGCGGACGTCCCGAGACGATGACGACGACGAGTTGCTCCACGCGGTTTCGCAATCGCCGGACGAGCTCCAGCTGATCCTGGTCGACCGATAGATCGGCGCGGTCGCCGCCACCTTCGACGTAGGGGACCTCGTGGATCGCCACGATGCCGTACGACTCGGCAGTGGTCCCGAAATCACCATCACGTTCGTAGTGCACCTGACCAGGGCCCAAGAGACGGCGGAGTGCGTCGAGGATCGTTGTGCCCTTGGTTGTGGGACCGGCCGAGCCGGTCCACGAGATCGTCCAGCCGCCACACGCAAGACCGATGTCGTCCAACGCATCGCCGGCAGCGAGCACCGTCGTCTGGGGTATCGGGAGCGCGCCGTTGTCTGTGAGCACAACGGCCGATGCCCGAACTGCTTCTCGTGACAGATCGCGATGCTCGTCGCATCCGATCACGTCGAGGGGAGGGGGATTGCTCGACGACTCCGCGAGAAGCCCGAGCTCGGACTTGACGTACAGGATCCGACTGACCGCATCGTCGATTCGTTCTCGTGGGATCCGCCCGGACTCCACGAGATCTACCACCGTGGCGATGAACCGTTGGTAGTCGAAGGGAACCATCACCATGTCGATGCCGGCATTGACGGCTTGTTCGACCGCGGCGGCGTAGTTGGCGTCGAGCTGGTCGACCGCCATCCAATCCGACACCACAAAGCCAGCGAAGCCGAGCTCACCCTTGAGTACGTCGGTCAGGAGATACCGATGGCCGTGCACACGCTGGCCGCGCCACGAGCCGTAACACGCCATGACGGTGAGGACGCCGGCCTCGATCGCTGCGACGAACGGAGCGAGGTGAACACGTCGGAGCTCCGCTTCGCGTATCGGCGCGTCGCCTTGATCGATCTGCCAGCCGGCATTCCACGCGTCCCACCAGTCGATCCACGGATGGTTGTGTTTGCCTGCGCTGCCCCACACCATGGCTCCTTCGCCCACGTAGTGCTTCGCGCACGCCAGCACGCCGGTTCCGGCAAGATCGTCGCCGTGCCAGCCCTCTATCGCAGCGCTGCCGAGGGCGGCGACCAACTCGGGATCCTGGGAGAAGCCCTCATAGGTTCGACCCCACCGGATGTCCTGGGGAACGGCCAGGCACGGAGCGAATGACCATCTGGCGCCGGTCGCTGCGGTCTCCAACGCCGCGGCGCGGGCAACAGAACGCATCAGTGCAGGGTCTGCGGCGGCGCCCAGACCGATGTTGTGCGGGAAGATAGTTGCATCGAGGACGTTGTTGTGGCCATGCACCGCGTCGGTGCCATACAGAATCGGGACACCCAGACGGCTCCGTTGTGACCCCTCAACGTACGATTCGACCAAGGCACGCCAGTCGCGGGCCGAGCCGTCGCCCGGATTGCCACCCCCACCGCTGAGTACGGAGCCAATCGACCAGGCAGCCACCTCATCGGGTGTGATGCTGCCGTATTCGGCCTGAGTCATCTGGCCGACCTTTTCGGCCAATGTCATATCGCTCACGAGGCGGGTCACAGCTGGGTCATCGACGTTGGCGGAGCGCCGCGTGCTGTGGGCCACCTTCTCTTCCCTTTCCTTGCCGGGAGCGCTCCCAGAATCACGGGCACTCTATCGAGCGAGCCACAACGCGGTCAAGCACGACGACCATGTTCACCGAGCTGACGGCGCGCTCGAGCAGTGGTGTGGCGTCAAGCTGTGACGCCCACGGGTTCGAGGCGGTGGTCTGGGAAGATGACGGTGGGGTCGGCGCCGAGCGTTGCGGTCGCCACCTCACCGAGCAGATCGCGGTAGTCAGTGGTCATCGGCACGTCGCCGTTGGTGTCGCCCACGACATCGGGATCCAGACCGGGCCAATCGCCGTGAACTCGGCCACCGTTGATCCGGGGTCCGATGACCATCGCCGCCGATCCCCAGCCGTGATCGCAGCCACCGGAGCCGTTTTCAGCCACGCGCCGACCGAATTCGGTGACGACGAGTGTGGTGACATCGTCGACACCGGCGCGGCCGAACCCATCGAGCATGTCGCCGAGGGTGTTGTCGAATCCCGCCAGCAAGTCCCGCATGTACCCATCCTCTGCGGTTCCCATCCGGTCGTGGGTGTCCCATCCCTCGGTGCTCACCGTCACGACCTCGATACCGAGGTCGGCCTCGAACAGGGTCACGATGTCCTCGAACGCGGCGGCGGTGCGGTTTCGTTGTTGCGACGCCGGCAGACCAGCGACCTCGGCGGCAGCATCGAGCGCCTGGATCGCTGCTCGGTCGAGGTTGGAGTCGGAGCGGTGCAACTCTCGCATCACGTCCTCCAGCCGCCCGGCGAACTCGCCGGCCCGGCTGAGGCCGAAGGTGCGGAGAGACGTCATCCCCAGTGCCGGGAAGCCGATCAGGCTCTCGTCCACGTTGGCGCCAACCGTGACGGCTCGAAGGGCCCCGTCACTGTTTTGAGCGGTGGCGTTGAGATGGCGAGCGAGCCATCCGTCGCCGAGGTTGTCGCTCCCGTCGCTGCCGCGTTCGAACAGATCTTGGGACAGGAAGTGGCTGCGGTCGGCGGCGGGGTTGCCGACCGCCACGACCGGTGCGACTTCGCCGGCCTCGAAGCGGGCGTGCAGCCGGGGCAGCGCTGGATGCAGCCCGAAACGGTTGTCGAGGGGAAGGGTCGCTTCGGGAGCGATCGCGATCGTGGCGCGAGCATCCTGGTAGTGGGTCTCGTCGAGCGGCACGGTGATGGAGAGGTGATCGGCGGCTCCGCGGAGGAACACGACCAACAGCCGACCGCTCGATGAATCCGTGGCCGTGGCGGCCGCCGCCCCCGTCACCCTGGGGAGAGCAGTGCCAACAGTGGTGGTGGCGGCGAGGGCGGCTCCGGATTTGAGGATGGTGCGGCGGCTGAGCGTGGAGGCCATCGGCCGGCTCCTGTCGTGGTCGGTCATCGGCCGGCTCCTGTCGTGGTCGGTCATCGGAAGAGGGCGGTCGGGTGGGCGAGGAAGGTGAAGGCGATGTGGGGCGTGGCTTCGTAGACGGCTTCGGCGTCGGGGACGTGATCGGCCTCCCAGCCGGTCAGGTCGCCGAGCAATGCTCGGTGTTCTGCGGTGAGGGGTTCGTGTCTGAGGCGTTCGGCGAAGAGATCGAAGACTTGTGCTGCTGTTGAACCGACCGCCTCCTCTTGGAGGTCTTTGAGGATGGTTCTGACCCCCAGTCCGGGGTCGGCCATTTGGATTGCGGTATTCCAGCGCGCCAGCAGGCCTCCGGCGTTCAGCCACGCCGTCGCGCTGTCGGGGTACCCGTCGGGGCTGGCGTTGCGGAACGGCACCTGACCGAGGTTCTGCACCAGCCCGACGGCCCATCGGAGTTGGGGCCCGAACGACGGGTTCACTTCGGCCTGCACCGACCGCAGCGACTGAACCAGGAAGTCCCACGGCCGATTGAATTTGGACGGGGCCTCGGCGAAGTCCTTGTGCGTCACCATCGCCTTGATGACCGGAGCGATCTCGCTGCCGTTGGTCAGCCAGGCGTCGGCCATGGCATCGACGAGGCTCGCCGACGGGTTGTCGGCCACGAACCGGACCGCCAATTTGCGGCTCACGAAGTGCGCCGTCTGGGGCAGGTGGGCCAGGTGGCGCAGGAATGCGACGCCGTGATCCATCGGGTTCCCATTGGATGGACGTTCCCAGCCAAGGATCGAAACTGCGCCGCGGTCGTGGCGACCGGGCCGGAATACGAACTCGAGGTCGCGATCGAACGCCCAACCGGTCAGCAGCCGGGCCGTGGCCACGATGTCGTCCTCGTCGTAGCCGCCGTCGATACCGACGGTGTGCAGCTCGAGCAGCTCTCGTGCGTAGTTCTCGTTGATCGCATCGACCGCCGACCCGAAGTTGTCGAGGTAGAGCAGCATCGCCGGGCTCTGCGCAGTCGCCACCAGCAGATCCTCGAAGCGGCCGAGCGCGTGGGGGCGCAGGACGTCCCGATCCATGGCGATGCGAGAGATGGTGCTGGGCGGGTTGGTTTGCGGGACGTTGAAGTGATCGCCCCAGAACTCGACCATGCGCTCATGCAGCTGCGCCGTGCTGTGCACGTGCCGGTACAGGGTCGCCGCCGGCAGGATCGTTGCGAGGCGTTCGGCGTTCCCGTCGGCGCGGTACTCGGCGAGCACTGCGGCTGAGGATTGGCCCAGTTCGGGCAACGCCTCGAGCAGTCGGTCCTCGACTCCACGAGCGTCCAGGGCTCCGGGATCGAGCTGCTCGGTGAGCCATGCTTGAATGCCGACAGAGCGAACCCGTTGGAGATCTGCGCTCGTCGCTCCGAACGTCAGCCGTCGGATGGCGTGCAGCTCAGGGTCTCGGTCTTCGATCGGTGGCAGGCTGGCCTGGTCTGGGGCGTCGTCGCCCATTGCTGTGCCGTTCGTGCTGTCGTTTCCGGCGGTGCCGTCGTCGCTGCCGGTGGTGCAGGCAGCAAGGCCGATGACACCTCCAAAAAGTGTCGCCAGGGCGCGGCCGGCGGCCGAGTGGCTGCCCGCCGTGAGGTTCCATCACTGAGAGTGCCGATTCGTTCACCCCCACATGGTGTACCACCTACCTGAAGCGAGCCTGAACAGCGACCTGACGTACCCAAACGCGCCGAAAGTGTTGGAGAGCAGCACTTTCGACGTGCTCGACCTTCTGATAGACGAGCTGCCCATGATGGCAATGTCCAACCGCCCCGCGGCCATAGCCGACATCTCGGGCCCCGGAGCAGAACTCTGGGCCTGACCCCGGCGCAGGGCGAGGTTGCCGCAAGCCTTCTTCGGCTCCGTTACGGCTGGCGCCGCGTGAGGCAGTACGGCATTCCGGTTGGGTCGTTCATCACGGTCCAGTGTTCGTGGCCTTCGACCACGGTTGCGCCGAGGGCCCTGTGTCGGTCGATCACTGCTGCGACGGCGTCGCCGCACGAGAGATCGAGGTGGGACCGAGCTGAGTCGCTTCCACCCAGCCGTTGTAACAACAATCGGATCGGCAGCACCCGTGGCTGGGCGAACGAGCAGAACTCGTCGAGAACCTGCGGGTTGGGTTTCCAGCCGGTGAATGTCGACCAGAAGGCGATGTCGCGGTCGAAGTGTTCAACGGGCACGTCGAGACAGAGCTGGTCGATCGCATGAGGGACCGGATGGACGATCCTCGGTGCTCGCTGGGATTCTCCACCAAAGGGCACCAGACAGAACCTCACGCCACCCGGTGTCTCGAGAACTGCGTGGCCGGGGTGGGACACCAATCGTGCGCCGAGATCGGTCGCCCGCCGGGCGCTCTCGGTGATGTCATCGACGAGCAGATCGAGGTGAACCCCGGGCGGACCATCGTCGGTGCGTTGCAGTTCGAGATGCATGTCGCCAGCGGCGGGGATCAGGTGCACGAACTCGTCGTGATCGGGATGCACTGGACCCAAGCTCGATGCGCTCACCGTGCGCCAGAACTCACTCGCCGCTGCGAAGTGACCGGCGGGAATATCGATCACGGCCTGCAGCCAGCGCACGGTCATTGCCCAAGCGTAGAACCCGACCGATGCGAACACGATCGCCGGCCCATGCGGACCCGGTGTCTGCCCGTACGGAGGTGTTGCTCTCCAACACTTCCGATGCGAGTTGTTCGAAAACCGCTACCGCCGTAGCCAGCTGTCGAGGATGGCGGTCAGCCTTGGCATGAGGATCCAACTGAGTGCGGCCACACCGAGCGTGTTGCCGATGAGCACGGCCAGCGGGTACGGGAAATCAGCGGGCAGGAGCCAGTCGAGGAGTTCGTTGAGCACCAGCACGGTGGGGTAGAGGGCCAGCAACACTGTGCCTGCCTGCTTCCAGGTCTTGACTTCGCGGGGGCCGAGTGTGAACCAGCCGCCGAATCCGCCCACCACGTTGACCTGGCGTTCGCCTTCGATGTGCTCGTCGAGTCGTTCTAGTTGCTGGCGTCGAACGCCAGAGGTGAACCATCGGTCGAGTTGGGGGCGCGACCGAAACGAGAACACGATCACTGTCTCTTCTTGCACACCCTCGACCGGCGGGAAGAGCTGCGCGTTCAAGAACCCGTCGAACTTGGCCATCGATTCGACGATGTGTTCGTAGTCGTGTTCGAACGCCTCCCGTTCGCCGTCGCGCACCTGAAATGATGCCACTGCGGTCACCGGATCATCGCCGGTGCTCGTGGCCAACTGCTGAACACGGGCGTCGCCTTCGGTGAGATCGGCTCCCTCGGCCAGCAGCTCGGCCCGCAATGGTGATTCGATCCAGGCGTCGAGCAGTGATTGGGAATCGAACTGGTAAACGATCACCCATTCGTCGGGGTGTTTTGGTCCCGGGGGCTGAAGATCGCTACCCAAATGCCCTGGCATGCGTGCCGCAGCATCAGTGATTCGCTGCAACCACCGCTCGAACTCGCGTTCGTGTCCCGCACGAGGTTTGCGGGCAACGATCACGGTCGGAGAAACACGATTCTTGATAGCCGATCTCCTCGAGGTAGTCAGTCCCGCCTTTGTGATTCGATTCTAGGGCGGCAGCCTATGGCATCTTGCAGAGTGATGAGGTGCCGACCAAGACCACGGTTCGGCGTCGTGCGCAGCTGCGGGAAAGCAGCGTTCATAGCTGTCTTGCGCCTCTAGACGATTTCACTCGAAGCGCACATGTTTGGGTCAGACCACAAGAAAGGAGCAAGAGATATGAAGACTATGGAGAGAGACACCACGGCCGCGCCGGTCATCAACGATGAGGTCGAACCTCTCAAGAGAAGGAATCGTTTGCTCACCTGGTTGTCGGTTGCTCTGGCGATCGCACTCGTTGCGTTCGGAACCTGGGCAATTGCCGGCAATGACGACGGCGCAAATGATCTGACCGCTCAACAGGAGCAGATGCTTGAGACAATCGACGCCTACATGGTTGCATGGAACAATCACGATGGCGAGGCCGCCGCTGCACTGATGGCTTCCAATTCGTCCTATCACGACAACGGAACCCGGTACCACGTGGCCAACGAACGTTTGGCAGGATTCGTTGACAGACTCTTCGGTTTTTCGGTGCGGAGTTCGGCCAGTGACGGTGAGGCGGCATTCGTTGGCAACTACGTGTTGACGACCGACTACATCGGCGCACAGTCGGACTTGGCTAGGCCGAGCTTCTTCAGGATGACGTCGGACGGCACAAGGATCATGTGGCACTACGCCCCGTAGGAATCCCCAACAGAAACCAAATCCAGCTGATGCTGTAGTACTGGCAGGTTCGCGAGAACCTGCCAGTACTTTGTCACCGGTCGCCCGAGTGAGTCAGTCGTTCAACGGTTTGCCCATCGTCATGCGACCACTGACGAGCGTCGACGAGCCAAGGACAAGATGTGGCGCACGCTCGATGTGGAGCGCCGTCGATCCCCGCAGGTCCCGCTTTGGCCCGATGACGCCAGTCAAGACGGTCAGCCCGAAGTGCAGACGTTGCTCGGCGTCGCAATCTTGTCCGGGTTCTATATGACCGGCGGGGGGGCGATGAGGAGCCAATGCGGCACTGGGGGTCAGCCGGTGAAACCGGCCTCCTTGTGTGATCCATCGCATAGTGGCTTGGATGCCGAGTGTCCGCAGCGACACAACGTGACTCGGTTGCGGGTTTCGAGGGCGGAGCCATCGGACCGGGTGACCTCGACGCCGCCGCTCACCCACAACGGTCCGTCGGGTATCGCAGCAACCTGAACAGGAAGATCGGGTTCGATCGTTTCGCCGTCAACGGTGTAGCTGAGTGCACCGGAGGGGCAACGCTCGATCATGGCGATCGCTTCGGCGCGGACACGACTGTCGTCGGTCTTGGCTGCCATCTTCCACACGTTGGTGACCTGGTTGCCGCAGAAGCCGGCGTGGACGCAGATCGGCCGATCGTCCAACACTTCGATTCCTTCGCCCCCGAAGCTCTTGGCTCGTTCGGCGTAGGTGCCTTCGGGGGCGTTGTCGGCGTGATCCCATTCGATGGAGGCGTGGGTGTAGTCGCAGTAGGGCTTGTTCGAGGATTCCCCGCAGCGGCACAGCATCACCTGCGCCTTGGCCTCTGCGGCTGCGTCGGTTTTCCAGGTGAGCGGCTCGCCGTGTTCGGACATCACGGGGGACTTCGACGTGATCGGCACCTCGCCAGTCACGACGTATGGGCCTCCGTCTGCGACGGTGATCTTCTGGTCACTACTCATGGTTCGCTCCTGGTTGGGATGTTTGGGTGTCCTGGTTTGTATTTGTAGTCGAGCTGGCGTCGTTCAGGAGGGGTGGGACCTCACTGCCGAGGAGTTCGATCGAGTGCATCAACTGGTGGTGCGACAAGTTGGCGACGTCCATGTTCAACGTGAATCTCGAGACACCCCCGAGCGCTTCGCTGTGACGCAACATCTTCTCTGCAACTTCTTCGGGACCGCCAACCATGAATGCGCCTCGAGCACTGTTCTGGGTATCGAACCCGGCTCGGGTCACGGGAGCGAAGCCACGTTCAGCCGCTAGCTTCGTGAACGTTTTGGCGTACCCGGGATAGAAATCTGCGACCGCTTGGTCGGTGCTGTCGGCAAGATATCCGAGCGAGTGCACACCAAGTCTGAGCTGCTCAGGTGGGTGGCCTGCTTGCTCACCGGCTGCTCGATAGAGGTCGACCAGGGGACCGAATCGATGTGTCTCCCCGCCGATGACGGCGAGCATCAGTGGCAGCCCCAGCGTCCCGGCTCGAGCAAACGACTCGGGCGTGCCCCCGACCCCCAGCCATATCGGCACCGGGTCTTGGAGTGGTCTCGGATATACCGCCTGTTCGGTGAGCGCCCGACGGTACGTTCCGGACCAGTTGACCACATCGTTCTCGCGGATCCTCAGGAGCAGATCGAGCTTCTCGGCGAAGATCTGGTCGTACTCCCGCAGGTTGTAGCCGAACAGGGGAAACGACTCGATCGACGAACCTCTCCCCGCAACGATCTCCGCCCGGCCCTGGGAGATCAGATCGAGAGTGGCGAAGTTCTGGAAGACCCGCACAGGATCGGCGGTGCTGAGCACAGTGACTGCGCTGGTCAGACGAATACGTTCGGTCAACGCAGCCGCTGCGGCCAAGATGGCGACCGGGGCGGAGTCCAGGAACTCTTCCCGGTAGTGCTCACCGATCCCGAAAGAGTCAACCCCAACCCGGTCGGCGTGGGTCATTCGTTCGAGTAGCTCGGCCATGGCCCGCGAGCTGTCCTCGGGGCTGTTCGATCCTTCTTGTTTGATTGCGAAGCTGTCGATACCGATTTCCACCGGTTATCTCCTTCTGGTGCTAGGTGGCCCAGAACACGATCGCACCTTGATGGTCAGCTGCGGCTTCCGGCCAATACAGCAGCTGGTATCGCATCGTCGGACAGTGTGGTCAGCGCTGCCCGGAACTGGGCGTCGAGATCGGGGTTGGTCAACGACGTTGTGGCGGAGTCGAAGTTCTGGTGGAAGCTGGGTATGGCGAGGCTGGCTCGAACGTCGTTGCCGAAGAACTGTGCCGACGCAACCGCGGTTTGGAGCACGTTGCCCCCGCCGCCGGGGCCGAGCGATGAAGAGAACATCACGGTCGGCTTGTCTTGGTAGACGCGCATGTCGATCCGTGATGCCCAGTCGAAGATGTTCTTGTAGGCGGCGGTGTAGAAGCCGTTGTGTTCGGCGAAGGAGATCACCACCGCATCAGCGGCGCTGATCTTGTTGAAGAAGTCGTGGGCAGCCTGGGGGATACCTCCCTCGTTCTGGCGATCGATGCTGTAGATCGGCATCTCGAAGTCGTTCAGATCAATGGTCTCGACGGTGATGTCATCGTCATCGACGAGTCCGTCTTCGAAGAGTCTGGATGCGTAGGCGATGAGTTGTTTGTTGATCGACTGGCGGCTGCTGGTGGCGGCAAAGGCGAGGAGCTTCATGGTCTGGACTTTCTGGTCGGTAGGGAGGGGGATTGGTTCGTACTTCTTGACAAGTCAAGTAAATACTTGATGGGTCAATATATCGGAGAAACTTGTCGTGTCAACTAGTACCCTGGGAATCGTGGAAGAACCTCGATGGCTCGATGACGTGCAGCAACAGGCGTGGCGGGCACTGCTGGTCTTCGTGAACCGCGGACTTCCCCAGATCGAACGCACTCTCAAAGAACACGACCTGCTTGTTGTGCACTACACGATCCTGGTTGAACTGTCGGCGGCCCCAGCCGACACACTGCGGCTGTCCGACCTCGCACAAGCCGCCAATCTTTCCCAGAGCCGGCTCACGCATCGGCTGCGCAAGCTCATCGAGTGCGGAGACATCGTGATCGAACCCGACCCCGCCGATGGTCGAGCCAAGAACGCCACGCTCACTCGGTCAGGTCGACGGCGGCTCGAGTCGATCGCCCCGATCCACGCTGAAGATGTTCAACGACTCGTCTTCGACCAGCTTGATCCCACCGAAACCGCATGTGTCGCACGAGCCCTTTCCAAGGTCGCAGCCACCCTCTGCGACCACGAGGACCTCTCACCCAATCGTCTTTGACCCTCAGGATGTGCACGCCGTCAAACGCGACGAAGACCACCGAGATGCGTCGAAGGTGTTGTTATGCAACACGTTCGACTCGTTTCGCTGACCGGTGCGGTCACTTGCCAGGGAACTCAGTCAGCTGAAGGGCCGTTGCCATCTCCTGATCTTGGGGTCGAAGTGTCAAGACGAGATTGCCAACCAGCGTGAGCCCGACAGCGATCGCCCACAGCAGGACCTGAGAACAGCTCGATGAAGCTCACCGATCGGTCTTGGTTCACGTCGCCGTGCGCTCGGGGCGGTCGGAACCATCGTTGTGCGGCGGTTTTGTTCGTCGTTGCGTTGTTACCTCTGCTGCTCGAACTTGAAACGGTAGCGGAGTGATCGCCAGGGCCAGTGCAGCGGAACACACCGCACTGAGGGACTGGGCTACTGGTAGCCGTCGGGTTGGATGTCGAAGCCGCGGTTGAATCGGGCCCGGGCGTTTTCCCATGCGATCGAATGGGTCAGCTCCACGATCTGCTTGTCGGAGAAGTGCTGTGCGAGGTCTGCCCGCATGGAGTCGTCCACCGAAACCGGGGTTTCGGTGAGCGCGTCGGTGTAGGCGAGAACCAGCTTCTCCACATCTGTCAGAGAGTCGGTGTGTTTCCAGTCGGCGATGGCGTCGATCGTGGTCTGGTCGAGCCCCAGCTCACGGCCGAGGGCGAGTGCAAGATCGTGTCACCACATGCAGCCGATCCGGGCCGACGCCCGGAGCTGGGCGATCGTCTTGAGACGATCGTCTACCGACCGGCTCATCGCCACCCACCGCTCCATCGCCAGCTTGCCGAAGAAGGTCGGTCTGTGGAGCAGTGCTGTGCGATACGGACCGGGCAACCTTGGCCCTCGCCGCAGGACCCTTAGTGGCGTCAGCATGCTCATCTCATCACCTCATCTTTCACCTCGTGGCGAACCTCGGCCAGGCGCCACTGCCACGCCAGCACGAACGCTGCACCAACCACTGCGAGCACGAGGCTGGCGGTTGATACAACATCTTCTGAAGCTGCCAGACCATCCGACGGGTTGACCCAGTGCCACACCGCATGGGGTAGGGCGAAGGACAAATACGAAATCGACGCCATGATGGCGACTTCCCGTCTGGTCCAGACCGTTGCAACCGCCATCACCAGGCCGGATGCGAACAGCCCGGCGCCGGCATCGACCACGAGGTGTTCGTTGAACGGGGGATAGGCGGCCACAAGCGCCGGTGCCCAGCCCGGGAAGTTGTCGAACCAGCCCTGGGGGGACGCCAGCGCCCACCCACCGGCAACCAGATTGGGCACTGCGAGCAGCAGCATCACCACCCGTACGTACGTCGGTTGGCCCCGTTCAGTCAGGTACTGCATCGCAACCGATCCTCGGTGATGCTCACAGCTTCACCCTAGCCATCGTCACTCGTGACGCGAATTCATCGACATGCGCCGAAAGTGTTGCTATCCAACACTTTCGGCGCGTTTGCGCATGCGCGAGTAGCAACCGGACGGAGCGATCAACGCACGTCAAAATCCACGCGAAGTGGTATCAGAGTGATACCATCTTGGGATGGCTATGACACTTCGATTGACCGAGGAAGAACAAGCCGCCCTACGCCAACGCGCCGAACTCGAAGGCATCTCACTCCAGGAAGCTGCCCGCCGAGCCGTCCGGGAATTCGTCGACCGCAGCGACCACCGCGACCGCGTCGCCGAAGCCGCTGCCAGAATTCTTCGCTCTCACGAGGACGCACTTCGCCGGCTCGGCGAATGACCAAGAAACCCGAGATCGAATATCTCGACCTCGACGACTTGATTGCACTCGCAACCGTCCTGCTGGCCGACCCTGCTCCAGTCCGAGACATCGGCCTGCTGGGCTCGGCCGCAGCACGGCCCCGAACGACCGCATTCGGCGCCGACGCCTATGCCGATGTTTGGACCAAGGCAGCGTCGTTGCTTCAGTCCATCGTGGGGAACCACGCCCTCATCGACGGCAACAAACGCCTCGGCTGGCTTGCCACCGCTTCGTTTCTCGAACTCAATGGTCACAGCGTTGCGGCGGCGGACAATGACTCCGTGTACGAACTCGTCATCGACGTCGCTGCAAACGAACCCGACATCGAGGAGATCGCCACGGCGCTCGCCAAGCTCGCCAAATCGACTCGCTGAGGCCCCAAGACCCGACCGAGCACAACGACCAGGCCCCGTCCCACCTCTCGGTGGAACCGAATCACCACGGCGACGAGTCCTTCCGTAATGCCATTACAAACGGTTCACCTCAGTATCACCGGACCTTCGGGCCAATGGCACCGATTCCAGGTCTCACGAACGACGAGATGGGGCCGTGGTCGACTTCGTGAGGGCCGAACAGGAACGGCAAGGATTCGAGTAGGTACGCGACCGTTTCGTCGCCCGAGCGGTTGCGCTCGTGCGGTTGCATTGAGGGCGCCGGCCGATGTACTACTACGGTTCGTCGGTGATGCTGTTCGGTAGTGCGGGGTTCACCAGAAGCGCGTCGCCAGGTCGGTTCTTGCGAACGGCCGGCGTAATTGCGCTTGCAACTTTTATTCCAATCACAGCCGTCCCCGCTCAGACTGACGACGATTCACCCGTCAGCATCGAAGAGCTCCGTGCCGAAAAGCGCAAAGTCCGAACCGAGAAGTTGGAGAATGCGAAGGGGATCGATGTCGTAAACGCCGATATCGAAGACTTGAACGAAGCGCTGACCACGGTTCGGGGTTGGATCAACAGTCAGCAACTGGTGGTAGCGGCCTCACGAGACCAAGCGGCCTCGGCACGGGCAGCGCTCGATGAGGCGGAAGCGAAGGTGGAAGCGATCGCCGACGAGATCGATCTACTCGGGCGCCAGATTCGAGACGATGCGGTCCGAACGTTCCTCGATGGTTCACCCAACGAAGTGCTCTTTCGGACCGGTGATCCCATCGCCGCGATCCGGCAAGAATCGCTTTCGCGACACCTGAGCGGCGCCAAGGACGATGTGCGGGATCGACTCGACGTGGCTCGAGGCGACCTCGTCGTGGGTCAACAGGACGTGGTGGTTGCGGCGCGGACTGCGGAAGACGAACGACTCCGAGCAGAGCGGGACCTCAGCGAACTTGAAGCAGGATCTGCGGAATACCAGGACCTTCTCGTTACCGCCGAGGATCGCCTGGAAGTTCTGCTCACCGAGCGCCAATCCCTGTCGGAGATCGATCGGTCGATCAGCAGCAAACTCTCCGCTGCTGAGGCTCGATTGGCGGATCTGCTGGGAGGCGCCGCGATTCCAGGTGGTGGGTCTGTTGCGCTCGTTCCCTCCAGCGACATCAGGGATGCCGGATACGGCGTCTATGTGCACCGAGACATAGTTGCCAACGTCGCGGCATTGCTCGACGCGGCGCACGCCGATGGCGTAAACCTTGCGGGCGGTGGATATCGGGACTCAGCGGACCAGATCCGGTTACGTCGTGCCAACTGCGGGTCCTCCGATTACGCAATCTTCCAGATGTCGGCAAGCAGATGTCGCCCACCTACGGCCAGGCCAGGCCGCTCGATGCATGAGCAGGGTCGGGCCATCGACTTCACCTACAACGGCAGGCTCATCACCCGGCGATCCGGACCCGGCTGGGCGTGGCTGAAGGCCAACGCGGCGTCGTACGGACTGTTCAACCTGCCGAGCGAACCCTGGCACTTCTCGACCAACGGCAGATGAGTGCCGGCACCGACGCCCTGTACTACCACCTGTAGTACTGGCTGATGGTCAATTGATCGTATGCCCCTCGACCGTCCGACCAGATTTGCAGAGCTCTTTGCAGGCGTTGGCGATCTCGAACCCGCCGGCCACATGGCCCGCTTCGGACTCAACAAATCCGCTGCGCTCATCGAACTGGACGATGCGAGACTGGAACGATTGAGGGCCTCAGCTACCCGCCAGCAACGCGATGCCGGCGACAACGAGCGTCGCTACGGCTGCCGCAGTCAATACGGGATAGTTTCTCTTCCGGAGCCCTTCGGCAGCGATCAGCGATGGCACACCACCGGCGAGAACGCCCCAGGCCGCTGGCGCCGCGATCGCTCCGATCAACCCCGCTACGGCCGCAATAGTGCCCGCGGTGATCGCCAACAAGGCCATGAAGCGGATGGTCCTTCGACGTCCGATCCGAACCGCGAGCACCCGTTTGCCCGCTGCCGCATCGGTCTCTAGATCGGGGATCTCGAACGCCAGCATCATTGCCAAATGAATCGGGACGAGCACAGCAATAGACCAACCGAGCGACGCCGATTGTGGCCCGTCTTGTGCAAGCGACCCGATGAGCGGCACAGCTACTGCCACCACGAGGGTGGTGGCAAGCTCGCCGAGACCGGTGCCGAGAAGTCGCACCGGCGGCATCGAGTACGCCCACGAAATGACCAGAGTGACGAGTCCGAGCACCGCGGCAGCAACGCTGAAGGTAGCAACAATCGCCGACGCGCTCACCGCGATGGTCGAGCTGACCATGGCGGCGTGGCGGGCCACCAGCGGGTCGAAGATGTCCGCTGTCAACACACCGCTGCCGCCAGAGAAGAACGTGCGGTTTGTGACATGGAGATCGACTTCCACGTCAGCGTATTCGTTGACATAGTGAGCGGTGATCTGGGCGGCCGTCACCATGATCTGAGCAACCACATACCGAGTCCCGTCGACCTCGCCACCGCTGAACGCACCCACGGCGAACAGAAGGACGCCACCCAGAAGAAAGTGGGGGCGACTCAGCCGGATGAACGCCGAAATGGTGCGCATTCCCCATCCTGACTCACTTCAGCGGTAGTGCCATGCTCGAGGCGCTCGCAATCCGCGTGGTGAAGGATGTCTGAGTATGGAGGCCGAAACGCTCAGCGACTACGAGCAGAATGCGGGGCCCTGTGCGGAGCGTTGGGACGCGATCGTAGGGCGACACCGGCGCTGTGGTGACAACGATGCCCAAGACCACCGGTCGTCTCGTCTGGAACTGGTTCCCGTTGAGCAGGTTGGCGCCGACGATGCCTTGGGCGGAGACGATCCCATGGGTGCGAAGGGGCTGCGGCTGGGACCACAGGTTCAGTGAGTCTCGAAGGTCACAACTTGAGTAGAGCTGTCGAGCAGCTGAGCGGAGAACGACGCCTGTGGCTGGAACCTGGCGAGGAGCAGATGGAGATCGTCGAGGGCGGCCACGATGTCTGACTTGGCCGATTCGTGGAGGCCCTCGATGGTGATGAGGGCGTCGGTGGTGGAGGGACCTGTGGCGCTTTGCGCGCTCTGACGCCAGCACCATCGCCGAGCGCTCACGATGCCGGATTCGTCGACGAAGATCACTTCATCGAGTTCAGGCGGAACGGGATCGGCTGCTCCGAGGTCAGTGAACCGCTCGTCGCCCTTGGCGAGCCGAACCGTCGTTGCTCCTGTGACTTCGGCTTGGTCGAACACTGCGACAGGCATCGCATAACGGATCGACACGAGGTTGGCGAGGTCGACCAGAGTGTTGATGCTCGGCACGTCGCCTTGTTTGTGCAGCCTCCGCAGTAAGGCTTCTGCTGCGACTCGGTGTTGGGTGGGTTTGACACCGCATGCGGTGAAGGCGCGACGCCACGCCGTAATCGAGGGAATCTCGGCGATCGGTTCATCAGCGAGGCGAGCTGCAACTTCGGCCTGCGCTGCACCGTACTCATCGGTCAGTTCTTGTGGTGTCGGTCCGTTGCTCAGGCCGGACGCACCGATGACACCGGTTGTCAGCGCAGGGAACCGTTCAAATAGAACCGGGTCGTATCCGAATGTGACAGTCATCGGAGGGCGAGTTGGCGACGAGCTGTCACGGCGTTCGATTCGAGATCTGGTACTCGTAGCACCCCGGCACCATATACCCCACCGGCACTGGCCAGGGCTTGGGTCGATCAGCAGATCAGTCTAAATCGCCAGAGCTCGAGTCGACTCGAATCCGGCAACGCGATCGGCAAGGTCGTCGAACACTGGGACGTAATGGAAGAGATGACCCCACCAGACAACTGGGTCATCCCCGGGATCAAAGTGACATTGCGAGGAAGACGATCATGAGGATGAGAAACACGATCGAGGGCGCATATCGCTGAGGTGGATGTTTGGCCCGGGCGTGGGCACCGATCGCTCCGATCATCATGAGGATCATGCCGCCGGCGGCCAGGGAACGAAGCGATTCGATTTGCAGGCCGACCCCAGCGGCTACTTCGAGTCCGCCGATGATGCGCATGAGGTTCAAGTCGACGCCGACCTCACGCATATCGTCTTGAATCTTTTGCACGCCGAGTAGTTTCGGCACGCCGACCATCAGCGACATAGCGCCAAGCACGAGTGCGAAGATGGTCATGCTGTCGGGCCCGGGCGAAGTTGCGAACAACACGATCGGCTTGCGAGGATCTTCATGTGTGAGTGCCTTCTGTCATTGGTGGGGGGGATGGATCGGACGGTTGGCTGAGGGCTTGGCTGGTTCCTACAGGGATTCCTACTTATTTGACAAGTCAACTAAGTGGTTGAAGCCTGAACCGTAGCGGAATATTCAACATGTCAACCGTTAGCGGCTGATCGCGGAACCTCGAGGTTGGCCAAGACGTTGATCCCCTGAGCCTCAGACGTCGACGGCCAGCCTTGGTGAGCGTGGCGTGTTTGCCTCTGCGGTCCTTGGCATCGGATTCGAGTTCCACGTCTCCGCGATCGACTTCTTGGGCATGCTCCCGAACGAGGACATGGGCTGACGGCTTGGGGAAGCAGCACTGAATCCGTTTACTGTGCTGGGTGGCCACCTACTGGCAGAGATGGGGAGTGACAGATCATGAAGGGTGACATCATCGTTCTGGAGGTACATCACAGGAACGCTGCTCGCGTGATCGTTCCCTCCATTATTGAAACCGTGAGAGCGAAAGGCGCCCGGTTCACGATCTCGGTCGCGGGCGAGTCAGGCAGCGGAAAGTCCGAGACCGGTAAGGCCATCGCCGAGGAGCTCGAAACGCACGGCATCACGTCGGTCCTTCTGGGCCAAGATGACTATTTTGTGCTGCCACCGAAGTCAAACGATGCGAAACGGCGCGAAGACGATAGCTGGCTCGGCCCCCACGTCGAAGTTCGGCTCGATGTCCTGGAGCAGAACCTGATCGATGCGATCA
The DNA here is from genome assembly GCA_963751955.1 of uncultured Acidimicrobiales bacterium. Lineage (GTDB taxonomy): Bacteria > Actinomycetota > Acidimicrobiia > Acidimicrobiales > SZUA-35 > JABDIY01. The sequence goes on along the minus strand of CAVVWM010000004.1, from coordinate 12,555 downwards.
GCGGGATCGACGAGATCGTCAAACCCCTCGTGGACTATGACGAGAATTCGATCGAGGACGAGACCATCGACCTCCGCGGTGTCAACGTGGTCATCGCCGAAGGCACCTACACGTCACTGCTCAAGAACATCGACACGAAGGTGTTCATCGCTCGCAACCGGGTCGACACGCTCGAGCATCGCCAGAAGCGCAACCGGGGGAACGAAGTCGGAGACCCGTTCATCGAGAACGTGCTGAAGACAGAACACAAGATCATCGCAGGCCACAAGCAACTCGCCGATTTCGTGATCACCCGCGACTACGACGTCATGCCGGTTCGATGAAACAGGATCTACCAAACGGCGTCATGCTCAACGCCTATCCCGACAGCATCGACGGCGACCTCGCCGGCATGGTTCGTATGCTCCAGCGTCCGGAGTTGGAAGATGTGTTCTCGCTCTTCTACATCCTTCCAACGGTCTTCAACAGCGATCTCGATCGCGGCTTCTCGGTCATCGATTACGACCTCAACACAGCACTCGTCTCACCAGCCGACCTCGAAGCATTGGACTCCCTTGGGATTGTCCTGAAGTTCGATCTCGTCCTCAACCACCTGTCTGTTGGTTCACCGCAGTTTCAGGATCTGGTGAACAACGGAGACCAATCCGAGTTCACCGATTTCTTCATCGACTGGAATGTGTTCTGGGAGGGTGAAGGCGAACTCCATCCTGACGGCTATGTCGTGCCCTCTGCCGAGCACCTCGAAAAGCTCTTCATGCGCAAACCCGGGCTCCCAATTCTTCAGCTGAGATTTCCCGATGGCTCCGACCGCTTCTACTGGAACACCTTCTACCAGCAAGTCGATGTCGTCGACGGCGAGCGCACCTATCTGGGCCAAATGGACCTCAACGCAACGTCGGACAAGGTGTGGGACTTCTATCGAGAAACCCTCGAGAAGCTCTCGGCCTTCGGGGCCAGAATCCTGCGCCTCGATGCTTTTGCGTACCTGAACAAAGAAGTCGGCATGTCCAACTTCTTCAACAAACCCGGCACCTGGGAGTACCTCGACCGGCTTCGCGTGATGGCGCAGGACTACAACCTGATCCTTCTGCCCGAGATCCATTCCGAATACGGCACGGCGATCCATGAGGAGCTGTCCGACAAGGGCTACCCGGTCTATGACTTCTTCTTTCCCGGCCTCGTAATCGACGCCCTCGATTCGGGCAACAATGAACACCTGCTCCGGTGGATCAGCGAGATCCTCGAACGAAACATCAGAACGGTCAACATGCTTGGGTGTCACGACGGAATACCCGTGATCGACCTACGAGGTAAGGCAACCGCGGGCGGCTCCGGTGGACTGCTCTCGGACGAAAAGATCGAAGAGATCATCGAACGACTGCTAGAGCGGGGCGGACGGGTGAAGAACCTGTACGGCCCCGACGGCACGAAGATCTCGTACTACCAGGTGAACGCCACGTTCTTCAGTGCCCTGGGCGAGAGTGAAAGCCGATTGAGGTTGGCCCGGGCTATCCAGTTGTTCATGCCGGGCACTCCGCAGGTCTGGTATCTCGACCTCTTTGCGGGCGCCAACGACAACGAGGCAGCCGACCGCGGTGGCAGTGGCGGCCACAAAGAGATCAACCGAACCAACCTCACCGCCGGCGCAATCGAGGCCGGGCTGGAGCGCCCTGTAGTTCTTGATCAGCTCGAGATGATGCGACTCCGGAACACTTCCGATGCGTTCAATGGCGAGCTCACGATCGACCGAACCGAACCGAATCGGCTAGGTCTTCGGTGGCAAAACGGTCTCGCTCTCGCCGCGCTCGACGCTGACCTCGAGGCGGGAACCTTCTCCATCACCCACATCGAGGACGGTGAACAACGCGTCCTGAGCTACAACTGAGTCTTTCAGTCCTAGCGCCGCAGATACGACATGAAAGAATATGAAAGCGATACTGAGATAAACTAAAGAACATGAAAGACAACCCGTTCAGTCCGTCGTTCGGGATCAGCCCGCCCGTTCTGGCCGGACGGCAACCGATGATCGATGCGTTTCGTAGCGCCCTGCAGGGTGGGATCGGAAGCCCCGGTCGAGCGACGCTCTATCTCGGCGGCAGGGGCTCGGGCAAGACCGTACTCCTGAACGAGATCGAAGACGTTGCGGCCCAAGAGGGTTGGATCACGGTCTCGGAGACCGCAGCTCCGGGCATCATCACCCGCCTCGTGGAGCATCGGTTGCCGGCGGCGGCCCGGGAGGTGAGCGGTTCGGATGGACCCTCGGTGCGGCTGAGATCGATCAGTGGATTCGGCTTCGGCGTCGGACTTCATCACCCGGCGCCCGAGCAGTCCGAGGGGGACGTTCGGTCGATGATGGAGGCGCTGGCGGCGGAGCTGGCGGAACGGGGGAACGGCCTCCTGCTCACCGTCGATGAGATACAGGGCGCGGTTCGCGATGAATTGGCTGAACTGGCGGTGGGGATTCAACACCTCCTTCGGCAACGAGCTGCGATCGCAGTGGCGTTCGGGGGGTTGCCGGGCGTTGTGAAAGACCGGTTGCTCAATGACAGTGTGCTCACCTTCCTGCGTCGGGCTGAGCGGCACACCCTTGGAACGGTCAAGGCATTCGAGGCGTACGACGTTCTCGAGGAGACCGCCAGGATTGGGGGGAAAGGATTTGAGCCCGACGCGCTGCGCCTGGCCGCCGACGCCAGCGCCGGGTATCCGTTCATGATCCAGTTGATCGGTTACCACGCGTGGAAGGCCTCGGGTGAGCGGGCCACCATCTCGGTTGGCGATATCGATACCTCGGTCCCCGCGGCTCAGGAGCGACTCGGAGCGCTGGTGCTGGAACCAGCCTTAGGTGATCTCAGCCCCAACGATCGGCGCTTCCTTCTTGCGATGAGCGTCGACGATGGCCCCAGCAAGATCGGTGAGCTGGCCGGCCGTCTCGGCACGTCGTCCAACCAGGCCAGCCAATATCGTCTTCGGCTACTCGACACGCAGATGATCGACTCCCCATCAAGAGGTCTGGTCAACATCGCCATGCCGTACCTTCGGCAGTATCTCCGGACCAATGGTGCGCTCGGCGAAACCCTCGACTGAAGCGGCGAGCGACGTTGGAATGCCACGCATCGCTTCCAGGGGGAAGGCCTCATCGAAACCCGTGAGCCCAGACCGGGCTTGGGGGATTCTCAGCGTCCTCGGCGAAGGCTTGCACAGGTCGTGGCGCCGTCGATTCTGCCATTGTTGCCAGTTTTGGTCTGGGGGTAGGGGAGTGCGAGTCTGATCGGTGTTCCGTCTTATAGCGACAACATGCGGGGCAAAAAAAAGTGCCCGAGTTCGGGTTCTGATCCGATGCAGTGTGGTTCGGGGGATTGTGGCGACAGCGTAGAGTCCTCGACGGATCCGTTCGATTCGTCCATTTCGGATTTCCCAGCGGAGGGCGTCAGAGACCACTTTGGAGGCGCGGCCCCAGAGGGTGTAGCCGTCGGCGGCGAGTTTGTCGACGAGTTGGGCGACCCTTCGGTAGCCGCGGGTGATGTAGTCGGTGAGTACGTATCGGAGTTCCCGCCCGGTGAGGGCGTTGTGGGTGTCGATGGGTTCATAACCTGGCCCGGGGCAGGGTGTAGCGGCCCTACTGGACCGTCCGGGGTTATTCGGTTGTGGTTCTAGTTCGGTGACGGTGTTGGTAGTCATGGTGGTGTTGCCGTTTTCGTATGTGGTTTCTGGCTTGGGCTGGTGCGGCCGAGGGGAGTGGGATGGTCTTCCAGGTGTGTCCGTCGGGTTTGGTGACGGTGAGAGTCCTCTGGTCATCGAGGTCGATCTGCCAGCCTGTGTGGTGCATGCGTTCGTGATGAATGCTGCAGAGGGGGATGAGGTTGTTGAGGTTGGTTGGGCCGCCGTGTTCCCATTCGATGATGTGGTGCATCTCGCAGTGGTCGAACTTCACGTCACAGAGGGCGCAGGTTTGGTACATAACGCGGAGGGCGGCCCGTTGTGCGTCGGTAGCGGTGCGATGGGACCGGCCAACCGCCAACGTTTTGCCTGATGGTCCGAGGACGGTGTGGGTGATCCACGCGTCACACAGGTACTGCCGCAGGAACGACAACGGCAGGTTGTTGCCGGCGCCGGTTTGTTTGATCGTGCCATCCCATATGCCACCGGTGATGGTGTCGATGTCGCAGACCACGTTGATTGATGGCCTGCCCTTGGAACCGTTGGCCGAATCGACCAGCGAGCACACTGCGGTGGCGTTGAGTTGTTCGCCGTGATGGGCCTGTTCGCCAGCGTCCCTAGCTTGTTTGGCGAGTGATCGGGCTTGGGTATCGATGGCGTTCTGCAGTTTCTCGCCTGCGATTGGGTCGAGATCGAGGCGGGCCTGCCAGCGGCCTGCCGCGTTGGTCCAGGACCGGAAACTGTTCTTGTCGGTTTGGGAGCGTTGTTCGGTTTGGCTGTCGTCGGATACCCGATCAACGAGATGCCGAATCCACCCGGAGAACCGTTGTGGGTTCATCCGGGCTGCTTTGCGGGTGATCGATGCGTCCATCTCATCGAACACGGCTTGCCAAGAGGGGTTGTGGCGGAGTTTGTGGCGGGCGGTGGCGACCGTATCGAGGTTGGCGGTAGGGATCGTGCCGGCCATAAACCCCTTGGTGAGGGTTGGCAACACGTTGGCCAGTGCGGCCCGGCGTTGCACCCGTCGGGCTTCGCCGGTGGATTGTTTGCCAACCGTTGAGAACACGTCCTCAGCAGACAGCCCACCCAACTCTGACAGGCGTGCCGCAGCTGCAGAGCCGACACCCTCGAGCAACCGGATGGTGCGCTGGTTGGCCCGTACCAGATCGACGGCCTCGGCCTCGGACAGCGCCGCAACCGGTGTGTGGTCCAACCGAGAAGCATGCTCCCGCAAACACACCGAAACCGATCGCTTGGCACCGGTGGCGGGAACGGACAACTTCATACCCCAATCATGACAAAGGGGTGTGACAGAGTTAATCGGCGGTTCGGTGCTTGTCAGTATTGGTGAGACCTCTGGTTGTTCAGATGGTGGTGGACCCTTCGGCTTTGCCCACCATGTTGTCGCCGGGATCTTGGGGGCCTGGGGTGGTTTCGGGAATCGGTGGGGGTTGGTTTGGTGTGCGGGGTGGAGGGTCTACTGTCGTTTTGGATATAAATGTCCGTACATTTGAGAGGCCGGATCGTTCGGCGCTACAGCCCAACGTCACCCGACGCGGGACGCCCGTCCGCCCACTACCCAAGAATGAGAGGCCCAGAATGGCCTATAGCAAGAAGTTTCAGCAGCTCGCCGACGACGCTGCATCCCAAGTTGAAGGGGTACAGCCCGACGATGTCGACGCACTCGTAGCCGACGGCGCGATAGCACTCGATATTCGCGACAAGGAGGAACACGATGCTGGCCACATTGAGGGTTCGCTCAACATCAGTCGCGGCAAGCTCGAGATGATCGTCGAGCACAAAATCCCCGATCTCCATGCGACGGTGCTGTGTTACTGCAATGCGGTGAATCGCGGTGCCCTGTCCGCCGCCGCTTTGAAGAACATGGGCTACCACAACGCCAAGTACATAGATGGCGGCCTGAACGGCTATCGCCAGATCACTGAGAACGGCGCTTCCCAACTCTGACCGAAGCCGATGTCAACACCCGTCAGGTCGGAATCGCTCGAGGATCCACACCGTCTATGGCTCCCAATAATCGACGGACACGCCCGCAGTGCGGCCATCGGCGTTGAAGAACAGGTCGACAGTGCCCCACGCGAGACAGCTGTCGATATCGGTGCGCTGGATCGAGACCCTTCGCAAGCCCGATAACGCTGCCGGCGCTGCTCTGGTTAGCTTTGAGCCCATGACATGTGGTGACTGGCCTGATGAGTAGCCATGGGTTGATCGTCGACCTGAATGCGGAAGCAACTGGCTCTGGCGGCGCGGTCTGGAGCCTGCCCCACGGAGGTGATCTCGACGCCAACCTGGTTCGTCTCGATCCGGGCGGCGGAGTTGGTGAGCATGTGAACAACGAGCTCGACGTTCTGATCGTCGCATTATCGGGCAGTGGCAAAGTCGTGATCGATGGCAACGTTTCTTCACTTGGTCCCAACCACCTCGCGCTGATCCCACAGGGCACCAGCCGCTCGATAGTCGCTGGCGACAGTGGCATCACCTACGTTTCCGTTCACCGCCGACGAGGACCCCTGGCAATCACCAACCACAAACCGAAACTCGCTTGATTGGGGCCTACGAGTGGGCTCAGCCAGCGGTAAATGGCTGGCGGATGACGGTGCGCAATTTCGCTTCCTCGGTCCGGCGTGGGTCCGAGAGATAGATCTCGTGGTGTTTGCCGGTGAGGGAGTAACCGTTGTCTGCGATGAACCGATGCAGCTTGGCGATGTTGTCGGTTTCATCGGAGTAGGAACCGACGTGCAGGATCTGAGCCGCTGTTCCTTCGGCGAACGCTTCGATCCGGGCCTTGGACCCCGACGCCAGCTTCTTCTTTTCGGTGGCCGCCGCGATCATTTCTCGACCCATGGATTCGGTCACGACATCTGGCAAACAGATCATGGCTGTCCAGTACCAATTCGACTTGTCGTCCGGGTCGAACTCGGCCATGTCGGGTACCCACCAGAGGCCTTCCAGCGGCATGACGGTGTAGGCATCGCCGGTCGCGGTCTTGACTGCGGCTCGTAGCCCATATGCGATCGGATACAGGGTCTGAATAGCGTCGAGGTATTCCTGCGAGGTATTCGGGTCGCCGTGTCCGTCGATCATCAGAAACGGTCGTTCAGGCACGTCGACGATCGAAGGCGTGGCGTTGGCGGTGTAGTGGTCTCGGTACGTTTTCTTCAGGTCGATGCTGGTCATGACGGTGCCTCAAATCGAGGGTTGAACGGTCGGCTGTACATCGATGGCCGCCTACTCGTCGTAGGAGTCGTGGCGTCGTAGCCAGGCCATCGACCACGGCAGGTTGGCCTCATCGCGGCCTTTGGGCGTGAGGTCGAGGTGGTGGTAGACGCCATTGAGCAGATCGAGCCCCCGCGTGGCCACCTGGTAAGTGAGAAAGATCCGGTCGCCGTCGCGGAAGAACACGCTGATCATTGCCGATTCGGTTCCCATGGGCTGTGCGGTGCCGAGGTTGTAGGTGTGTTCGCCGGCTTCCACCTGTTCTGGTGTGGCTGTTGCACCGAGGTCGAGGTTGAACGTTGACCCATCGCATGACACCCACCGGAAGTCCCAACCCATCCGCGTGCGGTAGGTCTCGATCTGGTCGAGGGTCGCGCTGGATACCACTGCGAAACTGGTGTCGCGTGCCGCGAGATGCGAAGTGGTGCCGTTGTAGCTGTCGGCCCAGAATGAACACGATGGACACCCTTCATCCCCCCAGTCAGTGCCGAACATGAAGTGATAGAGGATCAACTGCGAACGGTCCTCGAACAGTTCGGCCAGACTCGCCGGACCCGAAGGGGTTTGGAAGGTGTAGTCGGTGGTGATCTCGGTCCAGGGCAGTCCGCGTCGCTGTGCTGCCATCTGTTCCCGCTCGCGGGTGAACTGCTTCTCCCTGACCAGATGGTCGCGGTGGGCCCGAAGCCAGTCATCCTTGTCGACGATCTCGGGCTGGGCATTGGTCATGATTTTGCTCCTCGGTCTTTTCTACACGACGAGCGGGCTCGGCTCAAAGGGACAAGCTCAGGCGGGGGCGGCCAAACGTCATCGCAGAACGTTCGCTGACAGCCACATCCGTATCCGACACCGGCTAGTGCCCAAAGGAAGATCGAGAAAATCTGTAACGAACCTCCGTCTTCAACGATTGCTTCGGTGACATCAACCCGAGACGCCGATTCGCCGGATCTCACACACCCGTTGGCAACACCGCCGGCGCGATCACAGGAGGTCACAAAATGTCACCATTTACCGCAACCGCAATGGGAAAGTTCGCCGGGTCGGCCGCAGTCGTCGCCTCGATCGCTACGGGAGGTGCCGCAGTCGGTGCTCTTCCTGACACGCTCCAGGCCCAGGCTGCCGACGTTGCCGAAATCGCCAACGTCGAACTCCCTCGTCCGGGTGTCCGCGTCGACACAGACGGCGCAATCGAGGTGATAGTCGACATCGTCGACGGCGCACCGCATGCTTTCGATATCGACGCTGAAGGTGGTGGCGAAGCCAAGGTCGAAGGCGAAACATCGACCGAGCAGAACCTCGAGTCTTCCGAGGTAGATGCAGGGGCTGAGGTTGATCTCGGAATCCAGATCGGTGTGGCCCGCTGAGCCGGGCAACCGACGTCCTTGGAAGGCGCCCCACGGTGCAGGAGTTGTGTTCAGGGCAACTTCGGGCACCGTGATGGCGCTCGGTCCGCGTGTGCTCGCCGAGCACCGATGGGCGATTCCCGAAGGCATCGAGCTGATGGCATCCTCGGTTCGATTTCGTGACTTCGGGCGAGGTCGATCTACCCAGCTCGCTAAAGATCGGGAAGCGCATCGTCGATTTCAGTGGCTCGCAGATCGTGCGTCTCGATAGGAGAACGATGGCCTTCGCACAGGAAAATCGATGGGCGGCGAAGCCTCGGACCGCTACGGCGTTGAAGCTTGTCATCCATGTCGTACCTTTCGTCGTCTCCGTCCTCACCGCCCGCCTTGCCCAAGCGCTCATACGTGGCGTGGCCCCCGAGCTTTCGTGGTTGCTGACAGCGCTGCTGGCGGTCCTCGCCGCTGCCGCCGCTCTCGTCGGCTCGGGCCGCCTGATGCGACGGCTTCTTCCGTTGGCGCTCCTGCTCAAATTGTCGCTTCTCTTTCCCGACCAGGTGCCGAGTCGCTTCGGTGTGGCGCTCCGGTCGGCCAGCCCGGGCCGGCTCGCTCGTCAGTTGGAATCGGCTGATGCGGAAGAAGCGACCGTCGCCGAGCGCGTGCTCGCCCTTGTCGCTGCGCTGGCATCACATGACCGTCGCACTCGCGGACACAGTGAACGTGTTCGTGCGCTGACAATGCTGATCGCAGACCAGGTGGGCATCGTTGGCGAGGATCGCGACAAACTCGAATGGGCCTCGCTGATGCACGATCTGGGCAAACTAGACGTTCCAACCGGGATCCTGAACAAGAAGGGCCGGCCCTCCCAGGAGGAGTGGGACGTTCTGCGCCAACACCCTGCCGGAGGGCCCGGCTACGCAGCCGGCCTGGCCGAATGGTTGGGACCGTCGATTCACGCCATGGACCAACACCACGAACGCTACGACGGGACCGGCTATCCGAAAGGCATCGTTGCCGAGGACATCACCTTGAGCGGCAGAATCGTTTCGGTGGCCGATGCCTTCGAGGTCATGACCGCCACCCGCTCGTACAAGACCCCGATGACCACCCAAGCCGCCCGGGTCGAGCTTGTCGCCTGCGCAGGAACTCACTTCGACCCGAACATCGTGCGGTCGTTCATGCAAGTCTCGGTCGGCGACATCCACCGTGCACTCGGCCCCGCGTCATGGCTGAGCTCACTGCCCTTCGTGGGTCCGGCTACCCAAGCGATCGGCGCTACCGGCAGTGGCCTGTTGTTGGGCGGTTCGGCGGCGCCTGCGCTCGCTGCGGCAGCGGCACTAACGCTGCTCACACCGGCGCCGTGGTCGATTACAGAGGATCCTCCACCGGACACCATCGCCACGGTTGCCATCCCCGCCGCCGACCAGGGTGACTCATCGGAGGAGAACGGATTGAGGGACGATGCGGCCCCCGCCCAAGGCGGTGGTGTCGGATCGACAACCGATGGCGAACCGCGCCTTGAGCCTGAAGTGCCTGATCACGAACCAGATGTTGTGGTTCCCGAGGTGGATGAAGTCGTCGACGAGGTAGTCGAGGAAATCCTCGACGGCGTGATCGAACAGGTCGAGGATCTCACCCGGGTCATCCCTGGCGACGTTGGGGACGACCTTTCTGGCGTCCTCGATGAAGCGTTGGAATCTCGTCCCGCAGTGGCCGAACAGGACGTCGAGGAGGTGGTCGAACCTGTCGTCACCGCAGTCCATGACGAATCGGCCCCGACGACGGGCGAAGTCGCAGAAACGCTCGGTGTCGATGCTGAACCGCCTGGGTTGCCAATCGAGATTCCAGGGGCTCTTGGGTAGCGGGCCACCGCTAGCTGCTGCTGTCGGCGAGGCTCGGTGTTCGTGGGAATCCTTCCAAGGTTCGAAGGATCAGGCACGTGTTGGTCTCTTCTGCACCGACCAGGTCTTTGAGCTGGGCCAGCAGACCATCGAGTTCTGCAACATCACGGGCCGCCACGTGCAGCTGGATGTCGAATCGACCCGTGACGTGCATTGCATTCACCACCGCAGGCAGAGAAAGTACCTTCGGGTCAATGTCGTCGGCGTCGGTTCGGTGGTCGATGCGTACATCGATCAATGCTTCGATCGTGCGTCCGATTGAGGCCGCATTGATCCTGACAGTGAAGCCATCGATGACGCCGCCATCTTCCAGTTTCCGGAGCCGATCTCGTGTGGCGGAGATGCTGAGGGGGAGCAGATCAGCGAGCTCTGTCACCGACATGCGGCCGTCAGTTTGCAGAGCGGCAACAATTTTGCGGTCGAGATCATCCATCACCACCAAGATAGCGTTGTAGAAGGCGAATCAGGCTACTATTCCGCTGCTTTCGTGGCATCTAACCACCGATACTAATGGAATGCAGTTGGTATTTCTTGGCATCGGTTTTGGAATGGTGACCGTGGCGATGCCCGGTCCTATCAGCGTGTCCCTGGTGCAGGTGGCCAGCCGACAGGGTCGCGGCTCGGGCGCTCGGGCCGCGCTAGGTGTGGCAGGGGGCGATCTTGTGCTGTCGACGGTGGCCGTCATGTGCATTTCGGCCGGAACAGTTCTCTCCGAGCACACCTTTGCCCTCCTGCAGACGTTGTCAGCGATCTTCCTCATCGCCTTCGGCCTGCTGTTGGTTGTACGGCCGGTCATCATCGAAGAACGGGCGACCCTGGTGTCGCGACCTTTGCGGACCTTCTTGACTCTGACCACACTCATGCCGACGACGCTAGGTAGTTGGCTTGCCTTGCTGGCGGCGATGCCCTTCGCCGGTCATCGGCCGAGCTTGGCCGCTTTCGCCCTCGGAGTCGTGCTTGTCTCACTCGTGTGGCACCCGTTTCTAGGGCTCGGCGCCGGAAGCCTCGGTCCTCGTCTTCGCCCGGAGACACTCCGTGTCGGTACACGGGTCGGCGGGCTGGCCACCGTTGGCATGGGCCTCTGGGCGGCGCTTTGAGGGAGGGGTCACAGGGTGACCATCAGATCGGTCGCCACGTTTCGAGCCATTTGGCGACGTCGGATCTTTCGACCCGAGCTTTAGGCGAAATTGCGACTTCGTAGCGGGTGTAGGCATCGGACCAGTGAAGTGAGTCATCTTTCCAGCAACCTTCGGCACTGCGAACGATCGTGGGCTCGCCACCGGCGCAGATGTTCGCGATCGACTCGGCGATCACCGTCTCGCCGTCCGGCATGTTGGTGGTGAAGCTACTGAAGCGGATCAACGGTCCGCCACCCGATGCCGGTCACGCGGCGGTGCCCGACCAATCCAAGCCGCCGGGGCGTCGGTCGAGCGCCACACCGATGGTCAGGTTGGGATCGAGCTCGACCAAGGGTTCCGAAGGCACGAGGATCATGCCGTCGGTAGCTCCCCACAGTCCGCCGCCGCACGCCGGCAGAGATTCTGGTAGCTCAAAGGCCGGCGTCCATGTCGTCGCAACCATCACAACCGGATAGTCATCATCTGGACATACGAAGATTCGCGGCGGCACGGCACCGTTGTCCGGATCGGGTTCGGCACCGACAACCTCGTCCGTTCCCTCGCAGAGAGGTCGGGGGACCGTGCCGCCCGGGACCGTGGTGGGGTAGTGACAGTGTTCGGGGGGTGAGCTTGTTTCCCCGGACTCGGGTGCTGCAAGCGGCTCCGTGGTCCCGGATGCCACGATCTTGGTATCCGCGGTTCGGTCCATGAGAACGAAGACGGCGATCAACGCCAGGACCGCGGCGGCTACAGCGCCCAGAAGGATCAGCCGTCCACTATTCCACACGGTGTCCGTCTCCGTCACACGTCAAGTGAACCACTTGCGAACCTGGCCCGGATAGCGGCCCGCGATTGGTTCCAGATCGGTTGGAAGGCTGAACCGATACTTTGCGGAGTGGTCTACCGTTACGGCATGCAGGAAAATACGAGATTTCGGATGGGGCGGCTCGACCACGTTCACATCCGCGTTCCAGATCGTGCTCACGCCGCAGCCTGGTATTCCGAACACCTCGGGTTCGAGCCGGTGGACGAGTATGAATTCTGGGCAACCGGATTCGACGGCGGTCCATTGCAGATTTCCGCCGATGGCGGCAAGACCATGCTGGCACTGTTCGAGGCAACCGAAACGCACCCCATGATCCCCCAGGAGACCGGCGTTGCCTTCAGCGTCGACGCCGAGACCTTCATCGGTTTCGCAAGGTCGTTGCCGGGCGACATCAACGGTGCGCATGGTGAGCCCCTGACCGCCAACGACCTCATCGAGTTCGACCTTTGCTGGGCATTTGATCTTGTCGACCCCTGGGG
>CAVVWM010000003.1:0-457811 GCA_963751955.1 uncultured Acidimicrobiales bacterium | reverse complement strand
CCGTCATCGTCGGCGTGGGTGGCCGACTACGTGCTGATCAGTTATGGCACCGGCGCCATCATGGCCGTCCCGGCTCACGACCAACGGGACTTCGAATTCGCCCGCAAGTTCGAGCTCACCATCGTCCCGGTCATCGATCCGGCAGGCGAGGAGACACTCACCGAATCCACGATGACCGAGGCGTTCATCGGTTCGGGTTCGATGATGAACAGCGGACCGATCAATGGCATCGAAGTGACCGACGCCAAAGGCCGCCTCAACCCAGCAATCGCCGCCGCCCTCGATTGGTTGGATGCCAACCATGCCGGTGAAGAGACGATCAATTACCGGCTGCGGGACTGGCTGGTGAGCCGGCAGCGCTACTGGGGAACTCCGATCCCCATGCTGCACACCGAGGACGGAATCGAGGCGGTGGCCGAGGACGACTTGCCGGTTGTGTTGCCCGAAGATGTGGAATTCACCGGCCGTAGCCCCCTGGCCGAGACACCATCGTTTCTCAACACCGTCGACTCCAAGGGTCGCCCGGCCCGTCGGGAAACCGACACGATGGACACCTTCCTGTGTTCCAACTGGTATTTCTATCGCTACCTGTCGCCCCACCTCGACACCGCTCCGTTCGACCCCGAGGAAGCCGCCTACTGGCTGCCGGTAGATAGCTACACCGGTGGTGCTGAGCATGCCGTCATGCACCTGTTGTACGCCCGCTTCTACACAAAGGTCCTGCGAGACCTTGGCCTGTTCGCTGACGCCGCAGAGATCATGGTGGCGCACGGCCGAGAGCCCGACGTGGCCTTCGACGAGCCGTTCAAGATGCTTCGCAACCAGGGTCAGATCCTGGGTGAGGAACGCACCGGCGACCGGGTGATCGTCGAAGGCGCCTACGACGGAAACCGATTCGTTGCCACTTCCATGACGGTCGATCCGAACGCTGAACCTCGCCAGGGAGCGGTCGTTGGAGAACTGATGCGCCGCAAAGAACGGGCCATGCAGGTCTTCGATGGGGCTGAGATGATCAACATCGAGGTGCCGGACGGGGCCACTGTGTCTATCGCGGCAATCCCGGGGGACAACGACATCCATCAGTTGAAGCATCATCTGGAAATCGAGCGGATGTCGAAGAGCCGCGGCAATGTGGTGAACCCGGACGATCTGGTGGAGTTGTACGGTGCCGACACGGTTCGCACCTATCTGATGTTCGCCTTCGAATGGACCAAGGGCGGTCCGTGGAACAGTCAGGGGATCATGGGTTCCCGTCGATTCATCGAAGATGTGTGGAAGATCGGCACCGTCGAGTACGAAGCAGCCAACGCAACCGACGACGCATCAACCGCGTTGCGACGCAAGGTTCACCAGGCCATCGAACGCACCCAGAACGGAATGGAGTCCTTCAAGTTCAACACTTCGGTGGCGGCACTAATGGAGTTGCGCAACAGCATCACGAGCGCAGCCAGGGAACAAACGGTCAACGAAGATGTGTGGAACGAAACGGTGGACTCGTTCCTGCGGCTGCTGGCTCCCATCGCTCCTCACATCACCGAAGAGCTGTGGCATCAGCGCGGCAATCAGGGGTCGATCCATACCGCTGGGTGGCCTGAGTATGACGCCTCCGTTGCGGCCGAAAACACGATCACAATGGTGCTCCAGGTCAACGGCAAAGTTCGTGACCGGATCGATGTGCCGGCCTCGATCTCAGAAGCGGATGCTGAAGCGGCCGCCATGACCAGCGAGCGCATCCAGGAACTGACCGAGGGCAAGACCGTCCACAAGGTGATCTCACGACCGCCCAAGCTGGTGAACATCGTCGCCAACTAGCACGACGTGTTCAGAACTCGTACTGCACGGCCGCCCGAGCGTTGATGTTCGGTTTGATCAGATCGGTGATGAGGGCGAGGTGGCCTGCCTCGGTTGCGTACCGCCGGTAGGCCGCTTCGTCTTCGAAGTCGCCCACGATGCCGTAGTCCCAATTTCCGTCAGAGACGCCGAGATCGGGGCCGTGGTGGTAACTGGACACCGCATCGAGAGTGGCCAGTCGATCCAGCCCAACCGAGATCTCGGCCTTGGTGGCGGCGCTCACGCCGTCGGCCCATTTGAACATGACGCAGTGGCGAAACACAGGTTCACTCTAGGAGCGATGGCATCGACCCGGCTCGGATCCATCAGTCCGACACGACAGCGATTGCGGTACTAGCTACGTCGGTGGTCCGGCGAATGCCTGGGCTTTCTCCAACCAATCCAGCGCAACCGGTGTGGCAATCAGTTCGGTGTCGTGCACGTTGCGCCGTTGGGTAACAACCAGACAGAACTCAAGAGCGTTCCCCCACACGGTTTCTGAAGCGTCGTCGGACCCGTAGGTCCAAACCGCTCCCGATGGTGCGCTGAGTTCCACACGAACCTGCTCCGGGGGAACCTCGAGTCCGCGATTCACATAACTCCAGCCTCGGGTATTGAATCCCAGCCGCGCGATGTGCTGGAGACGGTCGGTTGGCTCACGGTCCACGGCGACAGCGTCGGCCACGTTCTGGCCATGGGCCCAGCATTCCATCAGCCGGGCAGTGAGGAAAGACTTGGAACCCATCGACGGCCCGTACCAGTCGATACGGGTGTCGTTCTCGAGTGTCGAGCCGGCTTCGGCTAGCAACGCTCGGTTGTGGCGCCAATGCCCCAGCAGCGCTGCCGGTTTCATCGCTCGAGCCCCCGCCAGGGTGAGATTGTCGATAGCCGTCTCGTCGGCGGTGATCTGCTCCATCATCTCGGCAACGCCGGCCTTGAAGGCAGTTGTATCGGTTATGGCGAGGGCTGCGTTGGCATCGAAGTAGGCCAGGTGGCCGATCTGGTCAGCTACGTCCCATCGCGGACTGTCGGTCGGAGTGGCCCACTGTTCAGAGGCCAACGACGACACGATCCGGTCCAGGTCCGCCTGTTCGTCGAGCAGGTCCTGAAGTACTTCCTTGACGTCCATCCGTCGACGGTACCATTTGCGGCCATTCAGTACCGTAGTAGCGTGGGCGGCGTGACCAGCACCATCGGCACTCCGTTGCGAAGCAAGCTCGACACATCATCTGTGGATTACAAACAGAACCTGGCGGCGATGGAGTTGCTATGGGCTCAGGTCGCTGACGAACTGGCCGAGGTCCCGAGCATCGGGGGGCAGCGGTACGTCGATCGCCACCGACGGAGAGGCAAGATGCTGGTTCGCGAACGCATCGAGGCGTTGGTTGATCCTCACACCCCGTTCTTGGAGCTGAGCCCCCTGGCCGGGTGGGGCACTCAGGACCCGATCGGTGTCGGAATCGCCTGCGGTATTGGGATCGTCGAGGGGGTCGAATGCGCCATCACCGGTACTGACATGACCTACCGGGGTGGGTCTTCCAATCCGACCACGCTCGACAAGGCCTACCGGTTCCAGCAGATCGTTCGTGAGAATCGACTGCCCCAGATCATCCTTCAGGAATCGGCAGGTGCCGATCTGCCACGCCAAGCCGACATCTTCATTCGAGGTGGCGAACAGTTCCGAAATCTCACCCAGCTCTCGAAACTCGGTATTCCCAGCATCACCGTGGCCTTTGGTCCCAACACCGCAGGCGGGGCGTACACCCCGGGCATGAGCGACTACACCGTGTTCGTCCAAAATCGAGGGACCGCCTACCTCGGTGGACCACCGCTGGTGAAGATGGCGATCGACGAGATCGTTGACGAGGAAACCCTTGGCGGTGCCGAGATGCACAGCCGAACCAGCGGACTCTCGGACTATTTGGCGATGGATGAGATGGACGGCCTCCACCACGCCCGCAAGATCATCCGCCATTTGCGCTGGGAAAAGCTCGGGCCAGGACCGAGCGAGCCCGACGATCCCCCTCTGTACGACCCAGCTGAACTGATCGGCTGCGCTTCTGCCGACGTGCGGATCCCGTTCGAGATCAAAGAAGTCTTCGCCAGATTGCTCGACGGAAGCCGACTCGAAGAGTTCAAGCCCCTCTACGGCGAAAGACTCGTCTGTGGGTGGGGCTCGATTCACGGCTTCCCGGTAGGTGTCCTTGGCAACAACGGCATCTTGTTCTCCGAGGAAGCCAAGAAGGCGGCCCAGTTCATCCAACTGTGCAACCGGACCAACACACCGCTGCTTTTCGCCCACAACATCACCGGGTTCATGGTGGGTTCCAAAGCCGAGCAGGGCGGCATCATCCGCAACGGCGCAAAGATGATCAACGCTGTCTCCAACAGCACCGTCCCCCATTTCAATCTGATGGTCGGAGCCAGTTACGGTGCCGGCAATTACGGCATGGCTGGCAAGAGCTACAACCCCAGGTTCATCTTCAGTTGGCCCAACCACCGGATCGCGGTGATGGGACCCAAACAACTCGCCGGGGTCATGGAGATCGTGGCCAGGAACGCTGCAGCGGGGCGAGGGGTGGAGGTCGACGAGGAACAGTTGGCGGCCCAGACCGCAGGGCTCGAAGCGATGATCGAAACCGAATCCACCGCATTGTTCTCCACCGGTCGAATATGGGACGACGGAGTCATTCATCCTGCCGACTCACGAACCGTGCTCGGCATGGCCATTTCTGCATCCCACAGCAACGTGGTGGAAGGTGCCACCGATTACGGGGTGTGGAGGCACTGATGACAGCCATATTGATCAAGCGACTGCTCATCGCGAATCGGGGAGAGATTGCGGTCAGAATTGCTCGGACCGCCCGCGATCTCGGTATCGAGACCGTCGGCGTCTACTCCGACTCAGATCGCAACGCACTGCATCCCGGCTCAATGGACATAGCGGTTGCGCTGGGAGGAGAAACGGCGTCCGAGTCGTATTTACGCGCCGATGCGATAGTTCAAGCTGCGCTCTCAACCGGTTGCGACGCCGTTCATCCCGGCTACGGCTTCCTGGCTGAAAACGCTGATGCCGCCCAGATGGTCATAGATGCCGGACTCATCTGGGTGGGGCCCAAACCGGACCAGATCCTACTCCTGGGCGACAAGGTGCTGGCCAAACAAGCGGCCCGGAAGGCCGGCGTGCCAACCACAAGCATCATCGAGTGTGAACCCGGCTCAGTCCCTGACGATGTTCCGATGCCCGCTCTGGTGAAGGCGGCCGCCGGGGGTGGCGGTCGCGGGATGCGGATCGTCCGAAGTTCCGACGAACTCACCGACGCTGTGGGAGCGGCTGCACGCGAAGCCAAAGCAGCATTCGGTGACGGCACGGTCTTCATCGAGCCGTACATCGAGAACGGCCGACATATCGAAGTCCAGGTGTTCGGCGACCAACACGGCAACGTGATCCATCTCGGCGAACGCGACTGTTCGGTGCAGCGCCGCAATCAAAAGGTGATCGAAGAATCACCCGCACCGGGGATCAGCGATGCAGTTCGGTCCGCCTTGTGTGATGGGGCGGTTGCTCTGGCATCCTCGGTCGGCTACGAGAACGCCGGCACAGTCGAGTTTCTCGTTTCCCCCGACGGTGAGATCACGTTTCTGGAGGTGAACACCCGCCTCCAGGTTGAACATCCGGTCACCGAGATGGTCACCGGTCTCGACCTGGTCGAACTCCAGCTGTTGATCGCGTCTGGCCGAGCTCTACCCGTCGGACAGGAGGACGTGCGTATCGACGGCCACGCCATCGAAGTTCGCGTGGTGGCCGAGGATCCAGCCGCCGACTGGATTCCCTCCACCGGAACCATCGACTTCATGGAACTCGCCCCCGGCCTGCGGGTCGACTCGGGCTTCGCTGCTGGGTCCGATGTTTCGGTCAACTATGACTCGCTGTTGGCCAAGGTCATCAGCCATGGGCCGGACCGGCAGACCGCAGTTCTCAGAATGGCGGCCGACCTGCGGCGCTCATTGATCTCGGGTGTCCAGACGAACCTGAGCATGCTTGGGGCCACCATGGTGGAGCCCGACTTCGTAGCTGGCCGGGCTACCACGTTGTATCTGAGCACGCATCCCGAAGTCCTCGCTGGATCCGCCAGCGCTTTCGGTGATCCCGATGCGCTGATTCTCGGGGCAGTCTTTGCGCACGAGATCACGTGTCGAGCAGCCGACTCACGGTCCCGATTCGCTCCCTCGGGTTGGCGGAATCTATTCACTGTGGGTCAGCGACAAGCCTGGGCAACCGAAGGGTTGGAACTGCAAACCGAGCTTGTCATGGGCGGGGAATACGCCGAAGTGTTGGTTGGGCCGTGGCCCGAGCCCCTCGACGATGGTTCGATGCCCGAGGACACCCGGCGGGTGGTGTCGGTTCAGCCGCTCGCCCGTTCTGCTGATCGTCAGGTGCTCGAGATCGATGGAGTGCGCCATGAACTTCATACCCATGTTCAAGGCGAGTCGATCCACGTTCGATCCCAGCTCGGCTCTGCTTGGTTCGCACTCGAGCCTCGCTTTCGGTCCTTCCACACCGAGCAGGTCGGCGGCGGTCCGGTGTGTCCGCTTCCCGGCACCGTGATCTCGGTAGAAGTCTCCGCCGGTGACATCGTGACCGAGGGCCAAACGCTCATGACCGTGGAGGCCATGAAGATGGAACACAAGATCGTCGCCGCAGCCGCGGCCATTGTTGCCGCGGTCCACTTCGCCGCCGGCGACCGTGTGGATCAAGGCGACCTTCTTGTGAGTCTGGAAGTGCCAGACCAGTGACGGTCCGCATAGCCAACTGCTCGGGTTTCTTCGGGGATCGGCCGAGTGCTGCGAGAGAAATGGTCGAGGGTGGTCCAATCGACGTGCTCACCGGCGACTGGCTGGCCGAACTGACCATGCTCATCCTCAGTCGGATCCGATCCAAACGACCCGGCGGTGGCTACGCCCGTACCTTCGTCAGCCAGATGGAGGAGGTGATGGGAACGTGTGCCGACCGTGGGATCAAGGTGGTCTCAAACGCTGGCGGCCTCGATCCGGACGGGTGCGCCGACGCTGTCGCCGAAGTCGCCCACAAGCTGGGCCTGAATCCGACCATCGCGTATGTCGACGGCGATGATCTCATGCCCCGCCTCGACGACCTCGTCGCGGCCGGCGAACTCCAGCCGTTCGAACCGGCCGACCCAGCTCCCGATCCGTCCAAGCTCATCACCGCCAACGTGTACCTGGGGTGCTGGGGGATTGTCGAGGCTCTGGACGCCGGAGCCGACATCGTGATCACCGGACGGGTCACCGACGCCGCAGTTGTGTGTGGTCCGGCCGCATGGCATCACAGGTGGACCCCCGATGATCTGAATGCTCTCGCCGGCGCGGTGGTCGCCGGTCACGTGATCGAGTGCGGCACCCAGGCAACAGGAGGGAACTACAGCTTCTTCACCGAGATCGAGGGCCGCAACGAGATCGGCGGGAGAGCCCGCTTCGGTTTCCCCTGGGCCGATATCGAAGCCGATGGTTCCTGTGTGATCGGCAAACACGACAACACCGGCGGACTCGTGTCGGTCGGAACGATCACCAGCCAGTTGCTCTACGAGATCGGCGGGCCCCGATATCTCGGCCCCGACGTTACCGCTCGCTTCGACACGATCACGCTGGAGGAGATCGCACCTGATCGAGTGCGGATCAGCGGAACGGTCGGCGAGCCGCCGCCCTCTACTTTGAAGGTGGCAACCAACGAAATGCGTGGATTCCGGAACAGCTTCTCGGTTGCCCTCACGGGGCTCGACATCGAAGAAAAGGCGAAGCTGACTCAAGCCACGTTCTGGGATGCCTGCCCCTTCCAACCCGACGATTTCGATGCCCTCTCCAGCGAGATCATTCGAACCGACTCGCCCGACCCGGCCACACAAGCCGAGGCAACCGCAGTGTGGCGCCTCACGGTCAAGGACCGGGAGGAACACAAGGTAGGGCGAGCCTTCAGCGACGCGATGATCCATACCGCCCTGGCGAGTATCCCCGGCATGTACGGCCTCGGTGGCGGTCCCTCCTCGGCCTCGCCCTACGGCGTCTATCGGCCGGCCCGTGTTGCCTCCGAGCTGGTGCCCCAGTACGTCAACGTGTTGGGTGGATCAACCAGGGTCGTCGATGCGCCGATGTTGAACCGCAGCGGTCAACTCGGAGAACCACTCGTCTCACCAGACGAGTTCGACGATGGTCCCACAACCGACCTCCCGCTGGGCACGATTGTGGGCACCCGATCAGGCGACAAAGGCGGCCACGCCAACCTCGGCGTATTTGTGCGTACCGATGTCGAGTATCGATGGTTGTCCTCTTTCCTCACCGTTTCCAAGCTGCACGAACTCCTGCCTGAGGCGACGCTCGGGTCGATCGAACGATTCGATCTGCCCAACATCGCATCGCTCAACTTTGTTCTTCGCGGCTTCCTCGATGAGGGCGTTGCGGCTTCGGTCAGATCCGATCCCCAGGCCAAAGCACTGGGGGAGTGGTTGCGGGCCCGGGTTGTACCGATCCCCCAAAGCCTGGTCACCAGGCCAATCGCATCATCTCCGTAAGGGAAACGTCACAACTTTCCACGATGTGGAACGATCCCAGTTCAGAGCATTAAAATCTGGATCAATTCGCCAGTTTCTGCTCGTCAGAGCGATGGTGTGCTGGAAGTGAGATCTCCTTACCACTATGTTCGACGTGTCATACGGCACAGCAGCACTGCTATGCCCTCAGCACTGGGAGACTCACAGGTGAATTGGAAATTTTTGATCAGGCTCGCAAGGATGTGGGACCTGTCGAATTGGACTTGATCGAGTCCTATGCGCAGGGAAAGGTAAGCCGCCGCAACTTCGTGAAGCGCGGCACCATCATCGGCCTGTCAGCCCCCTTCATGGGCGCCATCATCGCAGCGTGCGGAAGTGACGGCGACACGTCGAGCCCGGCCACACCAGCGAGCGGTGATGACGGAGCGACCGACGGTTCTGCGGCAACCACCGCACCGCCGCCCACCGGAGGCGCTGGTGGCAATCTGATCGTTGCCTATCCAGGAAGGCGACGCCAACTCCGGCCTCGATCCGGTGGCGATGCTCGACCTCGGCACCTACTGCGTGATCTCGCAGTCCTTCGAGTACCTCGTTGGCCTCGGATCCGACGGCAACATTGCCGACACCGGGCTGGCCAGCAGCTGGAGCCCCAACGCCGACGGTTCGGTGTGGACCTTCGAATTGCGCGACGGCCCGGTATGGACCGACGGTTCGCCGGTTACCTCCGCCGACGTTGCCGCCACCATGGATCGTCATGTGGAGTTCGGCAACGCTGGCCTGGCCGGTGTGATCGGCACCGGTTCGGTTGATTCTTCAGATCCGAAGAAGGCCGTCATCACCCTGATCGAGCCCAACGGTAACTTCCCGGTATTGGTGTCGATCTTCAACAGCCAGTCGGTGATCACCCCGGTCGACTATGTCGCCGGCACCACGCTCGACCAGCGGCCGGAAGGCTCAGGACCGTTCCTTCTCGACAGCTTCGATCCCACCAGCTTCGTGGTCCGGTACAAGCGCAACGAGAACTGGTGGCAGGGCGTACCGAACCTCGAGACCGTTGAACTGCGTGGCTTCACCGACTTCGGTACCGCTGTCACAGCGATGACGGCTCGTGAGGTGGATGTCATTCAGAACTTCGCTGTTTCCGGTGGTGAAGGACTCCTCAACGATTCCAACTTCACCGTGCTCAGCCCGCCGTCGTCGAACCACCGTCAGCTTTGGTTCAACACCCAGCAGGGGCAGTTCGCGGCCGACAAACGCATTCGTCAGGCGCTCGGTTGGACGCTCAACCGTCCCGCAGATGGTCAGCGTCTTGTTCGCCGGCCAGGCCAAGATCGCCAACGATCACCCGGTCGTTTCGACCCTTCCCTTCTTCGACGAGAACGCCACCCCTCAGCGGACCGTCGACATCGACATGGCCAAGCAGCTGCTCAGCGATGCCGGTGTTACAAGCATCACCGGCTCCATCGAGACCGGCGATATCGCTGAAGTGCCCGAGCTGGCCGCCATCGTCAAGCAGAACGCGGCGGCCGCCGGATTCGACTTCAGCGTGAATGTGCAGAGCAACAGCACCTTCTACGGCGCAGCCTGGTGTCCGGGTGCGAACGCCACCGACAACAGCCTGCCCTGCGATGGCTCGGCCGAATTCGGAATCGTCGACTACGGTCATCGGCCAACCCCGGACATCTTCTTCGGGTCAGCGCTTGCCACCGGAGGCGTGTGGAACTCGTCGAACTTCGCCAACGCCGAGTTCGACGGCCTGCTGTCGGACTACCGAACCGCCATCGATGTCGCCGGGCCAGAAGACAGGCCATCGGTGCAATCCAGACACTTCTCCACGACGAGGCGCCTGCGTTGTACCCGTACTTCTTCGATTTCCTCTCCGGCCACGACAACAGCGTCTCCGGAGTTCAGGTGACGGCGTTGGGCCACATACTTCTCGGCAAGGCATCGAAGGCATAGTCGAAATCCACGTTGTTAGGCACTGTGCCGCTGAGCTGGGAGGGCCAATCTTCCGGTAAGGCGGCACAGCGGTTTTTGATCAGGTAAGTTCGGAGTTCTCATGGTTCAATTCATAGTCAGACGGGTGCTGCTCTCGATCGTCACCCTCTTCATCCTGCTTGTCGTCGTGTTCGCTCTCACCAGAGTGTTCCCGCAGGACGTAGCCCGTCAGTTGGCTGGCCCCTTCGCCCCGCAGGAGCGGGTTGACCTGCTGAACGAAAAGCTCGGCTTGCAGGACCCCATTCTCGACCAGTTCGGTCGGCTGGTGAAGGGTGTCGTCACCTTCGATTTCGGTGAGTCGTTCAGTACCCCCGGTGTACAGGTGATCGATCTGATCCGCCCCGCCCTATGGAACTCGACCAAGCTGGTGGGGCTGGCGCTGTTGCTCACCCTGCCAATTTCGATCTTTGGTGGGATCATGGCCGCCCGCCACAAGGACACGCGGCTCGATCGTTCCATCGTCTCGCTCGGACTGGCCAGTGCTTCGATACCTGACTTCGTGTCCGGCGTCATCCTGCAGTTGTTGATCGGTGTGAAACTCGGCTGGTTGCCGGCCACGTCGAGTTCGGTGCCCGACGACGCCGGGTTCTTCACCTCGCTGGAGTACATCCTCTTGCCGGCCCTGGCGATCGTGCTCGTCTACTTCGGCTACATCGCTCGTATCACTCGGGCCGGTGCCATAGGCGTCTTCGAGTCCGACTACGCCCGCACTGCATACATGAAAGGGCTCACTCCGCAAACGGTCATCCGAAAGCACGTGCTCCGAAACGCGCTCCAGCCCACGGTGGCGGTGACCGGTACTCAGATGGGGTATCTGTTCGGCGGGTTGGTAGGCCTGGAACGGGTGTTCAACTATCCCGGCCTTGGAAACCTGATCCTGAGGGCAGCGTTGGCGCCAGACCTTCCGCTCCTGCAAACCGGGGTATTGGTTGTTGCCGTGATTTTCATGCTGGCAACCCTCACATCTGACCTTTTGATCGCCTGGATGAACCCCCGGGCCCGACTCGCACAGGACGCATAACATGACTGATCTCGCTAACGAGGACAACAACGACGAGGTCGACGACATCGAACTAGAGGCAATCCCGATTGCCGTAGTACCGGCCCAGGACCGCAGGACCGTTCGATCCGAGCAGCGCCGTGAGCTGATGCGAGACCCCGCATTCCTCATCGGCATGTTCATCGTGTTGCTCTGGATCTTCTGTTCGGTTGCCCCCGGGGTGTTGGCCAACTACGGACCAGACGATTCGGTGATCACACCCGACGGACAATTCTTGGCTCGCTCCGGTCCTGACGGTACGGCGTGGTTCGGCACAGATGGTGCCGGTCGCGATGTGTACTCCCGTGTGGTCTACGGTGCGGGCAACGTGCTCGCCGTGGCACCACCCGCAGCCGCTGTCGCCGTAGCCGCCGGAGCTATGCTCGGGCTGCTCATGGGCTACTTCCGAGGCTGGGTCGACGAGATCATCGGCCGCATCAGCGAAGCGGTGCTGTCCCTGCCGGTGATCTTGCTGGCCATATTGGTTCTGGTTGTATTCGGTACATCCAAGATTGTCATCATCCTCACGGTCGCAGCGTTGTTCACCCCCGTTGTTGCCAGGACGGTGCGAAGCGCCGTCCTGTCCGAGGCCCAGCTCGATTACGTAACCTCGGCCAAGCTTCGAGGCGAATCCAGTTGGTTCATCATGACCCAGGAGATCTTGCCCAATATCACCAACGTGCTGGTGGTGGAGTTCACCGTCCGTGTCGGTTACGCCATCTTCACCGTCGCTACCTTGGCCTTCCTCGGGTTCACCTCCGATGCCACCGCAGCCGACTGGGGCACTGACATCGCAAACACCTACACACTCATCAACGCGAACCAGTGGTGGCCCACGATCTTCCCGGCCCTTGCCATCGCCACACTGGTGATCGCCGTCAACCTCATCGCTGATTCCATCGACAAGGCGCTCAAGTCATGACCATGCTCAACACTGAATCACCAATCGACAGAGGCGACCCGAACACTGCGGCGCTCGCGGTGCAGAACCTCCACCTCGTCTACTTGGTGCGCGGCAAGCCGCGCGAGGTCTTGCGGGGCGTGACCTTCCAGGTTCGCCCGGGTGAGGCCTTCGGCCTCGTCGGCGAATCGGGCTGCGGGAAGTCGACAACCGCATATGCCGCTCTCCGCTACATGCCGGACAACGGGCGGATCACCGAGGGTCGCGTGCTGGTGAACGGCGACGACGTGACCCAGATGTCCAACACCGAACTGCGTGAATTCCGAGCAACACAGGCCTCCATGGTCTACCAAGATCCGGTTCAGGCAATGAACCCGTCGCTGAAAATTGGCGAGCAGGTGGCGGAGTGTTTCACGATCCTGGGGATCGGCAAGAGCGAGGCCCAAGATAGGGCGCTCGAAGCCCTCAAGCGGGTTCACATCGCTGCACCCGGCAGCGTCATGGACCGATACCCCCACCAGTTGTCGGGCGGAATGCTTCAGCGAGTGGTGATTGCGATGGGCCTGGCCAAGGACCCCAAACTGCTGGTGCTGGACGAGCCGACAACCGGCCTTGATGCAACGGTCGAAGCTGAAGTTCTGGACCTGGTTCGGGAGCTTCGGGCCGAGACCAACGCAGCGGTTTTGTTGATCGCCCACAACCTCGGCGTGATTCGCACGATGTGTGATCGAGTAGGGGTCATGTATGCGGGCAAGATGGTCGAAGAGGCCACGGCCGACGAGCTGTTCGGGCAACCACGCCACCCTTACACCATCGGGCTGATGCATGCGATTCCTCGGGCCGGCCTTCACAAGACCGACCGAGCGCTATCAACGATCGCGGGCAATATGCCCAGCATCGGAACCGAACTTCCTACGTGTGTGTATGTTGAGCGCTGCCCGCTTGCTAGCGATATCTGCCGGACCGAGGTTCCACCTCTGGTTGCGCTGAACGAAGGCCGATGGACACGCTGTCATCACAGCGATCAGGTTGACCACATCATTGAACCTGATGCGGTAGCTGAACAACACTTGATCCCTGAGGAACGAATCATTGAACTCAACGGAGTGTCCAAGACATTCCGACAGGCCGGCCAAGATGTGCCTGCACTGGTATCAGTTGACCTGGGCTTCTCCGAGGGTGAGACCCTTGGCCTCGTCGGCGAGTCTGGTTCGGGGAAGTCAACGCTGGCCAAGACCATGCTAGGAGTTCACGGACCCGACGTCCCGGGGACCATCACCCTCGATGGCAAGCCGATGAAGTCCATGGCCACCGATCGTAAGGACGAGGCGATCCGTGCCATCCAGATGGTGTTCCAGAATCCGGATTCAGCGTTGAACCGAGCCTGGACGGTTCGCAAGATCCTGCACCGCACGGTCACGAGGCTGACCTCGATCAGTGGCGATGAAGCTGAAAAGCGGGTCAGCGAAATCGCTGAAGCCATGCGGTTGTCCGAGCATCACCTCGACATGCGCCCCCGCCAACTCTCCGGTGGTCTCAAGCAGCGGGTGGCGATCGCCCGTGCCTTCGCCGGGGATCCCCGCGTGGTTGTGTGTGATGAGCCGACCTCAGCGCTCGACGTGTCGGTTCAGGCCGCGATCCTGAACCTCCTGGCAAGCCTTCAGCGGGACGAGCGCACCAGCTACCTCTTCATCACCCACGACATCGGAGTCGTTCGGTACCTCGCCGACCGCATCGCGGTGATGTACGTGGGTCGGATCATGGAGAAGGGTTTGACCGACGACGTCTTCAACGGCCCGGTACATCCCTACACCGAGGCATTGCTCTCAGCGGTTCCTTCGGTCGACGGCGTGGCTCACGATCGGATCCCGCTCGAAGGCGATATTCCATCGCCAGCGAACCCTCCACCCGGCTGTGTATTCCACACCCGCTGTAAGTATTCCATTCCGGGTACGTGTGACACCGAGCTTCCACCGACCATCACCGTTGGGCACAAGCACGAGATCACCTGTCATCTTCCGGTCGACCAGCTCCCAACCCCTGTGACCATCAGCGTGAAATAGCTCCCAAATGGGCTTCATCGCTCCCCGGCTGGCCGATCTCGACTACGACCAGTGGCGGACCAAAACGCGGATGGAACGTATCAAGCCCATGGTTCAAGACTGGGCTGAACACGGCTTCGGAACACCCGAGGCCGTCTACGGTCTGTACGTCATCAAGATCATCATCTACATCTTGGGGTGCGCGTTTGCGGTCTCGCTGACCGATGGAATCGACGGGCTCGGCGGGGTGATCGACGCATGGGCCAGTCCGATTGCGTTCCAAAAAGTACGTGGTCTTCACCCTGATGTTCGAGGTGTTGGGGTTCGGCTGCGGCTTCGGGCCACTGACCATGCGATTCAACCCGCCGATCGGTGGCTTCCTCTACTGGCTTCGTCCGGGAACAATTCGGCTGCCGGCCTTCCCTGAGCTGCCCCTCACCGGAGGCACGACCCGCCGATTCGTGGACGTCGTCTTGTATCTGGGGATCCTGCAAACCTGTGTCCAATCGCTGTTGAGCGACCCGGTGCCGGGAGAAGGTCTCGCCAACTCCACGATGCAGCTTCTTCTGGTGCTCCTGGTGGTCACGGGCCTTCGAGACAAGACGATCTTCTTGGCTGCCAGAACCGAGGTGTACGGCAGCCTCATTCTTACGTTCCTCCTCACCGGTGCCGATTCGACGCTGGCCGCCAAGATGGTGGTCTTGTTGATCTGGTGGGGCGCTGCGTTCTCGAAGCTGAACCGCCATTTCCCTTCGGTCATAGCGGTCATGCTCAGCAACAGCCCGGTGATCCGAAGCGCCCGCCTCAAACGACGTTTGTTCCTACACCACCCCGACGACATTCGGCCCTCCGCTGTGGCCACACGAATCGCCCATGGTGGAACCATCTTCGAGTTCACCATCCCCGCCGTTCTCCTGCTGTCCCGGGGAGGAGCGATCACAACGATCGCCGCGATCGCAATGATCGTCTTCCACGTCTTCATCATCTCGTCCATTCCGATGGGGGTGCCGTTGGAATGGAACGTCTTCATGATCTACGCCATCGGTGTTCTGTTCGTGGAGAACGCAGCGGTTGGTTTCGAAGCACT
This sequence comes from uncultured Acidimicrobiales bacterium, assembly GCA_963751955.1. GTDB lineage: Bacteria > Actinomycetota > Acidimicrobiia > Acidimicrobiales > SZUA-35 > JABDIY01. The sequence goes on along the minus strand of CAVVWM010000003.1, from coordinate 442,351 downwards.
GGGGTTGGGAACCGTCGCGATTTTCGGAGGTCTCGTGGTGTTGGTGGTGTACGGGAATCTGGCTCCCGATCGGGTCTCGTTCTTGTTGTCGATGCGGTACTACGCCGGCAACTGGGCCACGTCGCTGTGGTTGGTTTCTGCAGAGGGAGCTGCCAAGTTGTCCAAAGGCGTTGGGGGAAGCAGCGGCATGGCCTCGGACCAGCTGGTTGGACTCTATGGCGAGGATGTCACCGAGAAGCTGATCTACAAAGGAGCAGCATTCAGGGTGATGCACAGCCACGGTCGGGCTTTGTACGGACTTATCCCTGTGGCGGGGGGTGAGAATCACGAGCGGTACGCAGCTATAGAAGGCGAGCTGGTCGCCGGCATGGCACTGGGTTGGAACTTCGGAGACGGACACCTCCACCACGAGCAGTTGATATCAGCCCTACAGGAGCGCTGTGGTTTCGCTCCTGGCGAGGTCAGGGTGATCCTGCTGGAGTCCCAACCGATGCACGTGCCAACCCAGGACTACCGGCTGGTTGATGCCGCCACCGGTGAATTCGAGCGTGGGACTATTGAGGTTGCCGACATGCTCTCCCGCCAGCCGTGGACAGATAAAATCCCCAGGCAGATTATCAACGCTTGAAACCTGCCGACAGGATCGGAGATACCTTCCGAGCAGGACTCGCGGAGGTTTCTCTCGAACACACACCACCTAATGACTGCGGCTCGCCCGTAGCCTGCCCAGTACTTCTCAGTGGAGGGAAGACAGATCTATGGCCATCGCAAGCTCGCCTAATGCAACGCTTCCACCAGAGCTACGGCTCACCCACCTCAAGCAGCTCGAAGCCGAAGCGATACACATCATCCGTGAGGTCGTAACACAGTTCGAGAAGCCGGTGATGCTGTACAGCATTGGCAAGGATTCCTCGGTTCTGTTGCATCTCGCCCGCAAGGCGTTCAGTCCTGGAAAGATCCCCTTCCCGCTACTGCACGTGAACACCACGTGGAAGTTTCGCGAAATGATCGAGTTCCGTGATCGGATGGCCGAGGAAATGGGGTTCGAGCTGATCTCCCACACGAACCAGGAAGGTATCGACCAGGGAATCAACCCGTTCGACCACGGTTCGAAGAATTACACCGACATCATGAAGACCCAGGCCCTCAAGCAGGCCCTGAACGCTGGAGGCTACGACGCAGCCTTCGGTGGAGCTCGCCGGGACGAAGAGAAGAGCCGGGCCAAGGAGCGGGTGTTCAGCTTCCGAGACAAGAAACACCGCTGGGATCCGAAGAACCAACGGCCAGAATTGTGGAACCTCTACAACGGTCGTGTTCACAAGGGTGAGAGCATTCGCGTGTTCCCCATCAGCAACTGGACCGAACTCGATGTATGGCAGTACATCCATCTCGAGGAGATCCCGATCGTTCCGCTGTACTACAGCGCAGTGCGCCCGGTTGTGAATCGCGACGGCGTCCTCATCATGATCGATGACGATCGGTTCCAGTTCGAAGACGGCGAGGAGCCAGAGATGAAGTCGGTTCGCTTCCGCACTCTCGGGTGTTATCCGCTCTCGGGTGCGGTGGAATCGACCGCCGACACACTTCCCGAGATCATCCAGGAGATGCTGTTGGCCACCCGTTCCGAGCGGGAGGGTCGGGTCATCGACTACGACCAATCGGGGTCGATGGAAGAGAAGAAGCGAGAGGGGTATTTCTGATGAGCCACCAATCTGATCTGATCGCAAAGGACATCAATGCGTATCTCGTTGAGCACGAGAACAAGGACCTCCTGCGTTTTCTCACCTGCGGGAGTGTCGACGACGGGAAGTCAACCCTCATCGGGCGGCTGCTTCACGACTCGAAGATGATCTATGAAGACACCCTCGCGACCCTCGAAGCGGATAGCACGACCCAGGGTTCCGCCGGTGATGAGGTCGATCTGGCTCTACTGATGGACGGGCTCAAGGCCGAACGGGAGCAGGGCATCACGATCGACGTGGCGTACCGCTATTTCTCCACAGCCCGTCGCAAGTTCATCATCGCCGACACCCCGGGCCACGAGCAATACACGCGCAACATGGTCACCGGAGCGTCCACGTGCCAACTGGCGGTCATCCTGGTGGACGCTCGCTATGGGGTGCAAGCCCAAACCAAACGTCACAGCTACATCGCCAGCCTTCTTGGTATCCGCAATGTCGTGGTTGCGATCAACAAGATGGACCTGGTCGAGTGGTCGGCGGACCGGTTCGAAGAAATCTGCAGTGAGTATCGAGAATTCGCAAAGAGCCTCGAGCTCGTCGACCCTTACTTTCTTCCCATGTCTGCTCTCCTGGGTGACAATGTCGTAGACAAGGGCGAGAATCTGATGTGGTTCGACGGTCCGCCGCTCATGGAGCACCTCGAAACAGTCGACGTTGAAGTCGGTGTCGATCTGGAGCACTTCCGTATGCCGGTGCAGATGGTCCAGCGTCCAAACCTGAATTTCCGTGGGTTCGCGGGCACGATCTGCTCCGGTGTGATCCGACCCGGTGACGAGGTCATCTCGTTGCCTTCGGGTGTTGGCTCAAAGGTCGATCGTATTGTCACCTTCGATGGCGATCTCGATGTTGCCGGCCCCGGACGCGCTGTCACGATCACTCTCGCCGACGAAATCGACGTGAGCCGCGGTGACCTGATTGTCAAGCGGGGCGCCAAGCCGCTTCGTTCCCACGAGATCGATGCCATGGTTGTCTGGATGTCCGAGATCGAGATGGAGACCGGGCGCCAGTACCTGCTGCAGTCCTCCAATGGGACCAGCAACGCTGACATCACATCGATCCGGCACAGGGTCGACATCAACACGATGGAGCACCAGGCCGCCGCATCCCTGGCGCTGAACGACATCGCGTTGTGCTCGATCGCATCAGACCGTGAATTGCTGTTCGACCCGTATGCAGTGAACCGTCACACCGGATCGTTCATACTGGTCGACCGTCTCACCAACGCAACAGTTGCAGCAGGCATGATTCGAAGTGCGTCCAGCGGCTGGGATCGTGCACCGGAGACCACGCTCACACGTCAGATATCGGGGATTACTGCCAACGAACGAGCGATCCGATTCGGCCAGCAGCCCTGTACGGTGCTGCTCACCGGTCTCACCGCAGCTGGAAAATCGACGTTGGCCACCGCCCTGGAACGGGAACTGTTCGATCGGGGCAAGGTGTCGATCCGTCTCGATGGCGAGAACGTACGAATGGGAATCAGCCGTGATCTCGGCTTCACCGCACAGGAGCGTTCGGAGAACCTGCGACGTGTGTCCGAGGTCGCCAGCCTGGCCAACAGCCAGGGAATCATCGCCATCGCAGCGCTGGTCGCACCCAATCAGGATGTTCGCCAGCGATCGCGAGAGCTGATCGGTGAAGGCTTCGTGGAGATCTTTGTCGATACGCCCATCGAGGTCTGCCGTCAGCGTGATCCCGGTGGCCTCTATGAGGCGGCCGATCGCGGTGAGATCCCGCTCTTCCCCGGAGTGTCTGCCACCTACGAGCGTCCAGCAGATGCCGACCTGACCGTCGACACTTCAATGCAGTCGGTCGAGGAGTGCGTCTCGGAAATCCTTCGGGTCCTTGGCGATCGCGGTTTCCTCAGGGGCTGACGTGACAGAACCAGTCGCAACCAACATCGTTCGCGCCGAGGGCCATATCGATGGCGCAGCGAGAGCGGCCAATCTCGGTCACGAGAGCTACACGATCTGGTTCACCGGTTTGAGTGGTTCTGGCAAGTCGACACTCGCATTCGCAGTGGAGAGTGCGCTGGTCGAAATGGGTGTCACCGCCTATGTCCTCGACGGGGACAACATCCGCTTCGGACTCAATCGCGATCTGGGATTTTCACCCGAGGATCGAACCGAGAACATCCGACGGATCGGCGAGGTGTGCCGTCTGTTCCAGGATGCTGGCGTGGTTGTTCTCACCGCTTTCATTTCGCCCTACACCGCAGATCGCGAGCAGGTCCGGGCGCTTCATCCTGAAGGTCGTTTCGTCGAAGTGTTCGTCGATACTCCGCTCGAGGTCTGCGAGGCTCGCGACGTAAAGGGTCTGTACAAGAAGGCTCGGGCCGGCGAGATCAGTGAATTCAGTGGGATCTCAGCCCCCTACGAACCACCTCCGAAACCTGAGATCACCGTGGACACAAACGAGCCGCTGGACAGCTGTGTCGCTCAGATCATCGACGCACTCGGCCTGTAGCCACACGGCCATTCGGGCCGGCTAGGTGACGATCAGTGCAGTGCCGGCCGCGGCGAGGCAGGCGCCGACCCAGGCCGCAGCCGGAGGCCGTTCACGGGTGACAGCCCAGATGAGCGGTAGTTGGAGCGCCGGAGTGGTAGAGACCAGAACACTCACGATCCCAGGGTCGCCGCCATCGAGGGCAACCAGCACCAGCGTCTTTCCGACGACCATTGCGATTGTGCCTGACAAGATGATGACGGCTATCAGTCTCCAAGAGAACCTGGCCGGGTAGGGGATGTTGGTCCGTTTCTCGAACCACCCTCTAAACACTACGAGTGCTGCCAAACCCATAACCGCTCGAACCGCCGCAGCTGCCCACGGCGAGACCTCGTCGGGTCCCTCGAAAACCGGGTCGGCCAGGAGAACGCCCACCGCTTGACCCGCCGCCCCCAGCAGACCGAAACCGACACCAACGATCAGCGGTCCCTGCACTTGCTCCCATCCGTGCTTCTGTCCGGGTCGGGTTCCGAAGGCAATGGCGAGACCAACCCCGGTCAGTACCCCAATGGCGCCCACAATCGATCGCCCGTCGAACCGCTCACCGAACAGAACGGCGCTTGCGACCGCGGTCATGGGAGCATTCGTGGTGAAGAGGATGCTCGTTCTTCGTGGCCCCAACCGGGCGAACGCGCTGAACAACGCAGCATCACCTATGGCAAGACCGATAACGCCCGAGCTGCCCAGCAACAGCGCTTCCCTACCACCAATGGTGTCCCAGCCGCCGGCTGCGGTAGCCAACGCAACGAGAGCGAAGGCAACCCAGTACATACGGAGTCGGGTGAAACGGGGCCCGCCCAATTGGCGAGAAGGTCCAGTTGCTATCAGACCGCCGATGGCCCAGCTGAATCCGGCCGCCAGCGCAGCGGCCTCGTACCCCATTCCTGACACTCGGAGGTTCGACTAGTCTTCGACGAGCGTGGGCAGCAGGTAGTCGAGTAGTTCGGTGATGATCGTTCGAAGGTCAAGACCGATGTCGTCGATGATTTCGGGCTGGCTCATGAAGCGCGTGCTTCCCGCTACAGCTCCGGCAACGATGGCTGGGTTGATGGCGCGGAAATCACCCCGTTGAATTCCCAATGTCACGAGGCGCTGAAAGACTGTCATCACGAACCTGAAGTGCCGGTCGAGAAGTCGCCGAGCTGGCGCCTCGTCGGAGAGGTCTTCGAACAGTGCGCGTTCCAGATGAAATTCGATCCCACCCACGATATAGCGGCGAAGCTGCACGATCAGGTCGTCGCTTGGATCGATCGAATCCAGGGCAGCCCGCCCCTTCTTGTGCAGGAACCGGTCGAGGACGATGAGGACCAACTGCTCCTTGGATGATGCAATCTCGTAGAGGGTGCGACGTGAACATCCGAGCTCTGCTGCGATGTCGCCGATGGTGGAACTGGCAAAGCCACGGTCAAGAAACAACGATTCGAGCTGATCCAGAATCTCGCGGTGACGCAGCCCGAGGCGCTCCTCTGCGGTTCTGGACAGGAGTGGAGTTGGTGCTCCGGCGCGTAAGACATCGAGTTGCACGGTTTCCACAGTAGGACAGTCAGGCCGTCATAAGGTTGTCGAGACGACCGGGGGGTATTCATGGAGTGGGTTCCGAGCATTGCAGTAGCAGTTATCACCCTTGTCCTGGTATTCGCTGTGCGATCGGTCGAGACCCGCCGATGGGCGGGGGACGCCAGCGAACGAACATTCCGAAAGCAGGTCTATACCTTCGGAATCCTGTTCGTCGGTCTGCTGCTGGGAATCTTCTTGCTCCCAGCCGGGACGAACCAAGAACTTGTTTTGGGTGTCACGGGCCTGGTCGTCACCGGAGCCTTGGCCATCTCATCTCAATCGATCATCGCTAATGGGATGGCTGGCCTTCTTCTCCGTTCGCTGAAAAAGTTCAAACCGGGCGACTTCATCGAGGTGAGCGATCGGGTGGGTCGGGTTACCGAAGTTGGTCTCTTTCACACCGAGATCCAAACCAACGACCGAGATCTCACCACCCTTCCGAATTCGTTGATGGTGACCCAACCGGTCAAGGTGGTGCGGGCATCGGGCACGATCGTGTCGGCAAATATCTCGATCGGCTACGACGTCTCCCGGCACGAACTCAAACCCCTTTTCATGGAAGCGGCGGAACGAGCCGAACTCCGTGATCCTTTCGTTCAGGTGGTCGAGCTCGGTGACTACACGGTGGTGTATCGAGTTGCCGGTTTCCTGGATACGCCCGAGCGTCTGTTGGCGGCCCGCTCGAATCTGCGGGGTGCCATGCTCGATACGTTGCACGGGGCCGGCGTCGAGATCATGTCTCCCATGTACGTGGCTACTCGAAACCGTGACACCGAGATGTCGGTCCCCGCGATAACCCAGGCCTCTGAGATCTCCGATGATTCAGAAAATGGAGGCGAGCATCAAATCTTCGACAAGGCCGAGGTCGCCAGCGCTATCGAGGCCCACCGAGCTGGCATCGAGGAGTGCGAAGCCATGATCATCGAGCTGCAGAGCCAGAAGGATTCGCCGGGCGTGGAAGCCGATTCGGTTCTTCGGGAAATAGAAGCCTGCGAGACCAAGATCCTCCGCCACGTTCGAGAGATCGAGGATCTCGAAGAAATGCTTCGGGCGAAGTAGGCCGTGGACTCGATGAATGGGACCGGCTCGAGAGCCTCACATAGGCTTGATCAATGAGCGTTGTCGAGCAGGCCCCTGAAATCGAAGATCTGGTGCGGGGCTGGATAGATGACAACTGGGATCCCGACATGACGCTCGGAACCTGGTGGCAGCTCCTGGCCGACAGCGGCTACGCCCACCCCATGCTCCCGGTAGAGGCCGGTGGGAAGGGCTGGAGTCAGAGTCAGGCAATGCGGGCCATGCGAGCCGTTGCGGCAGCCGATGTCGTTGGGCCACCACCGGGACTCGGATACATGCTGGCCGCTCCCACGATTGCCGAACACGGAACGCCTGAACAGATCGAGCGGTACGTCCCCAAGATCCTCAACGGACGCGACGCTTGGTGCCAGCTCTTCAGCGAACCCGTCGCCGGGTCTGATCTAGCCGGCCTACAGACCAAAGCGGTTCTCGATGGCGACGAATGGCGGGTGACTGGCCAGAAGGTGTGGACCTCCCAGGGAGACATCGCCGACCTGGGCATGCTCGTTGCGCGAACCGACCCAGAACTCCCCAAACACCGAGGGATGTCCTACTTCGTCATTTCGATGGATCAGGACGGCGTCGAGGTCCGTCCCCTGAAAGAAATGACCGGTCGCACCTTCTTTTCCGAGGTGTTCATGGATGACGCACTTGTCACCGCCGACGCCATGATCGGTGAACGCGGCGATGGCTGGCGTGTCGCCAACACCACGCTGGCGGTGGAACGAGCCAGCATCGGTGCGGGCTTCGCCGGATATGCAATGGCCCAACCCGGATCCAAAGTGAATTCGTTCGACCGGCGGGTTGGCGACATCGTGGAGCGATCGAAGCGACCAAAGTCCGGCGGTCATGCCCCCAACGTGGGCATGAAGCTGTACAACCGGTATGTCGATCTTGCACGGCAACTCGGACAAACTGAGGACTTGCTCGTTCGCCAGGAGTTGATCAACTTGTACTCGCTGCTCCAGGTGAATCGCTTGAATATTCAGCGAGCTCGCCAGAAAAGCCAGCGGACCGGGGGAGAGGGCAACATCGCCAAGCTGATCGACGGCGAGCTGCATCGACAGTTCCGAGACGTCAGCCTGCGGATCATCCAGGCCGACGGGATGCTGTCGGGCCGATCCTCCGCAACCGACCCCTCCATCGCCGAGCTGGTTCTTCACGCCCAGGGTCCACCGATCTACGGCGGTACGGATCAGATTCAGAAGAACATCCTCGGCGAACGGGTTCTCGGCCTTCCCCGAGAGCCCGGACACGACAGGGACACTCCCTTCTCCGAACTCCCCAAGAACGTCTGAGTTCAGACCATCGGGTGCGATTGCACCATCGTTGGCAATCGGGTAGTGACGTACAGTTGTAGCCATGTCGTCGGAGGACAACAGTCACGAACTTGTGGGTCACTCACACGGGCAGGGTCGCACGAGCCATGACCACGCCCCTGTTGGTAACGGTCGACTCGGGCTGGCAGCAGCGGTCAACGTTGGATTTGCGGTCGTGCAAGTCCTGGTCGGTCTGGCGTTGGGATCGGTCGTCGTACTGGCGGACGCACTTCATCAGATCGTCGATGCTGTAGGTCTTCTGACAGCGCTGGTGGCCTTGGTGCTACTACGTCGGCCCGCAACTACCGCCATGAGCTATGGCTGGGGCAAATCCGACGCGCTGGGCGGCTACACCTCAGGTCTTCTCCTCATCGGATCGGTCGCGTGGGTCGTATACGAATCGATTCAGCGGCTTTTCGATCCGGTCGAGGTCGATGGTGGAGGTGTGATTCTCATCGGAATTGCGGGCATTGTTGTGAACGGCGCAAGCGTGCTGATCCTTGGCGACGGCGATCATCTATCCCTTAAGGCGGCGCGCCTCCACTTGCTGGTTGACCTGGCGGGATCGGTCATCGTGGTAATCGCTGGCCTTGTGCTCAGTGGAACCGGCTACACATGGGTCGACCCCGTGGCCTCCCTACTCATCAACGTCTTCGTTCTTCACGGCACGTGGAACCTGCTGCGGGCCGCAAGCTCTGAACTTCTCGATCGCTCGCCATTGGGAAGCGACAGCGACCAGATCGGCGCGGTCATCAAGTCAGTGGAGAACGTGAACGGGGTCCACCACGTGCACACTCGGTCCATCGCCCCCGGAGTCTCCAGTGTTACCGCCCATGTGGAAATCGATGGGTCTGTCAGTCTGCACGACGCCCAGGAGGCAATGGCGATCGTGCAAACTGAGCTCGCAAACCACTTGGGTATCGCACATTCCACGATCCAGATGGAATGCCACAACTGTGAGGATGACCAGCACTAGTTGTCCCTCCGGGGGCCTCTTGCCTCGCCTTCGGCCCTTTGCGTCCGTGTTCTCACTCGGGCCTGGGGGCCCTCGCTTCACGGACTCGGGCCTTCGGGTCGGCCCGGAACGGTTGTCCCTCCGGGGGCCTCCACTTGATTCCCTCCGGGGGCCTCTTGCCTCGCCTTCGGCCCTTTGCGTCCGTGTTCTCACTCGGGCCTGGGGGCCCTCGCTTCACGGACTCGGGCCTTCGGGTCGGCCCGGAACGGTTGTCCCTCCGGGGGCCTCCACTTGATTCCCTCCGGGGGCCTCTTGCCTCGCCTTCGGCCCTTTGCGTCCGTGTTCTCACTCGGGCCTGGGGGCCCTCGCTTCACGGACTCGGCCCTTACGGGTCGGCCCGGAACGGTTGTCCCTCCGGGGGCCTCTGACTCGCCTTCGGGGCTCTGCCTCGCCTTCGGCCCTTTGCGTCCGTGTTCTCACTCGGGCCTGGGGGCCCTCGTTTCACGGACTCGGGCCCTCGGGTCGGCCCGGAACGGTTGTCCCTCCGGGGGCCTCCACTTGATTCCCTCCGGGGGCTTCTTGCCTCGCCTTCGGCCCTTTGCGTCCGTGTTCTCACTCGGGCCTGGGGGCCCTCGTTTCACGGACTCGGGCCTTCGGGTCGGCCCGGAACGGTTGTCCCTCCGGGGGCCTCCACTTGATTCCCTCCGGGGGCTTCTTGCCTCGCCTTCGGCCCTTTGCGTCCGTGTTCTCACTCGGGCCTGGGGGCCCTCGTTTCACGGACTCGGGCCTTCGGGTCGGCTCGGACGGTTGTCCCTCCGGGGGCCTCCACTTGATTCCCTCCGGGGGCTTCTTGCCTCGCCTTCGGCCCTTTGCGTCCATGTTCTCACTCGGGCCTGGGGGCCCTCGTTTCACGGACTCGGGCCCTCGGGTCGGCCCGGAACGGTTGTCCCTCCGGGGGCCTCCACTTGATTCCCTCCGGGGCCTCTTGCCTCGCCTTCGGCCCTTTGCGTCCGTGTTCTCACTCGGGCCTGGGGGCCCTCGTTTCATGGACACGGCCCCTACGGGTCGCTGCGGCTGGTTGCTTGTTGGCCTCGGCTCGCCTTCGGGGCCTCTGGACAGCACGGGCTCAGTTGATTTGTCCGACCACCGACGCCGGTGTGATCGTGGCGATCAAACGACCCTCAGCAATCATGGCCTGCCGATACTCGTCCCAGTCGGGATGGTCTCCGGCTACCGCTCGGTAGTACGCCACCAGCGCGTCGGAGGTCTCGTCGTCGATCCGTTCAGTTGCCGGAGACAGTTCGACGGTGCAGTCGAACGACAGATATGTGAAGGACGACGGCTCGCTAAGGTGGAACACCACCCGATTGTCCCGCTTCATATTTGCGGTTTTCGCTCTGCTGGTGGTCAGCGATACTTTGAAGGCGGAGTTCACGACCGTGTAGGCGACATCGGAACTCTGGGCCCGACCGTCACGGCGGAGTGTAATGAGAACCGCGGTGCGGCGCTCAGACGCCCAATTCAGTGCTGTAGAGAGATCCATAGCTACGAGGTACCTCCGATGGTCTGCATTTATGCTGGCTGGGTGACATCACCGACCGCCGCCGCCACTGCAACTGCAACACCAATCCTGGAGATCGGACGTTTCTGGATGCTTGACCACGACACCGTTGTGCGCGGTGCCGAACTGGGCATGAATCAGAAGTTCAGTTTCTGGGTTCACGGTCGGGCCGGTGTTCTAGGTGATGTACACGCGGACGTCGCCGCCGCAGCCATTGCCTTCATGGCACCACAAAAGGTGGCCGAACTCTGGGATGGAAATGCACCAGCCGGCCTGACACCACGCCAACGGTCTGATGAATACGCCGCCGCGGCCGGACGGTGGGCTGACCGGGTGTTCGCCGACGTCTCCGCCGAGGACCTCGAGCGAACGACTGCGTTGGCGGCCCGGGTAGCGTTGTCCGCCGATCCGAGCCTCGGCGTCCTCTTCGCTGGTTGGCGGCACATCACCCTGCCTTCAACACCGGCAGGGGCAGCGGTCGTAGCGCTCAACGCTGTTCGAGAACTCAGGGGAGCAGCCCACATCATCGCCGTTCACGCCGTTGGCCTCGGTCCTCACGGCGCAATCATGTCCACCGAGGATCCCGACCGCGGCGGGATTGCTGGCGCGGAAAGGTTCGGCTGGGGAGATCCCCATCCTGTGCCCGATCCGGAGAAACGATCCAACTCCGAGATGCTCACGACGCTGATGGCTTCTCACGCCTTCGACGGCTTGACAGAATCTGAGCGAGGCGAGTTCGTCGAGCTCGTGTCCTCCCTGCGGAGCCTCTGCTGACTATTTCGGTGGCATTCTGATGCCGCCGTCAACGTGTATCGTCTCGCCGTTCATGTACGGGTTGGTGATGCACTCCAGGACCATGAAGGCCAACTCCTCTCCCGATCCGAGGCGCTTGGGAAAGAGCACCGACTGGCCGAGGTGTGCTTTGAACTGCTCGCTGTCCTCTCCTTCGCCATAGATCGGAGTATTGATGAGCCCTGGTGCGATCGTGTTGACCCGGATTCCTACCGCCGACAGGTCGCGAGCGATCGGAAGCGTCATCCCGACGACGCCCCCCTTGGAGGCGGAGTAGGCGCACTGGCCGATCTGGCCGTCGAAGGCAGCCGCCGAAGCCATGTTTACGATGGCACCCCTCGTGCCATCGGCGTCGACGGCTTCGGTCTGGGCCATCGCCGCAGCGCTCTTGCTCAGCATGTTGAAGCTTCCAACGAGGTTGATGTTGACTACCATCTGAAACTTGGACAAATCCATTGGTTCGTTGTTGCGGTTGATCGTTCGTGAGGCCCAGCCGATCCCAGCCGAGTTCACCAATGCCCTCAAAGGGCCCATTTCCGAAGCGGCCGCGACAGCCGCGTTAGCGTCTTCTTCGCTGGTCACGTCGCACTTCACGAACAGTCCGCCAAGTTCTGATGCAACCGCGGCACCCTTGGGCTCGTTCAGGTCCGCGATCACCACCCGGGAACCGGCTGCGGCCAATTGGCGAGCGCTGGCCTCACCGATGCCTGACGCACCTCCGGTCACAATTGACGAGCTTCCCTCGAGGTTCATTCTTGGCATGGGGATTTCCTTTCAGAGCGGCTGCGGCCTGCCTGGCCGACCGAAGAACCGTACCGTCTGAGACTCAACCCGACCTAAGCGGATTTGGGTCGCATGCCGCGGTCAGGCGAATCGCCTAGGCTCAACGCCTATGGCGCTGGTCGAACCGAGCCGAGGACTGGTCGAGTTCTACTTCCGGGCCGAGGTCCTGAACCGTGCTATCGACGAACTTCAAAGACGCGGTGCCGCCGTTGTTCGTCTCGATGCGGGAGCGTGGTCTCGTGAAACAGCGCTCATGGCCTTGGCGGATGCGCTCGACTTTCCGGCTCATTTCGGATCGAACCTTGATGCGCTGTCGGACTGCATGTTCGACGTAGTGTCCGGTGCCTGCGGGTTCAATGACAGCAAAGGAACCCGGGTGCTGGCGATTTATCAGTTCGATTCGCTTGCAAACACAGACCCGACATTCGCCCACGAGCTGACAGAAATATTGTTCGAAAATGCGATCGTGGGGCTCAAACTCGGTCGCCCATTCCTGGTGATGCTTCAGACCGATGACCCCAAGTTCACGCTGCCACCGGTAGGTACGACCCCAATCGGTTGGAATCGGTCCGAGTTCGGCCGGTCAACTCGAACCTGAGCCGGCTGTTGGCGTCATGCGACCCCGCGGACCAGCCAAAACACTGCCATCCCTACGGCGAGCGTGAGCCCGAGGCTCTTCCAGCGGTACTGGGTCCATGCTGAGGCGACCAGTCCGGCGATCTCGGCAGCGGTGACGCCTCGATTCGCCTGGTCAGGATCGGCGACAAAGGTTACGACGAGGGCGGCCAGGACGGCCGGTCCCACATATCGCAGCGCCCGCAAAACGGCTTCGGGCAGATTGCGCCCAGCGAGCAGCAAGATCATGCCAGCCCGGCTGAGATAGGTCCCCGTCGCGACCACGGCGACCAAAATCACAGAAACGATGACGGTCATCGGGACGATCGCATTTCTGCTGCGTAGCCAGCGATTACTCCTGCCAATGCACCGACGAGGAGGCCGCTGCGGTTCGGCAGGCCCAGGGTCAGGGTAGTGACCGCCACAGCCGTGGTCGCAGCGATCAGCGATGCCCGGTTGACAACCATGGAAACGACGATTCCGGTGAACATGAGAGCCGGCGCCAAGTCGAGTCCGAGCGACTCGGGCACCGCGGCGCCAAAGACGATGCCCAGGGCGGTGACCACCTGCCAAACGGCAAAGAACACGGCCCCGCAAGTGAGATAGTAACGGCGGAATTCGGTGGGATCCTTGCCGGACCGGGCGATGCCGAGGGCGAACACTTGATCGACGAGCACGAACGGGGCCACCAGTCGAAACCAGGTTGGCTGGTGGGACATCGCTGGAGCAAGTGCGGCCGAGTACATCACGTGGCGTGCGTTGATCACCAGCGCGGTGAGAACCACCGTGATGGTGGAGACGGTTCCCGCCAGGGTGACGAGCGCAAGCTGGGCCGCACCGGCGAAGACGAAGACGGATGTGCTGAAGCCCACACCCACGGGCATCAGGCTGTCGTTGATTTCTACGCCGAGCACAAAACCGAACGGGACCGCCGGTATCAGGAGCGGGGCCGAGTCCCGTAGGGCCTCGGGGTGAAGGAGCGAGAACGGCGACCGGCGTCGGCTAGAAGCTGTCGATGATGGCATTCAGCGTGGCGCTGGGCCGCATGGCGGCGACAGCCAGCTCCTCGATGGGCTGGTAGTAGCCGCCGATGTCCATCGGCTGACCCTGGACGCCGTTCAGTTCGGCCACGATGGTGGCTTCGTTGTCGGCCAGCGAATGGGCCAACGGCCCAAACCGCTCGGCCAGCGCGGGGTCCTCGCTCTGGCCTGCCATCGCTTGGGCCCAGTAAAGGGCGAGGTAGAAGTGGCTGCCTCGGTTGTCCAGTTCGTTCACCTTGCGCGACGGAGATCTCCCGTTCAGCAGGACCTCACCGGTGGCAGCGTCGAGAGCGGCCGCGAGTACGGCTGCAGATGGTTGGTTGGCTGCCTGGGCCAGGTGCTCCAACGAGACGGCGAGGGCCAAGAATTCGCCCAGGGAATCCCAGCGCAGGTGGTTTTCCTTTTCGAATTGCTGAACATGCTTGGGAGCCGAACCACCGGCACCGGTTTCGAACAACCCGCCACCGTTCATCAGAGGAACGATCGAGAGCATCTTGGCGCTGGTGCCGAGCTCCAAGATGGGGAACAAGTCGGTGAGATAGTCCCGCAGCACATTGCCTGTTGCCGAAATGGTGTTCTCACCGGCCTTGGTGCGCGTCAGCGTGAACTTGGTTGCGTCGGCCACATTCATGATCTCGATCTGAAGGCCGTCGGTATCATGGTCTGAAAGGTAATCCTCGACCTTTCTGATCAGCTCGGCGTCATGGGCCCGCTCGGCGTCGAGCCAGAAGACGACGGGCCAGCCGGTTGCTCGCGCTCGGCTTACCGCCAGCTTCACCCAGTCCCGAACTGGGAGATCTTTCACCTGGCACATACGCCAGATGTCTCCGGCCTCCACCGCATGCTGCATCACAACCGTGTCGTTGTCGCTGATAACGCGGACGACGCCGTCGGCGGTGATTTCGAAGGTCTTGTCGTGTGATCCGTACTCCTCGGCCTTCTGTGCCATCAATCCGACGTTGGGCACGGTCCCCATGGTGACGGGATCAAACGCTCCGTTTTCGCGGCAGAAGTCGATTGTTTCGGAGTACAGAGATGCATACGAACTGTCCGGGATCACCGCCTTGGTGTCCTGCTGCTCCCCGTCTGCGTTCCACATTTGCCCCGACGTGCGGATCATCGCCGGCATGGAAGCGTCGATGATGACGTCGCTGGGAACATGGAGGTTGGTGATTCCTCGATCGGAGTCGACCATCGCCATGTCGGGACCGTTCTCGATTGCGGCTTCGATATCTGCCTCGATTTGAGCTTTTGTGTCTGTGGGCAAGTCGGCGAGAGCGCCCAGCACGTTGCCGAGGCCATTGTTCGGCTCGGCTCCAACCTGTTCGAGGGCCCTACCATGTTTTGCGAACACGTCGGAAAAGAACACCTCGACCGCGTGACCGAAGATGATCGGATCGGAAACCTTCATCATCGTGGCCTTCATGTGAAGCGAGAAGAGGACACCCTGCTCCTTGGCCTGGGCCACCTGCTCGGCGAGGAACGATCGCAGCGCCTTCACGCTCATGAAGGTGCCATCAACCACCTCGTCGGCCAGAACCGGGATGGCTTCTTTGAGCACCGTCAACTCACCCTCGGGCGATACGTGCTCGATACGCAAGGTTTGATCCTTGTCGATCGTGACCGACTTCTCGTTGGAGGCGAAGTCGTTCTGACCCATGGTTGAAACGTGGGTCTTGGACTCAGAGGACCACGGACCCATCCGGTGGGGATTGGCCTTGGCATAGTTCTTCACTGCCCCCGGGGCCCTACGGTCGCTGTTTCCCTCGCGCAGTACGGGATTCACTGCACTTCCTTTGATCCGGTCATAACGTGCGCGCACATCGATCTCGACTTCGGATTCAGGGTCGTCGGGGTAGTCCGGGAGTCCGAAGCCCTGAGCCTGGAGTTCTGAAATCGCCGCCTTCAGCTGAGGAACCGACGCACTGATGTTGGGAAGTTTGATGATGTTGGCAGCGGGGGTGAGGGCCAACTCTCCCAGCTCGGTGAGGGCGTCATGGGTTTGTTGGTCCGAGGATAAGAAGTCGTTGAAGTTGGCCAGGAGTCGTCCCGCCAAGGAAATGTCTCTGGTCTCCACGTTGACGCCTGTGGCCCCGGTGAAGGCCCTGACGATCGGTAAAAATGATCGGGTGGCGAGGGCCGGGGCCTCA
This sequence comes from uncultured Acidimicrobiales bacterium, assembly GCA_963751955.1. Taxonomy (GTDB): domain Bacteria; phylum Actinomycetota; class Acidimicrobiia; order Acidimicrobiales; family SZUA-35; genus JABDIY01. Next base: position 426,255 of record CAVVWM010000003.1, on the reverse strand, counting down.
TCGGTGTGGGTATAGATGATCGTGGAAGAGGCGGTGTCAGACATCACACCCAAGCGTACCGGCCTTGGGATTGGTCATTGGTGGTGAGTGGCTGGCTTCAACCCGACCGAACATGTACTTTTGTGCCAGTTCCGCCTGGTCATTCGGACCTGCACGTTCCTCGAGGTGCTTCACATGTCGCAAGCGCACAACGCACCAGCGCCGGACTTTTACGACTATCGTTCGGTACCGATCCAGTCGGTTGTGGTCCGGGGGAACCTTGTTGAGGTGAACTGGCCGGACGGACACGGCGAGCTGAACGGAACCTGGCTGCGGGAGAACACGGTAGGGCACGGGATCGATCCGATCACCCGGGAAGGAATCGGAGATCCTGCCGAGCATCGTCGCCACAAACTTGCTTCCGCCGTTGCGGTCGACGGTGATCTGGAGATCACATGGGCAGACGGTCTTACTCACAGGTTCGGTTCGGGCTGGTTGCACTCGTTCGTCTCCAACGCCCAGCTCGCTGGGTCGGGCCTGGTCGCTCCGGTTCCCTGGGTCGCCGGCGCGGCCGGTGCTGACATTGATGGCGAACGGCGCGACGACCTGCCAACCTTCGAGTGGCCACACGACCCCAGTGCGGCGGATCTTCTGGAGATACTCAACCAACTACTGGCCTATGGTGCGATCCGACTCACAGATGGCCCAGTCGACGATGATTCTCTCGAAGACTTCGTCGGCCGGATAGCCCCGCTGCGTGATACCAATTTCGGGCATGTGTGGGATGTGAGGGCAAAGGTCGATCCGGACAGCACCGCCAACACCGGACGTTCTCTGGTTCCCCACACCGATCTTCCGACCAGGGAGAATCCCCCTGGCTTTCAGGCGCTGCACTGTGTGGAGAACTCTTGCGTGGGCGGCCTCAACCAGATGTCTGATGCACTTGCAATCGTCAACTATCTGAGATCATCCGAGCCCACTATCTACGAGGCGCTCACCTCGCTGCATTGGGTCTTCCAGAGCAAGGGCAAAGCGATCGACCATCGCTGGCGTGGTCCCATAGTTGATTTCGGTGCCGACGACTCACTCATCATCAGAGGATTCAGCCCCGTCCGGGCCTATCCAGACATGGCCGCCGTCGACGTGGACAGGAGTTATGAGGCGATGGCCCGATTCCACACCCTCGGTGCCGACCCGGCCTTCCAGATCGAGTCTGCCTTCGTGCCCGGCGATGCGGTCATTTTCGACAACCGGCGGATGCTTCACGCCCGCTCGGCATATGACCCCACCGCGGGAATGCGGCGGTTGCGGGGTTGCTACTTCGACCCCGACGACCTTCGCTCCACCGTACGTGTACTCACCCGTTCCTGATGTCGGGGCGGCTCATGTCTCAGCGCCGAGAGCGAGCCGAATTCTCTTGGGCAATGAGGACCTGACGAGTTCGTAGGAATCCTCGATCAGTTCGGTCAGAAGATCCGGCTCGACACTTTGGACCAATCCCACAGTGATCCAGTGCTTCTTGTTCATGTGGTAGCCGGCGTCGATGTAGTCGATGGCTCGGAGTGCCTCACCGTCCTCGGGTGGAATCTTCAGGTTGATTCCTGAACTGCCGCTCATCTCGCTTAGCAACGCGAAGATCTTGCCTCCCACTTTGTAGACGTCGGCAGCGGGTCCGAAGGGATGGGTTAGCTCAACTCCGGGTAGTGATTCACATACCTCTACAGCGAGGTCGTGCAATCGTTCGGGGTCAGCATCAGCCAACTGAACCCACCCGCTCGAGGACTCCTCGAAGAATCTCTGAGTTTCGGTCCCGATTGACGCCAAGGTCGTTCTGGCCGAATCTGGCTCGGGCGAAGATGGCAAGGGTCGACATCGTCGAATCATCTTGGATCGGCAGCACGCGGATGGAGGTGTAGTCGGGGAAGGCCATGACGGTGCTTGTGGTGACCCAAGTACGAAGAGCGCCGTTTTCACTGGTTGCGAGCAGCTTGGTTCGGGGCTGATCTGCCATGACTTCCCCAACGGCGGTCTGCAATTCGCGGGGGCCTACGGCAAACCGTGGAACATCAGGCGGGACGATCAGATCCGAGTTGCTTTCGGCCGCCGTCGACACCGCCATCGGGTCGATGTGCCAGCGGCTGGCATCGTGGGAAACGAACAAACGAAGCGAAATCGCAATCGCGACAGTCCCAAGGATGATCAACACAAGGCCAGCCAAAACCACCCGAATCAAGTTCCTCAACACAAGTGAAAGTGTAGGAGTGAGTGATCTCAACAATGAGACGAGGCACTTGAGGAACCCAGGCTAAGGCCGCCGGCCAGGCTGGTGTTTCGCGTTTGGGATTGTCTCTTGCCCCCGTAGTCGGGAAGAATGCAGCTATGACCGACGCTTTCGTCACTGTCGCCGGCCTTTCCTACGGCTCGGCACTGCATCGGTTCCTCGTCGACGAAGCGCTTCCGGGTACCGGCGTAGAGACCGGTTCATTCTTTGACTCGTTCGCCGAACTGGTGAAGCAGTTCGGGCCACGCAATGCGGAACTGATCGAGAAACGAGCCCTGTTGCAGTCCCAGATCGACCGGTGGCATCGGGAACGAGCGGATCAACCCCATGACGCGGCTGCCTACAGGGCCTTCCTCGAAGAAATCGGCTACTTGCTGCCGCCGGCCGAGGACGTCCAGATCAGGACCCGCAACGTCGACCCGGAAATCTCGACAGTTGCTGGCCCCCAACTGGTGGTGCCGGTGATGAACGCCCGGTATGCGGTAAACGCTGCCAATGCCCGGTGGGGATCCCTCTACGACGCCCTGTACGGAACCGATGCCATGGGTGACCTACCCCAACGAGGTCCCTACGACCCGAGCCGAGGAGAGCGTGTCATCAGATGGGCCAAGTCGTTCCTCGACGACGTCGTCCCCCTGGAAGGTTGTTCATACAGCGAAGTTGTCGGGTTTGGGATCACTGACGGCCAATTGGTCGCCGAGCGAAAGAGCGGCGGAACAGTTGGCTTGACAGACCCACAGCTCTTCGAGGGTTACAACGGTCCGGCTGCTGAGCCCCACGCAATCCTGCTTCGTCATCACGGACTGGGCATCGAGTTGAACATAGATCGGAAGACTGACGTCGGTGCAACTGACCCGGCCGGGATTGCCGATGTCGTACTCGAGGCGGCCCTCACAACCATCATGGACTGTGAGGACTCTGTGGCCGCCGTGGATTCCGACGACAAGGCTCTCGCCTACAGGAACTGGTTGGGTCTTCTCCGCGGTGAACTGACCGAGGAAGTGACCAAGTCGGGCCGGACCTTCCTGAGGGAGATGGCGGCCGATCGTGTCTACACCTCGCCCGATGGTGAACACGAGATCACTGCGGCCGGTCGGGCAGTGATGCTGGTACGCAACGTTGGCCACCTCATGACCACACCTGCAGTTCGAACCGCCGACGGTGCCGAAGTGCCTGAGGGATTGCTCGATGCAATGGTGACCACGTTGTGTGCCAAACATGATCTGAGTTCCCTTGGCCGGCTGCGAAACACTCGCACCGGCAGTGTCTACGTGGTCAAGCCCAAGATGCACGGACCCGAGGAGGTTGCATTCGCGGACGACGTCTTCAGCTTCGTGGAAGCTGCGCTCGGGCTCGATCGTTATACGGTGAAACTCGGCATCATGGACGAGGAGCGTCGAACAACGGTCAATCTCGCTGCGTGTATCCAAGCGGCCGAACACCGGGTGGCATTCATCAACACCGGCTTCCTCGATCGCACTGGCGACGAGATCCACACATCCATGGAAGCGGGTGCCGTGGTTCGCAAGGCGGACATGAAAGACCAGAGGTGGATTCGGGCCTACGAGGATTGGAATGTCGACACCGGGTTGGCCTGTGGGCTTCGGGGCAAGGCGCAGATCGGTAAAGGGATGTGGGCGGCACCGGATCGTATGGAAGCCATGCTGGCCGAGAAAGTCGGCCATCCACGCTCGGGCGCCAATTGTGCGTGGGTGCCCTCACCAACGGCGGCCACGCTGCACGCAACCCACTATCACCGCGTGAACGTCGATGACGTCCAGGGATCGCTCATCGGGGAATCTCGGGCAACCGTCGATGACCTCCTCACTATTCCACTGGCCACCGACCCGTCGTGGTCGGACGAGGAGATCCAGGCCGAACTCGACAACAATGCGCAGGGCATTCTCGGATACGTCGTTCGCTGGGTTGATCAGGGTGTCGGCTGTTCCAAGGTTCCCGACATCAACAACGTTGCACTGATGGAAGATCGGGCTACGTGCAGAATCTCCAGCCAGCACATGGCCAATTGGCTCCGCCACGGCGTTGTCGACGCAGATCGGATCAAGACCACGATGGTGAAGATGGCCACGATCGTTGACGGCCAGAATGCGGATGATCCGTCGTATGAATCGATGGGTCCGATCCTTCGATGGTGTTTCGTTTCGAGCCGCGTGCGATCTTGTATTGAGCGGCACCGAGCAGCCGTCGGGATATACCGAACCCATCCTTCATGCCCGACGAATCGAACGCAAAGCAGGAAAGTGACAGGTATATGGACATCTCTCTTCAGCAGGCAAACACGATCATCGCCTCGGCTCTCCGTGATGCCGCTGCCCGCGGGTTCAAACCGTTGACCGCAGTGGTCTTGGACCGAGGAGGCCATGTCAAAGCGGCCGCCCGCCAAGACGGCGGCGCCAACAAACGATTTGAGATCGCCTATGGCAAGGCCCACGGGGCGATATCTCTGGGCATGGGATCTCGGGCGTTGATGAACCGGGCCGAAACCCAGGGGTACTTCATCGATGCTGCCACCCACGCCATCGGATCCCTGATCCCGGTTCCCGGAGGAGTTCTGATTCACGATGAGAACGACACCTTGATCGGTGCGGTCGGCGTGAGTGGTGACATCTCCGACAACGACGAGATCAGTGCCGTTGCCGGAATCGAAGCAGCCGGCCTGAAAGCGGTGACAGGATGAGTGTCCTCAGCAGTATCAACAAGAACATCAAGGCTCGCCTAACCGATCTCGGAATCGGGGAAACGCCTTCGGTTTCCGACGATGAACGACTGGTGTCTGATCTCAGTGCGGCCCTGACAAAGGATCGAGTCAGGTTCGACAGCGCCGAGCGGTCGCTTCTCAGCAAGGATGCGTCGGTCTTCAAGGGAGGGGTTGCCGGTCCGTCATGTTTCCCCGTCAGCACCGAAGAAGTCCAGGCGATCACCCGGATCGCCATCGCCCATGGTCGAGCGGTTGTTCCCCGAGGTGCGGGAACAGGTCTCGCCGGGGGAGCCATCCCACTCGGCGCGCCGATCGTTGTTGCCATGACGAAGATGGATCGAATTCTGGAGGTCGACATCGACAATCGGATCGCATGGGTCGAGCCCGGTGTCATCAACCTCGATCTCACCCGTCACCTGACTCCGATGGGTTTCCATTTCGCTCCCGATCCGAGTAGCCAGCAGATTTCCACGATTGGGGGGAACCTTGCCAACAACGCAGGTGGGCCCCATTGCCTGGCGTACGGGGTCACCAACACCCACATCCAGGCCATCGAGATCGTGCTTCCCGACGGTGAGGTTGCGGTATTGGGCGGCCTCGATCCCGAACCGACCGGGCTTGATCTTCGCGGGGTCTTCGTCGGGAGCGAAGGCACCCTGGGAATTGCGACAAAGGTGGCGGTTCGGATCACGAAGAATCGCCCGGCGGTGAAAACGCTGCTGCTCAGTTTTGGCACCGTGTCCGACGCCGCCAACACCGTGTCGGGCATCATCGCCGCCGGGATCGTGCCCGCGGCTCTGGAGGTTATGGACCATCGGATCACTGAGGCGGTCGAGAACTATGTACACGCCGGCTATCCCCGTGATGCGGCCGCAGTCTTGCTGGCTGAGGTGGACGGCCTGGAGGGCGGCATTGCGGTCGACGCCGAACGCATCGAACAGATCGGCAGGGCCAACGGCGCAACCAACGTGAGAACTGCCCGAGACGACACCGAACGGGCATTGTTGTGGAAGGGACGAAAGACGGCGTTCGGAGCCATCGCACAGATCGCACCGGACTACTACCTTCACGACACGGTGGTTCCCCGGTCCGAGCTGGCGGACGTTCTCACCAAGATCTACGAAATCGCCGACCGGTACGAATTGATGGTGATGAATGTCTTCCACGCCGGCGACGGGAACCTCCATCCGCTCCTGCTGTTCGACGCCCGTGACGAAGGAATGCTCGAGCGGGTTCACGCCGCCGGCAAGGAGATCGTGGAAGCCTCCCTCGATGCCGGCGGGGTTCTCTCAGGAGAACACGGTGTAGGTGTCGAGAAGCAGGACTACATGAGTCGGATGTTCTCCGATGACGACTTGGACCACCAAGACCGGCTTCGCAAGGCTTTCGACCCCTCTTGTCGGGCCAACCCTGGCAAGGTGATTCCGATGGGACACAGCTGTGCCGACATTCAGGCGCTTCGGAACGTCCCGACGGGGGTTTGGGGATGAGCCCGGCGATTGGCACCGACGGCCTGATCGACGCCGGGTCCCGCCTCACCTTCGGTCCCGCCGTCCTCGGCTTCGCAGAGGAGATCGGGTCGGAGGGGCCGGTTGGGATCGAAGGTGGTAGGACCCGTTGGACCACCGGAGGTGTTCCCGACGTTGCACCTCGGCTCCTCAAGGCGCCATCGGGCCTGGTCCAGTACAAAGCCGACGAGATGACGGTGAGAGTAGGAGCCGGGACCACCATGGCCGATCTCAATATCGCTCTGCGCGAACACGGGCAGCACACCGCCTTGCCCGACCGCGGCGGCACGGTCGGCGGAGCGGTTGCGGTTGGGGAGAACGATCGGGATGTACTCCAACGAGGCGCGGCGCGGGCGGCAGTATTACAGGTCACCTACGTTTCGGCTGAGGGCAAGATCGTGTCCGGGGGTGGGCCAACAGTGAAGAACGTGTCAGGCTTTGATATTCCCCGGTTGATGGTCGGTTCTCTCGGCACCCTCGGCTGCATCGCAGAGGTGATCCTGCGCACCAATCCGATTCCGCCGGTCAGCCGATGGTTCACCACCCAAGCCGATCCGTTCGATGTCCACGACGCACTGTTGGCCCCAAGCGCTGTTCTCTGGGATGGTCAGACAACGTGGCTGCATCTCGAAGGCCATGGGGCCGACGTAGATGCCCAAGCGGCCCGTGCCGGCCAGCTGGGTTCTCTTGCCGAGACAGCGGGACCGCCGCCGTCGACCTATCCGCACCGATGGTCCCTGCAACCCAAACAGCTTCGCACCATCGGTGATCAGATCTCCGGCCCCTTCTTGGCATCGGTCGGTGTGGGAACCGTGTTTGCAGAACAACCACAACCCCGGCGTCAACTCAGCCCATCGCTGAAGGGCGTTCATGACCGCATGAAGCTTTTGTTCGACCCGACCGGTCGTTTGAATCCGGGCCGGGACCCGGGCATGCACTAGCCCGAACCTACCGAGCACACCACCGCAGAGGAACCCAATGGATCTCAAACTGAACGACGACGAACTCAACTCATGCGTGCAGTGTGGACTGTGCTTACCGCACTGTCCCACCTATCGGATCACCGGTGATGAAGCGCTTTCACCTCGAGGTCGAATTCACCTGATGCGTGAGGTCCAACTCAACAACGCACCGCTCACGCCCGAGGTGCTGAGCTCGTTCAACACATGTGTCCAATGCCGAGGCTGTGAGCCCGCCTGCCCTTCCAGTGTCCCGTACGGGCATCTCATGGAACGAACCCGCGAGACCCTGGCCGACGCCGGAATGATGACGCCGAAGCTGCAGCGCCTGGCCATGAAACCTCTGGAATACCCCAAGGTGCTTGCGGCCGGTTCCAAAGTCATCTCGGTAGCTCAGAAGCTGAAGTTGATCCCAAAACGACTCGGCCTGAGCGCCGACGTGCCCTTTCGGCAGGAACCCTTGCGGAGCTCGGGTACCGACCTGTTGATGTTCACCGGCTGTGTGATGGATGCCTGGCAACGCGACATTCACCAAGCCGGGCAGGCTGTGCTGGAAGCGGCCGGGTTTGGCGTCACGCCAACCGGCGACCTGGCCCCGTGTTGTGGTGCTCTCCATGCTCACGCCGGCCTGGCCGACGACACCCGGTCCTTCGCTGAGAAGATGATGGAAGCCCTCTCCAGCGGACCGCTTGCAGACGCTTCGATCATCGTCGACAGCGCCGGGTGCGGCGCCCAAATGAAGGATTATGGGCATCTCGTCGGTACCGAGCAGGCCCGAGCATTCAGCGCCCGCGTGTTCGATATCTGCGAGTTCCTGGCCCTGCACCTGGATCGACTGCCCGAGGGCCGGCAGCTCACCGAGACCGTGGCGATCCAAGACCCGTGCCATCTCCGACACGTACAGCGGGTCCATATGGCCACACGGGACGTGCTCGGCAAGTACATCCCCAATCTGGTTGAACTGGATGACGATGGCATGTGCTGTGGGGCCGGCGGGGCGTACAGCATCATGCAGGCCGAGCTGTCGGGTCAGATTCGGGACCGCAAGGTAGCAGCGATCAATGCCAAGAGTCCCGATGTGGTGGCAAGTTCGAACCCGGGATGTTCCATGCATCTCGGCGCTGCAGGCGTTCCAACCATCCACCCGATGGAACTTGTTGCGCAGAGCAATCAGCTAGAGCGCTGACTGAGCCGGGGTTAGAGCCCCGGCTCAGACACTCATATCGATCCGCCAGAGCGGATCGCCCGAATAGGACCTAGCTGGTTACTCAGCGAGTCTTGTTCTTTCCGAGCAGCCATTCCTTCATCGGAGCTGAGGTGCTCAGCTTGATGGAGCGGCTCTTGCCGATCTTGATGGTGGCGCCGGTCTGGGGGTTGCGGCCAGTGCGGGGGCCACGCTCTCCCATCGAGAAGGTCCCGAAGCCAGGCCATGCGACCTTTTCCCCAGCCTTCACCGTCTGAGCGGTGTGGTCGAAGAATGCAGCCAGAACGGCTTCGGTGGTCTTCTTGTCAGCGTCGGCAGAATCTGCGACTGAAGAGATCAGTTCAGCTTTGGTAGCCATTTTCAACTCCTGTGATGCACCGAGGTGCGTTGGTGATGTTGTGAAGCTCAGTCATCCGAGCCATCGACAGGTAAGCATTCTTTGCACCGCAGGTGGCGGATTACCCCGATAATTACTGCGATACCTCGAGAATGGGGCCGTGAAAGCCCCATTTTAGGGGGGTATGATCACCGCAGCCCAGCAACTATGCGGCACAGGCGGTGCTCGCGGGTCCAGATGGGTGTGTTTCTGGTCACTGGAAGTCTTTCTGTGATCCGTGGGTTACACATGCGCTATGGCCACACAACCACGACCTCATGCGATCGTCATCGGTTCGGGATCGGGGGGACTCACAGCTGCGGTCGGACTTGGGAAGGTCGGCAGAACAGCGGTCATGATCGAGGCCAGTCACATCGGTGGTGACTGCACAAACGTCGGCTGCATTCCGTCGAAGTCTTTACTGCACCATTCCAAGGTCGGTGAACTCTCCGGCGTTCAGGCTTTGGCAAAGGTGCGAGAACGGCGCGACTATCTGCGCGATCACGAGACAGAGGAGTTTGCGTCCGTCCCCGGTGTCGACTTCAGACGAGGTCGCGCTCGGATCATTGGAGAGGGTCGCGTTGAGATCACCCACCACGACGGAACCACCGAAGTGGTCGAGTCTGACAACATCGTGATCGCCACAGGTTCCCGGCCTCGGCCATTGACGATCGAGGGTCTTCCAGCCGAGAAGCTCCTTACCAACGAATCGTTGTTCGAGCTCGCCCAACCGCCAGCTCATCTGGCCATCGTTGGCGGTGGTGCGATCGGGGTGGAAATGGCCACAGCATTCAGCCGCCTGGGCAGCAGAGTCACAATTGTGGAGTACGTTCCACGCCTCCTCCCTCTCATGTTGCCCGAGGCCGGTGCGATCGTTCAGCAATCGCTGGAGGACAAAGGTGTTCGGGTGATCGTCGGTGCCGCTGCCTCCTCGTTCGACCCCGCTACCGGCACGCTGCACACGACTTCTGCGAGCGGTGGACCGGGCCGGTCACCCATCGAGAACGTCGACGCCGTACTGGTCTCGGTAGGTCGTATCCCCAACTCCGACGATCTCGGACTGGAGACGGTTGGCGTTGGCACCAACGAGCGCGGCTTGATCGAAATTGATGATCGCGGTCGAACCAATGTGTCAGGCATCTGGGCTTGCGGTGATGTGACCGATCGCGGAGGCACCACTCACGCCGCAGGGGCCTGGGGACGGCGCATCCTGCGCTCCATGTTGGCTGGTCCTCTGCCGCTGCCTGACGTTCCGCCCATGCCGGCTGCGGTGTTTGGAGAGCCCGAGGCAGCTTCGATCGGAGCTCAGCCCGACGAGGTCGGCGCCGGTGTCAGACGAATCACCATCCCGATGTCTCAAATCGATCGCGCCTTCACTGACGAGGTAACCGAAGGGGTCGTGATAATCGACATCCAGAAGTTCAGAGGAAAGATCGTGGGGGCCACGATCGTTGGCCCTCGTGCGGGCGAGCTCATTGGCATAGTCAGCTTGTCAATGAAGACTGGAATCCCGTTCCACAAATGGTACGGCACAGTGTTTCCCTATCCCACCTATGCAGATGCCCTCTCTCAGGCCGTGGACGCCTATATCGCCGAAGCGTTACCGGCTGTCCACAAGGAGTTCGCCAGCTATGCCGCAGCGAAGGCGAAAAGACTCTTTGGTCGGCAATGAGGAACCCGATCACGAATCAGTAACGTTCCCGACGGACCTCTATCTGACGGCCTTTGATGGTGCCGGTCTGCATGGCGTCGATCACATCATCGGCTAGCTGCTCGGGTACTTCGACCAGCGTGAACGCCTCCCGGATGTCGATGTTGCCGATCTCCTTGCCCGAGAGGCCAGATTCTCCTGCGAATGCTCCGACGATGTCACCTGGTCTAACCCCAAAGTTGTACCCGGCTGCGACGAAAAGGCGTGTCATCCCCGGCTCGAGTTCTTGCCCTCGCCGATCCGCACCTTTTCGCCGATTCCCACTTCCTTCGGTGGAGCTACCGGTTTGACGGCGATCGTTGGCAGTTGGGCGTCCGCTGAGTTGGCGAAACAAAAGGGGAATGTCTTCGCCGGGCTGAATTTCGCGGTGGAGGGAAACGTGGGCCAGTTCCATCGCCGCTGCTGCGATGTCTGCAACGTCGTAGTCGAGCGCCAGTTGTTGAACCGAAGAAAGGAATCGAGGGGTCGGTTGTGAGCTGATTCGTGTGAGCTGCTCAGCCACCAGATTCGTGGTTCGTTGCACCCTTAGGCTCTCTATTCCGGCTGGACTCGGAAGTGGAGAAGCGTTGAGCTTCACCCCGCCAGTTTTCCCGAACGCCCGCAGCAGCTGCCGGTGTTCTGGGCCGGCAAGGAGGATCAATTCTCCGGACCCTTTGGAAGATACGGTCTTGAGAAGTTGGGCGTAGCCGTCTGTCCACGTGGGCAGGTCAGCACATATCACGGTGGTCTCAGGAACGGGGGGAAGGGTTGAGAGTGCATCACGAGAGGTCACGTGAAGGGTGAAACCGGACCGATTGAGTCGATCCTGGTAGAGCTCGACGAGGTCGGCACGAACCACAACAGCCACCGACGTCAGACCAAGGGCAGCGACGATCGTGGACACGACCGATGGTGAAGCTTCTCCCACTGCGAATGCTCGCTGGGAAGGTGCCGACGTCGCAGGCTCTGTAACAGGAAGGCACGGCCGCTGGGGTGCGGTGAGGCGGGTGGACAGCAGGTCGGTAAGGGGTGGCAGCAATGATCCGGCCATCACCACACGTTGTCTGTCGGGTTCGATCACATCGAGGAGAGCGGCGAAATCCTCGCCGTGATCACCGATCGCAAGGTCGTCGGCCTGATCGACAACGATCATCTCCAGAGTTTCCAAGCTGAGCTGGTCAGCGATGGCCAGCTGATTGAGCCGTCGAGGAGTTCCAATGACAACGTCGAGGGCGTCGGTCAGCCTGGCGCTCTGGGCCTCCATGGGTCCGAGCTCGGTGACAACTGCGCACCGTAGGCCCGACTCGTCTGCCCGCTTGGTTGCCGACCCGATCGATTGAATGGCATCCACCAGCAAGTGGCAACGCTGCTCGTTGGGTGTGATCACCACGGCCACCGCTCCGTCGCCTACGTCGCAGTCGCTTACCAACTCGGTCACGATCGCGGCCACGGCGACCGTTCTCCCCGTTCCCGCCGGTGCCTCGATGAGTACGTCGGTCTCATTGAGTACGGCCGGAATCAACTCTCGTTGGAGGGCGGTAGGAGCCCTGTAGCCCAAAGACTCGAGATGATGGGCGAGTGCAGGTGCAAGACCGAGATCGCCCCAGCTCGGTTCGCCCTCAGTCCAAGACTGATCACCGGCCTTGTCACCAACCGTCTCTGCTTCACCCATCACTCATTCCCCCACAGACGCTCCAGACGCCCCATCAGAACCGGTCCGATCTCCCAGAACCGACGGATACATACTTGCGGGTTTCGCCCTGGGCCGCACGTCGTACGACGTGACCCCGATTGTGGCGGGGTATGATTCGGCCCGCTCCAGACCCGGTACAACGTTTGCATAAACATACAGATGCGTGTATAGTCCTATGGTGAGTAGTTCTTCGAAGTCCGCGCCGGCCCCGAGGGGCGACGCGGCCAGGCAGCCTTTTCCGGATCGGGATTGTTGGAGCGTCGGGGTACACCGGCACCGAGTTGTTGCGTCTGATAGCGCAACACCCGTCACTTTCTTTGGAGGTGGCCACCGGTGATTCCAAAGCCGGCACTCGGGTCGCCGATCTCTACCCCAGTCTGGCTGCGGCGTACCCCGAGCTCGTCTATTCCTCGCACAACGTCCAATCGATCGACGGTCTGGACCTTGTGTTCTGCGCCCTACCCCACGGGATCTCACAGTCGGTCATTCCTGAGATGAGGGGTCGGGTCGGGCACATCGTCGATCTTGGATCCGATTTTCGGCTCCACGACAAGGATCTCTATCCGCAGTGGTATGGGGCCGAACACAATCATCCATCGTTACTCGACGAATTCGTCTACGGACTGCCCGAACTCTTCCGGCCCAAGCTCGAAGGGGCCGAACTGATCGCGGCCACAGGCTGCAACGCGGCAACGGCGGTCTTTGCTCTGGCCCCACTGTTGCGCGCCGGCCTCATCGAGCCGGCCGGATTGGTGGCCAACGTTGTGACGGGTGTGTCCGGCGCTGGTCGACCACCGAAAGAAAACACCACGTTCTGTGCGGTCGATTCCGACCTCCAGGCGTACGCCCTGCTCACGCACCGCCACACCCCAGAAATCGAGCAGGCCCTGGCTGAGTTCACCGGAACTACGCCCTCGGTGCTCTTTACTCCTCACCTGGCGCCGTTGAATCGGGGGATTATCGCGACGTGTTATGGCCGTCCGGCCCGCGATGACCTCACCACCGAAGATGCGATGTCGGCCCTTCACGAGATGTACGACACCGAACCGTTCATCGTCGTCCAAGATACATCGCCCAGTGTGAAGGCAACCTTGGGTGCCAACACAGTGCACGTAACGGCGCGGGTCGATGATCGCACCGGATTGGTGCTCGCTATTGCCGTTCTCGACAACCTGATGAAGGGTGCCTCGGGTATGGCGGTACAGAACGCCAACCTCGCTCTCGGTCTTCCCGAAGCAGCCGGGCTACCGATCGTGGGTGTCTACCCATGAGCACGTCCGTGTCCCCGCTCGCACCCGAATCGTTTCCGGACCTCCCGCCGGTTTCAGGCGTGAACGTGTCCACATTGGCTGCGGGGCTTCGATACCAGGGACGAGATGACCTGTTCCTTGCTTTGGTTCCCGAGGGTTCAGCAGTAGCGGGAGTGTTCACCACGAGCCGCTGCCCGTCAGCTCCGGTTGACTGGTGTCGACAGCACATTGAATCTGGTGCCCGTGCGATCCTTGTCAACAGCGGAAATGCAAACGCGTTCACCGGGGCGGCCGGCTATGACGCTGCCGCTGCGTCTGCGAAGGCGGCAGCCACAAGTCTGGGCATTCGCCCTGAGGACGTGCTGTTGTCCTCGACCGGCGTGATCGGCGAGTTGCTGTCCGCAGACGCCATGTGTCAGGCCATACCCCGATTGGTCGACGGGCTAGCGCCCTCGGATTCTCACCGGTGGGAGGCGGCAGCACACGCGATCCGCACCACCGACACGTTCGCCAAGGGCGCTGGCGCATTGATTGGTGACACCGATTGTTCCGTGGTGGGCATCGCCAAAGGAAGCGGAATGATCGCCCCCGATATGGCAACGATGCTTGCCTACGTCTTCACCGATGTTGCAATCGACAACGCTGAGTTTCAACGGATTCTCGCCAACGGGATTGAGTCCTCCTTCAATCGCATCACGGTTGACTCCGACACGTCGACGAGTGACACGGTGTTGGGGTTCGCGACGGGGCGAGGCGCTCTAGCCATCGATGGGCACAGCAAAGACTTGTTTGCTGGTGCGCTTCATTCGGTGCTGCTCGATCTGGCCCAGCAGATCGTAAGAGATGGAGAAGGCGCCACGAAGTTCGTCGAGATCCGGGTTGATGGTGCTGAAACCGACGATGCAGCGCACAGGATCGCGCGCTCGATAGCGGACTCACCGCTCGTCAAGACTGCTCTGGCCGCCGAGGACGCCAACTGGGGCCGGATCGTGATGGCGGTGGGCAAGAGCGGGCAAGCGGCGGATCGAGATGCGCTCACGATCCGGATCGGACCCGAACTCGTCGCCCGCGATGGACTGGTTCATGTGGGCTACTCCGAAGAGCGGGCAACCGAACATCTTCGCGGCCAGAACATCCAGATCTTTGTCGACGTCGGCGTCGGGCGAGGCTTGGCCACCGTCTGGACCTGCGACCTGACCCACGGGTACATCGACATCAACGCCGGCTATCGCTCATGAGCGAGGACCCCTTGGAGTATGGAGAGCGATTTGCTTGACGAAACAGTCATGAACGAAGAAGAGGTGATCGCCACCCGAGGATTCAGTCCCGAGCAGCGGGCTCAGGCACTGATCGAGGCGCTGCCCTACATTCAACGGTTCCGCGACGCAGTGGTGGTCGTCAAGCTGGGCGGAAACGCGATGGTCGACCCCGACCTTTTCCGTACCTTTGCCCAAGACATCGTGCTCCTTCGATCGGTTGGCCTTCAGCCCGTTGTTGTGCATGGCGGTGGACCCCAGATCGGGGCGCTGTTGACGCGCCTGGGCAAAGAATCTGAGTTCCGAGACGGCCTGCGCGTGACCGACGCCGAGACGCTCGACGTTGCCCGGATGGTGCTGGTAGGAAAGGTAGGGCGCGACATCGTCGCAGCCCTCAACACCCAGGGCGCTGCGGCTGTTGGAATATCGGGAGAAGACGCGGGCCTGATCCTGGCAGCCGCGAGGAACACCGAATTGGGCTTCGTCGGAGATGTTGTTGGCGTGAAGGTCGACATCATTCACCGATTGCTTCATGAGCGGTTCATTCCCGTGATCAGCACAATAGGCTCCGACGGCAAGGGGCAGGCCTACAACATCAACGCCGATTCTGTCGCTTCCGCGCTGGCTGGTGAGCTCGCAGCAGAGAAGTTGATCTATCTCACCGACATCGCCGGCCTCCTGATGAATGTCGATGACCCAACCACGGTTATCGCCCGAACATCGGTTTCAGAGCTCAATCAGCTCAAGGCTCGGGGCATCATCAGCGGAGGGATGGTACCCAAGGTCCAAGCGTGCATTGACGCAGTTGTCGGTGGCGCCGGCAGCGCGCATATGCTCGACGGCCGGATTCCCCACGTCCTATTGCTAGAACTGTTCACCGATCACGGGATTGGCACCATGGTGACCGCCGACCCCGAACCGGTTCACCTTCACGAGGTCCACTGACCATGACCGCCAACGCCGCCTCCGTCCATACCGCTGCTGTGCACGCTGACCTCACCGATGAACTGTGCCCGATCATGCCGACCTACGGCCCACCGTCGATCATGTTCGTGCGGGGCGCGGGTAGTGAACTTTGGGACGCCGACGGGAAGCGATACATCGACTGGCTCGCCGGCATAGCGGTGTGCTCGCTGGGGCATGCGCATCCGGGAGTCGCGGCAGCAATCTCAGCCCAAGCATCGAAGCTGCTCCACGTGTCGAACCTGTTCGCAACCGAAAACCAGGCTCCGGTCGCACTGATGCTCTCGCAGATGATCGGTCGACCAGGCCAGGTGTTCTTCGCCAACTCGGGTGCGGAGGCGAATGAAGCCGCTCTCAAACTCGCTCGAAAATGGGGCGGACGCGGACGCCACCGTGTGGTGTGCGCTTTCCAGAGTTTTCACGGCCGAACACTCAACACTTTGGCTGCAACCGGCCAACCGGCCAAGTGGGAGGCGTTCATGCCGCTTCCCGACGGCTTCAAACACGCCGTATGGGCCGATGTGGAAGACCTCGAGCGACAGATCGACGACACCGTGGCCGCCGTGTTCCTCGAGCCGATTCAGGGTGAGGGTGGTGTCAACCCCGCCACCGTCGACTATTTCTCAGCGGTCCGCCGCTTGTGCGACGAGCGAGGACTGCTCTTCATGGTCGACGAAGTTCAGGCTGGCCTCGCCCGCACGGGCAAATGGTTCGGCTTCCAGCACTTCTTCGAGGACAACGGCGGCCCTGACGTGGTCACGATGGCCAAAGCCCTTGGGAATGGAATGCCGATCGGTGCGTGTTGGGCCACCCCGGAAGCGGCTGCATCGTTCGAACCGGGCGACCATGCCACCACGTTCGGCGGTCAGCCTTTGGCGACCTCTGCTGCCCGAAAGACATTGGAGCTCATGCTGGAGATGGATGCACCCGCACTTGCAGCTAGGAAAGCCGAGACGCTCGTGGAGGCAGTGATGCGGCTCGACGGGGTTGTGGGCACCCGTGGGCTCGGTTTGTTGATGGCTGTCGAACTGGAACCGGGGGTTGATGCCAAGGCCGTTGCAGCAACCTGCTTACAGAACGGGCTCGTCTTGAACGCTGTAACCCCAACTGCGCTTCGTCTGACACCACCGATCACTATTCCCGACGAACTGATTGCCGAAGGCACCGAAATCCTTGCGGCGTCCATCGCAGAGGTCAGGTCATGAGGCATATCCTCGATATCGATGACCTGAATGCTGATGAGCTCACGTCCATCGTTGACCACGCCCTTCTTCGGGTGGAGGAACTGGGGCGGCCGCTTGCAGGAGAGGGAGTTGCGTGTTACTTCGCCAAGCAGTCGGCGCGAACCCGGAACTCCACCGAAATGGCCGTGGTGCAGCTGGGGGGCCATCCTGTGTACATAACCGACGCCGAGGTCAGTTTGGGCAAACGAGAGTCGGTGTCGGATGTGACCCACACTCTGGCCTGTTATCACCGAATAATCTGTGCCCGTGTTTATGGACACAATGTCCTCGAGGAGATGGCGGAGCTCAACGTCGTTCCGATCGTGAACCTTCTTTCCGACGGCGGCCATCCGCTGCAGGCCATTGCCGACGTCCTCACCATCATTGGCGAGTTCGGCACCGTGGAAGGCAAGGTCGTCACCTACGTGGGCGACGCCAACAACGTCACTCGATCGCTGGCCCTGGCGGTCGGTACTCTCGGCGGAGAGGTTCGAATCGTTTCGCCACCCGAGCAAAGATTCTCAGACCTTGATGCAGATCGGATCGCAGCGGCGGGAATCGAACTGCAGTGGAGCGATCGGACCGAGGAACTCGTTCCCGGCTCGGACGTGATCTACAGCGATACGTGGATCTCCATGGGCGAAGAACACATTCGCGAGAGCAAGCTCCGCCAGTTCGAGGGCTTTCAGGTGAATGCTGATCTGCTTGGGCTCGCGCCGGAGGCGATCTTCATGCATTGCCTTCCAGCCCATCGCGGGGAAGAGGTCACCGACGACGTCCTGGACGGGCCACAGAGTCGAATATGGGCCCAGGCCGCGAACCGCCTCCACAGTGCGAGGGGTGTTCTTTGGTTTCTATCAACCCACCCAGAAAACCGGCGCTGGAGTCCAGCCTCGTGAGCTTCTCCAAGACCCAACGCCAGCACCGGATCGGCCAACTGTTATCCAGTCATGCCGTGGCCAGCCAACATCAGTTGGTCGAGTTGCTTGCTGATGTCGAAGGGGTCGCCGCCACCCAGGCCACGGTGTCGAGAGACCTCGATGAGATGGGAGCGGTGAAGGTGCGGGTGGCAGGGGGACAATCGGTCTATGCGGTGCCCGAACACCCAGCCGATCAGTTTGCTCCCCACGAGCACCTACGCCGGCTGTTGGGAGAATGGGTCGTCGAGGCGACGAGATCGGGTGACCTTGTTGTTCTTCGTGCCCCGCCGGGCTCGGCCCACGTCGTGGCCTCCGCCCTCGATCGGTCCGGGCTCGACCAGGTGGTCGGAACCGTCGCCGGTGACGACACACTCCTGGTCATTGCTTCGGAGGGTCACGGTCAAAAGGTGCTCAACCACCTCACCGAACTCAGTGGACTCTGAGCCGGTGCCAATTTCGAGAGCCACGACTCCTAGTCTCGTGGCCAACTCAGAAGACAAGCAGTTTCATGAATGAGGAGCAGTTAGATGAATGATGTGAACCGCGTGGTCCTGGCATATTCCGGTGGGCTGGATACCTCGGTGATCTTGCAGTGGCTCAAGGACGAGTACGGGTGTGAGGTAGTCACCTTCACCGCTGATCTGGGTCAAGGCGAAGAACTGGAACCTGCTCGGGCCAAAGCGGTTGAGATGGGCGTGCCCGATGAGCACATTTACATCGATGACCTGCGTGAGGAGTTCGTACGAGACTTCGTCTTCCCCATGTTTCGTGCGAACACGATCTATGAAGGTGAATACCTGCTCGGCACATCGATCGCTCGTCCTTTGATCGCCAAACGCCTGGTCGAGATAGCTCGCGAGACCACCGCCGACGCGATCAGTCACGGAGCGACCGGCAAGGGAAATGACCAGGTGCGGTTCGAACTGGGTGCCTATGCGCTCGAA
This sequence comes from uncultured Acidimicrobiales bacterium, assembly GCA_963751955.1. Taxonomy (GTDB): domain Bacteria; phylum Actinomycetota; class Acidimicrobiia; order Acidimicrobiales; family SZUA-35; genus JABDIY01. Next base: position 407,290 of record CAVVWM010000003.1, on the reverse strand, counting down.
CCGGGTATCAAAATCATCGCCCCGTGGAGAGAGTGGGATCTGATGTCGCGGGAGAAACTGCTCGACTACGCCGCCGAGCGGAACATCCCGATCGAGATGAGCCGGGGCTCCAAGAGCCCGTTCTCGATGGACGCCAACATGCTGCATATCTCTTATGAGGGCGGCCCTCTGGAGAACCCGTGGACCGAACCGCCCGCGGAGATGTGGCGCTGGTCGGTGTCACCTGAGGCCGCACCGAACCAAGCAACCTACGTCGAACTCACCTACGCCCACGGCGACATTGTGGCCATCGATGGCGAGTCGATGAGTCCCGCAGAGGTGCTCATGTACCTCAACAAAGTTGGTGGGGACAACGGTGTCGGTCGACTCGACATCGTGGAGAATCGTTATGTCGGAATGAAGAGCCGCGGCGCATATGAGACACCGGGAGGCACGATCATGATGCGAGCTCATCGGGCGATCGAGAGCATCACGCTCGACCGCGAGGTCGCCCATCTGAAAGACGAACTGATGCCTCGGTATGCCAACCTCATCTACAACGGTTACTGGTGGAGTCCGGAGCGGGAGATGCTGCAGACTGCGATTGATCACAGCCAGCTTCACGTGAACGGGGACGTTCGAGTGAAGCTGTTCAAGGGAAACGTTGATATCACCGGGCGGCGCTCCAACGACAGTCTCTTCGACGAGACCATTGCCACGTTCGAAGACGACGGCGGGGCCTACAACCAGGCCGACGCAGAAGGTTTCATCAAACTCAATGCCCTCCGGCTCCGCAACCTCGCAGCCAAACGCGGCTGAACTGTGGCTCCGATGCTCTTTGCGGCACCCAACCGTGTGGGTCGACCGCCCCCTCCGTGTTGCTTGAGCGGCTTGATCCTCCCGGAGGGATGAGGGCGTTGCTGTGTGAAACGGTGATAGCGAGTCGTGCGGCCAGTGTCACGCCCGGAGGCGGAGCCTCCGTGGCGACCGAACGGCTCCCGGAGGGACAGAACAGGCTTTGTGAGTGGACGCAATACCGTGAGCAACGAGCCGGGTGGGTCAGGGAACGCAAGCAAGGAGTGGATTTCATGACAGAACGTTCGCAACTATGGGCTGGTCGGTTTGATGGAGGGCCTGCCGAGGCGTTGCAGCGGTTGAACGACAGCCTTCCCTTCGATCGACGGATGTTCGCTCAGGACATCGAGGGGTCGCGGGCTCATGTCGTAATGCTCAACGAGGTCGGGATCCTCAACGACGTGGAACGGGTCAGCATTCTCGACGCCTTGGATCAAGTGTTCGACGAGATGGCATCAGGCCGTTTCGAGCCAGCACCGGGCGACGAGGACATCCACACCGCTGTCGAACGACGGGTTACCGAGATCACCCCGGATGCCGGCGGAAAAATCCATACGGGACGTAGCCGAAACGATCAGGTGGCCACCGATCTGCGGCTATGGACCAAACGCGAACTCAAGGAGTTGGCCCAGCTCGTGGTCAAGTTCCAGGAGACGCTCCTTCGTCGTGCCGAGGAGGTCGGCGATGCCTACCTGCCGGCCTACACCCACCTGCAACAAGCTCAGCCGGTCACCCTTGCCCATCATCTGCTTGCTCATTGCTGGGCGCTGTCGCGCGACGTCGAACGGCTGACCCAAACCCTGGATCGGGTGGACGTGTCACCGCTGGGTGCTGGCGCGCTTGCGGGTTCCTCGCTACCCCTCGACCCTGTGCGGACCGCTGAACTGTTGGACTTCGGTGGCGTGTTCGACAATTCGCTCGACGCCGTGAGCGATCGAGACTTCGTGGCCGAGGCCCTTTTTGACCTGTCCCTCCTGGGCGTCCACTTGAGTAGGATCGGTGAGGAGTTGATCTTGTGGAGTACGACCGAGTTCGGTTTCGTGAGCCTCGACGACGCCTTCAGTACCGGTTCGTCGATGATGCCCCAGAAAAAGAATCCCGACATCGCCGAGCTGGCACGCGGCAAGGCCGGGCGCTTGATCGGTCACCTCACTGGGTTTCTTGCGACCCTGAAGGGCCTGCCGCTCACATACAACAAGGATCTCCAGGAAGACAAGGAACCGCTGTTCGATGCATGCGACACGGTTCGACTGACACTCCTCGCTGTCGATGGGATGGTGTCAACCCTGGTATTCGACACCGATCGAATGGCAGCGCAGGCGGATAATCCGTTCGCCGCTGCCACCGACCTCGCCGAGTACCTGGTGAAGAAGGGTATGCCGTTCCGGTCGGCTCATCACGTGGTTGGGTCATTGGTTCGGCGTGCACTGGCTGGCGAAGGCTCGCTCCCTGACCTGGTCGCTGCCAGTCAAGAGCTGGGACCCGAAGCGGCGAAGCTCATGGAACCGGGCGCCTCGATGGCAAATCGAACCACCAGGGGCAGCGGCGGACCGGCAGCCACCGCCCAAGAGCTCGTTCGATTCCGCTCTGCACTCACGACCGCACGGCAAGCGATTCGTTGATTCGGAGATAATTCTCGTTCGAGGGTGGGTTTAGGCCACCACCGGGATGTCGGCCATGCTGAGAGCATGGTTGATCTGGAAGAACTGGCTGCGAGTCTGGAGAGCCTGCCCGATGTGCTGACTGCACTGCTTACACCGCTGAATCCAACCGCTCTCCAACGCCGGCCGGCCGATAGCGAATGGTGTGCCTTGGAGGTCATCGGCCATCTGGTCATTGTTGATGGGCCAGCGTTCCGTGAGCGAATCCGTCGTATCGTGGCCGGCGAGTCGGAGATCGTAGATGTCGACGGTGGGGCGCTCGCCAGGGGCGAGGACTTCGGAGCGGCCCCGCTCTCGGAATTGCTCGATCGGCTGCGAAGCGAGCGAACTCTGTCGGCTGAGCTCGTTCGATCCCTCCGTCCATTGGACCTGGAGCTCACGTCCCGCCACCACACATTGGGCCTGCTGAGCGCCGGCGACTTTGCCCACGAATGGCCGTACCACGATCAGGATCACATCCAGCAGATCCTCGACGCAATCAAGCCACGTTACTTAGAGTCGATGACGGCCAATATGCGTAACGCTCTGCTGCAAACCTGACGTTGCTAATCGAGAGCTCGTGCGAGACTGTCGCTGAGCGATCGGACGCGATTGGCTTGGCCGATGGTTATGACTTCCAGCAATTCCATTGCGAGCTGTGGGTTTTCGCTCCGAGCCCTGTCGTAGTCGGCCCTGGTCATCTTGAGCAGCTCGACCGATGTCTCGGTGGTGACGTCGGCGCTGCGGGTGCCGCCGGTCAGCATCGCGATTTCTCCGACGACGGCGCCGGCTCCGAATTGACGTAGACGTCGACGAGAGCCGGATTCATCAACCGTCGACGCTGTGAGCGTTCCGCTCTCAACGACGAAGAACTCGCTGCTGGCCTCACCCTCGGACATGAGGAGGGTGTTGGCTGGCAGCTCCACTTCTTCAAACAGGGCTTGGAGCTCGGGTGAGAGTTGAATGCCGAGCTCCTGTACGTCGTCTGGTGTTCCCCACCGATCCAGCTGCAAACGTTCGATGAACTCGAACCCTTGATCGAGCCTGTTGCGCCATATCACGTCCTTCATCGCCGGCTCAGATTCCCGGAGTGACTTTTGCAGGTGTTCTTCCATACCGGTGATCACGAATGCCGACCCGGCCTCAGCGATGATTGTGGCTAGCTGACCGAACAAGCGATAGCCAGACGTGTCGATTCCGGTCACCCGCGCAGTATCGAGCAGAATCGCGTCGGATTCGTTCGTGTCGTCGTTCAGCTGATTCCGAAGCCGATCCTCGAGTAGTGCAAGCGATCCGAAGAACAGATAGCCGTGCAACTGGTAGAACGCTGCACGGTCAGCGACCTCGGCAAGACGGACGGTTTCCCCAGGGGGGCGATCGATCCGACTTCTCATCGACTTCCCCGAGCCGGTTGTGCGTACGGGGTCGATGCGACTGTAGCGAATCACGAAAACAGCACTCACGGCCACTATGCCCACGGCGATCCCCTCCAGAATCCCAACGAACGCAATGACTGCAAGAATGCCGATGCTCAACACCTGTTCGACGCGACTGATGGACTGGCGCAGTTCCCCCACCCATTCCACCAGCAGCCCAACGCCGATCGTGATCAGGAGAGCTCCGGACACCATTCGAGGCATATATCCCACGAGGCCGGTGCCGATCAACGCAAAAAGGATCATCAGAAGCCCCACTCCGATCCCGACGATCCGTCTGGTGACTCCCATCCGTTGCAGCAGGATCGAGTCGCCGAGGCCAAGAAAGCCGGGAACCGACCCCAAGGGTGAGATCGCGATGTTGACGATTCCACTGGTTCTCAGCTCTGCATCGATTATCGACTTTGTCTCCCTTGACGAACTGCAGCCCGCTGGTGTTGAGCAGAGCCGCCATCACGGCCACGGCGACCGCGCCGACGAGCCCCGGGACCGCCCCGCCGAAATTCCCCCAATCGGAATCGGCAACTTCGGACGGCGAGATGACTTGGATTCCAGCCCCCTCAGAGAATGGGCCGATGAGCCATCCCTCGGTCTCGACGGTTGCGACACTCGATGTGAACTGAACTGCGACGAAAAATATGACGACGGCGGCGAGCATGGTGAGGCTTACCGCAAAAGGCGGAAATCGAGGTGACTGGGCGATGTACCACAGCCCCGTCCCGAGGGCTAGGGCGGGGAGCCACCGGACCAGTAGCTCGGCCCCGATCAGATCCGGTATGTCGTCGAGCCCGGTGTGCAATCCGGCAGCGACATCGATACCGCCCTTGAGCAACAACCAGCCCGTTCCGGCTATGAACGCGCCGACCACCGTGGTGGGCACATAGCGGACAAGATTGCCGAGCCCGAACCGCCCCATCAGGAGCATTGCGACACCGGACAACAACGTGGTGAGGCCGAGAAACACAAAGATATCCGTGAGATCTGAGTCGGGATTCGAGGCAACGAGCGAGGCCGCAATCGTCGCTAGCACCACAGCGGGTGCGTCCTGGATGATCCCGACAACTGGAACAAACTGGCTCCTCCAACTGACGACGAGCATGACGATTGCGCCGCCCAGAACGAATGCGCCGGTGGCCCGGGGCAGTTCGTCCTGCAGTCCCTCAGCAAAAACAAACGCTGCGACCGAGATCGCCATACCAAGCGCAGACACCGCGAATGCCACGACTGCTATCGAATCTGCGACGACGTCACCAAGCTGCGGACGATCCTCGCTCAACGCACCCACTTCCCCCTGCTCCAATGCTGTGCCTGTCGGCACGGATTCTTCTGCATCGTAGGTGGTCTCGGACCTGCTTTCTCAAATGTCGACATTTCCTCCGCAGTCGTAAGTGAACCGGCCGATCCCGAGTTTTCTGACAGAGTTGCACCCATGGAAACGAAGTTGCCGGAATCGTTGAGCGTGGACGAGCTGCTTCTGCGGCGACCATCTGAGTCCGATCGAGCCCGGTATCTCCAGGTTCTGAACGAGTCCGACCAGGTGGCTCGATGGACCACGATTCCGTTTCCCTACACCTCGGATGACTTTGATGGGTTCCTCACCAACGGCGAGGAGACCTTCGTCATCGTGCGGGACGGTGTTGTCGTGGGAGGGATCGGTGCGCGGATCGACATAGAAGCCGAGACGGCACTGTTCGGATACTGGCTCGTGCCTGCGGGCCGGGGACATGGGGTGATCACCCGGGCCGGTCGGGCGCTGTGTGATGCGCTCTTTGAACTGGGGGTCAAGCGGATCGTCGCCGAGGTCATGGTGGGCAACCTCGCGTCCGGCGCACTGCTTGATCGTCTGGGTTTCACGCTCGAAGGCGTTGCTCGATCTGTCCATGCACCTCGGTGCGGTCTGGACGGTCACCGGATCGACGAGCAGATCTGGTCGCTCCTCCCCGGAGAACTCACGCCCTCCTGATCCGACGAATTGCACCCGATCTGGCTACACACAGAGGGTGCGCATCTCGATCATCTCCTCCTCCCAACGGAGCAATTCTGAATCGCTCCGAATCAGCAAATACATCGCAGGACGAGTGGAGGCAGCGAGGTCGATCGCCGAGGTTCACGATCTTCACGCTCTTGCCCTCTCGACCGACATCGAGGCGGTGTGGGAGTCGGGAGCCGCAAAACCTACGGTCGAGCGACTGGCGGCAAGCGACGGAGCGGTGTTCGTGACCCCTGAGTGGAATGGCATGCCCTCGGCTGCATTGCTCAACTTCATTCATCAGATAGGCAGATCGCTTGCTCACAAGCCGGTTCTGCTGGTGGGCGTGTCGAGCGGAAGAAACGGGGCCTACCCGATCGCAGCTCTCCGATCGATGGGCTACAAGAACGCCAAGTACCTGATGATCCCCGAACACCTCATCTTTCGATCCGTTGCGGACATGGCTCAGGGCGAAGATCCTTCCGGCGATGAAGACGATTTCATTCGCCGTCGAACCGATTTCGCCGTGGGCGTGTTGATCGCGTACGCCGAAGGAATGGGAGACATCCGGTCAACGTTGCCCGAGACGCCCAGGGAATTTTCGCACGGCATGTGAGATCTGAAACTGGTTGCCCGCACGCATCAGCCGCTCGGAAGCCTGAAAAGGCGACCGGCGGCTTCATAGCAGCAGACTCCTCGGCTGCTGCCGCCCGAGCAGATCTTCACGAGGTGGGCTACCGCGATGAATGGGCCACCGCCGACATCCATCGTTTCGTCGATCGGAGTCTCGGCCAAGGTCTGGGGGATCTTCTGACGACGCCCCGTCCGATCGCAATCGATGTTCGGACCGTTCTGGTGGACATCGATCAGCAGAAACGAGCTCGTCCTGGTTTGATCCGATAGGGCACAATCGAGGCATTGAACCAAGTCTGACTCTCCGGGACCTGCCAGCATCGGCCGCCAGCGCTGAGCTCCTGCTCGGAGCCATCCTTTGTTGTGGGTCAACCGCAGGCCTAGTGGTTGAGACCGAGTACTACGACCAGACCGATCCGGCGAGCCACACCTTCGGTGGTCGGACCCCAAGGAACTGGCCGATGTTCGAATCGGCTGGCCATCTGTACGTCTACCGGTCCTATGGGATCCATTGGTGTGCCAATGTGTCGGTCGGCTCGTCGGGATGGGGGAGTGCGGTGCTGATACGGGCGGTGGAGCCACTCGAGGGCATCGAACTCATGTGGCAACGTCGACCAAAGGCGAAGCGGGAAACCGACTTGTGCTCAGGCCCAGGCAAACTCTGCGCTGCCCTCGGCATCAGCGGTGACCACAATGGACTCGACCTCCTTGCGCGCGACTCGATCGTTTCCTTGAAACTTGCAGAACCGCCGGCTCCCGAAGTCGTGATGAGGGGCGTGAGGGTCGGAATTGCCCAGGCAAAGGACCAGCCGTGGCGTTTCGCTCTCGACAATCCCAATGTCTCTCGACCCCGACTTTTCGATACCGGCTGACCTAGGGACGGTCGAATATGAGGAGACTCAGATGCTTCTTGCCCTTGCGAACCAGGGCATACCTGCCGTGCAGGAGGTCAGTCGATTGGATCACATGGTCAGGTGCAACTTTGATGTCGTTGATGCTGAGGCCGTTCTGCTTCAGAAGCCGGTTTGCCTCGCTGTTCGACGTGGTGACCCCCGATTCTGACAGCAGCGGAACCAGTGAGCCCTCAGCACCAAGAGTCTGACGCGATGTGTTGAATGTGGGCAGCTCGGAGGCCAACATCGTGAGCGCGTCGAGGGACAGTTCGGCGACGGATCCGCCGAAAACGGCCGCCGTAGCCCCCTGGGCGCCTTCGGAGGCTTCATCGCCATGCACCAGTGCGGTGAGCTCAACGGCAAGCCGCTTCTGCGCCACCCGTAGGTGAGGGGCCTCCGCATGGGTTTCCATCACGCTGGCGATTTCATCTACCGATAGCAGAGTGAGCTGCAAGAGCAGTTTCTCGATTTCGTCGTCTTCGATCTGAATCCACGACTGGTAGAAGGCATACGGGCTGAACTTCTCCGACGACAGCCAGATCGTTTCACCACCGGCGGTCTTGCCATACTTCGAGCCATCGGTGCGGGTGAGGAGCGGCCAGGTGAGCCCGAAGGCAGACCCGCCGACCTTTTTCCGAATGAGGTCCATACCTGCCACGATGTTGCCCCACTGGTCTGAGCCTCCCATCTGCATTTCGCACCCCTCGTGCTCGTACAGCCATGCGAAGTCGTGGGCCTGCAGCAGCATGTAGCTGAACTCGGTGTAGGAGATGCCGTCGGCACTCTCCATCCGGGATCGCACAGACTCTTTGGCAACCATCTGGTTCACGGTGATGTACTTGCCAACGTCCCGGAGGAACTGCAGGTAGCTGACACCGACAGTCCACGCTCGGTTATCGAGCAGCGTGGCGGGGTTGGCGGCGCGTTCAAAGTCGAGGAACTGTCTGAGCTGGGGAAGAATGCCGGCGATATTGGCAGCGAGCTGGTCGTCGTCGAGGAGAGACCGTTCTGTGGACTTGCCCGACGGATCACCCACCATCCCGGTCGCGCCGCCAGCAAGCACGATTACGTTATGGCCCGCATCCTGCAGCCGGCGGAGCGTCAAGAGGCCCACGAGGTTGCCAACGTGCAGGCTGTCGGCTGTGGGATCGAACCCCACATACGCCCTCACCGGAGCGGTGCTCAGGCGCGTGGCCAAAGCGGCTGGATCGGTGCTGTCCTGCACCAGACCGCGGGCCAGCAGGTCGTCGAACAGGGCGGGATCAACTGACACGCACACAGTGTGCCCGGCTCCGCTCCTCACGTTGTGGCATTTTCCAGATCCGGGAGCGAATACCGAACGAGCCTGATCTCGGAGATCGGGAAACCTTCGGGCAGAATGAGGGGGTGCACCATGCGCCCACCAGCCCACAAGATGAGGAGAACTCCGTGCCATCCGCCGTGTCTCCGTTCAACCGATTATTCCGCCTCGTAGTTGGCGTGGCAGTGATCGGCTCGTTCGGGGTGTGGGCTTATGGGCTGAGCGGCGCAGCCCGACAACCACCTCCCGATGAACTCGACAGCACCCGGGGGCTGATCGAGGCGATCGAGGCTGACGAGACCTACATCGAGTTCGAGGGGTTGCCCGCTTACTCCGATCGGGCGGAGGCGATTTGTGACGCAACCACCCAGCAACTCGGCGATGCCAGCAGGGTAGAAACCGCCGCAGAGCGCGCCACCCAGCTGAGAGAGTCCAACAGGTCACTTGTCGACATGGTGTCCCAGTTGCGAGCCCTGCCTACCGCCACCGAACGAGACGACTCGTTGCGCTCTCTCTGGCTGGACGATTGGGACGTCCTGATAGCGGACCGGGAACGCTACGCCGATGCCCTGGAGGCCGATCCGACGGCGAAGTTCAACGTGAGTCAGGTGGCCGACAACGAGCGGCTGGAACGCCGGATCACTCGCTTCGCCAGGACTAATCTGATGTTGGGGTGCGCGGCACCGAGCGACGTTGGCTGATCGGTGACAAATATCTGGAAGAATTCTGCCAACCGTGTTGCGCTTAGGTGCCGATCGGAGTTATCTTAGATCTCCGCACTAAAGGAACGTACAGCACCTGGAGACCACGGTCACCAGAAGCCCGAAACGGCCCGTAGTAAGCGGACCGGGCCCGCACCCGCAGCAACGAATAGCGTTCTTAGAACATTGTCCGACTGCGTACTTGTGGCCCTCGCACCTTGAAAACGGAATAGACGAGAACGCAGCGTGTGCGGAGGGCATCACAACCTAACCAGTGATGCACTTCCGTCAATCAAAATAATACAAGCCGCTCTGCAGTCGTTTGGTAACGACTACAGAGCAACCGGATCACTGCGAGGACCTTTTCCAGGTGCTCGCAATGCTCTCTGATGGAGAGTTTGATCCTGGCTCAGGACGAACGCTGGAGGCGTGCTTAACACATGCAAGTCGAACGAACCCGAGACTTCGGTCTCAATGGGTGAGTGGCGAACGGGTGAGTAACACGTGAGAAACCTGCCTCGGAGTACGGGATAACCCAAGGAAACTTGGACTAATACCGCATACCTTCCAGACACCGCATGGTGACTGGAAGAAAGATTTATCGCTCTGAGAGGGTCTCGCGGTCTATCAGCTTGTTGGTGAGGTAACGGCTCACCAAGGCTTCGACGGATAGCTAGTCTGAGAGGACGAATAGCCACACTGGAACTGAGACACGGTCCAGACTCCTACGGGAGGCAGCAGTGGGGAATCTTGCACAATGGGCGAAAGCCTGATGCAGCGACGCCTCGTGGGGGATGAAGGCCTTAGGGTCGTAAACCCCTTTCAGGAGGGACGAAAATGACGGTACCTCCAGAAGAAGCCCCGGCCAACTACGTGCCAGCAGCCGCGGTAAGACGTAGGGGGCGAGCGTTGTCCGGATTTATTGGGCGTAAAGGGCTCGTAGGTGGTTGCGTAAGTCGGATGTGAAAACTCAGGGCTTAACCCTGAGACGCCATCCGATACTGCGCTGACTTGAGTCCGGTAGAGGAGTGTGGAATTCCTGGTGTAGCGGTGAAATGCGCAGATATCAGGAGGAACACCTATAGCGAAGGCAGCACTCTGGGCCGGTACTGACACTGAGGAGCGAAAGCGTGGGTAGCAAACAGGATTAGATACCCTGGTAGTCCACGCCGTAAACGGTGGGCACTAGATGTGGGGACTTTCAACGGTCTCTGCGTCGTAGCTAACGCATTAAGTGCCCCGCCTGGGGAGTACGGCCGCAAGGCTAAAACTCAAAGGAATTGACGGGGGCCCGCACAAGCGGCGGAGCATGTTGCTTAATTCGAGGCAACGCGAAGAACCTTACCTGGGTTTGACATGTACGGAAAAGCTGCAGAGATGTAGTGTCCTTCGGGGCCGTACACAGGTGGTGCATGGTTGTCGTCAGCTCGTGTCGTGAGATGTTGGGTTAAGTCCCGCAACGAGCGCAACCCTCGTCCTATGTTGCCAGCATTTAGTTGGGGACTCGTAGGAGACTGCCGGCGTCAAGTCGGAGGAAGGTGGGGACGACGTCAAATCATCATGCCCCTTATGTCCAGGGCTGCAAACATGCTACAATGGCCGGTACAACGGGCAGCGACACCGCGAGGTGAAGCGAATCCCTTAAAGCCGGTCTCAGTTCGGATTGGAGTCTGCAACTCGACTCCATGAAGCCGGAGTCGCTAGTAATCCCGGATCAGCATCGCCGGGGTGAATACGTTCCCGGGCCTTGTACACACCGCCCGTCACACCACGAAAGTTGCCAACACCCGAAGCCAGTGGCCCAACCCTTTTGGGAGGGAGCTGTCGAAGGTGGGGGTGGCGATTGGGGTGAAGTCGTAACAAGGTAGCCGTACCGGAAGGTGCGGCTGGATCACCTCCTTTCTAAGGAGAAGGTCAGAGCATCGGTTCTCGACAGGCCAGCACAAGCTGGTCTCGGTAGCACTGAGCGTGACCTTCAACTAGTTGACACACGTGATGCACTCGTCTATTCCGCTTTGAAGGTGCAAGGGTTTTAGCCCGTTGGCGCGCTTCTTGAGAATTGCATAGCGAGCACGAGCATCTGAAATTATTCAGATGTAAATATCTTTATATACTCAAGTGAATTTGGCGACCCTTCGGGGAAGCTGATTTCGCTGGACAAAAACATAGTTAGAAAATGAAAAGCTACGAAGGGCCAATGGTGGATGCCTTGGCACCTACGACCGATGAAAGACGTGATTGGCTGCGATAAGTTCCGGTGAGGCGCCTAATAGCCCTTGACCCGGAAATTTCTGAATGGGGAAACCCAGCACCAGCAGTGGTGCTACCTCATGGTGAATACATAGCCATGAGGAGGGAACCGCGGGAATTGAAACATCTAAGTACCGCGAGGAACGGAAAGTAACAACGACTCCCTCAGTAGCGGCGAGCGAAATGGGAAGAGCCTAAACCGCAGTGGTGGAAAGCCTGATGGCGTTGCCCCTGCGGGGTTGTGGGATCTAACGGGTACTGCATCAGAAGTACCGAGGAGTTACAAAGTGTCGTGGTAGTGGAAGCGTCCGGACAGTCGCGCCACAGAGGGTAAAAGCCCCGTACACGAAACCCCGACATCTCCTGTTAGACACCCGAGTATCACCGGGCCCGTGAAACCCGGTGTGAATCTGCGTCGACCATGACGTAAGGCTAAGTATCCGTAGGTGACCGATAGTGCACGAGTACCGTGAGGGAAAGGTGAAAAGTACCCCGGGAGGGGAGTGAAATAGTACCTGAAACCATTGGTTTACAATCAGTCAAAGCCGGCTTGTCCGGCGATGGCGTGCCTTTTGAAGAATGAGCCAACGAGTTATGGTGTGTGGCGAGGTTAACCCGTGAGGGGAAGCCGGAGCGAAAGCGAGTCTGAACAGGGCGTTCAGTCGCATGCTGTAGACCCGAAGCCGTGTGATCTAGCCATGAGCAGGGTGAAGCGAGGGTAAGACCTCGTGGAGGCCCGAACCCACCTAGGCTGAAAACTGGGGGGATGACTTGTGGCTAGGGGTGAAAGGCCAATCAAACACGGTGATAGCTGGTTCTCCGCGAAATGCATTTAGGTGCAGCGTCGCATGTTCAGTCATGGGGGTAGAGCTACTGGATGGGTTAGGGGGCCTACAAGCTTACCGACCCCAACCAAACTCCGAATACCATGACTCCAGAGTGCGGCAGTGAGACCCCGGGGGATGAGCTTCGGTGGTCGAAAGGGAAACAGCCCAGACCTTCAGCTAAGGCCCCTAATTCTGTACTAAGTGGCAAACGATGTGAGACTGCTCAGACAGCCAGGAGGTTGGCTTAGAAGCAGCCACCCTTTAAAGAGTGCGTAATAGCTCACTGGTCGAGTGGTCTTGCGCGGATAATGTAACGGGGCTCAAGTACAGAGCCGAAGCTAAGGATGCAGACTTGTTCTGCGTGGTAGCGGAGCGTCGATCATGCGTTGAAGCAGCCGGATAACCGTCTGTGGAGAGTGGTCGAGTGCGAATGTTGGCATGAGTAGCGAAAGAGGAGTGAGAATCTCCTCCTCCGAATGTCCAAGGGTTCCTGAGGAAGGTTCGTCCTCTCAGGGTTAGTCGGGAGCTAAGGCGAGGCCGAAAGGCGTAGTCGATGCACAACTGGTTGATATTCCAGTACCGATGTGAGCGCGTCCGAACCAATACATGGTTGCTAAGTGGCTGTCCTCCCTTCGGGGAAGACGAAACGACCCACCGTGAGGCGGTTAGCAATGGAGTGACGCAGGAAGGTAGGTGAACCCACGCGTTGGTTGACGTGGGGTAAGCGAGTAGGGCGAGGTCCAGGTAAATCCGGCCCTCATTAAGCCTGAGACGCGATGCCGAGGCATTAGCCGAAGTCACTGATCCTATGCTGCCAAGAAAAGCTTCTAGCCAGTTCTCACGTTGCCCGTACCCCACAACCGACACAGGTGGACAGGTCGAGAAGACCAAGGAGTGTGGATGAACTATGGTTAAGGAACTCGGCAAAATACCTCTGTAACTTCGGGATAAAGAGGACCTCTATGGTGATGGGATTTACTCCCTAAGCTTGATGAGGTGGCACAAACCAGAGGGAAGCGACTGTTTACTAAAAACACAGGAGCGTGCGAAGCCGTAAGGCGCTGTATACGCTCTGACGCCTGCCCGGTGCTGGAAGGTTACGGGGAGGGGTTAGCCGCAAGGCGAAGCTCTGAACTTAAGCCCCAGTAAACGGCGGCGGTAACTATAACCGTCCTAAGGTAGCGAAATTCCTTGTCGGGTAAGTTCCGACCTGCACGAATGGCGTAACGACTTCCCTACTGTCTCAACCATAGATCCAGCGAAATTGAAGTACGAGTAAAGATGCTCGTTAGCTGCGGAAGGACGGAAAGACCCCGTGGACCTTTACTACAGTTTGATATTGGTGTTTAACTTAGATTGTGTAGGATAGGTGGGAGACTAGGAAGCTGATGCGCTAGCATTGGTGGAGTCATCGTTGAAATACCACCCTGTTTACGTTGAACATCTAACCTTGGCCCGTTACCCGGGTTGGGGACAGTGTCAGATGGGTAGTTTGACTGGGGCGGTCGCCTCCTAAATTGTAACGGAGGCGCCCAAAGGTTCCCTCAGACTGGTCGGCCATCAGTCGTTGAGTGCAATGGCACAAGGGAGCTTGACTGCGAGACTTACAAGTCGAGCAGGTGCGAAAGCAGGGCATAGTGATCCGATGGCGCCGTATGGAAGGGCCATCGCAAACGGATAAAAGGTACCCCGGGGATAACAGGCTTATCTTCCCCAAGAGTCCATATCGACGGGAAGGTTTGGCACCTCGATGTCGGCTCATCGCATCCTGGGGCTGAAGCAGGTCCCAAGGGTTGGGCTGTTCGCCCATTAAAGCGGTACGCGAGCTGGGTTTAGAACGTCGTGAGACAGTTCGGTCCCTATCCTCCGCAGCCGTAGCAGAATTGAGAAAGGTTGACCCTAGTACGAGAGGACCGGGTTGAACGTAGCTCTCGTGTGCCAGTTGTTCCGCCAGGAGCATGGCTGGTTTGCGACCTACGGAAGGGATAACCGCTGAAAGCATCTAAGTGGGAAACCCGTTTCGAGATGAATTCTGCCATATTAAGTAAGGCCTGTAGTAGGTGACTACGTTGATAGGCCGGACGTGGAAGCGTGGCAACACGTGAAGCTGACCGGTACTAATCGGCCGAGCGGCTTTTATTATCTAAGCACTGTGTTGAACCTTATGGTTCATAAAGACCTCGTGCTCGCTATGGAATTATCAAGAACGTGTCAGGGACACTTGTGTTCCTTTGACAAATAGATTTCGGTGGCGATAGCGGAGGGGTCACACCCGTTCCCATCCCGAACACGGAAGTTAAGCCCTCCAGCGCCGATGGTACTTGGGACGAGAGTCCCTGGGAGAGTAGGTCGTTGCCGGATTTCTCAAATAGACACTGACCCTGTAGTTGGCGAAAGCCCGTTGCAGGGTCTTTGTCGTTTTCGGGTCTTTGTCGTTTTCGGGTTGAGGTCGTTTTCGGGTTGACGTTGTTTTCAGGTTGAGCCGCATAGGAACTACGCGGCGGTACCGCATGGCGTCATTCGCCCACGATCTCCTGCCGCCCGCCGCATGGTTTCGGCAGGGGCGACGATCGCACGCGATACTTGAGTCATGTCCACGAGGTCATACCACAAACTCGACCAATCGAGGCCGCCCGCACCAACGGGTTGCCCGATGGACTCGACCTTCTCGCCCTTCAGCGAGGCATACGTAGCCGACCCCTACGGCGACCTGCTTGCGCGGAGAAACCAATCACCGGTGTTCTACTCCGAGGCTCTCAACATGTTGGTTGTGACGAGGATGGACGACATTGTCGAAGTCTTCACCAATCCTGATACGTACAGCTCCGAGAACGTTCAGGACCCAGTGTTCCCGTTGACGCCCGACACGGTCGAGGTCCTCTCGGCACCGGACTTCAACCCGGTTGCCGTCATGTCGAACCGTCAGGAACCTGACCATAAACGGATACGTCAGTACACCAAGAAGGGTTTCTCCAATAGACGGATGAAAGTGCTCGAACCCTACATTCGCCAGCGCAGTCACGAGTTGACCGATGAGCTCCTAGCGTCGGGTTCGCCTGCAGACCTTGCCACGATGTTTGCGGTTCCCCTTCCGGGCGACACGATCTTCCGGTTCATCGGGTTTCCCGAAAGCGACGATGATCAGCTCCGAGCCTGGTGCGGCGAGCGGCTGGCGTTCTCCTGGGGTCAACCCACGCCCGAAGAGCAACTCGCCATCGCCAAGAAGATGCTGGCGTACTGGCGATATTGCCGAGAGTTCACCGCCGACAAGGCAGCCAAGAAGGGGGACGACTTCGCCTCTGAACTCCTGGCCGATCACCAAGCCAATCCCGACGACCTGTCGTACCGGGAGGTCGAGTCGATCATCTACGGCCTCTCCTTTGCCGGTCACGAGCCGGTCACCTTGTTGTTGTTGAACAGCTTGTTGTGCCTTCTGCCTCGCCGTGACTACTGGAACGAACTCGTGGCCGATCCAACACTGATTCCCGGCGCAATCGAGGAAGTGATCCGGTACGAATCCCCTCAGATCGGCTGGCGTCGCGTCACCAATCACGACACCACACTCGGCGGGATCGAGATCCCCAAGGGCACCCAAATCATGCTCGCTCTAGGCGCTGCCAACCATCAACCTGACATCTTCGAAGACCCAACGAACTTTGACATCCATCGAACCAACTCCCGAAACAACATCTCCTTCGGGAAGGGAATTCACTACTGCCTGGGAGCCAAGTTCGCTCGTTTCGAGGCCAAGGTGGCCATGGAAGTTCTGGTCGAGCGGATGCCGTCGCTGCGGTTGGCAGCGGATCAGGACGAGTTGGACCGAATCGCCAACATCAGCTTCCGTGGTCCGACCGGCCTGGTCGTCGAGTGGGACGACTGATGGTTCCTTCTACCCTTAACCGGTGGTCTCAACAGCAATCGACGTAGCCGATGTTTCCTTTGGAGATGTCGGAACCGACACCGCCAACAAGGCCCGAAAGCGGTTGCTCGATGCGGCAGGTGCGTTCGAACGCGAGCGCTTCGGTGACGCGAGGCGGATGCTCGAGAGCGTGAATCGACTCGCTCCGGATGTGCCCGAGGTTCTTGAATTGATGGGTTTGTGCGCATATCGCACCCGCCACTGGAAAAGGGCCATCAACGAACTGCGACGGTTTCATGAACTCACCGGCTCGTTCGAACAGCATCCGGTGATCGCAGATTCGCATCGGGCCATGAAACATTGGTCTGCTGTGGAGAAAACGTGGGGCGAGCTCGCCGCTTCGTCGCCCCACCCTTCGGTGCTGGAGGAGGGCCGTATCGTTCTGGCCGGTGCCAAAGCCGACCAGGGTCGGATTCAAGACGCGATTCGCATCTTGGAGAACGCCAATCGAAGCCGACCCAAGAAACCCAAGGTCCACCACCTCCGAAGCTGGTACGCGCTGGCGGATTTGTATGAACGGGCTGGGTTGGTCGGCAACGCTCGCCGACTGTTTGCCGACATCGACCACGTCGCCCCTGATTTCGGCGACGCTGGGAAACGGTCAGCCAGCTTGAAGTAGTTCCTGAGCCCTCGGCGATCTAGTCTCGACCCAATGTACAAACAGCAGGTACTCAGCTACGAGCGGGCCCGAGCCCGCATGTCGTACAAATGGCGCAAGTACGATCCTGACGTCCTTCCGGCGCACGTTGCCGACATGGACTTTGATCCTGCAACTCCGATCCTGGATGTCATCAGGGGGTTTCTCGATCGCGGCGATCTGGGTTACAACTTTTTCCAGATACCGAACATGTTTCAGGCTTATGCGAAGTGGCAGAGTCACCATCACGGCTTGGATCTCGACGTCGACCGAATGCGATCATTTTGCAGCGTGCTTCATGCTGTGGAGCTGTCGATCTGGGCGCGGACCGATCCGGGTGATGGCGTGATCCTGTTCACCCCCTCGTATCACCCGTTCTTCGACTCGATCACGGGAGGAGGGCGTCGCTGTTTGGAGGTACCCCTCGATCCCGAAGGCTGGCGAATCGATCCAGAGCGACTCGAGGCTGCCATCGATGACACAACTCGCGTGATCTTGTTCTGCCAGCCGAACAACCCCACCGGCCGCATCTTCGATGCGGAAGAGCTGGCCATCGTGGCCGATGCGGCCGAGCGGCATGATCTCATGGTGATCAGCGACGAGATCTGGGGTGACTTCGTGCATGACGGTTCGCATCGCCCACTCGCCCTGGCGGATGAACGATTTGGTGGCCGCCTGGTGACCATGGGATCGGCAAGCAAATCGTTCAATATCGCCGGGCTTCATTGCGCGGTCGCTCATATTGACGACCCGGCACTCAAACAGCGATTCGACGAGCTTCCCCCGAGGGGCCTTGGCATGTCGACCCCGATGAGCTTCGCTGCGGCAATAACCGCCTGGACAGAATGCTCGGAGTGGTTGTACGGGGTGGCCGACGAGATCACGCAGCGACGGAATCACCTCTCGAGGAGATTGGCCAACGAGGCCCCCGCGGTCGGGTTCGACGCTCCGGAGGCCACGTACCTCGCTTGGCTGGATTTCTCCAACACGCCAATCGCCGACGACCCTGCCGGTCATTTGTTGGAGACCGCACGGTTGGGAATTGACCCTGGTCTCAACTTCGGCTCACAATCGACCGCCTTCGGGAGGCTCAATTTCGCAACAACCGAACAGTTCCTCGATGACGCTATTGATCGAATCGTCTCCTCGGTTGATGGTTCCTAGGCGATCGCCTCGTTTGTGGCGGAGAGAGCCTCACCAAGCGCTTTGGCGATCGCTGCGGCCTGTCGCTTTCGCTGCTTCACGACGATCTTGATCGGGCTGACGTACACGCGGGTTTGAATGGAACCACCAGATCGATAGAAGCGCCGCGCCACCGAGCCCACAACGGCAACGGGTGCGTCCACCGTGACCTTTGGCAGTTGCGAGGCAGGTCCAGTCCATTCCACTGGCACCGAAGGCCGAGATCTTCCGTCGATCTTGGTCTGGACATCGAAGGTGAGCGCAGTGTCTCCCGACGGGAGTTTGGCAATACGGGGGTCGCCGATGACGACGCCCTGAAGGACACACAGATTCATGGATTCTTCTCCTCAACATGAGTCTTTGACTGTTGGGGTTGAAGCACCCGAGTTGGCCTACCGGCAGCGCCGAGCCAAAGATCAGGCTAGCGATCTCGTGCCAGTCCGACGACCTCGAACACCTGATGGGGGATGCCGTTGGTGCGAGCCTGGATAGGAACCAGATCGCCGCCCAGCCCACCAACGTTGGCAGACCACGTGGTGGCGTACACCACGACGAGGTCCATCTCGATCGAGGTCCCGCTGGCAGGAGCCGTGTTGAAGGTATGTGTACATACATCAGGGTTGTTTTCGTCGAGACCCCTTGTCCATGGCGTATTGCGTGCGCCACAGTCGTATCGCACACCGTCGACCTCGAAGAAGAACTCTGAAGGCTGGGCCTGGACCGCTACCACCAGATTGCCGTGGCTCGATTGCGATGTCAGGAAACCTCCTTCGAAGTCAACCCCCTCGAGCCAGAAGAAGGTGGCCAATTGAACAATGCTGCCAGGGCCGGAATGGTTGATGGCGTCGGGGGCGACGGGTCGCAGGCTGGCAGAGGCTTCCTCGATGACGTCGGCCACTGATTTGGTCGGACCCGAAGGAAAAGGACCGTCGATGGCGATGAGTCCATCGGCATCTGAGCAGAACCTGCGGTACCACCGGCCGGTGGAACTGAACTGGCGGGCACCGCCTTGCAGGGTGACGGTCTCGAACTCAAGACCGCTCCCCGTCGTAGCGCCGATGATCACCTCGGTACTGGTGACGATGATCGTGCTGCCGTTGTCGGAACCGCTGGAGTACACGCCCGGAGACCGCTGGTAGATCGCGACCTGAGAGTCGTTGAAGAGGTAGTCGTACTTGCAGGTGATTTCCGACTCTGATCCGTCAGGGCCGACACTACGTCGCAATGTGCAGTGACCGGTGGCGGAGAGGGTTCCCTCGACTACCTGGCCGACGGCGACACAGTTGGGAAGGGCCTGGGCGCCGGCGGCCCCCGAAGAGCCGATGATCGAGCATGCTGAGATCAGCAGTATCGCCAGACTTCGCCTCACCCGCCGCACTTTATCGCAGAGTACGGATCATTCGGATCGATCGGTAGGGCGAGATGCCCGACCGACGCTGAGCAAGTTTCCTCTTCTGGCGTGGCGCCAACACATTCGCCTCTTCTGTCGTCGCGTCGCTACCGCTGAGGTAGCGGCGCGACGATTTTCAGTGAAATGTAGTCTCGCGACGACAGAAGAACTATGTGCGGTCGTGGCCCAGTTCGTCGGAAGGCTTGGTGGAGACGAACGGCGAAGCTCGGTCTTGCCGGCCAGAACCCCGGGCGCGAACTGATCGGTGAAGTCAGTCACGCAGGACCCGTTACCGGGTCGGGTACGGTCAGATGTCATCGATCCCATTCCCGGTTTCATCTTCGATCTCGATGGCGTCCTCTGGCATGGAACCGAGCCCATCCCCCGAGCTTGTGAAGCAGTCGCTCGACTGATTGCCGCTGACTATCCAGTGCTGTTCGCCACCAACAACTCCTCTGCCACCGTGGCGACCCAGGAGGCCAAGTTGGACCGGTTCGGGATAGACGCAACGGGTCGGGTCCTGTCGTCGGCGATCGCAGCGGCGAGCCTGATCAGTGCGGGCGATCGCGTGTTCGTGCTCGGGGGAGCAGGGATAAACGAGGCTGTTGAGGCGCGCCGAGGTGAGTGTGTTGCTGTCACCGCCCCTGACGCTGGCCCACCCGAGCTCGACTCGGTCATCGTTGGGCTCGACTTCGATTTGAGTTATGACCGTTTGCGGATGGCCGTGACCGCCATTCGCAACGGCGCTCGCTTCATAGGTACCAATCATGATCCCACCTATCCAACTGAGCACGGGCTGTGGGCCGGAGGCGGGTCGATCGTCGCTGCGGTCCGCACCGCCGCCGAAACCGACCCGATCTTCGCAGGCAAGCCGCACCAACCGATGGCCGATCTTGCCGTCGCCCTTCTCGGCCCGAATGCGCTCATGATCGGTGATCGAAACGACACCGACGGTGATTTCGCTCGCAAAGCCGGGTTCCGGTTTGCGATGGTGCTCTCCGGCGTGACGTCGGCGAACGAAGCGGAGCTACTCGACCCCGCTCCCGACATCATCGCCATCGATGTGGCCGAGGTGCTGGCGAGCGAAGTTGGGATCTAGTCGGTGAAGTCCTTGTCGCAAGCCACAATCAGGGCTCCTGCAGTGCTCCCAGCCACACGGGATGCTGGTATCCACATTGAATTGGAGAATGGCTATGGCGGCTCGGAGGCGGCTTGATGGCGAACTGGTCCGGCGGGGTTTGGCTCCCAGCCGTGAATCAGCGAAGCTGCTCATCCAAGACGGACGAGTTCTTGTAGGGGGTGCACCGGCGACCAAGTCGGCCCGTCTAGTTGATCCCGCTGAGGACCTGAGGGTCACCGGCGACCCTCCGCGTTTCGTGAGCCGGGCGGGCGAGAAACTTGCGGGCGCACTCGCGCGATTCGGGGTTGATCCGACCAGCCGTCATTGTGTCGACATTGGGTCCTCAACCGGAGGATTCACCGACTGCCTTCTCCAGCATGGGGCGGCGACCGTCGTGGCTGTTGACGTGGGGACCCATCAGCTGCACGAACGGTTGAGAGATGATCC
The DNA here is from genome assembly GCA_963751955.1 of uncultured Acidimicrobiales bacterium. Lineage (GTDB taxonomy): Bacteria > Actinomycetota > Acidimicrobiia > Acidimicrobiales > SZUA-35 > JABDIY01. The sequence goes on along the minus strand of CAVVWM010000003.1, from coordinate 386,112 downwards.
TCGAGTCCAGGTTCGCGAACAGACCGACATCCGATCAGTGAAGCCGAGCCAATTCCCGAACGGCTTGACGCTGGCTGTCGCAGACGTGTCGTTCATCTCGTTGCGGCTGGTGCTTCCAGTGGTGGCCGAACTGGACGTCGACGACGCGCTCGTTCTAATCAAGCCGCAGTTCGAGGCCGGTCGCCAGGAAGTTTCGAGGGGAAGCGGAGTCATTACCAGCCCTGCGATCTGGGGCCGGGTCCTGGCCGAGGTACTCGAGCACGCCTCCGCTGTCGGGTTGAGCTGTGCCGGTCTCATGGTTTCACCGATCACCGGCCGAGCTGGCAATGTGGAGTTCGTCGGCCACTTTGTGTCCGCGACCAGCCATGATGATGTTGCATCGCTGATTGAGACCGTCGTCTCAGAAGCTGAAGAGGGAAAAGAATCGTTATGACCACCATCGGCATCGTCCTCCACCACCACCGTCCCGAGGTCCTCGACCTGGTTGTGCGCGCCCTCAACTGGTGCGAGGAGTGCGCGGTCCAAGTGCGGATGCCCAAGGTCGATGCCGAACTGATCGATCACAGCGAATTTGGCGTAGACGAGGAATCCTTCGCCGAAGGTCTCGATGTGTGCCTCAGTTTCGGCGGCGACGGGACGATGCTCCGGGCCGCCCATCTGGTCGTTGAGCACCACGTTCCACTGCTCGGCGTCAACGCCGGTGACCTCGGTTACCTGGCAGAAACTGATCCCGACCAGCTGGAGACATCGTTGTCAGCATGGCGGGATGGTCGGTTGATCATCGAAGAGCGAATGATGGTGGAAGTCCTGGACTCACGGGGCCGCCGGCTCGGGCTCGCACTGAATGAAGCAGTGGTAGAGCGAGCCGAGAGCGGCCATATTGTCTCTCTTCTGGCAACCATCGGTGATCAGCCTTTCACCACCTACAAGGCTGATGGCCTGATCGTGGCAACACCGACTGGATCCACCGCCTATTCGCTTTCGGCCGGCGGGCCCGTGGTGGAACCCGACTTCGAGGCACTGATCGTGGTCCCGGTGGCGGCCCACATGATCTTCAACCGACCGCTCGTGCTCGCCCCCTCAACCGAGGTTCGGCTCGACGTCGAAGGATATCGGGCAGGGCTCGTGACCCTCGACGGGCGCGCAGTGGCCACCGTCGAACCTGGCTCTTCCATCACCATTCGGCGTTCTGAGGAGAAGGCCCGATTCTTGGTGACAGGCCAGCGTGACTTTCACGCAGTACTGAAGGAGAAGTTCGGACTCACCGATCGATGAACTCGCTCGGCCGGGAGTGGGACACACCGATCGCTTCTACGGTGATGCCGTGAATCTTGGTGCCCACGTCACAATTGCCGCTGAACACTTCGGTGACCGGCTGGTGCACCTGGGCTCGGCCCTACCCGACATTGCCACGATCGGGGGGTTCAGAATGCTCCCGGGATCAGCCGAAGGCCCCGTCGGAAAAGGTGTGGCGTTCCACCATGCAACCGACAACCTCTTTCACTCCCATCGCTGGTTCACCTCTCGTCAGAAATTGGTGTTCGACGATCTTTCCGCCGCTGGCGTTGGACGGGGTGCCGCGAGGGCATCGGCCCATGTCGGTGTGGAACTGTTGCTCGACGGCGAACTCTTCTCCAACCATCCGGAACGGAGCAGCTTCGTTGCCCAAGCTTTCTCGATGGCTACCGCTGCGCCCGGTATCGGCGAGGTCGTCCCAGAAGCATCCCGTCAACGCTGGAGCGATCATCTATCGAGACTGCCGCACTGGCGGACTCCCACCTGATTTTCGCGATCCTCACGCCGTAGCCAGGAGAATGGAATCGATCCTTTCGGCCCGACGACGTCTTGCGATGAAACCCGACGATGTGGAACGTGTGGCGACTGCGTTGGCGTCGGTTCAACCGTCGATCGTCGACTCAGCCGAGGATTTCTTGGCAGAGATGGTGGAGGGGTTACGCCGGGCTTCGTCCGCTGAGATCGAAATCGGGCAGTGAGTCGAATGCTCGCCGCAGCGCCCCACTCCATCCGGCCGAAATCGACCGGAAGTAAGGGTCGTCCTCTTCAATACGTATGCGTGGCTGGCGACGGAAGCTGTCGGCTTCATAGACCTGAAGGTCGATCGGAAATCCCACCGAGAGGTTTGCCCGCATCGTGGAGTCGAAGGAGACCAGCAGTAACTTGACCGCTGCATCAAAGCTCATCGACTCCTGATAGGCCCGAATCAGAATCGGTCGGCCGTACTTCGTCTCACCGATTTGCATGAAGGGCGTGTCATCGGTTGCCTCGATGAAGTTGCCCTCCGGGTAGACCAGAAACAGACGGGGTGTCATTCCCCTGATCTGCCCACCGAGGATCAGCGTGCTGTTGAACTTGCTGTCATCTGTCTCGCCGGTCTCCCCTTGGATGTCGATCACTTCTCGGACCGTCTGCCCGACCAGTCGGGCTACCTGAAACATCGTTGGGGCCTCGAGGATCGAGGGGCTGCGGTCCTTGGGCACTTTGGATCGCTCGTCGAGCAGGCTGACGACCGACTGAGTCGTGGCGAGGTTGCCGGCCGAGAGGAGAGTGATCACCCGTTCTCCCTCGTTCGCCCACGTTGGCATCTTTCGGTAGACCGAAACGTTGTCTACACCCGAGTTGGTACGCGTGTCGGACATGAACACCAAACCCTGCTCGGTCCGAAGTCCAACGCAGTAGGTCATCGCATCGTTCCCGTGATCATCACCATGAATCTATCGGTCGTTACTGTTGGACCTGAATTGAGACATTCAGCTGTTCTTCGGCGGCGCCGAACCTGATCCCCGAGACCGGGGCTACCTCGGCATAGTCGAGGCCGACCGCGATTCGAACGTACCGCTCGTCGGGCGAAATACCGTTGGAGACGTCGAACCCGACCCAGCCGAGTCCGGTCACATGGACTTCAGCCCATGCGTGGGTTGCTTCTTGATCGATCCGATCGTTCATCATCAAGTAGCCGCTGACATACCGAGCAGGCCATCCAGCCAATCGGGCGACGCTGATCAGCACGTGGGCGTGGTCTTGGCACACGCCGCTTCCAGTCCTAAGCGCGTCCTCGGCGGTGGACACTGTCGTCGACGACCCAGTCTCGTACTCAACCGCATCTAGGATTCTTGAACAAAGATCGTGCAGGTTGTTCAAGTCGTTCAGATGCTCGACTTTGCTGTCCAGCAGACTTGTGACCAAAGGTCCGGGCTCGGTCAGCGGTGTCGACCGCAGGAATAGCCAAAGCGGCACGATTTCCGACGCCGCTCCGAATACGCCACCGGTGTCAATGGTGTCTACCGACCCCGAGCTGGTAAGGCGGAAGGTGTCTTGGCCTTCGGCCAGACTTACCAGCTGAACGGTGTTTCGGTATTGGTCGGCGAATGTGGCCTGAATGGTGCCGCCCTCCACCCGGGTTTCCCAGTTGATGACTCGTTGCAGGTGGTTGGTCCGGGGAGTCTTCCTCACTTGTTGGAGCCCGAAGGGAACCGGTTGATCGTACCGGTAGACCGTTTCATGGCTGATGTTCAAGAGCATGCTGGATTCACCTGCTGAACCGGTAGTCGATCTCAATTTGACCCGCTAGCGACGCGATCTCTCCGATGGCCGCACGAAGGAACTCGTGCAAACCACTGTCGAAGATGTGCTCGATCTCGCGACCGCTGATCGAATCGATGAGTTTTTCAGCAACGTCGTGACTCGGATGTCGAAAGTTGTACTGGGTGCCGAGATAGTCGAGATTGTCGCGGATTTTGAAAAAGCAGTAGGCGAGAGATCGGGGCATCCGTGGATCCAATACCAGGAACGCAGCAACATCCCGCGGGCTAATGGCACCGGGAAACTCGAAACGGAAGGCGCGTTGAGCAGAGACCGACCGAAGAATCGTCTCCCACTGAAGGGTGTCGAGCCTCGATCCAACCGCAGAGACCGAGGGAAGTAGAATGTAGTACTTCACGTCCAAGATCCGTGCGGTGTTGTCGGCTCGCTCAACGAACATGCCGAGCTGGGCGAAATCGTAGATGTCGTTGCGCATCACAGTCCCGTGCAGTGCTCCACGAACCAGAGCACTCTCCCGCCGGATGAGGCCAAGGACTTCGGGCAGGTCGCGATCCGGAACGGGATCGGCGAGCGTGGCACGAAGCACCATCCAGCAATCGTTGGTCGCTTCCCAGACTTCACGAGTCAGTGCAGTACGGACACCGCGGGCGTTGTTCCTGGCGGCTTCGACGAGTGAGAGCACGCTCGATGGATTCTCCGGGTCGCGCAACAAGAAGTCGATGACGGCGTGGCGTTCGTATCGATCGTGATGTTGTTCAAACAGATCCGAGGCACCGGTGGTGAGCACAACCGATTCCCACTCTCCGGCACTCTCGCTGGACTTGGTGAGCGCAATCCGGAGGCCAGCCTCGACCAATCGAGCTGTGTTCTCGCACCGTTCCAGGTACCGGAACATCCAGAAGAGACCACCAGCAGTGGTTCCGAGCATCATCAGAAGTCCTCCAGCACCCACGTGTCTTTGGTTCCGCCGCCCTGGCTGGAGTTGACCACGAGCGACCCTTCTTCCAGCGCAACCCGAGTGAGACCGCCAGGGGTGATGTGAATCGAGTCGGGAGAAACCAGGACGAAGGGGCGGAGATCCACGTGCCGGGGCGCAAGACCGCTCTCGGTCAGTATCGGCACCGACGAGAGCGCAAGGGTCGGTTGTGCAATGTAGTTGGCCGGGGCTGATCGAAGCTTGGCTGCGAACCGTTTGCATTCGTCTTTGCTGGCGGCGGGCCCCACGAGCATGCCGTAGCCGCCCGAACCGTGAACTTCCTTGACGACCAGCTCGTCGAGGTGATCCAACACGTAAGCCAACGAGTCTGGCTCGGCACACCGCCACGTGGGCACGTTCTTCAGGATGGGTTGTTCGCCGGTGTAGAACTCCACGATTTCGGGCATATAGGAATAGACCGCCTTGTCATCGGCGATTCCGGTACCGGGTGCGTTCGCAATTGTCAGGTTGCCGGCTCGATAGATATCAAACACGCCGGGAACGCCCAACTGCGAGGTTGGATTGAAATTCAGCGGGTCCAGGAAGTCGTCGTCTACCCGACGATAGAGAACGTCGATGGGTTGATAATCCTGTGTCGTACGCATGGCCAGTCGGCCATCTACCACCCGCAGGTCGTTCCCCTCAACCAAAGCCGCCCCCATCTCGTCAGCGAGGAACGAATGCTCGAAATAGGCTGAGTTGTACACACCGGGAGTGAGGACCGCCACGGTCGGCCGATGGTCTGATTCTCTCGGGCGCAGGCGGCTAGCGAGCGACGCAAGTGGAGTGGATAGGTGTTGACCCGCTGAACCGAGATCGTCGAGAACAACTCGGGGAACATGTGCAGCATGGTCTCGCGGTTCTCCAGCATATACGACACCCCCGAAGGTGTCCGAGCGTTGTCCTCCAGCACGTAGAACTCGTTTTCGTCGGTCCGGACCAGGTCGATTCCGACGATGTGGGTGTAGACCCGGCCCGGAGGATCTACTCCCTGCATCTGCGGGAGATAGGCGTTGTTCTTGGCGATCAGCGACTCCGGGATTCTTCCGGCTTTGAGGATTTCTTGACGATGATAGATGTCGTAGAGAAAAGCGTTGATGGCTCGGACTCGCTGCTCGATACCGCGGCGACAGTCGGTGCCACTCGAGCCCTGAGATGATTCTCGGCACGATGTCGAACGGGATTAGTCGTTCGTCGGCCGCTTCATCTCCGTAAACGTTGAATGTGATACCGGTCCGTCGGAAGATTGTTTCTGCTTCGGCGGTCTTGGTGAGTAGTCGGGTCGGGTCTTCACCGTCGATCCACTCACAGTATTGACGGTACGGGGAGCGAACCGTGGTCCCGTCGGCCACCATCTCGTCAAAGGTCGTAGTCGTCGACGGTAGATCCACTCTACGAATCTAGGCCGGACCACGCCGCCGCCGTGGCTGCTCAGCGACTGTTCCCAGAGGGTTCACAAAGCCGCGTACACGATCTGTCGGAGTTCATCACGCAAACTGGTAGACCAGCTGGGCATCACCTGGGTCATCCCGACCACTGCAAGGTGCTCGACAGGATCGATCCAGAACAGAGTGGATGCTGCTCCACCCCATGCCATCGTGCCAACGCTCTGGATCACTCCGTTGGCGGCAGGGTCAACGACCACGCTGAAACCGAGCCCGAAACCGACACCTTCGTGGTTCGTTTCGGTTCCGATGGGTGGACCGATGTCAGCGAGCGTTGCACCGCCTGGCAGATGGTTGCGTCCTGCGAAGGCCAACGTGCGGCTTCCGAGAATCCGCTTGCCATCGAGTTCGCCGCCATTCAAAATCATGCGACAGAACCGGACATAGTCACTGAGGGTCGAGGTGAGTCCACCACCACCTGAGAGCAGAGCTGGCTTGGTCCGGTACTCGCTCTCTGCGCTGTTGTCGTCGATGACGAGGAGATCGCCCACGCCGGCCGACCGAGCATCAGGGGGGATCCCGAACGGGCTCTGCCCAGGTCGTGCGGTGTTCGGCACCAGTTGATCGGCCTTGTCGTCGTCAACCCAGAAGGCGGTGTCGACCATCCCCAGTGGTCCAAGGATCTCGTCGTCGAAGAATTGGTCGAGTGGGGAACCTGAGATGAGTTCAACGAGATGTCCGATGATGTCTGTAGAGATCGAATACTGCCACTCGGTGCCGGGTGAGAACTTGAGCGGCACTTCGGCTGCACGAGAGCATGTTTCAGCCAGAGAAACCGTGCGTGTGCCGATGCCTCGTTTGCGGTAGGCGGCATCGACTGGATGGGCATACATCCAGCCGTAGGTGAGACCGCTTGTGTGCGTGAGCAGATCCTGAATCGTGATCGGTCGATTGGGCGCCGCGACAGTCATCGAGTCGTCGTGACCGGCGACGTAGACGGTGAGATCGCTCCACTCGGGAAGCCACACCGAGACCGGATCCTTTAGCCTGCACACACCACGTTCGATGAGCATGAGCATCGCTGTTGATGTGATGGGCTTTGTCATCGAGTAGATCCGGAAGATCGCTCCAGGTTCGTAATTGGTTGCGCCGGTATGTACCACTTCATCGTTGTGAACCACAGACCACGAGAACCCTGGCAGAACGCCCCCGTCGATGTATTTGCGCTTTATGAACGTGTCGGCGGCACAGAGTAGATCGGTGTTGAGTGTCACGTTTGCAAACACTACGAGGCGTGACGGGCGAGTCCTAAACTGAACAGATCGAAGCGACTCCAACCGCCGAAATGGCGGCGCCGCAGGTTCGGGTCTGGGCAGCTGCGAGTCTCGGAACAATGTGCAGTGCACTTCCCGCTTTTCTCACCGGGGCACTGTCAGTTCAGATACGAGCCGATCTTGACTACTCCATAACCATGGTCGGGTTGTTCATTGGACTGGCGTTTGCCGTTGCCGGTTTCGCGTCGGCTCCAATGGGTCGGCTCGCTCAGATTCTTGGCCCTGGTCGCTCCCTTCGTTTTGGGTTGACCGGCACCGCATTTGCAATGTTTGCAATCGCAGGTCTTGCGCAGCGGCCGTGGCATTTCTTCCTCCTCATCGGCTTCTCTGGATTTGTCAACGCACTGAATCAACCCGCCGCCAATCTCCTTCTGGCCAACCGTGTTCACAAAGCACGGCTCGGGCTGGCCCTGGCGGTCAAACAGAGCGGCATGCCGGGTTCAGCCCTGCTGGGTGGAGCTGCGGTTCCGGCGATTGCCCTGACAGCTGGCTGGCGTTGGGCGTATGTGGCGGGAGCGATGGTCACGTTGATGGCGATCGCTCTTCAACCCATGGGGGAGGCCGACAACATGAAGTTGGCAGCAGCGCGATCCAATGATGCGCGGCCTGATATGCCAACTCGACTTCTCGCGCTGTACGCAGGCGTCGGTTTTCTCGGAGCGACTACCGCCGGCGCAATGGTGAGCTTGCTGACCTCAGGCGCAACCGACGCCGGAATAGGGGAAGGGCTGGCCGGCTGGCTGCTCTCTCTTGGATCGGCGGCGGGGATAATGAGCCGGCTCTACCAAGGGTGGTCCGCTGACACGAGGGGGGTCCTACCCATCCAGAGGCTCGTGTGGCTGCTCGGGATCGGCGCAGCCGGCCTGCTGCTGATGTCGACCACGTCCCCGCTGACGTATGCGATCGCTGTGGTGCCGGCTTTCGCCGCAGGGTGGGCATGGCCAGGCCTGTTCAACCTGTCAGTGATCAGGAACAACCCCTCCGCTCCGGCTGCTGCCACCGGATTAACCCAGATCGGCGTGTTCGTTGGGGCTGGCTCAGGACCGGTCGTCGGCAGCCTGATCGTCGACTACGGCGGCTATCGCCCGCTGTGGATCTTCTGCGCTTGCGGCCTCGCAGCCGGTGCTGGCGTGGCGGTGTATCTTCGAACCCGTATCAGAGCCGATCAGCAATTGGCTGCCCTTGTCTGAGTAAGAGTCGCAACGCTCGCCAAAGGGGGTGCACCGAGCCCTGCCACCGTGGAGATGCACGAACCTGTAGCTTGAATGTTCATGCGTGGACCGGATCCGATTCTCACGACGCTGCGAGGTCTGGGAAGCGTTCGCAAGTATCCCAGCGGAAGTTATCTGTTCTTCGAGGGTGACGACTCCCACTCGGTCTTGCTGGTCGAATCCGGTCTCCTACGGATAGAGCGCACCAGCGCCGGCGGCAGAACAGCACTCCTTGACCTGGTCGCAACTGACGGGGTTGTGGGTGAGTTGGGTGTTATCGACGGCGCTTCTCGCAGTGCCACTGCTGTGACCATCGAAGCAAGCCGAATTCGAACGATTCCCGCTTCCCAGTTTCGTGAGGTTTTGGCGAACAAACCTGAGTTCGTCATCGCCATCTTGGGTCGCGTGATCACAAGGATGCGTCAGCTCACAGATCAGTTTGTCGACGTCGCAAACCGGAACAGCACCGAACGTATCGCTGATCGCCTGATGGAGCTCTTGATCCGCAGCGGTGAGGAGCCAACCCCGGGCGTGCGGTTGCGAATGCCGATCACTCAGGTTGAGCTCGGTCAGTGGGCAGGGCTGTCGAGGGAGGGAACCACAAACGCGCTCGGTGAGCTACGGGAGAGTGGCATCATCACGACCGGACGAAAATCCGTCGTAATCAATCGACCTGACGAGCTTCGGAAGCTGACGCTTCGCAACTGACCTGACGCTTTGAAACTGACCTGACGCTTTGAAACTGACCTGAGGCTTCGCAACTGACCCTGACGTTATGAACTGACATTGTGCTCCGGCGGTGTCGCAGCCGTTCCGCCAAACGACCCGACACCGCCGATGAGCGTGCGTCGTGATTCCCTAAGCTCGAATGACTTGGTTCGAGTTCTCGTGGGTCTCTCGACCCTTAGTTGAGCACCACGGGTTGACAAAGGAAACGGACAACCGTGCACTGGGTGTGCGTACTGTTGCGCAGAAGCGTCGTCCATTGGTGTAGGCCGTGGGAGTACTTGGCCCCAGAAAGCGTGTCGCTCATGGCGAGAAGTTACGCTTGGGAGAAATGGCGCGTGAGGCAATTACAACAGACATCGTGGTGGACACGGCGGCGCGAATCGCCAACGCCGAAGGCCTTGATTCGATAACGCTGACCCGGGTTGCCAAAGAACTCAGTGCGAGCCAGCCAGCGCTCTATCGCCATGTTGACAGTTACGACGACCTCATCCGCCTACTCGGGCTGAGGGGTCGCGATGAACTTTTCGGGCGTCTAGCCGATGCGGCCGTGGGCGTGTCTGGCAATGAGGCCGTGCGGGCAATGGGTTTGGCTTGGCGTCAAACCGTGAAAGATCTGCCGGGTCTCTACGCCGCGACCGATCGATATCCCTGCGCCGGGGACGACGAGTTGGAGGCGGCAGTGAACAGGATCGTCGGCGTACTCAGTCAGGCACTCATCGCCTTCGATCTCTCAGCCGACGACCGGGTACATGTCGCACGCACCTTGCGAAGTGCATTTCATGGTTTCTCGCACCTCGAAGCTGGCGACGGGCACCCGCTCGAACAGGACCTCGACGACACCTTCGATCATCTGATTGAGCTGTTGTGCGTCGGGATTTCGAGCCTGTAGGTGGGGAGGGCCATGGATTGCCTTTTGGGCAGTTCGGCTCGACGGCCCGCGTCAGCGGTTATAGCCTCTAACCCATGACCCGCATGAGCCCCAGTGAAGCGTTCGTAGAGACCCTCGTTGCCAACGGCGTGACCGACATGTTCGGAATCATGGGCAGTGCGTTCATGGATGCGATGGACATCTTCGCCCCAGCGGGAATCAGGTTGATCCCAGTCGTTCACGAACAGGGTGCGGCGCACATGGCCGACGGCTATGCGCGGGTATCGGGACGTCACGGCGTTGTGATCGGGCAAAACGGTCCCGGTATTTCCAACTGCGTCACGGCCATCGCAGCTGCATTCTGGGCCCACTCACCGGTGGTCGTCGTGACCCCACAAACCGGCTCGGGCGGCATCGGTTTGGGGGGATTTCAAGAAGCGAACCAGCTTCCGATGTTCGAAGAGTTCACCAAGTATCAGGGGCAGGTCGACAATGAGAATCGTATGGCGGAACTCACCGCTCGTTGCTTCGACCGGGCTGTCAGCGAAATGGGTCCCACCCAGCTGAATATCCCTCGCGACCGCTTCTACGGTGACATCGACGTGGAGATCCCGACCCCCATGCGTGTCGACCGGGGGCCGGGTGGTTCCAAGAGTCTTGATGAGGCCGCCGATTTGCTGGCCAACGCCGAGTTCCCCGTGCTGCTCAGCGGGGGTGGCGTGGTGATGGGTGATGCGATGGCCGAGACGATCGCCTTGGCAGAGCGGCTGAAGTGCCCCGTGGCAAACACCTATCTTCACAACGACAGCTTCCCAGCATCTCATCCTCAATGGACTGGGCCTTTGGGATATCAAGGTTCCAAAGCGGCGATGAAGCTGATCAACAAGGCGGACGTTGTTCTGGCGTTGGGAACCCGTCTCGGCCCCTTCGGCACACTGCCTCAGCACGACATGGACTACTGGCCCAAGGACGCCAAGATCATTCAGGTCGACGCCGATCACAAGATGTTGGGGCTCGTCAAAAAGATCAGTGTTGGGATCAACGGTGACGCCGCCCAGACCGCTCAGGCGCTACTCGACCGACTCCAGGATCGGACGCTGACGTGTGACGCCAACGCTGATGAACGTATGGCAGCCATGCACGCCGAGAAGGATTCGTGGGAGGCCGAACTGGATTCCTGGATCCACGAGAAGGACGACTTCTCCCTCGAGGCCATTGCCGAGGCTGAGGAGATGCCCGGTGACTGGCTGCACCCACGGCAGGTACTACGCGAGCTCGAGAAAGCCATGCCCCGACGAGTCATGGTGAGCACCGACATTGGCAATATCAACTCGGTTTCGAACAGTTACCTGCGGTTCGAGGAGCCGCGCAGCTTCTTTGCAGCCATGAGTTGGGGCAACTGTGGGTATGCGCTGCCCTGTGCCATCGGAGCAAAGGCTGCCGCCATGGATCGTCCTTCGGTTTCCTACGCCGGAGATGGAGCGTGGGCGATGAGCATGGTGGAGATCATGACCGCAGTTCGGCACAACATCCCCATCACTGCCGTCGTGTTCCACAACCGTCAGTGGGGTGCTGAGAAGAAGAACCAAGTGGACTTCTACGGGCGTCGTTTTGTGGCAGGTGAGCTGGACGGTGGCGAGAACTACGCCGAGATGGCCAAGGCCATGGGTGCCGAAGGAATCCGAGTCGACGAAATCGACAACGTCGGTGCCGCCCTGACCGATGCCATCAATGCTCAGATGAACCAAGGCAAGACCACCGTCATCGAGATCATGTGTACGCAGGAGCTCGGTGACCCGTTCCGTAAGGACGCCCTTTCCAAGCCGGTTCGCCACCTCGACAAGTACAAAGACTATGTCTAGTACAAAGACTATGTCTAGGCCTCCAGCCGGGGCGTTCCACACAGGTTCGGTGGCTCTCGATTGCCTGCATGCAAGTGCCTGCTTCCATCGATCGATCTGAGGCAACAGTGAGTCAACTTTGATCTATGTGAATTTGAGAGCGACTCGCTGGACGCGTTGACCGCCCACATTCCCGCAGTCGATCCGAACTATCACTTGGTGGCCGAAGTGGAGAGCGCGATCTTGGCTGGATTCGAGCTGAACCGTCGCGTGTTGGTTGAAGCGGCAGAGCCGCTGTGGTCAGCTGTGCTTGCTCAGCCATTCCTCGATTTGGGTCAGAACAACATTCAGGCGGTCCTGAATGTCGTCCAGCACCGTGTGATCAGCAATCAACGGTGGCGAGATGACCAGCATCGTGGCACCCCGGTCGTCGGGGCGGATCAGGAGACCGGCATCGCGCAGCATCCCGTTGAGCCCACCGCCCTGGAGCACGGCTCGCTGGGTGTCCGAGAGCGCGGTTCCCGTTTCAGAATCGGCGACAAGTTCGAGCGCGTAGAAGTATCCAAGGCCTCGAACCTCGCTGAGACAACGATGATCGGCTAGCAACGCATCCATCCGCCGGCGGAAGCCGCCCTCGTTGTCGAGTACGTGGTCCATGATGCCTTCGCTCCGCATGGCCGAGATGTTTGCGACGGCGACCGCCGTTGCGACCGGATGCCCGCCGAAGGTGGCTCCATGCATATACGCACCTGTCGGCGACTCCCAGATGCTGTGCACGAGGGGCGTACGGACAACCATCCCACCCAAGGGCTGATAGGCACTGGTGACGCCCTTGGCAAAAGTGATGATGTCGGGGACGACGCCGAAACGCTCCGAGGCGAAAAAGTGACCGAATCGGCCGAAGGCGCAAATGACCTCATCGGCAATTAGGAGAACGCCGTACTTGTCGGCGATGCGCCGCAACTCGGGCCAGTAGCCCTCGGGTGGAACGAGACCACCGCGTCCGTTCTGAACCGGTTCACAGATGATCGCCGAGACGGTCTCGGGGCCCTCGGCAAGGATCATGTCTTCGAAGGCCTTGGCTGATGCCAATTCTTCGGCGGTGTCACCGTAGGTGTTGCGCACATGGCGGGTTCCGTCCCAGAGCATTGGCTTGAACGGCTCCCTGAACTTGGGTACACCAGTGATCGACAGCCCGCCAAGAGTTGTTCCGTGGTAGGACCATTCCCTTGAAATGACCTTGTAGCGGCTCTCCTCGCCACGGCTGAGGTGGTAGCTCCGGGCAAACTTGACCGCTGACTCCACAGCTTCGGAGCCGGAGTTCACGAAGAAGACCTCACCCAGGTCACCTGGAGCTTCCTCAGCGATCATCGACGCAGCTTCGATGGCGGGGGGATTGGCCCAACCCCACGTAGGGAAGAACGCCAGCTTGTTCATCTGTTCGGTTGCGGCCTTAACCAGATCCACCCGCCCGTGGCCCAGGTTGGTGCAGAACAATCCGGCAAGTCCATCGAGATATTCGCGTCCGTGGGTGTCGTACACGTAGCAGCCCTGCCCGCGTTCGATGACACCGAGGCTCTTGTGCTGCCATGCCGCACCTTTGGTGAAATGGGGAAGGAGGTGCGCTTGCGCCTCGGCCTTCTGTTCCCTTTGTTGAGCTGTCTCTGCGTTCTCGATCAGGGTCATGGCATACACCTCCACGGCGTTGAGGGCTGAGGTTGAATACGGCATGTGACATAGCCTCAGTTAGTGGCTCTAACTTACACGAGGTTCGGTCTAACTGTCGACTGAAAAGGGTCCTGGCGCTTCTTGGTCGAGGGATCCAATGACGATTGCGGCAATGGTCTCTGCGTCGGAGCGTGTCATGCTCAGCGGGATTCGGATGTCGCACAGGCTGTCGAGGATTTCCTTGTGCGGGCTGGAGATTGCTCCGAGGCGTTTTGAGTTGCCTCACGCCGCTTCGGTTTCGGCGATCAACTCGGTCAGGCGTATCGCGGCGGGCATCGAGTTGTCCCGCAGCTTGCGGAGAATCGCCCGTTTGGCCTCATCGTTCTCGTCGATATCGCTAACCATCTTTGAGAACCCGTCGAGCCTATTGTCGAGCAGCCAGGCGCGGATCTCGGGATCCTGCCCCCAGTTGTACTGGTTGGTCATGAACGCCAGTGTCAGCTTCATGTAGTCGAGGTTGGAGTTGGGCAGTGGAACCACGGCGCACAGATGGTTCTTCTCTTCTTCGGTCTCATACGTGGCCTCCACATGGGCGACAAACGCGGCACTGAAAACTGGCTGGTATGAGCGGACCGTTTGCGGTGTGATCAGATCACCTTGAAAGATCGGCTTCATCTCCAGGTTGGTGATCGCGCTGGCCGAGCAGTCGACGGACAGTGTTCCAGCGTGTCGATGCAATCGTGCCCTTGTCAAGAATGACGTTGTCGCGTCCAATCCTCTATCGCCTCTGTACTCGGCCGAGTCGAACAATGTCGTCGAGTCGACGCAGTTCGGCCAATTCGAGTTCGCTGATCGTGGCTCCGTGAAACATCGTGGGCCATACGTCAGGGTCGACACGAAGGAAGTAGCCGCACGCTTCCAGCCGTCGAAACATGTCCTGCGCCGAACTTGCGTTGACGATCGCTTCGAACTGGTTGGCTTGGGCGCCGATGGTGTCCTCAAAGAACTCTGCGCTTGGTTGAGTGTTGCGCCGATTGAGCAGCCAAGCGTCGCGAGAGTTGATCCAGGTGATCATGTCTGGGTGGTTCCCTGTTCGAGCAACCACAGGATCGCATCGATTCCGGTTTTGCCCCCTCCGACAATGACATACCGGTCCGCCGCTGCCACGAGGTTTGGCAGGTCGTTCAGTGGCATGAAGTCAACGCCCTCGGCTACTTCGAAGTTCGGTGTATGCGTGGAGGGCACCGTGGTGTTGAGGTAGGTGCAGTCCACGGTCTTTCCGGACTCCACGTGAAATTCCTCGCCCGTGAGCTTGTGGACGAAGTTGCCGTCACCGTGATAGTCGCACATCGGGTAGTAGCGAACTCGACGATGATCATGTCAGCGGCTGTTTCGCTGACGAGGATGTCCGCAAACGCCATCCCCACTGCGCCGCTGCCAACCACCAGATAGTCGGTTGTGACTTCGGTTGCCATGTATCTCCGGTGAAGTACGAGTTCGATAATGGAGAACTGCGTGGGTCTCCATGGCAAAGTGGTTCCCGATGACTGCTCACCGGGCGCGCCACCTCTGGATGCGATACGAAACGATTCATGCCGTGACCTACTTCGCTGCGGAAGCAGCTCAGGCCGCAAAGGACGCCGGGCTCAAGGGTTACTGGATGGGGTATTTCGGGTTCCGGGCAGCCCCGATGGGCGCCGTTTCTGCCGGGGTAGTGCAGGCGACGTTTGCCAACTTCGCAGAATCGCGCGTTCGTCGAGCGATCCCCGACGCGTGGTCCTTCGCCTCACCTGACTCACTGCTGCTGGCACGTCGCACCAGTGCAGCCGCTGGGCTCAGGAAGCTTGATGATCGGATCACCGAAACTGCAGAACACGCGGTACCCCTCCTCGAGAAAATGGTCTCCGCGTGTGATGGGCTGGGACGTCCACTCTTCGCCGCAAACGCCGCACTTGAGCTTCCCGATGAACCCGTTGAGCGGCTATGGCAGCTGTGCACGACCCTGCGAGAACACCGAGGCGATGGCCACGTGATCGCTCTCGCGGCCGAAGGGATCAGCGGGCCAGAGGCCCACATCCTTCTACTGACCGAGCAAGGCCTGCCCGAGGACATGTTCGTTCTGGCCCGAGGTTTCGAGCAGGACGAATGGGAGGCGGCCAAGGAGAAGTTGACGATGCGCGGTCTCCTGGCCGATGGCCGACTCACTGCCGAAGGGACCTCGCTCCGGGCTCGGGTCGAAGGATTGACCAACAACCTCGCTGATCCTCCGCTCGATTCAACTACGGCCCAAGAGTTGGCTCGCCTCACCGAGACACTCGAGCGATGCGCCCGTGCGATAAATGACTCGGGATTGATTCCGATCGAAAACCCAATGGGGCTTCCACCGGTGGCCTGAACAGCCCGTACACGGCTGTGACCACAGTGTGCTGTATCGGTCGATGGCCGAGTCCTGACCAACAGATCAGGTTTCACATGTCGTTCTGGACTCGATGGACCGCATGTTCGATCAGCTGATACCGGCAAGAAAGGCCAGGATTTCCTCCACCACAGCCGACGGCTCCTGGGCAGCTGACACGATCATGTCGGCCACCTCGTGGAAGAGTGGATCTCTCTGCCTCACCAACTGTTCGAGCTGAGCTCTGTCGATGTCACGCCGGTGAGAGCCGGCGGTGCTGCGTTCGAGAATTACATCGATAGGGGCATCCACTACAACCGTCACGGCAACTCGACCCAGAGCAGCCCGACACATCGGATCCTCAACGGTAGATGCGGCCGCGCTGATCACGAGTCGGCCGGGTGAGGCCAGCGCCCCGAGAAGCACAGCAGACTCAAGTCGGTGCAGTTCTTCGACACCGAGCGCATCGGCTACCTGCTTGCCGGTTCGACCGAGGAGGCGTTGGAGGTCTTCATCGGAGTCCCGGTGTGGCAGCGATAACGCTTGGGCGACACCGGTCGCGGCCGTGGTCTTCCCGATGCCCATGAAGCCGGCGATCACCACATGACGGTTCATCGGTCAGGACGTGGCGACGACTGTCCGACCTTTGGTTTGGCCGGCCAGGATCTTTGGAGCGTTCGATACGATCTCGGACAAGGGAACCTCGGTTGTGATCGACGCCAAGGCACCAGGATCGAAGGCGTCGGCGATTCTGGCCCAGATTCGTTGCCGTTCCTCGAAAGGAGCCATGACCGAGTCGATGCCAAGGAGGTTCACCGCTCTGAGCAGGAATGGAATGACCGTCGTTTTGAGCGCATTGCCACCGGCCAGGCCGCACGCGGCAACCGATCCTCCGTAGGTCATCTCCGCCAGCACATGAGCCAGCGTGTCACCGCCCACGGCATCGACACAGCCAACCCATCGCTCCTTGAGAAGGGGTCGATCCGGCGCTTCGGACAGTTCAGCGCGGTCGATGACATCAGCGGCGCCGATGGCTCGCAGGTGGTCTGAGTTCTCGACCCGGCCGGTACTCGCCACCATGTGGTGCCCCAAGGCTGCACCCCACATGATCGCCGATGACCCCACACCGCCCGAGGCACCCGTCACCAAGACCGGATCGCCCTTGTTCACCCCATGGGATTCGAGCGCGTCGAGCGCCTGCATGGATGTGAAGCCCGCAGTTCCGATCGCCATGACATCTTTGGTCGACATACCCGTGGGAACAGGAACGAGCCAGTCTGCATTGAGTCGTGCCCGCTGGGCGTAACCACCCCAGTGCATCTCGCCAACCCGCCAGCCGGTACACAGCACCTGGTCACCGAGCTGGTAGCGGCCATCGGCCGAATCGACCACCGTGCCAGCGAGGTCGACACCAGGAATATGGGGGTATGTGCGCACCAAACGCCCAATTCCCTTGAGCACCATGCCGTCCTTGTAGTTGAGTGATGAATACTCAACCGAGATCGTCACCGGATTTGCCACCTCGGGAAGCGCATCGTCGGCGAGGTCGGTCATCGCTGCGGAAACAGTGGGTTTCGCTCCAGATGAGTCCTCGGAAAGAAGGAGAGCTTTGAAGGTCATGAGTCTGGAACGTACTCCCAACGGCTACCTTGACCAAACGGAGAGTGGATTTGCAGAAATGGGGCCGACGTGACCAAACACATCTTCGTTACAGGAGGAGTCGTAAGTTCGCTGGGGAAGGGCCTTACCGCCTCTTCCCTCGGCAATCTCCTCAAGGCACGTGGTTTGAGGGTCACGCTGCAGAAGCTGGATCCGTACCTCAACGTTGATCCGGGGACAATGAACCCCTTCGAGCACGGCGAGGTGTTCGTCACCGACGACGGGGGCGAAACCGACCTCGACCTCGGCCACTACGAGCGGTTTGTGGACGAGAACCTCACGCAAGCCTCGAACACCACAACGGGTTCGGTCTACAGCAGCGTCATCGCCAAGGAACGGCGTGGTGAATACCTGGGCGAAACCGTCCAAGTGATCCCACACATCACCAACGAGATCAAAGAACGCATCGCCAACCTGGCCAGCAATGACGTCGACGTCGTGATCACCGAGGTAGGGGGCACGGTGGGTGACATCGAGATTCTTCCGTTCCTCGAAGCGATCCGGCAGTACCGCCTCGATGTCGGCCGCCAGAACGTGTGTTACGTCCACGTCACTCTGGTTCCCTACATCGGACCAGCCGGCGAGCAGAAGACCAAGCCGACCCAGCACAGCGTCACCGAGCTTCGAAGCCGCGGAATCCAGCCCGACGTGATTGTCTGTCGGTCGGATCGAGAGATTCCCGATCCATTGCGGGAGAAGATCTCCAGCCTTTGTGATGTGCCGATCGAGGGCATAATCACCGCTCCCGACGCCTCCAGCCTCTACGAGATTCCACTCCGGATGCACGCCGGTGGGTTGGACGCCTACGTCTGCAAGATCCTCGGACTCGAAGTTGGCGAAGCGGAACTCGAGCCATGGAAGGCCTTGGTCCGGCGGGTCGAACGAGCCTGGAAACCCCTTCGAATCGGCATCGTGGGCAAGTACGTGTCGCTGCCTGATGCCTACCTCTCGGTCGCCGAAGCACTGCGTCATGCTGCATTCGCTCACGAGGTCGATCTCGAAATCGACTGGATCATGAGCGACCACGTAGAGGGGATGCTGGTTGTGGAGCAGCTGAGCCATCTCGATGGAGTCGTCCTTCCCGGCGGCTTTGGTGAACGCGGTATCGAGGGCAAGATCGCCGCTGCCGGATACACCCGAGAACACGGCATCCCCTGCCTTGGTCTATGCCTGGGCATGCAGGTGATGACCATCGAATACGCCCGCAACGCAATGGGTCTGCATGGCGCCAACAGCAGCGAGTTCAACCGGTCCGATGTGGTCACGCCTCACCCGGTAATCGATCTGATGGAAAGTCAGAGATCTGTGGAAGACAAGGGTGGCACCATGCGCCTTGGTGCCTACGTGGCTGTGCTGCAAGAAGGCTCCCAGGTCGCCAAGCTCTACGGTCGACCCGTTGTTCAAGAGCGCCACCGCCATCGTTACGAGTTCAACCCGCGGTACCAATCACAGTTTCTGGAATGGGGCTTGTCCACATCGGGCATGTCGCCCGATGGGAAGCTGGTGGAATTCATCGAGCTGCCAAACCACCCGTTCTGGATCGGAACTCAGGCACACCCCGAGCTGAAGAGCCGTCCCAACCGACCCGCTCCGCTGTTCGACGGCTTCATTCAGGCTGCCCTCGAGCGAGCCGAGATCCAGGATCCAGACCGCTTCGACGCGGCGCGGCCGGTTTCGGATCAGATCTCGATCACCCTGGACTAGATCTGTGAGCCAAAACTTCCAGCACCTCCGGGATGAGCTCATACACCAAGGCCACGTCGTCGGGTTCTACAACAGCTACTTCACTACCCCCGACGGGGACGAGATGCGGCGCGACGTGGTCAAACATCCCGGTGCCGTTTCAGCTGTAGCGATGGAGGACAGTTCGGTCTGGCTGGTCAAACAGTTCCGGGCACCGATCAGGAACGACATGTGGGAACTACCGGCGGGCAAACTCGACATCCCGGGAGAACCTCTCGAGGAAACGGTGGTGCGCGAGCTGGAAGAAGAAATTGGCCGCACATCAGCCAAGGTTGAGTTTCTCATCTCGCTGCACCACTCGCCCGGTTTCTGCGACGAGTACCAAACGATCTTCTTGTGTACCGAGCTCAGCGAAGTGCCGGTCCGTCATGACGGACCGGAGGAAGCCCACATGATCGTGCAGAAATTCCCGCTTGGGACCGCGGTGGAGATGGCGCTGAACGGTTCCATTACCGACGCCAAGACGATCATTGGTGTGCTGGCAGCCGCCCACAAGCTGGGGTTGTAGGTCCGATGCTGGTCGTTCTCCGAACTCGGATTGTTCAGGCTCGGCATTTGGCGCGCAGATTTTTTGCATCACTGTCCGACGACAGACCAACGGTCGAAGACGATCAGTGGGTGAGAAGTCATCTGCTGCCCGAGGAAGAGGAGTTGTGGGCCCAATTGAGCCCAGCTGATCAACGCCACTCACTGCAGGTGGCTCGGGATGTTGAGAGACGCCTGCCCGAGGTCGATCGGCCGGTTGTCGCCGCCGCTGTTCTACACGATGTGGGGAAGTTGGTATGTGGCTACCGAACTTATGCCCGGGTATTCGCCACCATGTTCTGGGGTGTGGTGCCGGGCCCCTTTCGGAGCCGCTTCGCTTTCGGATGGGCCTCGGGGCGCGGGCTCGGCAAGTTAGAAGTCTTCCAAAAACTGGGTCAGTATCGGATTCATCCCGAGTTGGGCCGAGACCTCCTTGGCGCCGCCGGTTCTGCGGATTTCACTGCGGCGTGGGCAGCAGAACATCACGCCCCGATCGAGAACTGGACCGTAGATCCGGCCCTCGGTCTCGTGCTGAAGGAATGCGACGACGACTAGCCGGAGGTGATCACCCGGCTTGTGGTCTCATCGATCTCCCCATCAACAGTGAATGCGATCAGTCGATACGGGACGGCCGTGGGGGCTCCCGCATCGGTGTAGCCGTTGGCCCCCTTCCCGGCGAACTGCACAGTTCCTTCGCTCCGTAAGGAGTTCAGACAGTTGGCGAACGACGAGCACAATGTGTTCCCGTTTACGACGCTTTGAACAGCTCCGGCAACAGTGGCCGGGTCGTCGGTATTTGCTTTGGCTGCCGCCAACGCTGCTACAACCAACCGATCCATGACACGGTCAGCCATCGGAGCCAACGGTTCGATCAGACGGAGACCGGGCCTGGGTTGAACTCCGGCGGTATTCCCCAGGAGGTATACCGTGCGATTTGACGGGCCGGCACCGACAGTCTCCAGCGCATCGATCAGCGATTGTGAGGAGCCTGCGCCAAAGACGAGTACCGCCGTGGAGTCGTCTGTGGCAGCGAGAGCGACTTCGGGATCAAACCGCTCGACCTCGGGATCGAATTCGACATTCGTGAGGAGCGTTCCACCGTTCTCGGCGAGACGTTCAGCGAGTGTGTCGGCGATGTTCGCTCGGGTGGGGGTCGGCGTCATGAGCGTGACCATCTGGTGGCCGTCGGCGATCAGAGCATCAGCCATCATCACCGCCTGCCCTTCGACCGGCTGACTGAGCGGGAGATGAACAACCGCACCGATACCTGCCAGTTGCTCGCGGACCAAGGTGTCTTGGGAGCTGTTCGGAGGGCCGATGACGACGTCAACGTTGTTGGCCTCGAGTTCGCTGATCGCAGCGGGCACGAGCAGATTGTCCGAACGCACATCAGCGTGGACGAGGCGGATCTGCAGTTGGTCGAACTCGTTGGCAGCGGCGATCTCAACAATCCGGGCATCCAACGCCTCCTGGGACGCAATTCCTTCGACACTCTGGGGTCCCGTGAGAGGAAGAAGCGTTCCGATCACAAGCTCGCCATCGGCGTCACCGATCGGACCCGCCGTGCATGCGGTCACCGTCAGGCATACCGTCGCGGCGATCAAAACGCCGCACCGCAGGTGAGGAAGTGAGACGGGCCGGGAAATCATTGCGCAGGTGACAATAATCCAATGGCAGTTCGGATCCGTTGCATGACGACGTCGGCGACAGCCGATGCTTTCTCCGCTCCCACCGCCAACGCGTCGAGAACATCGCTATCACTAAGGGCGTGGTACCGCTCTTGGACCGGAGCGAGCATCTCGATCACGGCGGCGGCAGTATCGCTCTTCAGTGGGCCATATTGGTTGTAGTTCGCAGCCAAGGACTCGGGATCCTCCGACGTTGCAGCGCCCAGGATCGACAGGAGGTTGGAAACGCCGGGCTTTTGCTGAATGTCAAAGCGCACTTCACCGTCGTTGTCGGTCACCGCCCGTTTGATTTTCTTCTCGATCTGCTTGGGTTCGTCCAGAACCTCGATCGTGCCCGTTTCGCTGCCGACCGACTTGGACATCTTCTGGTCAGGATGTTGCAGGTTCATCACCCGAGCACCGGCCGGAGGGATCCGATGTTCGGGGACCACGACCGTTCCCGCGCCGTACCGGCTGTTCATCCTGAGTGCCACGTCTCGGGTGAGCTCGATGTGTTGCCGCTGGTCGTCTCCCACGGGCACAACGTCGGTGTCATACAACAGGATGTCTGCAGCTTGCAGAGCTGGATACGTGAACAGGCCAGCGCTTATGGATGCGTTCGAAGCACCTCGACCTCCATCGTCGCTCTCGGACAAGCCGCCTAGGCGATCGCTTTTGTCCTTGAACTGGGTCATGCGGCGCAGTTCGCCGAAACCGGTGAGACATTGCACCAACCAACCCAACTCGGCGTGCTGATGAACGTGGCTTTGCACGAAAATGGTGCTGATGTCGGGATCGAGACCCACTGCGAGCAGCATCCGGGTCATGTTTATCGTGCCGACAGCAACTTCTCCAGGCTCTTTGGGGAGGGTGAGCGCATGGAGATCAACGATGCAATACACCGAGTCCGTGTGGTGTTGAAGCTCTTTCCAGTTGCGCAGTGCACCCAGATAGTTCCCGAGGTGCGTTGATCCCGACGGCTGGATTCCACTGAATACCCGTGGTCGCTGTGCACTCATGGCGAGAAGCGTAGGATGTTTGTAGTGACATCGACTGCTCTTTCTTCCACGGCCGAAGACAACGCTCACGCCAGCGGATCGTCCGTGAAGGTTGAGACGGCTGGTTTCGAGGGCCCGTTCGACCTCCTTCTGCACCTGATCTTGAACGACAAGGTCGATCTTTACGAGGTTTCTCTATTCGAAATCGTCGATGCGTACCTCGCCGAAGTGAAACAGATGGAGAAATGCGATCTTGATGTCGCCACTGAGTTCCTGCTCATTGCCGCCACGCTGATCGAGCTGAAGGTCCGCCGTCTGCTACCTGAAGATGTGGATATCGATCTCGACGAGGAATTCGCTCTCTGGGAGGAACGCGACCTCCTCCTCTCTCGGCTCCTCGAGTCCAAGACCTTCAAAGACGCAGCGGCTGCGATGGTACGCATGTCAGAAAACGCCGCACGTATACGCCCCCGCATAGCGGGTCTCGAAGAGCAGTTCATTGGCCTGGCGCCCGATCTGCTGGAGAACTCCACGCCTGAGGACCTCCACAAGGCCTTTATGAAGGCAATGCAGCCAAAGCCGATGGCGAGCGTCGGCTTGCAACACGTCACTGCGATCAAGGCCAGCGTCACCGAAGCGATCAACGAGATGTTGGAGTCCCTTCCCGACCGTGGCTCCAAGACATTCAAAGAGCTCACTGCCCACGTCGCCGACGACACCCTTGAAGTCGTTGTCCGGTTTCTTGGGGTGCTCGAGCTCTTCAAGCAGGGTGTGGTCGATCTTGACCAGGTCGGGCACCTGGCCGACCTCAGGGTCGAATGGGTTGGTTCCGACGACGATCGTGAAGCTGCGCTCACCGATATCGACACCTACGACGGATAACGAAGGCAGGAGCCGAACAGCGATGACCGAAAACGTAACAATCGACCTCGCCGACGAACACCGGTTGTCCATGTTGAGTCGTGGCATCGAAGCAATGGTCATGGTGGCCTCAGACCCGATTCCCGACGCCGAGCTGGCAGCTGCATTAGGAACCGATGAGGTGACGGTACGGACCATCTGTGTGGCCCTGAGCGACAGCTATGAGGACCAGGGCCGTGGATTTCAACTTGCATATATCGCCGGAGGCTGGCGATTCCAAAGCCATCCTGATCTGTCCGATTTGATCACAGGCTACGTGACCGACGGCAAGAACCAGAAGCTGTCGGCCGCCGCGATGGAGACCTTGGCAATCATCGCCTACAAGCAGCCGATTTCGCGGGCTCAGATCGGTGCTATTCGCGGCGTGAACGTCGATGGCGTCCTTCGAACGCTGTCACAACGCGGTTACGTAGCTGAGATTGGTAGAGACGAGGGCCCTGGACAGGCTGTTCTTTTCGGAACCACTCAGCTTTTCTGCGAGAAGCTCGGAATTCCTAATGCGCGGGATCTACCTCCACTCGGCGACTTCGTTCCGCCGGCCCACGTTGTGGAAGCGCTCGAGCAGACGTTGATGGCTGAGCCTGCGGAATCCGCCGCCAGTGACTGACGCTGATCCGTTTCGGCTTCCCGGGCTCGACGGCGAACACACCGAACCGGAGCGGCTCCAGAAGATACTTGCCCGGGCGGGCGTTGCGAGTCGGCGCGTGGTTGAAGAGATGATCAGCCAAGGGCGGGTGTCTGTCAACGGCGCTGTGGCCACGCTGGGAGACAAAGCTGATCCTGACAGCGACGAGATCTCGGTCGACGGTGCGGTGATCTCGATGATGCCTGATGCGGTGACATACCTCCTGAACAAACCGGCGGGCACCGTCTCGACCTCCGATGATCCACAGGGACGGCCGACCGTGGTCGGTCTTGTTCCCTCCGAACCCAGGGTGTTTCCGGTCGGGCGGCTGGACTTCAACACCGAGGGGTTGCTGTTGCTCACCAACGACGGCGCAATGACCCACCAGCTCACGCACCCGTCCCACGGAGTTGAGAAGGAGTACTTGGCCCACGTCGAAGGATCGCCCAAACCCGGTGAGCTTCGGATGTTGCGGCAAGGCGTTGAACTCGATGACGGCCTTACTGCGCCAGCACAAGCTGCTCTGGTCAGCGACGGGCTGATCCGCCTTACGATTCACGAAGGCCGTAATCGTCAAGTTCGCCGCATGTGCGCTGCCATAGGACACCCCGTGATACGTCTGGTGCGAACCAGAATTGGACCCCTTGTTGACCATCACCTCAAACCGGGCGAATGGCGCCCGCTCGCCAAGGCCGAGGTGCTCGCCCTCCAGAAATCGGTCAAAAGCTCTGCACCGCCTCCTAAGCGGTAGTTTTAGACCCCATGCCAACGAGAGCGCTGCGCGGGGCGATCACCTGCGACGCCGACAGCAAAGATGAGATCATCGATCGCACTACCCGGCTTCTCACCGAACTCTTCGAGAGAAATCACATCGGCAGCGACTGCCTGACGAGCATCTTTTTCACGGCCACCCCCGACCTGACCGCTGTCGCACCCGCAGCAGCGGCGCGGGCATTCGGGCTTACCGACGTCCCCTTGTTATGTGCCCAGGAGATGAACGTACAGAGCGGGCTGGAACGATGCATTCGAGTGATGCTCCATTTCGACTGCGACCTACCGCGGTCAGAACTCAACCACGTGTTCCTGCGGGATGCCACGACGCTGCGGCCCGACCTGGCGCTGCCCGGTGATGAGGCATGACCGATATTCCGTCGACCGCCACTCCAGGTAGAGCATGGATCATCGGCTGTGGACTGATCGGCGGGTCATTGGCTGCTGCTCTGTCCCAACGGGGCTGGCACGTGTCTGTCACCGATGCCGAGCCCGACTCGGTTCGTATTGCGCTCGAGAAGGGGTACGCCCACCTCGAGGGTCCTGACCCCGACGCAAACATAGTCTTCTGCGCGGTCCCGGTAGGAGCTATTCCGGCGGTTGCCGAGCATGCTCTAAGCGTCTGCGTCGGCGTCGTCACCGATGTGGGCTCCACAAAACGCGAGGTGGTGAGCTCCATCTCCAACGAACGATTCGTTGGTGGTCACCCGATGGCCGGTTCCGAGCAAGATGGAATCGCCGGCGCGAACCCAGATCTCTTCGAGGGGGCCACGTGGGTCCTTACCCCCCGGCCCGACACCGACGCACACATTTTTGCCAGCGTGCGAAGTGTGGTGAAAGGAATTGGCGCTGAGGTACTCACGATGCCGGCTGACAAACACGACGAGATGGTTGCCCAGGTTTCTCATGTTCCTCACCTGACTGCGGCTGCGTTGATGACCCTGGCTGACGAGTCATCGGTGGAGCATCGAGCGTTGCTTCGCCTGGCAGCCGGTGGGTTTCGGGACATGACGAGAATCTCCGCCGGTCGGCCCTCGATATGGCCAGACATCATCTCGTCTAACACGCCGTCGATTATGGCCGGCCTTGATGCGTTGATCGCCCGTCTTGGGGCGCTACGTGAGGCGGTCGGTGAAGGGCGGTCTGATGAAGTGTTGGCGATCCTGGAACGAGCTCGAGTTGCTCGCATCAATCTACCCACCGGAATAAAGCAGAGCGATCAGCTGGTGGAATTCGCAATCCCCATTCCAGACCGTCCGGGCGAAATCGCTGCTATCGCAACTTTGGCGACCGAACTCGACGTCAACATTCACGATCTCGAACTGACCCATTCCGGAGAAGGTCGACGGGGTGTGATGCTCCTCCTCACCGACCTGAGCGCCCGCGATCTCCTGGTCGGTGGATTGGTTGCCAAGGGATACCGTCCAACTGTGCGATCCCTCGATTGATCGCACCAGGGCAAGGAGAGACCGGATGAGCGAACTTGAAGCAACCGCGGATCAGGGCGAGATGGTGATTGTTGCGATCGACGGCCCAGCAGGTTCAGGTAAAAGCACCGTTGCGAAGAGCTTGGCCGAACGGGTGGGCCTTCCCTACCTGGATACCGGAGCTATGTACCGGGCTGTGACCTTTGCTTGCATCGCAGCCGGAATCGATCCGGCCGATCCCGAGGAGGCCACCGAGATGGCTCGGGACATAGATCTTCGAATGGAGGTCGATGGAACATTGACAGTGAACATGGTGGATGCCACAACGCAGATCCGCGGGCCCGCAGTAACTCGGGCCGTGTCGAGCGTCGCTGCCCATCCCGGTGTTCGTGCCGAACTCGTCAGCCGACAACGCGAGTGGGCTCGACGTCGGGGCGGAGGAGTGTTGGAAGGTCGGGATATCGGAACCGTGGTTTTTCCAGATGCAACGTTGATCGTGTATCTGACTGCAAGCCCCGAGGTTCGGGCCGCCCGGAGGGCTGGTGAGGTCACCGATCTCGACTACGACACTGTCGCTGCCGATATCGCCCGACGCGACGCGCTTGATGAGAATCGCGAAATCGACCCACTCAGGCAGGCCGACGGTGCCCTCGAGGTCGACACCACCTACCTCACCATCGAAGAGGTTCTCGACGTCTTGGAAAACCTGCTCGATCAAGCCCGAAAGGCTTCTGGCCCGGAGGAGTGAGCAGTATTCCAGAGAGACAATCGAACCCAGCGTCCATTTCTCGTGCTCAGCGCGTTTTCTTCCGTGTTCTCACCACTATCTTTCGTGGCTTCTCACGCCTCTTCCTTCGTTTGAGTATCGAAGGAAGGGAGAACCTGCCAGCGACAGGTGGTTATGTGGTCGCGCCCGGCGCCCATCGTTCGATAATCGACACCGCCGTTGTGGCTGTGACCCCACCGCGAACGATGTTCCGGTTCATGGGTGCCGAGTCGTACTTCGCGACGCCCGGTCTTGGCTGGTTTCTGCGAGCCACGGGCGGTTTTCCGGTGGAACGGTCGAGTACGGATCGCGAAGCTCTGCGGCTTGCCGAGGATGTACTTCGATCCGGTGAACCGCTGGTGATTTTTCCTGAGTCAACCCGCCACTCGGGCCCCGAGGTGCAGCCTCTCAAGGACGGCGCCGCCTTCATCGCAGCGCGTGCCAACGTCCCAGTGGTTCCGATCGGGATCGGTGGCGGAGAGCGCTCGTGGCCCAAGGGGCAGAAACTCCCGAGGCCCAAACGCATGTCGATCATCGTCGGCACGCCGATCTATCCGGCCGAACGAGCCGCAGGGGAGCGTGTGAAGCGGAGCGACATACGGCGTCTGAGCGCCGAACTCCAAGACAGCATTCAGGAGCTGTTCGACTCTGCCCAGCGCAATGTTGGGCTCTAGGCGGACATTCGCCCCCTCGTAGTCACACGTTGCCGGCTCGCCTGGGTCCCAGAGCTCACCGAACAGCCTGCGCCCGGGCGTCCTCAGGTCACCGCAGCCGATCCGCGCTTGGCGGGGCCGGGCGTGTTGTAGGGCTCACGTCGGAGACCACGAAGCGCTTTTTGGGTCCGCGCGCTCAGATAACAACTCACGAACGGCCCAATTTGGCTGGGGTCGAGATACGGGCTCTTCAACTTGCCCAGCTTCACCAGCAGCAGGACCTGCTCGGCCACGCTGACCGGACAGCCGCGGATCTCCAGCACCTGATCATTGCGGGTTCGGAACCACGAGCGCTCGACCGAGGCCATCTTGGCGAAGATGTCGGTGCCTTCCGCCTCCAGCGGATCCTTTCGAGATCGGTCGATGTACAGATTGTCGATAGTGACAGGGCTACCCCCGATTTCGCCTTCGTAGGTAGCGCAGTCCCCAATGAACACGACCTTGTCGTCGGGCCCGGCGTCGATCTCGCCGTCGTAATCGCCGAAGACAATGTGTGTGGTCGGGAGCTTGTCATCGGTGTTGTCGTCGAAGAGGCGCATGATCTCGATCGCTTCCTCCATGGCGCCGGGGCAACCACCCCAGCAATACTCCTCGTCGACGCCCTCTCCCGCCGGTGGCGGGCCCGCATGAGCGGTGATGGACGAGTCGGCGAAGTACTCCTCGACCCGTATCAGCCCGACCCGGAACCCTTCGGCTCGGGTCTTGGCCTCGGAGAGGGTCACGTCACCGTCGATCGTGATCTCGTCGAGATCAACAGGACCGAATCCGCGCTCGTGGGCGAGGCGGATGTGGTCGACCGATAGTGGATCGAGCCCGATGATGTGGCAGCACACCGCATCGAAGGCCACCTGGTTGTTTCCCATGATGACTAACCCCAGATCGAACGGCAGCGGGGTGAGCATGCGACCCTCACCGGCGATGATCGCGTCGATGGCGATGAACCGGGGCTGCAGCACGTATTGGAGGTCCGCGACTTTGTTGTTCAGCTTGTGATCGTGGTCGATCAGGCGGTGACGGTCATCCTGGATTCCGATGTAATTCTTCATCGAGAACGTGACCGTGGTCCAGGGGTGAGCTTTGAACTTCGGGCAGTTCACAAAAAAGTCGGCTTCGGCGACCGGCCGCGGCACGTAGAGCGAATCGCGCAGCCGCCCATCGTGGGTCAGCGGAATCTCGACCTGCCCCACCTCGTCAAAGTGCACTGGCTCTACGCCCGCTCGCTCGAGCATCGGGTAGTACCCGGCCTCCTTGAACGCGTAGCGGGTCGGAATCGTGATGCCACAACGTTCCCCCAACCGCATCGTCGTGGAAGGCTGGGCTCGCTCTCCGAGCGCGCCCAGGACACCTTCGAGGAACTCGGGGCGGGTGTAGGCATGCGGGAACTTCTCCCCAGAGGTCACACAGTTCGGCTTGACCAGCGTCTGGCCGAAGGGACTGAGCCCGAGACGGTCGAGGCCGTGACCGGCGATATCCCGAATTCGATCGACGTCGTACTCGCTGCACGCAGCCAGAATCACGGTCGGATGGTCGATCTCTATCTCGGTCATGTAAATCGAGCCTCCTCGGCGAACACGAGTGCGTCGGACCACGGCGCCCCCTCAGCTATGAGACGACCGTACTGCATCACGTGGCGCAGTCGATTCAGACCGAATCGCCTTCGCTGACCCCGTGGCACTCAGACGGAGGTGAATCCGATTGTTGCTCAGGCTCAGATCTGCCATGGACCCAGGTGCTCGCTGGCGGATAGTTCCGCCGCCGGGCTATTCGCCTGTGCTGCCGTCGATAGCTTCACGAATCAGGTCGGCGTGGCCCACGTGGCGGGCGAACCCCTCGGTCATGTGGAGCACGATCCACCCGAGGTTTGGGATGCGGCCATCGGGCCACGGCACTCCCGACAATTGGTCCAGCCCGCCGCGATTCCTCGACCGCTTCCTCCCATAGCTGGATCAGAGCCTTCTCTCGGCGAACTGCGAGCCAAGCTAGCACCGGGTCCGATGGGAGTTCGTGGCGCTGAGTAGTCTGGAAGACATGAATGAAGCCATGGGCGTCGACAAGGTTCTGCTCTGCGCTCCTCGGGGGTTCTGCGCGGGGGTCGAGATGGCGATCAAGGCGCTGGCGTGGATGGTCCGAGCGTTCGAGCCGCCGGTGTACTGCTACCACGAGATCGTTCACAACAAGCTGGTCGTCGATCGGTTTGTCGAGCGAGGAGTGGTCTTCGTCGATGACATAGCGGAGGTGCCACAGGGGATGCCGATCATGTTGAGCGCCCACGGAAGCGCTCCTGAGGTGGTCGCGGCCGCTCAGCATCGGGGGTCCTACGTGGTCAACGCGGTGTGCCCGCTCGTGACCAAGGTTCATCACGAGGTCAAGGTTCGTGCGAACAAGGGCTTCCGAATCATCTATGTGGGTCACGAGGGACACGAAGAGGCGGTTGGCACGATGGCGGTTGCACCCACATCGATCAGCAGGGTCGAGTCCGTGGAGGAGGTCGAAGCGTTGCCCGACTTCGAGGAGCCGACGGCGTTGCTGGCCCAGACGACCCTTAGTCATCGAGAGTGGAGCGAGGTGGCTGAGGCGGCCAGGGAGCGTTTCCCCGATCTGTGGCAGCCGGGGCGGTCCGACCTGTGTTTTGCAACAACCAATCGCCAATCAGCGCTCACCGCTATCGCCGACAAGTGTGATGCCATTGTGGTGATCGGCTCTGCAAACTCTTCCAACACCAATGCTCTGGCCAAGCTTGCCCGGGAGGCGGGATGTGACCGGGTTTACAGAATCAATGGGCCTGATGAGCTTCCCGACGATCTCTCCGGAACGGTGGGAGTCACAGCTGGAGCCTCTGCTCCAGATGATGTGGTTGCCGCCGTGATCTCCTCGCTTGATCCAACCAGGGGCGTTGACGAGGTTCGAATCACTGAAGAGGACGAATACTTCGCTCCACCTCGAGATATTCGTGATCTTCTGAGCGCCCTCGATGTGGCAACGACGGTTGGGCTCGGGGGCGATCTGGATGTCCGGCCGCCTTTGGAGGACCGGCGAATCAACGCCACAGATGTGCTGTTGACGCTGTAGTCAGAACGCCTTGAGCTGCACCTGGACCGTGGTCCCAGTTGGCCGGGCTGAATGGATCGAAATCTCGCCATCGTGAAGTTCCACGATCCTCTTGCAGATCGCCAACCCCAGGCCTGCTCCGCCACTACCCGTGGGTCCGCTTCGGTCGAATTGCCAGAAGCGTTCGAACACACGTGATCTCAACTCTGGTGGTATACCCGGTCCCTGATCGCTGACTCGGATCGTCACGGTGTCCCCGTCACCGGTTCCGGTCACGGTAATCGGAGATCTCACCGGTGCGAATCGCAGCGCATTCAGGACGAGGTTCGTGAACAGCTGGTGGAGGAGTTTTTCATCGGCCGAGACCCCGAGTGGACCCGAAAGTGTGAGCTCTATTTGAGCTCCGGGGTGGAGCAGCTGGGCTTCGTGAACGACCTGTTTGAGAACCACCCCGCCAGCTACGAGTTCTTTGTTCGGCGTTGCCAGCGTCGTGTCGAGCCTGGAGAGATCGAGGAGCTGGCGAACGAGACCGCCTACGTGTTGGGCCTGCTGCAACAATCGGTGGAGAACCTCGGGCGATGGCTCAGTGACACGATCGACGATGTTTTCCAATTGAGTCTGGATTGTTGCCACAGGAGTTCGAAGTTCGTGTGATGCATTGGCAATGAACTCCTTCTGCTGCCGGTCGACTTCGGCCAGCTGCTCTGCCATGTGATTCAACGATTCTGCCAGCTGAGCTATCTCATCCCGGGAGTCGGGGTGCACGCGGCCGGCGAAATCACCTTCGGCGATCTTCTGGGCCTGATCCGACATGGCCCGCAGGGGGGAGGTCATGCCCCTCGCCAGCAGTTGCACCGCTATCAGCGCTAAGGCTCCGGCTGCGATTGGGCGGATCCAAACGGGCCAACCCAGCGCGACTCCGAGCTGACTCATCCCCGCTGTTACTGCGACAGCTGCGATTATCACCAGCGACCACTTGGTCTTGATGCTTGTGATCGAGCCCAGCGGGGAACGCAAGCGTGTCATCGGCTTGATTCTTGGGTTTGGCGCGGTCGCTGTGGGCCCTTCACAGTTGACAGGGTAGATGAACGCGGCACGCTCGGATTCGTGCCAGGCGGTGGCGAGACACGGACAGATTCATTTCCGCCGGTCGAGGACCGATTCGTAGCTAGACCTTGACGACGGATATTCCGCAGTGCATCATCGATTTAGCGCAGGTTCGCAAAGGTCGGATCGCTCCCCGCTTTCTCTCAAACGGGACACTTCTGAAATCGAGGTGTCGTCGAGAAAGACAGGTGAGATCTCCGAGTTTGGCGGACCTGCGATCTTCGTTTCTGATTCCCCTAAGCGGGACGTAGATCCAGTCCGTTTGGTCGCCAGTCCGGACCCACGAGCACGAGCTGGTTCACCGTGCAATGGCGTTCGGTGAAGGCGGCCTGACAATAGGCCAGGTAGAAACGCCACAAGCGAACAAAACGGTCGTCCAAACCGAGTTTGTGAAGTTCATCGACGTGATTGTCGAATCGCTCTCGCCACTGCCGCAGTGTCTCCGCGTAGTGCGCACCGAAGTCTTCCACGTCGATCAACTGGAGATGAGTGTGTCGACTGACGATCTTGGCAATCTTGCCGATGGACGGTAGGAAGCCACCGGGGAAGACGAACCGGGCGATGAAGTCTTCGGTGTGTTTGGTTCGCTCATACCTGCGATCAGGAACACAGATGGCCTGAAGTCCGACCATGCCGTCGGAGCTGATGTTGGCCTCAATCGCCTTGAAGAATTCTGGGTAGTCCCGCCAGTCGACGGCCTCGATCATCTCGATGCTGACTAAGCGGTCAGCGCGTTGACCGACAGCGGAATCAACGTCTCGCCAATCATGTTCGAGCAAACGGACTTGATCAGGCGCAATCAGTTGATGAGCTTCGGCCGACTTAACTCGACGATTGGCCTCGGCATACTGCTGATGGCTGATCGTGGTAGAGGTCACAACCGCACCGAACTCGCTAGCCGCTCGCAGCGCCATCCCGCCCCAGCCGGTGCCGATCTCGGTCAGCGACATCCCAGGCGTCACGCCGAGCTTGCGCAGCAAACGGTCGTATTTGGCGTTGCTCGCCTCGGCGAGAGCCTGGTCCGCTCGCTCGAAGACGGCGCTGCTGTAGGTCATGGTCTCGTCGAGGAACAACCGGAAGAAGTTGTTTCCGAGGTCGTAATGAGCGCCGATGTCTTCGCGATTCTTGGACCGATCCGGAGTCGGCCCAAGTCTACGAACTCGGTCCGTAATCGGGTTGGTCAGATCGGCCATGCGGTTGCGGATCTCGTCGATAGCTTTCATGTTGCGAGCAGCTACCCGGACGACAAGATCCGGGTCTTCGCTGTGCCACCAGCCCTCGATGTAGCCCCGCCCCAGCCCGATAGATCCCTCGGTCGCAAGATGCCACCATGCCCGAGGGTCCAGAACAGTCAGTGTTGCTTCGATGCCGCCGCCTGGCCCGTAGATTGCCACGTCGTCGCCCTCTTTGATGATGAAGGAATCTCTGGTGAGACGCCCAAGCAGAGTGGTAACGATCGACCGCGCAGTTCGATATCGGCGGTTATACGTGACTCGCACGTTGTTGGGCGCAGGAGCCGGATGAACCGCAAGTTTCGCTTTCTGGAGAAGGAGTTCGGGCCGGGCGCTGGGGCGGGGAGAGACGGTTGTCATGGAGAATCCTCCTGGATCGGAGCGGGTTGGGTGCCGGTTGAGGAACGTTTTCGAGGATGACTGACAAAGGGAACCCGCTTTGCTGCCAGCCGCGCCGCTTGAGCGTGGATTCCCAGCGAGACAATCCGAGTGGAGAGGGCCCCCTGGGTGAGAGCCCGTGTGAGCGCCGCCGGTGTCGGCTCTGACCGCGTGACCCGGACAGCGGTTTCCACCATGGGCTCGTCGCACCGAGGCCTGAGCACATCGATTCGAACCTCTAGTTGAGGATCGCGATCAGTGATCGAAAGGCGATAGCGGAAATCCTCATCAAGAAACGGGGACACGTGGAGAGTCTTGTCGAATTCGGTGCTCCAGCTGTCCTCTCCAGCACTGGCCAGAACAAGCGGATAGTGGGTTCGTTCTTTCCAGGGGGTGTTGGTCACCTCGGCCACAGCCCCGACCGGGGTCTCTGGATCGATGTGCCACGCGATGAAGACGGTGATGGGATTGAACATCCACCCCCATCGCCTCGCTTGTCCAAGCATTCGTATTGCCCCGGTTGGGCGATACCCCAGAACAGGTGTGAGTTCATCCCGAACCTGCTCGACCAGAGATCCGGTGGGTTCCATCCCGTAGTCCGAACGTCGGAATCTTCCTGGTGCGATTCGATTCGAGGACCACAACCGATGGCGGTCGGTGAGGTCTTCGGGCTGGTCGGGATCCACCCACACGTGACTGATTCGGTACGTGAACTCGTTCACCGTTGGTTTGTTCCGCCGATGCCAAACTTCGCCCTCGCAGACGGCGGCGCGCCCGGCTCTCATCGGACCGGCTCCGACTCGAACTCCCACGGCGAACCGAGTTCGGCGCAGGCCCGTAGTCCCGAAGCCATACCATCCTCGTGAAATCCGAAACCCCAGTACGCACCGGCGAAATGGGTTCGATTGGTGCCGCTGATCTCGGCTACACGACGTTGGGCTGCAATTGCCGGGCCGTCGAAAACCGGGTGCCGGTAGGTCGTTTCATACAGAGCTTTGGAAGGGTCGATCCGGTGGTCGTTGAGGCTCACCAAGTACTGGGTTGTAACCGGCAACTTCATGAGGTCGGTCATGTCGTAGGTCAGCACAGCCGCTCCAACGTCTGAGCCGTCGGCTCGACGAAAGTAGTTCCATGCTGAGTGGGCCAGCTTCTGTGGGGGTAGTACGGCCGTATCGGTATGGAGAATGGCCTTGTTCTTCTGGTAGCGAATCGCGCCCAGGACTTCTGTTTCGTTTGTGGAGGGATCTGTCAGCATGTTCAGGGCTTGATCGCTGTGGCAGGCGATGACGACGGCGTCAAATACCACGGTGCCAGCTTCGGTATGTATTTCTACGTTGTCGGAACGCCGTTGGATGCCGAGCACTGGTGTTTGGGTGTGAACCTCTCCTTCGAATCGTTCCAGAATCTGGTTCACGTACTGTTGGCTGCCACCGACGATGGCCTTCCATTGCGGCCGATCGCGCACGCTCAGCAGACCGTGATTGTCGAGGAAGCTCAACAAGCTTCGGGCCGGGAATTCATCGAATGAAGCGGGATCTGCAGACCAAATGGACGCTCCCATCGGGATGAGGTGCAGGTCAACGAATGCTGGGGAGTAGTGGCCGCGTGAGAGGAATTCCCCAAGGTTCGTTGTTTCGTCTCCGCTAGCGAGGAAGCGGCGAGCGCTTCGATAGAAGCGGCCGATATCGAAGAGCATGCGGTAGAGCTGGGGGCGAACAATATTCCTGCGATCTGCCAGCAGAGAATTCAGGTTGGTTGCTCGGTAGGCGAACCCGGATTGTTCATCAGCTACACCGAAGCTCATCTCGGTGTCGACAGTCTCAACACCGAGTTCAGAGAACAGCCGGGTGAGATTGGGATAGTTCCGGTCATTGTGGACGATGAACCCCGTGTCGACCCCCAGATCTCCGACGACCGGATCGTGCACAATCACGGTGTTGGAGTGGCCACCGACGCGTGAGTCAGCTTCGAAGAGTGACACGTCGTGGTGTGGTCCGAGAACATGGGCGCAGGTCAGACCGGCGATTCCTGAACCAACGATGGCGATCTTCATCGGGTTGTCGTACCCCAAAACCTTGCTCACTATCGAATCCGATGAGATTCCGCTGAGGACAGTTGATCAGTCGCCGTCGTTGTTGTCGTCGGCATCCACGGTTGGTGTGTTGGTGGTGAGGGTCGTGCTGAGGGTTGTGGTGGATTCGTCTGTTGTTGTGGTGGGCAGGGCCGTAGTGGTCGATGGGTCGGGACGCTCGGTCGATGTTGTCGTTGGTTCTGTTGTTGTGGTGGGCAGGGCCGTAGTGGTCGATGGGTCGGGACGCTCGGTCGATGTTGTCGTTGGTTCGATCGTGGTTGGGGCGGGGGCTTCACTGGTGGGAGTCGGCTCGGTTGTTGTTGTTGTTGTTGTTGTTGGTGATGCGGTCGTCGTCGTGAGGCGAGGCCCGGTAGTCAGGTCGATCGGCACCGTGGTGGTGGACCAAGTGGTCGTGCTCGGGATTGTGGTTGTCGACGATGAAGTGCTCGGCGCTTGCGCGGTGCTGACGCTGGGCGCAGTGGTCGTTGTGCTCACAGCTGTAGTCGACACCGAGGTTGGCGCAGGTAGGAGTGATCCCCCATTACGAACCGTGGATCGGATAGTTGTTTGCGTCGTCGGAGAACGGGTAGGCGTGCTGGCCTCGGATTGTTCGGTGGCGGATGCAGACGCCGCCACGTCGTCGGACGGTTCTCTCAGGCGGGGCTGAGTCGAGGTTGGGTTGTTGAGCTCGCCTGAGGGACGGGCGGGGATCTGAGTGACTCCCAGCACCTCGGGACGACCCGTTGAATCACGCAGTTGGCCAAATCCGGCGACCATAACTGCAGCGAGGAGCGCTCCGAGGATCAGCACCGATGCCAGATTCGCAGGGCGCAATCGATGAGCGGGGGGATTTCTCCGCACCGGTTCGGTCCTCGACCTCACCGTCGGAACAACCCGGTCCCTGCGGGGTGACGTCGAGTAGCCAGCCTGGCGGATGACGATTCGCTTCGCCGTCGGTTCGGGTAGGCCGAATACACCCAAACGGTTGCTTTCCTGCTCCGCGGTCCGTCGCTCGATTTCCACCGAGCGCGAATCTAGTTGGATCTCGAGTCGAGCTGATGGCAGCCGAGCGAAAGCACACTGTCGTATCTGTCACAGCGGCCACAGACCTGGGGAAGCGGGTCCAAAGGGGATTGGGGATTGCAACGATTTGAGCCGCAACTGTCACCGCTGTGTCGCTCGACACCGCTGTCGGAGCGATCGATCGCAGCGGCCTGGCCCACCTCGACGGTCATTCCTCTGACCGCCCCATTGGATGTGTGAACGTCGACCTCCGCTGTCGAGGCGTGGCCGGAGAATGATCGGGTCTTCATCTGAGCCCTCGGTCCGATGGTGCCTAGCGGCACCGCTGACCGGCTTCAGGCGATCCCTAGACTGGCGGGATGACTTCCACCGCCACGAGTGCCGACGCGCCAGTGGTTGTGTCAGTGGATCCAACTTCGCCAGCAGGCCGAGCAGGTGTCATCGTCGGCGATGTGGTGAGGACCATCAACGGAGAGCGACTTCGTGACGTCATTCAGTACCAGACGCTGGTCGATGAGTCCGAAGTAGAGATCGAGCTCGACCGCGGGGGTCTCGAACGGAACGTTCACATCAACAAGAATGCTGGCGCACCGTTGGGTATCGAGGTGCAAAGCGCTGTATTCGATCAGGTTCGAACCTGCGACAACCACTGTTCGTTCTGCTTCATCTACCAGCTGCCACCCAACATGCGGAAGTCGCTCTATCTGAAAGATGATGACTACCGTCTGAGCTTCCTCTACGGCAACTTCACCACGCTCACCCGTTTCACCGAAGCAGATCTCGAACGGGTCATCACCGAACGTCTGTCTCCGCTCTATGTGAGTATTCACGCCACCGACCCCGGCGCAAGGTCGCACATGTTGCGCAATCGGCGCGGTGCCATGAGCCTTCGATGGCTCGACGCTCTTCTGGCCAACAACATCGAGGTTCACGGTCAGGTTGTGGTCTGCCCCGGAGTAAACGACGGGGATGAACTAGAGCGAACTATGCGCGGCATCATGGACCGTTATGCCGACATGTCCTCGGTCGCAGTCGTTCCGCTCGGCGTGTCCAAGTTCTCCCAGGAAGAGACGATGCGCTTCCACACCACCGACGAAGCACGAGCAGTCGTGGCGACGGTCGAGGCATGGCAGAAACGGTTTCTTCGTCTACTCGACCGACGTCTCGTGTTTTGCGCCGATGAGTACTACATCCTTGCCGGCCTCCCTTTCCCTCACGCAGAGGAATACGAGGACTTCCAACTGCACGAAGACGGGATCGGCATGGCCCGGACATTCCAGCGCGAGTTCGACGGCGAGGTGGCCACACCTACCGGGACCCAACCAGGGTTTTTCGCTTGGGTTGAGGGTGCGCCAGCCTTGGCCTACCGTGCCCCGCGACTTAGCGACGACCAGAAATTTTACGGCGCAACACCGGTTTCTCTCAGAGCAACCCGGAAGGCCAAGAGCCCTCCCCCGATCGGTGTCCTCACCTCCAGCTATGGGGCCGAGGTGATCGCTCCCCGTATTGCGGCTCTGCCCCACGCCCGGATCGTTGAGGTCAAGAACGAGTTCTTCGGAGGGAACATCGGTGTTGCTGGGCTGATGGTTGGCGAAGACCTCCAACGAGCGCTTGTGTCCGAACCGGAAGGGCACCGATATCTTCTCCCCGACGTGTGCCTTTCCAACGGTGTCTTCCTCGATGGACTCAGCCCAAGTGACCTTCCCCGTCCGGTCGAGATCGTGCCGACCAACGGCATCGCACTCCGAGAAGCACTGGCCGGCTCTTCAGAGCGAACGGTGGTGCGACAGCCATGACCATGAGACCCAAAGTGGTAATTTCGGGACGGCCAAACGTAGGCAAGTCAACGCTGATGAACCGGATTCTGGGACGCCGCGAAGCAATAGTGGAGGAACGTCCCGGGGTTACACGCGACCGCAAGCAGGTGCCCGCCGAGTGGCAAGGTCGCGAATTCGATCTGATCGATACCGGTGGTTGGCTGACCAGCGGTTCGGTAATCGATATGAAGGTGTCGGCTCAATCGGAGCAAGCCATCGCTGATGCGTCTGTGATCCTCTTGGTTGTCGACGCCACGGTTGGCGTCACCGATGAAGATGAGCACTTCGTGCGGTTCATACGAAGACTCGACGTTCCAGTCTTCGTCGTTGCCAACAAGGTCGACGATCTCAAACATTCTGATGAACTGTGGGAGCTCATGTCGCTTGGTTTTGGACAACCATTTGGCGTGTCGGCGCTTCATGGCAGGGGAGTCGGCGATCTGCTCGACGCCGTCACCGCCGCGTTGCCCGAACTGCCCGAGGCCGACGAACCTGGCGAAGAGGAAGAACAGCGGATCTTCTCCATAGCGCTGGTCGGCCGCCCCAACGTTGGCAAGTCGACCCTGTTCAACCAGCTGATCGGTGACGAGCGAAGCGTCACGCACGACCTGCCCGGAACCACTCGCGACACGGTGGACACGGTGGTTGAGACAGCGCAGGGTCCGATCCGATTCCTTGACACTGCCGGAATGCGGCGGCGATCTCGAATCGACGAGGACACTGAGTACTACAGCGTGGTCCGAGCCCTAAGTGCGGTCGACAAAGCCGACGTGGCCCTCCTCGTCGTTGACGGATCCGAGGGCGTCACACATCAAGATCAACGGTTGGCCGAACGGGTAGACGCTGCGGGCTGCCCGATCGTGGTCGTGCTGAACAAGTGGGACATCACCGAAACCGAGCAGAAACATCAGGTCGGAGCGCAGTTGGAGCGCAAGTTGAGTTTCCTCCCCGATGTTCCACAACATCGGATCTCGGCGCTGTCGGGTCGAGGAATCGACAAGCTGCTCCCGTCTTTGTTCGATGCGATCGATGCTTATCAGACTCGGGTGCCAACCAAAAAAGTCAACGACCTTATCCGGTCGGCTCAGGCAGCCCACGCCGCGCCAAACGGGGCGAGGATTCTGTATGCAACCCAGGGTGCAACAGATCCGCCGACGTTCACGCTTTTCACCAATCGAGCGATTCCCGACACGTATCTGCGCTATATCGAGAACCAGATCCGAGAGGAATTCGGCCTCGCCGGCACTCCCATCAAACTGCGGGTGAGAAACCGCTGACGTTCGCCCGCGGCGTGCCCTCTCAGGCCACACGGAGCCTTGAGCCCGTGGCGAGAACGCGGCTAGGCATGCCTGATGACGAGGATGGCAACGTCGTCAGTAATGGGGCCGTCGCTGAAGTCGCGGGCAGCTTCCATCAGAGACTTCGCCAGCACGTCGACCCCTGCGGTTGGGTCGCGACGGATGATCGACGCAACCCCGTCTTCGCCAAAGAGCACACCGTCGCGCCGAGCCTCGGCGAGACCGTCGGTGTAAAGCACCGCAACGTCTTCAGCATTCCACTGCACCTCGCGCGAGTGAAAGACCGCTTTGGGATCGAGCATCAGAAGCGGGCCGGTAGCGCCTAGGGGACGTACTTCCTGGTGGTGCCATACGAAGGCAGCAGGGTGGCCCGCTGATGCGTAGCGCAGGGATTCAGCCTCGATGTCAAACACGAGGACGCACAAGGAAATGAACTCCTCACCACGTTCCAGCACGGACATCTGGTTATTGAGCTGTTCGACCGCTTGTCCCGGATCCCGGTACTGCATCAAAAAGGTGCGGAGAAGGTATTTGGCTTGAAGGGCGGTGATCGAGGGCTCTATTCCGTGCCCGGTGACATCGCCGATGACGGCGGCGACGCGATCGTTGTCGATTCGAAAGACATCGAAGAAGTCGCCGGCCAGGGCGCCCGCACCGGGGTTATATTCCTGTCCGATCTCGAACCCCTTGAGTGCGGGAAGGCTATTGGGCGCCAGACGCGCCGCCCAGTGGTAGGGCGCCAGGTTCGCCTGTTGGGTAACTTCCTTGGCCCGCTTTTCGATCTCGAATCTGTCTGCCGCGATTCGGCTCACCTCGTTGATCGAGCTTCGCTGGGCGATCGTTCTGATCGAGGGTATTGCGAGCAGACCACTCAGCACGCCTGGCCAGAATGAGATGCCAACAACCCCGAAGAAGCCGAGGAGAGCGCCGGTCGAAATTGCGATGACCGCTGCTTCGATGTCGCGCCGATAGTCGGCGTCGGCCAGGCGCCACAGATCAGACTCTGCGCCCTCAGTAGCCAATCGGTCAGCTAGCTGGCGGCGGCTTCGGGCGGCCCTGATCCAGAAGACTGCGGCGACTGCGCAGATCAGGGCGCCTGCGAGAGGCACCACGCGTTCCATACAATAAGGTTAGTCGGTCGAAACTCGGCTCGTCTTACCTGTTGGTTTCTGGCTTCTGGTGTGATGGCTGAGAGCGTGCCCGCCATACTGAGGCGGTGCCGTGGTGTGACAATTGCGACGAATACCGAGCACCCACCGCTCTTACGGCCCACAAAACCTGTCCTACCTGCGGAAACTCTGTCGATATGGAAGATGTCAAGGTCGAAGTTCCAGCCCGAGCACCATGGCATTTCTGGCTGATGGTGTTTGCCCTGGTGGCGTATTTGGGGTGGAGAGCCGTCGAAGGGGTGATTTGGGCCATTGGGGCTCTTTGAACTGGGAAACGACGCGTCACGCTGCTTTCGAGCGAGATTCCGGTTTCACCGGGTCCAACTTCTCACTTCGGGACCCTAGCCCTCACTTAGCAGGGTCGGTGTTCGATCGCACGGGCGGCGTCTTGTTGAGTACTACAGTCAGCAGCTGATGCGGGATGCACTCAGGAACTCCGCGATTCGTCGCATCCTTGCAGCTGCAGCGGTTTCTCAGGTCGGTGACTGGGCTGCGCGGTTGGCGATCGCCTTCATCGTTCTCGACGAAACTGGTCTCGCGTCGGGCGTTGGTGTGGCCGGTGCGCTGTTCTTCCTTCCGTGGCTCGGGCCGGGTCAATACCTTGCATCCTTCGGCGACCAGATGGACAGGGTGCGCCTGCTTTTCGGCTGTGAGGTTGCACGCGCTGGGCTCTATGGCCTGGTTGCTCTTGGCGTGGGCAAGATCCCGGTCTGGCTGCTGCTCGGAGCGATAGCCGTGATAGCGGTGATTGACCCGGTATGGGAATCGAATCGGTCGGCTCTCATCGTGGACGTCACGACCGAAGACGAGTATCCGAATGCGGTAAAGGTGATCCACACCGCCAACCAAACAGCCACACTCGTTGGTTGGGCGATCGGCGGGTTTCTCATCGCATGGTTGGGCGCGGGCGGCACGCTCGGTATCAATGCGTTGACGTTCTTGGTTTCGGCGCTGCTGATCGGTGGAGTGTCAGCTTCAGGTCAGGCGGCGAGGGGAAAACGATCAGGGTCATTCGCTGCAGCTCGCGCCTACCTGATCCGCGATCGGCTGTCAGCTATTGCCCTGCTCGTTGCTGCCGCTCTCACAATTGCGGGCATGGCCATAGAGACCCAGGCGCCAGTGTTTGGCCGCTCGGTCGGCCTGTCAGAAGGATGGATCGGGATCATGATTGCCACGATCCCCTTGTTTACCGTGATCACCGTTGTGCTGGCCCCCACCAAGCCCGGTGACAGTGTGCTGCTGACGATCGGCTTTGGAGCAGCCGGTATCGGCGGCGTCGTGGCGGCTGTGGCTTTTGCCTCAGGCGGTGCCGATTTGCGTTCATTTATTGGGTACGGAGGAGTGGGAGTCGGCTTTGGTGCATCGATGGTGGCCAACATCGTCTTCGGGAGACGATTGCCCGACACCGACCGGGCAGCAATCTTTTCTGTAGTCCAGGGTGTGATCTTCATTTCGCTGTCCTCCGGGGCACTACTCGGCGGATTTGTTTCCGATGTGATCGGCATTCGCGAGGCCAATGTGATCTTCGCAATCACTGTCGCTTCGGTCGGTTTTGTTGGCGCTGCGTCAACATTCGGCCACGGAAAGCGAACTTCTGAGAGAAACCTGGAGGGTGATGTTCCCTTCCGGTTTGGCTAACTCGCTGCGCTCGTATAAACATGACCGCAAGCGACGCCTGCGATGCGTCAGAAGGGAGAAATCATGCGTGGTGGCAGCTGGCTATAAGCCAAAGATGTCCGATTCGGGTCGATCACGAAAGTGATCGGCCCTTTTCTTTTTGCTTGCTCGTGATCGACACCAAGTACCGCTTCACCCATTTGTCGAAGTTCTCCAACGGCATAGGCCGTCCGATCAGGTATCCCTGGAGAATGTCGCAACCCATGTGCCGAAGCAGGTCTCTCGCCTCGTCGGTTTCAACCCCTTCGGCCACGACCTGTAGACCCAGACTGTGCCCTAGGCCGACCACGGCTCGGGCGATCGTCTCTGACCGGTCCGAGACCGCTAGATCCTGCACAAAGGAGCGATCGAGTTTGAGTTCGTCGACGTTGAGGTCTTTGAGGTAACGAAGCGATGAATATCCGGTTCCGAAGTCGTCTACGGACAGCCGAACTCCGAGGGAGCGAAGCCGTTCGAGTCCCTCAGCGGCCGTGTCACCTCGACCCATCACGACAGATTCGGTGATCTCAATCGTCAAAGACGGAGGCGCAACGCTGAATTGGCGAAGTTGCGAAGCGATTCGACTCGGAAGCTGAGCATCCTCGAGCGACGACGGCGACAGGTTTACCGCTACACCGATTTGATGTCCGGCAGCTCGCCAGCTCGCTGCCGCGGCAAGAGATCTTCGCAGAACGAAGTCGGTCAGATCGTTCATCATGCCGGCAGCTTCAGCAGCTGGTATGAACTCATCTGGAGGAATCCAGCGGTCGTCGTCGTTCCAGCGCAGGAGGGCCTCGGCTCCAACGACCAGACCGGAGATCGTGTCCGTCTTTGGCTGGAACCACACTTGGAATTCCTCGGCATCGAGAGCTCGGCGCATACGGTGAAGGAGCTCTAGCTTGGACTCAGAATGAAGGTCGGCCTCGGCCCGGTATACCACGACCGGAGCTTGGCTTTCACTCGCAAGTTCGGAGGCAACATCGGCGGCCCTTAGAAGCTGTTCGGTGGTCGTTCCGTGGGTGGGTCCGATAGCAAGTCCGATTCGAACTATCAGCGTCAGTTCCAACCCGTCCAGATCCACCGAACCGTGGAGAGCATTGCGAACTCGGCTGGCGACATCGAGAGCGAACCGCCGGTCGCTTGTCGGAATGAACAGGGCAAAAGAGTCGCCATCAAGCCTTGCCAGGATGGCGTCGGCGCCCAGTGCACTCGATAGACGAGAACTGGCTTCTCGAAGTAGGAGGTCGCCCGCTTTGAACCCGAGGGTGTTGTTGACATCAGCGAAGCGCGCCAGGTCCAAGACCAATACCGAACCCTCACCCTCGTATTCTTGAAGGTGGCGGTCTGCATGTCGTAGAAACCCGCTGCGAGCGAGGAGCCCCGTGAGCGGATCGTGGGTGGCGTCGAAATCCATCTGAATCTGAAGGTCGGCTCGATCGATGGCGTTTGCGAGGAGGTCCGCTGCGGCGGAAACGATCCGTCGAGCACGCTGTTCGGAATCCTCTGACGCCGGACAAAACACTATCGATCTGCCGGCTGAGACCGAGGCATACAGGAGGTTGCCGGATCCGATCGTTCCCTCGGATATCGGATCGAGCTGGGCGCGAATGTCTGGCGGCACCGCGCCTGCGCTCTGGACCGGATCACCGGAGGAATCGGTGAGAACTGCCCATCGGGAGTTGCTGATTCGTCGCAGTTCTTCGAGTCCCTGTTTGGCGACGTCGTCCGGGTCACGCCCTGACAAAGTCTTCAGGAACCCATGAACTTCGAGCAGATCCTGGTAGGTCTGCCGATC
Organism: uncultured Acidimicrobiales bacterium; assembly: GCA_963751955.1. Lineage (GTDB taxonomy): Bacteria > Actinomycetota > Acidimicrobiia > Acidimicrobiales > SZUA-35 > JABDIY01. Next base: position 341,735 of record CAVVWM010000003.1, on the reverse strand, counting down.
TGCTACATGCTGTCGCGACGCCAGCCCGATGACCGCCATCACCAGACCTGGCAATACGAGTAACGCAGGGTGCTGCTGCGCGGTCATTACACCGAGTGTGCCGATCGCCGCACCGACCACTGATTGTCCCGAGGCAAACGTGATCTCCGTGAACGGCGTTCGGCGGCCGGCAGCCCATCGCACAAAGACGGTGAGTACCGATGTACTCACCGTTTCGGCGAAGGCGATCGAGAATGCCAGAGTGAACAGCCACATCACCCCGGAGGTGTCCGAGCTGAGGGATCGAAGCAGCTGCACGCTCAGTCCAACCCGGAAGAGCGTCAGCGCAGCGTTGAAGAGCAGCTTGTACCAGGCCGACCCATATCGGGCGAGGTTCACGAAGGTCCCTCCCAGCCACACAATCGCCATGAGCCATGGAGAAAGGAAGACCAGCGCGAAGGCGGTCGGCACCTCGGTGAAAGTGAGATCGAAACGTTCCCCACGAACTGCGATCTTGAAGTTTGTTATCAGCGCCATAATCAACCCGGCCGCGATGACGAGCGCAACCCAGAACGGCGATTGTGCAAGCGCGTCCCCGGCCCAGTGATTCCACGAGAGTGAAATCCCGAGGGCGGTCAGGGGGACCGAGAATGCAGCTGCCGCGAGGCGCACGACCGGTTGACCCTGCCGCTCCGAAGACGCGGTGGGCGAGGGCATATACCTGACTCTCGGCAGGTTTCAGGTGCCTGTTGAGCAGTTGGACCCAACTGGCAAGTCTGCTTCGGTCCCTGCGCTGGAACGTGCGTGTAGCGCCACGAATGTTCTGGTCGCTACCACGTTGGCGTACTGGTGCGTCTGGGCCTTTGCCTGTCCACGGGCGGACCTACGTGGTGAAGAGCCAGTTTGGGCCAGGTGGCAGGCAAACGTCGGGCTAGCAGGATTTGAACCTACGATCTCTGCACCCCCAGTGCAGCGCGTTACCAAACTACGCCATAGCCCGTGTTTGGAGAGCCAAAGGATAGCGCGGTGCGAGGCCTCCACTACGCTGGATCTCATGTGTGGTCGCTTCGTTGCTACAGCTCCGCCGGGCGAACTTGCAGACTACTTTCAGGCTGTTCTGAGCGAATCTGTAGCCGAGACCGAGCTGGAGCCCAGCTACAACGTCGCTCCAACGAACACCGTGCACACGGTGCGTGCCAAAGATGGCCATCGCGAGGTGGACACGATGAAGTGGGGTTTGGTTCCCTCCTGGGCCAAGGATCCCAAAATCGGTTCGAAGATGATCAACGCCAGGGCCAACACCGCTGCGACGAAACCCGCTTTTCGGAGTGCAATGAAGAGACGGCGGTGCCTGGTTCCCGCCGACGGCTTCTACGAGTGGCACAAGGTAGAGAGCCAGAAGAACAAGCAGCCGTACTACATCACCCGTCGGGACAACGAGCCCGTTGTGTTCGCCGGGCTTTGGGAAGCATGGAAGCCCAAGCCAGGGACCGAATCGTTTGAGGCCGCTGTGGCCGAGGGGGCCGATCCTGACAACCTCGAGTGGCTGATCACATGCACACTCCTGACCACCGACCCGAACGAGGAGATGAAGCGCATCCATCACCGGATGCCCGTACTCGTGCCGCCTTCTGAATGGGACCGATGGCTCGATCCTCAGAACGGAGCGGACCAGATCAACGAATTGCTGGTGCCTGCCCCGGACGGTTTGCTGAAGGTCACCCCGGTGACAACCATGGTCAACAACGTGCGGAACAAGGGCCCTGAACTCATCGAGGCGGCTCCTCTATGAGCCAAAGCCCGCTGCGACGAAGACTACGTCGCCGGAACACCGCAATTCAGGCTCGCCTCGACGCGGGCGCCGGTGACCGGTGGATTCCCTATGCGATCAGCCTGACCCTTAGTGTTGTGCTGTCCCTGGTCAGCGTGAGCCGATTGAACGGTCTTGCTATGGGACCCGATCTCGCCGGCTTCACCCAATCGGTGTGGCTCATCAGCGAAGGCGTGACACCCACGGCCACGATCTTTGGTGAGGGAGTGCACCTACTGCAGCTGCGGTGGTCCTTCCTGCTGTACGCATTTGCGCTGCCAGCACTCGTGATGCCGTCCTCATGGCTTACCGTCGCAGAGACTCTTCTGGTGGCTCAGGCCGTCGCTGTATCGATCGCAGTGATACCCATTTGGAAACTCGGTCGGGTGGTTGCCCACCTGCGAGTCGGGGCAGCCACTGCTGTCTGTCTCGGATACGCATTGCATCCAGCAACCCAGGCAATTGCAACGGTCGACTTCCATCCTGAGGCTCTTGCCCTTCCGGCGCTGCTCTCGATGGTGTACTTCGGTTCGGTCAAGCGATGGGTTCCCTACTGGCTGTCGGTCGCCGTGACCTTGTTGGCCCAGGCTGATCTGGGTTTCGTGATCGCCGTCTTCGCCTTGCTGATCCTGGGGAATGCAGATCGGGTCGCGGGATTGTGGACCCTTGGGATTGGTCTGGTTTGGTCCCTCGGCCTGTTGCTCGTGGCCCAGCCCTTGATCGGCGACTCCGGGGTGATCGGCGGTGTGTATGGCGAGTACGGCGACTCCTTCGGCGACGCACTTTTGGAAATCGTGTCCAACCCGTTCGCGTTCACCAGCGATCTCTTCGGTCGCGGAAACCTCACGTTGTTGCTCAGCTTGCTTACTCCGATGCTGTTCCTTCCTTTGCTTTCACTTCGGCATCTTTTACCCGCCGCCCCAGCGGTTGGGCTTCTATTGATCACCCAGGGCGGCGGCGATGTCGAGGGAATTGCGCCGATCCTGGCGTTTGTGATGGTTTCGTCAGTATTCGCCCTGAATCGGCTCGGCAACCCCGGTGTGGATCGAGTGTTTGTTGATCCCCGGCTTCTTGCTGCGCTTGTAGCGGTTGCGTCTCTGATGTTCGTAACCCGGTCACCGCTGTCGCCCTATGACGAACCGTGGAACCTCGGTGACACCGATGCTGGCGACGTAGAGCTGATTGCTGCAGCTGCTCGGCTAGATCCGTCGTGGCCAGTCCGCGCGTCTCAGCAACGTGCTGCCACACCTGGCAGAACGTCGCTTCGCCTATCCGGTCGCCGATGAGGAACCGACCGTGGCATCAGTTGTTTTCCGTTCACGAGCGGTGCTCATCGATCAGCGGACGCTGGACCAACCACTCTCAGCTGCTCAGCTCGAAGCGTTCACCGCCCAAATGACCTCGCTTGGCTTCAACTTGGTCAACACCGACAGCGACGGCACAGTCCTGCTGTACTTCAGGCCATGATCAGCTGGCATGTCTGAGTCCACAAAATCGCGATCAGGGTCGCTGCCTCCGCTCAATCGTGAACAGATACTGACCTGGCCCAACCTGTTCACGTTGGTGCGGCTGCTTTCCATTCCGGTCTTCGTCTGGTTGTTGTTCACGCGGGAGAACCGGGCGGCGGCAGCGTGGATCCTCGGAATCCTCGGAAGCACGGATTGGGTTGATGGGTACCTGGCTCGGAAATTGGATCAACGCAGCGAGTTCGGGGCGCTTTTCGATCCAACCGTCGATCGCCTGCTCTTTCTCGTGGCTGTTCCCAGTGTTCTGATTGATGGTTCGATTCCGTGGTGGGTTGCGGTCGCTGTTTTGGCGAGGGAGATCTTGGTCGCCCTCGGTGCCCTGATTCTCATGTCCCGCAAGGTCGAGCCGTTCGAGGTTACCTGGGAGGGTAAGACCGGGACTTTTCTCCTCTTCTTCGCTGTACCTGCGTTCCTCGGAGCTAACTCCACACTTTCCTATGCACCTGTACTTGAGGTTTTGGCTTGGATGGCCGTTGTGCCCGGCCTTGGCTACAGCTACTACGCAGCCTTTGGGCAGTACCTTCCCCAAGCCAGGGTCAGCGTCGGCTAAGTTTGCTGGTCATGAACGTTCCAGGCGATCTTCGCTACTCAAAGGACCACGAATGGGTCCGAATATCGGACAACAAAGCCGTAGTTGGCATCACCGACTACGCACAAGACGCGTTGGGTGACGTGGTCTTTGTCGATCTGCCCGAGGTTGGTTCCGACGTTTCAGTTGGTGATTCCATTGGCGAAATCGAATCGACCAAGTCTGTGTCCGATGTGTACTCGCCTCTCACCGGCACAGTTGTTGAGGTCAATAACGAATTGCTCGACGCTCCCGAAAAGGTGAACTCTGACCCTTACGGTGAGGGCTGGATGTTCTCTGTCGAGGTCGCCGACGCCTCTGCCTTTGGTGAGCTCATGGATGCTGCCGCCTACACCGAGCTCACCGAGGGCTAAGTCTTCCATGGCCGCCTCCTGTCCCAACTGTGGGTATGACAATCCCTTGGGTGCAAACTTCTGTTCTTCGTGCGGAGATGAGTTGCGCGCAGCGGTGGACTCCGAGACCGAACGTATCCACATCACTGAGGTCGATCAGGATCATGGACTCGTTCAGGGGGCGGTGCTCGTGGTGAGAAAAGGACCCAAGCGAGGAAGTCGAATTGCACTCGATGCAGATCGAATCAGTATTGGACGGCAGGAGAACAGCGACATCTTTCTCGACGACATCACTGTGTCGCGCAACCACGCAACTCTCAGTCGCATCGGTGGGAGATTCAGGGTGACCGATAGTGGCAGCATGAATGGAACCTATGTGAATAAGACGCTGGTTGAACACGCTGACCTCACCGACGGCGACGAATTACAAATCGGCAAATTCAAATTGGTCTATCTGGAGTTAGGGGCCGATCGATGAGCCGAGTTCGAGACCATTGGTCGATCGGTGAGGTTCTGGCGTTGCTTCAGGACGAATTCCCCGAGGTGACCATCTCAAAGATTCGTTTCCTCGAAAGCCAGGGTCTGATCGATCCGGAGCGAACGCCATCGGGCTACAGGAAGTTCTCCGATACCGACTATGACCGGTTGTACTGGATACTCGAACAACAGCGAGATCACTACCTGCCGCTACGTGTCATTCGTGATCGGCTCGAGGAGGGTCAGGACATCGGGGCGGCTCCCCGTCGCTCGGACCTGCGTATCGGCGATCAGATCGAAGGAGCCGACGAGGACTCCGAAGAATCGGATGCGGCATCTGCTCGAGAGGCCCAATCACCTCAAGCAGGGGAGGGTTATGGTGCAGCGCATGACCCTGAAGCCGGATTGGACGAATCCTTCGCCGATGCCTTGGCCGGGGTAGCAGGACGAGTTGCCGCTAGCGGCCGAGCAACTCACCCCGTGCGTGACGAAAGCTCAAACGCACTTGCCGAGGTGATGGGAGCTCGAGAGGAAACGGGCGCAGTAGGAGTCGGGCAAGACCACGCTCAAAACGACGCCGAGACATCGCAGGGTTCCTCGGCCGAAGAAGCAACGTTTGCTGTTGACACCAGCTCGCTGGATGAACCAGAAGCTCCGACCACCGAAGTTCCGACCACCGAAGCTGTGGCCGACGACGTACCTGAGGTTGAGATGACGAAATCTTCCGCTGACGAGTCCTCAAGCGACGAGGAGGACGGTGTAGACCAAGTGACAAAGAAACCGGCGCCGCGATTGCTCGGCACACGATCCGAAGCCCCACTCCCGATCATCAAGACAACCGCCGAAGCGCTCGCCCCTCCAATTCGCCCCTCCCTCCCCGGCTCGTCTGTGGCGCTCACGGGCGCGGAGTTGGCCGAACAGAGCGGCACAACACCCGGCATGATCGCCGAGCTTCAGAAGTACGGGATGATCAGCCCTCGCCAAGTAGGCGGCACTGTGCTGTTCGACTCCACAGCGCTCACCATCGCCCGGTTGGCTGTGCAGTTCGGCCGCTACGGGCTCGAACCTCGTCACCTGAAGACCTTCCGATTGGGGGCCGAGCGTGAGGTTGCTCTGCTCACTCAGAGCATCGGTCCGACACTGAAAGCCAACAATCCTGAAACCCGTCGCCGCTCCTATGACACCCTTCAGGACCTCGCCGAACTGTCCGCCAGTCTTCGATCAATCATCGTGAGAGATCTTGTGGCCGATCTGGAGCCTGGCGGCTAGCGTTAGGTCCATGGCAGTGGAGATGGAGCTGGTTGGAGTCAAGGTTCGAATGCCAGCCACAACACCGGTTCTGATTCTGCGGGAGCTCGAGGGCGGGCGTCGCTCGCTACCTATCTTCATCGGTGGCCCCGAAGCCCACGCGATCGACCTCGCCATCTCCGAGACGGCAACGGCACGCCCGATGACCCACGATCTGTTTCTCGATGTGGTCGCTGGCCTTGGAGCGACATTCGACAAGGTCATTGTCACCAAGTTGGTGGATGGGACCTTCTACGCTGACCTCGTGGTTCGGACGTCCGAGGGGACCGAATCTGTCTTCTCAGCTCGCCCCTCCGATGCCGTCGCTCTCGCCGTCCGGGCCAAGATCCCGATCTTCGCCGAGGCTGAACTCATCGAAGAAGTTGGGTTCGTCGACGAAGAAGAGGAAGAGGTTGCCGACGAGGACAACATGGTCGAAGAGCTACGCAAGTTCCTCGACGAGGTGAACCCTGAGGATTTCCAAACCTGATCAGGGACTGGCCGCCTCAGTTGTTCATAGCGGTGGTTGGGCGAAACGGCCGTCGCGGATCGTTTCGCGGGGACTCCTCCACCTCAACCGGGTGTAACTCCACAATCGCACTGTCGACCTCGTTCTTGACCCCTGACAAGGGCAGAATATTGAGCACGCCCTGTCCCGCCTTGAGGATGTCGATGAGGTCATCACCATTCTGTACCACCACCGAGCGATTGCCATTGATGACGAGATTGGCTGAGGTGACGTCAGTTGCGAGTTGATCGCGAAGGTAGTCGAAGACGTCCCGGACCATCTCCAACTTCAGGCCAGCGTCGAGCAACGTCTTGATGATCTTGAGCTCCAGAAGATCCTTGTAGCTGTATGCCCGACGGGATCCCGAGCCAGCCGCTTCGCTCACCGATGGCTTGATCAGATCGGTACGGGCCCAGTAGTCGAGCTGGCGGTAGCTGATACCGACAATCTCGGCCGCCTTCTTTCCGCTGTAATGCTCCTTGACTGACATGAACCAGACTCCTTACATCGATGTAATTACCACAGTGTGAACCGGCGTTGAACCGACAGTACGCTCGGGGGAGAAAGCTGGTCAACCCGATGGCCGCAACTAGTAGTCAAATCGTCACATAGGGGGACGATGGAAGCAAGCGATCGAGAAGACCTGGCGCGAGCCCTTGCGGTGGATGTGGCATCGATGCCCGCAGACGTCCACGCTGAGCTGATCAGTGCCGGTCGCGGGGTCTTCTCCTACGTGTACAGAGTCTCGTCGCCCGATCGTTCCGTCGCTGTGAAACTCCCTCGATCCGGGCCCAACGGAGACGCTGCGAGAGCCAGTGGTGCCTACGATCGAGAGCGAGTTGCCTACCGACGTCTTCTGAATCCCGAGCTGCCGGTCCCGTTGTGCCATGGAGTGATCGATCTTCAATCTGGTCCCGCATTCGTGCTGGAGGACCTCTCCGAGTGTGAGTCGGTCGATCAGCTCGACGGGCTAGGGCCAATGCAAGCCATGGCGATCGTCGATGCGATCATTCAATGTCACACCAACCTCTCCGTGCGTCTGGCCAGGGAGCTCGGTGTGCGCTCGATCACGCCGATGGGATTCGATCCCCAATCACTGTTGGACGGCTTGGAACTTGTTGCCGAGGCCGAGCTCTTTCAAAGGCTGCTCGCAGGCCGCCAGCAACGAATTGACCGATTTGGATCCCTGCAAGATCCAGTTGTGTGTCATGGCGATCCTCGAGCGGACAACCTGGTGATCGGACCTGAAGTCAAGCTCTTCGACTGGCAACAGATTGCGATTCAGGCGGGCGAGGCTGACCTGGCGTGGCTCACCGCCACCAGCATGACGCCCCGCGTTCGGCGATCGTGCGAAATCGACCTGGTCGAACGTTACGCCGTTCGAATGAACCGGAGTTTCGACGAGACGTGGGACCGGTACAGGGCTGCGATGATCGTCCCAGGCCTGGCAGTCTTGCTGCTTGCACAACGTCGAACCGAGGGCCGGCTCCAACAACTCGTCGACGTCAGCGTTCAACGAATCAGCTCGGCCCTAGCCGATCACTTTTGAGCCTGACCGAGTTAGCTCAGGAGTGGTCCGGCTCTACTTCGATGAACGGATTGGCCAGCAGCGCCCGATTCTTGCCCATACCCTTTGCTTCGATCAACGCTCGGTCGGCAAGATCCAGAGTCTCGGCGCTTGTGGCACCCTCATGGTGGAGCGCAACGCCAGCGCTCAAAGTGGTGTGGTCAGCGGTCTCTGCCCAGCCGACGACGACACGTTCAGCCACCGTGAGTGGATCGGCAAACGCCTGGCGAGCCACGATCAGGAACTCATCTCCGCCGAGCCGTGCACTTGTATCGCTGTCACGAAGTGTCGCCTTCAGGTGCTTGCTGAGCATTCGCAACTCTTCGTCGCCTGCTGCATGGCCCATCGTGTCGTTGACAGATTTGAAGCCATCCAGATCAAGCAACACCACTGCATCGCCAGCGGCCAGGGATCGAAGGAGTCGGTCGGCATGGCGGCGATTGCCGAGATCGGTGAGGGGATCGATCAGTGCCCTTCGGTGCAACTGGTCGATGACATACAGATGGCCGATGGCGATCGAGACGCTGTTCTGAAAGATGCATGCCATGTCGATCACGAAGTCTTGGTCGACCGATTTCACCGGATGCATCAGGACCACCCCAGCGGGAGTTCCGTCGTCGGTTGGCAAGGGAATCAGAAGAATTCGGCCGTGACGATCGGTGGTGACCATCAGAGGGTCCGAGCCGCTCACCGCGTCGGCGATTAGCTTGGCGGTCGTTGCTTCGGGAACTGCGTTGACCGTGGCCCCCTGGGTCACGGTGAAGATATCTCCTGCAGCATCACGCAAGACCACTGTTGCTCGCTGGGCCCCGAACGAGTCCAACGCTGCGTCAGCGATCTGAGTGGCCGCTTCCGGGAGCGTGGAAGGTCTACGAAACTGTTTCAGAACCCCGCTGAGGCGGTCGAGTTCTGCGAGTCGCCGATCGTTTCGGTCTCCAACTTCGGTTGTCTTGGTGGTTAGGTACGAAACGAGCTCGGCCAGCAGCGCAAGAGCTGGGACTGCCACGATCGGCAGCGCCAGCGTGATGCTTTGGCGGTCCGCCTCACGGGCGAGAAGCAGCAGTACCAAAACCAGAGGTGCGGCGGCAAGTGCAAGCCCGGGCGGTGAGACAAACCCGACGTAGACGAGAATGAAACTGCAGATCAGCGTGAGCCCGACGACACCGGCTGCGGTGTCGACGATGCCACCGAAGAGAACGGCGGCGGCTGTGGCGATTGCTACCAGAACCGGGGGTAGCAACCGGAAGGTTGGATTTCTACTGATGATGCCCGTCATCAGGGTGGCTGCTCCGGATACGACCAAAACGATGCCGATGACGGCAAGCGTTCTTCGTTCCGACGTGGTCCGGTCGCCGAAGACGAGACTGAGTAGGGCAAGCAGCGCGGACGCGCCTAGAAGTGTCGTAGCCGCCGCCTCAACTCGCCTCGTCCAGAATTTCTCCGCCACGTTCTCTCCGTGTCTCGACCCCCAAACTAGGGCATTCGAAATGCCAGAGCCGGGAGGGTCTGACTCATAAGGGTGCCGCGCCCACCCAGAGTGACTGAATGGGCAAAGGTCTGCATGGCCTTATCCGAGGTCGCAGGGGTCATCGTCTGAGAAAAGCGACCCGATGTGACCGGCGTCGTTGAAGCTACGAAGAACCCAGTCGGTGGGGGTTCGCACGACTTCGGTGATCGATCCGTTCCTGGCTCCCGACATCCGGAACGGGTTAACGCTCAACGCGTGGCCAACGACGGCTCCGATCACACCGCCATGGCAGAAAATGGCAACCGCCTCGTTCCGGTGTATGGAGTGAATCCGCTCGAGCGCACCACGACGCGATCGGTCAACTCCAAATTGGTCTCCGCCCCCGGAATCTCTCCCCAATCCTTGGATGCTCGAACCGCCGCCACAGCCGGATGTTCCTCTTCCACCATGATTCGAAACCGCCCCCCTTCTCCCACCCCGAGAAGAACCTCCCGTAGATCGGGTTCGATTCGGACTTCCAGTTCGCAACGCGTTGCCAGTGGGGCTGCCGTCTGCTGTGTGCGGGTGAGACTTGATGCGTAGATCGCCGATATGTGCTCACCGAGGAGGCGCTCCGCTACCCGCTCTGCCTGCATCACACCCCTGGGCGACAGATGCGGGTCACCGTGGCCGCCGACGAGCGCGAACGTCTCATTCCCAACGAGGGGTACCGATTGTCCATGGCGGATCAAGACGAGACGAGTGGAGCCTGGTGGCGGAGAGAACTCAGTCTGTGGATACGTCTTGACCATCGGTTTCACCGTAGTGATTCGGGCTCGAAGTCAGGCGGGCTGGCGAGATCGGGGCCATGGGCCGACACCGGTGTTCCAAGAGCGGCATGCTTGAGGACCTCGAGATGTGCGGTCAACGCGGTTCAGAACCGTACGGGTCCTTGGCTGTGGGCGGCTGAACCCGTGCGTAGAAGGGCAGACTGAGCGGTAGTGAGCACCACACCTGTAACCCGCGTACGAGAACTTTGGAACGACAGAGTCGAAGACCCCCACGCCTGGCTGGAGAACCCCGACGCCCAACAGGTTCTTGCTTTCCTCGAAGCGGAGAACGAACACGTCAGAAACTTCACTTCCTCGCTGAGGGAACTGAATGAGTCCATTTTCGACGAGATCAAGACCAGGGTTCAGGAGACTGACCTGAGCGTTCCGATCAAGAAGGATCAATGGGAGTACTACGGGCGAACCGAGGAAGGCAAACAATATGGGACGCACTGTCGACGGCTGGCCCCGATTCAAGGAGGTGAACCCGGTCCCGAGATAGTACTGATCGATGAGAATACCCTGGCAGAGGGTCACGACTACTTCGACCTGGGAGTCTTCGACATCTCCAGAGATCACTCCCAGTGCCTGTATGGAGTAGATACCGACGGCGACGAGACCTACAGACTTCACCTTCTCGACATCGACTCCGGGACCACGGAGCCGCTGAACATCGACGGTGTGATGTCGGGTTCTGCATGGGACAATCATGGAACATCGTTCCTGTATGTGCGGCCCGACGACACCCACAGGCCGTTTCAGATCTGGCGGCATGTTGTTGGAACCAACCCCGGCAGCGACACACTGATTTTCGAGGAGCCGGACCAGCAGTTCTTTGTTGGACTCAGCAAAGAACGAGATGACAGTTTCGTTCACATAGGTCTCGGATCAGCCGTCACAGACGAGATACTCCTGATTCCCGCCGACGATCTCAGCGTCGCACCGGTTGTCATTGCGCCGCGCTCGTTCGGAATCGAGTACCACATCGGCCACAGAACCTCGCCTGGGCAACAGAGCCGGTTCTACATGCACACCAATCGGGATGCGAAGAACTTCAGGCTGCTCTCGGCGCCCGCTGAGGTTGTGGCAGCCGGCAACCCACCGGAGTCGGCATGGGAGGAGGAGGTTCCCCATCGCGATGAAGTCACTCTCGCCGGGTTCGACATCTTCAAAAAACACATGGTGCTCGTGGAGCGGAGCAAGGGGCTTCTTCAGCTCCGTATTCGGGACCTTGATGACGGTGAGGAGTACGTCATGGACCAACCAGAGACGGTCAGCACCGTGTACCCGGGGGCGAACCCAGAACCGGACGTGACAGCGTTCCGATACGTGTACTCCAGCATGGTTACACCCCCGATGGTGTGTTCCTATGATCTGCTTACGAGGGATCGCACCGTACTGAAGCAGACCCCGGTGCTCGGCGGTTTCGATTCCGCCACCTATGCAACCGATCGCATCTGGGCCACCGCCGAGGACGGCACCGAGGTGCCGATCATTCTTGTTTGGCGCCGAGATCGAGGTGAAGGCCCGCATCCCGCCGTGCTCTATGGCTATGGCGCCTACGAAGCTGCCATGGACCCCAGCTTCTCGATCGCTCGGCTGTCACTTCTTGATCGTGGCTTCACCTTCGCTATTGCGCACGTGAGAGGTGGAGGTGAGCTCGGCCGTGCGTGGTACGAGGCCGCCAAGTACGAGAACAAGGTCCGAAGCTTCAGCGACTTCGAAACGTGCGCGCGGGAACTGATCGAACGTGGACTCACCACACCTGAACAGCTCGGCATTCGGGGCGGTTCCGCCGGTGGACTCCTCGTTGGAGCGACACTCAATCGAGACCCCGCCCTCTTTGGCGCTGTCGTCGCCGAAGTCCCATTCGTAGATGTTGTGAACACCATGATCGACACCAGCCAACAACTCACCCAAATCGAATGGGATGAGTGGGGCAATCCGCTTGATTCCGAGGCGATCTACCGGGCGATGATGTCGTATAGCCCGTATGAGAACATCACAGAGGCCGACTATCCGGCGATGTTTGTGACCGCTGGCCTCAACGACCCGAGGGTGCGGTTCTGGGAACCGGCCAAGTGGGTGCTGCGACTGAGAGAGATGAACACCGGAACCAAGCCGATCCTCCTGAAAACAGAAATGGGTGCCGGACACTTCGGTTCCACCGGGAGATACGACGCTTGGCGTGACGAAGCCGAGGTGCTTGCCTTCCTCATCGCAACCCTCACGTGATCAGTTTCGGGACATATCGGCCGATGGAGCACGATCGGCGCAACCCGGTTCTCCCAACCTGTGTGAACGGAGTAGTGTCGTAAGGTGAACGCCCATCGATTTGGGCGCAGGTTTCAAGGAGATCAGGCCATCAGTACTTCAGAATATGAGAAGCGACTGGCCAGCTATGAAGCGAGCCTGGCAGAACTTCAAGAGCAGGTCAAAGGAATGGAAGAGGAGAACGTCGCACTGCGGCGTCGGCTCCAGGACGCTCCCAAGCGAGTCCGCACCCTGGAGGAGCGCTTGCTCGACACCAAAGGGCAGCTGTCCCAGGCGGTCAACCAGAACGAAAAGCTCACCTACACCCTTCGTGAGTCGCGCGAACAGATCAGTGCGCTGCGGGATGAAGTCGACAAGCTGACCCAACCTCCTTCGGCCTACGGAACCCTGATCGGGGTCAACGACGACGAAACCGTCGACATCTTCACAAGCGGTCGCAAGATGAAGGTCGAGGTTCACCCGGCCATTGACGAGGCAGAACTTCAACGAGGGGCCGAAGTGGTTCTCAACGAAAGCCTGAATGTGGTGATGGTACGAGATCCCGACACCGCCGGCGAAGTGGTCACCGTGAAGGAACTGATGGCCGACAAAAAGCGGGCAATTGTCGTTGGACGAGCGGACGAGGAGCGGGTTGCCCAGTTGGCCGAGCACCTCTACGACGAACACATCCGAGCCGGTGACTCGCTGCTCCTCGACGGCCGATCGTCGTTGTTGATCGAACGGTTGCCAAAGTCAGAGGTGGAAGACCTCGTGCTCGAAGAAGTGCCCGATGTCGCCTACAGCGACATCGGCGGACTCGATGCACAGATCGAAGCGATCACCGATGCAGTGGAGTTGCCGTTCCTCCACAGTGACCTCTTCACCGAACATGAGTTGCCCGCGCCAAAGGGCATTCTTCTGTACGGCCCTCCCGGATGTGGCAAGACTCTGATCGCAAAGGCCGTCGCCGCATCGTTGGCTCGCAAGGTTGCCGAAAAGAGCGGCGACACTGAGACCCGCAGCTTCTTCCTGAACATCAAGGGACCAGAACTGCTGAACAAATACGTCGGTGAGACCGAACGCCAGATCCGGCTCATCTTCCAGCGGGCTCGAGAGAAGAGCGAAGAGGGAATCCCCGTCATCATCTTCTTCGACGAGATGGAATCGTTGTTCAGAACCCGGGGCAGCGGCATCAGTTCCGATATCGAGAGCACCATCGTCCCTCAGCTTCTCGCCGAGATCGACGGTGTTGAGACCTTGAAGAACACGATCGTAATCGGCGCGTCGAACCGTGAAGATCTCATCGACCCCGCAATTCTACGACCCGGCCGCCTTGATGTGAAGATCAAGATCGAGCGTCCTGGCCCAGAGGCAGCGCACGCAATCTTCAATCGCTACCTCACACCGGAGCTACCAATCCACGTTTCGGAGACCGACAAGGTTCCCCACCGCGACGATGCGATCGTGGCCATGGTGGACAAGGCTGTCGACTTCATGTATCGAACCGACGACGACACCCGGTTCCTCGAGGTCACCTACCAGAATGGCGACAAGGAAGTGCTGTACTTCCGCGACTTCAGTAGTGGGGCCATGATCGAGAACATCGTGCGACGGTCCAAGAAGTTGGCCATCAAGCGGTTCCTTGCCGAGGGCGAAAAGGGCATCAAGACCGAGGACCTTCTTGCGTCGGTCACCCAAGAGTTCAAGGAGCAGGAAGACCTGCCGAACACCACGAATCCCGATGACTGGGCCAAGATCTCGGGCAAGAAGGGTGAGCGCATCGTGTACGTTCGCACTCTCATCGGCCCCGGGGGCTCCGAGAGCAAGGGCGGCAAGTCGATCGAACAGGTCGCCACCGGCCAGTATCTGTAGTTCCCTTGCAGGGGCCCGGACCGGTGAGGGTTGCGGGTCACAGCCCACCCATCGCGACCCTCTGACCTAAGCTCTTCTCGTCAGATCTTGGCCTTCCCGTGCCGGTTTCAAACATCGGGTCTGACTCAGATCTCGCTTGGACGCCAAACCCTGAATCGGACCCATGACGCAGTGCGATCTGTCGTGGCGCCACCACACTCAGCTGTTCTGGCGTTGGGGAACTACCGCAGGTGTAGCGGGGCCACGATTTTTGGGAGAAATCTGTGTGGGTCGATTATTCGGTGGGGTGACGACCCTCCGGTAGTCTGCGGTGGTGGCAGTTCCCAAGATCGTAGGAATCGAGACTGAGTACGGAATCATGATCCGTGGTTCCTCGGACTGGAACCCGGTCTCAGCATCGAGCCTGCTGATCAATGCCTACCTCGGTGCCGGCGGGTCCGGCGCCGTAAACGAACGGTCACCGGCCATCGCCTGGGACTTCATCGACGAGACACCTGGGGCCGACGCCCGCGACTTCCTGCCGCCCGAATTTCGCGATGCCTCCCGAGGTAGAGACGCACCTCGTCAATGCGGTTCTCACAAACGGAGCCCGCTACTACGTTGACCACGCACACCCGGAGATCTCAACACCCGAGTGTGCCGATGCACTCAGCATCGTCATGTGGGATCGGGCCGCAGAACTCATCGGAATCCAGTCGATGGCAGCGGCAAACGAGATGCTTCCACCCGGACAAGAGTTGGTCTTGTACAAGGACAACAGCGATCGAAAAGGCAATGCATACGGCACCCACGAAAACTACTTGCTTGACCGGAATCTTCCCTTCGGCCAGATCGTCACCGGTGCTACCTGGCATTTCGTAACGCGGCAAATATTCACCGGTTCGGGCAAGGTCGGCTCGGAGTTACCCGGGGTTTCCATCCGCGACGTCCCGTACCAAATTACCCAGCGAGCCGAACACTTCGAGGAAGAAGTCGGCCTCGAAACAACGCTCAAGCGCCCCATCGTCAATACACGTGACGAGCCCCACGCCGACAGTCAGCGGTATCGCCGCCTCCACGTGATCGTGGGCGACGCCAACATGTCCCAGACAGCCACCTTCTTGAAGGTCGGCACGAGTCAGATCGTGTTTGCAATGATCGAGGACGGGGCGATGAACCTCGATCGAGAGTTCGACGATCCCGTTGCTGCATTGCACCAGGTAAGCCACGACCTGACCCTGCGGAAGCCGTTGCGTCTTCACGGAGGCGCCACGATGACCGCACTGGAGATCCAGTACGACCTGCTCGAGCAGGCCGAGAAGTACACCGGACGACGTGGCTTCGACAATGTCGGTGGCGAGGAGGTCGGGAAGCAGATCCTCAGCACATGGGGTGAGGTGCTCGCCGGTCTCGAATCCGATCCCGGATCGGTGGCATCGATAGTCGATTGGGTTGCCAAACGACGGATCCTTGACGGATTCAGAGATCGGCACGGATGCGAATGGGATGATTCGCGGCTGCGAGCCCTGGACCTCCAATACCACGACATGCGGCCGACGAAGTGTTTGGCTGCCAAGGCTGGCTTGGCCGCATTGGTGTCTGATGACGATGCAGAACACGCAATGACTCACCCACCCGAAGACACTCGGGCGTATTTCCGGGGCCGTTGCCTCCAGAAGTTCGCCGATCAGGTTGTGGCCGCGAACTGGGATTCGATCGTGTTCGACGTCGGCGACGACCCGCTCCGGCGAGTTCCGATGATGGAACCGACTCGGGGGACGGCCGCTCATGTGGGTACTCTGCTGGATGAATGTGACACCGTCACAGAGCTGCTCGAAAAGTTGGGCGGCTAGGGTCGCCCAGGCGAGAATCAATCGAGGCAAGGTAGGACATGGCTGAGCGTGAGCAAATCAAGAAAAATGCACCTCCCCGGGACGACAGCGGATCCGGCGGGGCTGGCCAGGCGCAAGTTAGCGCCAAAGGCGAGGAGCTGAAGGCTGAATTGGACGACCTCCTCGATGAGATCGACGAGGTTCTTGAAACCAACGCAGAGGACTTCGTGAAGAGCTACATCCAGAAGGGTGGCCAGTGAGCCTTCCCAACTTCCCGCTCCACGACGATCCGGGGCCAAGTTTTGCTGGTTTGGTCAAGAGCTACGGGCTCGCCCCAGACTTCTCATCGGTGACCTCGGGAGTCGACATCACGCACGGGACCACAGTCGTTGCATCCACCTATGCCGATGGTGTCGTGATAGCCGGCGATCGTCGGGCGACCAGTGGAAACCTGATCAGCCATCGGAACATGAAGAAGGTCTTTCCTGCGGACCGGTGGAGTGGTGTTGCCATAGCCGGCGCCGCCGGTCCCGCCATCGAGATGATCAAGATGTTTCAACTGCAAGTGGAACATTACGAAAAAATCGAAGGTAACTCGTTGTCGCTGGAAGGCAAAGCGAATCAGCTGTCGACGATGGTGAGAGGAAACCTCCCGGCCGCGATGCAGGGGATGGTGGTTGTTCCGATTTTTGCAGGGTTCGATCGCCGCCGGGACCGTGGCCGAGTGTGGGCTTTCGATGTCACGGGCGGCCGCTACGAAGAGATGAATTACGTAGCATCCGGTTCGGGCTCGCTCCACGCTCGAACGGTCATCAAGCTTGGCCATCGCCCCGAGCAGTCGCGAGAAGAGGCGATCGATTTGGTGATCAAGGCGCTCTACACGGCTGCTGACGAAGATTCGGCGACAGGCGGACCCGATCCGCTCCGCAAGATCTACCCCATCGTGGCCGCAATCAACTCAGAAGGGTATGAGGAGGCGACCGAAGAGGAGATCGCTGAACGTTTCGCTCGGTACATCGACACGATCAACGATGGGGAGGTTTCGCAGTGAACATGCCGTTCTACGTACCACCCGAGCAGATGATGCGGGATCGCGCCGACTTCGCTCGAAAGGGGATTGCTCGCGGTCGCAGCCTCGTGACCATCGAATGTGCCGATGGGGTCATCCTGTGTGCAGAGAATCCCAGCCGGAACCTACGGAAGATTTCTGAGATCTATGACCGCATCGCCTTCGCCGGCGTGGGGAAGTACAACGAGTACGACCAGCTAAGAATCGCGGGCATCAGGGCCGCCGATCTCAGGGGTTACGCCTACAGCCGCGATGATGTCGACTCTCAGACTCTTGCGAACCAATACGCACAAATGATGAGCCAGGTCTTCACCCACGATGTGAAGCCGATGGAAGTAGAGATTCTGGTTGCCTCTGTAGGTGCCACGACTGCCGACGACAGGATGTTCCACATCCGTTATGACGGTTCGGTCACCGACGAGGACGGCTTCGCAGCATTGGGCGGGGACGCCGACGCGTTCGAGAGAATCTCGCGAACCCAGACACATCGGAGATGTCCTTCTCCGCAGCGTTGAAGCTCGCCGTTGAAGCTTTGTCCGGTGAGACACCGTTGACCCCAGAACTGCTCGAAGTCGGAGTGCTAGATCGCCACGTTGAAGGACGTTGTTATCGGCGACTCGACAACGACGAGATCGCTGAGCTGTTGGCCTAGAACAGCAACGACGACCATTCTGGCCAGAGGCTCACTTGGTGTCAGCCCGATTTCCTTCGGTCTCCTACCTCGGGTCAGAAAACTTCGTCTGATTTAGCATTAAGTACCCGGGTTGATCCACCATCGAGGCATGGCAACCACTCGGGTCAGCTTGGCCAACGATGTCGAATTGGTGGTTCGAGGCCTTGAGTCGATGCTTGCTCACCGAGCCGAATTCGAATTCGCACAGATCCTCATCGGCGATACGCATGTCGAACCTACGGACGTCCTCTTGATCGATACCTTCGGCGGATCCCAGGATCTGTTGGGCCGCATGCGTTCTGCAATCGAAGACCCGAGCATCGGCGCAGTTGTCCTCTACTCGTTCACGGTTCCCGAACCCTTGATCGAGTGGGCGAAGGCGGTGGGTCTGTCGGGAGTGATCTCCAAGGCAACCCACCGGGAAGCCCTGGCCAAGTTGCTTGTTGACGCTGCATCAGGGTGTTTTGTGCAAGACCTCGGTTCGGTGAGCGAAGAGATCGATAGGTCCGCGCCGCTCGTTAAAGACCTCTCCTTCCGCGAAGCCGAAGTGCTTGCGCTCATGGCGGCGGGCCGAACGAATGCCGAGATTGCTCAAACTCTCTACCTCTCGGTGGAAACAGTGAAGACCTATGTGTCCAGAGTGTTCACCAAGATCGATGTCCGGAATCGAACCGAAGCCGCTCTCTGGGCTGCTCGCGTAGGCCTGGGTCAACTTGAGGACCAGCGGGTTTTGGAGATTGTCGGTCAGGTCCCAGCCCAGCGATAGGGCGCACTTGATGCTGAAGTTTGGAACAGGTCGGTTAGTTTGTGGCCGTGGGGTTCAGTCGACGGATCTATGGGATCGAAACCGAGTACGGGGTCACGTGCACACTACGGGGCCAACGTCGCCTCAGTCCTGATGAAGTGGCCCGCTATCTCTTCCGGAAGGTGGTCAGTTGGGGAAGGTCATCGAACGTCTTCTTGGCCAACGGCGCCCGCCTGTACCTCGACGTGGGTTCACACCCAGAATATGCGACCGCCGAGTGTGACACGATCGGCGAAGTAGTCGTTCACGACAAAGCAGGCGAGCGAATTCTCGAACAACTTCTGGAATCCGCCGAGGAACGCCTGAGAGACGAAGGGATTCGCGGCACGGTCCACCTTTTCAAGAACAACACCGACTCAGCGGGCAATAGCTATGGATGTCACGAGAACTATCTCACCCGTAGGGGCGACGATGTCACTCACTACGACGAGGTTCTCATTCCCTTCCTCGTGAGCCGCCAGATCTACGCCGGTGCTGGCAAGGTCCTTCAGACCGCTCGCGGTGCCAGCTTTTCGGTTTCTCAGCGAGCTGAGCACATCTGGGAGGGCGTCAGCTCGGCTACAACCCGCAGCCGTCCGATAATAAACACCCGCGATGAACCTCACGCCGATGCGGAGAACTACCGCCGGCTGCATGTCATCGTGGGCGACTCCAACATGAGCGAATACACGACCTACCTCAAGCTTGGATCCATGGCGATCATCCTGAGGATGGTCGAGGATCCAAGTTGTGTGCTTCGAGATCTAACGCTTGAAAACCCGATTCGAGCGATCCGAGAAGTCAGCCACGATCTAACCTTCAAACGGCGCATCCGGTTGCGGAACGGCCGAGAAGCGAGTGCGTTCGAAATCCAAAGCGAGTATCTCAACCGTGCGCTGCGTTATGCAGAAACCAAAGGTCTGCCCGAGGACGAAATGAAGGCGCTTCACATGTGGGAGCACGTGATGACCCATCTCGAGACTGATCCTTTCAAGCTTGATCGCGAGCTCGACTGGGTGATCAAACACAACCTGATCGAGGCGTACCGGGCGCGGCACGACCTGGAGCTCAACGACCCGCGAGTCCAGCTGATGGATCTTCAGTACCACGATGTACGAACCTCGACGGGTCTGTTCTACAAGCTCCAGAACCGAGACATGGTGGAGCGGACCCTTACCGACGACCTCATGAACGAGGCAATGGACCTACCGCCCCAAACCACGCGGGCCAAGCTGCGGGGTGACTTCATCCGCAAGGCCAAGGAGCGCAAACGGGACTACACGGTCGATTGGGTGCACCTCAAGCTCAACGATCAGGCGCAGCGGACAGTGCTGTGCAAGGATCCGTTCAAAAGTAGCGACGACCGAGTACAGAAACTCATCGACAGTCTTTGACGCCACCTTCGGGAGAGTTCAGGCGCCATGCAGGCTAGAGTCTGCGCCTCGATGCCTCATGGCCCTGCATGCCCATGAGGGGCAATCAGCTAGCCACGCTCTGGAAGGGAATGAATGCCGCCTAGGCTCGTTTCGATGGCGACCAGGATCGATCGGACCGAGAGGGTTCTCAATCTCACCGCCATTCTCCTCGACGCCCGTAGGCCGCTTACACGGTCTGAGTTGCGAGAAAAGGTAGCGGGATACCCCGAGAACGACGATTCGTTCCGGAGGGCATTCGAGAGAGACAAGGAACTGATCCGGGAGGTCGGAATTCCTCTCGAGGTTCAATCGGTCCCCTATTCCGACACGGAGGGATATCGAATCCCACCCGAGAAGTACTACCTCCAAGGCGCCACGTTTACCCCGGCCGAGCTGGCGGCGCTCCACGTGGCCACGTTGGCCGTGCAGTTCGGCACCACCGATGAAGAAGCTCTCTGGAAACTCGGTGGTCTCGGAGTAACCGATGCTGCCGGAGTGGGATTCGAAAGCCCCATCTCAGAGCTTCCAGCAGACACTGCGTTGCTCGGTGTCTTTCAAGCCATCCAAGATCACGCCCCGCTCCAGTTCGACTACCGGAAGAGTACGGGTGAGATCACATCCCGAGTCGCCGAGCCATGGTCGCTGAACTTCCAGCGTGGACGTTGGTATCTGCGTGCACTCGATCGAACCGCCGGTGAAGCACGTAGCTTTCGACTGGATCGAATGGCGTCGGTGCAACAGTTGGACGGCGAGATCGCTGCACCGGTCGATTTCGAGATCGACCGTGTAGTCCTGCGCCCCTGGGAGATCGGAACGGGCGATCCCGTCGAAGTCGAACTGTTCGTCGCCGCCGCCGCCGTGGCCCCGGTTGCTGAACGAGTCGGTTCCAAGCCGGTTCGCACCGAAACCGTCAACGGCCGGCCTGGAGAGGTGTTTGTGCTGTCAGCGCGAGCCGTCGATGCGGCCATCAGCTTTGCCCTCGAGTGGTTGGAGGACGCCGTCATCCTGGGTCCTTCCGAGGTTCGAGCAGCCATTGTTGATTCGCTCGAAGGCTCTGCTCTGCGGGTCGCGTCATGAGCGGACCAGCCCGGGCTTCCGATGCAATACGGCTGGTGCTCTCCATGGTGCCGTGGATCATCGACCATCCGGGGTCGACCATCTCCCAAATTGCGGAACGGTTTGGTCAGAACCAAGCACAGGTCATGAAGACACTTGAGACGTTGTCCCTTGTGGGCGTACCTCCCTACAGCCCGGATGCCCTGATCGAGGTTCAGATCGATGAGGACCGCGTGTCCATCCTGTTCGCTGACTACTTCTCAAAGCCACTCCAACTCTCCACCGGACAAGCGTTGGCGCTGCTGTCCTCCGCCGACGCTTTGCGTCGAATCGAAGGGTCCGACGTCGACGGCTCACTCAACAGTGCGCTCCAGAAGTTGGCCGAGGCCACGGGCGTGATCCCTGACCGACAACTCGACATACAGCTCGGAGATGCCCCGTCGGAACGGCTCGGTCTTCTGAGAACGGCCGCCGGGGCGGGTGACGAAGTCACGATCACCTACTTCAACCAGAGCAAAAACGAAACCGGCACGAGGACGATTGCTCCTCGGCGGGTTCGTTCCGCAGGTGGTGCCTGGTATGTCGATGCCTTCTGTCGCACTGCCAAGGATGATCGGTCTTTTCGTCTGGACCGCATTCTGAAGATCGAAGCGACCGAAAAGGGACCCGAGCCGATTCCAGCGGCAGAATTGAGTCCAGCCGGAACCCTCTTCAGGTCTCGGGGAGAGATGCCGACTGTCACCCTCCGCCTCGGGCCAGGGCAGCATTGGGTCAAGGAGAGTATTCCGATCGTGCGAATGGTCGAGATCGATGATGAAAACATCGATGTGACTCTTGCCGTGGCGTCCGAGGCATTTCTCGAACGCCTGTTGCTTCAGCTTGGACCGTCGGCCATCGTGATCGCCAGCGACGTCGTGGCCGAAGGTGGGGAGAGGGCCAACGAGCTTGTTGGTGCTGCAGCCCGGCGCGTTCTGGCCAATTATGGCGACTAGTCTTAACCGGTGACCGACGATCCTGGTGGGGACGCCACTGTGCCCCCGGCCGACCCGCCCGAGTCGTCGGCCCTCCAAGCGGTCCACCACGGCGAGGCCCTCGTGGCCGCATTGCTCAACACGCAGAAGATCGTGCAGACAGACCCATCAGCGGCAGACTCGCCTGTTGCTGAAGATGCTCCGACTTCAGCGCCCGGACCGAGCGCGTTTTCTTCCCCTCTCACTGCATCAACTGTGATTTCGCACACCGATCCGGCTGTGTTCACGCCAGCCTCGGCTGACGAGGTTGTCGATGAGGTGGGAGTTGATGGTGAGCAAGTTGGATCGGGCGATGACTCCGTTTCCGCGCCTGCGACCACAGCTTCGGCAGACAGTGAGAGCCCGGATGCCGACCCCGTCGACGATGGTTTCGGAGATGGTGGCGATCAAGAGGTTGGGGACAAAGAGCAGCCGAGCCTTGTACGAAACCTTCTCGAGTGGGTTGTCGTGCTTGGTGCTGCTGTCGTAGTGGCGATCCTCCTTCGCACGTTTGTGTTTCAAGCGTTCTTCATTCCATCCGAATCGATGGAGACCACGTTGTTCGAGAACGACCGGATCTTGGTCAACAAGGTCAGCTACCGGCTTCACGACGTCAACCGAGGTGACGTCGTTGTGTTCCGCCGGCCCGATGACCAGCCGGGCGAGATTCGGGATCTGATCAAGCGAGTCATTGGACTTCCCGGAGAGACGGTCGAGGGACGGGACAGCACCATCTACATCAACGAACAACTACTTGTAGAGCCCTACCTGGATGGGAATCGCTTTGGTGATTTCGGTCCGATCAC
Source organism: uncultured Acidimicrobiales bacterium (assembly GCA_963751955.1). Classification (GTDB taxonomy): domain Bacteria; phylum Actinomycetota; class Acidimicrobiia; order Acidimicrobiales; family SZUA-35; genus JABDIY01. Next base: position 318,634 of record CAVVWM010000003.1, on the reverse strand, counting down.
AGTCCCCGAGGATGAGCTGTTCATGATGGGCGACAACCGTGATCAGAGCCTCGATTCCCGGCGCTTCGGTACGATCGGCGAAGAGCGAATCATCGGTCGAGCCTTCTTCCTGTTCTGGCCAGTCGACCGAGTCGGAAGTCTCTGATTCCACCTCCGTTGCGAGTCGAATTCGGAGGGACCACGAAGCGAGCGCCAGCGCGTGAGAACGTGGGCCCGAGGGGACTGGGAAAGGAAACGGAACCTTTGTGGAACGGGCACGCTGCAGGCGAATCTACAGCGCAGCGATGGTGTCCAGCCAGAATTGGGTGGTGAGGGCAAGAGACTCGACATCGATGCGTTCGTCGTTGCCGTGGAATCGAGAACCGAAAGCCCCTGCGTCGAGGGCGGGGGAGAGGAGCCCGGCTCCGTAGGCGACTGCGCCCATTTCGCGGTAGATCCGGGCATCGGTGAACCCAACCGACATTCGAGGTGTGATTCGAGCCGTCGGAAACCGAACCGCGACAGCGTCGGCAATGGCATCCCACAGGGGCGTGTCGATCTGGCTGATTGACGATCTGTCGTTCATCAAGGCTTCGACTTCCACCCGATCTGCAAAGTCGCCCAGGGCGGAGTCAAGATGAGCTCGTACTTCAGCCTCACTTTCGCCTGGCAGCGTTCTGACGTCGACGTCGAGCGAAATCGAATCGGGGATCACGTTCGTCTTCATCAGCCCGCCATCGAGCACGTTGCACGAGAAGGTGGTGTGCGTGCAGGCATGGAGGAACGACGCTGTGGCCGCCGGCATGGTTGCGAGTTCGGCGTCGATCTTGCTCGGGTCCAGCAGCGTTGCGGTCAACTCAGCATCGAGTCCCATCGAGTCCACCTGCTCCCGCCACAATTCGGTGACAGTCGCCGGCGGGGCATAGTCGGTGAGCCGCTGGATCGCTCCCGCAGCGGTCACCAATGCGTTATCTCGCCGGTAGGGCATCGAGCCGTGGCCCGGCACGCCCCTGATTCGTAGTCGGCGCCACGCCACGCCTTTCTCTGCGACGGTGACCGCGATTGATGGAGCGTCTGCTGATCCGCTGTGTAGTCCACCGTTTTCGGTGAGCACATAGTCAGCCATGATTGCGTCGCGCTCGTTGTCAGCCATCCATCGCATCCCATGTGCGCTGCCCGACTCCTCGTCAGCAACTGCGAAAAGGATGAGGTCGCCCTTGGGCCTGAACCCCGACGCCGCCAACGCCCTGAACGCTGCTGCCATGGACGCTGTGAGGTTGAGCATGTCGACAGCTCCTCGGCCCCAGACCTCGTCTACGCCACCGGTTGTGATCCGCTCGCCTGCAAAGGGGTCTCTGGTCCAACCCGACTCGTTCACGGGCACCACGTCGGTGTGTCCCATGAGGCAGAGGCTTGGTGCGTCAGGATCAGACCCTTCGATCCGGGAGACCAGCGAGACCCGGCCCGGAGTTGGTTCATAGCGTTGCACGTCGAGACCGACGCCGTGCAGGTAGGACTGGAGGGTGTCCGCGTTTCTCACCTCCTGGCCCGACTCTGGTGTTCCGTCGTTCACGCAGGCATTGCGGATCAGCTGCTGGAGAAGTTCGACGGTCTCCTCGGTTAGGGCGGCGTCACGGGAATTGGTCATGACACCAGTTCAGCCTGATCGTGCAAACTCGGTCAATTGCGTCGCTGAAGGACTCCTACACTGACGCAGTGACCAGCCAGCACCCAAAGAATACCAGCGTCCCACATTGGGTCTGGGGACTGCTGGCAGGTGTGGTCATTTTCCGCGGCGGGTTACTGGGTTGGAACCTCCGACCCAGCCGAGACGGTTGATGCAGGTGCTGGCACGTTTCAAACCGACACCGCTCAATCGCAGAAAACCCAGCCACCCGAGCTGACCGCTACTGAAACGACTCTTACAAGTACAAGTAGCGAAACGCAGGTGGAGGTCGAACCACCTGCCCAATACTCGGATCTGCCTCCGGTCCTGGTGACCGAACTGCCGATCGAGGCGTTGGACACACTGGAACTGATCGCCGCTGGTGGGCCCTATCCCTTTGATCGAGACGGGCTCACCTTTCAGAACAGAGAAGGGATCTTGCCCGACTTTGGCCGAGGGCACTATCAGGAGTTCACCGTCATAACCCCCGGGGAATCCACCCGCGGTGCACGTCGTATCGTGTCGGGTGCAGATGGGGAGCTCTACTACACCGCCGACCATTACAACTCTTTCCGGGAAATCGTCGTAGAGGACTAGCTGGCGGCGAATGTCTGTCTCGCAGATCGACCGTTTGCACGATGACAGGAGGCCACAGGCTCAAGTTTCTGAGGACTCTGAACGTCCCCCTGGAGGGGCCGAATAGAACAGCCCCATGCACTCGGTCATACGGTCGACATAATCGCTGAATACCCCGTCGATCCCCATGTCGATCAGGCTGGTGATCTGGCGGTGCTGTTGGGCATCCCAGCCCAGCGTCAGTCGCTCGAACCGATGAAGCAGCGCAACCTGCCCAGCATTCCAGTCGTTGGCGGGGCGGTTGAGCGCATCTATTCCCAGATCTGCCAAGCGGGCAGCCCTTCGTTCAAGTCCTTCTTCGATGCGATTGCGGCCGGGCGAGTCGACCAATCGTGCCGTGGTGTGAGTCCGCCATTCGATCAGCCGGTCGATATCGGGATAACACAACCAGAGTCTTGATTCTGCCCCAGCGTTGCGAGCCGCGTCGACCGTGGCGTGAAATGCCGCCGGATCTTTGATGTCGAGACTGAGCTCGAGATCGGCCCCGACTTGGTCATACAGCTCCGCCAGGGCGGGAATGTGGGTAGGTAATTCTGACCGTGTGAGCTCACCAATTCGCTTGCGACGAAATCTCGAACCGACCACTCCGTCGTGATCGAGCACCGGAATCCGATCGGCCGTAACGAAAACGTCAGATTCCAGCCCGGTCGCTCCGAGCTTCACCGCCAGCGTAAATGCTTCCAGCGTGTTCTCCTGTGCGTGAGCCCGCGCACCGCGATGGGCGAAGCCCACGGGGGGTGTTCGCAAAGATGCGTGTCGTGGTGGTCGCGCCATGGGCTCAATATTTTCGATTTCGTCTGTCAAACCGGTTCCGATCGATGTTGCGACTCTGTTTCACCGAAAGCAGGGGTCCACCGTGTCTCGCTCCTGGCATTCCAGACTAAACCGCTTGTGGGGTGAGGTGTCACCGATGTTTATCCAAAGTCTCAAGAGTTGCACCCGAGGTGCCGAATCTACTTGTACGCCAAGTAGGAGGAAGTAATTCATGGCAACCATTCGGGCCAGCTGTCAAGATTGCGGTGATGTGGAACTCACCACATCCGATGTTCACGTCCGTATCTGTGACAACAACAACGCTGGCACATACTCCTTCCGGTGCCCACATTGTGAGATGACGGTCATCAAGAGTGCAGAACCCCGCACGATTGACCTGCTCGTCGCCTCCGGTGTTGTGTTCACCACCTGGCGCTTGCCGGCCGAAATGCACGAGAATCACAAGGGTGCACCGATCAACCACGACGACCTGTTGGACTTCCACGACCTGCTGAGCGACGACGCAGCCCTCGAAGAGGCCATGGCACAGTTCAGCCGCTGACTCTTGGTCAGTGCCCCGAGTGGGCTCGAGACCAATGCGCCTGTGACCTCGATTTGTCGAGGTCACTTCGCTGTTTTGGGATGAGCACCCTTCTTGTGAAGTGCTCTCGGTGCTGGGAATGGCGCAGGTAACCTGAAACCATGTTCAACATCGGGGGCCAGGAGTTCGCCCTCATCATCTTGCTGGCCCTTGTTGTGGTCGGCCCAGAGCAGCTTCCGGGGCTGGTTCGCAAAATGGGCCAATACGCAGCGCAGGCTCGCCAGATGAGTAGCTCGCTGCGAGCGGAATTCATGGCGGCCACTGAACCGATGCAGGACACCTTCAAAGAATTCCAAGAGGGTATGAACGAGTTTCAGACCGGGATGACCGACCTCAGCAAGACCGTCACCGACGCCGCCGACGTGAACCAGTGGGGGACGGGCACGGTGGAAGATCCGATCGTTCCGCGTGGCTTCGCCGAGACCGAATCGTCGTCTTCGGAGAGCGTTGCTTCAACCCCTGGGAACGATACCCACGGTGGGCGCCCTGATCCCTGGGCCGCCGATCGCGTTCAGCCGATCACCGAGCCGACGCGACCCAAGAAGCTCGAGGTCACCCCGCCGGTCAATCCCTGGGACCCGATCTATCAATCCGGGCCAGCGGCCGCAGATTCAGCGGCGCCGGTGAAACACGTTGCAGATCGTGAAGCAAATGAGCCAAAGACGGTAGAAGTGCACTCAGCAGCCCCGGCCAGCCAGCTCCAAGAGAGTCAGGCTTCGCCGACTGCACCAGCGAAACCCGCCATCGAGAGCCAGTCGGCCCCCAATGAAGCTGATGAAGAACCCGCTTAGGCGCTCGGAGAACCCCGAGGGGCCTGGTCCGAGTGAGATGACCCTCATGGGTCACCTCCAGGAACTACGCACCCGCCTGATGAAGATGGCGGTCGCTATCTTCATCGGTGCGATTGCGGTTTGGATTTTCTACGGGCCCATCCTGGAGTTCTTGTCCGCCCCCTACTGTGACCTGCGAGAAGATGTCGGAAAGGACTGCACGTTCCTTGCCACTGATCCGCTGCAACCATTCAATGTGAAACTTCAGCTCTCGGGCTATGGGGGGATCATTCTGGCTATGCCAGTGATCTTGTTTCAGATAGGACGGTTTGTTCTCCCAGGTTTGTACAAACATGAAAAGCGGGCTCTGGCGCCCTACCTGGTCGTTGCCACGTTCCTTCTTGGGGCTGGCATGACACTGGCGTACTGGTTCCTGCCCCGGGCGCTCGATGTTCTAGTCAATGATCTCGGTGGCGACAGATTCGAAGCCTTCTTCACCGCCGATCAGTACCTAAGCTTTCTCACAAAGATGATCCTCGCCTTCGGTATCGCATTTCAGTTGCCGGTCGTCCTCGTCTTCCTCCAATTGGTCGGATTGGTACAACCTCAAACCCTCAAGAAGAACCGGCGAGTGGCCGTGATCTTCGTTGTCGTTCTCGCGGCAATAATCACACCAACAGGTGACCCTTTCACCCTTGGTGTATTGGCCATCCCGATGTACCTGTTTTTCGAACTCTCGATCCTCATTGGCTCACGCCGCAAGAAGAAGGATCCCTACGCGCGTCCCGGCACGTAGCCGTGGCTGAACAGTCGTTCGTTCCTGATCGATTCCAGCTCGCAGCGACCGAGGCGGTTGATGCCGGTGAACACGTGATCGTGGCAGCTCCAACCGGTTCGGGTAAGACCTACGTCGCCGAACATGCCGCCCGTCGGACGCTTGGCTTGGGGCGTCGGCTCTTCTACACCACCCCGATCAAGGCGTTGAGCAACCAAAAGTTCAACGACCTGAAGGATGAACACGGTTCGGCCAATGTGGGCCTGCTCACCGGAGACAACTCCATACACGGCGACGCTCCGATCGTGGTTATGACCACTGAGGTGCTGCGCAACATGTTGTACGCAGGAGCCGAACTCGAGCGGCTGGCCACCGTGGTGCTCGACGAAGTCCACTACCTCCAGGACTCCTATAGGGGCCCCGTGTGGGAAGAAGTCATAATTCATCTGCCCCACCGTGTGCAGTTGGTCTGCCTCTCAGCGACCGTCAGCAATGCTGCAGAGCTTGCCGATTGGATCGAAACTGTCCGAGGACCAACCCGGCTTGTGGTGGAGACAACCCGGCCCGTCGAGCTGGAGAATCGCTATGTGGTGGCCGAGCGCGACGGTCGCTCTGTACAGGTCATTCCAACGCTGACCGGTTCCAAACCGAACGCCCGCGGCTTCGACTTCGACCAAGACGCCAATGCAGCGTTCATTGGCAGGAAGCGGCGTAAGCGTCCGCCGGGTAAGCAGAAACGCCCGGCGCGGCGGTGGCGAACCCCTACCAGATCTGAAGTTCTCCGCGAGCTGCGTCGAGCTGAGATGTTGCCTGCGATTCACTTCATCTTCAGTCGGGCTGCGTGTGACGACGCCGCCAGCGAGGTGTTGTCTGCGGGAATTACTCTGACGACTGAGCAGGAAAGGGTTGAGATTCGGTCGCTGGCCGCGCAACACACCGAACCGCTGACAGCCGACGAATGCCAGACGCTCGGATTCGAAAGGTTCCTCGAGCAGCTGGAAGCCGGCGTGGCCGCTCACCACGCTGGGATGGTTCCGGTCTTCAAGGAGCTGGTGGAGGCTGCCTTCGTACGCGGGTTGGTGAAGATGGTGTACGCCACGGAGACGCTCGCGCTCGGAATCAATATGCCGGCCAAGTCAGTCGTGATCGACAAACTGACGAAGTGGACCGGCGATCACCATGAGTTCCTCACTCCAGCGCAGTACACCCAGCTCACGGGTAGGGCAGGTCGGCGTGGTATCGACGATGTCGGCCAGGCGTTGGTGTTGTGGTCGCCGTGGATCACATTCGAGCAGGTCGCCGGGTTGGCATCGAGCCGACAGTTCGTGCTCACCTCCGCCTTCCGCCCGACCTACAACATGACAGCCAACCTGGTGCGACGTTACGAGCCGGAGCGGGCGAGACAACTCCTCAATCTCTCGTTTGCGCAATTCCGGGCCAACGCTGGCATCGTTCGCTCCGAACACGAGCTCGAGCGTTTGCTGAATCGGCGCGACGACGTGGTGAGGAAGATCGAATCTGAGTTCGGACCGCTGGAGGAAGTGCGGGCCGTCGTGCGCGAGGTGACGACCCGCGAGAACGACGATGCTCCGACCGACGATCTGAGCTTCGCACTCAGCCAGTTGAAACCTGGACAGATCATTGAAGTCGACGGTCCCGGTCTGCCTCCTCATCTGGCAGTTGTGTCGGTTGCCTACCGCAAAGGCAACCGGGTGAAGGTGGTTGGGGTCGACGTCGACGCAGAGACCTACGAACTGAACGGACAGGCCTTGGATCAGGTTCCAGTCGTCATTGGCTCCTTTGACGTTCCCCAGCCCTACCTGCCCAACAGCGTGACGTTCATCTACGAGATCAGCCAGGACCTTTCCCGCGCCCGTCTCGTGAGCCCCAAGCGTCGGCGCCGCCCCAACCCCGACTCCACTACTGCACAGGCTCGCCTGGATTGGGATTCGATACCGCGACCGGCCATCAAGGCACTCAAGCGGCTGGAACGGCTGGAAAAAGACGCCGATCGGTTGCGTGGTTCGGTGGTGGCCGACACCGACTCGCTGGCTCGACAGTTCGATTCGGTTCTTTCGGTCCTACGTTCCAGAGGTCACGTTGAGGACTGGACGCTCACGAGCTCGGGTCGGAGGCTCGCCAGCACCTATCACGAAGCGGACTTGTTGATTGTCGAGTCGCTCGAGGATGGGGTGTTCGACGGCCTGTCGGTTCCAGAAGTGGCTGCGCTGGCGTCGGTCTTTGGCTACGAGGACCGTAGCCGAGGATCCAAAGCTCCCGTTGTCCGAGGGAGAAGTGCGCGTTCGGACCGCTCCAACTCGAGCACTACCTTTCCGACCAGCGAACTCCGCCGCCGTTTCAAGGCAGTGGAGAGGTTGCATCGTTACTTGGCTCGAGAGGAACGGCATGCGAACCTGCCTGAGACCAAACAGCCAGATCCCGGTTTCATGAACGTGGCCTACCAGTGGGCATTGGGAGTCGACCTTGATCCGGTGCTGACCCAGAGCGAAACAACACCGGGTGACTTCGTTCGAACCATCAAACAGGTTCTCGATCTGATCACCCAGATAGCGGTCCTGGCGCCGGTACCGCTCACCCAACGCGCCAGCGCGCCAAGCAGCGGATGCTCTCTTCCGCGATCTTGTCACGGTGTCTCAGGTGAGCAGCGGTGTAGAGCCGGTTCCTGACGCCAACCAGATCGCTGATCCCGGTGATTCCGAGACCGATGACGCCGCCTGATGGTGATTAAGAAGGGAGGTGCGTATGGCTCCGAATCCGATATCGATCCGGGCTGGCCATCTTTGGCAACCGACGCCGCCGTAGCCGACCACATCGAGGCAAACGGTGCCGCTCCCTGCACGGTGACCGGGGGAGATCTGCTGTTGACGCTCGGTGGCGGGGCGCCGCCCGGGGTGAGCCCCCTGGCCTACCCGATCGACGTGCTTGATGTTGAAATCGATGGTGAACATGCCTTTGTTGCTGCCGCTCACATCGTGGTCAGGCGTCCGCTGTGGGCAGGCCAGTTCCTAGCCGCCATGAATGCCGCCTGGGTCGATGGCATGTACCTCGGGCCGCGGTCCCATCCCAACGATGGGTTGGTTGACGTCACGATCGGGGCACTGCCTTGGCAGCAACGGTGGATCGCCAGGCATCGTGCTGCGACAGGAACCCATGTGCCACACCCCGCACTCACCACGACGCGGAAATCCTCGATGGCGTTCCGGTTCGAAAAGCCGACACTGGTCAGAGTGGATGGACGGCGAACCGAGAGCGCGATACAGATCGTGGTCAACGTCCGCCCTGACGCCGGCCTCATTGTTGTTTGAGCCCCCAACACGAGTTCATCAAACCCAGCCCGCGGGGAATAACAAAGCCGCGATCCGCGGCCGGGGCGTGTGGCCGCAATACCCTTGGCCCCCGTGGGAGCCTATGTCGCAGAGGAGTTCACGTCGGCTGAGGCTGACGTTCTTCGCCGGTATTTTACGAACCTCGACGGACCGGTATTTGCTCTCGTCAACTTGCCCGAAGTCGTTAAAGGGGCACTGTTTGCCAGGTATTCGCGATCGGCCAAGAGCCTCCGCCGCCTTTTCCTCGACGAGTTCGTGAACGAACTCGACATCGAAGGTGACGCCACGATCGACGCCACCATCGGACTCGAACGAGCGGAAAGCCTCTATGAACGAATCTTCGTCGAGTACGGCGACGACTCGGTAGCCCAGCTGGGTGGCGTCCACCTGGCCTGTGAACAGGCGTCGAACCTGCTCACCAAGGTTCTGGAGTGGGGTCGCCTGGCTTCCTATCTCGAGCAGTCGACTCGTTACATCCCCTACGACTCCCGGTACGGCGGTCGGTACCGTTACTACCGGGACCCAGAAATCCTTGCGTCAACCTATGGCACCCGATACGTGGGCGACATGGACCGCTTGTTCGATACGTACGCCCAGATGGCACCCAAGGTGGAGGACCACATCAAGGAGATGATCCCCAAGGCTCCTGGTGACAGCGACTTCATCTACCGGCAAGCCGTCAAAGCCAAGGCGCTCGATGCCGTGCGTGGGATCCTCCCCGCAGCAGCCCAGAGCAATGTAGGTATCTACGCCAGTGGCCAGGCGTACGAGCAGATGCTCATGCGCATGCGAGCAAATCCGCTTCCCGAGGCCAACGCCTACGCCGATCTGATGCTGACCGAGCTGCGAAAGGTCATCCCGTCCTTCGTGCGACGGGTCGACATCCCCGAGAGGGGTGAAGCCCACAGCGAGTACCTCAGCGACATCAACATGCATATGTCTGAGCTTGCTTCGGAGTTGCTTGAATCCGCACCTGTGGACCAGGGAGCTCGAGTAGACCTGGTGGATTTCGACCCCGAAGCCGAAGTGAAGCTAGTTGTTGCGATGTTGTATCCCCACTCCCGGCTCTCCGAAGCGGCTCTCGCCGAGCAGGTGCACGCCATGAGCGTTGAAGACCGCATGCGAGTGATGAGCGCGTACGCCGGCGATAGGCAGAATCGACGACACCGACCCGGCCGCGCCTTGGAGCGACCGGCGTACAGATTTGACATTCTGGCCGATTACGGGGCCTTCCGTGATCTGCAACGGCACCGCCTTTTGACTGTCGAATGGCAGCAACTCAATCCGAGCCATGGCTTCACCCGCCCGGAGCTAATCGACGAGATCGGTCTGACCGATGACTTCGACGCAGCGATGCACCGCTCAGCAGCCTTGTTCGGGGCGCTCGAGCCCTTTGGGGCGTCAGCCTCGTATGCGGTATCGCTCGCCTACCGCGTGCGCTTCATGATGAATCTGAATGCCCGGTCGGCGATGCACATGCTGGAATTGCGGTCCACCCCCCAGGGCCATCCCGCTTATCGCGCGGTCGCTCAGCAAATGCATACCGCAATCGCCGAACGCGCCGGCCACAAAGCCATTGCGGCAATGATGAGCTTCGTGAACCACAGCTCTGAGGCCGACCTCGAGCGGCTGGAAGCCGAACGACGGGCCGAAGCCAAACGCGCCAGTCTCTAGTTGTCCCTCCGGGGGCCCTTTCGCTCGCCTTTGGGCCTTCCTGTTCGTCTTCTCACTCGGCGCTGGCGCGCCTTGCTTGACGAACCGGCCCTCCGGGTCGCCCGGGAGACGGGCGGGAGCGCTCGTTCCTCGCTGGGCCCGCATTCAGCTGGCCCGTATTGACCTTGGGGGGCCTTTCGTTCGCCTTTGGGCCTTCCTGTTCGTCTTCTCACTCGGCGCTGGCGCGCCTTGCTTGACGAACCGGCCCTCCGGGTCGCCCGGGAGACGGGCGGGAGCGCTCGTTCCTCGCTGGGCCCGCATTCAGCTGGCCCGTATTGACCTTGGGGGCCTTTTCGTTCGCCTTTGGGCCTTCCTGTTCGTCTTCTCACTCGGCGCTGGCGCGCCTTGCTTGACGAACCGGCCCTCCGGGTCGCCCGGGAGACGGGCGGGAGCGCTCGTTCCTCGCTGGGCCCGCATTCAGCTGGCCCGTATTGACCTTGGGGGCCTTTTCGTTCGCCTTTGGGCCTTCCTGTTCGTCTTCTCACTCGGCGCTGGCGCGCCTTGCTTGACGAACCGGCCCTCCGGGTCGCCCGGGAGACGGGCGGGAGCGCTCGTTCCTCGCTGGGCCCGCATTCAGCTGGCCCGTATTGACCTTGGGGGGCCTTTCGTTCGCCTTTGGGCCTTCCTGTTCGTCTTCTCACTCGGCGCTGGCGCGCCTTGCTTGACGAACCGGCCCTCCGGGTCGCCCGGGAGACGGGCGGGAGCGCTCGTTCCTCGCTGGGCCCGCATTCAGCTGGCCCGTATTGACCTTGGGGGGCCTTTCGTTCGCCTTTGGGCCTTCCTGTTCGTCTTCTCACTCGGCGCTGGCGCGCCCTTGCTTGACGAACCGGCCCTCCGGGTCGCCCGGGAGACGGGCGGGAGCGCTCGTTCCTCGCTGGGCCCGCATTCAGCTGGCCCGTATTGACCTTGGGGGGCCTTTCGTTCGCCTTTGGGCCTTCCTGTTCGTCTTCTCACTCGGCGCTGGCGCGCCTTGCTTGACGAACCGGCCCTCCGGGTCGGATCCATCACTGGACCGTAGGGCGGTTGTTCGAACCGCTTTAGCGACGGCGGTATGGGCCGATAGGCCTAGATGCACTCCAAGATCTATCGAACTCTTGCTGTCCCCGCGCTCGCAGGCGCTGCCGTGCTGTTGTTGGCATCGCCCGCATCAGCTCATGAGTCCTACACGGTTGGTTCCGGTGACACTTTGGGGCACATCGCAGCCAAATACGATGTGACGGTCAGTCAGCTCGTCGCCGAGAACGGCATCTCCGACCCGAACAGGATCCGAGTTGGTCAAGTTCTTCGGATTCCTCACAGCGGCAGTCAATCGAGCACACCTGCTGCCAACCCCACCCCCACAGAGCGCCCCAAACCTGTGGATCCGGCCAACTTCAGCGGTGGCACTGGAAGCTACAAGGTGATCGCTGGGGACTCGTTGAGCCGAATTGGCGCAAAGCTGGGTGTGAGCTGGCGTGAGGTAGCTCGGCTGAATAGTCTCAGCAGCCCGTACCGAATTCGAATCGGTCAGACATTGAAGGTTCCGGGCGCGGCATCGAACTACCCAGAGCTCCCGTCGAGGATCCTCAACGATCCCGTCCGGTTGGCCATCCTTCCGAGTCTGGAGAAGTGGAGCATCCACTACGGCGTTCCCACAGATCTGATGATGGGAGTCGCCTGGCAGGAATCGGGGTGGCGCAACGATCAGATTTCCAGCGCGGGAGCCTTTGGAATCGGTCAGATCATGCCCGCCACAGGCGAGTGGATCGCCAACAGCATCATCGGCGATCCTTCGCTCAGCCGAATCGAGCCTGAGGACAACATCCGTATGAGTGCGGCGTACCTAGGGTGGCTCTTGAGGGAAATGGAAAACGAGGACGATGCTATCGCCGCCTACTACCAGGGACAGGGGTCGGTACGGGCGAACGGCTGGTACTCGAGCACCCACTCTTATGTGGCGAGTGTGACAGCCCACCGGACCATGTTTGTGGCCAAGTAGGCCGTTCTTGTTTCGTGCACGTATTTGAAGAATGCGCGGGTGCGACCCTCGACAAGGTGGGAGTTGGCAGCGGACTCTGTAGAGTCCGCCCGATCCACCGCGATTGCGTTCAATAGAAGGTTTTAGATGGCTGAAGATTTCGAAGACGAAGCAGTTGAGGAGGCTGTCGATCCAGATGTCGATGCGGATGAACTCGACGAGGACCTCGCCGACGAATTGGAAGACGACCTACCCGACGAGGACTTCGAAGCCGATGATGTCAGTGACGACGACGACGACGATGAGGTGGAGGCCGAGGAAGCCCCAGCCCCTCGCGCCCGCAAAGTAGCCCGCGACGATGAAGATGAAGACGACGAGCTGGACCCCGATGATATCGAAGCCGATCTGAGCGACATCCTCCAGGATCGAATGGCCACCGACGACGATGACGAAGAAGAAGAAGACGACGACGCACCGAAAGTAAATGCACAACGAGACCGTGAGTTCGTGTGTCAAAGCTGCTTCCTGATGGTGAATCGCAGCCAATTCGGTTCTCAGAAGAATCCCCGTTGCCCAGTTGGCGATCCTGACTGTCCCTCGATTTCTCAGATCTTCTCCTGAGGGAGTAGTAAACAATCATGGCATCCAAGAAAAAAGACGATCTCGATCTCTTCGATGTCATGTTGTATGCGCCGATCGGTTTCGTCTACGAGTACCGAAAGCTGCTGCCCCAACTAGTGAGGAAGGGTCGCTCCCAGGTGCAACTGGGTATGTTCTTCGGTCGGATGGCCGCATCCAAAGGTGGCGCCGGAGCCGAGCGTGCCACGGCCGACGCACTAACGACCTTGGCCACTGTTGCGGCTCGAGGAATTACCGAATTCGGCCAGGCGGTCGGTTTGGCTCCTCCCGAAGATGAAACACCACCCATCGACGTCGTCGAGGTAAAACCAGCACCCGCTAAAAAGTCGGGCAGGACCAAGCCGCTGAGCACCTCGCAGACGGTGACCCCCGTGCCCCGTCTCCCGATCGCTGGATACGATGATCTTACCGCCCGCGAAATCGTAGCGCTGCTCGATGACCTCACGTCGGCCCAACGTGATCGCCTGCGAACCTACGAAGCGTCGAATCGGAACCGGAAGACGGTCTTGGCCAAGCTTGACCGTCTGGGATCCTAGATGGCATACGAGTCGGCACGACTCGCCGCGACCGATGACCTCGATGAAATCGCCGCCATTGGTGGCGCTGTACTCGAGCCGTTGCCCCAGGCCCGGGGTGGGCCGATCTTCACCGCGTTGGAGATTGGGTTTGATACGCCGAGGGGTCGTGCCCGTCGTGCACTATCGGCACCAGACACCGCCGGCTGCGCCGTGGGGGAGTTCGACGGTGTTGTCTTTGGCTATGCGGTGTGGACGATCGAACAGCTCGACGGTGGCGGCACCCTTGGGCGACTTCACGATTTCGCAGTCCACCCCGATGCGCGGAGTGTTGGCATCGGCGAAGCCATGATGGATCTGATCGTGGCCGACCTGAAGGATCGTGGTTGTGTTGGCGTGGACGCCTGGGCATTACCGGGGGACCGCGCAACGAAGAACTTCTTCGAGAGCTTCGGACTGAAAGCCCGTCTCCTCACAGCCCACCGCAAGCTCTAAGTGATTCCCTCCGGGGGCCGGAACGGATTCCCTCTGGGGGCCTCTTGCCTCGCCTGTTGCTTGTTTGGCCTCCACTCGCCTTCAGGCCTCGGGGGTCATGTTCTCACTCGCTGGCGCTCGTTTCATGACCCTTCGACCTTCCGGGTCGCTTTGGCAGGTTGCTTGTTGGCCTCCACTCGCCTTCAGGCCTCGGGGGTCATGTTCTCACTCGCTGGCGCTCGTTTCATGACCCTTCGACCTTCCGGGTCGCTTTGGCAGGTTGCTTGTTTGGCCTCCACTCGCCTTCAGGCCTCGGGGGTCATGTTCTCACTCGCTGGCGCTCGTTTCATGACCCTTCGACCTTCCGGGTCGCTTTGGCAGGTTGCTTGTTTGGCCTCCACTCGCCTTCAGGCCTCGGGGGTCATGTTCTCACTCGCTGGCGCTCGTTTCATGACCCTTCGACCTTCCGGGTCGCTTTGGCAGGTTGCTTGTTGGCCTCCACTCGCCTTCAGGCCTCGGGGGTCATGTTCTCACTCACCCTGGCGGCCTCGGTTGGCCAACCGGGGCTCCCGGTCAGCCCGGAACCCGGGGTCTACTAGGTGGCTTCTGGCTCGGGAGCCTGGGAGGCTTCAGTCTCGATGGCGCCTGCCTCGGTGGGCTCGACGGCATCGGGGACCGCTGCAGTGTTCTCGAGGATCTCTTCCACTGCCTCTTGGGGCTCAGGATCTGGCTCGACAACTGCGGTCCCGGGGCGCGGACGGGCTGGTTTGCGAAGCAAGTCCGCTGGTCCCTTGTTCACCTTAGGTCCAGAGTCACGATCGCGGCGCTCACGTTTGTCACGACCTCCACGACTGTCCCCTTTTCGCCTGAGCTTTCCTTGCGAGGGCCACGGGAATCAGTAGGTCTAGCGCTGCGACCTCGGGGGGTTGCTTTCCGAGCAGCCCTGACGCGTTTGGCGGCGGCCCTGGCCTCGGATGGATTGATCGCGTAGTGTGCCGCAATAGCGGGGACTCGATCTGCCACAGCCCGGATGACATCAAGCGACTGCTCGTCGAGATTGTCCGGGTAGTGCTCAGGCGTGACAGCGCTACGAATCGGCGAGAATGCAAGAGCATCGACGACCGACGCCCAACGATCTGGCAACGTTTCAGCACCAAGCGCTGCGGCCGTCTGTGCTGCCAGTGGCTCGGCAATCTCGACTGGAATCGGCGAGCCTGCTTTCACAGGCCTAGACGTGAGCCTCAGGGCGCGTATCGTCCGTTCTTCCTTGACTGCGGTTTCCAGATCGCTGAGCCATTCCGCGTGGTCTGCCTCCACTCGGCGAGTGAGGCTCTCTCGGAGTTCAGCGGCCATCGCTCGAGTGTCTTCATCGCGCGCTCCCTTGTCTGCGGCCACGACGACCTGGCGTAGGTCGCGAAGATCGAGTTGGTCGATGTCGGCAAGTGCTGCCTCGGCTCGATCTCGCCATTCCGCTGTTGCAAGCTTGGGCTGGAGACCCTCAGCGATGGCGATGATCGCCTTGGCATTTGGATCATCCTTGACCCCGGTCCGAACGGCCGGGAGTCCGCCCTTCAGCAGCTGATCAGCGATGGGACGGTGTTCTTCGGGGACCTGGGCCACAACAGCATCTCGGTGGACTCGTCGAGGCTTGAGTCGAGTTGGGCGGGGTTTGGCAGGTTTCGACGGTTTCGTGTCGCGAGGCGGACGCGGGCTTCGGTCACCACGCTCGTCACGGTCACGTCGCGGTCGACCGCGATCTCGATCACCGTCACGACCGCGCCCCCGGCCCTTCGCTGCTTTGACTTCTGTGACCAGTTCGTCGTCCCTTACCGGGCGCGACAGCATTTCGAGCAGGTTTGAACGCTCCTTCTTCGCCTTCGGGGCAAAGACTTCGAGCACTTCGATGCCGTCCAGGTGAAACTCAGCCTCGATCTTGCAGATGTCGCCGATCTTTGCGTCCTCGTACAGAAGGCTGGCGGGGAATTCACCCTTTGGCTGTCGGGCACCCGCGGCCCTCCAGGTCCAGGTATCTGCGTCCTTTGTACTGGTGAGTTCCACCTCGATGCGGCGAGCCATAGAGGGCCAAAGGTTATCTGAGCAATACTGCAATTGGTGTGGATGAACCTCTCTAGTTGCTGTTTCCTTGACCGATAGGCACCGGTGGAATTAGTAACGACCGATGTGCAGTGCCCTACGTGCTGCATGACTGCGAGGAGCAGCGACTACCGGCACCTTCGCCCGATCGTGGTTGATGGCGATGTTGACATCGACATTCGGGAGTGTCGGAACTGCGGCGCGACCCTGAGTCTCGAGACAGCGGTAGTCCCGCAATAGGTCCTTCGATCTGCACCAGAACCCAAAGAAGCGCCGGGACTGAGTCCCGACGCTTCTTCAGTTTGTTCTAACCCTCGCTTAGCTGATGGGTGCGTAGGGCTTACGGTTGACCAGCTCCTGGCTGATTGAAACGTAGTACACGAGCTCGCCGCGGTTCTCGGCCTGGGCGAGATCGGGGTTGAGGCCGCTGAGGTTCGTGCCGTTCAGAATGTCGTTCCAGTAGCCGAGGCCGGCAGTGTCGCCGGGGCGACCGAGAACGTTGGCGTACACGGTGTCGACGAACTGACCATCGCTGACAGTTTCGAAGGCGTTGATGAACTCTTGTTGGGGCGTGAAGAATTCGGCGATTTCGAGTGTGTTGAACACCCGCCGGCTGGCCGGATCACCCTCTTCGCCCTTGCTCACGGCAATCCAGTACTTCACGCCGGCAGCATCTGGATCACGGTTGAAGAAAGCGGTGTATAGACGCATTATCTCCTGATCGGTGCCTTTGTTGTCGGCTGCCGAGCGGTAATCCGATGCCCGAAGGATGTCTTCGATGGTCGTAGCTTCAGCGACCGTGCCGCTGAACTCCGCCGGCGGCGCTGGAGCATCGGGTGCTGCGCCCAACTCCGGAGACATCGAAGCACAAGCCAATGCGGTGGTCTTGAGGTTGTTGGTAACAAGCACCACGTACTCGCTGTTGTTGAGAGCGCCCGCTCGTGCCCCGGTGTACGGGCTGGCGTTCGACAGGGCCGCCTGGGTCCGGAGACGACCAGTGTTGCCATCGAGTCCGGCAGCACCGATGTCAGGACTATCCCCACCGATTCCGAACGGAGAGGTGGGAGCTGAACAGGTGCCGTTGTGCAGCAGGAACCTGTAGGTGTTCTCATCCGTGGCGGAGTTCGCACTGAGGTCAGTTACCAGTTCCACCGATCCGGCGGTACTTGTCGTATCGTTCTTCAGGTAGGCGTTGCCCGCGATGTTGGAACCGTTCAACGATGCGAATTCGAGTCCGTAGTAGTTACCTAGTATCGGCGATCCGGCGTTGAATCCGGTGTTGAACTGGAGGCAGTTCGCGGGGATGGCCTCCCGGACCGTGAGTCCGTCCAGAGCGGCGGGACGAGTGATGTCGGCGTTTCCTTCGTTCCCATGGAGAACCATCGAGAATCCGTTGGTCCGCAGTGTCTCAGCCTCTTCAGCCGTGAGCACCAGTTCTGTATCTATGGCCAACTGATCGGGGTCTAGGCCCGTCCCGGCAGTGAAGCTCCAGAACGTGTGGTTGTAGACGTCGATCAGTGAGTTGTTCCCGCCGACGCCATCGGCAGCGGCCAGCGTCTCTGTTGAGCCGAACGTAGTGACGGTACGACTGTTGCTACCGACCAGATACGTGTCAGTTGTGGCATCGCATGAAGTCGTAGAGCGCAGCATCAGCATGTGCTTGCTGGTGGCGGCAAGATTGTCTCCGGTGTAGTCCAGATTGATCTGAAGTCGGGTGCCTTCGAGAGTGACGCCTCCGCCAGCGTCGATACCGCTGGCGTTGATCTGGAGTCCGGTCCCGACCACGATTTCCTGCGACTCAGGACCCGCCAAAAGCGGGTCGGCCGACACGTCGAGCACACCACAGGCCAACACTGCGAGACCTGCAGCGTTGTGCACGTTGAAATAGACGTTTTCCATGTCGGTAGTGCCAAGAGCAATGGAGCCTTCGATGACGAATCGTTCATCGATCAGATCGATCGCACCACCACTGGTGATGTCGAGTTCGATCCCACCGCCGTCGTCACAGGAGTCGCCGGTGTGCCAGTGCATGACGACGCTTTCGACGTCGGCACCGAGATCGTCGGCAAAGATCGTGTAGTCGAGCATCGAGCCATCAACGGTGCCAGCGGCGTTACCCGAGGATGATGCTGCAGCTTTGGCCTCCAGCGGAAAGCTGTAGGTCTGGCCGTCTACGCTCGCTGCCTGCGATGGACCGGTAAACCCGACCACCGCCGCCGTTGCGGTAATGAAGGCCAAACCGGCCCTCAAGGTTCTGCTTTTCATGGATGCTCCTTGGTTGGCTTATTACGCCCGTCGAAACCTCCACCCCACGAAGTGGCAGAGTAGACCCTCTTACCCGCAATGACTAGTGCAGGAGGCTGGATTTCCCGGCCATGGGCCTGACGGCCTATGGAGTGTAATTGCGGGCCTGGCCTTGCACCCTACCCAAACACCGGCCACGGCGTGTTCCTACCAGGGGGAGTGTTCCACGGATGCTCGCCGCCGCCCCCTGAGCCGAACCCCGCGGAACGGAGCCCTTTTCCCGTCGCACAGGCGAATTGCCAGACGGAGGCTTTCCGCTGCCCGGGCGCCGATGCGCCCTCGTTCTGCCCCTGTCACAAAAACTGCCAGAGCTTCCCGCAACAACACGTCGTTGAAACCAGCCGCCTCGCACAACGCCGCCGCTGTAGCTTCGGTCTCTCGGGTCCGCTCACCGGCATCGCCGGGCTCTTCGCGGTTGAGCCGAATTGCCAACCGAGCGACCTTCTCCCAGCGCGGCGCGCCCCCGGTGCTCATCGTGGTGTTCTCGTGTCGTACATCAGGCGCCCCAAACTCTGGTTCCGTCGTCCCAAACCCAAGCTCGAACCCTAGAGGCAAGCTCGAGAGTCTTGCAACAATCTTGTCACGGAGTCTCAACCTTGAGTTGAGAGATGTGTGGTAGGGCCTTGACATCGGAAACTCTGCACTTTGGATAAGAGTGGGGCCATACTTACCCGAATGCGAATTGGTATCGACACCGGGGGAACGTTTACCGACGCAGCGTTACTCGATGCCGAGGGTGTGGTTGTCGCTTCCGCCAAGTCGCAAACGACCCATGGCGATCTGATCGTTGGCGTCTCGGCTGCGCTTGATCAGGTGATGCGAGATCTGGACCGGCTCGGGTTTGGACAGCAACACCTCACCTCGGTTGCGTTGTCGACGACTCTGGCCACCAACGCAATGGTGGAAAGGACCGGTGGTGGAGCTGCCCTGGTTGTGGCTGGCTTCGACGATGCCTCGATGGCGCGCATCGACGGGCTTGACCGCGCTGCACACGTGATTCGGATTCGGGGAGGTCACGACGCACAAGGTCGTGAGCGTTCAGAAATGGGGACCGAGGAGCTACAGAGGGCTCTGGATGTGCTGGCGACGACCGAGGCCATCGCGGTGGCCTCGCTTTTTGCGGTTCGGAACGAGGCTCACGAGGTTGCGATTCGACAGCTGCTCGCAGCCGATCCGCGCACCGCTGGCCTGCCCGTCACCTGTTCCCACGACTTGAGCGGTCGACTCGACGGCCCCCGTCGCGCATCGACCGCACTGGCAAATGCCATGCTCACCGCCCCGGTCCGGCGACTGTTGGATGCGTTCGAACGATCAGTGCGTGACGCCGGGATTCGTGCTCCGCTGGTGGTCGTACGATCTGACGGCTCGGTGATGTCGCTGTCTCAGGCTGTGGAACGACCGGTTGAAACGATCCTGTCGGGACCAGCCGCTTCGCTGGTCGGCGGCATTCATCTCGCTGGTATTGACGACGCCGTCGTAGTCGATGTCGGCGGAACCACGACCGATGTGGGCGTCGTCTCCAACGCTGTCCCCGAGGTTGTCGACGACGGCGCCACTGTCGGAGGTGTTGCCACGATGATCCGATCGCCCCGGATCATCACCGAAGGTTTTGGTGGCGATAGCGAGGTTGGTTGGGATGAACAGTTTTCTCAGCTGCGAATCGGTCCGGGGAGGGTCTTACCGCTGGGGGTGGCGCAGGTCGAGTTCCCTGAGATCGCCGGTCGACTAGAAGATCAGCTTGGACGTCGCATTGTTACCGAGACCGACGGCCTGTTCTGCATTACTGCCGACGGCGGCCTGCTCGAAGTGACCAAGGCGTTTTCTACCCGTCGCGATTACCTCGCCGCCCGTCGAAGCGCGGCCGCAGGTCGGCTGACATTCATCGCACTGACTCCAACCGATGCGGCGTGGGCGTTGGGCCGAGTTGTGCACGAACAGTTCGGGACAGCATTTGACGTTCGCGCCTCCGAAGTGGGTCTGCGTCTTTTTGCGGCAAGCCTCAACCGCTTTGGTGATCACAGGTTTGCTTCGGGAGTCCAGGCGGGAGAAGCGATTCTGACAACGGTTGAACATCGCACAGGATCTGCTGTGGCGAACGCGGTGGGGATCCCCGTAGCTGTCTGGGATCACATTGGTATTTCACATGAGCACTTCGACGTTCAGCTCGCTTTGGACAGGCCCGTAATCGGGATTGGGGCATCGGCTGCCCTGTATCACCCGCCACTTGCTGATCTACTCGGTACTGAGGTGCTCATTCCGCCCTTCAGCGAGGTGGCAAACGCTGTAGGTGCCGCCGTCGGCAGCGTCCGGGTCCAGCTCACCGCCTCCATCACCGCTCCGAAGCGGGCCGGATTCGTGCTGCACCGACCCGGGTCCGCGGTCGCCTTCGAAAGCCTTGAGGAGGCTGTCGAGGAGGGGACCCGTCGAATCGAGCAGCTGTTGCGGGAGCGGCACGAGTCCAGTGGGTTGAGTAGTACATCAGCGGAAGTGAAGATTCGGGTCAAACGATTCGACAACACGGTCCGAATCGAAGGGGCCGATTTTTTCGTTGAGAGCATTCTCGAGGGGACGCTGACCCACCGGGTGGGAACCGACGGGCCTTACGGGTCGTCCTAGTGTTATGACCACTGGAACACCCATCAGGTCACTGGTTCGGTACGCCGGTGCCATTCTGACCCTCTCGCTCTCGGTGGTCTTCGTGACGGCCACCCCTGCCCTCGCCTGTAGTTGCGTCGGTTTTGTCGATGCCGTCGAATCCCTGGACGGTTTCGCCGCCGTTTTCGTAGGAGAAGTGGTCAATGAACGGTCAGGTCCAACCGGACAGTTCGGAGATCGGGAGATCGAACTCACCTTCGCGGTAGACACTCTCTATGAGGGTGACCTCACCGGTCGTGCACTGTTGTACAGCTATGAAGACAACGGAGCGAACTGCGGCTTCAGTGCAAGTGGCACGGTGGCGGTGCTGGCTTACGTCGGTGAAGATCAGCGACTTCGAACCGATGGTTGTTCTGCCACACCAGTCGGCAGCGATGGCGTCGTTCGGGCTGCGCTCGAGTCACGCTTTGGACAGGGAGTGGTCCCACCGCCACCGGATCCCTCCGAGGTGAGCGTTGAAGAGGATGGGACCGTGTGGGTGCTCTATGGCGGAGTTCTGTTCGTCG
Source organism: uncultured Acidimicrobiales bacterium (assembly GCA_963751955.1). Lineage (GTDB taxonomy): Bacteria > Actinomycetota > Acidimicrobiia > Acidimicrobiales > SZUA-35 > JABDIY01. The sequence goes on along the minus strand of CAVVWM010000003.1, from coordinate 297,250 downwards.
CTGTTCTCGGAATCGGCTTCGGCTTGGCTCTGCGGGGCGACAAGTCGCGGGTCTAATCGGCCAGACCCGGTAAGTGGGGGCGCTACCGTTGCGGCCCATGGAAGACGTCGAAATGGAGTCGATCGACTTCGTCCGCGAAAAGGTTCAAAACGACAATGAGTCAGGTCGCTTCAACGGCCGGGTTCAAACCAGGTTCCCGCCTGAACCCAACGGCTTCCTCCACGTGGGACACGCCAAATCGATCTACCTGAATTTTGGGATTGCTGACGACTTCGGCGGCACGTGTTTTCTCCGCTTTGATGACACCAACCCCGAGACTGAGGACACCACCTACGTCGAAGCGATCTGTGAGGATCTCGAATGGTTGGGGGTTACACCTTTCGGTGAACCACGGTATGCGTCGGACTACTTCGATCAGATCTATGAGTGGGCTGAGGTCTTGATCGAGAAGGGCCTGGCCTATGTCGACGATCAGGACGCCGAGACAATTTCGGAGCAGCGCGGGGGCTTTGGCAAGCCTGGCACCGAGAGTCCATTTCGAAATCGAACACCGGAAGAGAACCTAGGTCTCTTTCGAGGGATGCGGGACGGTGCCTACGACGACGGTTCCAAAGTGTTGAGGGCCAAGATCGACATGCAGGCCGACAACATGTGGCTGCGGGATCCGGTGCTCTACCGGATCCGTCGGATTTCCCATCACCGAACCGATGATCGGTGGATCATCTATCCAACCTATGACTGGGCTCACGGCCAGAGCGATGCAATCGAAGGCACTACCCATTCGATCTGCACACTCGAATTCGCTGACCATCGGCCTTTGTACGACTGGTGCCTTTCCCATCTCGAACTTCCCGGAGATACCCCCGAACAAACCGAGTTCGCACGTTTGAACCTCACCCACACGGTGCTTTCAAAGCGCGTGCTCCGCACGCTGGTGATGGACGGACACGTGTCCGGCTGGGACGACGCTCAGATGCCCACTGTTCGGGGTATGCGGCGGCGCGGTTACCCCGCCAAGGCCCTTCGTGACTTCGTTGATCGTGTCGGTGTGGCCAAGGCCAACAGCACAGTAGAGGTTGAGCTGCTCGAGTCCTTCGTGAGAACCCATTTGAACGCATCAGCCCTTCGACGGATGGCGGTCGTCAAACCACTGAAGATTGTCATCACGAATTGGCCCGAAGGCGACGTGGAGTGGATGGACGTGGTCAACAACCCGGGTGATCCCGACGCAGGTGTCAGGAAGGTGCCGTTCTCGGGCGAACTGTGGATCGAACAGGATGATTTCCGCTTCGAACCACCACCGAAGTACTACCGGCTCGCTCCCGGTCGTGAGGTGCGGCTCCGGAACGCGTTTTTCATCACCGCCAACGATGGGGTCACTGACGACGACGGCGAGGTGGTACAGGTCAATTGCACATACGACCCCGAGACGCGAGGTGGCAACGCTCCGGATGGACGCAAGGTCAAGAGCACAATGCACTGGGTTTCGGCCGCCCACGCCATTGATGCCACCGTCAACCTTTATGACCGCCTATTCACCGACTCCCATCCCGGTTCCGAGGGTGCTGACCCACTGACTTCCTTGAACGTCAATGCCAAGGAGGTCTGTGCAGCCAAGCTGGAACCCGCACTTGCCGATGTAGAACCAGGGCAAGTCGTGCAGTTCGAGCGGCTGGGCTACTTCGCCGCCGACCTGGATGATCCAATGCTCTTCCATCGCACGGTCGGCCTACGAGACGAGTGGGCCAACATTCAAAAACGAAAGAAGTGATGCTCGGGCCCCCGCATGAGCCTTAGCTCTGGTGGAGTGTGATGGCGAAGGGGTCGAAGCCGAGCGGATTGGCGTTGGAGGAACTGGCAGCGAGTTCGGCCGCCTTCTGCGCCAGCTCAGCGGCCCGTTCGGCCGACGTCTTTCGTTCTTTCGCCACCTCTTCGTTCACGAAGTACACCGATGCGACGCGATCTATCATTTTGGTGTCAAGATTCCGACCCGAATCCTCGTACTCGCAGATGCCGATGGCCAGCTCGCAGAAGTCGACCGCCAGGTAGGGGCGGAGTTCACCCAAGTGCTTTTCGGCTTGTTGGCGGAGTCGTTCGGCCCCTTCAGCGGTCACCTGGAGACCCTTGGCCTGCGCAACTCGAGCCAGAATCCAGTTGAAGGCATCTTCTTCGACCGCCCCAACGTACACCTTGTTTCGAAGGCGCCGGAGAAACGCATCGTCGCCCAGAGAGTTCGGGTTCAAGTTGGTCGACGCGACCAGCTTGATTTCGAAGGGAACAGTGAACTTTGTGCCATTGGCCAATTTGAGGAAGTCCACGCCACGGCTCAAGGGGATAATCCATCGGTTGAGAAGATCCGAGGGCCGGATGGTCTGACGGCCAAAATCGTCGACCACGAGGATTCCATTGTTTGCCTGCATCTGAATGGGGGCTTTGTAAGTCCCCGACGTCTGATCCAATTCGAGGTCGACCATGTCGAGGGTGAGTTCGCCGCCGACGATCACGATCGGGCGGGCGCACAGTAACCACCGAGGATCTAGACCGGGAGGCTGAACCGGCACCGGAACGTGAACCGCGGGATCGAAGACAGAGATGACCTGACCGTCCATCTCCACCGCCCGGGGGATCAAAACCGCATCCTTGTGGATTCGTATCATGCGTTCGGCCAAGCTCGTCTTTCCAGTACCGGGAGGGCCGTACATGAAGATGGCGCCGTCATTGAGGAACGCTGGACCTAGCTGATCGAGTAGCTCGTCACTCACGACAAGGTCGTTGAATGCTTCTTTGATGCTGTCCCGATTGATCTGCAGCTTGGCCTTCTGGCTGTGAACCGTTTGGACGTACAGGTTCAGCGGGACGGGCAGGGTGTCTGAGTATGTGGACTCCCGCATCCTGTCCACTGTCGACTGTCGACCCTCTTCGGTCAGCCCGATCATGTAGTCCCGGCCATCGAGTCCGTGGAACTCCAAGCTGTTTCGGCCGCGGAGGTCCTCAGCAACACCTGTGGCCACGTTCAGATTCAGGCCGATTTCCGCCGCTGCGGCTCGGATCGTGGTCCGACGAGCACCGAGAACCCGGCGGCAGAACAGGTCTTCTACCATCGACTGTGGAATTCCCAAGTCCTCAAGAGTTGTTGGCATTCTGTAGGCAGCCCCGAATCCGGGACTTGCTGGTGCGGGCGCGGCCGCTACGGAATCTTCGCTCACACCTCGAATGTCGGCACGAAGTAGGCCTCTCTGTAGGTACTCTCGCCTGATGATCGATCTGCGATCCGACACGATGACCTGCCCGACCACATCGATGCGCGCAGCGATTGCGGCGGCCGAGGTAGGCGACGACGTGTTTGGGGAAGATCCAACCGTCAACCGGCTCGAAGCACATGCAGCCGGCCTGCTCGACAAAGAGGCAGGAGTTTTCGTTCCATCCGGTACCCAGTCAAATCTCATCGGGATAATGGCCCACTGCCAGCGCGGGGACGAATACCTTGTTGGGCAACTGGCCCACACTTACAAATGGGAGGGCGGCGGAGCGGCTGTGCTCGGCAGCATCCAACCCCAACCGGTCGAAATGCAGGCGGACGGAACCATGGATCTCGACCTGTTGGCGTCCTACATCAAAACTCAACCCAGCCTCAACCATTTCGCTCGCTCCAGGTTGTTGGCGCTGGAAAACACCCACGATGGGCAGGCGCTCCCTCTGGACTATGTCGAGGCCGCTCAAGAGCTGGCACGCCAAGCGGGCCTGTCGCTGCATCTCGATGGTGCTCGGTTGTTCAACGCTGCGGTTGCCCAGGGGGTCACACCAGCCCGTATCGCTCACGGCTATGACACGGTGTCGGTCTGTCTGAGCAAGGGTCTCGGCGCACCGGTGGGATCGGTGTTGGTGGGTCGGACCGAGCTCATCGATGAGGCCAGACGCTGGCGCAAAATGGTTGGAGGCGGGATGCGGCAAGCCGGGGTTCTCGCCGCAGCTGGCCTTCACGCCTTGGTAAATCACATCGACCGCCTGGCCGAAGATCATCGTCGGGCGATCGAGTTGGAAGACGGGCTGAACCTGATCGAGGGCATCACTGTCACGTCGCGAGCCACGAACATGGTGTTCGTCACCGTCGATGTGCAGTCGGACCAGGTTGAGGAATTCAACAAGGTTCTTGCCGATGCCGGCGTTGGGGTAAGGGGTGGACCTTCCTACCGGCTGGTCACCCACCTCGACATAGACGATGCTGGGATCACAGCAACCATCGAGGCGTTTGCTCAGGCGATGGCGTCACGGTAGGTGTGGTCCGACGTGACTCGAAGTAGTCCGTAGAGTCCGATCGCGGCGGTGATTGCGCCGGCGGCGAAAGCGGCGCGTTCGTTGCCGAAGGCGAAGATCAGCAAACCCAGTAGCGGCGGCCCAAGCGCGCTTGCGGCGTCGAAGAAGAAGCCAAATGAAGCGATCGCAAATCCTCGCTCGTTGGGCTCAGTGCGGGCCATCACGAGAAGGAAGAGGGCTGGGTAGTTGAAGGCAACGCCAAGGGCAAGAACGACCGTGCCGACATAGATCCCCAGGAGTGATCCCCATGCAGCCACGATCCCGAGCCCAGTGGTGATGAAAAAGAAGGCCAGTACTCCGGAACGGCGTGCTCCGAGGCGATCGGGAAGACTGGCGAAACCGAGCCGAAACACAACCACCACGGCGCTGTACAGCAAGAAGACCGGCCCTGCGTTTCCGGTGTCTGGACCGCCTCCCAGGCGGTCGAGGTACAGCGAAAGGAACGTGGTGTATCCAACGAAGCCCACGAGGCTGAGTGTCAACAACACACCGGGGAGAACAGCGGCCGGGTGCAGAAAACCCTTGCGCCGAACCGATGGTCGAGCCTGCGGAGTTTTTGCTGGTACCGCGAATCCGAGTACGGCGCTGAGAAACAACAACAGCGAGCTCGCCGTTGCAACACGTTCGAATCCACCGGAACGATCAAGAAACTCGCCGATAATCGGTCCTGCCCCGATTCCCAGGTACACGGCGAGGCTGAAGTAGCTGGTGGCCTCACCGCGACGGTGATCTGGCGCCAGGTCTTGAGTGGACACGGCTGCACCGATGAAAACACCGGCCTCGCCGATTCCGCTGACAACCCTGAGGCCCATGAGGAGAGGAATGGATGCCCACACCGGGTACAGCATGATGGAAGTGCCGCTGATGACTGCTCCTACCACTAGGAGGAGTCGGCGTCCGTAGGCATCGCCCAGACGCCCAAGCCAAGGTCGTATCAGGCCCGCGGACACCCCAAAGATTCCTGCGACGATGCCAACTTCCACGGTGCTGGCGTTGAGTTCATTCTCGACATATCGAGGCAGGGTGGGAAGAAGGATCCCAAGTCCGAGAAAGTAGCCGAGGGCCGATGTGGTGATGATTGCGAAGCGGGGTGTCACCAACCGCTCTTGGGGCCCTCGACCCCGTAGCGGGTTGGTTCCAACTGCGGTCACTGTTGAAACGTAACGACCGGGCGCTGGGGCCAGACCATCCAAAGCTTGGGTGTGACCGGAATCTCAGTCGGTGGCGGGTGCGTGTTGCGGGGAATCCGCCTGTGGCGTTTGGGGCTGCGACGGGTCGGGCTCGACCGGCAAGGCAAGCAGCATCGGTAGTGCAGGGAGGGGATAGGTCCTCGATGGGGCAAGGCGTTCGTGTTGGCCATCGATCCAGCGGCTTCGTTCTACGCTGTCGAGGTCTCCGACGATCACGTGCAGCGCAAGGCCGGGCTCTTCGCCGACGAAACCTATGTTGTGGATCACATCCGGTTGGATCACGTAGACCTCATCTGCAAAGACCTCAACCCCTTCGGCGCGGCTGACGGTGTGTTGGGTTTCCTCTTCGAGGTACACATCAACCATCAGGCGGCCTGCCAGCACCCCAACCGCGACCGGAAGCTCGTGGCGCTGAGGAACCGGCACGAGACCCGCTGCGGAGCGGACGAGGATTACCGAGATCTCCTCAGTAGAGGCAATGATCGCGACCAACCCGTCGACCGGGTCTTTTCTCGCCGGGTGGAATGGATCATCCACCAACTCCACGCCGCCATCGTCGATGAACTCGCTCATCACAACAGCGACATCCCGCATCGGCTCACCAGAATTGGCGGCCCGGCGAAGTCGTTCGACAAATGTCGAGGTTGAGGTCATGGGGTCGCCCGCAGGCATTGAGGTGAGAGTCGAGACATTGAACCTACGAGGCTACGGCGGCGGACCGATGACCCGGCGGTACCCTTCTGCCCGATGGGTGCCTACAAGAACCCGATAGTTCTGCTTCACGGGACCGGACTCACGTCGGCAATGTGGGACGGATTTCGTATCGCACTCGTTGCAGACGGTGCCGACGAGTCTTCCATCTACACCGTTGACCTCCTCGGCCACGGAGAGACTCCCCGCCCGAGACGTCCGCTTCACATCGATGACTATGTTCGCCAGGTTCGCAAACTGATCCTTCGCCATAACCTCAGGGGGGTTCATCTTGTGGGCCACTCCTTGGGTGGCGTCGTGGCGCTGGCCATGGCCAAAGCCCACCCCGACCTGATCGAGCGTGCGGTTGTAATAGGTGTGCCCTATGGCCGCAGTGACAAGCAGCGCAACGAATGGCTCGACATCATCATGCAGGCCACCAGATGGGACGAGGAGGACGACCGATCCGATCCTGTTGGCGATGTGGTTCCCAAGCTGGTCGACCGCTGGTGCAACGGGAAAGTGTCGGCTGAATTCGTTGAGAAACACCTACGTGATATCGACCCGGTCACTTTTGGCCTCGTCTTTCGGATCTCGATGACATCGGAACCAGCAATTGAAGAGATGGCTTCAGAAATCGACGTCCCGGTTACGGTGTGTGCAGGTAGCCGCGACAGTGAGGTTGATGCCGCCGGGGTCGACGAGCTTGCTCGTGCACTTGATCGGGGAACCGCGCTGATCATCGACGGTCAACACCACCTAGGGATCTTGGATCGACCGACCGATTTCCTACCGCTGCTGCGGTAGCCGCCCGGCCACCTGATCTGCGATCGTGGCCCAGCGCACATCAAGATCGCTGAGACCGTTCACGTCATGTGTGGTGAGTCGCACTTCGACCCGGTTATAGGTGTTGGTCCATGTTGGGTGATGGTCCATCGATTCCGACGGCTCGATCATGGCGGTGAAGAAGGCCATCGCATCGGCAAAGGTTCCGAAGGAGTAGCGGCGCACCAGCTCATCAGATTCAATGGTCCAAGCAGGTAAATCGGCAGCTTTCTCCTGGAGTTCTTCTGGGGTCAAAAGGTGCGGCCTCACACACAACATTGTGGCCCGGCTTCACCTGCAAGTTCGGTAGTACTGCAGATTTTGCCCTGCTCGTTCGGTCCGAAGCTCGATTCTCAACCGCTCGCCCGAATGTGTAGATCCGCCCAGCTATTGGCAGTGACAGTGGTTGGACAAGCTGGTCTATCATCGGTGCTGGCTACGGAAGTAGCTTCACGGATGAACCACCGTTGGGGTTTATGCACAATGGCCCTCAAGTAGGCCCACGCAGATGCCGATGAAACTCGTGCAATTCTGAACTAGTAATCACGAGTCCGAACAGATGATTGGATGCCGCCATGACAACTACCACAACTTCCCAGCGCAAAGCTCTGCATGCCTACCTGAGCGATGACGCCCACGAGCAGTGGCACACTTTTGCTGCTCAAGAGGGCGTAAGCGTGAGTGCCGTGCTCGAAGCGCTGGCCGACGAACTCAACTTCGGTTCCGACACACTCGATTCACCAATGCGTGAGCGGTTGAGCGAGGTCGTCACAACCGCCAGGCGCACTGACGCAACTCGTCGACGGCGTCGTCGATAAACCCGAATCGGTTCACAAAGGGCCCCCGCAACAGAAGCCGACCAAAAGGTCGGCTTCTCTGCTTTTTCGAACTCTTGATCGCAGGAGCGCTCAGGCGTCCAGGTCGTTCAACGCCTGGTCGAGGGTGTTCCATCCGAGGGTTGCACATTTGATGCGGGTCGGATATTTCACTACCCCTCGCAGGGAAGCGAGATCGCCAAGCTCACGAACCTCCTCCGACGTTGGCTCGGCAAGTTCTGCATCGCCTGCAGCGATGCTCATCAGACCCTTGAAGCTGCTCATGAGTTCGCGGGCCCGCTCGGGGGTCTTACCCTTGACCGCAGCTGACATCATCGAAGCACTGCTCTGCGAAATCGAACAGCCCTGTCCACCGATCTTGATATCAGCGATCTTGCCGTCGTCGCCGAGCAGCAGGTAGACAATTATTTCGTCTCCGCAGAGCGGGTTGAATCCCTCGGCTTTGTGAGCTGGGGGCTCGAGGCTGCCCGAGTTCCGCGGCGAACGATAGTGATCGAGGATTATCTCTCGGTAGAGATCTTCAAGGTCTGACATCTTTGTTTCCTAGAGAGCGAAGAATGAATGAGCTTCAACGAGTGCATCGGCGAGCGTATCCACGTCTTTGGTGTCGTTGTAGAGGTAGAAGCTCGCTCGAGCGGTGGCGTTGACGCCGAGCTCCTTCATCAGAGGTTTCGCACAGTGATGTCCGGGGCGGACAGCTACGCCATGGCTGTCGAGAATCTGGCTGACGTCGTGAGCATGGACCCCATCGAGCTCGATCGACAGCACGCCTCCCCGCTCAGCCGGTTCGGACGGTCCGTGAATGGTGATTACGTCGCCCAGACGGTCCTTGAGGGTTCGGAGGGCGTAGGCGGTGAGCTCGATCTCATGTTTGCGAATGTTTTCCATACCGACTGCCTCGAGATAGTCGATAGCTGCGCCGAGTCCAATCGCCTCGACGATGGGGGGAGTTCCGGCTTCGAACTTCGAGGGCACTGCGTCGGGCATGAAGCCTTCGGTCGTGACGTTGCTGATCATGCCACCGCCGCCCAGGAACGGAGGCATCTCCTCCAACAGGTCCATCCGCCCCCAAAGCACACCGATGCCCGTAGGGCCCAACATCTTGTGGCCGCTGAACACAAGGAAGTCGGCTCCTAGCTCAGCGACATTGGTGGGCATATGGGGGACTGACTGGCACGCGTCAACACACACTCGTGCACCTGCGCCGTGGGCAGCCGCTATCAGTTGCTCGAGAGGATTGATTGTCCCAAGTACGTTCGACATCGACGTCACACTGAGGAGTTTGGCCCCGTCGAGGGTCGAGGTGAGATCGGAAAGGTCGAGCTTGCCGTCGCCGCCGAGGTGTATCCAGCGAATCTCGAAGCCTTTTTCGGCTTGGAGCATCTGCCACGGCACGATGTTCGCGTGGTGTTCCATCGTCGTGAGCACGATCGCGTCATTGGGACCCAGGTTGGTTCGACCCCAGCTCCAAGCCACGAGGTTCAACGACTCGGTGGCATTCTTGGTGAAGATCACCTCACTGCTGTCGGGAGCTCCGATGAAGCGAGCAACTTTGAGGCGAGCCGATTCGTATGCGTTGGTCGCCGCCTCCGCAAGCCCATAGACGCCGCGATGCACGTTTGCGTAGGCATGTTTGTAGGTGTAGTCCATAGCGTCGAGAACTTGGGTTGGACGCTGAGAGGATGCTGCGGAATCCAAGAAAGTAAGCGGTCTCCCGTTGCGCTCGGTCTGGAGGATTGGGAAGTCTTTCTTCAAGGATGCGATGTCGGCGGAACTCATCGGAAACTCTCATATCCAGCGCCGTCGATCTTCTCGGCTATCTCAATACCTCCGCTTCGCACGATCCTTCCGTCGATGAGAACGTGCACAGCGTCAGGTTGGAGGAACGTGAGGAGCCGCTCGTGGTGGGTGATTGCAAGAGCTCCGAGGCCCTCGTTCTTGTCCCGAATCGCCTGGACACCCTCGCCAACGACACGGAGCGCGTCAATGTCAAGACCCGAATCTGTTTCGTCGAGGATCGCCATTTCGGGTTCGAGCACCGCCATCTGCAGAATCTCGTTGCGCTTGCGTTCTCCGTCGGAAAACCCTTCGTTCAGATGACGTTCCATGAAGCTTCGATCCATCCCGAGGGTGTCCATCCACTCCATCAGGGACAGCCGCAGTTCCAACACACTCATGTCAATCCCCTTACGAGCGCTCAGGGCCTGACGGAGGAAGTTGAGCACACTCACGCCGGGGACCTCGATCGGATTCTGAAACGCCAGAAAGATGCCTGCCTTGCCGCGAACATCGGGACCCCAGTCGGTGATGTCATCGCCATTGAACTTGACAGTCCCATGGGTGACCTCGTAGTCCGGTGAGCCGAGCAGAACGTTCGCCAATGTGCTCTTACCGCTGCCCTTGGGCCCCATGATGACGTGGACTTCGCCCTTCATGATCCTCATGCTGAGTCCGTTGATGATCGGTGTCGGCTCCGCTGCGTTTTCATTCACAACGCGGGCGTGAAGATCAGTGATCTCGAACAGAGGTGTGCTCATGGAGGTAGCCTATCGAGCGGGTCAATTTCTCCTAACACCGTAGGAGAAATTCGTGGGTGTTCAGGTCAACTTGCGTTCGAGCCGAGAAGTTCTTCGCCCACGACCGGGCCGGTGGGAAGCCGCACCGCAATGCCCATCGCCACAGCGATGATCGCTCCGAAGAACATGACTGTTCGCAGGCTCGTCAGCTCGACAACCTGCCCAGCGAGCAGGTTGGCGATCGGGACCGTCCCACCGAAACTGAGAACCCACAACGCAGCGACCCGACCCCGCACCGAGTCATCCACATGTTGTTGCCACAAGGTGTTGAGCGTCGTTGGGAGTGCGAAGTAGAAGAGGGCGACCAAGAAGATCATCACGAAGCCGGCCGGTGCCGAGGATGCCGCGGCCAGTCCAGCCAGTGAGAGTCCGAAGAGGGCCAGCGTGGAACGCGTAATCAATATCTTGCTTTGGTTGAGTAGCACCGTGCCGACCATGAGCGCACCGACCAGAGCACCGACGCCAAAGACGGCGTAGAAATAGCCATAGGTCGTGGACTCGGCATCGATGGTCAGCTGTTCCTCGGCGATAGCGGGCAGTTGGCCGATGAAAGGCAGACAAAACATCGAGAACGCAGTCATGATCAGCAGCGGCCGTCCCACTTGAGGGGCCCGGGACGCAACCACGAATCCACCGAGTAGGCGGTCCTTCAACGGGCGACGCAGGACCGAGGGGTCCGGGAAGCTCGTCATGAGTACGGCGCCGATGACAGCGATGTAGGTGATGCCATTGAGAAAGAACACTTCGGCGAAGCCGAAGCGAGCAACCAAGAACCCACCGATAGCGGGTCCGATGATCCTGGCACCGTTCACCTGGACCGAATTCAGGGAAACCGCCGCTGTCAGGTTTTCCTTTCCCACCAGCGTGGGAAGGACCGACGTGAACACCGGAGCGTAGATCCCCTGGCCAAGCCCCGTGATGAACACGACGGCTAGGAGGGTGTTCTTCGCGATCTCCCCATCGAGCAGCAGAAAGGCAAGCAGCAGGGTGAAAGACATCTGCCATAGCTGGGTGATCGCCAACAGCATCCGACTGTTCATGGTGTCGGCCAGACTGCCCCCGATGAGGCTGAGGAAGGCCATTGGGATCAACTGAGCGAAGATCAGTTGCCCTAGAAATGCATTGGATCCCGTGATCTCCCATCCAAGAACGCCGACCGAAATGGTCTGCATCCACCGGCCCGCATTGGAAACGAACGACGCGAACATAGATGCGTCTGAAGGCAGGAACTGACAATGCATCGTGGGCCGTGCCCTGTTGACCGCCCAAAAGCGAGTTCCCGCTGCCGGTGTCGGATCGAAGTTGATCCAGCGGTTCCAGCGGCCCTGTCCCGGCGGGACCCACCGGTCGTGCCCTTCGACGGGTGGATGGTCTATCAGCGCGAGAATCGCGATGTCCTACCAACCTCGGTCGACCCACTCTTGCAGACTGGGTCGTTCGTCACCGATCGTCGTGTCGATGCCGTGGCCAGGCATCACTATTGTGTCGGGTTGAAGCGTAAACAGTTTGCCATCGATGCTCTCGATGATGTCGTGGAAGTTGCCGCCCTCGAACTTTGTTGCTCCAGGACCACCGGGAAACAGAGTGTCACCGCTGAACAGCAGTGGTTTCCCCTCCACCTTGAAACAGATCGACCCAGGCGTGTGTCCTGGCGTGATGATCGTCCGGAGTCGAAGTCGGCCGATCTCGATCACCGTGTCGTCCTCGAGGAGGTAGTCATAACTGGGGAGCATGTGTGCGTCCGCGGCAGTTACCCCAACCTCATATCCAGCGTCACGAACTTGGGTCACCGCTCCGATGTGATCCCAGTGACCGTGCGTCTCGAGCACCGTTCGCACATTGAGCGTTGTGCAGAGATCCAGAAGTCGCTCATGTTCGTTGGCGGCATCGAGCAGCACAGCATCACCTGTATGACGACACCGCAACACAAACACGTTGTTGTCCACCGGCCCGACCACAAGCTTGTGAATCTCGAGGTCAGTGTCGGAATGGTGAAGAGTCGATGACATGACCTCAGGCTATGCCTGTGGGTCGGGCCTCACGATTCCGAGCAGAGCCAGGTGGCGACGACACTCTGAAGGGCCTTTGGCAATCACAGCGTTCCAGCCCGCGGCAGTTGCGGCGTCCACGTTGATTCGATTGTCATCGAAGAAAAGGATGTCTTCGGGTTCCAGGCCCAGCGCCACAGCTACGCCGTCAAAGATCGCCCGGTCGGGTTTGACCAACTTCATCTCATAGCTGAGGAATCGCACCTCGAATAGTGAGCGGATCAACGCTGCATCTTGCTGTTCGTACCAGTGCACAGGGTTTGAATTGCTCAGTGCGGCCACCACGAGCTCGGGGAGTTCGCCCAACTCGATGATGAGCTGTTGCGCCCCCGCGAACAGTCCCTTGGGCCAGCTTCGGAATCGGTCGACGAGCTCTGATCCGCTGAGCGACAGCCCGAATTCTGCCGCCAGCCGATCCCCGAACTGGTCGGGATCGCAACGACCTCCTTCAAAGTCACGAACTGCGGCACTGCGCAGCCATCGAGACCAGAATTCATCCTCGGCATAGGTGTCGGCCCCAACGATGTCGGAGAGCGGTCCGAGTTCGACGATCACTCCACCCAGGTCGAAAAGGACCGCTCTGGGATAGGACGCGGGGGACATCACTGGCACCGTAGGCGGGCTGACAGGAAGAATCGCCCTATGACGGCGGGGACATTGCCTCTAGGAGCGCTCTTGGGGGTCAAATACTCTCGGGTTTCGTGATGTGGGGAGGCAGTAGACGTAGGACTCGGTCCGTGCCGGCCACCAGCGCCTCGGTGGTTGCGTTGGTTGGCCTGGCCGTCTCTGTGGCGATCGGATCGTGGTGGACTGCGATTGCCGCCCGAGACGGAATGGCGATCATCATGCTGGTCCGATTCAGCTGCACGGTCGCCGTCGGCACCTACTACATGGTCTGGCTCCGCAACCAGGGCCATGACGTTCCGGCTGTGCGACTCCGTCGCCGTCGCTAGATTTGCCCTTCGTCTTCAGCGGTAGGCGCGGGCTCGTTCACAGGGCGTATCTTGCGTCGCGTTCGGCTGGCGATGAACATGGGATGTGGATGATCCCGGCGTTGCTGAACTCACCTCTCCGTTGATCGGAACCGTTGTTCGGTCATCCGCAGTCGGTGACAACCTACGACAAGGTCAGCCGGTCGTGGTTGTCGAGTCGATGAAGATGGAGCATCCGATCGTGACACCCTTCGATTGCGTGGTCCTTGCGAGCGAGGTGACAGCAGGCTCGCAGGTGGACGCCGGCCAGGTCCTGGTCAGGGTCCAGAGATCGGAATCGGTCGCCACGATGCCAGTTGACGAGGTGCGAAGTTCGGCATCGGTTGTTCTTCACGAAGTACTGGAACGGCGGGCGTATGGCCTCGACGAGAATCGCCAAGCTGCGGTGGCCAAACGCCACGCGGCGGGCAGAAAAACCGCGAGGGAGTACATTGCGGCGCTTACCGACAGTGAAACCTTCGTTGAGTACGGGCCGTTGGTGCTTGCTGCCCAACGATCACGCCGCGGAAAGGACGAACTGATCTCCAAGACACCGGGCGATGGCTTGGTTGGCGGCATTGCCGAGGTCTCAGGGGTTCGATGTGTCGTGCTGACCTATGACTACATGGTTCTGGCCGGCACTCAGGGACACCAAAACCACCGCAAGAAGGATCGCATCTTTGAACTGGCTGAGCGTATGGGCCTTCCCGTGATCGTGTTCGTCGAAGGTGGTGGCGGTCGTCCCGGTGAGAGCGATGGAGTGACGGTTGCTGGATTGGACTGCCTCGCTTTCGCGCTTCTCGCCAAGTTGGCGCTGTCGGTTCCGGTCATAGGAATCAATACCGGCTATTGCTTCGCAGGTAATGCTGCGCTGTTTGGTATGTGCGATGTTCGGATCGCGACGACGAATTCGTTTGTCGGCATGGCCGGTCCCGCAATGATCGAAGGGGGTGGTCTGGGAATCGTCGACCCGACCGATATCGGGCCAACCTCGGATCAATCGACCAACGGAGTCATCGACATCGTGGTAGCCGACGACGATGAGGCGATAGTTGCGGTTCGTCGTCTCGTGGGGGTTATGACAGGGCGACCCAGTGATCTGAAGGATCGCCAGGGACCAGAACGTCTGCGGACCCTGGTGCCCGACAATCGGAGAGAAATCTATGACATGCGACAGGTCGTCGAGGTCGCCTTCGACATCGACTCAGTAATCGAGGTTCGACCTGGATTCGGGAGGAGCGCGATCACTGCGTTCGCTCGGTTCGAGGGTCGACCGCTCGTTGTCGTTGCAAATGATCCCTCCCATCTGGGGGGAGCAATCGACACCGACACGGCCCGGTCGGTGGCGCGAATGCTCAGGCTGGCGGAGAAACTCCAACTTCCGGTCGCCTTCTTCTGCGACACGCCCGGCTTCATGGTCGGCCCCGATGTGGAACGCACAGGGCTCGTCGACGCCGCCGGCCGATTGTTCATCGACGGAGCGGCGTTGACCGTGCCATTCCTCACCGTTGTCACGCGCAAGGGCTACGGGTTGGGTGCACAGGCCATGGCGGGAGGGGGATTCAAACAACCGATCGCCACCGTCGCTTGGCCGACGAGTGAATTCGGTGGCATGGGTCTCGAGGGATTCGTGAAGCTCGGCTATCGGGACGAGCTTGCGGCGATCGACAATGACATCGAGCGAGAGGCGAGATACGAAGAAATGGTGGCCAGGATGTATGAGATCGGAAAAGGGCTGAGTATGGCGGACCACTTCGAAATCGACGACGTTATCGACCCGGCGGAAACCTCGAACTGGCTGCGGCTGCTCTTCTGAGCGGCGTTAGGTTGAAATTATGGCCGAAGTTGGGGCAATGATCAGGAGAGATGTCCCGCCCGAACACGTCGGTATCCACGCAGCCTCTCTTGCACCGGTCTACAGCGAGTTGTGGATTGTGGAAGATCTCCCGTTTGCAGGTGGAATCAGCCAACTGTCCGAAGTGTTGCGCCACACAGACGACTGTGTTGTCGGCCATGGCATCGCGCCAGGTCCGTTTCGCAATCCCATGGCGCTCGCGATGGAATGGGCGACCCTGGCCCGAATCCATCCGGGCCGCTTGCGGTGCGGGATTGGCCACGGTGTCCAGAGCTGGATGGCCGATATCGGAGAAAGGGTCGATTCGCCCCTCACCCTTCTCGAAGAGACCACGGTTGCAACTCGCGCCCTGCTCGCCGGTCGAGATCCCCAGCTCGAGGGTCGCTACCGAAAGATCTCAGGCTGGGAGCTGGAGTTCCCTCCGAATCCGGTCCCGGAGGTATCCATCGGTGCGGTCGGGCCAAAGACCCTTGCACTCAGCGGACGGGTTGCCGAGGGCACGATCATTCCCGAGGGGCACGGCCCTGATCATGTCGATCGGGCCGTAGAGATCATCGCTGCCGGCCGAGCCGAAGTAGGCCGAACTGATCCTCACCGGCTCACACTGTTCGTTGGCTTTTTCTGCGGTCCTTCCCACGAACGTCCCCAACCGCCATCGGAGGAGATGATTCGGGGTTGGGAGGCGGTTGGAGAGTCACCCGATCATGTGGCGGATCTTCTCGGCGAGCTGCTTGAAACCGAAGTCGACAGCATCATTCTGGTGCCGTATGGCGATCCACAGTCACAATTGGAGTTGGTGGCAACCGAGGTCCTACCGCAGCTGGCTTAGGTGAGGAAAACAACAGCGATTGCCCAAGCAACGACGGACGCCAGTAGCGCTTCGCTCGCCCCCCATCGGTTGGGGCAGCTGGGTGTCGCAGCGATTTGAGCAGCCGTCGGCACTCCACCTCGGGCTTCGACAGCCTCGCCCATTTCGATCCCACGCCGCACGGTCGCCACTGTGGCAGTGGCCGCCAGGTCCATTCCACGAACTACAACATCTTTGTGTTGCCTGGTCCTGAACCGATTCATCTTGATCACGGTTGAGAATTCCTCGGCAACCAGCGGGAGGGCACGAACTGCGAGCGCCAAACCGGCCGCAATGTCGTCCACGGGAACTCCCAGCTTGCGCAGCGGGGTCAGCAGCCACGATGCCGCCACCGGCAGATCGGCGGTTGGGGTCGTCCAGCCGAGGAGCAAGGACAGCCCCAAGAGGCCGAGGGTGAAGCCGAACAGCCGCAACTGGAGGATCACTCCGCCCAATCCGTACGGATCACCGCCCGCAATCCATCCGAGGCCGCACGTGGCGACCATTGTGATCAGGAGGATCCTGGGGGGTCGAGGTATCACGCCCCGAGGAAGCTGAGCAAGACGGGCGCCAGCCAGGAGGAGCAGCCAAATCGACCCCACAGCTAGCCACGAGGCGTCAAAGGAAAAGGCTCCCATCAGCGCCACCAGCGCCGCCACCTTTGCACGAGGATTGAGTCGGTGGATCGACGAATCAGAGTCCACGAACCTGAGCAGGTTGAGCCGGTTTCTCACAGCCGCTCCAATTCGTCGACCCGCCCACCGTGTATTCGGAGGATCCGACCTGAGCTGCCATGATTCAAGATGGTCGACGTGGCATCGAGGTCGTGAGTGACCACAACTATTATGGAGTCAGATCGCACCGCCTCGAGCGAGTCGACAAGCCCGAGGGCCGACCCTCGATCAAGCCCTGCAAGTGGTTCATCAAGAAGAATCACGTCGGCGTTGCGCAAGATCGCACCTGCGAGGCCGACGCGGCGCTGCTGACCACCTGACAGTTCATCGATCCGACGCTGGAGGAGCGAACCGAGTCCCAGTCGTCGAACGACTACGGAGATTGCGCTGCGGTCTTTGGCCATGTCATCGAGTTCCTCGTCCACCGTCGGACGACTCAGCTGAAGCCGGGTGTTCTGCAGGAGTAGACCGATCCGATCGGGCTGCTCTGTGATCGGTCGGCCATCGAGCAAGCAAGAGCCGGCGGTCGGCACAATGAGGCCAGCAAGGAGGGACATCAGTGTGCTCTTGCCGGATCCGTTTTCACCGACGATCAGAATCCTGTCACCAGCCCGGGCAGCCAGATTGACCCCGTTGAGCGCAGGCCTTTCCCATGGGGTCCCCGCAGCGTGGACGACCGAGACGTTCTGCAAATCTAGTTGAGCCATTGGGATGCCCTCATCGGCCGCCGACTTCGATTCGACGCGTTCCGAGTTTGAACTCGTCTTCAAGATGAGTCGCATGTACAACAGCAGTGCCCTGCTCTGCGACCAATTCAAGAGTGGCCCGCAGGGCGGCACGACCGGTCGGATCCAGCATCGCCGTGGTCTCGTCGGACAGCAGCAGCCGCGGCGACCTCATCAAGGCAGCAGCAACAGCCAGGCGCTGCTGTTCACCGCCGGACAGCGTGTCGGTTTCACGAAGTTCGAAACCGTCAAGCCCGACCGATGCCAGCGTTGCAGCGATCGCTGCGTCACCGGGAATTGGCTCGAGCCCCCACACGAGATCATCCCGCACCCGGGCGCCAACGATCTGGCTGTCGGGTCGTTGGCCGATCCATGCCACTCCGCCGGTGGAGCCGAGCAGCTCCGGCCTCGAGTGGCTCACAGCTCGAAGTAGCGTCGACTTGCCGGCTCCGTTGGGTCCGGTGAGGATCGTGAGCCCGGTGGCTTGTACGACCGCTTCGATGAGATGATCCGGCACACGGGGACCAGACCCTGTTCGAACCGCCCGATCAACCCGTTCCACGGTCGGTTTCCCGATTCTTCCTATCAACAGGACAACGACGATCGAGAAGAACAGCTGAGCAGCCGGTAGCGCAATGAACCAATTCTCGATCGACCATGCAACGACAGGATCCAAGAAGCGGGCAACCGGCCCGAGCCCGATGCGGGTCAACACACGAGATGAGCCTTCCCACTGTGTTGCCGCCACGTCGAGATTCAGTCGCCGAAAGCCAGGAAAGAGGGCGAGCACACCGACACTGAGCGCTGAAACCACAGTCCATCCAACCATGACCGCAGTAAGTGCTGTCCTTGCCTTGGACCATCCGGCCTTGTAGGCCCGGCCCGAGACTGCTCCAAAGACAGCCATCACCAGAACCTGGGTTGCCGATGAGAACCCAGCGAGCAGGAAGGTGAGGACCACTGCGATCCAGAATGCGACCGTAACGACCTGTCGGCGCTGACGGAGTGCGAGCACTGCGAAAGGAATCCCACCGAGCACGGTGGTCAAATACGCAAACGGTGTCAGCTTGGCAATCACGACAATACCGACCGTGAGATCGGCCATTACAGCAGCGGCAGCGAGTTCTGTAGGGGAGAGGCGTTTCGACATCGAAAGCGGGTCAGCAGGTTTGAGCCGCACACCAGGGTGCCACCGTTGTGGCCACAATGAATAGCTGAGTGGTTGAATACATCAATGGTCAAGGTTTCCTTTACAGGCGCTGCCACACCGCAGATGGAAGCGCGGGATGTGTTCGCAACCCCCGAGGTGGCCGAACTGATCGATCTCAATCGCTGGCGAAACCGTGAATTGATAGTTGACCCGAGCTTCTCGCTCGACAAGACCGAAACTCTTCATATCTCGACCGAATGGTCTGGGGAGAACCGCTCGATTCGGTTCGTCGTGAACCTTGCCAACCGGGCGATTCTCAGCGACGGTTCCGATGTTATGGAGTTCGAAGGCCTGAGGTTCTGCCGATGAGTACTCGCGAACTCGTAATCTTGGGTACATCCTCGGCGGCTCCGACCCGCCACCGGAATCACAACGGGTACGCCCTCCGGTGGGACGATCAGCTCATCTTCTTCGACCCTGGCGAAGGGTTTCAACGTCAGTGCACGCTTGCCGGTGTCGCAATCGCACGG
The DNA here is from genome assembly GCA_963751955.1 of uncultured Acidimicrobiales bacterium. Taxonomy (GTDB): domain Bacteria; phylum Actinomycetota; class Acidimicrobiia; order Acidimicrobiales; family SZUA-35; genus JABDIY01. The sequence continues at coordinate 278,019 of CAVVWM010000003.1, read as the reverse complement.
GGGAATGCGGTGTGCCTCACCCATTTTCACGGTGATCACTGTTTGGGCCTTCCCGGGCTCATTGCCCGCCGTGGTCTGGATCAATGCCACGATGATTTTCAGATCTTCTATCCGGCTGCGGGGCAGAAATACTACGAGCGGCTCCGCACCTGCACTGCGAACGCCATGCAGACCAATCTCACGGGGCGCCCAGTTTCGGCCCCGAATGGACTTCTGTTCGCCGGCACCATCGGCCACCTCGCCGTCGAAGTGGCCGCGCTCGAGCACAGGGTGCCGGTGCATGGGTACCGCATCAGTGAATCAGCCAAGCGACGCTTCATTCCGTCCGCTCTGCGTGACGCGGGCCTGGCGGGATCCATAGTTGGACGACTCAAATCAGAGGGGACAGTTGTCGGACCGCACGGGACAGTCCGATATGAGGACGTCAGCCATGTTGTTCCGGGACAGAGTTTTGCGTTCGTGATGGACACCAGACCATGTGCTGGTGCGGTCGCGTTGGCCCAGGGGGTCGACATGCTGGTGTGTGAGAGCACGTTTCTTGAATCGGAGCGCAAACTGGCCAATCGTTACCACCACATGACAGCCGCAGATGCAGGCAGGCTGGCCGCAGAGGCAGGAGCGAAACAGTTGGTCCTCACGCATTTCTCGGCTCGATATCGACAAGCGCAGGCGTTCGAGGAAGAAGCCGCTCGGTTCCATGACAATGTTTGGGTTGCCAACGACTTTGATCACATCCCCCTCCGCAGGCCAACCCCAGATTGAACCGCTTGCGTACGCGGTTCTGGTTGGACGAGCATAAGAAGATGGACGAAGTGATAAAGCTGTCCGAGGCCTATTCGGTGAAGTCTCCGGCGGACAACCGTGATCTCTACGCTCGGTGGGCCGATTCCTACGACACCCTTTTCGTGCAACAGCACGAATATGACTATCACAACACGGTTTCCGACGTCTACCTCCAGGCCGGTGGGACAACCGAACTTGTCCTCGATGTGGGGTGCGGCACCGGGCTCGTGGGTGTTGCATTGCGCCAGCGAGGCGTGACCGAGGTCCATGGTGTCGACCTTTCAGCGGCCATGTTGGCCAAGGCTGCCGAAAAACGGACAATCGATGGTGAGCCGGTGTACGCCAGACTCCAAGAAGCAGATTTGACCGCGACGATTGAGGTCCCTGATTTCACCTACCCCGGCCTGATCACGGCGGGCACGTTCACCCACGGGCACTTGGGCCCTGACTCACTGAACGAGGTTGTACGGATGTGCTCGCGAGGAGCTCTCCTGGCTATCGGGGTGAACGCCGAACTGTTCAATGCCGAAGGTGGATTCGGTGAGTGGCTGGCGTTCGCTGAAGAATCGGGACGGATTCGTGATTCAGAAGTCATCTCAGTGCCGGTGTACCGACAAGGAAACCTCGGGGCGGCGGGCGAAGAGGGTCTCGGTTCGAACAATGCGACCGGCACGGTCATGCTCTTCAGGAAGATCTAGAGGTCAACTGTCCTCGCCCCTCGAGTGGCTCATCTTCAGGAGAAGATGATTGGTTGGATGACGGTTCTCCCACCCGAAAATGGCCTTCACGGAAAAGTTCTTCGGCCACCATCCCTTCACGAGCGGCGGTTCATTGCGTACGTTCATCATATGGAACTGCTCGAGGCCGCCAGCAATGTGATGATGCCGACCTACGCCCCTTTGCCGATTGTGCCCGACCATGGCCACGGCAGCCGGATTGTGGATACCGATGGGACTGAATATGTCGATCTCGGAGGAGGGATCGCCGTCACCTCGCTCGGCCACAGTTCGCCCGAGCTCAAGGAGGCGCTGTTCCAACAAGCCGACAAACTCTGGCACGTATCGAACGTGTTCGCCACAGAACCTGCGATCCGTCTGGCGGAGAGGTTGATCGAGCTGACTTTCGCAGACAGGGTCTTCTTCTCCAACAGCGGAGCCGAGGCCAACGAAGCGGCATTGAAGTTGGCTCGCCGCCACGCCTACAACAACGGCGAACCTGACCGGTACGAGATCGTTTCGCTCGAAGGCTCATTTCATGGCCGTACGCTGTTCACCGTCTCCGCCGGCGGCAACCCCAACTACAGCACGGGGTTCGGTCCAGCCCTGGAAGGACTCGTTCACGTTCGACCCAATGACACCGCGGCACTACGTGCCGCGGTGTCGGAGCGAACCTGCGCAATCATCGTCGAACCCATTCTCGGTGAGGGGGGAGTTCGTCCCTTGGACCACGAATACCTCCAGACCTGTCGAGACCTCTGCGATCAGCACGGAGCTCTTCTGATCTTTGACGAAGTCCAAACCGGTATCGGTCGCACCGGATCCTTGTTCGCATACCAGCAGAGCGGTGTGATTCCCGACGTGCTCACCTCGGCGAAGTCACTGGGCGGCGGGATGCCCATCGGAGCCACCCTCGCAGCGGGATCCTGCGCGCAAGCCCTGACCAGGGCCACTCATGGAACTACTTTTGGCGGAAACCCGCTGGCGTGCGCAGTTGCGGGCGCCGTTCTCGACCAGGTCACCTCCGTGGAAATTAGGGCGAATGTGGCGGATCGTAATCGTCAGTTGGTCGAGGGCTTGGGTGTCCTCGGCGCACCCACCGGTCTCTTCAGCGAGGTCAGAGGGGCCGGTTTGCTTCTTGGTGCAGAACTGACTCCTGCGTTCCAAGATCGCGCCAAGGAGATTCAGATCGCGGCTCTGTCCGAGGGAGTCGTAATCCTCGTCGCCGGATCCAACGTGCTTCGATTTGCACCAGCGCTGAATATCACAGAGTCCGAGGTTGCAGACGGGCTGGATCGACTCGCGCTGGCAGTCGCAAAGGTGGTTGCGGCATGAACGAGGTACTGATCGATGTCGAGCGGAGTCTTGATCAACTCGTTGACCGTGTGGTTTCTCTTGCAGAAATCAATTCCGGCTCGTTCAATCCCGAAGGTGTTGACAAGGTTGGCGAACGACTCGCTGATTACATCTCGGTTCTCGTACCTGATTCACTCGAAGCGGTGCTCGTCGATCCGACACCGGTGCTCGACTCGAATGGGATCGAGCGCGCCCATGTCGTCGGATCAGCCATTCGGGCGAGGAAGCGACAGGATGCTCCGTTCCAGATTTGTTTGTTCGGCCACCTCGACACCGTGTTTCCCAGGGATCATGGCTTCCAGAGTGTGTTCCTGGATGGTCGTCGGCTCCGCGGACCCGGTGTTGCCGATTGCAAGGGTGGTCTCGTCATAGCGATGGAGGTTCTTCGACAGGTGGAACAGAGCCACCTGGCCGACACCGTTGGCTGGGAGTTCCTCGTCGTACCTGATGAAGAGGTCGGTTCGTCTGGTTCAAAGGCACTGTTCGCCGATGCGGCTGCCCGCTCAACTGTCGGTCTGGGGTTCGAACCAGCGCTCCCATCGGGAGGAGTGGCGGGAGCCCGTAAGGGATCGGTCACCGGCCACCTGGTGGTTCACGGATTGGCTGCCCATGCGGGAAGGGCCCATCATGAGGGCCGATCGGCGATTCTTGCTCTGTCACAGTTGATCGTCCGGCTCGAGTCACTCAACGTGCATGACGGCGTAACCGTCAATTGCGGGCGAGTAGTCGGTGGGGGTCCTCTCAACGTCGTCCCGGATCTGGCGGTTGGGAGCTTCAATATGCGAGTCGAAGCTGCTGAACATCAGCGGTTGGTTATCGAGAGCTTCGAAGCGGCAGCTGCAGATTGCCCGCTTTCGGTGGATTTGGTTTGGGGACCAACTCGCCCGCCCAAACTGCGCACCCCTGAGCTCGAGCACATGCTGAGCACCCTTGAAGTCTGCGCCACCGACCTTGGGTTCGACGTACCCGTCGAGGACACAGGGGGTTGTTGTGACGGCAATGATCTTGCCGCTGCCGGTCTCGCCAACATCGACAGTCTCGGGATCCGGGGCGGTGCCATCCACAGTGCCGATGAGTTCGCAGAGATCGACAGCATTCCAGAACGGGTCGCGCTCGTGACCGACCTGATCCAGCGGTTGACATCGTGAGTCGTGGCATTTTCTTGCGACCGGCACGAGCGGTCGACATCGAGTCACTCTGGGCGCTACTGAAAGCCGGTTCCCAGGACATCGTAGGAATGACCTCGTTGCCGAGCACTCAGGAAGGCACGGCCGAACTCGTCAAGGATTCGGCCCGGACACTGGCCGAGCTGGCGACAGGCGAGTTTGAGTTGAAGAGCGGGAATCATGCCCATCTCCTGATGGTGGCGATCGACAGTGCCACCGGCGATGTCCTCGGCACCTCGGGCATCACATTCAAGCAAGATGTGCCGAACCTCGCCGTGCAGGTGACCACCAGTCTCGACGGCCTAGGGCTCACGATGCGCAGCAGCTCAGATCCGTGGACTCGAACCGAACTGAATGCCATCTACGTGGGACCAGCCGGTCGCGGTCGCCGCCTCGGAACGCTGTTGTCTCGGGGCCGATTACTGTTCCTCCACCTCGTGCGGAGCCAGACCCCAGCAACGGTGGCTGCCCATCTACGCGGCCGTTTCGATCCCGACGGGTTCGCTCCGTTCTGGCAGTGCTTCGGCGCCCGTTTTGTGCCGTGGGCAACTTCGGTTGAAGCAGAGGCAGTACTAGCGGCAGGACCCGAACAGATCGCACAACTCACCGACCTGGTACTACCGCTCACACCGACTGATCTCGATTCGCTTGGCAAGGTCAATTCTGCCTCCCTGCCGGCATTCCGAATGCTGATGAAGGAAGGGTTGCGTTCCAACGGTATGTACGACCCGATCGATGGGGGTCCGACAGTTGCTGGAGAGATCACCGAAACCTGGACCAGCCACCATCGAGTTCACGGCCGTGCGGTCATCGACCGAAGAGGACAAATCGATGCGCTTGTATCTGCACCGTCGGCCGCGAGGTTCGTCGCTATGCGCACGGGCATCGACATCACCGATGAATCCGAAATACGCCTCGCTGGTGAGGATGCGGAACTCCTCGGCCTTGAATCCGGTGCCCTCACGACCGTACTGCCGCTAGTCCGTGAGGAGATGAGCTGATGACCGATCGTGCATGTTTGATCGATGGGACCTGGACTCAGGGTTCTGGACGCGTGCTGAGTTCCACCGATCCGGTCGACGACACCGTTGTGTGGTCGGCCCCCCAGGCAACCAGCGACGACGTAGCGCATGCGATCTCGAGCGCACGAGATGCGCAACCGGCGTGGGAACGCACGTCGGTGCAGAACAGGGTCAATGTGATGAACCGGTTTGCCGAGGTGCTCGACGCCAACCGTTCGGTTCTTGCTGACGCAATATCGGCCGAGACCGGGAAACCACGATGGGAAGCTGACACCGAGGTCACATCCGTGATCGGGAAGGTGGCGTTGTCCATCGACGCCCACGCAGACCGGAACCCCGATATCTCGGTGAGCGACAGCGCCTCGCTGACCTACCGTCCCGTTGGGGTCCTCGGCGTCCTCGGTCCGTTCAATTTCCCCGCCCACCTGCCCAACGGTCAGATCATCCCGGCGCTCATCGCGGGAAATGCAGTGGTCTACAAACCCAGTGAACTCACACCGCTCGTTGCCACGTTGCACACCCGATTCCTGATCGAGGCAGGAGTCCCACCGGGAGTGATGAATATGGTGGCTGGCGGCCGGGACGCCGGAGAGGCTTTGGTGGGTGGTCCGATAGATGCCCTCGCCTTCACAGGATCGGTTGCAGCCGGGCGGGCCATTCACCGAGCGCTGGCCGGTCGACCCGAGGTGCTCCTAGCTCTGGAGATGGGCGGCAACAATCCGCTGGTCATCGCGGACGTACCCGACGTTGATGCAGTCGTGAACCTCATCATTCGGTCGGCGTTCATCACAGCCGGTCAACGTTGCACCTGTCCGCGTCGCGTCTACATTCCTCGTGGCCAACAAGGTGATGCACTGCTGGACCAGCTCATTGCACAGACCATGCGTCTCAGGGTCGGGGGACCTCACGAGCACCCGGAGCCGTTCATGGGTCCTGTGATCAACGTTGCGGCAGCGGATCGGGTTCGATCACATGTTGACGAGCTGGTTGCTCGTGGGGGCGTTGAACTCACTGCAGCGGAGACCCACCTGGAGGGTGCGTTCGTGCGGCCCACCATCGTTGCCGCCGACGGGGTCGAACTCGATGACGACGAAGTCTTCGGTCCGGTGATCACAGTGCAACGATTCGATAGTCTCGAAGCCGCCTTTGCGGCTGCTGCCGATACCGAATTCGGATTGGCCGCCGGTCTCGTGTCCGCCGATCCGGCCAACTTCGATCGTTTCAGGCACGTGGTCAATGCCGGGGTGGTGAACTTCAACTGTCCGACCACCGGGGCATCGGGTCGCCTCCCTTTCGGCGGTGTGGGAGCGAGTGGCAATCACCGGCCCGCGGGGTGGACAGCTGCGGATTTCTGCGCATATCCGCTGGCGACGATGGCCTACGGGGACCCCGCCGATTCCGCCGTGCCGATCCGAGGGCTGGATCAATGAGATCACCAGATGCCGAGAGGACCCAATGAGCCGGCTGGAAACGATAGAGGTCAACTTCGACGGACTGGTTGGTCCGACCCACAACTATGCGGGTTTGTCGTTGGGCAATCGGGCGTCAAAGGAGAATGCCGGTGGTATCTCCAGCCCTCGAACGGCCGCCCTCCAAGGCATAGCGAAGATGCGACGCCTCCATTCGCTCGGCCTGGTCCAGGGCATCCTGCCTCCGCCTCTCAGGCCCGATCCCGCTGCGCTCGGATCTTTGGGCTTCGAAACATTGAGCGAGGTCGTGGACGCTTCGCCACAGTTGGTGCCAATCCTGATGTCAGCGTCGTCGATGTGGGCTGCCAACGCCGCCACGGTTTCGCCATCGGCAGACACAGCCGACCACCGAATTCACTTCACGCCCGCCAACTTGGTATCCACCACGCACCGGTCACTTGAACCGTCCGGGACCGCCGCGATGCTGCGGGCGATCTTTGCCGATCAAAACCTCTTCAAGGTCCATCACCCGCTCCCGTCGGCCCTTGCATTCGCCGACGAGGGCGCAGCCAACCACGGCAGGGTCACGGCCCACCACGGCGATCCGGGAACACACGTTTTTGTGTACGGGCGTGATGCAGATGAGCCAATGGTGTCCGCGGGTTATCCACGCCGGCAGTCACGACTCGCGGGGCAGCTGATCGCGGCTGCTCACGGTCTCGACCAGGAACGAGTTGTTCATGTGCGTCAGGCTGCGCGGGCGATCGATGCCGGAGCGTTCCACAACGACGTGGTATCGGTCGTCAATGAAAGTGTGCTTTTCACCCACGAGTTTGCGTTCGAGAACCAACGGTTTGTGTATCGACAGCTCGGGGTCGACCTGGTCGAAGTTCCTGATGCTGAGGTGCCGCTCGCCGACGCCATATCGTCCTATCTCTTCAACAGCCAGTTGATCACAATGCCCGACGGCACGATGACGCTGCTTGCGCCGCTCGAAACCGAGGAAACTGCCTCGACCCGGGAGTACCTGGCTCGGGCCCTCGCCGATCCTGGCAACCCGATCACAGCGGTGGAAACCATGGATCTCCGGGAGTCGATGCGAAACGGCGGCGGCCCTGCGTGCTTGCGGCTCCGGGTGGTCATGACTCCCGATGAACGAGCCGGTGTCAGAGGTCGAGTATTGGTAAACGACCAGATCCTGGATGAGCTCGAAGGCTGGGTGAAGACGCGTTATCGAGAACAGCTCCATCCCGACGATCTCTCCGACCCCGAAGTTCTGACCGAAGTGCGCGTTGCCCTCGCCGAGCTCGAGCGATTGCTCGACCTTCCCGGGCTGTACTTCTAGATCACCAACGGTGGGACAACCCGAAAGTGACCGCCGTCATCGGCGCCACTAGCGTTGTGCGATGGAGACGATCGCCCCGAACTCGCATGCCAGTTACGAAGTAGGAGCCACCGAGCCCGCTCTGCTCGACGAGACGATCGGTCAGAACCTGGCCAGAACCGTCGCTTTGCACGGAGACCAGCGATGCGCTGATCGTCCGTCACCAGGACATCCGCTGGACCTACAACGAGCTCTGGGAACAGATCGACACCATGGCCCGTGCGTTGGTGGCTCGAGGCTTTTCGAAAGGTGATCGGATCGGGATCTGGGCGCCGAACGTGAGTGAATGGATCGCTGGTGCAGTACGCCACGGCCCGCCTCGGAATCATTCAGGTGAGCATCAACCCGGCTACGAACCCACGAGGTGTCCTACGTGCTCAATCAGTCGGGTTGCCGGGGCCTCGTCGCCGCCACCGACGTTCAAGACGAGCGACTACCGGGCCATGATCGACGAGGTCCGCGACGATATCCCGAGTCTCGAACAGGTGATCTTCATCGGCACCTCCGACTGGGACGAACTGATCGGAGCTGCCGACGCCGGGTCACCAGCGAAGAGGTGGCCGAGATCGAGTCCACCCTCTCGCCCCACGATCCGATCAACATCCAGTACACCTCGGGCACGACCGGGTTTCCCAAGGGCGCGACCCTCAGCCATCGGAACATCCTGAACAACGGCTATTTCGTGGCCGAGGCGTGCAAGCTACACCGAGCAGGACCGGGTGATGATCCCGGTGCCGCTGTACCACTGCTTCGGCCAGGTGATGGGCAATCTCGGGTGCACGACCCATGGCGCGGCGGCGATCTACCCGGCGGCGTCCTTCGATCCGGTCGCCACCCTCGAAGCGGTCGCCGAGGAGAGAGCGACGAGCCTGTACGGCGTGCCGACGATGTTCATCGCCCAGTTGGCCGAGGACATCGTTCCCCTCGTACGACCTGAGCAGCCTGCGGACCGGGATCATGGCCGGTTCGCCCTGTCCGATCGAGGTGATGCGCAGCACGATGACCGAGATGAACATGAGCGAGGTGACCATCGCCTACGGCATGACCGAAACCTCCCCGGTCAGCACCCAGACCGCCACCGACGACCCGGTCGACAAGCGGGTCGCAACCGTCGGTCGGGTCCAGCCCCACATCGAGATCAAGATCATCGACCCCGAGTCCGGTGCGACACTGTCCACGCGGCGACGCCGGGGAGTTCTGCACCAGGGGGTACTCGGTCATGCTCGGCTACTGGGATGAGCCCGAGCGGACCGGCGAGGCGATCGACGCCGACGGCTGGATGCACACCGGCGACACCGCCGTCATGGACGATGACGGGTACGTGAACATCGTCGGCCGCATCAAGGACATGGTGATCCGAGGCGGCGAGAACGTGTATCCCCGGGAGATCGAGGAGTTCCTGTACGGCCACCCTTCGATACGCGACGTGCAGGTCATCGGCGTCCCCGACGAGAAGTACGGCGAGGAGATCATGGCCTGGGTCCAGACCGCCGAGGGGCAGACGATCGCCGCCGAGGACGTGAGGGAGTTCTGCAAGGGAAAGATCGCGCACTACAAGATCCCCCGCTACGTCGAGGTGACCGACGAGTTCCCCATGACGGTCACCGGCAAGATCCAGAAGTTCAAGTTACGCAAGCAGGCGATCGACGAACTCGGGCTCCACGGCGCTGCGGCCATCGAAACAGCCTGAGACGCCGAACTTTGAGAACCCCACCCGGGTGCGCCGTGAGAGGACATTTCGCTGGTCGGTCCCCGAGAAATCCCGAGCACGTGCCTAGCCTGAACGTGTGCCCTCTCCGGTGAGAATCGACATCTGGTCCGACATCGTGTGCCCGTGGTGCTACATCGGAAAACGACGTCTCGAGGCCGCGATCGCGATGGCCTTGAAGAACACCCCGACCTCGAGGTGGAGATCGAGTACCACGCATTTCAACTTGACCCACGTGCCCCCGTTGGAGAGGACCAGCTGGTGCGGGAGGTGTATGAGAAGAAGTTCGGCGGTCCCGAACGGGCGCGAGAACTCATCGCGCACATGACCAACGAAGCTGCGGGCGAAGGCCTCGACTTCCGCCTCGACATCGCCAAACGCTCCAACACGATCCTCGGCCACCGCGTCCTTGCCTTTGCCCTCACCAAGGGTGTTCAGCAGGAGATGAAGGAGCGACTGTTCTCGGCCTACTTCACCGAGGGTGCGGCGATCGGACAGCTCGACATGTTGCTCACCTTGGCGACCGAGGTCGGCCTCGATTGCGACGAGCTGCGTTCTTGGCTCGACGACGGCGGGGGAGAGGCCGAAGTTGCCGCCGACCTACAGGTCGCAGCCGCCAACGACATCACCGCCGTGCCGACGTTCGTATTCAACCAGGCGTATGCCGTTCCCGGAGCCCTCGACGCTACTGCATTGGCCCGGGTGCTCAAGCGGCTTCACTCAGCTGATGAGTCTGCGGTGACCTAGCGGGCCCCCGAGACATTCAGAAGGGCGCCGTTCACGTAGCTCGACGCATCCGATGCGAGGAACAAGATCGCTTCGGCAACTTCGTCTGCAGTACCCGTGCGCTGCATCGGGATGCTGCGCCACAGGCGCTCCAGTCGGTCACCCTCGTGCATGTCGGTTTCGATGAGACCGGGGCGAACCGCATTTACCCTGATGCCCTCGTCAGCAACTTCTCTAGCCAATCCGACGGTCATCGTGTCCATCGCACCTTTGGTCGCCGCGTAGTCGACGTATTCGTTGGGGCTGCCCAGGTAGGACGCAGCGGAGGAGACGTTCACGATTGATCCGCCGTTGCCCCCCCGTTTGTTCGACATGACCTTGACCGCTTCTCGAGCACACAGGAAGGCACCAACGATGTTCACGTTCACCACCTCGTGGAGTCGCTGGGCGGTGTAGTTCTCAACTCGGTCGAGGTTGTGCAGAATGCCAGCGTTGTTGACCAACACGTTCGGTGGGCCGAAGTGACTGATGCACTCTGCGTACATTGCCAGTACGTCTTCTTCGTTGCTGACATCCCCGGCGAATGCTGCGGCCTGGGAACCGGTCGAACGACAGGCGCCGACTACTGCGTTGGCAGCGTCATGATTGCTCCGGTAGTTGATGAATACCGTTGCGCCACGTTGGGCTGCCATCTCGGCAGTTGCGGCGCCAATGCCTCGCGAAGCGCCAGTGATCAGCATGATCGTGTTCTCGAACATGCTCGCCAACCTACGCTCCAACGCTGTCCGAACTCAAAGTGTGATCGACCAGAACGCCTACAGCTCACCGCCGGCGATCTTGTTCACTACCTCGTGAGCTCGTGACCTCACATCGTCGAGGTCCTTCAGACGATCCAGATTCGCAACCGCACGGCTCATTCGGTGATTGGCCTTCATTGCACTGCGATGCCGAGCCATGAAGTCCCAGTAGAGAGTGGTGAAGGGACAAGCGGTTGATCCGGTTCGTTTCCTGGGATCGAAGGCGCATTCTTTGCAATAGTCGCTCATCCGGCTGATGTAGGCGCCTCCTGACACGTAGGGCTTTGTAGCCATCCGGCCACCGTCGGCCCAAAGTGCCATGCCCATGACATTCGGGACCATCACCCATTCGGCGGCGTCGATGTAGTTCTCCGACATCCAGTTCATCAATGCTCGAGGCTCGATCCCGTAGAGATTCGCTAGGTTCGACAGAACCATGAGCCGCTGGATGTGGTGGACATAGGCCCGCTCCTGCAGCCCATCGATCGCATCAGCCACACACGCCATTTTGGTGGTGGCCTCACCTGTGAACGCCGGAGGAATCGAACGCCGATGATCGAGCACGTTCGAATCGATGTGATCGGGCCAGAGCCAGTAGAGACCCCACACGTACTCGCGCCACCCAATGACCTGCCGGAGAAAACCCTCCACTGACTGCAAGGGTGCCTCACCCGCTTCATACTTTTCGATGGCTGCCTCCACCACCTCGTCGGGCATGAGCAAACCAATGTTCAAATAGGGGCTGAGAACACTGTGGGACAGGTGCCAACTCCGGCTGGTCATCGCGTCCTCGTAAGGCCCGAACGTAGCCAGTTCCCTGTCGACGAAGTGCCGCAGCCGCGACAGGGCAGCTTTTCTGCTCGTGGCCCAGATACCCACTGGCTCGTGGCCGTGCGTCTGGGGGAGCGAAGTTAGGACGTCGCTGTCGACTTCGTCGAGGGTGGAAGTCTGTGGATCGCTGAAGATGCCCGAGTCAGACGGCGGCGGTTCACGATTGTCGGCATCGAAGTTCCAGCGGCCCTGTTCCGGTTCGTCCCCATCCATCAGGTAGCCAAGATTCGTGCGGGTCCAGCGATAGAAATCCTCCATCTTCAGCGACCTTCGGTCCTTGGCCCATGTTGCGAAGTCGTGGTAGTGGCACAGGAACTGATTCGAGCGGACCGTCTCAATGTCCAGAGACTTGACCATGGCCTGAGCGCGCCGGCTGTTCGGTTCGGTGGCGACGATCGATTCAGGGCTGTGCTCGGTGCGGTGTGCCTCTATTCCAGCACGTAAGCTCGAAGCCCGCCGTAGATCGACGTCGAAGCCGTCTGCCTCGAGTTCGGCCGCGAAACGCCTCATGGCAGCGATGACCAGATGCAAGCGTTGGGTATGCCGGCCCGAGTGGAGAAGTTGCTCGGACTCAACCAAAAGCACACAGCTCTCGCTGGAGTCCGCTGAGGCCAACGCCCCGATCCGCCGATTCAACTGATCACCGAATACCAGAACCGTTCGCACCCTTTGACGCTATCCAATCCCTTGCCTGCTATCTGGGCCGGCAGTGTTCTTGTGGGCGCAGCGATCTATTCTCGTTCTCGTGCCCCAGCTTGAAATCAGGGAAGTCGGCCCAAGAGACGGCCTCCAGAATGAAGCGCCGCTCAATGTTGAGCGCAGGGCTGAGATCATCAGTGCCCTGTGCCGGACCGGACTGCGCGATATCGAAGCGGTTAGCTTCGTGTCTCCCAAGGCCGTTCCGGCTATGGCTCAAGCGAGAGATGTGCTCGACCTCGTTGACCGAAGATCGGAAGTGCGGCTCTGGGCGCTGGTTCCCAATGTGCGCGGTGCCCAGATGGCCGTTGATGCCAACGTGGACGCGCTGACCGTCACAGTCTCCGCCTGCCCTGTCTACAACCAGAAGAACATACGGCAGCAAATCTCTGAGTCGGTTGGTGCGATCGGGGAGATTGTGCAGATCGCAGGTAATCGTGTCGTCGACGTCGTGATCTCGTGCGTTTTTGGATCGCCGTACACCGGCGACGAACCCACCGGAACGGTTCCGGACCTCATCGGCCAGCTCTCCGACCTCGGCGTCAATCGGTTCACCTTGGCTGACACCACCGGGATGGCAACCCCGTACCGAATCGAGCGAGTGCTACACAAGACCGGAGTTGATGTCGGTTTGCACTTGCACGACACCAGGGGAACCGCACTGGTCAACGCCAAGACGGCCATCGATCTGGGCGTCACTCGGTTCGACACTGCGGTTGGCGGTTTGGGGGGATCGCCCTTCGCCAAAGGCGCCGGAGGAAACCTTGCGACCGAGGATCTGGTCCACATGGTGATCGACGACCCCATGATCGAAACCGGTGTTGACCTGGCGGCCCTGCTCGAGGTGGCGTCGGACCTCGAAACAGCGGTCGATCATCCCCTTCCAGGACGGGTGGCGACCCACGGTCCGGCCAGGTGACCATGGCCTCCTGAATCCCCGAGCAACCAGGACCAGACTTGTTCCATGGCACATGTACGACTCGGTGCGAGGCTCCAATTTCACAGCAATGACAACCGCAGGTGAGATCAACTTCCACCAGTGGAAGTCAGATTCATGGGTGGTTCTCTTCAGTCATCGGGCCGACTTCACTCCCGTGTGCACGACCGAGCTCGGGCGCACCGCAGCTCGCTCAGCAGGATTTGCCCAACGAAACACCAAGCCGATCGCCATCTCGGTCGATCCGATCGAGGACCATCCACCTTGTAGTGTTGCCTCGGCTCGCTCCGGCTCGCCTCGGCTCGCTCCGTCCACGTTGCACGGAGCTGAGTCCTATCCTTTGGGGGTGCACAGAATCTCCTACGGCGGTACCTCGGTCGACATCACTGGGGGCCATGGGATGCCCGAGGTGCTCGGTTGGGGCCGGTACAGCGCGGCCCGAGCCGAGGCCGAGCAAAACCAGGACTCCTATCGTGCGGGCCTACCGCCTGCCACCCTGGACTCCCATCCTCCTATCGGCTTGTTTGCCGAGGAGTCGTTGGGGTTTCCGGGTTCCCCAGGGATCAGCGGACATCGCCCGGATGGGAGTGGCTGGTCGCCCCGTTTCACGAGGGTCGAAGAGCGGATCGAGTCTGATTTGGCCTCGTTCGTCCTCGAGGACCCTCTCGCCGGCCTTCAACTGGTCACCACCATCACCGTCGCCTCTGGTGCGGTGGTCACGATCGACGCAGTTCTGACCAACATCGGCGAGACCACCTACACGCTTCACACGCTGGCGCCCTCGCTGCCCGTCCCCGCCCACGCTGGGGAGCTGCTCACGCTTTCAGGTCGATGGTGTATGGAGTTTCAGATGAACCGGCGACCGTTCATCGGTTCCACGGTTGTCGAGAACCGGCGGGGTCGAACCTCGCACGAGAATGCTCCGGTGGTTTTCGTCGGGACGGACGGTTTCGGAGAATCCGACGGTCACGTATGGGGAGCGCAACTGGCCTGGAGCGGCAACTATCGGGTGATCGCCGACCGAATGGGTGACGGTCGCTCTTACCTCCAGTTGGGCGAGCTTCTTCTCCCAGGAGAATTGGAGCTTGCTCCCGGGCAGGCCTACGACATGCCCCAAGTGATCGCGACCTGCTCGGACAACGGCCTCACGGTCGCGAGCGGCCGATTCCTGTCCCACATCCGCCAGAGTGTCCGGCCCCAAGAGTTAGGCCCGCGTCCGGTCAACCTCAACACGTGGGAGGCGGTGTATTTCGACCACGACCTCGACACGCTCCTGCAACTCGCCGCCGCCGCTGCCGATGTTGGTGCAGAGCGGTTCGTTCTCGATGATGGTTGGTTCGGAAGCCGTCGCGACGACACCAAGGGCCTGGGGGACTGGTACGTGTCACCCGACGCTTGGCCGACAGGGCTCGACCCATTGATCGAACGGGTCATCGAGCTGGGCATGGTCTTCGGAATCTGGTTCGAGCCCGAGATGGTCAATCCCGATTCGGATCTCTTCCGGCTCCATCCGGAGTGGACACTCACCACCGAGGGCTACGAGCCCGTGGTGGGCCGTCATCAACTCGTGTTGGACTTTGGTCGGCCAGAAGTGCGGGCAAACCTCTTCGATCAGATCGATGCAATCCTGCGGAACCACCGGATTGGCTATGTGAAGTGGGACATGAATCGCGTGATGGTGCAGGGGTCGGGCGCCACCGGCCGGGCCGGCGTGCACGAACATGTGTTGGGCCTGTATGAGGTGCTCGACGATCTACGGACAGCCCATCCCGACGTCGAGTGGGAGTCCTGTTCCAGCGGCGGTGCACGAATCGACGCCGGAATTCTCGCCAGAACCGACCGGGTGTGGACCTCGGACAGCAACGACGCTGCTGACCGTCAACTGATCCAGCGAGGTGCGTCCCTGATTCTTCCTCCTGAGATGATGGGTGCCCACATCGGACCGCCCACCAGTCACACCACCGGTCGCACTCACAGCCTCGGATTGCGCGCCGCGACGGCCCTGTTTGGGCATATGGGCATCGAGTGGAACGTCCTTACGATGTCGGACGCCGACCGAACTGCGCTGCGAGAGGTGATCGGCTTGTACAAGGAGCACCGTCATTTGCTCCATACGGGCGTGCCGGTACGACTGGACCATCCAGAGTCCTCCATAGTCGCCCACGGTGTGGTCGACGCCGACCTCTCCCAAGGGCTGTTCAGTGTGGCCAGCATCGCCACGAGGGGTTCATCAGCGCTCACCCCGCTGGTCATTCCCTGGCTCAGCAATGCGAAGTCGTACAGGGTCGAACCCCTGCTGATCGGCGGTGAGAAGCCCGGGGTCGACTTCGCCCCGCCCTACTGGATGCACGATGGGGGAGCGGTCATGACCGGCGGTTTCCTGGGCGGCCACGGTCTGTCCCTGCCGGTCTTCTGGCCCGAACGAGCACTCCTGATCCGCGTGACGCAAAGTTGACGCCTGCAGTGGGACCGTTCATGGCGCCTCGCAGGCTTGGCCTGCGGCCTTTGGTCAGTTGCTGGCCCACCCATAGGTTGCGTTGCTCGCCTCCTGCGTGACTTCATGTTCTCACTCGCTGGCGCTCGCTTCACGAACCACTCCGCCTCGCTTCAGGGAAACCGTGCGGCCATCGGAAGCAATTGACCTCTTGGCGGAGGACGGCCCGCGCAGACCGTTGCGAGCTCTTCCTCACGGAGTGACGAGGGCTGGATCGTTTCGAAACGGGATTCCTACGAAGCGCATCGAGTAATGCGCCGGAGGCTCGGCCTCGCGTGGCCAAGAACGGCCCCCGGAGGAACAAGCACAGGCTTCGTGAGCTAACGCAATCCCGTGGGTCACAGCCTCCCGCTGCAGGCGAAGGATCAGCCCTTCGTAGAACCTAAGGTCAATCCGGCAATGAAGTGTTTCTGGAGGGCGAAGTACACGACCATCACCGGGATGATCACGAAGATCGATGCCGCGGCAACGACGTTGGTATCCGTGGTGAACTGGCCACCGAGGTTCGAAAGTGCTGAAGTGATCGGCCGGTCATCGCCTCGCTGTTCGAAGATGACGGCCCAGAAAAAGTCGTTGTAGATCCAGGCGAACTCCAACGTTGCCAGCGCAGCCATCGCCGGGCGCGTGAGAGGCATGATGATCTTGGAGTAGGTGGTCCACAGGCTTGCGCCGTCGACCATGGCCGCCTCGTTCAGCTCCTTGGGTAACAGCTTCATGTAGTTACTGAGCACAAAGGTGCAGAACCCCATCTGGAAGCCGACATGGAGCAGAATGATCGCCCAATTGGAGCCGTTCAAATTGCCCGAGTTGGACATGAACTCCGGTAACGGGATCCTACGGAACGCCTGGAACAGCGGCGCCACAATAATCTGCTGCGGCAGAAGATTGCCGGCGGTGAACAACACCAGAAAGAAGATGTTGAGTCGCCATGTGTAACGGCTAGCGACGAAGGCCATCATCGACGCGAGGAACAGGACCAGAATCAGCGACGGAACAAGAATGAGAGCCGTGTTCCAGTACTTGTCGATGAAATCGCCCTGATTCAGGGCTGACTCGTAGTTGTCGAAACTCAACCTGTCGGGCATCGACAAGAATCCCTTGTTGATCGTCTCGCTGTAGGGACGGAACGACGCATAAAGCGACATGACGAGCGGGGTCAGCCACAGGAGGCCCAGGGAGATGAGGAAGACGTGGAGGAGTACCCGGGCCGGGCGCAACGGAGCCTTCCGAACTTCGAATGTTGTGGCCGAGAAGGATTTTGCCTCGGCATGTTCGGTTTCTGTCGCGATATCGGTCATACCGAGCTCTCCTGGTTGCGATAGTGGTTGGTGACGTACCAGAGCACGAAGCCGATGCAGAGGATGAACAGCATCGTGGCGTAGGCCGAGCCACGACCGATGTTGTCTGCTCCCTCGCCGATCAGGTTGTCGGTGGTCAGAATGGACAGGAGTTCGGTGTTTCTCGGTGTGTTGAGGACGTACACGATGTCGAAGGCCCGCAGCGCTTCGATCACGGTGATCACTACGACGATCACGTTGATCGGTTTCAGCGTTGGGAAGAGCACGTAGCGGAAGGTCTGCACCTCATTACAGCCATCCAGTGACGCTGACTCGCGGAGGCTGGCGTCGACACTCTTCATGCCGGCCAGATACAGGACCATGATGTAGCCCGTATGCCGCCACGCCATGGCGACGAGGATGGCGATGAAGTTCTTCGACAGTCCGTAGCCGCCGAACTCGAACAGGAATTCCTGATTTCCGAGCCAGGCGACGGACTCTCCACCGCCGAAGGCCCAGGTTGCCAGGCCGTAGTCCTGGTTGTACATGATGTTCTGCCAGATGAACCCGACGACGGCGAGGGAAAGGACAACCGGGGTGTAGAAGACGCTCTGATAGATCCTGCTCCCCTTCAGGTTCTTGTCCAGAAGGTAGGCGAGAAACATGCCAAGTGCCGTCGGCCCGAAGAACAGGAAGATGACGAGCCAAAGGTTGTTGAGCATCGCCTGGAAGAAATCCTGCTGGAACGCTCCGAGAACGATTTGGTCGTAGTTCTGGATCCCGACCCAGGAGAGATCACTGAAACGGATCCCGTTCCATTTGGTGAACGACAGCCCAATCGAGAGGACCGTGGGAACCCAGACGATCAGAACATGCACTGTCGTGGGGATGAGCAGCATCGCCAGGAATACCGGGCGATCTTTCCCCGAGAACTGCGACTTGCGCCGACGCCGAGGTTTGGCCGAACTGGTCTCGGAATCCTGGTCGGCCGGTTGGTCTTCAATCACAGGTGGAGTCGCCGTCGTCATATGTTCCCCTTTGATGTCGTCATATGTTCCCCCTTTGATGATGCGAGCGGGCTCCACCGACACTAGTGGTGGAGCCCGCTAACGCTAAAATATCCCGCTGGTTACAGCAGCCTGCTGGTTACAGCAGTGCTTCGGCCTTGCCCTGGAGATCCTCCAGGATGGCGTCGACGTTCCCGGGATTGGCGAAGAAGTCGGCGAACGCCTGGCCAGCCTCGTTGGCAAAGGCCGGCAAGGTGTCGCGATCCAAGAACTGGGTCACGTTCGCAGCTTCCTGCACCATGGCTGACGACTTGTTCTGTAGAACGGTGTAGCCGGCGGTGTTGGCATTGCTGCTGGCTGCCTGGACCGAACTGTCTATGGACGTGAACGCATCCTGGGCCAGGGCGGTTCCCATGTGGGCCACGAGTTCCTTGGCGGCGGCTTCGTTCTTGGGTTCGGCGACAACCACCCAACCGTCGATCGGTGCTTCCACCGTGTCCTGTCCGTGTTCATCGTTCAGGGTTGGGAACGGGAAGAAGTCCAAGTCATCCAGGTCCGCCTCCGGGAACTGACCTCCGACGAAGCCACCGATGGTCATCATTGCGGTTTCGCCGTTCACGAGGGCTGCGGCTGCGTCCTCCCACTTGCGGGGATTCGGATCAGTCTGGTGATAGGGAAGCAGCTCTGCCCAGCGGGCAAAGACGTCCTTGGTACGCTGATCGGTCCAGCTTTCTTTCCCGGTGATCAGGTCGATGTGGTACTGGTACCCGTTGAGACGGAAGTTGAGCTGATCGAAGGTGCCCATCGCGGGCCAGCGGCCGTCGTTGCCAAACGAGAACGGTGTAACACCGAGACCGTCGAGGGTTTCGCACAGTGCGAGCAATTCCTCGTAGGTTCCGGGCGGGGTTGCTCCAACCGACTCCCACACGCTCTTGCGATAGTAGATGGCCCAGCTGTAGAAGGTCCACGGCACGAAGTACTGCTTCCCGTCGTAACTCGAGGCCTGCTTGAATCCTCCGGATTGTTCGTCGTCGAGGCTGTCGGTCCACACATCGCTGATATCCAACAGCAGACCGGCAGAGGCCAATGGCTGAAGTCGGAACGACGCGAACCAAGGGGCCACATCGTCCGGTGGATCCTGCATGTAGGCGACGATCTGTTCCTGGTAGGTGTTGTGGTCCACCTCGTTCAGTTCGACCGTGACGTCTGCGTTGGGGAAGGCATCGAGGGCAGCCCTCAGCGCTTGGTTCTCCCTCTCGTTGGAGTAGTTGGAGCCGACGCGAAGGACTCCAGATGCTGCCCCTCCGCCATCGCTGCCGGAACCTTCGTCGTCGCTTCCGCAGGCGGCAAGGAAGCCACCGAACGCGGCAACGCCACCGAGGGCTGCGCCACCTTTGATCACGTCTCGTCTACCGAGGACGAAACCGACCTCTGACGGGCTTGGTGACGGTCGAGTTTCCTCAGACATATTCTCCCCTGATCTCTCAGCGCTGTTTGGCGCCGTTGTTGCCGCCGAAAACAAGCTCTCGGCGGTCCCACACTTTGCGGGCAATCCCACAAAATCTTTCAGATTCGGACGGCAGAGTCAAGTCACTCGACTGGGGACCAAAGCCCTCTATTCGTAGATATTACACATGTCACAGTCCGGAGAGAGTTGTGCGGATGACCGTCGTGCAACCCAGCTATCATCACGGGTGTGCGGAAATGTTCGATTCAGTGATCTTCAGAATGCGGCGATCCCCAAATCCGCCGCGTTGGGGGGCCTTTTACAGGTGTGGGGCTGTAGCGGTGTCCGATCCTGCCGAGGTCATGTTCGATTGTTGCGCCCGTGATACGTCAACGAAAGGACCCTGATGCACGCTCGAAGGCGACATGACGAAATCGTGAAGATTCTCCGCCAGGAGGGAACGATTCGGGTTTCTGCCTTGGCCGGTTTGCTGGAGATTTCGGAGATGACAGTTCGCCGAGATCTCGAAATTCTGAGTGTGGCAGGGGTTGTGGAGAAGTTTCACGGTGGAGCAGCCCTGGTCGGGCGTCCCACGGCGGACGAACCGGGCTTCGATGTGAAACGAACAATGCAGACCGAGGTGAAGGAGGCGATCGCTCGGCGAGCCGCGGCTCGTGTTCGACCTGGGAGTTCGGTCGGACTCACCGCCGGAACGACTACGTGGATGATGGCCAAATATCTCGACGTTCGTCCCCTCACGGTTGTCACCAACAGCATCTCGGTGGCAGAAGTGTTCTATCCCAGAGCGTCTCCCACGCTCGACGTGGTCCTCACTGGCGGGGTGCGCACGCCTTCCGATGCGCTCGTGGGACCGGTTGCGGTTTCATCGTTGTCTTCGCTGCATATCGACACGCTGTTCATGGGCGTGCACGGGATGACAGCAAAGGCCGGATTCACTACACCCAACCTCTTGGAGGCCGAGACCAATCGCGCCTTCATGCGGGGGGCGGCCGAACTGGTTGTTGTAGCCGACCACACCAAGTTCGGTGTGACCGGGCTGAGCACGATTTGTCCTTTGTCGGCGGTGGATGCGCTTATTGTTGACGACGAGCTTGACCCCGCAGCTGCTGATTTGCTGAGGTCGGAGATTCCAGACGTCGAACTGGTGTAAACCAGGTGCGTCCAGCCCGCGGGGTTGAGTAGAAAGAGTCAGGCTTCACGCAATGTCAGAACTGTCCCACGAACTGTCCGATCTTCTTTGGGTTCCAACCGAAGAGCGGATCTCACAATCCCAGATGGACCGTTTCCGTCGTACCTTTCGTCCATCGGCGGAGAACAGCGACCAGCTGTGGGAGTGGAGCGTGGAGAAGCCGGGCGAATTCTGGCGGGCGGTCTGGGATTACGGCGAGGTCATTGGGGAGCCCGGCGACCGCCTGATCGAAACCGCTGAGGAATTTTGGCGCTGGCGGTTCCTTCCCGACGCCGAGATGAACTTCGCCGAGAACCTCTTGGCCGAGCGCAACGGCGCAAACCTCAATGCCATCGTCTCGATCGCCGAGAACGGCGAAACCGTGTCTCATTCGTGGAAGAGTCTCCGGCAGGCCACCGCGTCGGTCGCACAGTGGTTGGTTTCGGTCGGTGTAGGCAAAGGTGATCGCGTCGCAGCGTGGATGCCCCACGTTCCTGAGACGATCATCATGTTCTTGGCGGCGGCATCGATAGGGGCCGTCTTCACCAGTACCTCAGCGGACTTCGGCGTCGATGGTGTGGTGGATCGGTTCGGCCAGACAACGCCCAAGGTCCTCTTGGCCGCAAGCAGCTACTCCTACGCCGGCAAGGTGCATGATCTCTCCGAGCGAATGATCGAGATCGTCGCCCAGCTGCCGTCCGTGGAGCATGTGGTTGTGGTTGACGGACCCGGTGGTGGCTCAGGGCCTACCGAATTCGAGCCAGCCCGAGCTCACAGTTGGGTGTCGGTCGCCACCAATTCCGATGCACCACTTCACTTCGTGCGTTTGCCAGCAGACCATCCGATCTACATTCTCTACTCGTCGGGAACCACCGGGAAGCCAAAATGTATCGTCCACCGGGCCGGAGGCGTGCTCCTCAAACACCTCAGTGAGCAACAGCTCCACTGCGATGTTTCTGCCGGTGACACGGTCTTCTATTTCACAACCTGTGGTTGGATGATGTGGAACTGGCTCGTCTCGAACCTGGCCAGCGGAGCGACCGTCGTGCTCTACGACGGCAACCCGGCGTTTCCCACCCAGGGTCGACTGTTCGAAGAAGCCGAACGGCACAGTTTCAGCCTGATGGGTGTGTCGGCCAAGTTCATCGATGGTTCGATGAAGTCGGGTATGACGCCGGGATCCTCCTTCGATCTTTCATCGGTCCGGACGATCTGTTCCACCGGCTCGCCGCTCAGCAACGATGGTTTCGCATGGGTGTACGAAGCGGTGGCGAGCGACGTACATCTCGGATCGGTCAGCGGTGGCACCGATCTCTGCGGATGCCTCGTGGGATGTGATCCAACCAAACCGGTGGTCGTCGGGGAACTTCAGGGCAAGTTCCTTGGCATGGACATCAAGGTGTTCGACGCCGAAGGAGCGGCCATCGACGAACTGCATGTCAAAGGCGAACTGGTCTGTACGACTCCGTTCCCATCGATGCCGCTGGAATTCTGGGATGATCCTGGTGATCGTCGGTACCGGGCGGCTTACTTCGAACGGTTTCCAAACGTATGGGCCCACGGCGACTACGCCAGCTGGGAGGCGGGCGGAGGAATGGTTATCCACGGACGTTCCGATGCGACGCTGAACGCATCCGGCGTACGAATTGGAACTGCAGAGATATACAACGTTGTTGAGCAGTTCCCCGAAATCGTGGAGTCGGTTGCCATCGGACAAGAGTTCGAGAACGACACCCGCATCATCCTCTTTGTGAAACTGGTCGAGGGCCAGGAGCTGACCGATGATCTCGTTGCCAGGATCAAATCAGAACTCAGGAACAAACGAACGCCGCGGCATGTGCCGGCCCTGGTGAGGGCTGTGCCCGATATTCCTCGCACCCGATCGGGCAAGATCACCGAGCTTGGGGTCACCAACGTCGTTCACGGGCGACCGGTAACCAACACCGAAGCGCTGGCCAATCCCGAGGCGTTGGACTATTTCTCCCTCTGACCCCACGATGTAGGAGATCAGACATGGTTCAACCAGCTGCACGAACCATCGCCAAAACTAGCCGGATTTACCATGGCGTTTGAGCTGTCGTGCCTACCAAGTTCTGGTTTGGCATTCCGTTAAGAATTGAACGTTCACACTCGTGTTCGCTCAGGATGCCGCCAACAAGGAGCTTGGAATGCCAAACAACAACTACGAACGTCGCCGCGCCGGCGCGCTGATTCTCGGAGCCGGGTTTGCTTCGGCGTTGAGTGTCGGCGCTCTTGCCTTCACCGCCACGTCGGCTGCTTTCACCGGGACCACCGAGAGCACCGGTGACTTCACCGCTGCAAAGGTGTCACTCATCGACGACGACTTCACCACCGCCGGCTGGACCGCAACCGGACTGGTCCCCGGCACGCCTGTCTCTGACTGCATCGAGGTGGAGTACACCGGCGATGTCGACGATCTCCTACCCCTGCGGCTGTATGGCGCCTTTGCCGGTGACCTTGCTGCCGACCTCAACGTTGTCGTGGAACACGGAGCGCCGGGGAGCACCTGTGATGCCCCCGGTGCCCTGACCGAGGTATACAGCGGCGCCGCTGCGGATCTGCCCGCCGACTACGACGCAGCCGGTGCCGGGGTCGAACTCGATACCACCAACACCACTGCCGCATACGTGTTCTCGGTCGAGATCGACCAAGACGCAGACAACGAGACTCAGGGTGCCAACGGGACCGCAGCCTTCACGTGGGAGGTTCAGTCGGGCTAGTCGTCCGGACTGATCTGCCATGAGGTTTGCATTTGGCGTCGGGCGACGCCGTGGGGCTGGTGCGTCCTCGCCTCGCCGGGAAGCCGGCGATGGCGAGGGTGGCGTCACACGACGAAGAACGGATGTGGACCTCATGGCGGTCGGGCGGTTCGTGGCGATGTCCGCCACCTTCTCCGCAATCTGGCTGATGTTCTTCAGCCTGCTGCCGCTGATCATCGGCTGGAGTCCAATGGTCGTCTCCAGCGGCTCGATGCGGCCGGTCCTACCGGAGGGATCGATCGTCCTTGTCGATGCCACGGTGCCGCTCGAGACACTAGGGGAAGGTTCGATAATCACCTTCAACGGGGCTCGAGACGGCTACACCACTCACCGCGTGGTGGGGATTGAGCGCGACGGCGACACGACCGTGGGCTTTCGGACCAAGGGAGATGCCAACCCGAATGCAGACACGATGGTGGTGCCGATCGCAGAGGTGGAAGGCGTAGCTCGAATGGTGGTTCCCTTCGCCGGGATCCCTGCCTACTGGCTCACAAGTTCTCAGTGGATCTTGTTGGCGTTTTTCTTGGTGGTGATGGCCTGCGCCGCGACCGTGACCATCGAGACGATCCTTCTCTTCGTCGTTGGGACCAGCTTCGATGCCCAAGCCGTCGTGCGGGTTGCCGCCACCGTCGTGGCCGGGGCCGTGGCAATCGTGACAACCGGAGCACCCGGGACAGCCGCCGCATTTACTGGCGCCTCCAGCGGCGAAGCATTGTTCACCATGACGAGCAGTTGGTTGGTGGACGCTGTGGATGCTGACGAACCGATTGCGCACTGGCGGTTGGGCGAACCGCCCGGTTCCCCTCCGGTCACGGTCTTGGTCGATGATTTCGAGTCCTTTGAGGGCTACAGCAACTACGGGAGCGGATCCTTCGTCGGATCCTCGGCTTATGCTCGCAGCGGTATTTCGTCGGGCCTCAAGACTTCGAACAACGATCCCAATGGCGGTTGGAAGTCGCTCTCGACGCCCATCTCGGGGTCCTTCAGCGCTGAGGTGTGGGTCTACCGGCCGAGCGGATTCAGAGGAGGGTCGATCGATCGGGCTGGGCTCGAAGATGGATCGTTCAATGGCTACACCTTCAACGTCGATCACAGCGGCAACACCATGCGGATCGATCGCCGTACCTCGGGTGCGGCTGCAAGCATCAGCTCGGCGGTCTCGTTCAATCCGCCCGAGGACGCCTGGTACCGACTCGAGTTGGTCCGCACCGGTGCGGTGTTGACGCTCAACGCCTACGACGGCGGCGGCGCCCTTCTGGCGACGGTCAGCGCGACCGACGCTACCTACTCGTCGTTTGATCGATTCGTTGTTCACGGCGGCTGGGAGTACTACATCGACGACATCGCCATCAGCCAGCTCGCCTCGGTGAATGCGGCCGCCGACCGAATCGGAACCCTTGATGGTGAGTACGCCGCAGGGGTTGTCACCGGCGTCGGTGACGTAGCCACGGGCGATGCCGATACCGCAGCACTCTTCGACGGCATCGACGACATTGTGCTGATCGGCGACAGCCCCTCGATCAACACATCGAGCCGAGCTGAGCGAACGACCGAGCTGTGGTTCAACGCTGAGGACCTGTCCGGCCGACAGGTGCTCTATGAAGAAGGTGGAACCGGGAACGGGCTCAGCATCTATCTGGACGGATCAATGCTCTACACGACCGCATGGTCCTCCAGCTGGTCCAAACCGCTCGTGGTGTCGTCCGGCGTAACGACCGGCAGGCGCTATCACGTGGGGGTGACCTTGGATGCCGTGGGTAGCCGGCAGCTGGAGCTGTACCTGGATGGCCTCAGCGTGGGGACGGCAACCAAGACCGATTCGAAACGATGGAGAGGCCACAGCGACGATGGGGCAATCGGAGGCTTGAACGGCGGCACGAAGTTCCATGACGGAAATGCCAGCGGCGGAGGCTTCAACTTCGAAGGTGCGATCGACGAGGTTGTTCTCTACAACTCGGCTCTGGCTCCGGATCGGATTGCGAATCATGCGCAAGCAGGTCAATGATGATCAGCTGGTCTACTATCGGCGCACGTGACTACCGTTAGAGCTCCCGCTTCTACCGCAAACCTCGGGCCTGGGTTCGATGTGCTCGGACTCGCACTCGACCGGTATGTGTATGCCAATGACGAGGGAGACGGTGATCTGTGTTGGCCCGACCATATCGCCCGGATCGCCTTCGAAATGGCGGGCGGAACAGGTGACATTTGGTTTCGGTTCGATGTGCCTCCGGGTCGGGGGATGGGATTTTCGGCGGCGGCACGTGCCGCTGGCGCGGCGCTGGCGTACTCCCAGGCCGGCTTGGAAGCCGAGCGTCTTCAAAGCAACACATACACCATCGTTGAACGCCTCGAGGGTCACGGAGACAATGCGGCTCCCGCGTCCTTCGGTGGGATTCACGTGATCACCGACAGCGAGAATCATCGCTTGGCAACAGCCTTTCCCGGTGAGCTGATGCTGTGGGTCCCCCACGAGTCGAGCACCTCCACCGATGAGAACAGGGCCGGAATGAGTTCATCGGTTGATCGATCTGACGCGGTCTACAACCTCGGTCGGCTTGGTCTTCTGGTTGCCTCGCTCTATGAGGACAACATCAGTCTTCTGAACCGTGCGACCGAAGACAGATTGCACCAGCCAAATCGGTTCATCCAACAGCCCGCATCAAAAGCTGCCTACGACGCGGCCCGAGCAGCCGGCGCAGCAGCATGGCTCTCCGGGTCAGGTCCCAGCGTCGCCATTGTCGTGGCTCCCGGTCGTGCCGGCGAGGTTGCCGCCCGTCTTCCAAGTGTGGGAGACGTGATGCACGTTGTCCCCGATCTTGAGGGCACCGTGGTCTGCGGAGGGGCAAAACCGAACTAGCGCAACCGGTCCGGGAGTAGCTCGTCGAGCGGTGTATCGGGTCGGGGTGTTGTTCCCAGGACGAGATCCGCAATGAGCCGCCCCGCCGCTGGGGAGGTTTGTATCCCGACTCCGCCCTGGCCAACGCACCACACGAATCGCGGCTGATCGGGGTCGGGTCCCAGCACGAGTGACTCATCCGGCGCGAACGTCCGCAGCCCGGCCCATTTTGATGCCACCGACCGGATCTTCAACCGTGTGTCGTGGTTGATCCGATCGATTGCGATCGCGATGTCGACCTCCTCCGGTTTGGAATCGACCGGCGGTGAGGGTGTTTGATCAGCGGGAGAACAGAGAAACTGGGTGCCGTCAGGCTTGACGTACCAGTGGTGAGCGAGATCGATCAGCATGGGCCAGAGATGAGATTGACTCAAATCAGCGTTGGGGAGCGAGGAGCCAGGAACCATGAAGGCTGTGCGCCGTCGTGGCTCGAGCCCAATCGGAGGTACCGACGCCCCCTCGGCAACAAGATCACCCCAGGCGCCGGCTGCGTTCACCAGGACATCAGCCCGCAGCTCACCAGACGTGGTGTCGACCAGCCAGCGGTCGCCGTCGGGCCGGGCCGCATCGACCCTGGTCGCAGTAGTCACCGTTCCACCGGCGGCTTTCAGCATCCGCACAAACGCTTGGTGCAGTCCTCCCACGTCGATCTCCATCGAGCCGGAGTCGAGAACTGCCATGGCCGTTCTTTCCGAGTCGACCAGCGGGCAAAGTGCGGCGGCTTCGACGGGCTCGATCGGTTCCATCCCTGGGCCGGTCCCCTCAATCATGGCGAATTGGTCGTCCACCTCGGTATCCGGTTCTGAGGACACCATCAACACTGCTCGTTTTGTGAGCAGTGGACTCTCGGTGATTCCGGCCGGTGGGTTGTCGAAGAACGACCGACTCGCTGCGGTGAGTTTCCGCGTTGCGGGGTGGCCATAGTTGACGATCCACTGCGCCGCTGATCTGCCGGTCGTGTGATAGGCGAGGGTTTGTTCCCGCTCGACCAAGGTCACGTGGGCACCGTCGATGGCGAGAAAGGCGGCTGCGCTGATCCCGGCGATCCCGCCCCCGATAACGACGATCCGATCCATCTGGCAACAGTAGTCAGATTGACTTTGAACGCTAGCGTCGTCGTCAATGGACATTCAGAATCGAATCGCAGTAGTGACCGGAGGCGGATCAGGCATCGGAGAAGCACTCGCCTTGGAGTTCGCGAGTCGCGGTGCCCGACATGTTGTTATTGCCGATCTCAACCGCGCTGAAGCCGAACGGGTTGCAGCGGACATCGACGAGCAGACCGATTGCACCAGCACGGCTGTCCAGATCGATGTGTCCGACGAAGTTGCCATTGTCGAACTGGTCGAGCGTGTCGAACAGACCGTCGGGCCAATCGACGTCTTTGTCTCAAATGCCGGCTACGTAACCGTCGCAGGCTTGGAGGACACCAACGACAGCATCCAGAAGATGTGGGAGGTCCACGTGCTGTCTCATATCTATGCGGCAAGGGCGGTTGTTCCGTCCATGGCTGCCCACGGTGAGGGTTATCTGCTGAACACCGCATCGGCCGCTGGGCTGCTCAGCCAGATCGGGTCGATGTCCTACAGCATCACCAAACATGCTGCGGTCTCCCTGGCAGAGTGGCTCGCCATCACACATCACCATCAGGGAATCCGAGTCAGCGTGCTCTGCCCGCAGGCGGTGCGCACCAACATCGTCGCCAATTCGCCGGATGCGAAACTGGCGTCGGGTGGCCTTGATGACTTCGGCGTTGCCTCCGCTGATGGAATCGTGGAATCCTCTGAGGTTGCCAGCATGTGCCTCGACGCAATGAAGGAGGAACGGTTTCACGTACTGCCTCATCCAGAAGTGGCCGACTACATGAAGATGAAGGCGGCCGACACCGATCGTTGGCTCGGTGCGATGCGTAAGTTCCAGACGCGACTCTACGGTGACAGCCCTCTGCCGGGAGATGAGATCATCTCCCGGTGAGCGAGAAGTGTTGGTAGTCCTTGACAGTTCGCCACCGTCCACCCCAGTTCCACCCGATGGCGTCGAAGCTTTGAACCACGATGTCGCCTTCTCGGATCAGCCCGGGATTGTGGGTTGAACGGTCGGCAAAGGCCGCTCCGGTCGGCGGAAGTATCAGCGAACCGCTCACATAGGGGTTGACCAACGGGTTGATGTCTACGGCACGGCCATAGGCGTGTTGTGACCACGAGACGCTGAGCACCGCGCTGCGGCAATTGAACGCGCTGGTGTTGTTGGCATCCATGCTGGCGTTATCGGAGCCGCCAAATTCGTCGACTGTTCGCATCGATTGGATCGGATAGCGGAACTCATACAGCCGTTGGAAGACCACCAAGAGATCCTTCGCACTATCAGAGTGCACTACGAGCTCCCCGATCTTGACTTCACCGTTGAAGTCGACGTGAGACACCCTCAACAGCCGAAGTTCGGCGGGAGGGACTGGGCAACCTTGGCGCCAGGACGCACCGAGCTCGGCGGCGGTGACCGGAGCGATCGAACCAACGAAGGGTGCAAGTTCATCCGGGCCGAGGCCGGTGGCCTCTATGAACTCGGCCGACTCGGAAAACCACAACACGACCTGAGCGCGTGGAACCCCGGACTCGAGCAACTGATTCCAGTAGCGCTGGCCGGCTTCGTCCGGTTCGCGCCCGAGGACATTGCGATACACCTGGTTCAGGAAGATCAAGTCACCGGCAGAGCCGCGGGGAACACCGAAGCGCATCTCGAACTCGACACTCGACGCAAAGGAATCGGCGATCGTGGTGAGGTCTGTGCCGGTCGTGAGCAGCCGGTGCCAATACGCCATTCCGCTCGAATCGGGCTCACGATCGAGAACCGCTCGATAGAAGCGTTTGATCTGGTACTCGGTCGGGGTTGTGCCGGTATGGATGCCCGGTTCAGGGTCAGCCCGAGCAGCATCGGTCGGCCCGACACCAATCAGGAGAAGAGCTATTGAAAGCAGACCCAGGGCCAAGCGCGCAGCCACACGTTTACTTCGACCCACAGGTCAACCGTACTTGAATGACGATTCAACCGGTGGCGCTCGTCATCCAGCAGTTGTCTCCGGTGCTACGAGGTGGAAACCCAGTTCTGTAGCCACCGGCATCTGTTGCCGTTCGAAGGTGCAGAAGGACAGCGGGAGGGGTAGGCGCGAGGCGCATGCCAACTGCAGCGCGTCGATCGTGCCCAGCCCGAAGCGGCCTCCGATCTCCACTGCGTTGTTGATCGCTTTGGTATCGACTGGTACCTCCCAGAACGCATCCCACTCTCCTCGCACACTGGCCCACAACTCATTGAGGTGGGAAGGGTTCAGTGCCAGCTGCTGGAGAGCGAGCAGGGTTTCGGTCCGACACAGCGAGGACGCCACCCAATGATCAGCTCGGTCCATTGCGTCGAGGACGAGCAGCCGGTGGGGGGCAGCGACATACCGCCGCAACAACGCTGAGGTGTCAAGGAACAGAGTGGAACCCATCACGCCCGTCCCCGAACCTGATCGAGCACGCGATCCAGACGCATATCGACCGGGAGCACATGGGGGTGAGGGCTCACCGGGTGGTTGCGGCGCTGGGGAGGTGCGATCAGCCCGGCAGCCGACAGTGTCTCCAGGCTGACGATGTTGGTGACATCAGCAATTGGACCAACCGTGGCGACAGGCTCACCCCGCATTGTGATCACGATCCGCTCACCAGAGCGTGCTGCGTTGATTGTGCTGCGCAGGTGCTGTCGAAGTTCGCGTATACCTACCTGCCGCTGGTGGGTCGCCATCGTGTCGATTCTACAGCATGCGTACTCATGTGTACACACATCGAATAGCTGCGGAGTCGGTGCGGTGGTTCACTGTTCGACATGAACTTCGCTTTCACCGACGAACAAGATCAACTGCGAGAATTTGTGCGAGCATTTCTGGGCGAAAAATCGTCTGAAGCGGCCGTCCGGGAACAGATGGACACCGAGGTCGGATACGACCTTTCAGTCTGGACGCAAATGAGCGAGCAGATGGGCTTACCTGGTCTGATCGTGCCCGAGGAGTACGGTGGTCAGGGATTTGGTTTTGTCGAACTCGGGATCGTGCTGGAGGAAATGGGCCGGGCGCTGCTGTGCGCTCCGTTCTTCTCTACCACGTTGGCAACGCTGGCTTTGCTTCACTCGGGCGATGAAGAGGCAAAGAAGGCCTACCTTCCAAATATCGCCAGCGGCGAGACGACGGCCACTCTGGCCTACACCGAAGAAAACGGAAAATGGGATGAATCGGGGATCGGGGCGACCTCGGATGGAAGCAAAATCTCTGGCACGAAAAGCTTCGTGATCGACGGGCACACCGCGGCGCTGTTGATCGTGGCCGCCAAGACCTCTGCGGGCATCAGCCTGTTTGCGGTCGACGGCTCCGCTGACGGAGTTTCGACAGAGGCTCTGGCAACTATGGACCAGACTCGCAAACAGGCCAAGGTCGTCCTCGACAATGCACCCGCAACCCTCATCGGAACCGATGGGGCGGGATGGGAGGTCCTCGAATCCGTCCTCGATCTTGCCGTGGTCGCACTAGCCGCGGAACAAGTGGGCGGAGCTCAATTCGTTCTCGAGATGGCCACCCAGTACGCCAAGGATCGGGTGCAGTTCGGCCGGCCGATCGGATCCTTCCAGGCCATCAAACACAAGTGTGCTGACATGTTGGTTGAAGTGGAGAGCGCCAAGAGCGCCGCCTACTACGGCATGTGGTGCGCAAGCGAGATGAATGATGAATTGCCCTCAGTAGCAAGTCTCGCCAAGGCGTACTGCTCCGATGCATACTTCCATGCAGCCGCAGAAAACATCCAGATTCATGGTGGTATCGGCTTCACCTGGGAACATCCCGCCCACCTCTACTTCAAGCGAGCCAAAAGCTCAGAGCTGATGTTCGGCGACCCTGCCTACCACCGCGAACAACTCGCCCAACGCATCGGCCTGTAATTTCGCCTCCAGCGTGGGCGTTCCACGCAGGTTCCGAGCTTCGTTTCGTCAGAAGCGAGTCATGTTCTCGCGTCGCCGGTTTGCTCGTTCCTCGCGTTCCCCGGTTCGAGTCTGACGAAGGGGGAACCGTGAAGCGGAGGGGCAATGCGACGAAGGAGCGAGCCTCGGAGTGAGAACACGGGTCACCCTGAGGAGGCGAGAAACGGAACCTGCGTGGCAACGCTCCCCCTGAAAGGGAATTAGGACTGGCTGTGGCGGTCCAGCCAGCCCAGAAGCATCGCCAACGCTCTCGGGTCGTGTCGGAGTTGGTGACCGGCACCGTTGATGATTCGAAGGTCGGCACCGGCATGAGCGTCGGCGACGGCACGGGCATCTATCGGCGGTACGAGTTCGTCCTCTGATCCGTGTAACACCAGAAGCGGTTTGTCGGCGAACCGGCGAGCGGCGTCAACCGTGTTCATCTTCTGAAGCTCGTTCCGCCAACCCTTGCGATCCTGCGGAAACGTCGGATCCTTGATGACATTGACCTTGCGGCTGTGAACGATCAACTGATCAGGTCGGTTGGCCCAATCGTCGAAGTCCGCAGGGGTCGCCAAGGCCGACGCTCCATGGACGCTCGGCGAATCGGCAGCCGCCATCAGTCCTACTGCACCACCGGTCCCGAACCCAACGATCCAAATGGGGGAACTCGGAAACGTGACTTCGCTGTAGGCCACGGCTGCTTTGACGTCATCTACCCACCCGGCCAAAGAGAAATCGCCATCGCTTGTTCCGCAGCCGCGCATGCGCGGGCAGATTGCCTGCCATCCCATGGTGGTCGCAATCCGATCGGCTAGCTCGGGGAGGTCCGCTCCGATCTTGGATGCGTACACTGTGCCGGAGGGAAAGCCGTGAACCAGAACCGCAACCGGCGGCCGCTCCGGGCGGCCAACAGGGTGAGAAATCGAGACGTCGAGTTTGGGGCCCGACGCACCGGGTTCATCCCGCAGTATGAGGTTCTCAGCCAGCGCCTGACCCCGTGTGCTTGTGGTAGCCGCGATTCTTGGCTTCGACTTCGGTGTCGGGAGCAAACGTGGTAAAAGTGCCAGCGATCTGAAGCTCATCCATGATCGCTTCGTCGGTGAGTTCATCGATGTCGTAGAACTCGAGCGTCCGCTTGTCGCCGACGTACCGGTGGTGGGCAAAGTTTGTTGGTCGTTCCATGTTGGATCGAGTTTAGTGGTCGTCCGCGTCGGACGGGTCTTCCAGTTCCGGGTGCATACGGCCCTCACCGGAGTCCAGCAGACCCAACTCCGAGAGATCCTTTCGGACAAGGTCGGGTGCCTCGATGTCAACCGCTCCCATGAATTGGAAATATGCGAGGTGGGCATCGAGTACCAGGCGGGCGTGAGCGGCGCTCACCGGTAGCCGAGTGATGGCGGAGCGCTCCATCACGTACGCAAGAGCGTCCTCGTTGTTGAAAACCACGGGTCCCTCCGAATCTCCCTCGGGAGTGAAGTGATACGCCTGGATCCACTCCAAATGCAATCGGAGCAGTCGGCGGAGATCGTCGTAGGACAATGTCGCCGTCACCTCATCGGGAAGCGCTTCAGCGCAGAAATCGATGCTCTCCTGCACGTCGTACACGACTTGGTTGGGCATGGATGCGGTCTTGGCTACGCCGCCGCCAACCGCGACCAGAGCGATGGCCACGACGAGCACCGCCCCTACTACCAGGATCACGAACTCCACGGAGACGACGCTAGCCGGGGAGTCTACGGGTTGGTCCGATCACCGCTCTTGCATGACCTTTGAGCCGACTTGGATCAACAGAATCTCTCTCACGGCGCGTCTCCAACGTTGCCTGGCTAGATTCGGCCGGTGGTTGTGTATGCATTCGATGTGGGGGAGACCCTTGTCGATGAGAGTCGTTTGTGGTTGAGGTACGCCCACCACGTCGGCGTGCCTCCCCTCACCTTCTTGGGCGTGCTCGGCTCCTATGTGGCCGAAGGGCGAGACTATCGAGATGTTTTCACCCATTTTGGCGTTGACTTCGATCGCTTCGAGGCCAATTTGACTTTCCGCAACCGGCGAGAGGATGGGTTTCTCGTCGAGGATTTCTATCCGGATGCGATCCCGACGTTGGAGGCCCTCAAAGGATCGGGCCATCGAGTCCTCATCGCCGGAAACCAGTCGAAACGAATGACCCTTGCCCTCGACAACATGGGGCTTCCGGTGGACAAGATTCGGTGCGGCGACCAATGGGGGGCAAAGAAACCAACGCACCGCTTCTTCCGACGACTGATTCGGGAAGCTGGCGTCGAAGCAGGTGAGATCGTGTACATCGGTGATCGCGTGGATCATGACATTCTTCCTGCCCTAGAAGCGGGACTGCGCGCCGTCTTGGTGAGGCGCGGCCCGTGGGGCCATATCCATTCGACCTGGCCCGACGCAGCACGGGCTGACGCGGTAATTGGCAGCCTGCGGGCACTGCTCTGATAGTCGGTTTCTCCTGTTCGAGGGTGAACAGCGAGGTGGGAGGGCCCGAGCCGGGCCCTCCCACCTCGATTCTTCAAACTCAACCGATCGTGTTTGTTCCGGGCGGGACGCACCCGACGAGTAGTTGAGCGGTGACCGGCGGGGTTTCCGCCAGCGGATGAGCTGTCCGGCTAGCGGCCAGCCACCTCCAAGGTCCCTTCATGTAAATGAATATGGACCACCTCCTTCCTCTTGGTGATTCAGATCTTAGAACATATGAGCCTGACGACGGGGAGCCTTTGTTGTCAGAACATGTCTGACCTGGTCGTTCGGCCGATGCCCATAACTGTCGATCAAGTAGCAATGTGGAATGCCGATACCCGATGCAGACCAGCCGATGCCTCGAGGTAAGCACCAATGCCCAAACCCGCTCTGAAACTGAGCCGCTTGACACTCCGATCCAAGCTGTTGCTGTTAGCTGCGTTGCCGCTGCTCCCACTGGTCGCAGCGTCGTATCTGGTTGTCGTGGACTCAATCGACGAGCGCAGAGCTTCTCTTGCCGAACAGGACGAGATCAGCCGAATCGAAGCTGCCTCGAGCCTTGCCTCGGCTGTGATCGTTGAGAGGGACGCGTTCCAACAGTCGAACACCGTCGGAGTGCGCCTTCGGTTGACCCGCGAGCGAACCGACGTAGCCATCGAAGAGTATCTGCGGGAGGTTGCCGACGATTCCGGTCGGACCGCCACCGTTGACTCCATCGCATCCGAGATCAACTGGATTCGTGGGACGCTCGGTGATGCCGAAGCGACGGTAGAGATGTGGCAAGAAGCGTTGACAATTCTTGATGGCGAGGCTGCTGTTGTTTTCCAAAGACTGGACCAGCTGGTGGATCTTTCGATCGCCGAGGTCGAAGTCACGCCTGGAGCGATTCAGACAGCCGACGGTCTCACAGATGCGCGCTCAGTTCTCCTACTCACCGAGTTCAGCGCGGGTCTTCGGAGTGAGCTGATCGGGTACGTGGCGATTGGTGAGGCCGAGACCACGTTGGCGAGGTTTGAATCCCGCTCTCGGGCGGCGGCATCCTTTGACCAGGTCCAGGCCACCACCCAGGAGATCTTGGCTCTGGAGAGCCCCGAGTTCACCGGTCGGTTCAAAACCGAGATTCTCAACAGCGAGGGTTATGGTCTCATGACGGTACTTCGCGACGGCGCCTTGTTGAACCCCGACCTGGCACCTTCGGCCTCGTTTTTGCCTACGTTCACGCCTCTGTTCGGCGCTGTTCAGACCCTGGAAGCCGACCTCATTGCTACTTCGTCAGATCGAGCGACGGTGCGCGCCAAACGCGCCTTCTTTGCGCTCGGCGGCACCGTTCTCGCTGCCTTGCTTTTTGCTGGTCTCACGTTGCTGTCGGTGGTGGCGCTGTACCGATCCATCCGGAATCCTTTGCTCTCTTTGACCAAACAATCACGGCATATCGCCAAACACGAGTTGCCGACAACAGTCGCCCGGATCCGCGAGCTCGGCGGCGAAGCCCAGATCGAAATGCCTGCGCCGATCGAAGCCAAATCCGACGATGAGATCGGCGAGCTCGTAGACGCGTTCAATCAGCTCCACAGCACGGCGATCGAGCTTGCCGCAGGCCAGGCGGCATCACGGCGAACGGTGTCGGAGATGTTCGTCAACCTCGGACGACGGAACCAGAAGATCCTCATGCGTCTTTTGGCATCCCTCGAAAAGCTCGAGCGGAACGAGCGCGACCCCGAACTGCTCCACGAGCTCTTCAAGGTTGATCACCTTGCGACCCGCATGCGCCGAAACGCTGAGTCGCTCCTGGTCCTGGCCGGGGCGAAAACCAGCCGATCCTTCAGTCAGGCGATACCTGTCGCCGACGTGGTCCGATCCGCACTCTCAGAGGTCGAGGACTACGAACGGGTCACCATCGATGACAAGGCGTCCGCCCTCATCATCGGAACGGCTGTAGCTGACATCGGCCACCTGCTGGCTGAGCTCATCGAAAACGCCCTGATGTTCTCACCACCCGCCTCACCGGTAGAGGTATTGGTTCGAACAGGACCCGAAGGGCTCATCGTCACCGTCGGAGATCGTGGCATCGGTCTCAGCGACGAAGAACTGAGGGCCAACAACCAGCAGATTGCCGATGCAGCACTACTAACCGAAACTCCGTCCCGATTCCTAGGGCTGTACGTAGTCGGACGGCTCGCTCATCGACATGGATTGACGGTGGAACTGCTCAGCGGAGTACCGAGCGGCTTGATCGCTCGGATCAAGTTTCCCGAGTCGGTTTGTCAGGCGAAGGGTGACCCGAGCCCAGGGCATAGCGGGAGCAGGCCCAATCTCGGCCACGAAGCTTCCAGCGAGGTCGAAACCAGCCTCGTCGCTGAGGTCTCCGCAGAGGGAATGGGGAGTGCCCAGGCTTGGGCCGCCGATCGCATCGCTGACGAAGCGCCCGCAAGGGCAGTGGCTCCCGTTTCCCCAGCGCCATTCGCCCCTCCCGCACCGGTTCATCGCGGAATGCCCTCCGAAGGCCTCGTCGCTGCGCCGCATCCTCACGTCGTCACGCCCGAATCGCACCCAAGGTTGGCAAAGCGAACCCGGGTTCAACCGTTGCCCTCGACGACTCGTGAGGCCGCATCCGCGCCGCCTCCAGTCACCTCAACGGCAAGCTCCGATCGAAACCTGGCCGGTTTGAACCCAGCCGCCAGCGAATTCCCCGCCACGCCGGAAAACCCGATCGAGCGGCGACGTCCACTGCCGACACGGCCGACCGCCGCCTCCGGGTCACAGTCTCCACACCCATCTTCCACCGGATCGACCGACCTTGCCGGAGGTTTCACCGCAGCCAAGCGGATCCCGGGAGCATCGCCGCTGGCACACAAGCACGACCAAACCTTGCACGACCAACCCTTGGAGGCGGTGGCCCAACAGCCTCGGACCGACTCGGAATCAGCGCCCTCGGTCGCCGCTCGTTTTGGGGCGAACCTCGCGGGATTTCAGCGAGGGGTAGCACGCGCCGATACCCCCTCGGAGTCCACACTCGAGAATGTCGCCCCACTCGCCCAACCCACTGCACCTCCCGGAGAGTTGTCATGAATCCAGCCGAACTCGACTTCCTGCTCGAACGGTTCGTGCAAGAGACCCCGGGCGTCAGCCACGCCCAGACCGTTTCTGCCGATGGAATGCACCTTGCGGCAAGCTATGGAATCGACGCGACTCAGGCTGATCAGTTTGCTGCGATCTCCAGCGGACTGGCCAGCCTCACCGACTCAGCCGCCGATACCTTTGATCTCCATCCTGTTGTTCGCCAGGTCATCGAGACCGGCCAGGGTTGGATTCTCGTGGCTCGCATCAACAACCGGGCCAGCCTCGGTGTTGTTTGTGATCACTCGGTTGATCTCGGTTTGGTGGGCTACGAAATGACACTCCTCGCCGAGAAGGCAGGGTCGATGTTGTCCCCCCAGGTCATCGAGCGCCTCAAGAATACGCTCGGGGTGTGATCGATGGAGTTCGATGACCATGAGGAAGTCGTCGAGAGAACCGTGGTGCGCTCCTATGTGGTCACCAGCGGCCGAACCCATTCCGTTGCTCAGAGCCTTCGGTTCGAGACTCTCGTCGAGCTCAATTCTCCCGCCGACATGACAAGGCTCCGCTTCGAGAAACTCGACATCGCTCGCCATCTCAGCACCCTAAACGGAACCTCGATCGCTGAGATCGCCGCCGCTCTCCACCTACCGATGTTGACCACGCAGGTGCTCGTCTCCGATCTCGTCTCCGAGGCCGTCCTGACCGCCCACGATACGGCGAACTCCGAGATCGATTTGTCCGCCCTGTCCGACATACGCGCCGCCATCCTCGGCCTGTAAGCCCGCTGGAGACCATCCCGTGAATCAGAACCCGCCACCACCTTCGGTAATATCCCCACCGGTCCCGCCCCCGTCGCGATCTCGAGCCGGTCGAGCTGTTTCGGCCAAGTTCATTGTGGCCGGAAGCTTCGGCGTCGGGAAGACAACTTTTGTCGGTGCGGTTTCTGAGATCCCACCGCTGCGCACCGAGGAAGCGCTGACGACCGCCGCCAACGGTGTCGACGACGTTAGCCATGTGGATTCAAAGACGTCCACCACCGTTGCGATGGATTTCGGCCGTATCACCGTCTCGCCAGAACTCGTGCTCTACCTATTTGGTACCCCAGGGCAGCCGCGGTTCTCTTTCATGTGGGATCGAATCACCGACGGTGCTCTCGGAGCGGTAGTTC
This sequence comes from uncultured Acidimicrobiales bacterium, assembly GCA_963751955.1. Taxonomy (GTDB): domain Bacteria; phylum Actinomycetota; class Acidimicrobiia; order Acidimicrobiales; family SZUA-35; genus JABDIY01. The sequence goes on along the minus strand of CAVVWM010000003.1, from coordinate 239,712 downwards.
TGGTGGACACACGGCGTTTCGAAGACTCCTTCGGGTCCGTCGACTACTTCGAGTCCCGGGGAATCCCTTTCGTGGTGGCTGTGAACCTTTTCCTGGTTCACCCCCTACAACGCCCGACCAGATTCGGGAAGGCCTGTCGTTGGCACCTTCGATTCCGGTAACACACATCTCGGCAACCAATCGCGAAGAAGTGAAGACCGTTCTTATCTCCCTGATCGACGTACTGATGCAGCGGATGGCGACCAAGGCCCGCGCTCAGGCTCCCCGCCGGAACGACCTGGGTCGCACGCCCTCTTCAGTGTGACAGAAACCTTGGCTGTAGCTGAACACAGTAGCGCCGCTGCGTGAATCGGTGCCTGGTGGGACGGATCGGGCCGACTAGTATCAAACATATGTTCGTCATGGGGTTCGACCCAGGATTGACCCGATGTGGGTTCGCAGTTCTCCAGCCGGAGCGAAGTCGGAACGTGCGTCCCGTTGCCATGGGCCTCATTCGGACGGATCCAGATCTTCAGACCGCCTATCGCTTAGCTGAGTTGCAACGTGAGGTCAGGGAACTGATCGAGGAGTTCACACCGAAGATCGTTGCGGTCGAGAGAGTGTTCATTCAGAAGAACACGACAACCGGAATTCGGGTTGCACAAGCTGCGGGCATAATCATTACCGAGGCGGCTGCCATGGGTTGCCATGTGCGTGAGTACTCTCCAAACGAAGTAAAGGCCGCTGTGGCCGGCGATGGCCGTGCTGACAAGGAGATGGTTCAGAAGATGGTTCAGCAACTTTTAGGTCTGGCTGAACCGGCCAGTCCAGCCGATGTTTCCGACGCCGCCGCAATTGCACTGTGCCATCTTGCATTCGATCCCAGCGGAGCCTTGCTGGGGCCGCGGGAGCGAGCAGAGGTGGCGATGGCAGGGGTGGTCAAGTGATCGGATCATTGCGCGGCTACATCACCCACGTCGACCGCAATCGCAACGAAGTACTGATAGAGCTCGCCTCGGGAATTGGTTACAAGGTGTCGGTCAACGATCGCACGCTCAACCAAATCGACCTCGAGGCAGAGACGCTGTTGTTCACTCACCACCAGTTCATCCGAGAGGGAGAGCAGAAGCTGATCGGCTTTGCACCCGGAGCGAGGTGGCTACCCTCCAGACGTTGATAGCTACTCCAAAGGTCGGGCCGTCCTTGGCCATGTCCATCCTCAACACCTATGGCCCTGCGGAGTTGGCAGCCATCGTGGGTAGCGATGACATCGCCGCCCTCCAGGCGGTCAGCGGAGTGGGCAAGACCACCGCTCAACGAGTGTTGGTTGAAATGAAGGACAAACTGGTCGTTGATCTGAGCAATCCGGAGGCAGCAACACTCGGGAGCGGCGGGGTAAAGATCACCAGCGACGTTGTCACCGACGTGATCGATGCGTTGTTGACCCTCGGCTATTCGATGACGGACGCAAGGGCCGCAACCCAGATCTTGTCCGAGGACCTGATCGAGCAGGGTGACACCGGGGCAATGCTGAAAGAGGCGCTGAGACAAATGGAACCGAGCTTCTGATGGTGAGGGAGAACATCGTCGTTTCCGCAATGGCTCCGGCACCAGAGGAAGCTGACGAAATAGAAGTCGAAGTCGGATTGCGCCCTCAGAGCCTCGATGAGTTCGTCGGGCAGCATGATCTGAAAGAACGTCTAAGCATCATTCTCGAGGCTGCCCGGGCCAGGAACGAACCTGCTGATCACCTACTCTTTGCTGGTCCTCCTGGGCTGGGCAAGACCACGCTGGCGGGGATAGTCGCCAACGAGTTGGGAGCCGAACTCCAAATCACCAGCGGTCCAGCGTTGATGAAACCCGGTGATGTTGCTGCGATCCTTTCCAAAGTGCAGGCGGGAGACGTGCTGTTCGTCGACGAGATCCACCGAGTTCCAACCCAGGTAGAAGAGGTTCTGTACCCCGCAATGGAGGATTTGCAGATCGATGTGGTTATCGGCTCGGGCCCTGCGGCGCGATCGATCCGGATGCCGGTCGAACCGTTCACGTTGGTGGGCGCAACCACCCGTACAGGCCTGATCACGGGTCCGCTCCGCGATCGATTCGGCGACCATTTCCGGCTCGATTTCTACACCACCAACGACCTCCAGGCCATCGTTGAGCGTGCCGCCGGCATCATCGGCATATCCATAAGCAGCGAAGCAGCCCGAGAAATTGCGGCCCGAAGCCGTCGTACCCCCAGAATCGCAAATCGCCTTCTCCGCCGAGTACGCGACTGGGCCGAGGTGCGCGGCACCGGGGTGGTCGACCTCGACGCTGCGGTCCACGGACTCGAAATGAACCAAATCGACAAAGCTGGACTAGACCGAGTCGACCTCCTGTTGCTCGAATCGCTCTGTACCAAGTTCGGGGGCGGTCCGGTTGGGCTGTCGAACCTGGCGATCAGTGTGAGCGAACCCAAGGACACCGTGGAGGACGTTATCGAACCGTTCTTGATTCAACAGGGCTTCTTGGTGAGAACGTCCTCAGGCCGACAGGCCACACCCAAGGCGTGGAAGCATCTCGGGCTCGTCATGCCCGAGGGCGCCGGCAGCACCCTTTTCTAACCCACGGTTTGCGAAGTGGATGTAGTGCCCTCCGAGATCGATCACTTCGACTATCGCCTATCCAGCGAACTGATCGCTCAGCACCCTGCTGAACCGCGCGACGCGGCCAGGCTCCTCGACGCGACCGATCTCCACAACCCCCGGCACCGCGCCGTTTCCGACCTTGCGGAATTGATCACACCGGGCGATGTGGTAGTCCTCAACAACACCAGGGTTCGCCGAGCTCGCCTGCGTCTGCGGAAACAAACCGGAGGAGCGGCCGAGGTACTTCTTGTTACCCCAACCGGCGACCCCTCGATCTGGACAGCGTTGGTCAAGCCGGCTCGCCGCCTGCTGCCGGGCACCGTCCTGCTCGATGGTGATGTCCCGATCATCGAAATCGTCGGTGTGTTGGAGTCCGGCGAGCGTTTGGTGCGCGTTCTCAACCGCGACCGAACCGAGAAGATCGGCGTGTTGCCCCTTCCTCCCTATATCCACGCCCCGCCCGAGGATCCGGACCGTTACCAGACTGTGTTCGCGGATCGGACCGGGTCGGTTGCGGCACCGACCGCAGGCCTGCATTTCACTCCCGAGTTGCTGGAAAGGTGTCGGGCGGCGGGTGCAAGGATTGTGACGATCGACCTGGAGGTCGGGCTGGGAACGTTTGCGCCGATCACCGCCCGTCGGCTCGACGATCACGTGATGCACAGCGAGACCTATTCGATCTCTGAGACAGCGTGGGCAGAGATCGGGTCGGCTCGCAGGGTCGTGGCAGTGGGGACAACCGTGGTTCGCACGCTGGAGACGGTGGCGATCACGGGACGGCTGGAGGGGGAAACCGATATCTTCATCCGTCCCGGCTTCCAATGGCAGACCGTCGATGTGTTGCTGACGAATTTCCATATGCCCCGGTCCACCCTGTTGGTCTTGGTCGAGGCCTTCATCGGCAAGAGTTGGCGGCAGCTCTACAGGGATGCACTGACTCAGGGCTACTCGGTGGGTTCGTTCGGCGATGCCATGCTCCTCTCGAGACTCCCTACGAAGGCTGCTGGGTAGTGTCACCCAATCACTCAAGAGCCCGGTCTGCCGGTGTCGAACACCTGTGGTAGTGGCATCTCACTATCAGTAGGGTTTCTTGTCAATGTCGACCTCATCACCTCGCCGTCTGCGCCGATTCGTTCTCCTCGGAGTCGCCTTCATCACCGCTTCTGTGTCGGTCGTCGGGTTCCAACCCGTGGTTGCGGCGGAGGAGGTGAATCCAGCGGTCGAGTCCGAACTGTGTGGCCAGCCGGGCGAGATCACCGTGCGGTTGTATCGACTGTTTTTTGGTCGGGTGCCCGACCGGGCCGGGCTGAAGTACTGGAGCGATGTCTATGCCGAGACTCTGGATCCCTTCAGCATCGCTCAATGGATGTCGGAGGGTCTCGAGTACCGGAGTCTTTGGTCAGGAGCTTCCGACGAGGATTTCGTCGAAGGTCTCTTGTATCAGAATCTGCTGGACCGTTCCTCTGACGAAGCCGGCTTCGCGTATTGGCTCGACTTGTTGAAGGGAGATGTCAGCGCCCCGGCCATACCCCGAGAGCAAATGGCAGTCTATTGGGTCACCCAACCCGAACTTACCCGCAAACACCCCGTGACCGAGCCGTCAAAGTGCGGAGTCCTGGACCAAGTTCAAGACATCCCCGGAGGCCGTGCCTTCGAATTCGACTATCTCAGCACCGATTTGCGGGCGTCTTCCCGTCGTTGCACCATCGTGTCGATCAATGCCAACTGGGTACACCGGGATGGCCCTGTTCCCTTCAGTGAGCACATCGGCTTTGCCAACATCGACGGGACCAATGTTGGGTCACGAAACAACGTTGGTGATGACAACAGCCGCGGAATTTTCGGTTCTCGCCGCATCGGGCAGGGCGGTGAAGTCGCCAACTTCAACGCCAAGTTCAACGATGACGTCGGCTACATGAACATCCTGTCCAACTTGGTCCAGAAGGATCAGAGCATGCTGCAACTGCATGCAAACTTCTGGAACGAGAACCCTGACAGCGATTGGTACGACCCCGCCAAGTGGGGTGGAAACGAACAAGGCTGGGACTGGGCCGTGGGCGGAATCTCGATGGTCGTCAACGGTGACTACAACGTGGAGACCGCCGGTCAGGGCTACACATTCAACACCACCCGACATTCCTTCGCCGCCTTCAAGGCACCCTCAACGGTCATGCTTGGCTCAACCTCCACAATGACGGCGAACCAGCTTGTCCAGTGGCTGGTTTCCCGGGGCTACACCGACATCATGAAGATGGACGGTGGAAGCTCAGCAGAGTTCAACGAAGGCCTTGTCGCCACCGCGGGCGGAACAGATAGGCCACTCCCAGTCTGGCTAGGCGTGGGCTGCTGAGTCTGCCAGCTGCTCGCTGCGGGCTTGGACTAGCCCCAGGTAGCGTGAATTTCGGAGCGGAGCTGTTGGAATGTGCCCGCTGCGATGGCTGATCTCATCCGGGCGGTCAGGTCGGCAAGCCATGCCAGATTATGGAGCGTCAAGATTCGGCCCGCTGTGGGTTCGCCGGCTTTGAGCAGATGGCGCAGGTAGCCGCGGCTATAACGGGAACTCAACGGATGCTCGAAGTTCGGATCGATTGGCTGGTCGTCAGTCTCGAACTCGGCCCTCTTGAGGTTGAGTCGACCCGACGATGTGAGTGCTGTGCCGTGGCGGGCCAGCCGCGTGGGCAGGACACAATCGAACATGTCGATCCCATTGTTCACGGCTTCGATCAAACCGACGGGATCACCAAGTCCCATGAAATAGCGAGGTCTATCCTCGGGCAACTCGGCTGTAGCGGCTGCAAGTGCCGGCACCATCGAGTGGCGACTCTCGCCCACACTCAACCCGCCTACGGCATACCCGTCGAAGCCAATTTCAACGGTACGCCTCGCCGACTCAGCCCGAAGTTCCAGGTCGATCCCGCCTTGGGTGATGCCGAACTGGGCTTGGGTCGGATGATTGTGGGCCCCACGGTTCCGTTCGGCCCACCGTAGGGTGCGCTCCATTGCATCGCGGATCTGATCGCGTGGCGCCGGAAGAGCGGGGACTACGTCGAGGACCATCGCTATGTCGGCACCCAGCTGCTCTTGCACCTTGACCGCCCTCTCGGGAGTGAGGTGCTGGGTAGCTCCGTCGTAGATGCTCTTGAACGTCGCTCCGTCCTCTGTGATCTTCGGTTTCAGGCTGAACACCTGATAGCCGCCTGAGTCAGTGAGCAGGTGACCATCCCAGTCGAGAAAACGGTGCAGTCCGCCGAGAGACTCGATCACCTCGGCCCCCGGCCGCTCCATAAGGTGGTAGGTGTTGCCCAGCATTATCTGGGTGCCGAGAGCCTCCATATCAGCCGTGTCGAGTGTCTTGACCGCGCCGCGGGTGCCGACCGGCATGAAAACCGGCGTCGTCAGCTGACCTCGCGGCGTGAAGATCGTTCCCGCCCTAGCCCCACCATCTGTGTGCTCAACATCTATGACCAGTGGCGTACCCATGGTTTGCCCCTCAAGACTGGGCCGCAATGCCCGGAGCGGGATGCTGGGGAGTGATAACAACGATAAACGTCAAATCTTCTCCGGGAGAGGATCGGGGTACCGCTCTTTGATCAATGCCAGTAGGGGTGCCGCAACGAAGATACTGGAGTAGGCGCCGAGGATCAGACCGATCAGAAGTGCGATGGCGAAACCTCTGAGGCTGTCACCGCCGAGCACAAACGCACCGATGATGAGCATCGAGGCAACCGGTAGGACGGTGGTGATCGTCGTGTTGATGGATCGCATGATCACCTGATTCATGCTTTCGTTCATGAGATCGCTGTAGTTCTTCCGCCGATTCGATGGCTCGACCCAGTTTTCCAGAACCTTGTCGTAGACGACCACCGTGTCATAGAGCGAGTAGCCCAGAATCGTGAGTAGGGCGATGACCGTGGCCGGGCTTACTTCGATTCGCAGAACCGAATAAAGGGTGACGGTGATCACGAGGTCATGGATGACGGCGACCACCGCGCCCAGGGCCATTTTCGGTTCGAGCCGAATGGCGAGGTAAATGGCCACGACGATGAAGAAGAGCACGAGTGCACGTATCGCGCTGTTGGTGATCTGATCTCCCCAGGTTGGCCCGACAGTATCTCGAGAGATGGATTCACCCGGCGTCAGTACCGAGTTCAGACTTTGCCCTACGCGCTCGAATTCGGTGGCGAGTTCGGTCGGGATTTGCACACGCATGGCGACGCTGCCATCGGAGTTCTCGACCCGCTGAATCCTTGCCTGCGGCACCTCCACGAGGTCACGAATCTCTCCAACGGTCATGCTGTCCTCGACGGGAACGCTGAAGAGGGCACCCCCCTCGAATTCGATACTGCGATTCACACCAAAGATCGCGATGATCACAGCACCTACAACCATCAAACTCAGCGAGACTGGCAAGCTGCGTTTCCAAATTGGGCGGAAGTCGATCGTTGACCGTGAGTTGTAGAGGTCAGAGCTCAGCGTCATTTCTTGCCCTTCTGATTCTTAGCGGCCGACTTCTTGGCTCCGCTCTGCGCCTTGAGCATCGTGGCCGTGACGGCGTTGTCGGGCAACCCGAGAAGCCGAGGATTGTTCTGAACCGCCTGGCTCCGGGCTAGCCAAAGGAGCATCGGTCGCATGAAGAGCATCGCGATGATGAGGTCGAGGACAGTTGCAATGCCGAGGTATAACGCAAACCCTTTCACGGCACCGACAGTGAGGAGATAGAGCAACACCGCAGCGATAAGACTGACGACGTCGGCCTTAATGATCGTGCTGATCGAATTCCGATAGGCACGTTCAACCGAAGTGATGACCCTCTTACCGCTTGCAACAGCGTCCTTGACGTTCTCGAAATAGACGATGTTGGAGTCTGCTGAAACGCCGATCGCAACGATCAGTCCCACGATTCCCGACAAGGAAAGGGCCAATCCGAGATACTCCCCGAGGAGTGAGATGATCGACCACAACAACATGGCGGAAATGACCAGGCCGAGCAGAGCGACCAGCCCGGAAAGTCGGTAGTACGCCATCAGGAAGATGGCCACGAAGACCAGACCGATTATTCCAGCGGTCACACCCGAGGACAGAACGTCGGTCCCGATGCTTGCGCTGATCGTTCGGGTCTGCTGTGCTTCCAGCTCGACCGGAAGGGCGCCGAACCGGAGCGTGGTTGCGAGGTCTTCGGCCTCTTCAGCCATAAAGCTGCCGGTGATCTGAATCTGATCACGATTGAAGAACGGGACATTGATGCTGGGTGCCGATTGAACGAGCCCGTCGAGCACGATGGCGAGTCGGGCCGAAGGGCACTCCGGAGCCTGGGTGTTGCAGAGAACAGCGGCCTCGTTGAACAGATCGATACCGTCGGGTCCCTCTCGAAATGTGGGGTTCACTTGCCATGCGCTGCCGCCTCCTGTGAGGAGGCCGCCGGCAATGCTTGCCGATGCAGTCTCGAGTGCGTTTCCGGTGAGCAGTGACGGGCCGAGGCAGAGGAACTCGCCGTCGAGGCTTGGGAGCAGGACGATCGTGGTTGGGTCGTCGTTCTCCGGGATCGTGAGCTCTTCGGGGCAGTCCTCGGGAATGGGAAACGGGCTTGCCACCCCAACTGAGGCGAGAACAGGACGAAACCGGAGTTCCGCGGTTTGGCCGACCAACTCGAGCGCACGCTCCTGTTGTTCGACCCCGGGCAGGTCGACCACGATCGTGTTGCCCTGACGACTGATCTCCGGTTCAGCAACGCCAAGTGCGTCAACCCGACTGCGGATGATGTCGGTGGCCTCGTCGAGGGCCTCGTCGGTCACGTTGTCTTCCACGGGCTGGTAGACCACACTCACTCCGCCTTGGAGGTCGAGACCCAGCAAAGGTTGGTTGCCCGAGATCAGGGTTGCCACGAAGGCGAGGAGAGCGGTGATGAACAGCGCACCGGCCTTGAACAACTGCGACTTCACGAGTCCGAATCGGGGTCGTTGGACAGCTTGGTCGCAACAGAAGAGCGGGTGAACTTCACTTCGACTCCCTCGCTCACCTCGATGTACACCACAGATTCATCGAGTGCAGAAATGATTCCGTGTAGACCAGACGATGTGATCACTTCATCGCCTTCGGTGAGAGACGCCAGCAGGTTCCGCTGATCTCGGCGTTTCTTGAGCTGAGGGAAGATGAAAGCGATGTAAACGACAAGCACAAGGCCGGGAAGTACGAGATTCTCCATAACGGACGCAAACGGTACTGCCTTTGGGGGCCGATCACGGGGAGCCACGGCCCCGGAACGCTGTTGTAACCTGTGAATATGGTCATGACAGTCCAAAGGGTTTTGCCTTGGCGAAGAGAACGGCCCCTGCCCGAAGTCGCGCTGGAACCGGTATTGGAGGCATTCACCGGCCCAAACCGTCGCGCCAATCATGAGATGATCGTGAAAGCGTTCGAGATGGCGACCGTGGCCCACGAGCCACAACGACGAAAAAGCGGCGAGCCCTATATCACTCATCCCATTGCGGTTGCCAAGATCGTCGCTTCGCTTGGAGTAGATGTTGAGACTGTCGCAGCAGCTCTACTGCATGACGCTGTTGAAGACACTGGCATGACAGTCGGCGACATCGAGACGCAGCTCAACGCCGATGTCGCAGCGCTAGTCGATGGCGTTACAAAACTCGACCGCATTCGCTTCGACAGCAAGGAAGCCCAGCAAGCGCCGCCACCTTCCGAAAGATGTTGGTGGCGATGAGCAAGGATCTGCGGGTGCTGATCATCAAGCTCTGTGATCGGCTGCACAACTTGAGAACCATCGGAGCGATGCCAGCGTGGAAGCAAGAACGTACCGCCCGCGAGACCTTGGAGGTGTATGCGCCCCTGGCCCACCGCCTGGGCATGCAGGAGGTGAAGACTCAACTCGAAGACCTTGCGTTTGCGGCCTTGCATCCCAAGCGCTATGCAGAGATCGAAGACATGGTGGCCTTGCGAGCACCCGAGCGCGACTTTCTTCTCACCCAGCTCATCGCCGAGGTGGAGATCAAGCTGTCGGAACTCAACATCCACGGTCGGGTGAGGGGCAGGGAGAAACACCTCTACAGCATCTACGAAAAGATGATGCTCCAGGACAAAGCGTTTGCCGAGATCCACGATCTGATCGGGATTCGGGTAGTCGTAGATTCGATTCGCGATTGCTACGCAGCTCTTGGGTCGATCCACGCCACGTGGAAACCGGTTCAGGGGCGCTTCAAGGACTACATTGCCATGCCCAAGTTCAACCTCTATCAGTCGTTACACACGACGGTGATCGGTCCATTGGGCAAACCGATCGAAGTGCAGATCCGGACCTATGAGATGCACGATCGCGCCGAGCGCGGCGTGGCAGCACACTTTGTCTACAAGGACCGTGGTGGCGGAGGCAACGACACACCATGGCTCGAGCGGATCATTGATTGGGATACCGATACCTCAGATCCCTCGGCCTTCATGAAGAACTTGAAGGTTGATCTCGATAGCGACGAGATTTATATCTTCACCCCAGCCGGCGATGTGCTCACATTGCAAACGGGCGCCACCGCCATCGACTTTGCATATGCGATCCATACCGATGTCGGGCACAAAACCGTCGGTGCCAAAATCGATGGGAGACTCCTCCCGCTCTCCGAAGTGCTCGAGTCGGGTCAGACCGTGGAGGTGCTCACCTCAAAGGCTGAAGGGGCGGGGCCTTCGCACGACTGGCTTCAGTTCGCAACAACTCCGCGTGCGACGTCCAAGATCAAGCAGTGGTTCTCCAAAGAGCGTCGTTCAGATGCGATCGCCTCCGGAACCGAGGCAGTAACCAAGGCGCTTCGCAAGGACAACCTGCCAATCCGCAAACTAGCGGACGACGGTGTTCTCGACGAGGTTGCGGGTCTGCTCAACTACGATGATCTCAGTGCTCTCTACGCAGCCGTGGGTGAGCATCATGTGTCCGCTGAAGCCGTAGTCCAACGCGTGCGGCGACTCATCGATCGTGAAGCAGAATCGCCCGAGGAGATCGTCCAGCCGATCACGGCTCGACAACCTCGACGCAGGGCCTCGGGGGCCGGCGTCCACGTCGAGGGCCTCGACGACGTGATGATCCGCCTCAGCCGGTGTTGTACACCGGTGCCAGGTGACGAAATCCAGGGTTTTGTCACCCGGGGGAGAGGTGTGTCGGTCCACCGCGCCGACTGTGCCAACGCCATGTCGCTCACACAGTCACAGAACGACCGCGTAATTGATGTTGCCTGGTCGGGAGAACGGACCGACGATCTCTACGTCGCCGCCGTCGAGATCAAGGCGTACGATCGCAGTCAGTTACTGAGCGACCTTTCTTCGGTCTTTGGTGAGCACCACATCAACATCATCGGTTCGAGCACGGTCACGGGCTCTGATCGCATCGCCCGTATGCAGTTCGAGTTCGAGATCGCTGATCCCAGCCATCTCAACACGCTGATTCGGCACCTCCGCCGCGTCGAAGCCGTCTACGATGCGCACCGCATCCTCCCCGGCGCACAAACCGAAGCGCCAATGGATCAATAGCCCGATGACCTGGCGATAACTGCGATCACGACTGCGAAGACGAGGGTCAAGAGCACAAGCCAGTTGCGGTTTGAGGTCCGCCATTGGCTGAGAACAGGTCCGATCAAGATCAATATCATTCCAGCAAATGCCATTCCGAACACGTCGTCGTCCAAGATCGGAGGTGGAGCGTTGCCACAGCTGCCACCGAAGGCGGCGCAGTTGCCGACTGTGAATGCCAAGAGAACCATCGCGGCGCCCCAGAGCGCAGCCGCAATGGCAGCCAGTACGAAGAGCGCCTTGGTCAGTGCGCCAATACGGGGCAACTCCTCGGGCATCGGAATGACTGGGCGCAGCGGGGACTCCGGGCTAGCGGCCATCGACCCTACACCGATCGAAACGGGGACCGGCTGTCCGCCTCCGTGCCACAAAACATGCATGTACGTCGACCATGGCCGACCGCAGCGTCGCACTTTTGGCAGCGACTCGCCGCCGGCTTGAACACTCCATCGGGTTTGCCGTCGGATGCGTCGAGCTGTTGAATCCGATTGATGAGGTGCTGGTCGGTGAGATTGCTGGCCTCCTGAAGCAGCGTCCAAAGCGCCTCGTTCACCAGCGTCAGGCGGTCGATGCGGGCGTGAAGATCGGCGGTGTCCTCACGAAGATCGCGTCGCATCTCGATTTGCTGATGGTGATTGTTGATCGGACGCGACATCCTTGCGGTCTGCTTGAAGCGCATGTCTCAGATATCGGAGATCTGGTCGGTGAACCTGAGTTTGGGGGCGCAATCACTGATCGCGCCGAACTGTCGTCGGTTACCCTTTCAACACCACGCGGACGTGGTGGAATTGGCAGACACGCCAGGTTTAGGTCCTGGTGCTCTAACGAGTGTGGGGGTTCAAGTCCCCCCGTCCGCACGTTTGTGATGTCTCCGGTGGCCGCTCGCTCGCCTGCGGTCCCTGGCGTGTCGTTCTGTCGTGACGTCAGCACCTTCTGATGGAATGTCGTCGCCCGGCTACCTGTCGGGTAGCGGAGGAACGCTAGATCGGACGAATGTGGTCGTGCAACGCAATCTTGGGACTTAGCATCTTGTTCTCAAGACGCTGGTCCATCGGCGATGGGATGGCAGACTAGTGGTATGTGGTGGCTGGCCCATGGGGAACATGACGCACCGGCGACGGTCGAGTGGCTGTCGCCCCATGAGATGGCCCATTTGGAGTCGATCCGATTCACAAAGCGCCGAAATGAGTACGTGACGAGGCGATGGACAACCAAGCAAGCGATCGCCAGCGCGCTCGACCTCGACCCCACCCCACACGTTGGCCCGTATCGAGATTCGCCATCGGGTGAGCGGCGCACCCTATGTACAGATCGACGGAGCGAAGGCCGCAATCGATGTCTCCATGAGTGACCGTTCGGGTTGGGCTGTCTGCCTGGTTGGGCCGCCGGGAACGATGGCATCGGGAACCGTGGGCGTTGATCTCGAGGTGGTTGAACCGCGCACAGAACGGTTCGTCACCGACTACTTCACTCCGGCCGAGTCCGCGTACGTCAGAAACCTGCCTGCTGAACGCCACGATGAACTTGCAAACCTGATCTGGTCGGCGAAGGAAGCTGCCCTGAAGGTTCAGCAAGTCGGGCTGAGGGTCGACACTCGCACCGTCGAGGTTGATCTGCACGGTGACAGGCAGGTCGACGGGTGGATAGCGATGACCGTGACGGGCAAGGATGGTCCGATGCCTGGCTGGTGGCGACGTTGCGGTGTGTTCGTTCTCACAATTGCATTCGCGGAGGACGCCGAACCACCTCAGTTACTCCCCAACAGCAGCGATCTCCATACCGCTACCCCCCAACACTCGTGGGTTCAATCGCCGGTGTGTTGATTCGCTGATTCAGATCTGCCGTGCCATGCCTCGCTCGAGCGCATCGATGACGTAGGGACGTAGTTCTGCGGCAGCGATGATTCGGTCGACCGAGCCGACGCGAAGGGCTCGATCGATGGTGTGAATCGAATCGAACTCACCGGCTACTTCACCCAACTTTTCAGACCGAACCCGCTCAGTTACCAACGCAAGGTTGCTGCGTAGCCGAGTCGCTTCGGCCCCATCAGCGCCGACAAGGGCCTCGCGGGCCTCTCGCACCCGGTGATCAGCCTCGGTCCGCTTCTTGACGTCTCGAGCGAACACGGTGGCAGCTGCCGGCGCACCGCCGATCACAGATGCGTAAGAGCCCTCCACTGCAGCGATTTCCATCGCCTCGTTGAGCGCCTTGGAGAATACGACGAACGCACCGCCGTGATAACGGGACACGACGACGAATACGATCGGCCCATCGAAGTTGGTGACAGACCGTCCGATCTCAGCACCGAATTCGAGCTGTCGGCGACGCAGTGACTCGGGAGATCCGTCGAAGCCGGACAGGTTGGCGAGAACGACAAGGGGTCGGTTGCCGCTGGCGGCGTTGATCGCTCGAGCCGTCTTTCGTGAGGAGTGCGGGAACAGGGTTCCCGATGTCCAGGCCGGCGGTCCATCCGCGGGCACGAAGCCCTTGCGGCCGACCGTGTGAGACTCGAGTCCCAGCAGGCTCACCGGCACACCGCCAATGGTTGTATCCCAGACGATCGAGGTATCGCCGTCCCGCAAGTCCTTCCAACGTTCCAGTGGCTCAGCATCTGCGTCCGCCACGGCCCGCATGACCGATCGCATGTCGAAGGGTTGTTTACGTTCGGGGTTGAGCTCGGAGGAGAACACATCGCCGACGCTGGTGAACGGCGATGCCGGCAGCTCGGCATGTGGGCTCGATCGAACATCGCGATCGTGAGGGTCGGTGGTTGGTTGACGGCGCGGGAACCGTTCACCCGGCACGACATAGGTCAGGTCGTAGTGACGCAAGCAGCAGCTTGCACGCCTCGGGAAACGACGGTGCCCAGTACTGTCGCCTGGCCGTTGGGTCCCATCACACGGTGGTAGCCACCGATCCCGAAATTGTCGTCAGCACTCGACTGCTCCAGAGAAGTCAAGTGCCTGCTTGCCGGTGAGAACCATGGCCGAAGCCGGCGTCATCACGAGGATGCCCTTGGTGTGGCTGAGCATCGTCGCTTCCGCATTCCAGTACGGCTGCCCGCCAACGTTGATGCCGGTGACGATGATGTTGATCTCACCACCTGCCTGTGTGAACTCGATCAATCGTCGCAATGTGAGCGCAATCCAGTCCATGTTCTCGGTGCCCGAATCCATTGCGATCAGGGCGCCGCTGGAGACAGCGAACCACTCAACCGGAAGCTGATGATCCAGGGCGTAGGCAAGGGCGGCGTTGATACGGCGACACTCGGGTTCGGCGAGATTGCCGAGACCCTGGGTCGGGTCGGACAAGATGCTCACGCGCTGAATACCCTCAGGCACTACGTCGGTGTGGTTCGTGAGGAGTCCGACGATCAAGTGCGCCGAGTTTGTTCCCGGCTCACGGTTCAACCGGGACGAGTTGGTCGTCGGTGTCGAGATCGAACTCTTGGAAGGTATCCGAGGGCAGCCCATCGGTTCGGGAGTGTTCGGTGAACAGGCGAATGATCTCGTGCGGATACGGCGCGCCGAAGCGTGCAGCCGTGAGGATCTTCTGTTGGTAGGTGCTGAGCGGTCGAACCGGTTCATCGCCTGCACGGTCTTCGCCGCACGAAGGTTCGGTGTCCGGCCTGCTCGATGTGTAATACGGCATCTCGCGCTCCTCCCGGAGCGTCCTCGGGAAAGCTGACCTTGAGCACCACTTTCTCGAGGCCAACTCGCCCGGCCAGCGGCGTAAATCGGTGGGCTAGCTGCTGTGTCTCTTCCATTGACAGCGTCCAGGGCGCCCGAATGTCCAGGACCAAGCGGTTTGCAACCGGACGATCTCGAATTGCATATCTTGCCAGCTCTGAGCGCATGGCTGCGAGAGCCAGGAGTCCTATCCGCTCGAGTCGGGGGTACGTCACCTCGCCGGTGACCGGATCGTGTGCGGCCATCAACTCGCGCACTTCTCCTACGGCGAAGAGCCGGTGGTCTCTGGGGTTCGATTTCGCGACGCCATCGAACACGTACACGTCCTCAGGCGACGGGCGTCGGACAAGATTGAAGTTCGACAGTCTCCACAATTCGAGACGCTCGGCCAGCATCGGATGCAGGTTGCGGAAGAGGGGGTCCTCTGCAAATGAACCGTCGGCATTCTGGGTGAGGGTGATGTGTTGTGATCGCGACCGCTCGTCGGATGTTCCCGACGAAGTGCTCACTGTGACGTCGAGCCGTTGCAGCGGACGACCGAAGTTGCTCTGGTCTGCCAGGTCGGTAACTTCGCGTGCGGTTCGGTCTATTTCGAGGCCTGCTCCCGTGCGCCATGTAACGGCGTCAGCGATGACATGGGTCTCAGAACCGAGTGATCGGAGATGCGGGGCGAGGGCTTCTGACCAGGTTGGCAACGCGTCCAGCGGGACATATCCGACAATGACTACGACCGTGGTGTCGTTGTCCTCGTACGAAGTAGTCGCGTAGAGGAAATCCTGCGACTCGTGAAAGGTGATCTCGCCGAAGTCGCAGATGCGGTAGAACCGCCTGATATAGCACCTCCAGAGCGACTCGTCGAATCGCCGCCGATGTTGCCTGGTCGTCGAGACCCCACGAGTCGAGCACAAGCGAACGCAAGCGGAAGTGGACACCAGACCAGCCGTTGCATGTGCTCGGATGCACTGTCGGCGTCGGGATGCAGCCGCGAGATGAGCGATATGTTCGGACATCTCTTCGATAAGGGCTTCTGCGGCCGCCTCGATAGGGGGTTCGTCAAAGTAGTGAAACCTGACGTCACGAGCTAGATCTGCGATGGTTTGCTGGCGGCCCTGTGTGGCTGCAGCGAGTCGGTCCAGGCGAGAGCGCATCCCTCGGTCAGTTTGCTCGGCCAACTCGTGACGGTGAGTCAGACGTCGCTCGAGGATTGCGATCACCACGGGGCTGAGCTCGGTCAGCCGAGTGAACGAACGGAACATCCACATCAGTGCCGACTCGAGCACCGGGCTTCGAGTCAGGCTGTCGACGCCGTAGCGGCCGAGGGCTCGCGTCAGTCGATCCCGATAGCCATCCGGCAGGCCGGCCAGGTCGGCATCGAGCCATTGCAAGAACGAAAGCAGAAACTCCTGGGTGTGCTCGGTCGGTCGCCGATTCGTCGAGTTCGGCCTCGGTCTGGGGCCGGTACAACCCGCCGAGTTCGGCATATATGTCGAGCAGCCCGTCCTCACATGCGATCAGGGCTGGATCGTCTGGGAGCAGCTATCTCGGCCAGTCGGCGCTGTTTGGTGAGAAGTTTGCGCAGCGCTGGCGGCGATAGGTCGTAGCCCAACAGGTAGTTGCCCAAGGGAACATAGACCTGGTCACACGGTTTGCGGGTCGGGTCGATTCGGATTTCAAGACCGGACAAATCGACCGCATCCGATTGATCCTCGGTAGAGGCGACACCCGCCTCGTGGGCACGAAGACGAACCAGTGGTGCGCCCCGCTCGACTTGAGCGTTTGGCATGATCGACAACGGCAACCACTTCGCCGGCAAAGGGTGCCGTGACCGTCGTCTCCATTTTCATGGATTCAAGTACGGCGACCGGATCGCCGGCGGCGACGGTATCACCGGGCTGAACGAGGGCGCTGACTACGAGCGCCGGCCAGCCGGCACGAAGAGCGACCCCGTCCTCGCGCTCCACAGTGTGGGTGCCGGCATCCAGTTCGATCCGGAATCCGGTCTCGGTCGGAACGATCACGAGCCGGTGACGTCGACCACCGCAGGTGATACGTCGCTCGAAAGCGTCGAGTTCATCAACGGTGATGTCCGCGACGTCGCGGCCACAGCGGATGGAGTATCGGCGAGGTCCGACCCGGTTGACGTCGAGCCGATAGCGACTGGCGCCGTACGAAAGCTCGATACCGTCGCCAACTTGGGCCGGATGTCGTGCCGCGACCACGCTCGGCGGAAGCGTAGAAGGCCTCCTGGGCGTGGCTTCGATCCTCTTCATAAGCCGCGACCGCAGACGCAAGCAATGCGACCGGCCTGGGTTCGGGGGAAGGGCCCTCGGTGACAAGTCGGCCGAGCCAGGCGTCGTCGACAGCCCCGCTCTGAAAGTCGTCGTGGCCCAGGATCTCGAGGAGGAATGTGCGGTTCGTTGACCCGCCGTTGATCACGACAGCACTACGAGCGAGTGCTCGGCGGACCCGCTCGACAGCAACGGTGCGATCGGGTCCCCACGCCGTGAACACAGCGATTAGCGGATCGTCGGCATCGACCATGTCGCCAACCCGCCGGTTGGCATCGATTCGTACACCCGTCCCGACCGGAAAGGACAACAACACCAGGCGGCCAGGGGTGACTACGAAGTCGGAGTCGGGATCTTCGGCAATCAGGTGGGCTTCCACCGCAACCCCGTCGTCGGCTGGCGGATCAGCTGGCAGCGCTTCGCCGCGTTCGATTCTCAGCCGCCAGCCGATGATGCTTGCACCCGTGCGCTCCTCGGTCGTCGCATGAACGGGTTCGAAGCAACACAATCGATCTCATCCAGGACGAAATCGGCGCCGTCTGAGAGATACACCACGGTTGCTGCACCCTGATAGCCGACTTTGCCGATCAGATCGGCTACAGCTACCCGAAGTCGCTCGCAAACATCGGAGTCGATCGATGTGCACGGTGCCTCTGCGATCAAGGACCGACCATCACGCCGGATGCTCACTCGAGTGTCGAGCTGCCACACGGTGCCATGGGCATCGGCGAGGACGTCGACCTCGACCCTGCGGGTATGCCTGCCTACGTCGATCTTCCCGTCGCCGCCAGGAAGTCCCCGAAGCACATCGGGATTCCCGACACTTCGAACCGTGGAAGAGTCGGGTCCGACGACGCTGATCCCAACCGCCTCGCATGCCTCGATGAGGTTGGCTCGCCCGGTGGGCGACCACGAACCGAGCCACAACGTGTCGATGTGCGCTTCTTGCAGGCTCGCAACGACCTCGTCGTCGGACACGTCGACCCCAAGGTGACGCACTTCATCCGCTTCACGACCGTCCCACGGCGTTGGGTCGTGAGGGTTACGATGAATCAGTACTGTAGAGATGGGCGGTCCGTCAGTGGCAGAGTTCAGCCCAGTGACAGCGTTGCAGAACCCGCACCGCGGACTCGCCCCGATCGAGAACTCCGAGGCGTTGGATCGTCACCGGTTCGGTCATGTCTGTCATCGTCCGTTACGAGCGAAACACCGCATGCAAATCGGCAGCGATTTCGTCGGGAATCGGGGCCGGGAGTGGAATTGTGCGGTAGCTGTCGAGTCGAGCGATCACAGTGCCCTCGGTGTCGACGACCACGCAGTCGAATACGCCCGGTTCGATCTCGCTGGCTCGGGCGTGCAGCGCTCCCTACTGCGTTCGCGGGATCGATGAGAACCTGGGCGCTTCCAACGCGCATCGGGAGCGCCAGTCGATCTTCTCGTCCAGCCTGCCACAGTCCGGCGGTCTGGAAGCACAGCTCGATGAGGCGGGGTGCGGTAATCAGCGGTAGGTCGCTTGGGCACATGATTGTCAGGTAGCGGGTCGGCCAACGCTGCGATCGACGAATCGTCATCTCCGCCACGCTGATTCGACCACTTGGTAGGCCGGCCCGTGGAAGTAGAACGAGTACACCTGGTCTGCGTCCATGCTGGTGCACCATCCGGATCCGGACACCGGCTCGGTTTTCATTTCAGCAGGTGGAGTTGCGCTGAGTCGCACCTGCCGGTGAAGTGCACCGTGCGCTGGGGCGTGTCCGACCCGGTCAGCAGGCGTTCTGCCACCAGCTGGCAGGTCGGCCACCAGATCGTCGCCATCGGGACGAACAACGGCCTGAACAGTGAGTTCCCTCGGTTGGTCCCGATAGAACTTCAGTGGGGCGTTGAACCCGACGTCTTCGACGGCGAGCACGTGATGATCGGGTGCAAGAAGCTGCGCCGCTTCGGCGAAGGCTTCCATCCCCATCACGCCCGGCAAGACCGGCACTCCGTCGATTCGGTGATCATTCAGGAACGGTTGCTCCATTGGATCCAGAGTCGTCCGCACGACAACTCCGTTGTGCACACTCATGGTGGCTGCGCCGATCATCGGTCCGTGGGCTGCGGGTTCACCCACGAGTTGGTCGGGATCGATGCCGCCGGTCTCGTCGTACTCTCCGGCCATCATTCCGAGAACCCCGGCCACGATTATTTCGCTGTCGCTGGTACCTGAGGTCAGTTCTCGGCGTATCCATGCGACACCCGCCTCGGGAGGCAACATCTGGACGCCGGCCATCTCCATGATCTTGGGGATCGAACCCCGAGTTGCCATGCCGATGCCACCCCAGGCTGTCCAGTCGAGTGCCAACCCTCGAGTGTCAGGCCGAGTGCGACGGAAGCTGCTCATAGTCTTGCAGAGCAGGTCATTTGCCGCTGAGTAGTCGGTTTGACCCTGATTTCCGAAGCGGCCGGCAACCGATGAGAACACGACGGCCGTCCCGATGTGCATGTCCTGAGCAGCGTGGAAAACGTTGAACCATCCATCGCTCTTCACGTCGAAGACCAGATCGTATTCGCGCGGTTCCTTCTCCGGCAGGTTGCGGCTGATCTCCAACCCCGCAGCATGCAGCAGGACGTCGATATGACCGCTCTGCTGTTGCACGTCGGACATCACCGTCGTAACGGCTTCGGCGTCGGTGAGGTCGACGGAGTGGTAGTGGGCAGTACCGCCTGCAGCTTCCACTGCTTGGATTGCCGTGAGGGCAGCGTTCAGCCGTTCGAACTTGCTGAGCTCCCTTTCGATCGCAACCGGGGTCGGGTGGTCACCCGCTGCCTTCATTCGTTCGGCGATCGTGATCTTGAGCCCGTTCCTGTCGTCGCGGAACGCCTCGAGGTCGGGATCATGGTGATCCGGTGTTGGCGTCAGATCGAGCAGGTGGAAGTTGCCTCCCGAAGCCTGGGCAAGGTCGGCCGTGATAGCAGAGACGATGCTGCCAGCGGCCCCGGTGACCACGAAGACTGAGTCGGCGTTGAGTTCTGCACCGCTGACGGACTGGGAGTCGTCGTCCCGACTCGGGAAAGGTGACTCGACGAAGGCGACACCGAATCGTCGGTCCTCGACCCGGCCGATCTCAACTGCGCCCGGGTCGTAGAGGGTCTCCTCGATCAACTGTTGGGCGATCGCCTTTGTCTTACGGCTCTCGGCAAGATCGACAGCCTTGACCAGCGCATCGGGACGTTCCTTCTTGTACGACTTGGTGAAGCCGACAACGGGACCGCCGAGCGGGTTGGTTGCACCGTCGTCGTCATAGCCGTGGTACCCGCCGAGGCGGGTCGCCGAGACCAGGAACGGACTGGCACTCGTAGAGCGAACGCATGGTGGCGTAGAGCGTCTTCACTCGTCGACGCAATGCCTCGCGCCACCGATCGAGGTCATACTCGGCCAGGTCGCCGTCGCTATCGAGAGCTGGAAGCCAGTACACGCCGGTGACGGGTCCTTCCTCCTGCCAGCTGGTGAGTTGTTCAAGCAGATCTTCGGTGCTGACACCGGGCGACAGCGTCAGCGCCGTTGCACCGGCCTTGGCGAGCTGCTTGACAAGGGCTTCGCCGACGTTGCCTTCATCGAGCATTACGACCACCCGGGCACCGTCGAGTTCGACCCCGGTTGACGAGCACATTGAAATGTCGGGTCGCAAGGAGGGAACAGGTACCCGACGTGGCAGGGCGTCGACGGCGTCGAGGTCACCGTGTACGACGTCGGGGGCCGCATCGACCGGTGCTGCTGCTGCTGGGGGTGTTGCTGCTGGTGCGGGTGTCGCAGTGGGGGCGGCGATGCCGGTTTTGTCGCGGACCCAGGATGCGACGTGGTTGAGGGTGGGGAAGTCGCGTAGTTGGAGGTTGTCGTCTCGTTCGACGTCGTAGTGTTCGCGTACTCCGGCGAAGACTTCGGCTTGTTTGACGGTGTCTACGCCAAGGTCGGCTTCGAGGTCGAGGTCTGGTTCCAACAGGTCGGCTGGGTAGCCGGTCATCTCGGCAACGATGCCGGTGACCACATCAAGCACCGGATCGGTTGGTGCCGCTACCGCTGCCGGGGGTGTTGCTGCTGGTGCGGGTGTCGCAGTGGGGGCGGCGATGCCGGTTTTGTCGCGGACCCAGGATGCGACGTGGTTGAGGGTGGGGAAGTCGCGTAGTTGGAGGTTGTCGTCTCGTTCGACGTCGTAGTGTTCGCGTACTCCGGCGAAGACTTCGGCTTGTTTGACGGTGTCTACGCCAAGGTCGGCTTCGAGGTCGAGGTCTGGTTCCAACAGGTCGGCTGGGTAGCCGGTCATTTCGGCAACGATGCCGGTGACCACATCAAGCACCGGATCGGTTGGTGCCGCTACCGGTGCCGGTGCTGCTGCTGCTGCTGCTGGGGGTGTTGCTGCTGGTGCGGGTGTCGCAGTGGGGGCGGCGATGCCGGTTTTGTCGCGGACCCAGGATGCGACGTGGTTGAGGGTGGGGAAGTCGCGTAGTTGGAGGTTGTCGTCTCGTTCGACGTCGTAGTGTTCGCGTACTCCGGCGAAGACTTCGGCTTGTTTGACGGTGTCTACGCCAAGGTCGGCTTCGAGGTCGAGGTCTGGTTCCAACAGGTCGGCTGGGTAGCCGGTCATTTCGGCAACGATGCCGGTGACCACATCAAGCACCGGATCGGTTGGTGCCGCTACCGTGCCGTGCTGCTGCTGGGGGTGTTGCTGCTGGTGCGGGTGTCGCAGTGGGGGCGGCGATGCCGGTTTTGTCGCGGACCCAGGATGCGACGTGGTTGAGGGTGGGGAAGTCGCGTAGTTGGAGGTTGTCGTCTCGTTCGACGTCGTAGTGTTCGCGTACTCCGGCGAAGACTTCGGCTTGTTTGACGGTGTCTACGCCAAGGTCGGCTTCGAGGTCGAGGTCTGGTTCCAACAGGTCGGCTGGGTAGCCGGTCATTTCGGCAACGATGCCGGTGACCACATCAAGCACCGGATCGGTTGGTGCCGCTACCGGTGCCGGTGCTGCTGCTGCTGCTGCTGGGGGTGTTGCTGCTGGTGCGGGTGTCGCAGTGGGGGCGGCGATGCCGGTTTTGTCGCGGACCCAGGATGCGACGTGGTTGAGGGTGGGGAAGTCGCGTAGTTGGAGGTTGTCGTCTCGTTCGACGTCGTAGTGTTCGCGTACTCCGGCGAAGACTTCGGCTTGTTTGACGGTGTCTACGCCAAGGTCGGCTTCGAGGTCGAGGTCTGGTTCCAACAGGTCGGCTGGGTAGCCGGTCATTTCGGCAACGATGCCGGTGACCACATCAAGCACCGGATCACCAGCAGGTTCAACAACGGGCTCGGGTTCAGGGGCAGCAACCACCGGAGCCGGAGGCGGTGCGATGGAAGGCTGGGCGGGAGTAGGTGTGGCAGGTGCCGCATCCACCGGTGCAGAAATCGGCGTTGCCGCGAATTGCCTGTGGTAGGGGACGGGAATCGTTGATTCGTGCTTGGAGGTGGCGGGGGTGCCCACGTCGACGATGCGGAGGCGGCGGTGATCCACCTCGGTACGTGCGCCGTCGTACCCAGCGATCCTGTCGAGCCAACGTTGCCAGGCACCGGGATCAACGATTCGGTACTCATAACCGAGGGCATCGGGCGCACGGTGTGCGCCATCAGCGACGGGGGTCCATCGAAGGAGCGCCATCGCCACCTGGGATCCGAAGCCCGCTGCCAGTCGCAGCGCATAACGCACCGGGTGGGACCCACCTCGGGAGAGGTTGAGGACTCCAAGTTCGGGATCGGGTTCGCGGTAGTTCGGAACCGGTGGCACAATTCCGGTTTCGAGTGCTTTCACGGCAACGACGTCTTCGATCCCGGCACCCATTGCGTGCCCGGTGAAGCCCTTCGTATTGGTGATAACGACGCGGTCGGCAGCGGCGCCAAAGACACGACGTAGTGCGTTGATCTCCGCCGACGCCGAGCCGCCTCGTGCCGGGGTGTAGGTCTCGTGCGACACGAACATGGCTTCGTCGGCGATAGCAGCTCTGCTGATACCCCGAGACTCGGCCTGTTGTATCACGGTCTCCATCGCTGCCCCGATGTGCTCGACATCGAGACGGGTGCCGTGGAACGCCGAGTTGACCGTGACCGCGCCGAGTACTTCACAGATCGGCTGGAGGCCGCGTTCCTGAGCCGCAGCAGCAGACTCGACCACCAGCGCAGCCGCTCCCATCCCAACGATCATCCCGTGACGCCTGCGATCGAATGGTGTCGCAGCATCCTCCACATGTTCATCGGTTGCCGCCGCCCCGCTCGCCAGGAATCCACTGGTGATCCACGGCTGAAGTGAGTCGCCGGTGGCGTCGTCGGCGGATACGACGATCACTCGGCGGCAACGCCCTGCGCGGATCCAGTCTTCGGCCAGCGCTACAGCCTGGGTGGTCGAGGCACACGCCGCGTTCACCTGGGTGTTCGGACCTCGAGCCCCGATCATCTCGGCGAATTGTGAGTGGCCCATCGAAAGCACGCGGAACAGGAACCGGCGATCGAAGTTGTAGGGATTCGCCTCGATTTCGGCCCGTAGTCGGGAGATCAGACGATCGATCTCGGCAACGTTGGACTGGCTGTCGTCAAGGCCAGCCCGAACGCCTTCGAGCGCAAGAAGGTGCTCACGACGTGACCGATCGGCGATGTAGGCTTCGATATCCTCGGCGAATCGGTCGTAGCCGGGGAACGCACTTGCGAAGATCACGCCGGTGTCGTCGCGTAGTTCGTCGGGCAAACCCCACCGGTCGGGTAGCTGGGTGTCGATCGTGGTTGTCTTGTAACGCATCACCAGCGGGATTCCTGCGTCTCGCATGGCATCTAGGCCTGCGCCAATGGCAAGCCTTGTTGTGTTGTCGAACGCTTCGTCACGGGCGGACTCGACTGCAAACTGCTCGACGATGTCGAGAGGAGCACGTCGGCCGGCGAGTTTGATCACCTCGGCTGGATCGTCGATGGTCTTGAAGCTCGCTCCACCGGACTCGCTCTTGACGAGGCGAGTGATGTGCATGTCAGCCATCCGGTCAAGGGCGTCCTGGGGCAGCGCCTTGATGAACTGTTGTCCAGCGAGGATACGTCCGATATTGGCATCGTCGAATACCTGATCCACGCCGGGCAGACCCAGTGCGGCACCGGTGATGACTACCGGCTCACTCTCAATTCGGCGCGGTTCCTCCGAAGTTGCCTCAGTCTCGACCGCTCGAGGGGCTGTTCCCGAAGGCGGTACGTCGCCATAGATCCGAAGACCTTCCTCGATCACCCCCGCAAACAGTTGTCCAAGTTGCATGATGCGATCGTTCGAAGCAGCCGGAGCAGCCGGAGCAGCCGGAGCAGCCGGAGCATTGACCACCGGTGGTGCGATTGTCGCAGCAGCTGGAGCGGCCGCTGGTACAGAGACGGATTCGGGTTCACCGAATCCGAGACCTGCGGCCCACAGACCACACAGGGCCTGGTTCAATGACGGGACGTCGCCAAGCTTGGGGTGGTTGGTGAACAGCGCAACTACGTCGTCGTGTTCACCGAGCACATCTTCCACGAACCCGTGCAGTGCCCGCTTGGGTCCGACTTCAACGAACACCCGAGCACCGGCGTTGTAGAGCGTGCGGAGACCTTTGACGAACTGCACCGGAGATGCCACCTGTTTGCCCAGCAAGTCGAGCATCGTGTCGCTCGTGGCATCGGCGGGATAGAACTCACCGGTGACGTTGGCGACCAGCGGGATCTGCGGTGGGCGGACGTCGAGCCGCTTCAGGCTTGCGATGAGTGGGACCGACGCCGGAGCGACGATCGATGTGTGGAACGCGTGGCTCACCGGGATCCGGATTGCCTGCATGCCGGCAGCGGCGAATGAATCCACAGCGGACAGAACCGCAGCGGTAGCACCACCGACAACCGCCTGGTTGTTCGAGTTGATGTTGGCAACCACGACGTATCCATCGGTCTGGTCGACGATTCGTTCGATTTCGGTCAATGGACCGAACACCGCGGCCATCGCGCCGTTGTCCTCCATCGTGAGAGAGGCCATTTCTCGACCGCGGGCGCTGACGGCCTCGAGCGCGGCTTCGAAGGTCAGCGAGCCGGAAGCGATGAGCGCTCCGTATTCGCCCAGACTGTGACCCATCACCATGTCGGGCCGAATTCCGTAGGCCGCCAGCAGTCGGTTGATTCCGGAATCGGTCGCCAGCACGGCGGGCTGGGTGATCTCGGTTTGGAGTAGTTCGTGCTCGAGTTGGGTCACCGCCGCGGGATTGCCACCGTCGACAAAGATGTACGACGAAAGTGGTCGCCCCAGTAGCGGTGTCATCACCTCGTCGGCCTGGCGGAAGGTGTTGTCGACTATCGGCTCGGTCCGGCGGAGTTCATCGAGCATGTTGACGTACTGCGAACCCTGGCCGGTGTACAAGAACGCCACCTTCGGAGCAGGGCCACGGCCGAAGAATACACCCTGTTGGCGAAGCATCCGGTAGATCGCCGGGTTGTTGCTCGTCAACGCCTTGACGGCCTTGTCGAGCTTGGTCGCCAGATCGGCTGCATCGGCGAAGTCGACAGCAATCCTTACCGGGGCAGAACCGATTTCGGCAGCTGGCCGAGCGGGCGCGGGGGCGTGACCGGCTTTCGCATCGGCCAGGGCAGCCTCGACCTGGGTCAGCAGATCGGCATCGTCGCGGGCACCGAGAACGAGTGCGCCCCGCAGGGGAGCCTTGGTGGGATCGAACGCCGGGGCGGTGTCAGCCGAAGTGTCTGCCTGCGGCTCTTGAATCGACGCTCCCTGGAACACCCGTGACGGTGGCTTGTGCCGGCCAGGCACATGTTCTTCGAGAACCACGTGGAAGTTTGTGCCACCGAAGCCGAACGCGCTCACGCCGCCTCGACGCACGCCCGATGTCGGTGCCGGCCAGTCGCGCAGCTCAGTGTTCACAGCAAACGGAGACGTGTCCCAATCGACGTTGGGGTTCGGTTCATCGAAATGAAGGCTCGGCGTGAGAATCTTGTCGTTCAAGCTGCGGACCATCTTGAACATTCCAGCAGCTCCGGCAGCAGCCTTGAGATGACCGATATTGGACTTGACCGAACCCAGCGCGATGCTCTTGGTTGCTGCCCCTGCGGCCCCGAAAACCTCGGTCAGGCTCTGCAGTTCGGTGGCGTCGCCGACACGGGTTGATGTCCCGTGCGCCTCGACGGCCGTTGCAGTTGACGGATCCTCGCCTGCGATCTCCCACGCACGGGTGACCGCCAAGCGTTGACCGACCGGGTTTGGCGCAGTGATGCCTTTGCCCTTGCCATCGCTGGAGCCACCGATCCCGAGGATGACCGAGTAGATCTTGTCGTCGTCGCGTTCTGCGTCCTCAAGGCGCTTGAGTACGAACAGCGCAGCCCCTTCGCCCATGACGAACCCATCAGCACCAGCGTCAAAGGGACGGGTACCGGTGGCGGAGAGAGCACCGATCTTGCAGAACTTCACGAACGAAGCGGCCCCCATATTGGCATCGAGGCCACCGGTGATCGCGGCGTCGAAGCGATGATCAACAAGGCCTTCGACAGCGACGCTCATGGCTGCAAGGCCGGACGCGCATGCGGCATCGGTCGTAAAGTTGGGACCCCGGAAGTTGAACAGGTTGGCGATCCGTCCGGCCATGACGTTGGCGAGTTCGCCGGGCATTGTGTCCTCGTTGATCTCGGGGAAGTGAGCGAGGAAGTGAGATCGGAGCTCGGTGATGATGTGCTCTCGCTGGTCACTGCTCAACGCGGCGAAGGACTCGGTGCTCTCGAGATCCCGGAGCACCTCAGGGAGCTCGATCCGCAGATTCGACCGATAGTGCTTTTCGCCGCCGATGGCGCTGCCAATGACGACGGCCACGTTGTCGGGGTCCACATTCCAGTTCGGCCAACCGGCGTCGAGCAGCGCCGAACGGGCAGCACTGATCGCCCACCGCTGACCGTCGTCCATTTGGTCAGCGACCTTTGGAGGAATCGGCATCTTCCAGCGGATCGGATCCCACGGGTAGTCGCGAACCCAACCGCCGATGGTCGAGTACGTCTTGTCGGGCTCAGCGTGATCGGCCGAGTAGTACAGCGATGGGTCCCAACGCTCGGACGGCACGTCGGCGATCGAGTAACGACCCCCCTTGATGTTCGCCCAAAAAGAATCTGAGTCGACCGCGTCGGGCATGATCGCCGCGAGACCAACCACTGCGATAGGAGAACTCGGTACGGCGAAGGGGTCAGGCATCGTTTTGGCTCCTGGTGGTGATTGAGATCGTTGTTAGGTTGAGGATCAGGTGCGGCGGTCGTACAGGACGTCGGCGACGCGGTCCATGTCGGCCAGCAGCCCGGCTTGAGATTTGCGGATCGCCTCATGAGGCAGCGAGGCCAGCAGCGACGAGATGTCGGGGGAGTCGGGCGTCGTCGAACCGGTAACCCATTGCGTTCCTTCTTCACCGACCCGTTGTGCGGCTTCCCGGGCAAAAACGCGACTCATCGTGGACAGGGCCGCTCCGTCAAAGCGAGCGAGACTCTTCTCATGGCTGTCGCCCACCATCGCGGCTGCAGCCCGTCGAGCGAAGGATTCAGCACACTCGGCGAGTGTTATGAGTTCACCGAGGCGGAACAGCACATGTTGGTTCCGTGTCAGACGTGCAACCCGGCATGCTTCAAGCACCACGGCGAGAGCTTCAGTGGCCAATGCAGCGTTGCCAGCACCGACTTCAGGCTGACGGGCGTGCAAAGCCTTCAGCGCCGTTGCCCGGTCGCGGTAGTAGGCCCCCCCGGTTTTGAGATGGTGTTGCCATCTGTCGCGGGCGATGGTCATTTCCATGATCTCAGAGGTGCCCTCGTAGATGGTGGTGATGCGCACGTCTCGCTTGATCTTTTCCACGACGTATTCGCGGGTGTAGCCGTAGCCACCGAGGGCCTGAATTGCAGCGTCGGCAGCTTCGTTGCCGGCTTCGGTCGCCATCAACTTGGCGATCGCACCTTCGGTGTTCATGGCACCGTTCTCACCGAGCCCTCGATCGATCTTGTCGGCCGATTCCTCGATGTAGCTACGGGCCGCCTCGAGCCGAACGGCGTGAGGGACGATCAGTTTGTGGGTGAATCCCTGCTTCTCTGCCAGGGGCGCTCCGCCCTGCTTCCGTTCGAGTGAGTACGCGATCGCACGATCGAGTGCCTCCCAGCCGCCTCCCAGGCCGAACGCTGCCACCATGATCCTCGTGTACCCGAAGACCTGCTGGGCTTGTACCAGACCCCGGCCTTCGACCTCGCCGATCAGATGATCGGCAGGAACCTCGACGTCGTCGAGGAACAGAGCGGCGGTGTTGGACAAACGGAGGCCGTGCTTGTCTTCGGGTTTTGCAGCACTGAAGCCAGTGGCATCGTTGGGGACCACAAACCACGATGGACCGTCAGGAGTCATTGCCAGCACGGTGATCAGGTCGGCGATCGACCCGTTCGAGATCCATTGCTTTCGACCGTTGAGCCGGTAGCCGGTGATGACACCGTCTTGCTCGATTCGTGCAGCGGTCGTTTTCATCGCTCCGAGATCGCTACCAGCGTCGGGCTCGGTCGCCCCGTAAGCAAACACCACACCATCTTCGGCGATCGCTCGAAGCCACCGCTGCCGCTGGTCCTCGGTAGCACCGACCAAAATGGGATCGCTGCCGAGGAACGTCGCGAATACCGCAGTGGCAAGCCCGATGTCGTGTCGAGCCATCACCTCGCATATTCGGTATGCGTCGAAGGCGCCGCCGTCCATTCCGCCATACGCCTCTGGGATGAACACCAGCTGAACGCCGAGTTGGTTCGGATCACTCATCGCTCGAACGATGTCTTCGGGGCAGACGTCCTCGTGGTCGAGGTCGAGTTGGCGTTGGGGCGTGAGTTCGTGACCGACGAACTCGCCTAGAGCGTCCAACATCATCATGAGGATGTCGGTGTCGAGACCGGCGCCCCCTACGTGGCTTGTGACCATTGTCATCCGATCGATTCTAGGGCGCTCAGTGTCTTACTCATACGCCGATCGACACTAAAGAAGACAAACAGGATTGCCACAGGGCCATAGGTCCCTGTCGATCATGATTGTCGGGCAATTCCACCGAACATCTCACTCCTCCCAGCGATCTCAGCTGGTCGAGTGGACGGCTCGTGCCTGCGATTCCCAGGATGGGCTGGTCAGATTCGTTGACGGCGACCGACGCGTCGTCCGTTCTCCCATCCCTGAAGTTGACTTGATGTCGAGCAACCGCAGTTCTGACCGCCGATTCGGTCAGCAATGCCTTCGATCGGTCCTTCCTTGGGGCATCGTCGCTGGGCCCCTGATGTACCCGACAAGTTTGGTGCCCAATGCGCCACAAAGTCGGCCGAAACCACTGGGCGAGCGAATACCCTCGGAAGGTCATGGCTCAGCCTCTATTCCGCAGCCCGCCGGGCACTCGAGACCTGATGCCGCCGATCACCGATCGGATGCGATCGCTGGTGGAGATCTTCGCTGACGAAGCCACCAAGGCGGGCTTCGAACACGTCACGCCGCCGATGTTCGAAGACATTGGTGTGTTCGTACGGTTGGGAGAGTCCACCGACGTCGTGACCAAAGAGCTGTACAGCTTCGAGGACAAGGGCGGTCGCACCATTGCCCTTCGACCTGAGCAGACTGCGAGTTTGTGCCGGGTCTTCACCGAGCATCGGCCCGACACACCATGGAAAGCGTGGTACTACGGTGCCAACTTTCGTTACGAAGCGTCTCAGAAGGGCCGCTACCGGCAGTTCGATCAAGTGGGCGCCGAAGTCGTCGGATCATCCGATCCCGATGTTGACACCGAGCTCATCGTGCTTGCTTGGCGATTCTACGAGCGGATTGGTTTGACCAATCTTCGTCTTCTGCTGAACAGTCTCGGCGACCCAACCGATCGGGTCGCCTATACCGCTGCTCTACTCGAGTACTTCAAGGCGCACGAAACCGATCTCACCGAACAGTCGAGGGTGACGCTGGCCAAGAATCCGCTGCGAGTCATGGACAGCAAACGCCAACCCGACCACGCCATCATCGCTGGCGCTCCAAAACTTGCCGACTTCCTCTCCGATGATGCAGCTCTTGGGTTCGATCGAGTCAAAACGGGGCTCGAGGCGCTGGGGATTCCGTACCAGATCGAGCCTCGCCTCGTGCGTGGCCTCGACTACTACAACCGGACCACGTTCGAGTTCGTTGCCGACAGCTTGGATGCTGCGCAAAACGCCGTCGGTGGCGGAGGTCGGTACGACGGGCTAGTGGCCAACCTCGGGGGGCCCGACGAGCCCGGCAGCGGGTTCGCACTCGGTGTAGATCGCACCCTGCTGGCCTGCGATGCAGAGGGTGTTTTCGGTGCCCCCGCCACCAACACCCAGGTCTGGGTCGTCGCTGCCACCGAAGGCATCGAGGGTCTCGCTATGGTCGACCAACTTCGCCGGGCCGGTCTCCGTTCAGATCGGGTCGAGTCCAGTCGTTCGATAAAGGCACAGATGAAGAAGGCAAACAAGTCCGGAGCCGAGGTTGCTGTGATTGTCGGCGAGGACGAAATGGCACGGGGAGAAGTGGCAATCAAACCCCTCCGCGGACAAGGCGACCAGCACAATGTGCCGGTCGCACAGTTGGTGACGGCAGTTCAGGAGTATCTGCAATGATCAGAACCCATACCTGTGGCGAGTTGCGGGTCGACGACATCGGCCAAACCGTCACCCTCACTGGCTGGGTGAACACCCGCCGGGAGCACAGTCAGCACCTAGCCTTCGTGGACCTTCGTGACTACAGCGGAATAACGCAGTGCGTCGTGGACAACGACGTTGACGTTCGCAGCGAATACGTGCTGAAGATCACCGGCACAGTCGATGCTCGGTTGGAAGGCAGCGAGAACCGGGAGCTGGCCACAGGTGCTATCGAACTGAAAGACTGCACCGTTGAGGTACTGAACGCAGCAATTCCACCTCCATTCCCGATGGACGGGCGTGCCGACAGCGTCGACGAGCTGATCCGCTTGAAACACCGCTACATCGACCTCCGTCGCGAACGAATGCAGGCGAATCTCCGGATCCGATCAACGGTTAACACCGCCATACGGAACGCCATGGTGGCTCAGGACTTCGTTGAGGTCGAAACGCCGATGCTCATGCCGTCCACCCCTGAAGGCGCTCGGGAGTTTCTCGTGCCGAGCCGGCAGAAACCCGGCACATTCTATGCGCTGCCACAATCGCCCCAGCTGTACAAACAGTTGCTGATGGTCGGCGGACTCGATCGGTACTACCAGATCGCTCGATGCCTGCGAGACGAAGATCTTCGAGCCGACCGCCAATACGAATTCATGCAACTCGACATGGAGATGAGCTTCGTCGAAGTCGACGATGTGTTGAGCGCTGTAGAGGTTGGTGTTCTGGACGCGGCGGAGGCGGTAACGGGGGAACGTCCCACGGTCATACCGCGGATCACCTGGCACCATTCGTTGAACACATACGGTTCGGACAAGCCCGATCTCCGGTTCGGGGTCGAACTGCAAGAACTCACCCCGATCTTTTCCGAGACCGACTTCAAGGCCTTCTCCAGTGCCGAGTCGATCAAAGGCATCAACTACCCCGGTGGCGCCGCCGAATACGGCCGCAACAAGCTCGACGGGCTGACCGACTTCGCCAAGAGCAATGGGGCCAAAGGCATGGTTTGGATCAAGGTTGCCGATGACGGCACCCTGGATTCACCGGTAGCCAAATTCATGAGTGATCAAGAAAAGTCAGCTCTCAGCGAGGCCATGTCCGCCTCGCCCGGTGATTTGATCCTCATGATCGCTGACGATTGGCTCACCACTTGCGAGGTGCTCGGGGAGTTGCGGAATCGACTAGCCCGCCCACCAGTTTGGGAAGGCCCCTACCGCTACGTTTGGGTTGTGGATTTTCCGCTGTTCGTCGGCGTCGACAAGACCACCGGTCGCCCCAAGCCGGGGCATCACGCGTTCTGCCACCCTCATCCTGCCGATATCGCCAAGATGACCACGGATCCGATGTCGGTTCGTGCTTGGGCCTACGACCTGGTTCTCAACGGTTGGGAGCTGGGTTCGGGGAGCATTCGAATCCACGATCCGAAACTGCAGGGCAAGGTCTTTGAGCTGCTCGGGATAGGTGAGGAAGAGGCCAGCGAGAGGTTCGGCTTCTTTCTCGATCCGTTCTCCTACGGTGCGCCGCCTCACGGGGGTTTTGCTTATGGAATCGATCGCCTTGCGGCCATCCTCGCCGGGGAGGAGAACATCCGAGAAGTCATTGCGTTCCCCAAACCCCAAAGCGGACTCGATCCACTCACCGGCGCGCCCACTGAAGTCGCTTCCGCCCACCTTGAAGAGTTGGGTTTGAGGGTTCTACCGCCGACTGAGTAGCTCTCGAAACTGATCAAGTGCACCGCCATTACGCTTTAGCCGTGAACTCCGCCGATGTTTTGCGATTCTCGCTCTACGCGATCACTGTGATTCTGGGCGTTGTCCTGGCGCTGCGAGTTTTCCGATCTCGCCGTCTGCGTCTGCAAGAGTCTGAGATTCTGCGTTCGGTGGATACGGGGCAACGTCCCGCTCATTCGGCGCCTCGCATTCGGATGGTCAGAGGGATGCTGCCGTCGATTTCTATGGCCGACGCTCTAGCCGGAATCCGTTTACCGGTTCATTGGCAGCCGGACCCACCGGTCGAGCTTCGATCCCCTCTCACGCTCACGACGAACGAAGAGACGGCGGGCCAAATGGCAAGAATTCTGACTGATGAGTTTGTCCGCCTCGGATACCGAGTCAGCCCGACAGGTGCACGATCGGCGTGCGCGAAGCGAGGCGCCAACAGCATTGCGATAGAAATCGATCCCGGCAGACCTGGCTCGTACGTCTCCTCGCGACTCATACTCACCGAGGCCTCCGGTGTCTGATCTGTTCTCTGCTGCGGCCGAGGAGCGGCTCAGGTCACGGTCGCCCCTGGCGGCTCGCCTCCGACCCCGACGGCTCGATGATGTGGTAGGCCAGATCCATCTTCTGGGTCCCGCCGGACCGCTACGACGGCTCATTACGGCTGATCGGTTGAGCAGTCTGCTTTTGTGGGGCCCGCCGGGAACGGGCAAGACCACCATCGCTGAGCTGGTGGCAAATGAAACGACGGCCGAATTCGTGAAACTGAGCGCGGTTTCCGCCACGGTCAAGGATGTGCGGGAAACCATCCATGGTGCTCAGCACCGGCTTGGAGCTGATGGCACGGGCACGATCTTGTTCCTGGATGAAGTCCATAGATTCAACAAGGCTCAGCAAGATGCGCTCCTTCCGGCGGTCGAGTCGGGCATTCTCACCCTGATTGGAGCGACCACCGAGAACCCCTTCTTCGAGGTCAATGCACCACTCCGCAGTCGGAGCACACTGTTTCGGCTGGAGCTGCTAGCCCCTGCCCAGCTGGCCGAGCTGTGTCATAGAGGCCTCGAGCTAGAAGGAGCCAGTGCCTCCCAAGAGGCGATCGACCACCTCGCCAACAATGCAGCCGGCGATGGCCGACAGGTGCTGACGACTCTGGAGGTCGCAATTGCTCTGGCTCAGACGAGCGAACCGCCTGGGCCCGTGACGCTGGCCCACGCCGAAGCAGCCACTGATCTGAAGTCGCTTCGATACGGCCGGGATGAGCACTACGACATCGTCAGTGCGTTCATCAAGAGCATGCGCGGCTCAGATCCCGATGCTGCTCTGTATTGGCTGGCCCGAATGTTGTCCGCCGGCGAGGATCCTCGGTTCATTGCCCGTCGAATAGTCATCTTCGCCTCCGAGGATGTCGGAATGGCTGATCCCATGGGTCTGCTGGTTGCCGACGCAGCGGCGCGTGCGATCGACTTCATCGGTTTGCCTGAGGGACGGATCAACCTTGCCCATGCAGTGGTCTATCTCGCGACGGCCCCAAAGTCGAACGCTGCCTACGTTGGAATCAACCGAGCTATGCAGGACGTGGCCGAACTCCCCGCTGGGGAAGTGCCGGTTCACCTACGCGATGCGTCATACCGAGGTGCGGCCTCCCTCGGTCACGGCGAGGGCTACCGGTATCCTCACGACTTCCCGGACGCCTCGGTCGAGCAGGAGTACCGCCCCGACGGGGTGCGAGGCCGACGCTATTACGAATCGACCGATCGTGATGTCCATCGGCCATAGAGTCTTCTCCGGCTGCAGGGGTCAGGTCTCGCCGCTAAGGTTGGCTCGGTGAGCGTTGGGGAATTTGCCGCAATAATCGTTGCCATCGCTGTAGTTGTTACCGCGGTGCTTCTGATAGTGGCCATCAACAATCTCAACAACACGCTCGCTCGGCTATCGGATACAGCGAGCGAGCTCCGCGCCGAAGGGATCGCAGCCTTCACCGAACTTCGGGCGCTGGTGGCCGACGCCGACGCAGAACTCGACAAGGTCGATCTCGTGCTCGACCGGGCTGACCTCGCTACCTCGGCAATTTCGGAGACGACCCGCCGAACTCATGAGGCCGTTCAGGACCCTGTTATTCGGACGCTGGCGCTTGCGTCAGGATCCAGCAAAGTCGGTCGCGCCTGGCTGTGGAGTCGCCGAAAGAAGAACAGGGCCAAAGCGGCCGAGGCGTTGCCTGATCTCCACACCAAGATTTCCCAGACCGGCCGTCATCGTCGGAGTTCGCTGGCACGATGATCGGATTCATCCTGCGACGGTTTCGGTGGATGATTCTGGGCGCAGCTGGGAAGGAACTCGCCCGTCGAGTCTCTCAGCGTCACGTCGACGAGGCGCGCTCGGAATTGGCCGAACTCCTACCCGATCGTGCGGTGGCTCTGGCCGACAGGATGCCCGGTGATGTGCTACGGGCAGCCGGGACGGCCCGAGTAGCAGGTCGGGTTGCGTCGAAGTCAGCCCGATTGTCCAGAGACGTTGCCCAGATTTCGCGCGACGTAGCAGTCGCACCGCAGAGAGCCCGTCAGCGTCTCAGCGACATGGGCGAGGAATGGAGCGATCAGGTCGCCGATGACGAGCAAACGCTTCGGGCTCGGTTGATCGCCCACACGCGGGGCCGGACCGCCGCCGACAATGTTCTGCTCGGTGGTCAGAGTTCCTGGGCACACGAGCCGTTGCCCGGTGTGCCGGATTCGGTCGCAACCGGCCGCCGGCGCCCGTCGGCTCGACGCCGGCTCGTGAGCCGCGCTCAACGGACCTATCGACCTACGAGGCATAGCTGGCAGTGAGGTTCAGCGGACTTCGAGCGGCAACCGAATCGATCGTTCAACGCCAGCCGACACACTGGTAACCGTTAGAACACCTCTGCCTGGGGTCCCGAGATTCACAACCACTTCGCCACTCTTTTCCTGGCGGCGAACCACTAGAGGTGCCATGAGCAACTCCGGCGGTTCGGTTTGACCTGTATCTCCCACGGCCCTGATCCCGGGGTGGGATATCCGAGGGTCAACGGCATCCCAGCGTTGCCTTTCACCGCGGGAGCAGCCCCCAGGCTGAGTGTTCGTTCCATCCCGTCCAACCGAAGTACGCGCGCGGTCTTCCGGGTGGGATCGACGTGCACAATTCGGTGATTGGACGTATCGGCGACAAGAACGCTGCAGTCGGGCAGGACGGTTGCGGATTCGGGGTCGGCAAGTCCAGTCGCGCCGAACGTGGTCACCTGATGATTCGCCAGCCGTCGAATCCGGTTGTTCTGTTGATCCACCACGACGATGGAACCATCTGGTGAACCTGCGAGGTCGACTGGCCTATTGAGGAGGGCGCTGTGGGCCGGGCCATCGGAGAGCCCGCAACGCAGTGGCGAATTCTGTGTCACGGTGTGTACATGACCTTTGTCGGTGAGGAGGCGAACATTGTTGCTCGCAGCATCGACGAACAGCACTCCGGTTGTGGTTCGGCACACCGCGTTCGGCTGGGAGAGCGTTGCACGGGAGGCGCGACCGTCATTCTGACCGGTGAAACCCGAGCCAGCGATAACCGACGGCTCAGACGTCGTTCGATCGTGGACAGCGTCGGCGTGGATTCTCAGTAGCTGATCTGATCCTGCGTCTGCCACAACGATCGATCCGTCACGATCCATGCACAACCCGACTGGTCGTTCGAGTCCGTGAGCGATGGGATGTACCGACCGAAGGTCAGGGTCGACGATGCTCACCACTCCATCTTCGGGCTGAGCGACAACAAAAGTGCCTCCCGGCAGTGCTGCGAGTCGTCCCGGACGGTGTATGCCCTCCACCATCGCGGTCGAGGAGAACGTACCGGTTTTCAGGTCTACTACGCCGAGAATCACCCGGTTGTGTCCTTCGTCTGAGATGGCGACCTGACCCGCTCTGTCGAGGGCGACGATTCCTGAGGGCCATGCCAGTTCAGTTCCTCGGCGTGGCGCTCGGAAGCCAACGCTGAATCTGGGCCGATCTTTGGCCGGCACCGATCCGAGATAGTTCGCGATGTCATGGATCAGATCGGTTTCACTTCCGAGGACGACGCCCTTGACCTTCTGTTTGCCGTCGATGAACACACAAGCAGGCCACCCGCCAGGGGAGTAGCGGCTGAATGTTTCCAATTCTGGATCGTGCAATACCGGGAGTGACAATCCCAGTCGGGCGACACGGTCCAGTACCCGTTCCACCGGTTTGGCGGCTTCGGTTCGGGGGCTGTGTACTGCGATCACTTGGATGCTTGATCCGAAGCGGCGCTGGAGATCCTCAAGACGACGAAGCATCAGCGTGGAAGCGTCACAGGCAATGGACCAGAACAGGAGAACGGTAGGCACTCCGCTGAGGTCTTTCCAGGAATGCGAGGGCGTGTTGATCCACACGGAACCGACTGCAGGAGGAGCAACTGACGACACAGCTACCTATCGGCAGCTTTTCCATTGTCGTCAATGGTCAACTACCTTCGGTGCCATGAAGGTTCCACTGACGATAAACGACTTCCTCGACAGAGCCGCAACTGTCTATCCCGACCGTGTCGCCATCATCGACGAACCACATCAGGTCGCCGAGCCGAGGCCTACCCGCACGTATGCCGAGTTGGCTGACGTTCGCCGCCAGATGGGCGTAGCGATGGACAGGATGGGGATCCCTTTCGGCGGTCGTGTAGCCATGGTGTCCCATAATTCGGCTCGGCTTCTCGAATCGTTCTATGGCGTCAGCGGGAACGGCCGGGTGTTCGTCCCGATCAATTTTCGCCTTAGTCATTCCGAGGTTGAATACATTGTTGAACACAGCGGAGCGGAGGCACTGCTCATCGACCCCGAGCTTGCAGACGATCTCGGGGACATCGAGTGTGAGCGCAAATGGATCCTTGGCCCCGAGTCCGATGCGGACTGGTTGGGTGCGGAAGGGACGCCCGTTCGATGGGAACCCGACGAAGACGCCACAGCGAGCATCAACTACACCAGCGGCACAACCGCACGCCCCAAGGGGGTCGAACAAACCCATCGGGCTAGGTGGACCAACGCTGTGACCTTTGGCTGGCACGTCGGGGTCTCAGACCGCGACGTGTATCTCCACACCCTTCCGATGTTTCACTGCGACGGTTGGGGGATGCTGTATACCGTTACCGGAATGGGGGTTCCCCATGTCGTGCTCCGCAAGGTCGATGGAGTCGAGATTCTGCGCCGGGTCGAAGAACATGGCGTCACTCTGATGTGTGGTGCTCCGGCGGTAGCAACAGCCGTCCTGGATGCTGCCAGAGACTGGCAGGGCCCGGTTCCGGGCGCAGGTCGCGTCCGAATCGTCTGTGCGGGCGCGCCGCCGCCAACGGCGATCATCGAGCGCATCGAAAGTGAACTCGACTGGGAGTTCATCCAGATCTACGGCCTCACCGAGACAGCGCCTCTCGTCACGATCAATCGATCCCGTCCCGAGTGGGACGAACTTTCGCCGACCGATCGAGCGATCAAGCTGTCCCGTCAAGGTGTCCCATCGATAGGGATCAGCATGGACGTGTCATCGAGCGGGGAATTCTTGTGCCGCGGGAACCACATCCTGAAGAGCTACTGGGACAATCCGGTCGCCACCGACGAAGCCTTGGCAGGTGGTTGGTTTCACACCGGCGACGGCGGATACCGCGATGACGAGGGTTACTACGTCATCACCGACCGCAAGAAGGATGTCATCATTTCCGGCGGGGAGAACGTGTCGTCGATCGAGGTCGAGGATGTTCTGTTCTCCCATCCTGACGTCGATGAGGTTGCCGTGATCGGCGTCCCGCACGAGAAATGGGGAGAGACGGTAAAGGCTCTGGTGGTGCTGGTGCAGGGCGCAACGACGAGCGAGGCGGATCTGATCGGTTACTGCCGCGAGCGACTGACGCACTACAAGTGCCCCACTTCGGTGGAGGTGCGTGACCAGTTGGCCCGAACCGCAACCGGCAAGCTCCAGAAGTTCAAACTCCGAGATCCGTATTGGGCTGGCAAAGCCAAGATGGTGAACTGACCTACGCTCGGAGAGCATGCGACACGTCCGACGCCTGCTCCTATTTGCTGTGGTTGTAGTCGCATGTGGGTCAGACCCGGGCTCGGCGGAATTCACAGCGAGCCTGCAAGAGGCTCGTCCCGGACTCACCGACGCTGATGCCCAGTGTGTGATCGCAGAACTTCAGACCTCCTACTCCGATGCGGATCTCGCTTCGCTGATCAATCAATCGGACAACTCCGCCGGTGATCAGCAGCAGTTCGCCGACCGACAGCTTGCCGCTCTTCGGGCCTGTGATCTTCAAGACCAGGTGGACGACGAGATTGTGGAGGCCTTTGCCGCCGCCAACGACCTCACACCCGAAGTGGCCCGCTGTGGGGTTCGTTCTCTAGAGGATCGCTTCGGTTTCTGGGAGCTCACCGACCTTCTGGCCGCCGATGACCTTGAGTTGCGCTTCCAACGCCGACAGTTCGAAGCGATCTTTGCCTGCGGTGACCGAACCAAGGTCGCCGATCAACTCCGACCCCAGCTGATCGAGCAAGGAGTGGAGGATGGCGACGCTGACTGCGTTGCAGATGCGGTCGTAGAGGCAATGGCCGTGGAGGACCTCGGCGTTCTGTACAGCGGTGTCATGACCGATCGTTTTTTCACCCTTTATTTCACCGCACTGGAAGGTTGCGACGCCCTGCCAACCGGTTCCTAGATGCATCGCAGGATCGCTTCTCAGTCATCGTTTCACCGGGGCTGGGTACTTACCCTGCCATAGAAAACGATCCGAGCAGGACAACATCACGCTGCTCGGCGGGAGGTCTGGTGCAGGGTCGATGTTGTCGATGGTGCCCGATCCTCGAACTTGAGTGGGCCGAACGCAGCCGCAAGACGGGTCAATGTGACGGCTTGAATGGCCGTCAGGGGATGAAGGTTCACTGGGGTCATGGGATCATCGTTGCCCAGGGGTGTGACAGCATTGTGAACGAGATGGTCGTCGATCCCGGGCGATTGGGGGAACATCACCTGCTTCTCGGAGCCCAAAAGTAGGTCGGGAGGATTGCCGCAGAGCCCTAGTCAACAGCTCCAACTGAACGGAGTTCGGTCGCTCGATCACCGAAACCGATCATCTCGAGCACCTCGTCGGTGTGGGCACCAGGATGCACTGGGGGGCTCTGAATGGCTCCCGGCGTTCGACTGAATCGAGGTGCGGGGGACGGCTGTGTCACGCCATCCACCGTGGTGAAGGTGTTTCTTGCAAGATTGTGTGGATGGACTGCAGCCTCGTCCAGGGAGAGAACCGGTGCGAAGCACACGTCGGTCCCTTCCATGACCTCACACCATTCCTGGCGAGACTTGGTTATGAAGACCTCGGCCAGCCGTTTTTTCAGACGGGGCCACGTGTTCCGATCCATCTGAGCCGAAAACCCCGGGTCGCCGCTCAGACCCGTGAGTCGTAGAAGCTCGGCGTAGAACTGCGGTTCGATCGATCCAATACTGACGTACTCACCGTCGGCACAGCGGTAGACGTCGTAGAAGTGAGAGCCAGTATCGAGCATGTTGGTGCCTCGTTGACCGGACCAGAACCCCATCGCCTTGAAACCCCACATCATGTTGGTGAGACTCGCCGAGCCGTCGACCATCGAGACATCTACCACTTGGCCCGTACCGCTGGTGCGGGCTTCGAGGATGCCACACACGATCCCGAATGCGCAGTACAGCGCTCCACCTCCAAAGTCTCCGACAAGGTTGATGGGTGGCACGGGTGCCTCACCAGCGCGCCCCAGAAGCCCCAAGGCACCCGAGAGCGAAATGTAGTTGATGTCATGACCTGCCACCGTCGCGTAGGGCCCGTCTTGTCCCCAGCCCGTCATTCGGGCATATACAAGAGCTGGATTGGCCTCCAGACACTCCTGGGGCCCCACGCCGAGCCGCTCGGCAACTCCGGGGCGAAACCCCTCCAGCAGGGCATCAGCTTTTTGCACCAACGCCAGAACAACCTCTCGGCCACCGGGATGCTTGAGGTCGACTGCAATGGACTTGCGTCCGCGATTCAGTGTGTCGACCGGTGGAGCGTCGGGCAGTGAACCGAGCGGGCGATCGACGCGGATCACGGTGGCGCCCATGTCTGACAGAAGTCCAGCGGCAAAGGGACCCGGACCAATACCGGCCAACTCGATAACGGTGATTCCATCGAGAGGTCCCATAGTGAAGCGGAACCTATCGCCACAGTTTCCTCGGAACCAAATGCTCAACACCGCATTCTGATAGTCGATGGTTCAACAAGCTCAATGGTTCAACAAGCACGTTGTTCAACAAGCACGTTGTTCAACAAGCACGTTGTTTAACAAGCAAAGCGAAAAATGTGGAAGTCGCACTGCCTGGGTTGCGGGGAAGTTGGCCTGCGCGGTCAGAGATGCGCTCGGGACCGACCGCCGCCGGTCCCGAGCGCATTAGCGTTCGTAGTGCGGCTAGGCCATTCGAGACAACTTCGTAGGTCGAATATCACATTTGACTACATTCGAGCGCTGGCCTGCCGTAATGTGACCATGCGACCGCTCAACGGAGCGCGGCTGCGAAAGGTAACGAAAATGCGAAGCCCTGTCGACCCAACTCGACTCGTCGGTCGAAACTCTCAAGTCCACACAGGAAGCGGAGTGATCACCGGCACCATCCTGACCGCAGGGCCACGGGGAGTCAGCATTCAATGCACCGACCGAGTCGTACGCCTTGCCTCGGCCGATGTACGGAGCATTCGCCCGCTGTAGCTCGATGCAGTTGAGCTCCAACTTGATCTATTGATTCAAGCACGGGTGCACACACCAACTACGTGCCTCGCTAACATCCGTTGTGCGGTCGGTGTGCCGCGGCGGCGCACCGGCCGCATCCTCGTGTGCGCGACCTTGGGTCTTGTTCTTGGGCCTGTGCGCTTCACATTCTTGTGAAGGCGCTGAAGTTATGGGTGCTAGGCCCGAGCGGGAGTGCCTTGGAAGGGGAGCGGATCACCGGGACGGGGGATCATGGGACGGCTCCAGCTCAGGACCTTGGCGAGATGAGCTGTGACCTCTCGCCATGCGGTCGGGTCCCATCCCGAAGCAGTCGCATAACTCAAGTCGGGATAAATCGCCGTGACGCTCGGGAGACGTTCAATGCCGAGGGACTCGATCACCTGACGATCTTGGTCTGCGAACGTGAGAAACTTGTCAGCCCATGGCCCGAGAAACTGTCGACAACCATCGGCATCGGTGGTGCAGAGCCACGCCGTTCGAACGTTGGCCGGGGTGAAATGGTCAAGGAAGCGGCCGGCTGTTTCCAGAATCCACGCGCTTTCATGGGTATAGGGATCAAGCGAAACCAGCAATAACGGGTAGGACGTCAGCCAGTCACGAACGGCATATGGTTTCCCATGAATCGAGTCGAGGACCATCTCCTCGGGCGCGTAACCCACGGCGGGCGAGGGTAGCGCAATGTTGGCGCTCCTCAGAACTTCTGGGACAACAAAGTCAGACCAAATCCACTTCCGTGGTGAGTTGTGGGCCCCTCCGGCTCAGCTGCAACACTGGGATGATGTCGTCTCCTCAGGTTTCGAATCCCTTCTACAACCAAGACCACGTTGCCTTCCGGGCAGCGGTCAGCGCCTTTGTGAGCGCCGAAATCACG
The DNA here is from genome assembly GCA_963751955.1 of uncultured Acidimicrobiales bacterium. Classification (GTDB taxonomy): domain Bacteria; phylum Actinomycetota; class Acidimicrobiia; order Acidimicrobiales; family SZUA-35; genus JABDIY01. Next base: position 197,514 of record CAVVWM010000003.1, on the reverse strand, counting down.
CCCAACGCCCATGAATGGGATATTGCCGGTGAATTTCCGCGCAATCTTTACAAGAAGGCCGGTGCTCTCGACCTCTTCGGTGATGGTTTCAGCGCCGAATATGGCGGTCACGGCCAGCGCGATGCCCTGATGCGTATGGTGATAATGCAGGAGCTGTCGAGGTCAGGTTCTGGCGGTGTGGTAGCCGGAATGCTGAGTAACTACATCGGACTGCCGCCGGTCGAGAAGTATGGCAGTCACGAACTCAAGTCGAAGGTCCTCCCGCCGTGCATGGCCGGGGAGCACATCGGAGCATTGGCGATCACTGAGCCTTCGGGCGGATCTGACGTTGCGAGGATCCATACCTCAGCCAAGCGCGACGGTGATCACTACGTGATCAACGGCTCCAAGACATTCATCACGTCTGGAATGCGAGCGGACTGGATCACGACCGCGGTTCGGACGGGCGGAGACGGCCCGGCAGGGATTTCGATGATTGTCGTTCCAGGTGATAGCGACGGGCTCTCTCGAACCAAGTTGGACAAGATGGGCTGGCTCGCATCCGACACGGCAACGCTGTATTTCGACGACGTGAGGGTTCCTGTCGAAAACCTCTTGGGCGAGGAGAACTCGGGCTTCACCTACATCGTCACCAACTTCAACGCCGAGAGAATCGACCTCGCTACTCAGTCGATTACATTCGCACGGCTGTGCTACGAAGCCGCTCTTGATTGGGCCCGCGAGCGGCACACGTTCGGCAAGCGACTGGCCGATCACCAGGTGATTCGACACAAACTGGTCGACATGGACCGCCGGATCAACGCGTGCGAAGCATGGCTAGAAGTCCTTAGCTGGCGTCTCAACCAGGGCGACGACCCGGTAACCGAGATAGCCGAGGCCAAGGTTGATGCCACGCTCACTTTCGAGTTCTGCGCCCGGGAAGCAGCCCAGATTCTCGGTGGTGCCAGCTACTTGCGCGGCGACCTCGTGGAGCGCCTGTACCGCGAGGTGCGGGTCCAGGCGATCGGCGGAGGCTCGGAAGAGATCATGAAGGATCTCGCCGGACGGCAATTGGGGCTGTAATACCCCTGCAGCGGGCACGCTGCAGGCGAAGGGTCAGCTCTGGGCTTGTTTGACCAGGGAGCGGGCGATGACTTTGAGCGTGAGGATTTCGTCGGCCCCTTCGAAGATGCTGAGTACCACGCGCGTCCAAGAAGTGGCGGCTCACGTCGTATTCCTCGGCGTAGCCCATTCCGCCATGGATCTGCATCGCTTCCCGAGTCACCCACTCCGATGACTTGCACACGAACGCCTTGATCATGCTGGCTTCTATCTTGCCTTCACCTTTGGCCATCATTCGTCCGACTTGATAGCTGAACTGGCGTGAGGCCTGGATTATTGCGGCCATCCGCGTGAGCTTGGCCCGAGTGAGCTGATACTCGGCGATTGGTTGGCCGAACACCACCCGATTTTCGGCGTACTCCTTGGCCGCCTCGTAGGCGGCCTGCATCACGCCAACGGCTCGGGCCGCTGTTTGGATACGGCCGTTCTCAAAGCCCGCCATTTGGTAGTAGAAGCCCCGGCCACGCCCGTCGTCCATCCCGATGAGGTTCTCTTCCGGCACCCACCACTCGTCGAAGGCGACCTCGTATGAGTGCATGCCGCGGTAGCCGATGGTGTCGATCGGACGGCCCTCCATTTTGCCGCCACCTTCCTGGCTCAGCTCGAAACCATGGCTGTCACCCCGATCTTTCTCAACGATCAGAATCGACAGGCCGCGGTGGCCGAGTGATTTGTCGGCCTCCGTACGAGCCAAGACCATCATCACGTCGGCGCGAGCGGCGAACGTGCACCATGTCTTGACACCCGTGATGCTGTAACCGGGTTCACCGTTGGGTCCGGCGGCTTGTTTTGCTCCAACCTTGATTCCAGCGACATCAGAGCCGTAGTCAGGTTCGGTCACCGCAATGCAGTTGAGCTTGTCTCCCATGGCCAGCTGAGGTAGCCACGTTGATTTCTGCTCCTCGGTCCCACCTGCCTCGATGGCCCTTGCCAGGATCTCCGGGCGAGTGATCAAGGAACCTGCCGCACACAGTGAGGCCTTGCTCAGTTCTTCGGTGGCGATGATCATCCCGAAGTAGTCACCCTCGCCGCCAGAGGCAAAACCGCCATATTCTTCGGGGATGCTGAGGCCGAACAATCCCATCTCGGCCAATCCCGTGATCAAATCTTCGGGGATATCGGCGTTTTCTCGATGGATGTGTTCGGCGCGGGGTGCCACTTGCTCGGCTGCGAATCGCTTGAACGTGTCTTCAACCAGTTCGAATTCAGGATCGAGGTGACGGGGACCGTCGTTGTATGCGAGTGCCGACAGGACCCCAGGATCGCGCCAGGTTGCAACGAAATCGCGGGTCGAATCGAGAGCCGTCGGATCGACGCCCCACAGTCGTTCCCGACCCCAGATCTTGCCGCCCAGGTCAGCAATTACATCGGCGATGAATACACATGTGAGCTGGCCTTCGAGAGTTCCCTTTGCTCCGTAGTCGATCATCGACCGACCAGTCTCCAAAGCGGCGGCGGCATGTCCGGCGTCGTAGGCGAGCACTTGGTCGTCGTCAACCGAGCCATGAGTAGCCAGCCGGTTGACCGCAGAGTTCACGACCGCTGCTGCGGCATCGAGCGCCGCCGCGGCTGCTTGCATCTGGGGCTTTGGGGGAGTAAGGAGTTCGGGGGACATGGAAGCTAAATGTAGGTTGATTGCCCGTGGGTAGCCAAGGCGGAGAAACCAATCGTTCTGAGCTTCTGCTTGACTGGTTTTCCGCCAACGGTCGCGACCTACCCTGGAGAAGATCCCGTGACCCCTGGCTGATACTTGTGAGCGAGTTGATGCTCCAACAGACCCAGGTGGCGCGAGTGTTGGAGCGTCTCCCGGGCTTCATGCAACTCTTCCCAAACCCTGAAGCTCTCGCCGTCGCCGGACCGGCCGAAGTAATTACCGCTTGGAGCGGGCTCGGCTACAACCGGCGAGCCGTGAGCTTGCATCGCGCCGCGGTTCAGATCGTCGCTTCGCATGATGGAGAGGTCCCTGAAGAGCTGGACTCGTTGATGGCGCTACCCGGAATCGGCCCGTACACAGCTCGGGCCGTAAGAGCTTTCGCTTTCGAGCAGCCCGAGGCTGTCGTGGATAGCAACATCGGCCGTGTGCTGGCTCGGTGGGAAGGCCGATCGCTTACTGCGGCTGAAGTCCAACGCGCTGCTGACGAACTCGTGGTCCGGGAAGACCCGTGGGCGTGGAATCAGGCCATCATGGAGTTTGGCGCTTTGGTCTGTTCGAAAGTGCCCGGATGCCGACAATGCAGCATCGCTTCCTATTGCACATGGTTCGTTGCGGGGCGGCCAGACCCCGACCCGGCTCACGGTTCCGCCGCGGTGTCGAAACCGCAGAGCCGATTCGAAGGGTCGGACCGCCAAGGCCGTGCGGCGTTGGTTCGTTCACTGATCAAGGCTTCGATCGGGCCTGATGACCTGGCCTCGGTCATGGGGTGGCCGACCGACGATGACAGGGCTGTTCGGGTAGCTCAGACTCTGGTTGCGGACGGTCTGGTGGTTCGCTCTCCGGATGGTCGGTATCAGCTGCCGCGCTGATCAGGAGAACTTCGGTGCCAGAATTGGGCTGTGGCCGCAACCAGAACAGCCAACCGACACCATCTTCCCGCAGCGCTCGTGGTGCTGATGTTGGTACTGGGTGGGTGCACGACGGCTTCTAGGGACGAACCCTCACAGGAGCTGAGCACGGATCCTCTGGTGATACAGGCCGAAGCAGCCCAAGCCATGGGTGCGGTGACCAGCGTGCGGTTCTCTTTGGCTCGCAGCGGGGATGCGGTGTTCATTGATGAAGCGAAGGCAATAGCTCTCAAGAGCCTCGAAGGACGATTCGCTGCGCCGGCGTCCGCTGATGCAGTTCTCAAAGTCGAGGTGAGCGGGATCCTCAACACCCAGATCGGAGCGGTTGCCATCGATGAAGAGATATGGCTGTCGAATCCCGTGACCGGCGAGTTCGAGACACTTCCTCCTGGGTTCGACATCGACCCGAGCAGCTTCTTCGATCCCAAGGGTGCGTGGGAGCCCCTCCTTCTGGATCTGACCGACGTGGGATTCGTGGGAGAGGAAGAGCGGAACGGCGACGCCACCTACCATGTGACAGGGCTTGCACCGGCTGCACGGATGCAAGCGGTGACCGCTGGCCTCGTGCGCGGAAGCGACGTGCAGATCGATCTCTGGGTCGACCCGGACACAGCTTTGGTTTCGGGTCTCGAGTTCGTGGCCGAGTTGGGCGAAGGACGCAGCAGCTGGGTGCTTGGTTTCACCGAGTACGGGGGCAACTTTTCGATCGTTGACCCAACGATCGAGAAGTAGCGATGTCGGAGAGGTCCTCGCCGTCTGCAATTCTTGGCGCCGTCGGGTTCGCCATGTTCGTAGCGGCCGACGATCTCACGGTGGTCACCACGATGCTCCGCCCGATGATCAACGACGTCGGGCTCACTCTCCCGGATGGATTGGACGACGCAGCCTGGATCGTGAACGTCTACCTGATCGCCTTCGTGGCAGTCATGCCCCTGGCCGGCAAGCTGAGCGATGTCATCGGGCGTCGACGATTGTTCATGGGCTCCTACGTAGTTTTCCTTGCGGGAACCGTTGTGATTCCACTCTCATCCTCATTGTCCTCACTGCTCGTGGGCCGCGTACTCACCGCAGTCGGCGGCGGTGCCATGGTGCCGGTTGCACTGGCTGTGGTCGGCGACGTCTTCAGCGACCAAGAGCGAGCAAAGGCACTTGGAACCTTGGGGGCGATCGAAACCCTGGGCTGGGTGTGGGGCCCGCTCTACGGCGCGATGCTGGTCAGGTTCCTGGACTGGCGATGGCAGTTCTGGCTCAATATTCCGCTTGCATTCCTAGGCATGTTCCTGGTGTGGCGGGCACTGCCCGCATCTGAAACCGATGACGCCCGAGAGCGATTCGACTGGGTCGGCGCAGGGCTGATGGCGCTGACACTGGTCACGCTCAATCTGGCCTTGCTGGGCGATGCAGAGGTGCAGAGTGTGTCCGGGCTCGATGAACTTCAAGGCCAAGACGGTTTGGCCTTTGCGTGGCTGTTCCCCGTCGCGGCTGCTCTGGGCATCGGATTTGTCATACACCAGAGGCGGAGTCTTCATCCGGTGATCGAGCGCGCGTTCTACGCCGTGGGTTCGCTGCAAGCGGCGTTGGTGGTGAACTTCATCGTCGGAGGGGCGCTCGTGATCGCAATGGTCGATGTGCCGTTGTTCGTGAACTCACTCGAGGTTGATCTTGAAAAGGCTGCAGTTCGGTCAGGTTGGCTTCTCGCAACCCTGACGATGGCCATGGCGATCAGCTCTTTTGTAGGCGGGCGGATGACCGCGAAGTACCAGTACCAGCGGCCAATTCTGGTAGGGCTGTCGCTTTCCATTGGCTCGCTGACGGCGATGGGTCTTACCTGGAATCCCGAGATTGCTTCATGGTCTGCCGCTGTCCAGCTTGCAGTTCTCGGGACTGGCCTCGGTTTGGTGTTTGCTCCAACCACTGCCGCAGTCGTTGACGCAGCCCCCCCGGACCAGCGGGGTTCAGCGGCGGCACTTGTGATGGTCGTCCGACTCGTTGGTCTCAGCGTTGGGCTGGCGGGGCTAACGGCCTGGGGGCTCGCCCGCTTCAATGCCCAGCGGGGTGACCTCGACCTCCCACCCCTCAATGACCCGAGTTTCAAGGAGGCGATCTTCGACGCTACGGGCCGTCTCACCGCCGATGCGATCTCTGAGACGTTTCTAGCTGCCGCCGGCTTCACAACCCTGGGCCTGATCGCTGCACTCGTCATGGGATCTACCGACCAGTCCCGAAAAGGAGATCCCAGCATGCCTCAACCATCGGAACGGTTGATGTTTGGAGCCTCTCCGAACGATCCTGGAACTGCTGGATGACCTTTCCTTGTGTGGTTTGACTTCGTCGTAGAATCTCCGCGTGAGCCAACGCGCCGTCGAGTTCTTGGATGTCTACGCCGACCTGGAGAAACACTTCCGCAAGTCTCTTGGAGCCGAGAACATCAAGTCGTTCTCGGTGATGGTGAAAGAGCTCAGCAAACGCGATCGGCTCATCAGCCGATTTCGGGATGAACTGCTTCAATGGCATGACCTGCGCAACGCAATCGTCCACGAGCGCCGTGGTGGGGGTCAGGTCATCGCAGAACCGGTGCCCGAGGCCCTCGAGGAATTCCAGCGGTTGGCACGGTTGATTTCGTCCCCACCGAAGATCTTGGGTCGCTTCCAACGCGAGGTAGCTCGAGTTGCCCCATCGGACTCGGTGCGACACGCAACCGAGACGATGCGAGACAAAGGATTCGCCCAACTGCCCGTCTACGACGACAACGGTCTTCACGGGTTGCTGACTGCGACAGCGATATCTCGATGGCTTGCCTCGGCATGGGAACCAGGTGTCTTCGAAGACACTGCGGTCGCCGAGGTACTGGCTGTGGCCGATGACCACTCGGCATGGCGGCTCCTGGATCGCGATGCCACTTTCACAGACGCGCTCAGCTTGTTCGACCAGGCTCACGACACCGGCGTGCGGCTCGTTGCCATCGTGATCACCCACGACGGCAAACCTGGTCAGAAACCGATCGGCATTCTCACAAGTGCAGACCTTCCGGCTCTGATCGATATCTACTAGCCATTCAGGCCTTCGTGAGACCAGCGATAAGCCCGTCGACAGCTTGGGTTGCGATCACCCGCATTTCGTCATCGGTCCTGTCCTGGATGGGATGCTCCACGAAGACCCGGGCAGGGTGGAATCCGATTGCCTCCCCCTGAACATCGGCAGAGTCCTCGAAGACCGACGAGGCAACAAACACCGAGGGAACTCCGCGACGCTCGAAATCGCTGCTGTCGTGCACACTGCACGACGTACAGCTGCCTCAATCAGCAAGCGCCTCGATCACAGCGTCGCAGTTGGTGGCAATCTCGTGGCGCAGATCAACCGGGGCGGGTTTGGCGAACGTTGGTTTCTTGTACCGTTTGACCACGAGCCCCCGGGTCTCCAGCTCGGTCTGAAGCTGATTCAAGAAGACGTCACCGCGAGGTTTGCTGATGTCGAGCAAGGCGACAACCTTGCCCTCGAGCGTCGACGCTCGTTTGGCTGGCTGGAGACCTTCGGCAACCCTGCCAGCGGTTGGATCAAGGACAATGGTCATGTGGTAGCTCCTTGTTCGATCTTCAGCGTCACCAGTTCACTTCCCATGGCGCCACCAACCCATCCTGGCAGGACGCTGGAGAAGAGGCCAGCATTTCCGCCGGCGTGAACGATTGGTAACCCTCCATCCCTGAATTTGGGCAGTGGCGTGTCCTTGACGTCTGCGGGGAGTCCCTCGTCGACGAAGGCCGCTCCCCGAATCAACTCCTCTCCGGGAATGAGCAACAGCTCTTTGAGCTCGGTTTCGAGCCGGTCACGGTCCCAACCTGCGTCCTTGAAGACTCGACCGTGTTCAGGCCCAATGACCAACATCGCGTCGAGCCCGACAACCAGCTTGGGATGATGGGTTGCGCGCAGCACCATGGCGAATGACCGGCTGAGGGATTCAGGATCACGTGAGATCTGGTCCATGATCGGCGCCGGTCCCTCGCCCGCAAACAGCGTGACCGCACTGTCCTCGGGGGCAAGGCCCCTCGAGACCGCAAGAGAACTGAACGGTGAGTCGTGTTCGCGTTCGGCGAAGCAGAATCCGAGTTTGCCGGGTGAGCCCTGCATCGCCATGTCGACCTTGCCCGGGATGCCGCCCCCGAGGTTGCGAACCACGAGCTGCAACGCACGGCCAATCGTGAGATTGGCCCGATTTCCCTGACCAAACACGTTGCCGCCGTCGTTCATACCGATTTTCCTCGCGATCGGCCCGTTTACCACGATGATCGGCCCGGCGAAGTATGTGGTCGCGACGAGGCCATGCATGTTGAACTCACTCGTGCATGCCGCTTCCACCGCGGCCAGCACGACCGGCAGATACTCGGGTTTACACCCTGCCATAACGGCATTGATCGCCACTTGTTCAACGTTTACTTCGACCAGGTTCGGAGGCACCGTGGCGACGATTTCCGATGGTGCTCGCTCGGTTCCACCCAGCATCTTGAGGACCCTGATCTCGGTCGGTGGCACGATTGGTAGACCGTCGGTCCAGCCTCGATCGAAGGCTGCCTCGAAGTCATCCTCCATGGCCGCGAACTCGATTCGACGACTGGTCATGATGGATCCGTTGAATCGGGTCTCCAGCTCGTCGACCCGAAGCGGATCAACCGAAAGTGAGCCGCAGCCCGGGCGGCTCTCGGGTAGCCCAGTCCCCAAAGTTTTGTTGCCGGTGAAGTCCTGCCAATCAGCGCGTGACCATCCGATCGTCCGCCTCACTTCGGTGCCGTCTCGGATTTCGAGCAACGTGGGAACGGTCTCGATGTCGTTGTGAAACGAAAAGTCGAGATCGGTATCGTCAACCGGGGCCAAGCCACCGAGATCGGGAAACGAAGGATCGTCTTGTACGAACACCTCCAACGGTGGTCCCGATCCAGCGATCGATCGGAGCACGGGTTCGACGAGCTCGCACGTTGGGCAGTCGCGTTTCACCACGGCGACGAGGCCGGATTGGAGAGATGGACGGGTGGTCACACTGTGAGACTACAGAGCCCGAACGCGACGAGCGAGACGAACGTCACACCGCGGACCACGAATGACTGCAAGGAGTGAGACCTTCTTCACATGATCTACCGTTCCGGGCCGTGACCGGCCTACGTTCATTTCGTCAACTGATTTCCCACGGGTGACGGAAAGGTTGTGTGGTGCTGAACATTTCGTTCTACGGAGTGCGAGGGTCTACGCCTTGTTCATGTTCATCCACCCGTGAGATCGGCGGCAACACCGCTTGTGTTGTAGTCGAACCCGAAGGCGAGCTGCCGATTGTTCTGGACCTTGGAACCGGCCTGCGATACTACGGCGAGCACCTCGAGTCACAGGGCGTCAGTGCTTTTGTCGGGACTGCTCTGCTCACACACCTCCATTGGGATCACGTTCAGGGCATCCCGTTCTTCAAACCACTTCTTCACCCGGAGTCCAACCTCCGTCTCATCGGTCCGCCCCAGGTTGGAAGCACGCTCGCCGGCGAGGTAGCAAGTTTCGTCAAACCGCCCCTCTTCCCTGTGCACCTGGATGTACTGCCCGGATCTGTCGAGTTCGTCGAGTTCGACACACCGCAGCCGATCGAAGCTGGCAGCTGCACGATTACTGCGGCCTCGGTGCCCCACTGCGGAGCTACGAACGGCTACCGCATCCAGAATGCGGTCGGCTCGGTGGCCTACATCAGCGACCATCAGCAGCCCCCGGATGGTTCCTTCGCTGTCGCCGAGGAGGTGGTGGAGTTGTGTCGGGATGTCGATGTGCTAATTCATGATGCCCAGTACAGCGCCGAAGAATTCGCCGGTCGGATCGACTGGGGTCACAGCACACCCGAGTACGCCCTCGAGGTAGCTCGAGTTTCGGGGGCAAAGCGACTGGTCCTGTTTCATCACGATCCGTCACACTCCGATGAGTGGGTACGCCAAACCGAAGCGGACATCGCGGCTCAGGCTGCGGCCGATGGAATAGAGGTAATCGCCGCATACGAAGGTCTGCAATTGAGGTCCGGCTGAGCCTGAAAGGCGAGCGGGTACAAGAGCGGGCGGCGCCACTAACCTGCCTGGTGTGACTAACACCAACGGCACCATCGACCCACAGGATTTCCGACGGGTATTGGGCAACTTGCCCACCGGCGTGAACGCTGTGACAGCTCACGGGCCTGCGGGACCCCTGGGAGTTGCCATCGGATCATTCGCCTCGATTTCGCTCGAGCCTCCGCTGGTGGGGTTCTTTCTGGGAAACCAGGCCAGCAGCCATGATGGGCTACGGGAGGCCGGATCATTCTGTGTCAACGTCTTGTGCCACGATCAAGTTGAGCTATGCGCCGCTATGGCTTCCAAAGCGGAAGACAAGTTCGACAAGTGGGACTACAGCCCGTCGCCGGTCACCGGCTCACCGATGTTCCCTGGAATCAGGGCGTTCATAGACTGCACGATCGAGGACATCATCCCCGTAGGCGACCACGACCTGTTTGTTGGTCGCGTGGTTGCCCTCGACACAGTCGCCGACGTCGAGCCGATGGTCTTTCATGCCGGTCGATACGGGTCCTTTGGCATCATCGACTGATGCCGACGTCGAGAAAAGACCCGCCCAGCTTCGATCTTGCGAGTAGGTGAACGTTCCCGACGATGTGTCGGGCGGCGGCTTTTGCTGGTGAGATGGTGTTCCGGGCGCTGTTGTTCTGGTTCGGTGTTGTTCTGGTTCGGTGTTGTTTGTTGTGTCGCTGAGTTTGTTCGTCTGTTTGTTTGGTTGTGATCTCGATGACCCCCGCTGCTATTCCTACCCCCGTGAAGGGTTTCACGAACTTCAGGGCCAGTCCGTTCTGGGCTCTAGCCACCGCCGCGCTCCTTGTTGCGTCGTTCATCTGGGCCCAGGAGTTCCTCTACCTGCTTGGATTCCTGGCTGTCATCATCCTCGTGCACGAGGCAGGCCATTGGTTCTTCGCGCGGCGTGCGGGCATGCGTCCGACCGAGTTCTTCTGGGGGTTTGGGCCCGAGATCCTGGGCGTTGATTTCAACGGCTGCCGGTATGGGGTGAAAGCGGTGTTCCTAGGCGGCTACGTGAAGCTCTGGGGCATGACCCCCACTTCGGATCTACCCGAGGGCATTGAGGAGAGCGAGACGTATCGTTCTGCATCGCACATGGGCCGACTCGCCACAATTCTGGCAGGTCCATTCACCAACATCGCTCTCGCAGTCGTTGTTTTCTCTGTGGCTCGATACATCGAGACAGGTGTTCTTGTGTGGACCGATGGCCTGAGCTACACGTGGGAGGTTGTCGCTGGAACATCGCAGGCTCTGTGGGGCTTCGCAAGTGATCCAGCTACCTATGTTGGCGCCATGTTCGCTCAGGAGGCGTCCGGCGCTGCGGTTCCCAACCGCTTTGTGTCTCCGCTCGCCCAAGCAGAGATCACCCAATACGCGGTTGACACCGGACTGGTGGTTTCGCTGCTCTGGTTCGGGATTCTCAATGCCGCCGTTGGGTTTGTGAACCTGTTGCCACTTCCGCCCCTGGACGGCTCGCACGCAGCCGTGACGATCGCCGAGAAAGCCCGTCAGCTTGTCCAGCGCGATGAGTCTGTGACCGTCAATGTCGCCCGCCTGGAGCCACTTGCCTACGTGACTCTCGCCGCGCTCGTTCTTCTGAGCGTGAATGCCTTGGTTCTCGACATCCGGTTCGGGATCGGCATATAGGCCAGCGCCCACCGGGCGCGTCTCCGATCAGGAGTCCATAACATTGGTCGATGGCGATTTACGCACTCGGCTCTGATGAGCCCACAATCTCGAGTGATGCGTTCGTGCATCCGGACTGCACGATCATTGGCGACGTCCGGATCGGGCCGCACAGCTCGATCTGGCCCCAAGCGGTGTTGAGGGGGGACGACGGACCGATCTACATCGGCGAGCGCTCCTCGATCCAGGACGGTTCGGTACTCCACACGATCGCATCCAACCCGACCACGGTCGGCGACAACTGCACGATCGGCCACATCGTCCACCTCGAGGGTTGCACGATCGAAGACAACGCACTGGTTGGGAACGGCTCAATAGTGCTTCACCGTGCGATCGTGCGTTCTTGGGCCCTCGTAGGAGCCAATGCCGTCGTTACCAATGACACCGAGGTCCCTTCTGGTGCTTTGGCGCTGGGAGTCCCGGCCAAGATCCGACCCGACGCCGCCAGTCCGGAGATGATCAAGAGCAGTGCCGAGGCCTATGTCAGTCGGGTCGAGCTCTACCGCACCAACCTGCGACGCCTCGACTGAGTTCGCAGAAGAGAACCCTTTCGGTCGGTCTCGGCAACAACGGTCAGGATTGTTACAATCTCGGTAGGAGAAATTCCCCGCCTTCCTGAGGAGCGCCCAATGGCCGTAGCCGGTGAGAACCTCGACCTCGGCAAGTACAAGCTGGGCTGGAGCGACGAGGAGGACTATGTCTTCAAACCCAAAAAGGGTTGGACCTCGACATCGTGAAAGAGATGTCGTGGATGAAGGGTGAACCCGACTGGATGATGAAGAAACGGGCCAAAGCTCTTCGCCATTTCCACAAACGCCCTATGCCCACCTGGGGCGGCGACATGTCAGAGATCTACTTCGACGACATCTTCTACTACATCAAACCCACAGAGGGTCAGGTGGACAGCTGGGGCGACCTTCCCGACACGATCAAGGACACCTACGAGAAGCTGGGAATCCCCGAGGCCGAGCGGAAGTATCTGGCCGGCGTCGCAGCGCAATACGAATCCGACGTCGTGTTTCACCGCAATCGGGAAGACCTCGAACGCCAAGGCGTGATCTTCTGCGACATGGATACGGCTCTGCGGGAGCATCCCGAGATGGTCAAGCAGTACTTCGGCAAGATCATTCCCGCCAATGACAACAAGTTTTCGTCGCTGAACACGGCTGTCTGGAGCGGTGGCTCGTTCATCTATGTGCCGCCGGGCGTCGAAGTTGAAATGCCGTTGCAGGCGTACTTTCGAACCAACGCCGAGAACATGGGCCAGTTCGAACGCACGTTGATCATCGCTGATGAGGGCTCCAAGGTTCACTACATCGAGGGCTGTTCAGCGCCGGTGTATACCAGCGACTCTTTGCACTCGGCGGTGGTTGAGATCGTGGTGAAGCCCAGCGCTCACGTGACCTACACCACCATTCAGAACTGGTCGAACAACGTCTTCAACCTTGTGACCAAACGTGCGTACGTGGAGGCCGAGGGTCACATGGAGTGGATCGACGGCAATATCGGATCTCGCCTAACGCAGACGTATCCCGCTGTGTGGCTGGTGGGTCCGAAGGCTTCTGGCAAGGTTCTGAGCGTTGCCTATGCCGGCAACGGTCAGCATCAGGACACCGGTGCGAAGATGGTGCACGCCGCACCCGAAACGACGTCCAAGATCGTTTCGAAGTCAATTTCCAAGGACGGTGGCCGAAGCAGCTATCGAGGTCTGGTTCGAGTGGAGGAAGGCGCCTACGGCTGCAAGAGCCACGTGCAGTGCGATGCGCTCCTTCTCGACGAACACAGCGTTTCCGATACGTATCCCTACATGGAGATCGGAACTCGAGACGCCCAAATCGGCCACGAAGCCACCGTCTCCAAGGTTGCCGACGACCAGTTGTTCTACCTCATGTCCCGGGGCCTCTCCGAAGAGCAAACCATCGGAATGGTGGTGAATGGCTTCATCGAGCCCGTAACTCGGACCCTTCCCATGGAATACGCGGTGGAGTGGAGCCGCCTCATCGAACTTCAGATGGAAGGCAGTGTCGGCTAACTCCGCTCGCATCCGGCCCTTGCCGTTCGTGTTCTCACTCGACGCTGCTCGTTCCTCGCTGCGTCTCGCTTCACGAACCCGGGCCTCCTGGTCGCTTCGTCGTGTCGGCTAACTCCGCTCGCATCCGGCCCTTGCCGTTCGTGTTCTCACTCGACGCTGCTCGTTCCTCGCTGCGTCTCGCTTCACGAACCCGGGCCTCCTGGTCGCTTCGTCGTGTCGGCTAACTCCGCTCGCATCCGGCCCTTGCCGTTCGTGTTCTCACTCGACGCTGCTCGTTCCTCGCTGCGTCTCGCTTCACGAACCCGGGCCTCCTGGTCGCTTCGTCGTGTCGGCTAACTCCGCTCGCATCCGGTTGGGTCACCAGCGATCGCTTGCTGTCGGCTAGCTAGCCATTGAAGGGCCACCATCGGCCGGTTCTTTTCTCGCGCGCTCGTCGCTCGGCCTCAGCCTGGGCATCCACCTCGGCCCGGACCGTTGGCGCTGCGGTGTTGACGATGTCCTCAGCCGAATCCAGGAGGGCGCTGATCGAGTCATCCTCTGCAATGCTGGCAGGGGCCTCGGGCGTGGCAGGTGCGACGAGTGATCCGTGGTTCCAAGCGACATCGGCGAGTCGCCGTTCGAACGAGGAACAGTCAGCGGGGCACTCCCAGGGAGCTTTGGGTGCTAGGTCGAGGCCGCACTTCCGCATAGTGTCGCCACTGGGGTAAGTGCGGGTTTGGTAATGCTTACAGTCGCTGCGCATTGGCACACGTCCATTGTGGCACGACTACGATCCGGCACTATGTCGACTTCCCACATTGCGGCCGATCCGGGTGATTTCGCCCCAACTGTTCTGATGCCAGGTGATCCGTTGAGGGCCAAGATGATCGCCGAGCGATATCTGGACGATGTCCTGCAGGTCACCAGTGTTCGAAACATGCTGGGTTTCACCGGCACCTACAACGGCAAACCGGTGAGTGTGCAGGGCTCTGGTATGGGCGTGCCATCGATCCAGATCTATGCGTCGGAGCTGTTCGACAGTTTTGGAGTGGAGAGCATCATTCGGGTCGGATCGTGTGGAGCAATCCAGCCCGACCTGCCGCTGCGCACACTGATCATCGCCAGCGGAGCTGGAACCGACAGCAACGTCAACCGGGTCCGGGCCGGTGGCTATGACTTCGCTGCCACTCCGGATTTCGGTCTATTACGAGCCGCAGTTGAGGCCGCCGAGTCGGCTGGTATCACCCCTACCGTCGGGCGAATCTTCACCAGTGACTTCTTCTATCACCCCAATGGAATGGCCGAATTCGAAGTTCTGGCCAGGGCGGGCTTCCTCGCCGTCGAGATGGAAGCGGCCGCGCTCTACGGCGCTGCAATCGAGCGGGGGAAGAAAGCGCTAACGCTGGCGACGGTGAGCGACCAGATCATCACCGACGAGGTGATGAGTGTTGAAGATCGCCAAGAAAGCCTTGATCCGATGATCAAGGTCGCCCTCGAGGCTGGCACTGCCTGACCCGCCTGCGTCGGCCGGAATGTTGCCTTGGCCCTGCCTGGTTACGGTTGAGGTATGTCAGGCAACCACTCCGACCACGATCGTCCGATAGTCGGGAGTGCCGCCTTCGGAACTTCACCGCGGCTGCACCGCCGGGCATTTCTGGGCTACTTCGGAAAGGGTACCGCGGCGCTGGCGATCCTCGGGCCGGTGGCTGCTGCATGCGGCTCTCGCAGTTTCTTGAGCGAGTCGGGCGTGACCACGACCGGCCGCGGTGATGCGACGACAGAGACCTCAGTGGCTCCGGACGAGAACGGTTCAACGTTCACCCAGGCCGATACTGATCTACCAGCCAGTGCAACCCGAAGCTGGTCTCGGGTGGTCCTGGGGTCCGTATCCGCCTACGTTCTAGTACGAAACGACGAACTCGCCATTGTTGATACTGGAAGCGCCGGATCGGCCGAAGCGATCGGGAAAACCATCAACGATCTCGGTTACACATTCAACGAGGTGAAACATGTTGCTCTCACTCATCATCACCCGGACCATATTGGCAGCATCGGCGCCGTCCGGGAGGCTGCTGTCAACGCGGTCATCTACGCTGGCGTCCTAGATCTTGAACGGATCTCGGCCGAGGACATCAAAGGTGTCGAGGATGGCGAGGAGATCATGGGAATGCAGGTGGTTCACACCCCGGGCCATACCGAGGGACACATCTCGTTGTTTGATCCGCTCACCAGCACGCTCGTCGCAGGCGATGCCATGAATGGAGCCGAAGGCGGAGTGGCGGGTGCGAATCCGAAGTACACCCCCGACATGGCAACGGCCGGTGAGAGTATCAAGAAGATCGCCCAGCTCCAGTTTGACGCGGTGTATTTCGGCCATGGTGAACCCGTTCTCACCGGAGCAAGCGCCGCAGTCCAGGATCTGGCGGCGCAGCTGTAGGTCGAGTGGTGCGTGAACCCTACAGCAGCTCCTTGAGCTGCTCCACGGTCTTGAGGGGGTCGCCGACGGGTTGGATTTGGAGGTGAGTGACTCCCGCCTCGCGGAATTTCTCGAGCTGTTCCTTCACATAGCCGGCTGGTCCCACAAGATTGGAGTTCTCCAAGAAGCTGGACGGTATAGCTGCAGCTGCTTGGTCTTTCTTGCCGTCAAGATAGAGGTCCTGGATTTCCTTGGCCTCAGCTTCATAGCCGTACCGCTGGAACACAGTGTTGTAGAAGTTCTTGTCGCGAGCTCCCATGCCGCCCACGTAGAGGGCGACATGGGGGCGAACGTGGTCGAGCACAGCCGATTGAGCAGCACCCGTGAGGCTGTCGTCGATTCCCACCATTCCACCGGCCGAGATCTGGAGGGGGCCGAGTGCAGAATCTCGGTTGGCTAGGCCCGCATCGATGTCGTCGCCCCACACCTTTCGGTATTGGGTGGGATCGAACACCGTGGGCAACCAGCCATCAGCATGGCGGGCGGTGTTCTTCACGCTGAGTCCCATGAGACTGGCCCAAAAGATCGGAACTTCTGAGCGGACCGGATGATTGATCAGTTTCAACGGGATCCCCAGACCGGTTCCCTGCCCCTCCGGCAGTGGAATCTGCACCGCCTTACCGGTGTACTGCAGCTTCTCCCGGCGCAGCGTCATCCGTGTTACCTCGATGTAGTCACGAATTCGGGGCATTGGTTTCTCGTAGGCGACGCCGTGAAACCCTTCGATGACCTGTGGCCCCGACGCTCCCAGGCCCATCACAAACCTTCCGTCGGACACGAAGTCGAGTCCGGCTGCGGTCTGACCGATGCACGCCGCAGTTCGGCTGTACACATTGAGGATGCCAGCACCGATTTCGATGGTGTTGGTCTTGGCGGCAAGGTAACCCATCTGGCTAACCGAGTCGAAGCTGTAGGCCTCGGCCACCCAAACGAGATCGAGCCCGGCGCTTTCCAGATCTTGCACCTTTTTCACGTCCGTTTTGAAGTCGGCTGAGTAGGTGATGAACATCGAGAGCTTCATGGCGCTCAGGGTAACGGCCTGCCTCGAGCCGGTTCGAATCTGTGAGCGATCGACATCCAGCTAATGTCGGAACGTGCTTTCTGATCTGTCACCTTTCGTCTCGGCTCAGTGGCTGGCCGAGAACTACGACGATGTCGTGGTCTGCGATGTTCGTATGAGACCCGACGCCGCTCAGGCTCGGTCCGAGTACGAGGCGGGTCACCTTCCTGGCGCACGATTCGTCGATTTGAACAGCGATCTGGCAGCGCCCCCAGGGGACGGGGTCGGCAGACATCCGCTGCATGACCCCGTGATATTCGCGGCAGTCCTTGGGATCCTCGGTATCGGGATCGACACTCCGGTTGTGGCCTATGACGAACGCGGCCGGTGCACTTGCAGCTCGTATGGTCTGGATGCTGCGGGCCACGGGAACTCCCGCAGCAGTCCTCGACGGGGGTAGCGATGTATGGAAGGGAGCCTTCGAAGCCGGCGACGTGGAGGTCACCCCGGTTGATCGTCCGGTGGTTGCCTGGCCTGAGGATCTACTTGCCGACCATGATGCGGTCACCGCCGCCTTGGATGCCGGCATTCCCGTCGTGGATTCCCGTGCCGCGGAACGATTCAGAGGCGAGATAGAACCTCTCGACAAGATCGCCGGCCACATCCCCGGCGCGGTGAACCTGCCCTACACCGCCCACTTTGATGGTGGACGGTTCGACATCGCAGGGGCTCAAGCTCGGTTCGAGGCCCAGGGAATCGGAGAGGGAGATGCTGTGATCTACTGCGGATCCGGAGTGACCGCATGCGTGAACTTGCTGGCTGCGGAAGCGGTTGGGCTCGGTCCCAAGCGGCTGTACGTGGGCTCGTGGTCCGGGTGGTCCACCACGGAGGGGGCACCGATCGCAACCGGCGTCTGAAGTTGTCCTCAGTCATCCAGCGCAATCCCGATACAGCGCTCAATGCTTCTGTCGATCGCGGGACGGTCCAAGATCAGCAGAGATGTGAGCCAGATTCCGTTTTGTATAACCAGGACGTCGTTGGCCCGGCGCTCCACTTCATCGGTATGAAGCCCCGGCCTGGCGGCTGCGATCAGCTGGGCCAGCCCGTTGCGATATCGGATTTGGGCCGCCCGGTTTATCTCGCCGAACTCTGGTTCTACCGAAGCGAGCGACCAGAGCTGGAGCCGAAGTCCCAAGTATTCTGAACCCAAGAACTCCTCGTCAGCCACCCGGCGAAGGGCGTGTCGCACCTGATCAGCGGGCGCCAGGTCGGGCACGGCTGACACCAGATCGACGTCCTGATCACCGATGCGCGTCAGGGCAGCTGCGATCAACGATTCTTTGTCCTCGAAGTGGTAATTGATGAGGCCCAGCGCAACATTTGCTTCGGCCGCGACGGCCCGCATTCTGACCCCGCTGATACCGGCCCTTGCGAGCACGGCCATAACCGCATCAAGGATGCGCTCCTCCTTGTCAGGTAACGGGCTGTTCGGTGAGTTCATCGGGGTCAGATCTTGTCGGTGGAACGAGCCGCACTCAGCTTGATCAGTGCGCGATCATCACGTGGCGCACCGCCGTGAACGGTTCGAGCGAGAAAACGGACATGTCACAACCTGAGCCGGAGCCCTTCATTGCTGCCCAAGGCATTTCCGGTGTGGCAACTCCGTGGGTGTTGACCCATGTGAATCCGTAGCGAAGCCGGCTCGTGATCTGCATGGCTCGGCCAACGTCGGCGGTCCAGACTGATGATGCCAGGCCGTATCGGCCAGAGTTGGCTGCGGTCAGGGCCTCCTCGGCGTCGCTGATCCGAGAAACCGATACCACCGGGCCGAACACCTCCTGACAGGCGATCTCGGCATCATTGTCGGCGTCGGCGACCACAGTTGGCTGATAGAAATATCCTGTGCCATCCCCGAGCATCCACCGACCACGAATCTCGGCATCCGCCCTCGCCCGGTCGACAAAGCCGGCGACACGATCACGATGGGCAGAGGAGACGAGTCGGTCCCATTTCGGTTCCCTCCGAACGTGGTTCTCCGACCTTGATCTCCGATATCGCTCGCCCCAGTTCAGAGACCAGCTCGTCGTAGATCCCCGATTGGGCCATGATTCGGCATGGTTGAGCGCAGTCCTGACCAGCGTTGAAGAATGATCCCTCCCGAATCGTCTGAACAACCCACTCGACATCGGCATCGTCGAAAACGATCACCGGTGCCTTGCCGCCTAGCTCGAGGTGCACGCGGCGGATCTGTTCTGCCGCCGGCTCGCATCGCAGCCTGCCCGGTTGCGCGGTGATCCGGTGATGCTGATTGCTTCGATCGCAGACGCATCGATGAGTTGTTGACCGATGTGGGGACCGGCGCCGTGGATAATGTTCACGACGCCCGGAGGCACAACGTCGACGAGGAGCTCGGCCAGCCTGAGGGTGGACAGTGGGGTGAGCTCGGACGGCTTCAACACCACTGTGCAGCCCGCCGCAAGGGGAGCGGCGAGCTTCCACGCTGCCATCATCATCGGGTAATTCCACGGCGCGATCGCCGCCACCGGACCGACCGGATCGCGACGGATCATCGACGTGTGGCCCGGCACGTACTCGCCCGAGGCCAGGCCCGTCATCGTGCGGGCTGCTCCCGCCATGAAGCGGTACGTGTCGATCGTCAGCGGCATCTCGTCGTCATGGGCTGAAGGCCACGGCTTGCCGACATCGAGTGATTCGAGCGCGGCCAACTCTTCGCTGTGGTGTTCGATCACGTCCGCAATGGTGTGTAGAAGCACAGCCCGCTCGGAAGGGCTCGTTTGAGAGAAACCTTCGAACGCCGCGGCCGCGGCCTCTGTCGCTCTGGTCACCTGTTCCGACGATGCAGCCTCGGCTGTCAAGATCTGTTGACCGGTCGCAGGATCGACGATATCGATACCTTCGCCATCGCCCGATATGAGCTCTCCGTCGATCAGCAACCGGGTTGCCAGGGCCTCTGCAGAGGGTGATACCTCAGAAGTTGACACGGTCAGCCCCATGCAATCTGGTCTGGGTTGATCGGCAGGTGGGGTGACGTCGTGGGCATGGGAATGCTGCCAGTCGGCGCGGCATGTGACGATGACTGCTTTGGCCACGGTCAGAACCTCATTTGTTGTACTTGAGCCGAGATGCCGCCGTCGAGCACCCAGAGCTGGCCGGTGGCGTACCGAGCTTCGTCAGATGCCAGCCAGTTGACGAGGTTTGCCATGTCGGTCGGTGTGCCGATAGTTCGAAGTGGATGGACCGCCTCAGCTTCTATGCGTCCGTCGGCGGGGTCTACCCCGGGGGGGTAGAACTGATCGAGCATCGGTGTGTCGATGTAACCCGGGCATATGGCATTCACCCTGATCCCTTCCTTTCCGTGGTCACATGCCATCGCCTTGGTGAGAGCGTGCACTGCGCCCTTGGATGCGCAGTACGCAGCCAGGTTGGGATCGGCGATGTACCCGTCGTAGGAGCCGAAGTTGATGATCGATGCGTGGGTCGAGGCTCGCAGCAAGGGCAGCGCGTACTTCGAGGTCAGGAAAGTGCCGGTGACGTTGATGGCCATGATGCGATTCCACTGATCGAGCGAGGTGTCCTCGATCGTCTGTCTCGATCTCGATACCGGCGGCGTTCACCAGAACGTCGAGGCGGCCGTGCGCAGCTTCGATCATGGCGATCGCAGCTTTGATTTCGACCTCGTCTGGTGACGTCCATGCGGACATAGAAGTCCCCAGTTCGTGGGCGTCCTCGGCCAGGCTGGCTCGGGGTGTTAGGTCGGCGGCATAGACGTGTGCCCCTTCGGCCTAGAAGCGGTCGCACACCGCTCGGCCGGTACCCCCGCGGCCTCCGGTGACCAGTGCGACGCGCCCTTCGAGCATTCCGGTCATTGCGGTTCTCCTGGACTTGCGGGATCGGCCCGACGGTAGGAATCGAGGACGAGACCGTGGAAGTGATGGAGCGCGTGTTCGGAGAGGCCCGAGCCCGACGGATCGTGGACGATACGGCCCTGGTTGAACGCCGGGGTCGCATGCCACGCTGGACGCTCTCGACCAGCGCGATGTCTTCCACCTGGAGCACCTCGTCGAGATAACGGATCGACTCGAGCTCGGCCTCGTTGGGTTCGGGTGTCTCGAGGAAGAAGTCGTAGGTCTCGAGCGTTCGGTCGGGTCCGACCGGAATGATGTGGAGCACGATGAAGTTGCCGCGGCCCGGATACCGCATCAGGCAGGTGTTGGGCCACAGCCACCACACCGCATGGTCGGTGACCGTGGCCGACGATACGTCGTAGGCGGTGTTTGCGGTCTTGCCTGCCTCGGCCATGTGGCTGGAGTAGATGCCGTGGGTCGTGACCTTGTAAGTGTCCATGTCGACCAGCGACACGAAGTCTTTGTGGGCGACATGGCAGTGGTAGCACTCGAGGAAGTTGTCGATGACGTTCTTCCAGTTCGAGTTGATGTCGTACGTGAGTCGATGGGCGAAGGTGAGCGCCGCCACGTCGGGGGCCCATCGCGCGATCTCAGCCGTCAAGTCTCCGGCCTGGTCGGCGAGCGAGGTAGCCGATGGATCGAGATTCACGTAAACGAACCCGCCGAACTCTTCGATCTGCACCTGATCGAGACAGATGTCTCCCGGACTGAAATCGACCAGATGGTTGGTCTTTCGGGCAGCAACGAGTTGGCCGCGTAGATCGTAGGTCCACCCGTGGTACGGGCAGACGATAGCCCTGGCCGTACCGCTGCCTTCGAGAAGATGATGGGCGCGGTGCTTGCAGACGTTGTAGAAGGCCCGCAGTTCACCGCCAGCGTCTCGGACAGCCACGATCGGTGTTGCGGCTACGTTGGCGGTCACGTAGTTGCCTGGCTCTCGCAGCTTCTCCAGATGGCATAGCCATTGCCATGTGCGTTTGAATACCGCGTTCTGCTCGAGCTCGAACCATCGATAGGTCGTGTAGGCGTCGGCGTGAAGGGACATTGAGGCCGCAGGATTGCTTCGATAGCCAACAGTGATGTCGACCTCGGAATCATCTGCGATGGTGCCGGCGGCGCCACTCATGGGTTCGGTCGTCGGAGATTCAGAAAGGGCCGAACGACTCTGGTCCGCCAAGTTACCCATCGGTATTGTGTCCTTCGTGAAGGGTTCTGTTGTAAACGGCGCGCCGGTGGCAGAGTACGGAGCAGTGGTTCGTGCCACATGGGCCGACGAGACTGTTCGAGAGTGGCATCCGGTCGATGGCTCGCGCGTCTTCACGGTGCCCGACTCGATCGTGCGTCCACCGTCGGGGTCTACGCCACTGATGTTGCTTCACGGCGTCGGCAACAACGGCGCCATCTACGCTCCGCTGATGCCATCGTTGGCCGAGTTGGGTCCGGTCTTTGCGCCGACGATGTCGCCGAGCCTGCTGGCACCGCTGGAGCACCGCAAGGAGACTGTCGGTCAGCTGGTGGACTGGCTGTCCGAGCTGGCACCGCCACCGTGGCGTATCGTCGGCCACTCCATGGGAGGTGTGCTTACCGGCCTGGTCCTGAGAACCCACCCCGAGGTGGTCACCAGTGCCGTACTTTTGAATTCGCCCCTGCCCGGCACGGTCGGTCGGATACAGACCGGCGCCACGCTCGATCGTGCGGGTCGTGCGCTGCTCGCTCTGAAGGGGTTGGCACGCATCTCGTCGCTGGGTCGACCACGGTTGCCTGGATTGCTGCGAGGCGCAGAGATGGCGGTTGTCCGCACGGCATTGCGCGGCTTCATGGTCGACCCCGGCGCTCTTGATGACCAAGTGATCAGCCGAGCGATAATCGCGTCTCGCACCACAGACGGCATCGACTTCCTGAAGCTGGCCGAGTTGTTGCCGGATTGGGCGCTTGACCCGCACACTGAACATCCGATCGAAATCATCGTCGGCGACCAGGACCCGCTGATCGAGGCCGAGGACCATGACGAGGTCCTCGGCGCATACCCCCAGGCGGTTGTGCATGTGGCACCCGAATGCGGTCACTTCGTACACTTGGAGCGTCCGCATTTCACCCTCGACCGAATCCAACGGTTCTTCTCCGACACCCACACCTAGCCACGGTTGGCGCACTACGTCGGCCCTCTCGATGGGCACACGCCGAACACTCGATGGAACCCGCCCTGCAGGGCGATCAGACACTCGGGTCGAACTCATCAGAGTCAACGTAGTCCCGATTGAACGATCGTTCAATCGGGGCTCGCCCTGTTGATCTAGCTCAACCGTCGTGCTGTACAACCCTTCGGTAGCTCGCCCAAACGGGACTCACCCAACCATCCAGAGAAGTGTCCTCCAACGGTAAATTTGAGAGGTGACATCTCCCTTCAGCCCCGACCGGGCCGCTGAACTCGGCAACAGCGAGATGCGCAGAGCTGCTGCTGGGCTCGCCGCTTCAGTCGGGTTACCCAATAACGCCGCCGAGGTGTGGCGCTACTCCCCGGTCGCCGACCTTGATTTGGATTCACTGCGGGTTGTCACATCTCAGCCATCAGCGGCCTTGGACTCTCCGGCTCATCTGGCCGAGGCGCTGACCTTTGTCGAACCGGCGGCCACAGTGCATCTGGTCGACGGTTTCGTCACCTCCGTCGTTGTCGCCGATGGGTGGGCGGCGAAGGGAGTGTCGGTCCAAAACGCCCCCGTCAGGCTGGCCGAGCCGGCCGAGGGTCCGAATCTCTTCGACTATCTTCATGCTGCATTCTCACCTGATGGAGTTGTGGTCAAGGTGCCCGCCGAAGTGATCGTCACCGATCCGATAGTGATTCGGAGTCACCTGACAGCTGGGGCTGCGGGCTTCACCTCGGTCAAGGTTCACGCCGGCGCCGGTTCCTCTGTCTCGGTTTTCGAGTACCAGAGTTCCGACGGGGACGGTTTGGTCGTCCCGATGACCCAATTCCATGCCGAACCGCATGCCCGGATCAATCACGCTGTGGTGCAGGATCTGAGTCACGACACATGGCAGCTGGGCCGAATGAGGAGCAGTGTGGAAGAGCACGCGACCCTGTCGAGTGCGCTGCTTTCCTTCGGCGGGAAATACGCCCGGCTCCGCACCGATTCGGATCTGATCGGTCGGGGTGCCAAAGGAGAACTCGTCGGTGCCTACTTCGGTGACGGCGACCAGATCCTCGACTATCGAACCTTTCAGCAGCACATTGCCCCGAACACCCTCAGTGATCTGCTGTTCAAGGGAACCGTCGACGATCAGGCAGGATCGGTGCATACGGGCATGATTCACATTCACCCTGAGGGTGCTGGCAGCAATGTGTTCCAGACCAACCGCAACATCAAGCTCGGCGAGGACGCATGGGCGTGGAGCGTTCCGAATCTCGAGATCGAGAACAACGACGTTCGCTGCAGTCACGCCAGCACCGTCAGCCCGGTAGATCCAGATCAACGTTTCTACCTCCACTCCAGAGGGGTGCCCCCCGTAGTTGCAGATCGTCTGATCGTGGCTGGCTTCTTCGAGGAGGCCCTGCGTCGAGTGCAGGTTCCGGTGGCCGCCGAGATTGCGCGGTCATTGATCTCGGACAAGCTAGATGAACGACTGGCGGTCAAATGAGCTTCGTAGTAATCACACTGATGCCATTCGACGATCTCGAGGTGGACTCGGCGGTGCTGGCCGACGCCGACGGTCACCGTCTTGCCGTGATCAGAATCGGAGACGATTCATCCCATCGACCGAGCGTGAGGCTCGATTCCAGCTGGTGCTCAGGTCAGAAGCGGGCTGATGATTGCTGTGGTTCGGGTCTGGATGGCTTCGGTGACCACGTCATTTCCAAACACTTGGGCACGTCGGGCAGCCGCGGCGGGAAGGTCGACCAGCGCAAGGATCGCATCGAGTGGATTGATTCCTCTGGCCTCTGCCACCCGGTTGGTGATATCTGCCAACCGTTGATTCTGCTCGGCTACCTCTACCCGCACCTCTGTGGGCCAGTCGTTGTCGATGAGATCTTCAGTACGGAATTTCAGCAGCAGAGTTGACCCGATCGGGTCGTTTTCGATCCAGCCGAACAGACTTGTAACGCATCGATGTGCCAGATCGTCCGCTGTCGGGTCATCGGTCGCATCCTGCAACGCATCGTAAAAACTCTTCAGCGTCCGGACCCATAAGGCCCCGAGTAGATGCTTGCGGCTTGGAAAGCGGTGGTAGACCGAACCGCTGGGGGCTCCGAGGCTTTTGGCGACCTTGGCAACGGAGGCGCCGTCCAGCCCTGCGTTGGCAACGACTGATGCCGTTGCGTCGAGGATGCGACTGTCGGAGTACTTGACGGGCCTCGCCATCGTCAGAGTGTAGAGAATCTCAGCTCCGACGGTGTTGGATCGAAGCCGAGTCTGAGTAGCTGGTCGTTGAAACAACGACCAGCTACTCAACATGGTCACCTTCGCTCCGATAGATCAAGACGCCAATGCGCCCTTGAGGCAAATGGGCGGAGTGCAAGAACACGAATCGGTTTCTCTCCCCTTAGCCGATGACTGTTCGCTTGGCCGGGTCCTTCGGGGCCCGGCCAATTTCATTTGCCAGCGGGCGCCTACCGAATCCGGAAATCGCCCTCATGACGAATGTTTGACGTAGAAACCGCCTAAAGCAATGGAAGTTCTATGCTTATTTGGTCGGTCTGGCCCAGAGTGCTGGACGGCAGTGGTCCAAAGCGGACCACGAAAGCGAGAGGATCCTTTATGAAGAAAACGTCAAAGAGACTGCTTGCCGCAACTCTTGGTCTTTCGATGGTTGCAGCCGCATGTGGCAGCGACGTCGCAGGCTCAGGAGATGGCCAACTCAAATTTGGTGGCATCTTGCCAGAGACCGGCAACCTTGCCTTCCTCGGCCCGCCCGAATTCGCTGGTGCAGAGCTGGCCGTTCAAGACATCAACGCTGCTGGCGGTGTCCTGGGCAAAGACGTCGTCTGGTTGCCAGGTGATTCCGGCGACAATGGTGACGTTGCAAACCAGACCGTGGACCGCCTTCTCGGTGAAGATGTCGATGCCTTCATCGGCGCCGCTTCGTCGGGCGTTTCCCTCACGGTGATCGACAAGATCACCCAGGCCGGCGTCATCCATTTCTCGCCGGCAAACACCTCGCCGGCGTTCACAACCTACGACGACGCCGGGTTGTACTTCCGTACCGCTCCCTCCGATGTCGTGCAGGGTGCCGCACTCGCCGATCTGATCCTTCAGGACGGTGCTGAGACCGCAGCATTCCTCGTGCTCAACGACTCCTACGGCACCGGCTTGCTCGATGCAGCGAAGGGTCCATATGAAAACGCCGGTGGTTCTGTGGTCTATGAGGTTGTGTATGACCCCAAGGCCGAGAACTTCGACGCCGAAATCGCCGAAGTTGTTTCGGCTGATCCTGATGCCATCGTGGTCATCGGCTTCGACGAGACATCCAAGATCCTCACCGGCATGATCGAAGCTGGCGTTGGTCCGGCCGACAAGATGGTGTACGGAACCGATGGCAACATGGGTAACGCCTTGGCCCAGAGCTTTGGAGATCCCAGTGTGGTCGCCGGCATGCGCGGCACGCTCCCGGGCGTCGACGTTGCTGGAACGCTCGCCGACTTCAAAGCCAAGATGGATGCGATCGACCCCGAACTCGTGGACTACTCCTATTCGGCTGAGACCTACGATGCCATGGTGCTGGTTGCATTGGGGGCCATCGCTGCCAACAGCGACGATGCCACGGTGATTGCGCCTGAGCTGATCGAGCTCACCAAGGGCGGCGAGAAGTGTACGTCGTTCGCCGACTGTAAGGCGCTGCTCGAGGACGACGTCGACATCGACTACGACGGCGTCTCGGGTCCTCTCGAGTTCGGTCCCGCCGGTGAACCCACTCAGGCGTCGATTCTGATCCTCGAGTTTGATGACACTGGCACCATCACGGTCGTCGATTCGATCGAGGGCAGGATCGACGGGTAGCCAGGTTCTGATCCGTCTCGGGTCAATCTGAATGAAACCCATATTGGTCCGGGCCCTGCGCCCGGGCCAATGTGCTTTCTGAGGTCTTTCCCGTTCCAGGTGTCAGTGGAACGCAAGTCAAAGTGTGTCATCCGTTACACTCGGCACGTTCGTCATTTGGGGAGAAAAGCTACTTGCGTGTTCACAGTCGGAGATGGGATGTTCAGTGGTGACGGCGTTTGGTTCGTTGCTGCGTAGGCCCGTCGTGGTGCTGCTGGCATTCACGGTCGCGTGCTTCACCTTGGTTGCGGGGTTCGGAACGCCCGCTGGCGCTCAGCAAGAGACCACTGCAGGCGGAACCGTCCGGGAACGATCCGGGAACGAAGATGTCCTGATCGAAGGAGTGGAAATTCTGGTCGAATCGGCCGACGGTTCCTTCTCGGTAATCGGTGTAACCGGATCGGACGGGACCTGGAGTGTGGTTCTGCCCGGTGGTGGCGATTACGTGGCGACTCTCGACGTCGGCACGTTGCCTGATGGGGTAGAACTCAGAGACATTGACAAGATCAGTCTCTCGTTTCGCCTCAACGAGGGCCGCAATCGAAACCTGTTGTTCCCACTCGGTGACCCCGTGCAGTCTTCATCAACCGGTGACGACGGCACAACAAACGACGGGGCGACAGGCGCCGACGATGTAGCGCCCGGTGACAACAAGATCATTCAGTTGTTGGTTGACGGGATCAAACTCGGCCTGATCATCGGTATGTGTGCCATCGGGCTTTCGCTGGTGTTCGGCACAACCGGTCTGGTGAACTTCTCCCATGGCGAGTTTGTGAGCCTTGGAGCGGTTACAGCATTCCTGTTCAACGGTTGGCTCGATTGGAAGATAAGCCTCTTCTTGGCCGGAGCGATCGCAGCCGTCGTCGCGGCAGCCGCGGGTGGAGTGTACGACGCGTTGGTCTGGTCCCGCCTTCGAAAAGGGGCGCCAGCCTGATCTCGATGTTGGTCGTGTCGATCGGTTTTTCAATCCTGTTTCGTTACTTGATTCTTTACCGGCTTGGCGGTCGAGCACAGTTCTACTCCGATTACCGCATTCAGAAGCGCATCGACTTTGGCCCGTTCTCCCTGCCGCCCAAGGACATCTTCATCATCTTCTTCAGCCTCTTCATGCTGATCATGGTGGGAATACTGCTTCAGCGCACTCGAATCGGCAAGGCTATGCGGGCCGTTGCGGACAACCGCGACCTCGCTGAATCATCGGGAATCGATGTGCAACGTGTGATCCGTATCGTGTGGATCGCCGGCGGTGGGCTTGCCGGTCTTGGCGGGGTGCTCTTCGGCACCACCGAGTCGATCGGGTGGGAGATGGGCTTCCGGCTCCTACTGCTCATGTTCGCCGGCACCACGTTGGGTGGCCTGGGCACGGCGTACGGAGCGCTCCTGGGCTGCCTGGTGGTCGGCGTGTTCATTCAGCTCTCCACCCTTGTCATACCGACAGACACGAAAAACATCGGGGCTCTGCTGACACTCGCTGTGATTCTCCTCGTCAGACCTCAAGGGCTCCTGGGTCGGAAAGAAAGGATTGGCTGATGTTCGCTTCAATCATCTCCGACACCGTTCGCGGGCTCATCGGTGATCAGGCGATCTACTTCGCTCTCGCTGCCATCGGTCTCAACATCCATTTCGGTTACACAGGTCTGCTGAACTTCGGGCAGGCGGTGTTCATGGCGGCCGGAGCCTACGGCTTGTCCATGACCGTGATCACCTTTGGCGGTTCTTTCTGGGTGGGCGTCTTCGTGGGAATATTCGTGTTTCCGGTGATCTTGGCACTGCTGCTAGGAATCCCGACGCTCCGCCTGCGTGCGGATTACCTGGCAATGGTCACGATCGCCACCGCTGAGATTTTTCGTCTGGTAGCCCGGACACCGGCTCTGGATGAGTGGACTGGGTCCTCGGATGGTCTGTCCGGATTCGCCAAGGACTTCTACGCACTCAGCCCATTCGAGGCACGCCAGCGATACTTCTTCAACCTATTTCAGGGTAATCAGATGTGGGTGTTCGTGGTCGGCTGGATCACGGTAGGCATTGTGCTAGGACTCACGTACCTTCTCATCAACAGTCCGTGGGGTCGCGTGCTCAAGGCGATCCG
This sequence comes from uncultured Acidimicrobiales bacterium, assembly GCA_963751955.1. Taxonomy (GTDB): domain Bacteria; phylum Actinomycetota; class Acidimicrobiia; order Acidimicrobiales; family SZUA-35; genus JABDIY01. The sequence goes on along the minus strand of CAVVWM010000003.1, from coordinate 168,554 downwards.
AGAAGACGAGGATGCCGCCCGCAGCCTTGGCAAGAATGTGTTCACCTACAAGATGCAGGCGCTGATCCTCGGAGGTGTCATCGGAGCCATCGGCGGCATGATTCGCGCGATTGGCACCCAGTCCGCCCAGCCGGACAACTTCATCACCGATGTCACGTTCTTCGCATGGGTTGCCGTAATCCTCGGAGGGGCGGGCACGATCTTCGGTCCTGTCGTCGGTGCCATGATCCTCTGGGGTGTGCTGGCCTTCGCCGACACCGTGATGCGCTCGGGCGTCTCCGAGGGTGTGATTCCCGATTGGTTGCTCACCGGAACCCAGGTGGGTCAGGTCCGCTTCATGCTCGTGGGAGGTTTGCTGGTCTTCCTCGCATGGCGGAGGCCGCAGGGACTATTTGGTAACAAGGAAGAGATGGCCCTCGATGACCGCTGACACCGACACCCGATCCGACGCCGCCAAAGCCTTGGATGGTGTGCCACGGGAACCGGGGGCCAAGAAACCCGATCCCATACTCGTTGCAACCAATATCTCTCGTAGCTTCGGCGGTCTCAAGGCGGTCGATGTCGAGTATGTGGAAGTACAGCGAGGAGTGATCACGGCGTTGATCGGCCCAAACGGCGCCGGCAAGACGACCTTCTTCAATCTCCTCACCAACTTCGACGAGCCCGACACCGGTGAGGCCGTCTTCGAGGGCAAGAGCCTCAAGGGTGTGCCGGCCTACAAGGTCGCCAATCTGGGAATGGTCCGGACCTTCCAGCTCACCAAGGCGTTGTCGAAAATGACAGTGCTGGAGAACATGAAACTCGGAGCCACCGGTCAGAGCGGTGAGTCGATCTTCAAGGCGATATTCCCGTTCCTCTGGAGGGACCAAGACCGCAAGATCGAGGAGGAAGCAGACGTCCTTCTGGCTCGGTTCAAGATGGACAAAATGCGAGATGAGTTCGCCGGCACCCTTTCGGGCGGCCAGCGCAAACTGCTCGAAATGGCTCGAGCGCTGATGGTCAAGCCCGAGATCGTGATGCTCGATGAGCCAATGGCCGGTGTGAACCCGGCCCTCAAACAGTCACTGCTGGACCACATCAAGGGACTCAGGGCCCAGGGAATGACCGTGCTCTTCGTGGAGCACGATATGGACATGGTTCAGGACATCAGCGACTGGGTGATCGTGATGGCAGAGGGTCGGATAATCGCCGAAGGTCCACCCAAGTCGATCTCTGACAACGAAGCGGTGGTTTCGGCCTATCTCGGTACACACCACGACGCCCCTCTGGATTTTGGAGACGACGCATGACCGAACCGCTGCTCATTGCCGACAACGTGACCGGCGGGTATATCCCCGGTGTTGACATTCTGAATAATTGCTCGCTCACCCTGGCCGAGGGTGAACTCGTTGGCATCATCGGACCCAACGGTGCCGGCAAGTCGACACTTCTCAAGTCGCTGTTCGGGCTCCTCAGAATCAGTCAGGGATCCATCCGCCTCCGGGGTGAAGACATCACCGGTCTGAAGGCCCACAGTCTGGTGTCGAAGGGGATCGGGTATGTCCCCCAGAACGACAACGTGTTCCAGTCGCTCACGGTCCAGGAGAACCTGGAGATGGGTGTCTTCCTCAAACCGGACATGTTCCAGGAACGCTTCGAGGTCGTGGGTGAGATGTTTCCCCGTCTCGTCGAGCGAAAGAGCCAACGGGCGGGATCACTTTCGGGCGGAGAGCGACAGATGCTGGCCATGGGCAGGGCACTCATGATGAACCCATCGGTTCTTCTGCTCGATGAGCCCTCGGCCGGGCTCTCACCGCTCTTGCAGGACGAGGTGTTCGTTCGCACCAGGAGGATCAATAAGGCAGGCGTTTCCATTGTGATGGTGGAACAAAACGCCAGCCGATGCCTTCAGATCTGCGACCGTGGTTATGTCCTGGACCAGGGTTCCAATGCATACACCGGCTCAGGCAACGATCTGCTCACAGATCCCAAGGTGATCGAGCTCTACCTCGGCACCCTGGTCAAGACCCACCAAGACTAAGTCTTCGCCTGCAGCGGGCCCGTTACCACAGAGGTTCCGGTGCGTTCGCCGATCCTCTGGGCCCACGCTCGACTCGCACCGGCGCACGACGCATTCGCTCATGAACGACGATGCGTCGCTGGGGGGCTGACCGCGTTGTGTGGTCAGTCGTTCTGCGTGGCGAGTACGTCTGAATAGTGTCGGTGGGCGACGTCGGGATGGGAACGAAGCCGTACCTTGAGGTTGTTCTCGCCGAAGACCGTGTGGATCGCCTCTCCTTTCAGATCGACAAGATCGGGCGAGGCGAGCTCAGCCAGTTCCGAAGGCAGGTCCAACGGCTCGAACACTGTTTCGAAGGCCGGGTTGAAGAAGAACGCAAGCGACAGTCGATCTTCGACCCCTGTCGGAGCGATCACTCGATGTGGTGTGGCTCTCAGGTAGCCGTTTGTCGCTGCTTGCATCATGGCCCCTAGATTCATCACATACGCGCCCTCCATCGGCTCCACCGTCACCATTGTCTGGTCGATCTCTACCTGGAGGCCGGCAACGCCGTCCTGGAGAATGAACGTGAGGAGACCGCTGTCGTGATGACGGCCAACACCCTGGTCGGTTGGACCAATCCCGGCTGGGTATCGGATGAACTTGGCATGCAGGTCAGCCGGTTCGAAGAAGGTGTCGAAGTGATCGATCGATTGACCCAACCCGATCGCGAGTGCTCGCACAACCGCCAGGCCAAGCTGATTCATCTCCTGTAGCCACGCGAGTGCGAGCGGTGCCATGTGGGGGAGTTCGGATGGCCACTGATTTGGACCTCTTAGTCGTAGCCACGGGGGTCCTTCGTGCCCGGGACCAGGCGCGTCTTGCTCGGGTCCGATGTCCAGCTGATCCCGCCAGTCTTGAGCACCAGCGGTTCGTTCATCACCCAGCACGGTGTAGCCCCTGAAGGCAGCGGACTTCTCGATGGCCAAAGACGTACGAGCCCCCTCGGGCAGAGCGAAGAACTCCCGCACAACCCCGAGCAATCGGCGTTCCAGAGTGGGCTCGATTCCGTGGCCAACAATGTGGGCGAATCCGGTGACATGGCAGACATCACGGAGCTCGTGAGCGAAACGAAGACCCATCGAAGAGATCGGATCCTCAATGAAGGAAGCGATGTCCAGCACTGGTAAATCAGCCATCTTCAGCAACCATAGGTGCAGCCTCGGTAGGGTCGGTAGTCCAACGTGAGCTCTAGGCTCTTGTGTATGACGACGGTTGATCTGGACCTGCCCTGGAACAACACCTTCACCGCTGAATTGCCAGCGGATCCCAACGAGGGAACCGCTCTTCGCCAGGTAACCGGTGCGGCGTTCAGCCGCGTCGCCCCCACGGCCGTTGCAGCCCCTGAGATGATCGCTTGGGCTCCCGAACTTGCTCGTGAGCTGAACCTGAGTGTTGCGCAGATGACCGCTCCCGAGATGGTGGAAGCCCTCGCTGGTAACCGCCGATTACCTGGAACCGATACATTCGCCATGAACTACGGTGGTCATCAGTTTGGCAACTGGGCAGGGCAACTAGGTGATGGCCGGGCGATCACCCTGGGCGAACTCGTTGTCGCCGATGGATCCCATTGGATGCTGCAACTCAAAGGAGCGGGGCCAACTCCCTATAGCCGGCGGGCTGATGGGCGTGCTGTGCTTCGCTCAAGCGTGCGTGAATTCCTGTGCAGTGAGGCAATGCATTTCCTGGGTGTGCCGACAACTCGCGCTCTCAGTCTGGTTCGAACTGGTGACGAGGTCGTGCGGGATATGTTCTACGACGGCAACGCTGCGCCTGAACCGGGCGCAATCGTGTGTCGGGTAGCACCGTCCTTCATTCGTTTCGGGAACTTCGAGTTGCCCGCCAGCCGCGGCGAAGACGAAGTTCTCAAAGCCCTCGCCGACTACACAATTCGTCACCACTTTGCTGATCTCGCAAATGCCGACGCTCCTGATAGCGACACCTACGTGGAGTGGTTCGAGCGAGTCTGTCAGACCACGGCCGCCATGGTCGTCGAGTGGATGCGCGTAGGTTTCGTCCACGGCGTGATGAACACCGACAATCTGTCTATCCACGGCATCACCATCGACTACGGCCCTTACGGATGGTTGGAGGACTTCGACCCGGGGTGGACGCCCAACACCACGGACGCCCACATGAAGAGATACCAGTACGGGAATCAACCCGGTATCGCCCAGTGGAATCTGGTTCGCTTCGCCAATGCGATTTTTCCGCTCATTGGCAAAGTCGAACCCCTGCAGGAGGCACTTGACCGCTTCGCTGATGCGTTCGTGGAAGGCAATCGTGCTGCCTTGGCCAGAAAGCTCGGCATCACCGATGTGATGGAGAGCGACGACGAGCTCTTCGACTCACTCGCCAACACCCTCCAGCTGGTGGAAACCGATATGCCGATCTTCTATCGGAACCTCGCCCAGGTCGATCTCGGCAAACTCGCCGAGGGAAAGATCCCCGAAGCGCTGCTCGACGCGTATTACCAGCCCGATCAGCTCACCACCGATGTAATTGAGCGGACCCATGGTTGGCTGATGCGCTATTCCGAGCGCGTCGGTCGGGTTCGGGACACGGCGTTGATGAATTCGGCGAATCCCAAATACGTTTTGCGAAACTACATCGCCCAGCTGGCGATCGACGCCGCAACCGCGGGTGACTACACGGTGCTGCATGAGGTCTATGACCTACTCCGCCGACCCTACGACGATCAACCGGGCAAAGAGAAGTGGGCCGAGCGTCGCCCCGAGTGGGCGCGGATGAGGCCCGGGTGTTCGATGCTGAGTTGCTCAAGTTAGGAAACTGTTAGTTGCAGCAGTTCCCAGAGAGCTTCGACATGGTGTCGTTCGGTGGACTCAACTCCCACCGAGATCCGCACAAACCAGCGGTCGTCGAGCATCGCCGGGGTCATGTATGCCGCACCCGAAGAGTTGATTCGGTTGACCCATTCAAGAGTGTGGGAGTCCAACTCTTCACCCTGCAAGCCCTCTGGTTCGTGGCGCACACAGACCGTTTGCAGTGTCAGCGGAGCCACCATCTTCCACTTCGGGGTCTGTTCCACCTGTTCTGCAAGCCATTGGGCATTGGCGAGGTCGCGGCGGAGTCGAGTCTGGATGGCGTCGATGCCATCCAGATGAAGGTGGAACCACAGCTTCAGAGCCCGGAACCTTCGCCCCAGGGGAATACCCCAGTCCCGGTACTGGATCGCTTGGCCATCGGCCGCAGACCTCAGGTAGCTGGGGTTGGTTGACATCACGCGGGTGAGTTGCTCGATGTCTCTCACATACAGCAGCGAACAATCCAGGATGGTGCCCATCCATTTGTGTGGGTTCCAGCCCAGCGAGTCCGCACCTTCGACGCCCTCGAACAGGTGGCGGCACTCGGGAAGCAACATCGCTGAACCAGCCATGGCAGCGTCTACATGAACCCACGCTCCATACGGCCGAGCGATCTCAACGATCGGCTCCAGCGGATCCATTGCTGTCACGCCGGTGCTACCCACGTTGGCAATGACTACGGCTGGGGCTCGCCCCGCCGCCGCGTCCTGAGCCATTGCCGATCGCAGCGCTTCAGGATTCATGGCTCGAGTGTGCGGATCGACTTCAACGACATGGATGTTGTCCCAACCCAGGCCGGCAAGCAGCGCAGCCTTGGCAACTGAAGAGTTAGCCTGTGAAGTGGTGTAGGCGACCAGAGGGGAGTCATGGCCGACCAACCCTCCTCTGTTCTGGCTCATACCCGACGCCCGCTCTCTGGCGGCTAGCACGGCGGTGAAGATTCCGGTGCTGGCGGTATCGGTGATGGTCCCGGTCCACTCCTGGGAGATCCCGGTGAGCTGGCGGAGCCACTCGCACACCACCTCTTCGACCTCGGTGAGGGATGGGCAGCTCTCCCACGAAATTCCCAGGCCACCCAGACCTGACGAAGCCAGATCGCCAAGCACCGAAGCTAGCGACGCATTGGATGGGAACCAGCCGTAATGCATCGGATGCTGAACCATCGTGGTGCCTGGCACGACTCGAGTATCGAGCGCTGCGAGAAGCTCGCCGAAGCTCCCGGGCTCGGTGGGCGCGTCAACCGGGAACAACCGCCGAACCTCTCCCGGGCGAACCGGTGCCAGCACCGGTCTGCCCTCGATGCTCGATCGATAGTCGGCGATCCAATCGATCAGCGAGTGGCCGGCTAGGCGGAACTCATCGGGTGTCATCGCCGGAGCCTATCGGCCATCGATTTCTCGGAATCTTCGGAGATGTAGGTGCGATCTCCTCAGGGCCGTCCGTGACAGGCTTTGAACTTCTTCCCGACCCGCAATGACACGGTTCGTTTCGTCCCGGCAGCGCAACGCTGCCAGCGTCTTCAGCAAGTGCGGTTCGGACAGAGGCTGCTCTGATCGGATCGTGGTGCCCGGTCAGAGCGAGCTCAACCCACTCCGGTGACCCGGGTTCGGCCCCGCTCACCTTTTCAACCACCGATGGAGCCGGTACCAGGAAGACAGCCGCGCTCGACGTGGCCCGCACCTGGTGCTTCCACGCGGCGGAGAGGTCAGGAAGGTCGGCTCTCAATACCCCTTCACCCAGTGGATCCAGCAGCACAACGTCGTTTCGGCGAACCTCACACACCCAACCGAGCGCATGGCCCAGTTGGCTGTCGGCGATTCTTGATGCGGTAGATGTTGGCCAGTCGCCGGGATCAACACCCGCGTCCGCGACGAATATCAAGGCGGCGTACGGACTCACGAGCTCCCGCACGAACGCCCCACATGTCGCCGATTTGCCGCTCCCTGCTGGTCGGATGTTCTGCATCGGACTAGAGGATAGGGGGAATCGGAAACACCTCGGGTTTGCCTTCGACGATGGTGCTCACCTTGTCATCGATAGCTACCAAGACCGGCGGACCCTCGACCGAGATCGTGGTCGAGGCCGGTACGAGCGTCACTTCGATTCTGGTGCCGTGCCGGAAGATGCTGAACCGCAGTCGTTGCCAGGTTGTAGGCAACCGGGGCGAGAAGCGGATCGGCTCTTCAGGCGAATGGGCCCCTGGATCGTAGAAACCTGCAAAGCCGTACACCACTCCCGCCCATGCGCCGGCGGCGTTGGCGATGTGCACTCCGTCTGAGGCGTTGCCGTGAGTGTCGGCCAGGTCGACGAAGAGCGACGCTCTGAAGTACTCGATGGCAAGGTTGGGATGTCCGACCTCGGCTGCCATGATCGACTGAACGCAGGCCGATAGCGAACTGTCGCCTGTCGTTATTGGGTCGTAGTAATCGAAATTGCGACGTTTCTGTTCAAGTGGGAATTTGCTGCCACGAAGGAAGTTCGCAAGGACCACATCGGCCTGTTTGAGCACCTGAAATCGGTAGATCACAAGAGGATGAAAGTTCAACAACAAAGGAAACTTGTCATCCGGGGTCTGGGAGAAGTCCCACGGCTCAAGTGAGAGAAACGCATCGTCCTGGGGGTTGATGCCAAGTTCTTCATCCCAAGGGATGAACATTGCATCTGCGGCTTTCTCCCAGCGTTCCCGCTCGGCGTCGGTGAGCCCAGTGCACCGGACGAGTGCATCGTAGGATTCTGGCATTCGCGCCTGAAGTTCGCAGCACACAGCGGATGCGAAACGCATGTTGAATCGAGCCATGATGTTCGTGTAGGTGTTGTCATTTTTCACCGTGGTGTATTCATCCGGGCCGGTGACACCGTGAATGTGGAATGACGTGTCGCCGTTGTGGCCGTAGAAACCGAGGTCTTCCCACATTCGGGCGGTCTCGACGAGCGTCTCGGCCCCCTCATGGGCCAGAAAGTCCCAGTCGTCGGTGGCATCGACGTACCGCTTTATCGCATAAGCAACGGCAGCGTTGATGTGGTACTGAGCCGTTCCTGCTGCGTAGTACGCCGATGCTTCCTCGCCGTTGATGGTTCTCCATGGGAAAAGGGCGCCCTCCTGACTGAACATGCGTGCCCGTTTGCGAGCTGCGTCGAGCATCTTCCAACGGAATCGCAGCACCTTACGTGCGGTCTCGGGTTGGGTATAGGAAAGGAACGGAATGACGTAGACCTCGGTATCCCAGAAGTAGTGACCCTCGTATCCGTCGGCGGTGACACCTTTGGCGGCGATGCCCTTTTCTTGGGTGCGGGCTGACGCCTGGCGCGAGGTGGAACAGGTTCCACCGCATGGCCTGTTGGGCTGGTTCGTCCCCGTCGATCTGCACGTCGCTGTACTGCCAGAATGCGTCGAGCCAGGCTTCTTGTTCAGCACGAAGTGCAGCGGTCCCCGTCGACGCCGCTCGGGCCAGGGTTCGTTGGCATCGGTCGGCTAGTTCGGCTGGGGGAATACCGGTCGATGTGTGGTAGCTGACGAGCTTTTCGATTCGTATTGTCTTGCCGACTTGTCCTTCCACGGTGAACACGGTTTTGGCGTGCTGCTTTTCCACGACCGTCTCGATTGTGTGTTCGCATTGGGTCTCGAACAGGTGGCGGTAGCTGGCGGCAAGAGTCATGCCGCTGTTCGTGCATTGGTAGCCCAGCACCACGTCGTTACCGTCGTGTCGCTGTACTTTGGGCTGAAGAACCTTGTGGTCGAACTTGCGTGCCTTTCGAGGGTCCTGGCCCTCACCCAACGCAGCGGACCTAACGTAGTACTCGTCCTCGCCATCTTGTCGGTTCAGCAGCTGTGAGGAGATCACAACGGGTGCCGAATCGTCGAGCAGGGTGACCTCGAAAGTGAGCACGGCAAGATGCCTGTGTTCGAAACTCACGATGCGTTCGCTTCGAACATGCACCCTTTTGCCCGCCGGTGTACGCCACAACAAATCCCTGGTCAGGACACCGGTGCGGAAGTCGATGGACCTTTCGTAGGCCTCCAGATCGGCGCTGGAGAGAAGTAGCGGTTCGTCGTCGACGTAGAGCTTGATAAGTTTCGCGTCCGGAACGTTGACGATGGTCTGCCCGACCTCAGCGAAGCCGTAGGCCGCCTCAGCATGGGAGATCCGCCACGTCTCATGAAATCCGTTCAGGAACGTCCCGTGGCTGTGAGCCTCTCGGCCCTCCTCTGGATTGGCTCGCATTCCGATGAAACCGTTGCCCAGTGCGAACAGTGTCTCAGTGACTCCGAGGTCATCTGTGCTGTATTCCTGCTCCACCAGGCGCCACGGCTCAGCAGGAAATCGATGCTGAGGGAGAGCCTCGGGAGCGTGTTTAGCCTTCATGATTCCCTATCGGCGGCATCGAGTACGGTCTGCACTAGTTCGCCGAGGTCCTCCACGACCACGTCGGCGCCGTTGTCGAGAAGCACCTCCGCCCCCTGTCCTCGGTCGACTCCGATCACCAAGGCGAACCCGCCAGCCCTGCCGGCAGCCACTCCGCTCACAGCGTCCTCTACAACGACGGTGCGAGTGGGATCAACTCCCAACCATTCAGCTCCCAAGAGGAACGCATCTGGAGCCGGTTTGCCTGCGAGCCCGACATCGGCCGAGACCAAACCGTCGACGATGACGGTGAAACGATCCGCATACCCAGCGCCGCTGAGGACCGGCCGAGCGTTCTTGGACGACGAGACGATTCCTTGCCGCACCCCCAAACCGTCGAGTGCACTCAGCAACCTGTCAGAGCCGACGTAGGGATCAATTCCCTCGCTGGAGATGATCGCGTTGAACTCGAGGTTCTTTCGATTTCCGAGAGCGCACACAGTGTCAGCTCCCGGCTCGTCCGTGGGATCCCCATCGGGCAGTACCATGTCACGGCTTGCGAGAAATGACCGAACGCCGTCGTACCTTGGCTTGCCGTCAACGTAGGTGTGATAGTCGGCAAGGGTGAACTCGCTCCGATCCCTCGCTCCTTCGCCGTGTTCGGTCAGGAACCAATTGAACAGCGCCGCCCAGGCCCGTTCATGGACAACGGCGGTGGGTGTGATCACACCGTCGAGGTCGAAGAGCACTCCTTCGATCTCCGTCCAGAATCTGGGATCAAACACGTCTTTGCTAGACATGCAACGAGGCTATAGCCATTGCGCGGCAACCATCAGCACGATGCGGCACGAGCTTCCCGTGCCAGTACGTGGATGCGATTCATGCTGTGTCCAAACAGCCGTCTCCCATCGACCCCCGAATGTGTGATCGACACAGGCCGCGTTTGGGTGTCGGCCAACCAACTTCACCCAGTGAGACTGAGACCTCCCGAGCCGTCGGGTCCGGCCGATAGTGCAATCATGTCTGTAATGGGAAAGTTGGCGCGGCAGGAGCTTCACGATTGCAGCTCTCGGAATCTTGATTGCCACGGTTCTGGCTGCACCGGATTCCGGGGCGAGCTCAGATCTGGACCGAGGAGCGTCCAGCCCGGTTGGTTCGCCGAGCGAAGCACAGGTCACTTCGGTACTTCGATCAGGAGTGGACCGCATTCTGGGTCCTCAAGCAGAGCGCCTTCTCGTGGGGCACGGTGAGGTTCTCCGCTTGTATTGGGCATTCTTTGGCCGGGACCCAGACCCTTCCGGGGCCACGTACTGGCTCGAACAGTTTGATTCAGGAGCTTCGATCGACGCCATCGCATTCAGCTTCTCTGAATCGGCCGAGTTTCGTGCGACCTATGGCGATACCAGCGACTACCAGTTCGTTCGAATCGTCTACGGCAACGTTCTGGGACGGAACCCTGACCCAGATGGGTTCGCTTACTGGACTGAGCTCGTTCAAACACCGGGTGTCACCCGCGTCGACGTGGTCAGGTGGGTTTCGGCAAGTTCGGAGTTCATCGGCCAGCATCCCTATCAGCGACCGTCGGTCGCGGAGTCCGTGGCTACGTCGATCGAAATGGCCGCAGCAGTAGACGTTGTCGAGGCTTTGGCCGGTCAGAGAGCCACCGCCGCTCTGATCTCGGACCGTTCGGCTGCGCTGGTGTCGGCGGTCGATCGAGTCCAGAAACGATTCGGCCGGTTCAGCTCGGTCGAACCTGATGGCGACTGCTGGTCCACCGGTAGGACAACGAAATGTCCGGTTCTGGTGAGCGAGCTGGGGCTGGATCAGAGTTTCACCGTGAGCGTTGCGAATGGGGTCGTCGTTGACATTGACGAGGTCGAAGTTGCAGACCTTTGGGCCGACGACGCGCTCCGCACGGCAGTGACCGGGAGAAGCGTCTTTGGGAGCAGAGTCCTGTCTTCCATTGATCGCGACGCGATTTCCAAGGCTGTCCGCCGCATCGCTCCAACGATCGGGACGGTTGGACGGGCTGTGGTGTCCCGCCTCGAGTGTCTGGATTCATCGATCTCGGCTCTCGAGCTTCAGGATCCACCGATCGACCGAACAGCCTGTAGCTATGCGGTGGTTGGGCCTTCTCACAGGATCATCGCCGAGGTCGTGGCCCACGATGGGCAATTCGCAGGTTTTCATGTGGAAGTACCACGACAATACACAACAACGTCATTTGGACCGTATGCGACAATCGGCGAGGTTGAGCTTCATCATCCCGCCAACCGGGTCGAGCGCATTGGTTTCCACGAATCGGGTCACGATGGTGCACGACAGCAGGACCCCTCTCAGGCCAGCACCATTGTGGCGACGATGGAAAGCCGGAATCGAGGCAACGGATCTCGAACCGCGGCCGACATTGCGATCCATGCCGGGGACGAAATCCGATCGCCAGTCACCGGAACGGTGCTGCGGGCGGGCACCTACACGCTGTACTGCAAGTATCAGGATCACTACCTGGTGATCGAGCCCGACAGACGACCTGGTTACGAGGTGAAGGTGCTCCACTTTGAAGGTCTGGCCGTTGAGAAGGGTGATCGCGTAATCGCCGGGCAGACCAGGGTTGGCAGCAACGTGCGCAAGCTGCCGTTCGAGTCTCAGATCGACAAAACGACTGCCGACCCCTCAAACGGGCACATTCACATCGAGGTTGTCGACCCATCCATTCCCGACCGTCCCAGCGGTGGAGGGTGTTGAGAACCTGAGCCACGTTGCCGTTCGGTTGCTTGTCACGGCCAACGAAGAACTGCTTGTCGCCGATATAATCCGAAGTTCGCTGTGAACCCCCTTCCCGACCAACAATCAAATCCTTCGGAGGCCACCTCGGTGGCCGAGACCGTCGGCCCAGCGGAGAATTCCGGGGGGCCGTTCCTCTATCGTTGGCAAGTCGACGCCCTCTCCAGCTGGCTTCGTTGTGGACGCCAAGGAGTCATCGAGGCGGTCACCGGATCGGGCAAGACGAACGTGGCGATCGCTGCAGCCCAAGACGCAATTCGCAGGGGTCTGTTTGTTCTGGTCGTCGTTCCCAGCCGGGTTCTCATGGAGCAGTGGAGCGAGCGTTTGAGCGAAGCCATGCCCGAACTCGCTATCGGACGTCTGGGTGACAGTGGGACCGATCGGCCGCCCGATTGCGACATCCTGGTCACCACACGACACTCCGCCGCAAGTCGCAAACCCGTTCCTCCCGAGGGTATGGAGGGCATGCTGATCGCCGATGAGTGCCATGGATTCGGGGGCAAGGTTCTCCGCAAGAGCCTGATGAAGGAGTACACCGAACGGCTCGGGCTCACCGCGACGCTTCAGCGTTCTGATGATGCCGTTGACACGTTGCTTCTACCGTTCTTCGGGGGCATCTGTTATCGATACGGATTTGCCGAGGCGATCGCCGATGGGGTCTGTGCCCAACCTCGGGTTGGCTTCGTTGCGGTCCCGCTTACCGAATCTGAACGGGCCGACTACATCGCAACCGAACAGACGCTGGTGGATTCGCGACGGGTTCTACGAAGTATCAGGGACATGCCTCAACGTCCCTTTGGTGCCTTCTTGGCCGCCGTGCAGTATCTCGCAGCGAATGACGGTGGTCCAAATGGGCGAGCCGCAGCGGAGTACCTCGACGCCTTTGGTAGCCGTCGCGAGATTGTTGCAAACAGCCAGGCCAAGTACGAAGCCCTCGGAATCTTCGCTGATCCCATCAACCAGAGCGACGGTTCTTTGCTTTTCACCGAAACGGTCCGCGCTGCAAACCATGCGATCAATCGACTCGATCCTCACACAACGATCGAGATCATCACAGGTGAGACCCCGCGTCGCGAACGCGAGCAGATCCTCAGTAACTTCCGTGACCAGCAACTCCGAGCCGTCGCGGCACCCAAGGTCCTCGACGAGGGTGTCGATGTGCCCGATGCAAACCTCGGCATCGTTGTCAGCGCTAGTCGAACCCGCCGACAGATGATTCAGCGCATGGGCCGGATTCTTCGCCGCAAGCGCGAGGGGAGTGGTGCGCGGTTTGTGATCATCTTCGCCAGTGACACCATGGAGGATCCAACCGCTGGAGCCGATGCCGACGGCTTCGTTGGCGAGATTCAAGAGATCGCCGAAGACTCACGAGTGTTTACACCGGACAGCTACTCCGAAATCGCCGAGTTTCTGATGTTCTCCGGTCCCGAAAAGGTGAACGAACCCAACCGCATCGGTCCTCTCTCTCCGACTCGCGACCTCTTTGAAGCATTTCACCTCGCTGATCCAGCCGAGCGGTACGCGCTTGCGTATTTCGTGCCGTGGAATGATTCTTACGGTGAAGACTTCGCCGAACTTCTTCCCGCTGACAACAGATTTGCAGCCTTGCCCGAGGAACGGCGTCCGTATCGAGAGCTGGACCTGACCAACCTTCCTGAAGTTCTTCAGCCCAAGAAACGGAAGAAGGAGAAGAAGTTGTCCACCGGCGAAGCTCCGTTGAGAATCGTTCAGACCGGAGACGGCTTCGCACTGCAGTGCCTCGGTTGTGGAACACTCTCGGCAAGCACGCCGTTCAAATTCAAGGTAATGGAGCAGACCGTGCAGTGCGACTGCGTTGGTTGAGGGCATCTCGTCATCCATGTCCATCGAATCACTTACTTTCGCCGCTGCCGACCTACACGCCTACATGCAGTCAGCATGGCCCGACCGTGCCGATGCCTTCGCGCCGGATCGTTTCGACCAGTTCGAACCGGGTTTCTGCAGGATGCGTCTCCCGGTCTCCGATCAGGATCTTCGGCCTGGCGGCACTGTGAGCGGTCCAACGCTGATGGGTCTGGTCGACTCCGCCTCCTACGCAATCATCCTGGGTCACCTCGGTGATGCTGCGCTCGCCGTCACCACCAGCTTGTCGATCGATTTCCTACGCCGACCGCTCGGGCCGGTTCTCTTCGCCGATTGCGAACTGGTGAAGCTGGGTCGGTCGCTCGCCGTCTGCCGCGTCACCGTCGCCAGCGCCGTCGCGGATGGGACGCCGGACATGGACGAGGCCGAAGCTATCGCCAATGTGACCTACTCGCTGAGCCTGGTTCAGTGAGCCCGTATGGAAGAGCTACCGAGAGGTAAGTCAGTGCTATGACGCTGATGGGACTTGAATCCGCCTAGCGTTTGAGGTATGAACCGCCGCACGAAGATCATCGCCTCCATCGGACCGGCCTCCGATGACGAAGCAACGCTCAAAGACATGATCGAAGCGGGGATGGATGTTGCCCGGATAAACCTTTCCCATGGCACGCTCGAAGATGGGCTGGAGCGGTATCACCGAATTCGGGCCGTTGTAGCATCGAGCAACAAGAACGTGGCGATCCTCGCCGATCTCCCGGGCCCGAAAGTACGCCTTGGTCTCTTCGAAAACCCACGACACCTGAGCACCGGTCAAGAGTTGCTGCTCGTGCCGGGTCGAGACGATTGCACCGAAGAGGTTCTCTCAGTCGACTACGACACGCTCCTCACCGACGTTCTCGAAGGCGATAAACTCATGGTCGGCGACGGATCGGTAGTGTTCAGAGTCATCGGCTCAACGCTGGACATGCTGAAGGTTCGGGTCGAGTATGGCGGGAATGTCATGGGCAAACCTGGCCTGCACATCCCATCGGACCGGCTGAAGATCTCCACACCCACCGATGAAGACTTTCGCTTACTCGATGCCTTCGTCGGTGCCGGGATCGACATGGTTGCCCTCAGCTTCGTGCGCTCCGGGCACGATGTGCGTCGAGTAGGAACCGAACCAGCGCCCCGCGGTCCGCTGATCGTGGCCAAGATCGAAACCAAGGCCGCGGTGGAGAATCTCGACGGGATCATTCTCGCCTCAGGTGCGGTCATGGTGGCCCGAGGCGACCTGGGTGCGGAGTGTTCATTGCATGAGCTTCCCCATCTCCAAAAGGACATTATCGCTCGGTGCATCGCCTTGGGTCGCCCGGCAATCACCGCCACCCAGATGCTCGAATCGATGATTACGGCGCCGGCTCCCACACGGGCCGAAGCCTCCGATGTGGCCAATGCAGTGTTTGATGGGACCTCTGCTGTGATGCTGTCGGCGGAAACGGCGGTTGGAATCGACCCTGCCAACGTTGTGGCCACCATGGCGGCGATCGCTCAGCGGGCCGACGAAGAGTTCGATTATGAAGGGTGGGCCCCCCACATCAAGCGCGACCGACTGATCGAACCACAATCGGTCGATGCCGCAGTCACCGATGTCATGACCATGGCAACATGGCGGGCCGCCATGGAGATGGGGGTCAAGGCCATCCTCTGTATTTCCCGAAGTGGTTTCACCGTCCGAGCCATTGCCCGCTTCCGTCCCAAGGCCCCGATCCTAGGGTTCAGCCCGGAGGAGCGAACCGTACGCCAGCTTGCGATGAGTTGGGGTGCAACGGCCATCAAGATCGACAGAATCGAAAGCAACGACGAGTCGGTTAGCAACGTCCTCCGCATCGCAAAAGAAGAGGGTTACATCCGTTCCGGCGACATCGTGGCCGTCCTGGGTGGATCCAGCGCAACCGTCGGTGCAACCGACACGCTCCGGATGGTCCGCTGCCCATGAGCCTTGCCTGTCGAACGCGCTGCTCCCAGCAACCCTCGGCATGTAGAATCTGAGCAATGGCTCCGATTTCGAAGCGGTTCACCACCGGATTTGGCCGGCGGGGTCTGTTGCGCGACCGACTCGGCGAGGCTCGGGCCAGATTTCAGGGCGAAGAAAAGGTCGCCTTCGTCTTGAGCGGTGGCGGCGTTCTCGGTTCGGTGCAGGTTGGCATGCTGCGGGCGCTGCACGAGGCCGGAATCAAGCCAGATCTGATCACCGGTTGTTCGGTGGGGGGTATCAACGGCGCCGCCTTCGCCGCGGATCCCACAGGTTCTGGCATTGATCGACTCATCCGATTGTGGAGCAACCTTGCCGACGGCAAACCTGATCTGATGCCGCGCAGCCGACTTCCCTTCATCGCCCAGATGGCATTGAAGAAGGCCAGCATTCATGATCCCAAACTCCTCGAGGACCTGCTGTATGCAGAACTGCCGGCCCGCACCTTCTCCGAGCTTCGGATCCCGTTCGCCTGTGTAGCGACCGATGCTCATCTGGCCTCGGCTCACTGGTTTGATGAGGGCCCATTGATTCCGGCTCTCATGGCATCGGCAGCCCTGCCCGCTGTCTACCCACCTGTCGACGTCAACGGCAGACTTCTGTACGACGGAGGCGTAGTGAACGAACTGCCCTTGGATTGGGCTGTGGCCAATGGTGCTCGCAAGCTCTACATACTTCAGGTTGGTCATCTCGATCCTCGCCCCCTCGAACCGGAGAAGCCTTTCGATTCGTTGATGCATGCCTATTGGACGGCCAGGGTCCAACGGGTTGAGGAAGATCTTGCCGAGATATCGGACGGATGCGACATCGTCCGCCTGCCTGCGGGAGGTTCATCCAGGGTTCGGTTCGACGATTACGGCAAGGGACGCGAGCTCATGACCGCCGCCTATGAGGCGAGTCGGACCTTCCTTGCAACTGGCGAAGGAGACAATCCCGTCCTTGGCCCGACCGAGAGCTTCTGATCGTCTCCGAGTTCAGTGACCCGCTGGGTCGGGCAGGTAGGGTGATGGCGTGACCAATCTTGATCTCGGTACTGGCGGCCCGCCCGAAACGGTCCTGCCTGAGGTGACCATAGAAATCAGGTCGCGGCTAGATGAAGCGTTGATGATCGACGACCCGGATCAGCGCCGGGATGCTGTCTCGTCAATCGTGGCGGACCACCCTCGATTCCTCGACGGCTGGGCTCGTCTGGGCGAGTTGGGGCGCCACCCGATCGAACGATATGCCTCCTATCGCGTGGGCTACCATCGCGGACTCGACACGTTGCGCCAGAGCGGCTGGCGAGGCTCGGGATATGTCCGTTGGGAACACCCCACGAATCGAGGCTTCCTGCGTGCGCTTCATGGGCTTCACGTCGCCGCAACCGAAATCGGTGAGGCCGATGAGGCAGAACGGACCGCAGTCTTTCTGCGTCAACTCGACCCGACATGGCCCCCGTCCGAGCTGGACTGAGCAGACGCCCCCCGCTGGCGGCTGCCATCCTCGCCGGTGGTTCCTCCCGCCGTTTCGGGTCGGACAAGTCGATTGCACAGACCCCTCGCGGTCCGCTGGCCGGTGTGGCGGTCTCGGCTTTGAGAGCGGCGGGAACGGACCCGGTCGTCCTGATCGGCGGATCGCCCGAGGCGTCGGCGATCTTGTCGATTCCCTCCATTCCGGATCGTCTACCGGGCCAAGGACCCCTCGGTGGCCTCTGGACTGCATTGACCTGGGCATCAGGTGTGGAGCGGGTTGTCGTGGTCCCCTGCGACATGCCGGGCATCACCGATTTGGTGGTACGAGCTCTCATCCGGGGAGGCGACAACTCCACAGCTGCGGTTGGATCGATCGGTGGTGAACCGCACCCGATCCTCGGTTGCTGGCCCACCCAGTGGGCCGCCGGGATCCATGACCTTCTTCGGTCTGGTCAACGCCGAATGACAGCCGTGCTCGACCTAGGCTCGTACGAATTGGTGGAGGTTGATCGATCCCAGGTTGCTGATGCCGATGACCCCGCTGAGCTCGACCGTCTGGTCGAATCTGCAGGCGGCCTAGAGTAGAAGATCTTGCACCAACCGATTACAACCGCCGCCGGTCTGGAGATCTTCATCGAACGGGCGCTGGCTAGCGATCGTTACGCCATCGACACCGAGTTCCACCGCGAGAAGACGTTCTACCCCCAGGTCGCATTGGTGCAAATGGCTACCCGTGACGATCTGGTTTTGATCGACCCGCTGGAGGTGGATCTCCAGCCTCTATCTGCTCTCCTCGATTCCAGCCGGCTCTGCATAATGCACGCCGCATCCCAGGACCTCGAAGTGATGCTCCGCTCCTGTGGAGTGCTTCCTCAGAAGCTTTTCGATACACAGGTCGCGGCTGGGTTCGTCGGTTTGGCTTCGGCGTCACTGGCGACGCTCCTGAGTCGATATGAGGGAGTGCAGCTGAAGAAGGGTGACCGCCTGACCGATTGGTTGCGACGGCCCCTCAGTCCAGATCAGCTGTCATATGCTGCGGCCGATGTAGAGCACCTGTTGTCAGTTGCGGACAAACTCACAACTCAGCTCGACGAACGCGGCCGCATTGAATGGGCTGAGGACGAGTGCCAGAAAATGTTGGCTGCGGCAACATACCAACGCACCCCGGTAGAGTCCTTGCGGCGAATCAAGGAGGCACGCAACCTCAAGGGCCGAGCCCTTGGTGTTGCGCTCGAGCTTGTGGCATGGCGGGACTCTCGAGCGGCCGACATCGATGTACCGCTGCGTTCAGTCCTCAGCGATATGGCGCTCGTCGGCATTGCCCAACGTGCGCCTCGGACACCTCAGGAGCTCAAGGCGATCAGAGGAGTGGATGGGCGACACACCGGTGGGCAGGTTGGACCCGAAATCCTCGCAGTCGTTGCGCAAAGTCAAAACCTCGACACACCTCAACCGATCAAACCCCGGGGAGCCGAGTTGGATCGGGCGTTACGTCCCGTTGTCTCCCTCGTCACGTCATGGGTCTCTCAGGTTGCTCGCGACGCCCAACTGGATCCGGCGACGCTTGCCACTCGAACCGATGTGGAGAATTTCCTCACCGACGGATACACCAGCCGTATCGATGAGGGCTGGCGCAACGACCTCATCGGTGGACCTATTCGAATGCTCGTGCGCGGCGAGGCAGCGATTGCGTTTGATGGTTCGGGCGGACTTGTGCTGGAACGGCGAAGCGGCGAACTTCTCTGAAGCCACCGATTGCGGTGGCACTGTAGAGGCTATTAGTCCTCGTCTTCACCGACAAGCGCAGCCTCGTCGGTGACGGGCAGATCGAACGGGTCGTCGTCGAGCCTGTCGAACAAGGACTCGATGTCATCATTATGGACTGTTTGCTTGAGGGCACGAGCTTCCTCGTACCTGCGGTGGCGCCCTTTTTCACGCGACACTCCTGACAACTTGGTGCATGGTGCTTTGCACTGGATCCTCCATTGTAGAGGAAGGCGGCGCCTGTGACGAACCGGGGTCGGCTGAAATCGGCGCTCCATGGTGCGTCTGGGCACAAATCGCCGTTGGTGCACGGGCTAGGTGGCCCATATGGAGTGCTGAGCCCAGAATCTCAACGGTTTTGTAGCAGGATAGGCACGAGAAGCTGACGCGTGGGCGGCACTATGGAACGCTGTGCAGCGAGTACTCACATTCCTACGCTCGCTTGCACCGGAGCAGAACGTAAGCCGCTTGCTCGTCGCTTCGGTGTTTCTCGGTCTCATCGTTGGTTCAGCTGTGTCAGTCCTGGAGTGGGTGGTCCTTCAGCTCCTGCTCCAAAACGTGCAAGACCTGCCGCTGTGGGCAGCCGCTCTGGCTCCGATGTTCGGCCTAGGAATTGCCACGTTGACGCTTCGGACGTTGGGTCGGGGAATCACCCCCTCTACCGCTGATGAATACATCCGGGCCTACCACCAGCAAGCCCCGTACCTTCGCGGACGCGACCTGTTTCCTCGCCTCATGTCGGGCATGGCCACCATCGGTCTTGGCGGCGCTGTCGGGTTGGAAGGTCCTGCGATCTATGCGGGTTCGATGGGAGGCCTTCGTATCGCACGGTGGTTGCGATCCTGGCTCGGCGCCGACTACGCCAGAGTTCTTCTGGTTGCCGGCGCGGCTGCGGGCGTGGCCAGTCTGTTTCAAGCGCCAGCTACCGGAGTAGTTTTTGCACTTGAGGCTCCGTATCGGGACGATCTTGCACATCGTGCCCTTCTCCCATCTCTCCTGGCGTCGGCATCGGCATACCTGGCCTTTGTCACAATCGCTTTGGAGCCCGAGACGGTTCTGCCATTCGCCTTCGACTCTGGCGTCGGCCCCGCACAACTAGTTGGAGCGGTGTTGGTCGGCCTCGGCGCTGGCTTCGGTGGTCGGGCCTACGCTTGGTGCGTTCGCCAGGCAAAGTCGATCGCGGCGTCCTATCCGGTTGCGAACGCTGTTGTGGTAGGGGGAGCCATACTGGCGCTACTGGCTGTCTTGAGTGACCAGGTTGCCGATCGGCCACTCACCCTCGGTCCGGGTCTCGATGTGGTGGATTGGCTGCTCGAGGAGGAGCATGCCGTCGCTGTAGTGCTCTTCGTCTTCGTGCTTCGGGCGGTTGCGACATTCGTGACCGTCGGAGCGGGCGGTACCGGAGGCTTCTTCATTCCGCTGGCAATACAGGGAGTGCTGTTCGGGCAGGTAGTTGGGTCCGGGCTCGAATCGACCGGTCTTGGCGGCGCCAACGAGAGCTTGTGGCCGGTACTCGGTCTCGCTGCGTTCCTTGGAGCGGGTTACCGAACACCATTGGCAGCGGTGATGTTCGTCGCCGAGTCAACCGGTGGTGGGGCGGTTGTTCCTGCGCTGGTTGCCGCAGCGGTGTCCCAGCTTGTGGCCGGGCCCTCGTCGGTCAGTACCGGTCAGGTGATCGAACGGACTGGCCTTGTCGAAGGCAAGGCCAACAGTCCGGTCGCCAACGTGCTCAAGCCGATCCCTCTCAGCGTTCCACCGGATACCACGGTCTATGAATTCATCCACAACCTTGCGATCGGCCAACAGGTGAAGACCGTTCCCGTCCTCGATGGAAACACCTATCTAGGCCTCTGCACGGTCGCGGCATGTTCAGAAGTGGACCGCAAGCTCTGGAGTGAGACCCTGGTGACCGACGTCATGGACTCCGACGCTCCGGTCGGAGCGCCCAACTGGTACGTGCGGGACGCAATGGTTGCGATGCAGAAAGGCAACTACGACACGCTGGCAATCATTGCCGACGGCGGCAGGTTCGTCGGCGTAGTCAGCGCCGAAGACATCGTCCGACTGGAAGAGATCATCGAAGTCACTCGCTAGTCGCAGCTCCGAGGATGCGATCGGCTAGTGCAGCAACATCTTCTACGGAATCGACGATGTGGGGCGACAACGATCCACTTCGTTGACCCAGACGACGTACAGAACCGTTGTGGTCACCTGGGACGTCGGGAACGTCCAGCAGGATGTTCCCTATCCGAATTCCGTGAGCGCCTGGGAGGCCTCGAGCGCCCGGATGTCGATATTCCATCGGTCCAGCCACGAGAAGTCCACGGTCGGCTGCTACGGGGCGGACCTTGATTCCCTCGCGGCGCAGGGTTGCAAGGACGGCGAGAATCATCTTGTGCTGTTGAGAGGTGCGACGATCGCCGAGATGGGTGAGCGTCCACTGACTGAGCGGTCGAACCGTACGAGGGATGAAGTCCAGAACGGGCCCGTAGACCCTTTGGTTCTGACTGCGCCGGGTGCGGCGAATGGTCGCCGGGTCATGCATAGGCTTCACACCGTCGAACGGGCGCAGCTCCAGATAGTTCTTCGCACGCCGGGCCCTGTCCAGGGCCTGCGAAGTTCGATCATCGTGGAACGAACCACCTGAGAAGGTGGTTAGATCCTGGCCCGCATCGGTCAGTCCCTTGAGAGCAAACTTGAACAGTTGATTTTCCGCAACGTCGAAGTTGCGGTACGGGACATCGCAGATGAACAAGTCATCGGGGAATCCTTCGGCCGCCCTCGCTGTGATCGTCGAGTGCCACTGAATTTGCCCGAGAACAGCGCCCACAACACGAAGCTCACGAAAGCCCAAGTTGTTCGACATGTACCGGATCAATTCCGGACCTGCTTCCAGCAAACGATGGCACTCGTCGCTGTTGAGCAAATCACGAGCGATGACATAGCGGGCTGCCCCGGGACTGAGACCGAACATCGCCCGGACAGCTTCAATGGGCCGGAAGGGGTAGTCGATAAGCTCCCAGATCGCTTCGCTCGGTGAAACCGTACCGGTGACCGCACCGGTGTAGGTGCTCACCGGAGTCGAAGCGAGGCTGGCGTTCATACCACTAGTTCGACGCCGAGAACCTCAGAGATCGATCTATGCGCTTCGGCGAGTTCGGGAGGATCGAGAAGTTGTTCAACCAGCCGAAAGATGGCGGTCGCGTCTTCATCTGACATTCCTTCGAATTGGGGGAGGAAGTAGGCGTACAGGACCTCATAGAGTGCTCGGCTCTTTGTGATGCCGTCCTTGGCTCTGCGGGTGATGTACTTTCCTGCGTCGATGTAGATGGCAGGTCCTAGGTCCTTCACGTCCCGAAAACCGAGGAAAGCAGTAACGATCTTGGCAGGCCCTTTCAGAAGCTCTTCGTAGACCTCGGTGGGAGGGCAGCCAACCTCGATGAAAGTGAAACGCCGCATGAGTGCGTATGACATTTCGAACAGGAGGTTCTTGTCGAGGATGTTCATGGTGGCGATGATGCGCCATGATGCGGGGACTCGAAGTGGATCCGAGCCCGCCGGGACCTGGGTTCCCTGGGGAACAATAGAGAGTGGTTTACTCTGGCCCACCCGCTTATAGGGCAGTACCACCGGAGACCCGGACAACACAGTGAAGAACGGACCGAACGCTCTATCGAAGTTGGCTCTGTTCAGCTCGTCGATGATCAACCATGCCCCCTGCATGATGGCCTCGACGAAGAGCCCCGGTTTGAATATCAGGCCCTCGGAGGTGGGCTGAAATCCGCCAACCGTTTCGTACGTGGTCCACTCCGATGACGCGGTCGTTGGCAGATAGCCGGTTCCCATCATGGCCTTCTGGGCGACTTCAGCCGTCAGGTAGGCCAGCGTCGTCTTTCCGGTTCCGGGAGGCCCGGTGAGAATGACGTGCTTCTCGGCGTCGAGCGCCGAGACCAGTTGTTCCACAACGTGTTCGGGCGGGATCAGACCGGTGGCCGTGCAGGCAGCCTTGATATTGGCGGCGGAGAAATCCATAGGTGCTTAGGACTTCGGCGCAATCGCCTCGACGGTTTAGCGCCGATTGCCCTCGATGTCGGGCAGGGCTAGGAGCCGCTGAGCAGTCGAATGGCCTTCTCGATCGATCGCCTAGCGGCCTGGAGATCCTTGTCCAGCGGAGGTCGGCCAACTACGTCGTTGTCAATTGCAGCTCGAAGATTATCGACGATCATTTCATTCAGTGTGTGGACAACGCCGCTGAGTTCGGCTCCCAACTCGCTCGACCTGTCCCGGTACGGCTGCTGCCAGTCCTCACTCACACTCATCTTGGGGCCACGCCGATCGTGACCGGAGTAACAGTCTGATTGCGAATCTCGTCGAGCTTCTCGGCGAGAGCGTCGTAGATGTCTTGACCGACGAAACCAATCAGTTCGTCCTTAGACGTGACGTAAACGGGTTTGTCCGCGGTGTACGCCTCGGGCTCCTCTTGACACCACCAATGGAAATCGGCGCCGCCCCCTCCCCAATCATGTCGCTCCCAGCTACGGATGAACACAGTGTCCCGTTCGTTGTCGTCGGTATGGACATCCATTCGGATCGGCACCTGCCAGCAGACGTCAGGTTTCCAGTCCATGGGACGTTCACCGGCGCGAAGTGCCGCTGAGTGGAGGGCGCAACCAGCTCCGCCCGGATGGTCGTGGCGGTTGAGAAAGATGCACGCGTCTTGGTGAACTCGCGTGGTCCATTCACCCGACTCGAGCTTGACAAACGCGCCGTGCTCTGAGGGCTTCTTGCCCTTCCCGCGCATGTTGGCCATTGCGACGGACTTGAACTGCCAATCCATAGCGCTCAGACGTTTGACGTGCTTGAACGTGTCCTTCATGTCGTCTTGGTCGACAAAATACGCTCCGTGAACACAACACCCCAGGGTCTCAGTGTGATCCGGCTCGACGTCGATACCGGGACAGCCTTGGCCGTAGATGCAGTGGTAGCGGCTCAGTAGGTGAGTGACGTCGAACATCCAAACGTCACCCTCGTCATCGCTGATCGCGATCCATCGGTGGTTGTCAGGATCGGGGACCTGCCCAGGCGGCGTGATGTCAGGGTGCGAATAGCGAACTGCGTCGTGAACAGAAGTCACCGAGGAAGAGTACAGCCGACCGACCCGTCGCAGCGCGGGTAACGTTCCATTCGTGACCGCTCCCAAACCCCGCAACTTGTACGGTGAGGCTTCGATCGACCGGCTGGTTACCGAAGTGATCGCCCAAATCGGTGAAGATCAGAACGATGACATGATACGTCGGCTGATAACTACAGCTCTCGACATGGACGCCGCCAGACTCTCTCGGCTCGAGCTGAAGATTGCATCGCAGGCGCTGGCTGAGATGTTGAACGGGTCGAAGGTGTTCGGGCAGGATCCTGAGCGGGCCAAGTGCACGGTGTTCGGGTCAGCTCGCACAACGCCTGATTCTGATGACTACCGACTTGCGGCCGAGTTCTGCCGCGCTATTGCGCAACGCGATTGGATGATCATCTCGGGAGCCGGGCCCGGGGTCATGACAGCTGCAATCGAGGGAGCCGGCGTCGAGAACAGCTATGGGGTCAACATCGTGTTGCCCTTCGAAGCCGACGCTGCAGACATCATCGCCAAGGATCCCAAGCTCGCGACCTTCAAATACTTCTTCACTCGCAAGCTGTACTTCATGAAGGAGAGCGATGCATTCGTGCTGATGCCGGGAGGCTTCGGGACTCTCGATGAAACCTTTGAACTTCTGACGCTGGTCCAGACCGGTAAGTCGTACCCAGCGCCAATCGTGCTGCTCGATTCGGTGGAATCGACGTACTGGAATGGCTTCAAGCACTTCGTGGAGAGCGAACTAGGAGCAAGCGGTAACATCGGCCCAGCGGATACCGGTCTGTATTTCCATACCCATGACCCGGCTGAGGCGGCGAGCTACGTATGCCACTTCTACACCACATATCACTCGATCCGTTATGTGGGAAAGAAGCTGGTCATTCGGATGAATGCCGAAATCTCAGACGAATCAATGGCGATCCTGAATGCCGAATTCAGCGACATCTTTGTCTCCGACCAGCTGCGCCGAGGCGGACCGACGCCGGCGGAAATCCGTGACGATGATCACGTCACGCTTCCTCGACTCTTGGTCCGGTTCAACAATCGCAGCTTCGCCCGTCTGCACGCATTGATCCGCATGATCAACGATCTCGCCACCACCGAGGACGCACCGGCCCGTCGCGGTCTGATCCACGACGTAGGTCCCGACCCTGACGACCTCACTGAGCCCATGTGAACCCTGGTGGATCCGCCAACAGTTCGATCCGGTGTAGCAGGCTTTGGGGATGAGGTCATCAGGTCCGGTTGTGTTGTTCCTGGTTCTGGTACTTAGTGGGTGCACGGGCGGAGCCGAAGGCTCGTCGTCCATCTCGACCGCCATTTCTGATCCTGTTGCAGTGCAAGGAACCACCACGACCCAGCCCTGTGAGCCTGAGATCACCCCGCTCACCCTCGAACAAGCTCCGGACCCAACCCCGCTCGGACTATTGGCGCTGTCCCGAGAGGTGTACTTCTGTATGCCGGCAGCGGTTGTCGTGCAAGGTGAGGATCTTGCCACGGTTCGCTTTGGGGCCGAGACTGCGATCGAACAGGGCATACCGCTCCTGCAACTGGGCTCGGCCGCCGATGTGGCCGCGGTCGCCACCGAACTCGAGCGCCTCGAGGTCACCGAAGTCATCGCCGTGGGAGTCGAGCCAGCACTCAGCGCCGCTCTCGGGGAGTCGGTTAGGTCCGAGCCGCTGCCCACGACAACAACATCTCCTCCAACAACATCTCCTCCAACAACATCCCCTCCAACAACCCAACCCGCTACTGAAGACTCCGACGCAGAACCGATCAGCACCCTGGTTGACAGCTCAACGACGAGCTCTGATGTGGCCGAGGGTTCAACGACCACTACGGCTATCACCGCAACCACCATCCCCGCACGTCCCGAGTTCGATCCGCCGCCGTCGACGCCTGCCGCTCACCAGGACGGTCCTGTGTTGGTGTACCGCCCCGAAGAACTCGTGGACGCCTACCTCGCACTTCCTGCGATCTCCGCCGGCGGTGGTGAGGTTGTGGTTGGGGATCTGAACGACGTCGATGGTTTGCGTGCTGTCTTGGCGGGCCGAACCAAGGTCTTCAGCGGTGGAGATCCGGGCACTGCGACCGAGAAATGGCAGCTCGCACTCGCTGCCTCCGACACTGAGTTGTTCGGCGGGGGCACAACCGTCTTCCCCGATCGACGTATTGTGGCCTATTACGGGAATCCGCTCACGTTCCGACTCGGCATCCTCGGAGAAACCAACCCCGAACGCGCCGTCGAACGGGTCACCGAACGAGCTGCACTCTATGACGCAGAGGGTCTTCCGCCCGTTATCCCGGGCTTCGAGATCATCGCAACCGTCGCGTCGAATCGGGCAGGAGACGATGGAAACTACAGCAATGAAATGGACCTCGAAACAATCCGTCCCTGGGTCGATGTGGCAACGGCGAACGACGTATCCGTGATTCTGGATCTCCAACCAGGTCGAACTGACTTTCTCACCCAAGCCAAGCTCTATGAAGACTTCCTTCGGATGCCCAACGTCGGCCTCGCGTTAGACCCCGAGTGGCGACTCAAGCCTGACCAGAGGCACCTGCGCCAAATTGGATCGGTAAGCGCTGAGGAGATCAACGCAGTCGTCGACTATCTCGCCTCCCTTGTGCGCGAGGAGACACTTCCACAAAAGGTGCTGATTCTTCATCAATTTCAGGAACGGATGCTTCCCGAGCGAGAGCAGGTGAAGACGCCACCGGAGATTGCGGTCGTTGTTCACGTTGACGGCCAGGGTTCTCTGGGGTCGAAATACGGCACATGGAACGCGATGCTCAACGCCACTTCGTCGCCCGATCAAGAGTTGTGGTGGGCCTGGAAGAACTTCATCGACGAAGACTTTCCGACAGCAACCCCCGGGCAAGTGAACGCAGTGGAGCCGCTCCCAGTGATCGTCACCTACCAGTAAGGTCGTTCAGACCAATTGGTATCCGGTGGTTCTTTGCACCAACGACCTGCCGAGAGGTTCAACCAACGCAGCGAAGTCGTCGGCGGTGAGGTGCTGCCCGTGCGTGGCGCCTGCGGCTCGGCTGATGTTTTCGTTCATCAGCGTTCCCCCCAGGTCGTTGCAGCCGGCTTGGAGCATCTGGCGCACGCCGTCGAGTCCGATCTTCACCCAACTTGCCTGGATGTTCGGAATGAGCGGACCGTACGCCAGCCGTGCAACAGCATGAATGAGAAGCGTTTCGCGAAAAGTCGGGCCCCGGCGAGCCATCTTTCGAAGGTAGATCGGGGCCGCCATATGAACAAACGGGAGTCCAACGAACTCAGTGAAGCCCCCGGTCTCTTCTTGGAGGTCGCGTGTTAGAAGAAGGTGACGTACCCAACTCTCCGGTTGCTCGACGGCGCCAAACATCATGGTGACGTTGCTGTGCAATCCGACCTTGTGGGCGATTCGGTGAGCGTCGAGCCATTCTTCGGTATTGATCTTGTCGGGACACAAGATCTCACGCACGGTGTCGTCGAGGATTTCGGCGGCGGTACCGGGCAGTGATTTCTGTCCAGCGTTCATGAGGCGGGTGAGATAACTGTCCAGAGGTTCGCCCAGTCGCTTGGCCCCCTCGGTCACCTCCAACGCGGTGAACCCATGGATGTGGATGTCGGGCGCGACGGCTCGAACCGCCTTGGTGACATCGATGTAGTACTCGCCATCGAAGTCAGGGTGGATGCCGCCCTGAAGGCACACCTCGGTGGCACCTTGATCTAGGGCTTCCAGCACCCGCTCCTGCATCTGCTCGAGGGTGAGCAGGTACGGGTTACCTCGTAGGTTCAGACTCATCGGCCCTTTTGAAAACCCGCAGAACCGGCATTTGAAAGTGCAGACATTGGTGTAGTTGATGTTGCGGTTCTTCACGAACGACACGGCATCACCAACGAGATTTGACCGCATGGTGTCCGCAACCGCAGCGACATGGGCCACGTCGGAACCTCTCGCCTTGAAAAGCGTGAGTAGTTCGTCGAAGCCAGGCTGCTCGCCGGATTCGATCCCTGTGAGCACATCGGCGACTGCGCCGGTGGGCGGAGCGGCGGCAACAAGGACATTTGGGGGAGCGGCGGGCGACCCGCTGTACCACTGTGTTGACCGCTCTCCGGTGAGTACAACCTCGGCCCCGTCGCTGCCAGCATCGGCGGCGATGAACTCAGCCCTCTCAGGGAATACGGCGCCGGGATCATCCCGGCCAAGCCCTTCGGCATCGGATCGATCCATTACCGGGAAGCGCAGATTTTCGTGGAGCCAGCGGTCCGGGTCAAGAGCGAACTCGGGGTAGATCGTAAGCCTTGGAGCGAGGACGAAGCCATGTTCTTCGGTGACGCTGCGAATTCGGTCGAGCCCGGGCCAAGGCCGTTCGGGATTTACGTGGTCCGCTGTTACCGGTGAGATACCGCCCCAGTCATCGATACCGGCGGCGAGCAACTGGCCGAAGTCGTCACTGAGGTTGGGCGGGGCCTGCAGGTGCACTTCGGGTGGGAGGATGATGCGGGCCAGCGCGATCGCCCGGACGAAGTCATCGGCTGGACACGGGTCGTGTTTCCACATGGTGGTCCCGGGCTTGGGAAGAAAGTTCTGGACGATGACTTCCTGGATGTGGTGATGTCGTTTGTGGGACGCTGCGATGGCCTCGAGCGCGCTGATTCGGTCGTTCTCCGATTCGCCAATCCCCACGAGAATTCCGGTGGTGAAGGGGATTGATAACTGGCCGGCAGCCTCCAAAGTCGCCAGGCGTCGGCTCGGATCCTTGTCCGGTGCGTTCCTATGTGCCTCAAGGTCTTCACGGAGCGACTCGATCATCATCCCCTGCCCGGCTGCTGCAGACCTGAGGAGTCCGAGCTCGTCAAGAGACAGGGCACCGGCGTTCGCGTGGGGGAGCAGGCCGGTTTCTTCGTGGACTCTCTTGGCCATCGCATGGAGATAGTGAACAGTTGACGCGTAGCCGTTTGTGTCAAGCCATTCCCGGGCAGCCGGGTAGCGAAGTTCGGGCCGTTCTCCGAGGGTGAAGAGAGCTTCATGACAACCGGCTCTCGCACCCTGCCTGGCAATCCTGAGAATCTCGGAGGGTTCGAGGTAGGGGCTCTCGAGGCGAGCGGGAGGCTGGGCAAAGGTGCAATAGCCGCACTGGTCCCGGCACAACATCGTGAGCGGAATGAAGACCTTCGGGGAGAAGGTCACGCGTCGGCCGTGCTCAGTGTCTCTGATCCGAGTTGCCGCCCGTAACAAGTCACCGGTGGACAACTCCGACAAAGTGGAGTTGTTTGGAATCAGATCGGTCATTCTCGGCACTTAGATGGCCTCGGCTTTCCTAGCGTCGGCCTGGTTCCGCACCTGACCTGGGGGGACAACGGAATCGCACGATGGGCACGACACGTGGAGTTCGACCGGTGTGCCACAGGCCCGGTGCACAAGCACGGTCGGCGGTGCATCGTTGGCATACCAGCGGTCGCCCCATTTCATGAGTGCGATGAGCGCAGCCGACAAATCGGCTCCTTTGCTGTGAGTCGATACTCCGATCGCACCGGCCGATCCTGATAGGGGACACGTTCCAGAACTTCTTCCTCGACCAATTGGCTGAGCCGGTCAGATAGCAGGTTCTTCGCAATTCCCAGCTCGGCGTGGATCTCGCCGAATCGGTGGCGACCGCGGAACACTTCGCGGAGGATCAGCATTGTCCACCGGTCACCGATCGCACCCAATGTCGCCGCGATCGAACACGCGGTCGGGGAATCAGACACCATCGGAGCGTAGTCGGTTGCAAACTTAAACCAACAAGTCGAGTTCAGCTGGCGGCGGCGGCCTTCCAGTGTGGAGGCCACCTGCTCTCCTCGGCAATCGGAATGGTCCACTGCGTCTGTGGCCAATCCATCTCGTCATGGCGGGCGTTCAGGGCCGACTGTAGGCCGGCCGGGTCTAGCCGGCGCTCAGAATCAGACCATTTGATTGTGGCACCGCTTTCGAGAACATCGGCCAGGATTTCGAAAAGGCTCGACATGCCTACGGTCCATAGACGTAGATCAGGGTCTGCGAAACTACCGAAGTAGATACGTGACCCGGGGTGACCTGATGTTTGAAGCTCTGCCCAGATCATTCCCTTGCCGTACTTGGCGACGGGGATCAGCATCGACGGGAATCCGATATCCAGCATTCCTGCTCTGCATGCGATCGCTTGGCTGGGTGTAAGAAACCCATCGAAGGCAGGCCGAGTGAAACGCTCCGGTGCCCACCAGATCCAGAAGTCCCGCAGGTCAGCAGGGAGGGTGATCGGATCGAGACTGAGAGCGAGCTGCCTGATTTGGTCGGCGCTCTCCTTCAGCGATCGTTCCGGGGCACAGGAAATTCCCATGGGAGCCAGGGCGTTGGCAACCCGAGACGTTGCCGCTTCCAACAAGATCACACTGCCACCTCCACCAACTCGAAGGTAAAGGAGGCGGCACCGCCACTACATGGGCAGATCCCCTTTCACTAGGTGTCGACGATCAGGGGATCAACTTCCGGATTGCTTCGAGCGCAGCTATCCAGAAGAAGCCGGCCAGCACATGTGCCGCAGGGACTCGAACCGCTGCCCTGGGCGATCGCAACATTGGAAGGCCGGTCGAGCTGTTGAGTACGACAAGCTCGAGGGGTCGTGGTCGCGGAGTAGGTCCGCTACTGCATCGTTGACCTTCTTGACGTCGGCTTCGGGTGCGATCAGATCGACGCTGCTCACCGAAACATTGTCGCTGGGCCAGTCCTTGACCACCAATGCACCGGTGCGCTTCCAGGCGATCAGGCGTGAAAACCGCCAGGGAGAGTGTCACAATGCGGCCATGCCACTTTCCATGAATCGTGAGGTATTCATCACCTGTGCTGTCACCGGTTCCGGTGGCACCCAGGACAAGTCCGCCCATGTGCCGCGAAGCCCCGAGCAGATAGCGAACAGTGCGATCGACGCTGCAAAAGCTGGGGCGGCGGTTGTCCACTGTCATGTCCGGCACCCGGTGACCGGAGCACCATCACGCGCGGTTGATCTCTACAGAGAGGTCACGGATCGCATCCGTGCGTCTGAGGTTGACGTTGTCTTGAACCTCACCGCTGGAATGGGCGGTGACCTGGTGTTCGGCCCGGCCGAACAGCCGCTGCCTTTCGACTCGGTCGAAACCGATATGGCCAGCGCCGCGGAGCGCATGGAGCATGCGGTCCAATGCGTGCCCGAGATCGTGACGCTCGACTGTGGCACGATGAACTTCGCCGAAGCCGACTACGTGATGACGAACACTCCAGGAATGCTGCGGGCGATGGGTCAGATGATGACCGACCTCGGGGTGAAACCCGAGATCGAAGCTTTCGACACGGGACATCTTTGGTTCGCCAAGCAGCTCGTGAACGAAGGTGTTCTCGATGCGCCTGCCATGGTGCAGTTGTGCATGGGGGTTCCGTGGGGAGCGCCAAACGATATGAACACCTTCATGGCAATGGTCAACAACATCCCCGAGAGTTGGACCTGGTCGGCGTTCTCACTTGGACGAGATCAGATGCCCTACGTTGCCGCTGCGATCCTCGCCGGTGGCAATGTGCGGGTCGGTTTGGAGGACAATCTGTTCCTCGAACGGGGTGTGCTAGCGAGTAACGCTCAGCTGGTCGAACGAGCTGTGGCGGTGATCGAAGGAATGGGTGCAAAGGTGATCGGTCCCGACCAAGTGCGCTCCAAGCTCGGCCTGGTGAAGCGTGCCCCGGTCACTTCGTGAGTGACCGCACGGTTGCCATAGTCGGTGGCGGCGTGATCGGTGGGGGTTGGGCCGCCCGCTTCCTCCTCAACGGATGGGACGTTTCGATCTTCGACCCCGACCCCGAGGCCGAGCGCAAGATCGGTGCGGTCATTGCGAATGCCAGGCGTTCGTTGCCTGCCATTTATGACCAGGGCCTGCCTGCGGAGGGTCGACTTCGTTTTCATGACGACATGGCAGCGGCTGTGGAGGATGCCGTCTGGATTCAAGAATCAGTTCCGGAGCGGCTGGAGCTCAAACGTGCGACGTACGCTCTCATTCAAGAGCATGCCGACGGCGACTCGATCCTGGGTTCGTCAACGTCAGGATTCAAGCCATCGGAGCTGATCAAGGGAGCACCGAATCCCACGCACATCGTCGTGGCTCACCCTTTCAACCCGGTGTACCTGCTTCCTCTGGTAGAAGTAGTGCCATCACCGCTGACATCTGCGGGTGTAGTGGATCGAGTCCGCGACACTCTCGAATCAATCGGCATGAAGCCGCTCGTCGTTCGCAAAGAGATCGATGCCCACATTGCTGATCGACTTCTCGAGGCCGTCTGGCGGGAAGGTCTGTGGCTGATCAAGGACGGCATTTGCACAACCGAGGAGCTCGACGACGCCATTCGCTACGGGTTCGGGCTCCGGTGGGCGCAGATGGGTATGTTCGAAACCTACCGCGTGGCTGGCGGTGAGGCAGGAATGAAGCACTTCCTCGCCCAATTTGGCCCAGCGCTCGAGTGGCCCTGGACAAAGCTGACCGATGTGCCCGAGTTCAATGATGAACTGGTCGAACTAATTGCAGGTCAATCAGATGAGCAATCCGGTCACATGACGATTCGCGAACTTGAACAACTCCGCGATGACAACCTCGTTGGAATCATCCGAGCACTGAAGAAGACCGGTAGCGGCGCCGGTGGAACGGTCAACGCCCACGAACAGAGGCTTTGAGCCATTCGGGCGGGATTCCTGGCCCACGTGGTGGTACTCGCCAAGCCCACCGTCCATTCCACCGTCACTGAGGCTTATTGAGGCCACGGCTCGTTCTCAGTCCAACTGGCAACGATTTCTGTTCGGGCCGCTCAGGAAACTTCGTCGGCCCGGGTCCCAAGAGTTTCGAGAACTTCCTCGAAGGACTTCGCAAAGCTGCCGACACCCTCTTCCTCAAGCGTCACAGCAACCTCTTCGAGATCGATGCCGAGCGCCCGCAGCTGTTCGACCACCCGATGGGCGGCGCCTATGTCTGCGTCGATCGTTCGTTTGACCCTACCGTGGTCGTCGAACGCATTGAGCGTCGTATCGGGGAGGGTGTTCACCGTGTCGGGTCCGATCAGCTCATCCACGTACAGGGTGTCGGGGTAGGTCGGGTTCTTGGTGGAGGTACTGGCCCACAGGGGACGTTGAACTCGCGCACCGCGCTCTGCCAGCGCTTCCCAACGAGGCCCGCTGAAGGTCTTCTCGAACATCTGGTAAGCCAACTTCGCATTGGCGATCGCGGCCTTGCCCATCAGCGCAGCGGCCGGTTCGTTGCCGATCTTGTCGAGGCGTCGGTCGACCTCGACATCGACTCGAGAGATGAAGAACGACGCAACCGATGAGATGTGGCCGAGATCACTTTCGGGGTTGCTGGCCGCCCACGCCTCCAGCCCCGCGATGTACGCCTCCATCACCGCGGCGTACCGCTGAAGCCCGAAAATCAGCGTCACGTTGACGCTGATCCCCTCACCGATGAGCGTGTGGATTGCAGGGATTCCTTCCACCGTCGCCGGTACCTTGATGTAGAGGTTGGATGACTCAAGTCGCCCGTAGAGGTCTCGAGCAGCTTGAATAGTCTGTTCGGTATCGTCGGCCAGGTTCGGAGATACCTCAACCGACACATATCCATCCTCCCCGCCGGAGGCTTCGAACACCGGAAGAAGCAGGGAAGTCGCAGCCCGGATGTCATCGACGACAAGGTCCCAATAGGCGTCAGTAACGCTCTTGCCTTCCCCTACGAGCCTGCGGAGGTCGGCGTCATATTCGTCGGTATCTGTCATCGCTTTGGCGAAGATGGACGGATTACTGGTGAGGCCACGGACCCCGCGGTCGATCCACCCCTGCATCTCGCCGCCGTGCAGCCAGCCGCGGCGAAGGTTGTCAAGCCAGGGGCTCTGGCCCTGTTCAGTGTGCAAATCGTGAATTCGACTCATACCGAACTCTATCCCCGCTGCCGCATCCGACATTCCCACCCGGTGTCTCGTTCGGGCAAGATTTCGAGATACGCCAGCCGCTTCGAAGAAGTCTGACCTCTCGAGCTAGAGCAGGGCCTGTACCTTGGCCGCCACGGCCTCAGGTGTGATGCCCAGCTCCCTCATCACGGTGGCGCCTGGAGCAGATGATCCGAAGCGGTCGATTCCAACGACGTCGTCGGCGTACTTGTGCCACCCGAGCGTCACACCAGCTTCAACAGAGACTGTCGGCACTCCCGAAGGCAGAATCGACTCTCGATAGCTGGGGTCCTGAGCTTGGAAAAACTCCCAACAGGGCATCGAGACAACACGTACGTTTGCGGCGATGAGTTCAGCGGCATCGACCGCAACGGCAAGCTCTGAACCCGTGCCGATCACAATCGCGTCTGGGGACGCGACCTCGTTGACAGCGTAGGCCCCCTTGGCGACACCGTCAGCGGAGGTTGCGGACTGAACCGGCATGCCCTGACGCGAAAACACCAAAGCCGTCGGACCGTCGGCTTCGAGTGCTGCGAGCCAAGCGCCCACCGATTCGGTTGCGTCACCCGGTCGTATGACGTTGAGACCGGGAATCGTCCGCAGGCTCATTGTTTGTTCGATCGGTTGGTGCGTAGGTCCGTCCTCGCCAACGCCTACGGAATCGTGGGTGAACACGAAGAGGGCCTTGGCGTGGCTGAGGGCGGCCAGGCGGATGGCCGGGCGCATATAGTCCGCAAACACCTCGAAGGTTCCGCCAAAGGGAATCACTCCGCCGTGTTTTGCGAGGCCGACCAGGGCCGACCCCATGGCGTGCTCGCGCACCCCGAAATAGATCTGTCGACCAGCGGGATCGATCGAACTCTGAACACCCATTGCCTTGAGAGCCGTTCCAGTGTTACCGGTGAGGTCTGCGGCACCGCCGATCAAGCCGGGTAGTCCAGGTGCGATGGCGTTGACAACAGCCTGGGATGCCTTGCGAGTGGCGACCGAAGAACCCTTGTCGAATGTGGGCAGAGAAGACTTCCAGCCCGAAATCCCACCACCGGTCCAACACGCATTCCACGCGTCCCTATCGAAGTCCGAAGCTGCGACTCGCTCGTCCCAGTCGGCCGACATCGCCGCCCCAGCCGAGCCAGCGGCTGCATAGTAGGCCTTCACCTCCTCGGGAATGAAGAATGGCGTATCGGGCAGGCCCATTACCTCCTTCGCCTCTTTGATCTCCTCGGCTCCGAAGGCAAGCCCGTGAGCGGTGTGGTGGTCTGTGAGGGTCGGCGACGGGTAACCGATGTGGGTGCGAATCATGACGAGCGAAGGCCGTTCGGTCTCGGCTTGAGCATCATTGAGCGCCCCCTCGATCGCTTCGAGGTCTTCGCCAGCCTCTCCGATGTCGATCACATGCCACCCGTAGGCTTGAAACCGCTTGGCAGTGTCGTCGGAGAGGGCAAGTTCTGTTTCACCATCGATCGTGATGTGGTTGTTGTCGTAGATCGCAATGAGATTGCCGAGCCGTTGATGTCCCGCCAAGCTGGCCGCCTCGTGACTCAGGCCCTCAGAGAGGCAGCCATCACCCACCACAACATAGGTGTGGTGGTTCATCACCTCGGCCCCGAACGTGGAGCGCAAGTAGCGCTCGGCGATGGCCATCCCGACTGCGTTGCCCAAGCCTTGCGCTAAAGGACCGGTGGTGACCTCGACGCCGTCGGTGTGACCAGCTTCAGGATGTCCCGGTGTGAGGGAATCCCACTGTCGAAACTGCTTCAGGTCATCCAGGCTCAGGTTGTAGCCCGTGAGGTGGAGCATGGTGTATTGCAGAATCGAACTATGGCCGTTCGACAGAACGAATCGGTCACGATCAGGCCAGTCAGGGCGGGCTGGGTCATACCGCATGATTCGTGTCCAAAGCACATGAGCCAGCGGCGCCAGCGCCATCGCAGTTCCCTGGTGACCTGAGTTGGCAGCGGCCGGACCGTCCATTGATATGCCACGAATGACGTTTATGCCCAGGGTTTCCAGTTCGGTTGCACTCACGCCGTAAGGGTATACCGACCCACCTGCTGCCGATGATGCACCGGCGACGTCGTGTCTATTGCGGCGCCGGCAACAGCGTGTACGGAACCCGTGTCACTGGGCCTCCATCGATGCGGCACTGGGCTACAACCGTCCCGTATTCAGTAAAGGGGATTTCAGCCCGAACGAGTCGGTAGTTGAACTTGCCCGGCTCAATTTGCAGGGGTTGAGCATTGCGGGCCACTGGTTCCTCTTCCCCATCCCTGATGAAGAGAACCTCCAGAGCTCCGAATCCGCCGTGATCGGGCGGGCACCAAACCAGCACCATGAGATGTGGGCCTACAGTGACTGGCAGCGGTCCGGGTGCAGGTGCCGAGAACTGGATGCCGGTCAGGTCGATTTGGGTAGCGGGTCCTGGCACGGGTCGAAGCTGGATGTCATCGGCGAAGACGGCGGCGACGATCTCCATTGTCAGGCACTCCTGAGGTTCAGAAGGTGCCAGGCCGATCCGATTGTCGCGGTCGGATCTGGAGATCGACGCGTCGGAAAAAATGAATCTGGCTTTGATTTGCGTGGCTCATGAACGGAACGATATGGATCTAGGTTCTAGTTGAGGCTGTCGAGCGCATTAATGAGATCGGCCTGCAAATCCTCGACATCCTCGAGGCCCACAGACAAGCGGACCATGCCATCTGTGATGCCGACGGCGGCACGAGCCTCGACAGATAGTCGTCGATGGGTTGTTGTGGCTGGGTGAGTGACCAGCGTCTTGGCATCACCGATGTTGTTCGAGATGTCACACAACTGAAGCGCGTTCATGACCTTGAACGCATTCTGCTTCGCATGGTCGTCTCGTCCTTTGACGGTGAAAGTGAGGACAGTTCCGCCCCTTTTCATCTGCTTTTTGGCCAGATCGAACTGAGGGTGAGACTCATGCCCTGGGTACCGCATCGACACCAGCGACCGATGGTCATCCAACGACCTTGCGAGTGCTTCGGTGCTTGTGCACATGGCGTTCACACGAAGCGACAGTGTTTCCATGCCTTTCACCAACACCCACGCGTTGAACGGGCTGAGACTTGGACCGGTATGGCGAAGGAACGGCATGAGGGTGGTAGACACGAACTCCTCGCTGCCCAGAACAGCACCACCCAGGGTGCGGCCCTGGCCGTCGATGTGTTTGGTGGCCGAATAGACGACAACGTCGGCCCCCAGTTGGAGCGGCTTCTGCAAAACGGGGCTAGCGAAGATGTTGTCGACGATCACCAAAGCACCCGCAGCCCGAGCCCGTTCACAAACAGCAGGAACGTCAATGATCTCCAGGCCCGGATTCGACGGCGTTTCGAGGAAGACGGCTTGTGCTCCAGGAGCAAGGGCCCGGTCCCATTCTTCCATCGACGCGCCGTCGACCAGCAGGGTCTCGACACCCATTCGGGGCAGAATCTCGGTGAGGATCACGTGGCAGGATCCGAACAACGCCCTAGAGGCGACCACGCGATCGCCGGATCTGACCGATGAGGCCAGCGCCGCGTAAACCGCAGCCATTCCGCTGGCAGTGGCCATGCATGCCTCGGCGCCTTCCAGAATCCGAAGGCGATCCTGGAACATCGAAACCGTGGGGTTGCCGTAGCGGCTGTATATGTAGCGGTCGTGCTCGCCCTTGAATGCGGCTTCGGCTTCTTCAGCCGACCCGTAGACGTATCCCGATGTCAGATAGAGGGCCTCGGATGTCTCATCGAAGCGGGACCGATTGAGGCCGCCTCGAACCAGCGCAGTCGCTTCGCCCCAGTGGCTCAGCTCTGACGCCACGGAAGTTCGTCCTTCCACCCGCCGTGCCGGTGGCCGTCCGGATCGAGATCGCCTTCAAAACCTGATCCTATGTTGATGGCGGTAAACCCTTTTGCACTTAGAACATCGGCAGCAGCGTTGGACCTTGCGCCCGAACGACACAACATGAGCAGGGTCTGATCGAGCGCAAGCCCCTCGGTCGCCTGTTCGAGGAATTGCGGATTCTTCTGACCGGCGGGAAACGAGGTCCACTCTATGGTTCGAACGTTCTTGCCGAGCGAGGTGAGGTCGGGGATTCCTACAAAGGACCACTCGGCGACAGTGCGAACATCGATCAGTACGGCGTCGGGATCCTCTGAGAGAATCTCCCAGGCTTCCTCGAGTGAGATCTGTTGCACGGTCACGCCACGATTCTATCGGCGAGCCTCGGGAGGAGACGAACATGAAGGCCCGTAGGCGAGAGTAATCAGAAGAGCAGCATGGTGGCCGTGAAGCCGTGGACCGCATTTCGGCTGCCGACAGGCCCGATCTCACCAGCGCAGAACATCCCTGCGTTGGCAGTGTCGCGAAAGACTTCGGTGACGAGCTGCGCATCGTGGTGCTCCTCAGCGAACATGTTCCTACCGCGCCCAGTGCATGTGAACAAGAGCGAGCCCCGAACCGGTGGGGGCACGGTACCGAGTTGGCTACGCATGTTCGCAGTGGCCGACTCAGCGTCCCGGACATGAAACTGGACGATCTGGCCAACCTTGATCCGGTCGCCGACGCCAAGCGCACCGGAGCTGGGGTCGACACCAAGCAACGAGCGAATCAGGAAGTCACCTTGTTCGAATGTCTCCACTTGTTCGTTGGCGACGAGGCCGATATGCAGGCCCTTTGCCGCAAGGGAGCGTTCCTCGGGAGACAGTGAGTCGATGACGGGCTGAAGTCGTTCGATCGCCGGTAGCCCTCCGAGCTTCCTGATCATCTGACCTGAGCCCTCGGTTATCACCCAGGGCTGGCCGATCGGCCGGCAACCCTGGCTGACGACCGGACGGGCACGACCTGGGGCCAAAAGGACGCCCACCGCACCGTCGGTGTGGTGGGCTTGGTTCAAGCACAGCTCGTTGTCACCCGGCGCCTGCCCCGCAGAAGCGAGGCCTCCGATCACTTTGATCCCGGTGGATTCGCTGTCGAGCGCCTCGAGCAACCTCTCAACGGGAAAGCTGAAGGGATCGGCCAGAAGAAGGAGTATCGAGCCGTCCTCTACATCGCCGGGGAGACCGAGGATTGTGCGACCTGAATCAATGGCCTCCAGCCTCACGGGTTGAACGGGCCCAGTGTCGCCCAACCACACGCTGAGTCCCGGTCCGGACTCAACTTCTCGGCCTCCACTGACTACGCCGCTGGCTGACACGCCCAGCACGGTCCGAACGCCGAGCAGATCGATGAGTCCTCGCCTGAGGTCGGCCAGGCTCTTTCGGTGTTCCCCGGCAGCAAAGATGACGGCAAGTTCGGGGTCTCCCTCCATTTGTTCCCCGAGCTCGGCCAGTACCTCGGCTGCGGCCTCGATCGTCACCGGATGTTCAGAATGGGCCGCTGCAAAACTGCGCATCGTTACTCGACCGGTTCCAGCGCCGCCCGTATGAAGTTCTTCATATGGTCGAAGCGAGCTTCCAGGGACGCTTCCGAGAACGGATCCTTGGTGACCAGACCCTTCAGCATCGCATGGTCAGAGAAATAGGTGAGCAGCGCCCCGTAGCCGGTGATAACCAAGTTTTCGGGGTCGTGACGCCGGAAGACGCCGGCGTCCATCTGGCGTTCGAAGAAGTTCACGGCTCGTCGAAAATAGGGGCGGAGAGCGACCCCCAGGTTAAAACCCAGCGGACTCTGGTCTGTCATGGCTTCTCTCCGGACCATCACGATGATCTCCGGATTGGCGACAAAGAACTTGAAGCTCGTGGCAACTATTGCGTCCACGAGCTCCCAGCCGTCGGCGTGAGGGTCACGCGACCGCTCTATCTGATCACCCCAGTCGGCGAGAGAATCGGAGAGGATCTGGCGGTAGATCGATTCCTTGGAATCGAAGTGATGCAGCAGGCTGGGTCGACGGATACCCACACCGGCGGCTATGTCATTGAGTGAGGTTCCTTCGAATCCTTGCGCCGCAAAACAATGACGAGCTTCAACAAGAATCTGGTCACGTGTCGAAGGCCCTGCCACCGGCATAAGGGTAGACGTCGTGCCGGCCCTCACGGGCTGCTGTACGGCGAGCATTCGCCCCAGCCCTTCCTGCCCGGTAGCTTGCTCTAACGATGACCACGCTTTCGGAACTGGAATCCAAGAGACGCCTGGGGGCCCATGGAGTGGCGTTTCCAGCTGAGCGGAGTCTGACAAGCCCCGAGGCCGCAGCAGCTGCTGCCACCGAGATCGGATTCCCTGTCGTAGCGAAGCTCAATGGCGACTCCATCGCTCACAAGACCGAGCGAGGCTTGGTCCG
This sequence comes from uncultured Acidimicrobiales bacterium, assembly GCA_963751955.1. Classification (GTDB taxonomy): domain Bacteria; phylum Actinomycetota; class Acidimicrobiia; order Acidimicrobiales; family SZUA-35; genus JABDIY01. The sequence continues at coordinate 128,132 of CAVVWM010000003.1, read as the reverse complement.
GCTCGGTCTGCGAACAGCCGAAGACGTCGCTTCTGCTGCCGAGGAGCTCCTTGCTGCGGCTCGGCCCGAAGACGGTGAGGTGAGCGTGCTCGTCGCGCCGATGCTGAGTACGGTCAGGGAGTTCATTGCCGGGGTGACCGTTGATGATCAGTTCGGCCCCTGCGTTCTCTTCGGTGTCGGCGGAGTCTTGGCCGAAGCGATCGGGGAAGCACAGATTCGGCTCGCTCCATTGACAGCCACAACTGCAGGAGAGATGGTCGATTCGTTCGGTCTTCCAGCGCTGCTGGCGGATTTCCGCGGTGAGCCAGCCATAGACCGGGATGCACTCATCGAGCTACTGATGGCGCTGGGGAACGCTGCAATGGAGGATGACGTGGTATCGATCGACCTCAATCCGGTGCTGATCGACCAGGGTCGTCCAGTTGCGGTCGATGCCCTGATTGAACTTCGTGACCAGCCGATGATCTCGGCTGGCGTCGATCAGAAGGGTGGAATGGACCTTTCTGCGCTTTTCGATCCACGGGGCGTGATCGTGGCCGGCGCTTCCACCCATCCGGGTAAGTTCGGTTTCGTGGCCCTGCACAACATCCTGACCAACGGGTTTGCCGGTTCGATCGGAGCCACGAACCGGGATTCGGCCAAGGTTCTGGGTATCCAAACGGTGACCTCAGTCGCTGACCTCTCCGCCGACGCGCACTACGATCTGGCGTTCCTCTGCACTCCGGCGGCCACCAACCCCGACATTCTTCGTCAATGCGCTGCCCGCGGGGTGAAGGCAGCGTTCATTACATCTGCCGGTTACGCAGAGGCGCACGACGAGGGTGAAGAACTCCAGGCCGAATTGGTCGAACTCGCTACCGAACTGGGCATGGTTATCGCTGGGCCCAACGGGCAGGGAATAGTGAGCACACCCGCCAAACTGTGCGCTCAGATCGTTGCTCCGTACCCGCCGTCGGGATCGATAGGTATCGCGAGCCAGAGCGGAAACCTGGTCTCGTCGTTCATGAACCTCGCAAACGCCAGCGGCGTCGGGGTGTCTCGTGCGGTGAGCGCCGGCAACGCTGCGATGTTGGGTGTCATCGACTACCTCGACTACTACGCCGCCGACCCCGAGACGACCGTGGGTCTCGCCTATGTCGAAGGACTCGCTGACGGCCGTGGATTTGCCGATCGGTTGACCCGGATCTCGGCACAAATGCCCGTGGTCGTAGTGAAAGGTGGAGCGACTGATGGAGGAGCGCAGGCGGCCGCCTCACATACGGGATCGTTGGCCAGCAACGACAGAGTATTCGACGGTGCCCTCCGCTCCGCTGGCGCCATCCGAGCAGCCGACCCCGAGGAAGCATTCGATTTCGCCGCAACTTTTGCTACTCAACCGCTGCCCAAAGGAAATCGGGTGGCGATCGTGACAGCCGCCGGCGGTTGGGGCGTCGTGGCCGCCGATGCGGTGGCGAACAGCAGCCTGGAACTGCTGGAGTTACCCCGTGACCTCAAGTTGGCGATCGACGAGTATCTGCCGCCCCGATGGAGCAAGTCGAACCCGATCGACCTCGCTGGAGGCGAGACCCGGGACACGATCCCCACGCTTCTTCATCTTGTTGCAGAGCATGACGCGGTCGATGCACTGCTCTACTTGGGCATGGGGATTCAAGCCAACCAGGCCGAGATGTTCCGCCGGGGCCAGTTCTTCCCTCACCACGGACTCGAACGGATCGTGGAGTATCACGAGCGCCAAGATGCTCGGTTTGGTGCAGCGGCCGCTCAAGCATCGGAGGCATCGGGCAAACCGGTGTTGGTCGCGACTGAGTTGGGTCTCTCGAATCCGGGCAATCCGGGGCCTGCCGCAGTTCGGTCCTCCGGTCGTCTCTGTTATGCATCAGCGGGTAGGGCGATCGCAGCGCTCGATGCACTCTGGCGATACGCGCAGCAGCAATCCTGATGTCGACTACGCAACTTTGGATGGTCCCAGCGCGTGTTGGTGTCGGCCATACAAGTCAGCTAGCGGCACATCATCGACCACCTAGAGGTTGACTACCGCCCCGTGGGCGCTGCGATACCTCAATTGTGGCGGTGCCCTCCGGGATTGCAGTGGTTGTGCCCGACGACGCCATCGAGCGTGGGCCCACCGGATAGCTGCTCTGCCAAATCGGTTGAGTCGTTTCCTAGGCTGGTGCCGTGACCTCGGATCTGCATCCCGACCTTCGACCATTGGCGTTCCTGGTTGGCACGTGGAAGGGAGGGGGTGCAGGGGAGTACCCCACCATCACGTCGTTTTCCTACGTTGAAGAAGTGACCTTTGAGCACGTGGGCAAGCCGTTCCTCGCCTACGGCCAGCGCACGCGCGATGCCCAGACCAACCTTCCATTGCACGTCGAGATCGGATATTTTCGACCCGCTGGCGTCGGCCGTGTAGAACTGGTTATCGCCCAGCCATCGGGAATTGTTGAGGTTCAGGAGGGAACGATTCAAGGCCAGACGCTGACGCTCAATTCGACCCTGGTCGGCACATCACGCACCGCCAAAGAGGTCGTCTCGGTGAGCCGATCGATTGTGGTCGATGCGGACACGATGACCTATCGGGTCGAAATGGGAGCGGTGGGTCAACCCCATCAACACCACCTGGCAGCCACCCTCAAGCGTGTTCGGAGATAAGTGTCCCAGTCCGGATCGAGTGCGGGGGAGAGGCAAAGAATCGTGATGTACTCGCCGAGTTCGTCTACGAGTTCCTGGCCCCAGGCGGTGTTCACCACGTCGCTCACGGCGTTCAGATCCATCGCAGCGGCCATTCCGCGATGTTGGGTCCAATTTACGACTACGGGATTTGTCCGATTGGTGGACCCAACCGATAGCTGAGCCTCAACTAACCTCGCAATCGATGGAGGAGCGCCGCGATGGAAGCGAACGTCGAACGGGATCTCCTGACGCGTCGGCCCGCCGGTCCGAGCGACGTGTTACTCAGCCGCCGCCTTCTATCCTGCAGCAAGTCCCCTGGCGTGGGGTCCTACCCATGGTCTTCCTGGGCCTGCTTTCAGTATTTTCGTGGCGGTACAGCCAGAACGTCTCCATCGACCAAGGCGTGCGTCCGGCGATCGTCTATCGCTCCTCACTCGAGACACCGATCCTGTCAGCGCGTCGCGTTCCTGAGACGCTTCAACAGCCATTGGCTGATGCGGCCCTCCAGCCTGAGCTCGACAAGATCATGCTGGGCTCAGGTAGTGCCGCGTGTCTCATCGTCACCGAGGATGATCGGCTCCTGAATTCCACGAACGCCTTGTTGTCGCTCGTGCCGGCCAGCAACCAGAAAATTCTCACAACCTATGCGGCCCTGAGTCAATACGGACCACTCCACACTTTTGAAACCCACGTTGCAGCAACTGCTCCGGTGGAGAACGGGGTGATCGCTGGTGACGTTTACCTCATCGGAGGCGGCGACCCCTTTCTCTCCACCCAGACCTGGCGGTCTCAGTACGGCGACGAACAGGCTGGGCGTACGTTTTCTCGACTCGAGGACCTCGCAGACTCTTTTGCGGCGACCGGGGTGGTCGAGATAACCGGCAATATTGTCGGTGACGAGTCATTCTTCGATTCCGAGCGCTACGGACCGTGGGCCGAGCGACTCATCGTTTCGCACCAGTCGGGTCCGCTGTCAGCCCTTTCGGTCAACGAGGGGTTTGCGGACTGGCCCGAGGAGTTCGCAGGAAGTTTCAGGGGGAGGACGGCCGCTCCTGACCCCGCTCTCAACGCAGTACAAGTCTTTCGATCACTTCTCGCAGATCGAGGAGTTCTGGTGGCCGGCATTCCTGAAGTGTCGCCAGCCCCGACTCAGGCGACCGTGATGGCCCGGCTGGTCTCGCCCCCGCTGTCGGAAATCGTGACTCACATCAATTCGTACTCGAACAACTACGGAGCCGAGAGTCTGGTCAAGTATCTGGGACGCAACGAACGGGGAATCGGTTCGATACCAGCCGGTGTCGCAGAGATCCGATCGATCCTCGAGCTCCAACGGATCGATCTCACCGGGGTAACGATCGACGATGGGTCCGGCCTTGCCGAAACAAACCGGCTGACGTGCGGAGTCTTAGCTGAGATCATCGAACGAGCCGGCACTGACAGCGATTTGGTTGAGAGCTTTTCGATCGGGGGAGAGCGAGGCAGTCTGGCGACCAAACATGAGGGAACCCCGGCCGAGGGAAACGTCTTTGCCAAGACAGGAACGTTGAACGGGGTCACCGCTCTGTCAGGAATCGTCGAGAGCGCTCGGGAGGATGATGTTCAACTGGTCTTCGCGTACATCGTGAACGGCGACTCTGTGGGGCTCAATGAAGACCTCAAGGAGTTACAGGTTCCGTTCGTGGAGGCATTGGCGATCTACCCGAATGCTCCGCTGCTCAGCGCCCTGAGCCCAAAGTAATCGCGGCCTTCGACACTAGGTCTGCTTCGGTTCTCTGCGAGAGTGGTCCTGTGAAGTCTCGGGTCGTGCCCATGTTTCCTCTCGGTTCGGTTCTGCTTCCTTCGATGGTTCTGCCGCTGCACGTTTTCGAGTCGCGCTATCGACAGATGATGGAGGTAGTGATGGCGCTTCCCGACCGGTCCTTTGGCGTTGTTCTCATTGAACGAGGACACGAGGTGGGAGGTCAGGACCAGCGCAGCAATGTGGGAACGCTGGCTCGTGTCCTCGAGGCGGAGCAATCTGAGGATGGCCGATGGGGTGTTCTCTCGGTCGGGGTCGGTCGAATCCGCATCCAGGAATGGATGCCAGACGACCCCTTTCCCCAAGCCTCGGTTGTAGACTGGCCAGACCAGTCTGTGGCCGGTGACACTGATCTGGATTCTTACCGCAGACTGCTGGCATCGCATCGTCGCCTGTTGGGGCTCACCGCCGAACTCGGTCATGATGTGGGACCCATTCAGGAACTCAGCGACGATCCGTTACTGGGTAGTTTTCAAATCGCTGCGACCGCTCCTTTGTCAACCCATGACCGTCAACAGGTACTCTCCGCAGGCACCCTGGAACAACGTTTGGCGGTGCTCGAACAGATCATGCAATCCGCACTTGCGCTTGCAGAACTCGAGTTGCAGCAGGCGATGATGGATCCAATGGGCGACGACGCCGACTAGCCCGTACACTTTCCGACGTGGCGAAACAGAACCCGATCGACGAAGCAAAAGACCTTCAGACAATGCTGGTTGGCTACGCCAAGCAGGAGACCGTCGAGCCCTTGAAAACGCTTGGCCGGTACCTTAGCGCTGGTCTCGCAGGCGCCGTGCTCACCTTCATGGGCGTTCTGTTCGTGGGCCTTGGGGTCTTGCGGGCTCTCCAGTCCGAGACCGGCGATACATTCGACGGGCTCGGGTTCCTCAGTCTCGTTCCCTACCTTGGCTCAATTTTGGCGATGAGCCTTCTCATCCTGGTTCTCTTCCGAGCGATGTCCAAAGCAACAAAGGCTGTGCGATGACCGAACCCTCCATTACCCCCGCCGACATAGAGCAGAAGTTCCGCTCGATTCAAGGTGAGATCGAAACAGTCTCAAATGACTCCAAAAAGATGCTGCAGATGGCTGCAGCGGCTGGAGCGATCTTGATTGTCGCTGTGATCTATTTCCTGGGCCGTCGATCCGGCAAGCGAAACAGTACGGTTCTCGAGATCCGCCGCCTGTAATGGCCGGGGCTCTTCGCAACCGGCTCATTGTCGCCGGGGTCGATCGGATTCTCAAAGGGCCGGCGACGTCTTGGGTGTTCTCTGCAGCTGCGATCGCAGCCGTGAATTTCCTGCGGGGCAAGGCTGGTAAAACGGAAAAGATCGATCTCAGCGGTGCCGGTGTCGGCGATAAGTTCGTGATCGAGCACTTGCCGATCACGCACAAGCAGCAGCTGAAGCAGTTCAAGCAAGAAGCAAAGCTCGAAAAGCGTGAGGCGAAGACCCTCAAGATCGAACGTAGGCGAGACAGGAAAGCCCAAAGGCCCAGTCGGGCAACACGTCGTGAACTTCGTCGGCTGACTCGCCAGCTGACCCAGGAAGACCAGGCTGCCAAGGCTGCCGACCGTGCTGAGACCAAACAGGAGCGAACCGCTGTGAAAACCGTCAGAAACCGAAGCGAAGAACCTAGCCAAAGCCGAGAAGCGGGAAGCCAAGCAGCAGCGGGCTCAAGCTCGCGAACAACGACGCGCCGCCAAGGCAGCCAAAGGAGCAGCCAAGGCTCAAGCCAAAGACGACCGTCGGGCGGCTGCTGCTGCAAAGAAGGCGGAACGAGCAGCGAAGTCGGCAGCACGGGCTGAGCGACGTGAGGCGCGCCGCATCAAACGGCAGGCCTGGCGGGATGCCAGGAACGCAAAGGCCGCTGACCGCTACCAGAAGCGAGCTGATCGTGCTCGCTCCCGACTCGACCGGGACTGAGGCATCGTTGCAATCTGGGGAGCTCCAACCAGGAGACATTGTGCTGCTCGTCGATGTGAAAGGTCGGCGCTACCTGATCGAACTCGAACCCGACGGTGAATACCACAGCCACGCGGGGTTCATTCGGCACGCGGAGATTATCGGGAAGGTAGAGGGTTCTCAGGTTGCCACGACCAAAGGTCAGAAGTTTCGTGCGTTTCGCCCAACACTTCACGATTATGTCTTGCAGATGAAACGGGGCGCGCAGGTGATCTATCCAAAGGATCTTGCAGCCATTCTGATGATGGCCGACGTCTACCCCGGAGCCAAGGTCTTCGAAACCGGAATCGGCTCAGGGGCGATGTCGATGGCGCTTCTTCGGGCGGGTGCTGAGATCGTCGGATACGAAGTGAGAGAAGACTTCGCCGCCAGGGCGAAGAAGAACGTTCTTGCCTTTATGGGCGCATCGATCAACGATCGATACGACGTTCACATTGCGGACGCCTACGCCGGGATCGGCCCCGGTGATCCCGGAATGCCCGTGGGTTCACCGCTCTTTGATCGGTTCGTCCTCGACCTGCCAGAACCATGGCAAGTACTGGCTCATGCATCGAAAGCGCTCCGACCAGGTGGGATCATCGTGGCCTACACACCGAGCATCACCCAAGCACAGCAGGTGCGTCACCTCCTGGCAGAAGGGGCCTACGACGAGGTGTCAACCGTCGAAGTACTGCACCGCACATGGCACATCGAGGGTCAGGCAGTGCGCCCGGATCATCGAATGGTGGGGCATACGGCATTTCTGACCCGAGGGCGGCTAATTGGCCCGAACGTGAACTCAGAAAAAGCCGCCATTCCAAATGACATCGGGACCGAAGGCCGATAGCTTCGAGTTTGACGGCCGGTTGGAGTTGTTGTGGCTCCAAGCGGTAGAGCGGGACCCTGGGGCAGAAGCCCAACAAGAGACCTTGGTCTGGGGCCTTCGCCCCAGACCAAGTGCGTTATCCCCCGTGAGGTGTGTCCCGGCCCAGTACAGCTATCACATGTGCGTCGCCGACCGGCATTCCCGGATTCTGCGGCATGGCTAAAACGTTCTTGGGATCCACGCTCAGTAGTTGAGCGACGAGTTTTGCATCCTCGCTGTAGCCGGGAATGTAGTAGACCGTGCTGACGTCGATTGTCTCAGCGTTCTTGGGACTCAGCGCCGCATACCCGGCAGAGACCAAGATATTGGTTCCTGCGCCGGCAACACCACCTTTGGCGGCTCCATTGCCTACGCGGGTGATCACCTCGTTGGGTGGATGGACTACCGCCACGGTGGTGGTAGGGGCGGCCACCGTAGTGGTGGGCGCTGTGGTCGTGGTGCTAGACGAAGGAACCGTCGTGGGTGTGGGTGATTCCGCGGCTGAGTTGGCGTCGCCGCTGGCGCTGTCGTCTGCCGCGTTCGACAGAATGTCGACGGTTTGGTCTGCGTCGTCGCCGGTCGCTGCGCTGAGGATTCCGTTTGCTCCCCACAACATGGTGAGGGTCATGCCGAGGATGATGAACGAAAGCATGGCCGCGTTCATTACGTCGTGTCTCTCAATTCGGTCCACTGGAGAGATACTGGCACCTGAGAGTGCTCAGCGGTTGGACCCCATCGGAAGTTCCTGCTCGAGAGTTTGAACCGGCGCGAACAAGTCTCCCATGATGCGGACACGTCCCAGCACCTCGGCAACGGTGAAGGACAGCGCATCACCATCGGCGCAGGCAGCAACTTCGTCCCATGTCACAGGTGTCGAGACTGTCGGATGAGACTTGGCCCGCAACGAATAGGGTGCGATCGTTGTCTTGTGGCGGGCGTTTTGGCTCCAGTCGACCAGAACTTTGCCCGGCCTCTCCGACTTGGTCATCGTTACGGTGACAGCCTCGGGGGCGCGTTGGATGAGCACATGTCCCATTCCGAGCGCAAAGTCTGCACAGTCTTGATGGGTTACGGGCGTGTTCAGCGGGACGTACACCTGCATGCCCTTGGATCCACTTGTCTTTGCAAATGTTTCAAGTCCCAGGAGATCAAAGATTTCCTGCATGTCGAGCGCCCGCTGCGCGCACTCCACGATGCTGGCCGGCGCCCCGGGGTCGAAGTCGAAGACGAGCGTGGTGGGGCTGTCGAGTGCGTCGGCCCGTGCCATGGGTGCATGCAACTCGAGGGCGGCGAGGTTGGCTGTCCAAACCAATGCAGCCTTTTCCTCGATCCGACAATACGGGATGGGTGAAGAGTCTCCCTTACGCTTGCGGCTGCCCTCAGATTCGTTGCCTGGACCAATAGAAACCGGAACCCAGGGAGGTCGGTGAGTTGGACAGCGCTTCTCGAAGAACGAGGGGGCTTCTACACCGTCGGGCCAGCGTCGCAGGGTGATACATCGACCCTCGATGTGAGGCAGCATGGCGCCAGCGACTTCGGAGTAATAGTGAATAACCTCGCCCTTGGTGAATCCGACCACAGGATAAAGCACCTTGTCGAGGTTCGACAGAGAAAGGGTCCGGCCATCGACCCAAACCTGTGTGGGTGGAGCCATCGAAGCGCCGTTTTAGGCCGACTTGGCTGTCTTGGCCGCAGCCTTCTTCTTCGCTGCGGCTTTCTTCTTGGAGGTTCTCTTGGCAGGCTTTTTCCTGGCTGCCTGTTTGGATGCGTCACCCGTGGGATGTCCAGCCCGGGCCGCCTTGGCGGCAGCCACGCTCGCTTCGAGGGCTGCCATCAGGTCGATCACCGTGTCCGATGCCGCAGGAGCGTCCTCGGCCACGGTGGTGAGCTCACCCTTGGACTTGCGTTCAATAAGATCCAGCACCTCATTCCGAAAACTGTCTTCGTACTTGTCGGGATTGAAGCCACCTGCAAGCGAGTCGATGAGTGTGCTGGCCATGGCCCTCTCCGCTTCGGTCACGACGACTTCGTCGACACCTTCGAGTCCGGGTATCTCTGAAGGCTCAACCACTTCGTCGCTATACATCATCGTGTTGAGCATCAAGCGCCCGTTGCTGGGCCGGATAGCTGCGAGGTACTCCTTGGTGCGCATTACGACACGGGCGAGCGCCACGCGGCCGTCGTTGGCCATGGCCTCGGTGAGCAACGTATAACTCTTCAGCGCAAGTTCGTCTGGAACCAGGTAGTAGGACGACTGGTAGAAAACGGGATCGATCTCGTCCTCCTCGACGAATTCGACGATGTCGATCGATCGTGACGCCTTGGGTGACAACGATTCCAGCTCTTCGTCCGTGATGACCACATAGGTGTCTTTCATGATTTCGTACCCCTTGACGATGTCTTCGTAGGGCACTTCCTCACCGGTCTGGGCGTTGACTCGTTTTTGTTTGATGCGCTGATGGTCCCGGCCATCCAGTTGATTGAACCGGACCGCCTTTGGGTTCTTGGCGGTGTACAGCTTCACTGGAATCGAGACGAGTCCAAAGCTGATCGCTCCACTCCAGATAGCGCGTGGCATAGGTCGAGGTTAGCCCAGGTCGCAGATGGTCGGGTCGCTACGCCGCTCATCCTCGGCGACCATGCGTACGCGGTAGCTGTAGTCGGTATTGGCCTGAACTCGGGAGTCTTCGAAGGTGGAGGCGCTTGTCCGAGTTCTCCAGCCGAAGGTACCAACGTCGATTCGAGCTCGCTCGACGATGGCGTCGCTTGGCTGAGCACCGACTCCGTAGCTCCACGAGAGACTGTATGAACCACCGTTGTCCGTTACCGTGCAAGCGGACGCAGGAATCACCGGTGGAGCTTCGATTGCGATCGGCGACGGGTTGCATCCTGTGGCGGGCGTCGTAGAGCCATCGTTGCCGATCGCTTCGACGGTGAAGCCGTACGTCTTCCCGGCGAGGATCAGCGAGTCTACGTAGTCGGCGGTCCCGCCTGCGCCCGAGCTGTCCACCCGTGCACGCCAGTAGCTCGTGCCGCCGTTGACCGAGCGGCGAACGATGTACCGATCGGTCGCTGCGCCATCTGGCCATTCGAGTTGAATGGTGTCATCGGGCAACACCGCAGCTGAGCACCAGGCGACCGTTTCCGGGGTGGGCTCCTCGATAAACACCGACGGACTGCACGGGGTTGGCGTGGCAACTGAGCGTGCGGCGTCGCGTGCCTCAACGGTGAAGGTGTAGGTCTTGCCGAGCTGGATCAGCGGATCCGTGTATCCAGGATCGCTGACGCGTGCTCGCCAGTAGTAGGGCCCATCGTTCACGGAACGTCGGACGATGAAGTCAGCGTTGTCGTTGCCGGCCTGCCAGGTCAGGATGGCCTCGTTGCTGGCTCCTAGGGTCACCGAGCATGCGGTCGCGGCGGTCAGGTTCGGACGAAGGTCAACCGTTCCGCAGGGGAGAAGGTCTGAACGCTGACCTGCCGGATAGGCATGGCGCACGAAGTATTCGGTGAGGCTTGCAGGCACCGGGGTTGTCGCCAAGGTCGGCGACGCTGGAGGGTTCACACGAGCGAGCCAGAACGTAGATCCTTCGTTCACCCGCCGGTACAAGATGGTGCCGGTCGCTGAGGACTGTTGGGTCCAGTAGAGGGTTGCCTCGGGCTGTCCGTCCTCGTGAGAAACGGCGCAGGATTCCGGAGTTGGGGGTGCAGCTGCCGGGCCGGCCGCAGGGCCGGCGCCGAGCTCATCACAGATCCGGACGACGTCGTAGGAGGGGGGCTGGGGTCCACCCGGCGCGCCGTAGCTGGTGAATCCTCCGACCACCCAGAGGCACCCATCAGATGGATTCTGGTGAATGCCGAAGCCGCCGCTATCTCCTCGGAGTTCAGGTTGGAACTCTGGAATGATGTCGCCGGTGAGGACGTCGAAGGCTGCTACAGCCTTGATCGTGTTGTGCTCGCCACCACCTTCGCGATGGAAGATGACCTTGTCGTCGCTGTAGATGTCGTGCCAGCAGTGGCAAGATGCATAGATTCGGTCGCCGACTCGTTCGATCTCTTGGAACTCCCCGCCAACCCAGTTGAGGCCCAGACAGTCGTTCCTTGTCGGATCACATGCGGTGTAGTGCTGTTTGATCAGGGACCCGTCGATCTCATCGACGACAAAGAGCGCATGTTCCACCCCAGCTACCCAGACGTGACCCTCTTCGGTTGCTTCCACGTCGTATAACTGAGAGCAGTATGCGAACACCGTGCACCCGTTGAAGGGAATGATCGCCCTATCGGTAACGAGGTTTCCGGCGTCGTCAATGCCGACGAAGCCGCGCCCGTTCGTGTCGCCGTTCACTTCCTGGAAGAAGCCGGTGATATAGGTAACGGCTTGGGTTTTGGAGCGGGATACCCCCCACGCCGCACCATCTGTGAGGGTCGGAGTCCACGCCCGATCGATGTTGCCCGCGATCGGATCGAAACGCACAGCTCCGCTCACCGGGAACGGACCGTTTCCGTCGTTGGCCTGGCTGAATGATCCGACGGCGTAGACGTACCCATCGGATTCTAGTTTCAGGTCTCGGATTACGGTGTTCCCGCCAAAGATCCGGGTCTGGAAGCCGGGCCAACGCTCGCCCGTCGCGGGGTCGATCTTCACCAAAGAGCCGACGAGATCACCGTTCCAGGATTCGATCTCTCCACCGACGAGAAGTCCGCCGTCTGGAGTGGGTTGGAGCGCAAACACGGCCGAGCCGACGGCGGGGCGGAACCACGACTGCCACGCACCGCTTTCTGCGTCGAAGGCTGACAAATAGGGCTGACTGTGTACTTGACTCCCATTTGTGACTTCGAGGTAATTGCCGCCGATGAAGACGGTTCCATCGATTTGGTCGACTTCCCAGGCAAGTGCCGCCCATTCGCCGATCGTGTCGGAGTTGCCCTTGGTTTGTACCCCCCAATCGGTCTGTTTGTCGCTGCTGAACTCCGCCAGCGCCGGTACGGAGGCGGCGAGCGTTGCGATCAAAAAGCCGATGAACAGAATCAACCGATGGTGGGTCCGCATGCGCCCAAAGGTACAAACCCGATCTCTGCATCTTGAGAGCAATGCATCCGGATTCGGTGTAGGTCCGAGGGACCATTTCGTCGGGTGTCGGTGAGTTCTTGGGGATCGGGCAGACCCAGTACGATCTTCCAATGGCCTCGTACGGACCCGATCTGAAACTCGCCGGCACCATCCCTCGCGGCGCTACCGCAGTCGGAGTGATGGTCGATGGGGTAGGTGATCTGTCCCCCGATCGAAGGCGTTATGCCGACGCATCCGGTTTCGAAGGCAAGGTCGGACAGGCCCTGACGGTTCCTAACGAGGATGGACCTCTCGAGGTCCTCGTTGGCCTGGGGACCGACAGCGGTCAACTTGCTGTGGACGACCTCCGCAAGGCGGCGGCCGGGTTCGCTCGCGCTGCGGCCAGGCAATCAAATATTGCGCTCGTGCTCGGGGAGAATGCCGATCCCGCTCACGTGGGAGCTGCGGCCGAAGGAGCGGGACTGGCTTCATATCGATATACCGCTCAAAGAGGAAAGGGAACCTCACCCCAAGCCGGCACGTCACGAATCACGATCGTGGCCAAGGGCAAGGGCGTTACGTCAGCGTTTCGGATCTCCCAGCAGGTGGTCGCCTCGGTGGCGTTGACACGGGATCTGGTCAACGAGCCGGGAGGCTCGCTCCTTCCAGCGGCTTTTGTCAAGGCTGCCCGGGCGGCTTTACGAGGTTCAGTTCGATTGAAGGCGACTGCTTGGGACGAGAACAGGATCGCCAAGGAGAGGCTCGGTGGGATTCAGTTCGTCAACAAGGGGTCCACCCATCCTCCCAGGTTGCTCATGCTGAGTTACACACCATCGAAGAAGTTGAGCGGTGCCAAGGACGTGGCTCTGGTCGGCAAGGGGATCACCTTCGACTCCGGTGGCCTGTCACTCAAAACAGGAACCGGCATGATGACCATGAAGGTCGATATGGCAGGCGGAGCTGCTGTGCTCGGAGCGATGACCATGTTGGAGGCCATGGGGTGCAGCAACCGCGTCACCGCGTATATACCCCTGACTGACAACATGCCATCTGGCGATGCCGGTCGGCCCGGTGACGTCTTCACCGCACGCAATGGAAAGACCGTGGAGGTACTCAACACCGATGCGGAGGGGCGCCTTGTTCTCGCGGACGCCTTGTCATTGGCGGCAGAGAAGAAGCCGGATGTGATAGTCGACATCGCAACACTGACCGGTGCGGTTACCGGCGCTCTCGGCGTCAAGTACACCGGCCTCATGGGCAACGACGACACGGTGGTAGCGGCGCTGCGCGCTGCCGCCGATGCCAGTGGCGAGAATATCTGGCACCTGCCGTTGCCGGCGGAGTACCGCACAGATCTCGACAGTGACGTCGCCGATCTCCGAAACATCGGGAAAGGACCTTTCGGGGGTGCACTCACCGCTGGACTGTTCCTCAAGGAATTTGTCAACGATGTTCCGTGGGCTCACCTCGACCTGGGCCTTGCAGCGTTGTCAGACAGCGACGATGGCGTGTTCACAAAGGGCGCAACAGGCGCTGGAGCACGAACTCTGGCCCGGTTCGCCGCCGCTTACTGATCCCCCCGTCAGCCGAAGCGGCGAGTGGAGGCGATCAAACTCAGTACGCTCCGTCGGATTTGAGGATGGCAGGGACCGTGCGAAGCAAGATGGTCAGGTCAACGACCAGAGACCAGTTGTCGACATAGAACAGATCCAGACGGGTGTACTCCTCGAAGGTCGTTCCGCTCCGCCCGGACACCTGCCACATGCCGGTGATACCTGGGCGAACTCGAAGACGGCCGTAGAGATCCTCCGCCCATGCCGTCGTTTCTTCAGCCAGAGCGGGTCGAGGACCGACCAGGCTCATTTCTCCACGAATGACGTTCCACAGCTGGGGGATTTCATCCAGCGAGGTGCTGCGAAGAAATCGGCCGACCCGGGTGACACGTGGGTCCACCTTCATCTTGAAAAGAGGGCCTGCGCCCTCGTTGAAGTGCGCCAATGTGGCTTTGAGATCTTCGGCATTCTGAACCATCGTCCGGAACTTCAGAACGCCGAACAGCACGCCGTCGCGGCCTACTCGCTGTTGATTGAAAAGAACTGGACCAGGAGAATCGACTCTGATCAGGAGGGCCAAGATCACGACCAAGGGTGCGAAAAGCAGCAGCACAATCGCCGAGACTGCGATGTCGAAGCTTCGCTTGGCTGCGGCTCTCCATCCGCGACGCTCTACCGGTTCTACATACACCACGGGGTATCGACCCAATGGTCGAACGGTCAGGCGATGGGGCTCAATATCGGCCAACGTCGAGCTGAGCTCAACGTGAATCCCAGCGTCGAGAAGGTCTCGAACAAGTCGGTTCATATGGTTTGGTGGTGGCGCGGTTGCGGCGACCACTACCCCCATCGCGCCGGTTTGATCCAGGCGGATGAACACATCGGCAATCAGCGAGCTGCGGTCTGGGCCGTGGCTGGTCGGAACGACGGCATCCACCTCGTACCCAAGGTTTGCATCCTCGGCGAACATGGCTTGCAGATCGTGTGCTTCGTCGTTGTCACCGACGATGATGATCGACCGGCGCATCGATCCGGTGCGGCGCAATTGATTGAACCGTCGACGCAAGAGCTCCCGCTCGACGACAAGCAGCGCCGTTCCCAACGCCACAGCAAGAATCAGCCAGGGGCGACTGATGTCCCAGCGGAACAAGAAGCCCAGAAGTGCAGTAGATCCCAGTGATCGCAGTCCGCCGTCGATGAGTCGTCGCAGCTCCTCGGACCGCCGGGTGATGAATCGAATCGAATAGAGGCGTGCCCGGCTCAGCCAGAATCCCCAGCTCAAGAGAAGTGCGACGCTGGCGATAGTTCCGTCGAGGCTGCCGGGGTATGCCGCATGGGCGATGGCGACACCGAGTGTGCAGACGCTTATGTCGGCTGCGACGACCACGAGCTTGGTATGGGTGAACGTGGGTGTGTCGGCGATGGGCGGCAGCTCGGGGCGAGGAGTCTCAATCGCTTGCACGCTTGAACTGTCTCAGATCGCCGTGGTCACCACG
Organism: uncultured Acidimicrobiales bacterium; assembly: GCA_963751955.1. Classification (GTDB taxonomy): domain Bacteria; phylum Actinomycetota; class Acidimicrobiia; order Acidimicrobiales; family SZUA-35; genus JABDIY01. The sequence goes on along the minus strand of CAVVWM010000003.1, from coordinate 112,759 downwards.
TAGAGTAAACAGCCCCGACACATCGGGCCAATCAGCCCAAAATTCCCGGTGAGGGACGTTTTGTCGCCGTCGTGAACGAGGTCAGCTGAGCTTGTGAGCTCGATCGAGCGTTCGCAGCTCCTCGGGCGTGCACAGGCCACGGGCCGCCAGTCGCAACGCCTCCAAAGCCGGCATCGGTTGGACCGCTGCGCCGTCAGCACTGATCGAGGTCGGGCTGGGCTGCCCCGATGGGGCCCACACCCGATGCTCTCGACGAAGTGTCACTGGTAGTCGCTGCACCATCCGGGAGGTCAATGGTCCTATGTCGGTGCGAACCAGAACACGCTCTTCGATCTGACGGAGAAGTCCGAATCGGATGCCCCTGCGCAGGGCCTTCCAAAACTGGCTGTTCGGTCCCGCCTTGGAAGAACACCCGATCCGTGCCGCCAACTCAGCGGTGTCGACGACGAAGCCGTCCCGATCGGTTTCGAGCTGGCTGGCAAGCGCCCGAAGCAGAAGCAAGCAGGTCGGTCCCACGATTGGTCCGTAGTAGCGCTCGGTGTAGAAGCCGTTGGCGGGAACCGTGTCTGCCACAATCGGATCGGACCACCTCTGAATCCGAAGCAGCTCCGGGGTTGGCAGCCGTTCCTCTGACCGGCTTGAACGTCTGCGAGGCTGGTCGCGGCCTACCGCCTGTATGGGTTGGGTCCGGGGTGCCGACCGTGGAAGTGGGCGAGGTTCCCTTTGCGGTACCGGTGGTGGGGTTGCCGGAATAAGCCAGCTGGTTCTAGCGGCGGGAGTATCGGTCATCTGGGCTCCTCTAACACAAGCTCGGAGTATCAAGAACGCGCGGGAGGGGCATGCGGGTTCCGAAGGGCGTCAATTCATGTCCGACACCAAGAACGTATATAAGCGTATGTAAACGAATCAAATTTGCAACACGTCAATCGAATTTCGGCGGGGATCCTGCGAATACCGCTTCAGTCAATCCGCGCGTCGCGACTTCGACACAAAAGAGGCTTCCCGGTATCGCACCGTCGAGACCGTTGGCCGAGGGTCCACTTCCGCCCATGCCGATGGTAGTGATGAACAGCGTCTGAAGGTCCGCTCCGCCGAAGGCCGGCATCGATGGCTTCTCCACCGGAACGCTTATGCGTTCAACGACCTCACCATCGGGCGCTATGCGTATCACCGCCCATCCATACACCGATGCCGACCAGTAGTACCCCTCCTGGTCGACGCAGGAACCATCGGGCAGCCCTGGCAAGTCGCCGTAGTCGAAGAACAGCCGCCCGTGGGTGAACTCACCTGTACGGTCGTCATAGTCGTAGTGTTCGATCTTTCGCGTTTGGGTGTCGGCGAAGTATGCACGGCGGGATAGCGGATCAAAGCCGAGTCCATTCGAGACGCCAATGTTCTCCCTCACAACCGAGAAGCTCCCGTCGGCCTCGACCGAGTAGAGGGTGCCGGTTGCGCGGCCGTCGTTTGGATTCTCATACATCGATCCCACGATGAACCTCCCGGCGCGGTCGGTCTTCCCGTCGTTGAGCCGATTTCGGTTGCCGGCTGGTTCGAGAGCAACGAATGGTTTCGACCGTGCTGACTCCCAGTGAAGCCAGACCAGCTCGTTCTCCATCGCCACGAGGAGCACGTCCGGATCACTCGTGAAGACGAAAGAACCGGGACGTCCGGTGGTTTGTCTACTTTGGTTCGTCCCGGTCGCCGGGTCGAACCGGTGGATCTGGCGTCCTTCAATGTCGACCCAGTACAGAACTTGTCGGCGCTCGTCCCATGCGGGGCACTCGCCCAACAGCGCGGAGGTTGAGACGGCTACCTGAACATCGAGCATCGGTCAACCCTATTGGAGGAACTTTCCCCGCATCGGGAAAGGGCGTCCTCGCCGCTCAGACAATACGCGTGCACTCGGAGCACACCATCGGAGAGCCGTAGAGGGTGTCCTCCCGAAGCTGATAGCCATTTCGTGGTTTGTGTAGGACAGCCCTATAGAGCTCGGCGGCCTGGGTCGTGTTCGTGAAGTACGTCTTGTTGTCGACGACGCCAAAAGGTATGAGCTCACAGGATCGATGGCGCAAGTAGCTGTGCATGCCCTCGCCGACAGCTGGCCACACAGAGCTGAACGTATCATCGAGCACCACTATTCCGCCGCGGGTGAGGCAGCGATCAGCAATCCATAGATCGTTCATAGTGGTCATCGCTGTGTGGCCACCGTCGACGCTGAAGAGGCGAACCCGACCTTCGGCCAGATCGACTACGTGGTCCGGTTCGAGCTTGAGCGAGTTCATGGTTTCTACTCGCACCCGTTCCTTGGGGACGCCAGCTGTGCGCAGATTGTGTTCGAGTTGATCGCGGTCACCAAGACCTGACGAATCGACGTTCTCGGGACTGGAGTTCGAAAAGATCGAAGCCGACGGCGTGTTCGCCCTCCCCGCAGAGAAGAGCGAGGAGAATGAAGGTCTGTCCGTGGTGGATCCCGATTTCGGCGGCGTGGCCTCCCTCCACCTGAGCATCAGCAAGATCGCGAAGGGTCTCGACCGGGGCCGAAGCCATCCACCCTGATACCTCCTCGAATCCGCCTGCGACGTAGGTGTTGAGTTCTGCTGATTGAGCGGGAGGACGCTTTGCGATTCCCGCGTCGTCGTGCAGCGGTCGGGTCCTGTTCGCTCCGGCCGTGGTGAGTGCCATTCGCTCAAAGGCATCCACAGCCTTGGCCCATGTGATTTGGCGCAGTGAGGCAAGGCCTCCGGCGACGAGTGCATCGCCCAACACAGGATCGTTGCATAGTCGATCTATGCCTTGGGCGATTGCAAATGGCGTCGCCTCGACCACCAGACCATTGATCTCGTTGGAAACGAGCTCGGCGAGGCCACCTCCGTCGGAACAGACGATCACCGGCCGTTCTTGCTGCCACGCCTCGAGCACGGTGAGTCCGTAGTCCTCGCCAAACGCCGGAGCCACTACACAGACCGACTCTCCGTACAGTCGGTTGCGATCGTCTTCTGAAACAGGTCCGTGGAAGCGGACCCGGCCGCTGATTTCACCCTCGACCGGTGACCAACCTTTGGTGAAGATCCCCATGTTTCGCCACAGAGCCCCTGCGTCGTCGACGGTTAGAAGCGACTCGAGAACGGTCGGCTCCGCGGCCAGCTCGGCATCGAGGCTCTTGACGAACTCGGATCGACTTCCATCGCCGACAAGATGACCGATGGGCCGGTCGCCGCTGCGATGAGCAGCGGTGAGATGCATCGCGGCCACGAAGAGCTCGGTTCGTTTCGGCCATTCCTGCCGGCTGACACACAAGATGTCCGACCCTGCTCGGTCGCGTGGCCGTGGAGCCGGCAGGTCGGTGACATTGGGATGGCGATAGGGCAACGAGGACACGTTCCAGAACTCGGTCAGTCGGTCAGCAACGGTCTGGGATCCGGACAGGAAACCACGGTTTCCCTCGATGGCGGAAGCATCGAGGGAACGAACCGCTTGGGTTGCAGACTTGTGGGCCTCCGGGTCGACGAAACCTGCGGCGATGAACTCATCAGCCAGATCGTAGAAAACGCGGTGCTGGTGATAGATCAGCGAGAAGAGCCGCGAATGGGGCGCCGCATACGTTGGTGGCTGGGTTGCGCAAACAACATCGAAACGCGACAGCTCGAGACGTCGCGTGGCCTCGAGTAGCTCGAGATACCGGAAGTACTCATCGTGCCATTCTCGGAGGACCGGGGCGATCGGATAGTTGAAGATCCTTGGCGATCGGGTGCGGGCCGACACCGGTACAACCGTGACCTCGTGGCCGCGCCCGGCGCATTTGTTCGGACAAGCCAGCGATGAGAAGTTCGAAGCCGCCGATATATCCATAATCCGGTTTGACGATGCCTAGGCGCATGCCGGTCACGGTGTTCCTCCACTGCGTCGCAGAGCGATCAATCGGTCTACCTGAGCTTTGAGTTCTGCGATTTCGGCGTCGTGGCGACGGGTTCGCTGATCGAGATCCTCCGCCAGAGCGACCAGTTCTCGGTTCAACCGTCGTTGGTCGGCGGGGTTGAGAGCGAGGCGCCTTGCGAGCTGACCGGCCTTGTTTTTGGCGGTCTCACCCGGATGGCTGTTGATCGAACGCGGATGAGAGTTCGAACGAGCGGCTTCGAGCGAAGCATCGATTCGGCGATCGAGTTCGAGCGGATGGTCGAATCGAGCGATTGCGTTTTGGGCGTGCTTCTGGGTTTCTTCAACCACTCGTTCGAAATCCGCCTGATCAACGTCCACGATCAGCAACGTTAGTGAATCGGTACCCTTGTCGCGGTGACGCCCGACAAGGTTGCTCTGCAAACGGCGGTGGATTTGGTACACAGCTCGAGCCGCATCGCTGTGCTCACCGGTGCAGGGATCTCCACTGACAGCGAGATCCCGGACTACCGGGGGCCGAACGGAGTGTGGACGAAAAATCCCGCAGCGGAGAAGGCATCTACATTACATCACTACGTGGCAGACCCCGAGGTGCGCAAGGCAGCGTGGCAGGTGCGGGTCAGTTCGCCGATCTGGGATGCTCAACCAAACCCCGGGCACTACGCACTGGTCGAACTCGAACAGCGACGCAGGGTGAATCTGCTGGTCACCCAGAATGTAGATGGACTACACATCAAGGCGGGTTCGGACCCCGATCGTCTCGTGGAGATCCATGGGTCTGTGCACAATGTGGTTTGCCTAGGGTGTGACTACCGGGCGCCGATGCAGGTCGCCCTCGAACGAGTTCGGTCGGGCGAATTGGATCCGCAATGTCCTGAGTGCAAAGGGATCTTGAAGAGCAGCACTATCAGCTTCGGTCAAAGTCTCGTCGATTCGGATCTGGTTCGGTCTCAAGTTGCAGCCGAATCGTGCGATCTGCTTCTGGCCGTGGGGTCGACACTGTCAGTAGGGCCGATCAACCGAATGGTCCCCATCGCCAAGGTCTCCGGCGCCCGAGTTGTCATCGTGAACGGTCAACCAACCGAGATGGATCACTTGGCCGACGTGGTGGTAGGCGGGTCGATCAGCCACGTGTTGCCGCTGCTGGTGGGCGCATCCACCAATGACTGACCTCAGATCGCTGCTGGCCGATGCCCGCCGGAGAGTACCTGAAATCACCGCCGACGAAGCAGTTGTGCGAATGGCGGGTGGAGCCGCAGTTGTCGACGTCCGCGAACCGGACGAGGTAGCAACGGGACTGATTCAAGGAGCGCTCACGATCCCACGGGGAGTTCTGGAGACGTCGATTACAACCCATGTAGCCGACAAGTCTCGGCCAATCGTCCTCTACTGCGCCACCGGTGTCCGATCATTGTTGGCGGCTGCAACGCTGCTCGACCTGGGCTATGTCGAGGTGGGGAGTCTGGCTGGCGGGTTGGCACATTGGAAGGCATCGGGCAAGCCCTGGGAACTGCCGACCGCTGCCAAACCAGATCAGATGACCCGGTATGCCCGCCATCTGGCGCTACCCGAGATTGGCCGTCACGGTCAGGAACGGCTTCTGGCTTCGCGGGTCCTGATCGTGGGGGCCGGGGGTCTCGGTAGTCCAGCAGCTCTGTATCTCGCTGCCGCTGGGGTTGGCACAATCGGTTTGGCCGACATGGACACCGTTGACCTCTCCAACCTGCAACGCCAGATTCTCCATGACAGCCTGAAGGTCGGTTGGTCCAAAGTCGACTCCGGACGGCACGCGCTTTCTGCCCTCAACCCCGACGTCAAGGTTGTTGGCCACCCTTTCCGGATCGACTCGGACAACGCCACACAACTGATGGCTCAATACGACGTGGTAGTCGACGGCGCCGACAACTTCGATGTGCGCTATGCCCTCAGCGACGCGTCCGTACAGACCGGCATTCCCGTCGTCTACGGTTCGGTCTTCCGATTCGAGGGGCAAGTCACGGTGTTCGACCCCGCCGCGGGTTTCACTTACCGTGGGTTCATGCCGGATCCGCCCCCTCCGGAACTGGCACCCGACTGCTCCACGGCCGGGGTGCTCGGCGTGCTTCCCGGGATCATCGGCACGATTCAAGCGGCCGAGACAATCAAACTGCTCCTGGGAATCGGAAAGCCACTCATCGGGCGAATGTTGGTCCTCGATGCCCTCGAGATGGACACAACCGAGCTCTGGCTTGGGCCCACGAGTGACCCTTCGTAGGCACTCACCACCCAACGCTGTCAGTGCTGACACGAAATCTCTATGTGACCGTCACATGGGCGCTGGTCAGAAGACGATTGGTCCATGGGCCTTGCGAGCAACCGGGACTCGCTGTCTAGACTGACCCTTCCTCTGGGCGGGGGAGTGGGGTGCTTGGACATCTTGATGACTCTGACGTTTTCAACCAGATCGGCCTTTGCCTCTCTCACGGGCACACTCTTGGTCGCGACCCTGGCTCTCAGTCTTCCTGCCGCGGCGACCGATGGCGGATCGGACAACGAAATCAGGGTCACCTCGACAACCACATCGTTTTCCTCCAACCGTGGCGTCGGCTCTGATCTCCTGTCACTCGTGGCAACCACGGGCGACGACAACGATCGACACCTGCTTGCCAAGGGCTCGACGGTCCCAGTTGCTGCCGTGCCCCTCGACGGTGATTCGGAAATGGTGACGGTGCAACCGCTCGACGCTCAGGGCCGAGGTCTCGTGCACAGTCAACTCGCTGTTCGGTCCCACGACGGTGCTTTGTGGAGCGACTGGGAACTCCTCCACTTCGATGGCGAGGAAGGACCCGATTCGTTGCCGGGTGGAGAGGGCTCTGGTGATGCTTCGCAGGCGGGCGTAGGCGCCATCGGACCAATCTGGGTCGGTGAGGGAGCCTCGGCGCTCGAGGTGGCCATGCTCGACGGTGCTGCCGAATCCCTTCTGACTGAGGCACTGGACGCGCCTGATCTCACGTCGGCTCAGATGTCCATCCTGGCCAAGCAGACACTGGCAAAGGGGGTTGTGTCCTGGGGGACGAAACCGCCGATTCGATCCAACCAGGACTGGGGAACAACCGGATTCCAGCGGGGAACCCAAGGATGCGAAGACGGACCTCGTTACGCGGAAAGTATGCGGGCCATGGTGGTTCACCACACCGTCACCACCAATTCCTATGCCCCCGAGGAAGTCCCCAAACTTCTGCAGGGAATACAACGATTCCACACCGTCACCCGAGGCTGGTGTGATGTTGCCTACAACTTCCTGGTGGATCGTTTCGGGACGATCTGGGAGGGTCGCTCAGGAGGTGTTGATCGTCCCGTGATCGGCGGGCACGCCCGCGGCTTCAACTCAAATACCTTCGCCGTTGCCCTTTTGGGTCAGCATCAGAGCAACCTCTCCCGGCCAGCGCCAGCCCGCCCATCATCGGAGGCGTTGCGGGCTGTCAAAGCGCTGGGTGAGTGGAAACTCCGTCTCCACGGAGTGGATCCCAATGGCCGGGCTCTGCTGAAGAACACCGCTACCGATGGTGTGCTCAAGCACCCTGCGGCAAAGTACGTGTCGGTCCCGACGATCGTGGGTCACCGCGACCTCGGCGAGACCTCTTGCCCGGGAAACTGGACCATGCCTGTTGTGGCCGAGATGAAGGCCGAGTTCTCTCCACGACAGGCCAATGCCACTGTTCCCTACGCATCTGATGGGATCGACGGCAACGACTTTGGCCCGAAACTTCTGGCGGTCGACGTCCACGGGGGACTTCGTCCCGCCATGGGCCAGGCCACCCCGGACAACGCTCCACCAGGAGGAGCGGGGGCGATCGCAGTCGGCGGCACTGCAACCGCAGGTTATGTCCTTACCAAGAGCGGAGCGGTGCTTCCCTACGGCGACGCTCCGGCGGTATCGGGTCGCCCGGGTGGGGCGAACCCGGTGGATCTGATCGTTCGGGACAGCGGCAAGAGCGGCTACGTTGTGTCCGCTGACGGCTTCCTTCATGCGTTTGGCGGTCGGGTCGTGGATCGGTCCTCCAATGGTCGGGCCGTCGCAGGTGACGTCAACGACTCCAAGGTGGGCTACACCGTGTCTGCCTCCGGACAGTTGAACCCCGTGTTTCAAACGCCGCCGGCATCGCTCCGAATGAAACCGCGCGGAACCGTGGTCGACATCTCGGCTTGGCCCGAGGGGCACAGCGGCTATGTGGTAACCGACCGAGGCGAGGTTATTGGTTACGGCGAGGCCACGTCCTATGGGGACGTCACCCCAGAGCGGGCAGTCGCGGTGGTCGCCGGGCCGAACCGCAACGGCGGATGGGTCTTGGATTCGCAGGGCCGATGGATCACCTTCGGAGATGAGCGGCCGGTCACGGTGGCTTCGACCCACGTCGGAGCCGATATCGCCGTCGATGCTGTTCTCACCGGTCATGACCTGACCGGATCAGAGTTCAAGAAATCCTCTGACTACAAATACATCTCTGCGGTGCTCGCACGGCTTCGTCCGGAACAGAACAGCCCGTTGTTCATCGATCATTGGAATTGGAAGACTGATCATGGCGGCACGATCGCACTCGGCATGTCGATGGTGCGTGACCCTCGTTTCACCGATTCGATCGTCGACGACATGTACCAGCGTTCCTTGGGTCGCAGGCCCGATGCTGCCGGCAAGCTCTACTGGACCGGACTCCTCAACTCTCAGCGTGTGAGCCTTCGCGACATGGGTGTCTACTTTTTTGGATCCACCGAGCTCTTCGAGCGCTACAACTCCAGCGGCGCATATGTCGACGCTCTCTATCAGGCTCTGCTCCATCGAGCCCCCGACGCTGCCGGGCGGGTTTACTGGGCGGGGCTGCTGGACTCCCGGAGAGCGACCCCTGCGCAGGTGACCGCAGGCTTCTATGACTCTCTGGAGAGCCGCAGAGACCGCGTCGATGCGCTGTATCGCCGGGTTTCGGGCTCCTCGCCCGGCGCTGATCAGCGCGAGGAGTGGGCCGAGGACCTCCTAGGTTCGGACGATCTGACCCTTGCGGCGAGGATGATCGCCAGCCCGGCGTACTACCGATTGGTCACCAACTAGCGGGAATTGACTCCGAGAAGGCGCTGGTTGTGGCGATCTTTCTTGATCGACTGGCGAGCCAATGACGCTCTTGGTGTACTCAGAATATTCAAAGGGGAACTTCTTTAACTTCGCCGCGTAGGTCCGATGACCTATGTATGCACTCTTTCCGATCCCGCGCTCTTCGAGCCGCTGCGACCATTGCGGTGGTGGCGCTGCTCGTCCCGTTCCTCGCCACCAGTCCTGCTTCTGCGGCAACCGGCACCGCAACCGTGGAAATTTCGGGCCGTGGCTGGGGTCACGGCCGGGGGTTGGGCCAGTACGGAGCCCTCGGATACGCCCAGGAGCACGGGTGGGGGAGTGAGAGAATTCTCGATCACTTCTACAGCGGCACCACCGCCGGCAGCGTGCCGGCCGACAACATCGTCGATCCGAATCACGTTCGGGTTGATCTGAGCTACAACAAGGGTCGTTCCACTGCGGTCGGATTGGAGAGCGGGCGGATTCTCCTCCGTGGCGCAGCCGGTGAGGACCTCGGTCACATCTCCGAAGGTGCGGTTCGGGTCAATTGGGACGGCGGCCAGTACGTGGTTGCCTTTGCCAACTCCTGTGCCGGTCCTTGGACAGTCCTCGGGGGCATCACCGGCCACGATGGCGTGCGGTTGATCGCCGATGGCACCGCAGATCCGAACAGCCACGAGTCCATGCTCCACGTGTGTCGAGGCGGTTCGGCTCGCACGTGGTATTCGGGGGAAATCGTGGCGCGATACTCAGCCCAAACCCATCGGACCGTAAACGTCACCACGATCGAGGAGTACCTCCGTGGTGTCGTTCCCAACGAATCGCCGGCCAGTTGGCCGGCTGCAGCCTTGGAGGCTCAGGCGGTTGCGGCCCGTAGCTATGCGATGGCGGGAGATACTCGCCATCAGCCATGGGCTGACACGTGCGAGACCACCCGATGTCAGGTCTTCTGGGGACGGTTCCACCAGAAGTCGGGCGCAGCCATCAAGGCCACAACCGACATACGGACCGATGCCGCGATCGCAGCTACCACTGGAGTTGTGCGTGTGAACAGCTCGGGTCGGGTTGCCCGCACCGAGTTCTCCTCCAGTACGGGTGGTCACACCGCTGGTGGGACGTTTGCGTCGGTCAAGGACGAAGGCGATGATGTGGAGTCCAACCCGAACCGGCAGTGGACCAAGGTGGTGAGCGTGTCAGCGCTCGAGGCCAAGTTCGGGAGAGGCAAACTTCTTGATCTGGTCGTGACAGCTCGGAACGGTCTTGGCGAAGACGGCGGTCGGGTGACCCAGATCGAGTTTCGCTTCGAGGGTGGAACCGTCACTCAGACCGGCTGGAAGGCTCGTACCACCCTGGGCCTGAAGTCCGATTGGTTCAGCGTAGGACAGATCGTGCGGGGAGAAACCGAACAAATCGGGCACTATGTTCAGTCGCTGTCAGAAACGTTCCTCGGTAGCAATCCCAGTGCGGTTCAGATCCAAGAGTGGACCCAAAGGGTGTACGCCTCTCAGGACCGGTCCTCGGTAGCAATTGAGATCGTTCAGAGCGACGCTTTTGCCGGAGACATGCTGCTGGATCTTTACCAGACAGCGTTTGGACGTCAACCCGATGCTGCCGGTGCGGAATACTGGAAGGGCATCATGCGCAGTGGCGCACGTTTCGATGACATCGGCGCCCATTTCCTCGCCTCCGAGGAGTACTACCAGAGCGCCGGTTCCACAGATGTGGGCTTCCTTACGACGCTCTATCGGGACCTACTGCACCGTGAACCAGACCCAGCCGGTCTGGCCTACTGGGTGGATCTCATGAACTCAGGTCGCATCAGCAGGGTCGAGGTGGGGAAGAACTTCTACCTGTCGCTGGAATCGAGAAGAGATCGCACCGCCCGCATGTATGAGCGAGTTTTCCGAATCCAGCCATCACCACAGTCGATGGAGTACTGGTCGAACCGGTTGCGCAGCATCGACGATGTTACCTACGCCATTGAATTGGCAACATCGGATCGGTTCTTCAACAGCGCCCAGAACTGAACAGGGCACTCGATGTCAGCCTCTGATGGGTTGTAAGGAAGGGACACGAGGCTGAGCGGAGTTCGAGAGAACCCACTCTTGGTGGGTGGCAGCGCCTGTGTACAGCTCATCAGGCATCCGGCGCACCAGGGGGGTCACCTTCGTGGCGGACGCGATGATGTTGTCACCCCGAAGATGCTGCGGATGCCCGAATCGATCGAGGTCGTCACGCAATTCTGCATCCGAATCCCACCACGAGAAATGGGTGTCGAGTGCATCGACGTAGAAGCCTGCGGCCCGAAGGGCCGAACCCAACAGATCTGGAGTCCATTCGAAATGATGGCGATCCAAGGATCCTGAACGTTCGAAAAATAGTAGTTGGCAGGATGTTGCCCCCGACGGGCAAGCCCAAGCGCCCTTTCGCTGATCAGATTCGGCGTGGAGACGATCAGCTGGCCACCCATGCGAAGAGCCCGATTGGCCTCAACGAGTAGTTGCATCGGGTCTCGCGGAAGGTGCTCGATTATCTCCAAAGCCAAGACCACATCGAAGAGTTCGTCTTCGACGGGGAGCCGTTGGGACTCTATCTCCACGTTCAGTTCCACTCGGCGACCGAACGCGGCATCGAATGGGTTAGACGGTCGGGCTATAGCATCCCCACCGTCCCGGACCGTGGCAGCACACCAGAATCCGATCTCGTCGGCGATCTCGGTTATCACCGGAAACGATGAAAGCTCCAGCAGGGTTGCACTCGGCCCGTCGGGCGAACGTAATCGTTCCAGCGTCTGGGCGAAACGACGAGCGTGAGCATGGCCGTACTCCGCATGATCCCCTTCGAGCCGCTCGAGTGCGGTTGACACGCGCTGGTCAATATCGCAGAGGCGTGTCGGACCGAGTTGGGCCCAGCGACGATGGGACGCCCCGGCAACGAGCACTCCATCGACGATTTCGGGCACGGCATCAAGTCGATACTTCATGGCGACGGCTTCCACTGTTTCGGGGTTCTCATGCTCGTCGAAGATGGGCACGCGCACCCCCACCCTACGGAGATGCTCGGCCATGGGTTGCTCGGCGATGATCGCGGCTGCTCGGTCAACACACGCTGGGAGGGCGGCCAGTGCCGATGGATCGAATGTGCCCCTGATCGATATCACGCTGCCGGGCTGGGCCACGGTCTTGCTGGCGGGTGAGAGGGAGTCAGTGCTCGCCATCGGGCTCGATCATCCTCACAACGGCTCCCAGCTCACCCCGCAGTGCCTTCACCTCTTGTTCCAACGCAGTGATCCTGCGGTCGTGCTCGGCCTCAGCAGGTGCGCGATCGACGGGCCGAAGAAACTGCCGGGTCCTTTTGGCTAGATCTTTGGGCCGGATCACGGCACGAAGCTATCACCTCATTCCGAGCGTTCCGGGTACCGAAAAGATCCGGTTGGCGGGAGTACGCTTGTGGCCTTGACCGCAGTACCGGCCGATGGGCTTCCCCCGCTCATAGAACATGGCAGCGTTCCCCGTTCCTTCGGTCGACGCATAACCGACGTCTGGCAGTATCGGGAGCTGCTGGGCAATCTCGTACGTCGTGAGTTGAAGGTGCGGTACAAGGACAGCGTGCTCGGGTTTCTGTGGACACTGCTCAACCCGCTCCTCTACCTGGCGGTGTTCAGCATCGTCTTCGATGTTGTATTGAACGCTGGAGCACCCCGCTACGGCTTGCTTCTGCTCTCAGGCCTGCTTGTCTGGAACCTCTTCGCCTCCGGTTTAGGTAGCGCCACGGCCTCGATTGTCGGGAATGGACCGTTGGTTCAAAAGGTCTGGTTCCCGCGTGAGATCCTTCCCATCGCTGCGGTTGGAGCTTCGTTCATCAGCTTCTGCTTTCAGATGATCGTGTTGCTGGTAGGTCTTGCCGCCTTTGGACATGTACCTCAGGTGTCGATGCTGTGGCTACTGGTACCCGCGCTGCTATTTACACTCATGCTCGCAACCGGACTTGGCCTACTCCTGAGCGCCTACAACGTGTACTACCGCGACACCAATCATTTCCTCGAATTGGGCCTACTGGCCTGGTTCTGGTTCACCTGCATCGTGTATCCGTTCCAATTCGTCGCCAACGCGTTGGGGGAAAACTCGATCCTGGCGGGTCTGAACCCCATGATGGGACCGGTAGTTGTTTTCAAACGGGTGCTGTACAACCCAAATAATGTGTCCCTCGCAGCCCAGGAGCAAGACTTTGCGTTTCTGATGGAGCAGGGAACAGGGTTCTATGTACAGATGCTTGGGATTTCATTCGCCTTCGCGGTCCTGTTCCTCATCATTGGGATGCGCGCGTTCGCACGCCTCGAAGGCGATTTCGGCGAGGTGATCTGAGTGAGCTACACCGCCATCGAGGTCGATCACGTCACGAAGTCCTTCAAACGTCAGACCGGCGGCACCACTTCGATGTTGGAACGGTTCCTTTCAGTCGGCCGAGGGCGGTCCGAGTCCTTCGATGCCCTTCACGATGTGGCATTCGACGTGCAAGCGGGCGAGACAGTTGGGATTCTCGGCCACAACGGCAGCGGCAAGAGCACCATGCTCAAATGTGTCTCGGGAACAATCCGTCCGACCGCGGGGGCGGTTCGTGTTCGCGGATCGATGAGCGCCCTGCTCGAACTCGGTGCCGGATTTCATCCCGATCTCACCGGCCGGGAGAACGTCTATCTCAATGGGTCGATCCTGGGGTTCTCCAAAGCTCAGATAGACGAGATGATCGACGACATAATCGACTTCTCAGAGATCCCGGCGTTCATCGATTCACAGGTGAAGCACTACAGCTCCGGCATGTTCGCCCGGCTCGGGTTCGCCGTGGCTGTGAATCTCAAACCGGATGTGCTCCTGATCGATGAGGTCCTGGCAGTCGGCGACGAGGCATTTCAGCGCAAATGCCTCGAGCGGGTTCGGGGGTTCCAGAGAGATGGACGTACCATCGTGCTCGTCACCCACTCACCGGACATGGTTCGGTTGTTCTGCGACCGGGCCGTGATCCTCGACAGCGGACGAATGATCTACTGTGGCGAACCTCACGATGGGGTTGTCGCCTACCGGGATTCGCTCGAGGCGCGGACCGGCGTTCGACACGGCGACGGGTCGCCAACCGAGCTCGACCCATCCAGCAAGGCTGTGGCCTCGTTGGTAGCGGTCAGCGTGGACAAGCCCGTTCACGGGGACGACTCGTACCATCCGGGCGACACGCTCACCTTCCGGGTCCGGTACACCGCAGCTGAGCCGATTCCAGCCATGCGGCTCGCCATTTGGATCTACAGCCACGACGGAATCCTCGTGTCGAACTTCAACGGATCCGACATCACCGGCGTAGACCTCCTCAACGTCGAGCCAGGTATCGGCGAGGTGGCTATCACCGTTGAGGACCTGCCCCTTCTTCAGGGCAGCTTCGAGATAACTGCAGCCTTGCAGGATGTCAGCGAGACCTTCGAGTACGACCGCGCGAAGGCGCCGACCAGCTTTTCGGTGACCTCTGTCAGAGGCGCAGGTGCCGGACGAGTCCGCCTCAAGACATCGATCGAGCACACTCAATTGGGAGTTGCGCCAACATCTGAATCAGCACAAACCCTGGCATGAACTTGGGGGGCTGGCCAGGGAGACCGAGACCTGTCGGTGCAGTGGGTTGGCCTGAAATCGGCCGATATGAACTGGCCTTGGCCGATTTTGGCGCGTACTGTCGCAGTCATTCGCTTCTGGAGGGTGAAGAGCAATGACGGTCCTGCTTCTCAACGCAAGCTATGAACCTCTCACGCTCATCTCGTGGCGTCGCGCCATCGTGATGGTGATCGAGGGTGAAGTCGAACTGCTCGAGAAGTCCGAGGATCGGACGATTCGGACCTGCGGTGGTGCCGAGTTTCCGTTTCCAGTTGTCGTTCGCTTGTTCAACATGGTGAAAGCCTTTCGCCGGGGTGAAAAGGCACCGTGGACCCGAGCAGCCCTCCGAGCCAGAGACGACAACAGCTGCCAGGTCAGCGAATGTGATTCCACCGGAACCACCATCGACCACGTCATCCCCCGGTGTCGAGGTGGCGAAACCACCTGGGAGAACACGGTGCTGATGTGCAAGCTTCACAATCAGCGCAAGGGATCCCGCTCGCTCAGCGGAGCCGGACTGAAGCTGAAAAGACGCCCTAAGGCTCCCGCCTACTCAGTGGTGCTGGCAACAAGATCCAACCCGCAGTGGGCGGCGTGGCTCACCTGACCGGGCGTGTCCGAGGGCTGGATTTCGGTCATCCCGATCAAGGACTATCAACATCGACCCACAATGCAACTCCGGTGATCGGGTCGCTGCGCAGCAGCGATGCGTCCGGTGGTGGCGGCACGCCGGTTGGCAACAGGATCGCTGTCACCGCAGACGGTCGCTCGCCGAGATAGGGCTGCAAACGAGCATCCGGGGCCCAGAATTGGATGTATTGGGCCGTGATCGGACTGACGGTAGGAATGGGGATGCCGATCACCAGGTCGGTCTGGTTTTCGAGTGCTTCGGCAATAGGGGGAACATCCTGTAGCTCGTCGGCCCACAGCAGTACGAACGATGCTCCGGCGGTTACGCCCACGAGCCCCACCAACATGAAGGCCAGCGTGCGGACTCGGGACCATGCAGACCCGAGAGCGACCACGCCAACGAGCAACAATCCATAGACCCATACCCGGCTGACATCGAGGATGTTGTCGAAGTTCTTGATCCAGTGCAGACCGGTGTGATTGCTCTGTGCGTTGGGTCCCACCCAGAACCACTGATCATAAACATTGCTCGCCACGATTGCGGCAACAACGATGGCAACAGCGCCGATCCCGAGCCCGGTCCACCGGATCCACGCCCGCCGCCAGCCAGCGGCGGCATACACCACGAGGATCGGAACAACGTGATCCACGTATCTGGCGTAGGTGAACGCATCGACTCGTCGACCATCGTTGCTCATCAGTGCACCTACGAAGAGGGCGGAGAGAGTGACGGTTCCTACGACGAGGAGGAACGGATATACAGCCGACGAACGGCGGTCGCTTCGTTGGGCCGCTACAGATCCGAGCAGTGCGACACCGCCAACAAAAACCAGTCCGGCAGTTCCCGTCGCCAGGGTAAACGAGGTTCCTATTAGGGATCTTGCCACCAAGGTCGGCTGCTCGATTGCTGAGCGAAGTATGGCGAGTGGGTCAACCGCAGGGCTGCCGTCGATGTAGATGGATTCCCGCAGCTGGGATCTCGACGTGTTCACGATCAGCCACATCCCTGCGGTTCCCAGAGCGACCGTCGCAGCCGCTCTGGGTCTGAGTGCTCCTCGTCGAAGATGCTCACCCACCGCCAGCAGAAATCCAACACCGGCAACGATCGCTCGCGGATGGGCGGCCAGGACCAGGCCGACCGATCCGACCACAACCACCTGGGACGACCAAGTGTCAGGGCGGGAGATGAACCGGTCGACAGCGAGGATCGAACCAGCCGTGACAACGGTGAGAAGGACCTCGGGAACTACCAGCGCTGAGTAACCGATCGTCGAGGCGGTCAATGAACCCACGATGGCGCCCATCGCAGCGTCCATCCCGTCGAGTCTGAGGACTCGCCTGGCAATGTTGAAAAGAAGTGGCCCAAGTAATGATGCAAGCGCCGCATTCATGACCAGGGCGCATGTGTAGAAACCTGCAGCTGAGTCGAAGACCGCAGCCACCGGGGTGAGAAGCACGCCGTACAGCGGTGTGGATCCGACACCGTAGGTTGATACATGAGTCCCGCTCAGATGGCGAGCGATGGCGGGTCCGGTGAATTCGTCGTAGAACAAGTAGGGAGATCGCATCTGGAGAACGATTCCCACCCGCACGATGAACGACGTTCCTGCGGCTGCCCAGACCATCCTGCTCCATGTGACAGAGCCGCTAGGGGAGAACCATTTCACGGGCCGAGCTCGGTGACCGTCGCCACGACTGTCCACTCGTTCCAGTCTTGGATCTGAGTCGAGTCTCGTGGCAGCAGTGAGATCGGGAACTCATGTTGACCAGCCGCAAGAGGCTCTAGCTGATCCCGAGGTTCGAGGGACACCGACAGCAGATGTGAGGGGTTTGGGTTGGTTCCACCCAGGGGGTCGGGCGCGGTGGGCACGGTCGGGAGGTTCGTGAACTCGACTCCGAAGGTGAGCCAGAGGGGGTGGCCAATGACCCGAAAGGTGTTGGGAAAAAGAAGAAATAGCGATCCCAGATCAGTTCGCTGGGAACGCCGTTGTAAGCGACAGCTGCGCCTTCGGGGATGTCGTCAGCAATCGCTTCCAGAGCATCGTAGAAGCCTGCACCGTGATACTGCTTGTGATGTTGGAGTTCGTACTGGGGAACGAAGAGCCGAGCCAATATCAACGGCGGAATCAGTGCGGCATATACAGCGCCCGTTCGTGCAGCGGAGGAGCTCAGCATGCGCTCCACCGCAGCTGCGAGGCCACCGGCCAAAACAAAGATCGCGAGCGTCACATTCGGGAACAGAAATCGCTCCCAGTAGAGGAAAACATAGTGTGGGAGGATCTCGTCCAACTGGAAGGCGTAGACCATCGACCACAGCGTCGCGGGAGCAAGGACAGCGGCGAGCCCAGCCAAGGACGTCTCTCGCTCGATCATCAGAGCGAGGCCGCCCACCAGTGCCAACACAAGCGTTGGATAGCCGATCGAGGACAGCCCATCTCGCAGGAGAAATAGCCGACCCGCAAGCGCTACCACTCCGAAAGTGGCCAGGACCGTGGTACCGATCAGGACGCGTACGAGCTGAGAAATCGTTGTTGTGGGTGCGGTCCAGATCCGGGACAGGACGACCCAGTACAACAGCATCCCAATCACGACTGCGGCCTGCCAGCCGGGGTTGGACAGCTGGCCGTTGAGCGTGGCGGTCTCGACGCCGAACAGTCCGCCGAGGGTGGCGGCGAAGCCGCGAAAGAGCCCGAAGTTCGCCAGCCACAAAAATCCCGAGATCCACCCGACCACGAAGGGGCCAACCGTTCGGGCCCACGGATCCCAACGAGCATCCGAAAGTGCAGCCACTACGACGATTGCGGTGAACGGTAGAACGAGTACCAATCCGTTCGGTCGTGACACCACCATCGCCGCCACGGTGAGGCCGATGGGCCATGACCGCTCACCGTCGCCAGCCCGGATCAGTTGGTAGGCGAGAATCGATGCAAGGAGACCAAACCCGACTTCGCTGGTTGGTAGACGACCAAACCACACCGCAACCGGATGAATGGCGAACAGTGAGCCGGCCAGTACTGCGGCGGCCCGCGAACCGGTCAGCACGCCACTGACCCCGGCGACGAAGAGCCCGGTGATAACGGCCAGAACCGGCACGATCACCAATGCGTAGCGCTGAGAAAAGAGCAGATGACCCAACGCTATGTACGTCTCGGTAAGCGGCGGGAAGAAACCTCCCGGTGGCCCGCCGTCGGCGATCGAATTTCCCCTGTTCACGTACTCACCGAAATCTGTCCAGTCACCGAGGAAGTAGACGGGATCTCGTCGCAGCCACAGGCCGGCCGCTGTGATAATCCCAATCAGCCCGAGCCACATGGGTGAGGGAAGCGAACTCCTCGCCGATCGTGGATCGATCGAGATGATTGCCACAATCCCGACGACGATGAGCACGGGTCGATCGAATATGTCTGCCCGGATGGCCGCCAGGCTCACGAGTAGGATTCCGGGGACCGCGATCCCCAACCCGTCGAGGATTTCGGCGGCACCCCTCGACGACCCAGGCGAGCTGAAACGGTTGGTGATTGTGGTGAACCCGAGGCCTATGAAGCCCAGCGAGCCCATGGCAGCGAGTACTAGTTGGATCACGAGCGAGTTCTCATCGCCATGGACGCGCCTGCGAGCCCCATCTCACTGACCAATCCCACCAGCCTCAGACTGACACCGGTGAGCACAACGTTCCCGGGTGAGAGGTCTGGAAGCAGAGCAACCAGCGCCGCCTCTCGCACACCCAGACCCGCCGGTAGGGGTACAACGACGAAACCTGCAAGCCAGGCGAGTGCAAAAGCACCCGTTGCCACGAGGAAGGATGTCGATCGGTCGACGGCCAGACTGATCGTCGCGAAACCCATACTCAACAACGTGATGTTTGCCAATGCCAACAGCTGAGCACGAACAAGCCGATCCTTGGGCAACGGTCCTACGACGTTCGAGAAAGACCTGATGAACTGACCCGCAAAAGTCAGGACCCAAGACATGAACCTGGGATGCGCAAGCAGAATAATGGGCGTTGCCAGAACGGCGATTGTTCTGGGAACGGCCGCCGACGATGGACCCAGCAACAAGAGCCCAACGAGTGGGCATGCCGCACAGAGCTGCACCATTCCGGTGAGAAACAGCTGGAATCTCGATGCGGGAGTCCCTGAATCGGAAAGGGAGACCTGACCGGCAACCTGAAAGACTCCACCGGCAGGCAAGTACTTGCTCAATTGGGATACGAAGACACTGCGGAATGCTGCCCTGCGTTCAGTTCCGTGGACATGAAGGAGAGTGGCCCATTGAAAACCGGCAGTAGCCAATGACGTCGTGGTGAACGCACACGCGACAGCGAGTGCTGCCAGCGAGGGGAATTCATCAACTCGGGGTCGTTCTATCGTGAGAACGGCAACCAGCATCCCGAGAGTGCCCGCAACATAGAACGCGGCCTTCCAGTTCCATGTTGCTCTCACGGCTTCCTCGCCGCCACAACGAGTCCCGTTCCTCGGCGGGCCTGAAGACGTTGCAGCTTTCGGAACGGCCAAGCGATGGCGTGGGTCAACCATCCATTGGATTCGAATTGGTAGAGCCGACCCGAGGCGGCGGTCCTTGCTTGGATCGTTCCCAGCTGCCCGCGATGCCTCGGAGCCAGTCGGTTTCGGGCCCATTGGAGCATGAAGCCGATGGGGAATCCGGTCAAACGAAGCTCCTCGGGTGCGAGCCCGCTCCGTCGAAGGAGTTCTTCCATGTCCTCGGGCGAGTAGCGACGAAGATGACCCGCGGTCTCATCGTGGGGTCCGAACTGGTCCATGAAGGCGGGGACGCTCAACAACACCAGACCACCCGGCCGAAGATGTTTGGTCCATGTCCGGAGGGCACCAGCATCATCAGGTAGGTGCTCGAGTACCTCGAATGCGCAAATGAGATCGGCTTCGTCGATGGTGAGCTCGTCGCCCGATGCTTTGACCTTGGGCCCGAGCAGCTTTTGTGCGGCGAGCCTCGAGTCTGGGTCGGGCTCAACTGCTTCATAGGTGGCATACTCGGCAAGCCGTACGCCGAGGGCGCCCAAACCAGGACCGAATTCGACAATCGAGCGCGGATTCTCTGGGATGAGATGTTCGAAGATGAAGTCATAGCGGAACCAAGCTCCAAGCGAAAGCGCCGGGTACTTCATGTACCCAAGCGGTCCGCAAGCGGAGCCACGATTGCCGATGGCGCCATGGTGAACTCCTCAGAACCGGCGAGGTCTTGGTTTCGAATCCTTTCTGTCGACCCGGCGAGTTCGATTAGTGCGCGGGCCAGTGCGCTCGAATCACCCGGTGGCGTGAGCCGGAGACGGTTCAAACGGTGTAGTTCTTTCAGTCGCCGTTGAGGATCGGTGTTGCTAGTGATCACGACCGTGCCGGCTGCGAGCCCCTGATACACCTTGTTGGGTACGACCCGGAGGGCCTTGGGCGTACTGCCAAAAATGCCCAGACTCACATCAAACTCCGCCACAAATCCTGGCAGGCCAATCATTGGAATCCACTCGCGCCATACGACCCTCTTATCGTCTGGAGGCACGATTGACTTCGCCAACTCGAGATCCTGGCCGGCGCCCACGAACGTGAACTCTACTTCAGCCGATTGGAGTGTTTCGATGGCCGCTCGAGCGATCACGTCGGTTCCCTGCAGCGGAGTGAACAGCCCCACGAACACCACCTTCAGCGGTCCCGTTGGGGTTGTACTCGACCCTCGGGCATCGTGCCACGCTGTTGCTGCGCCGACTGGGATGACTATGACTTCGGTTGCGTGGCCGGCGATCTGGGCGGCCTGTTCCTCGGTGTCAGACAGAACAAGATCGGCTCGGGCCAGGGCGCAGCGATCGAGAAAGCCCAGTAGCCGAAATCGAACGCCGTGGTCGACCCGTCGGTCCCGAGCCGTTTCCGCCAGTCCGGTGAGATGGTCGAGCACAACGAAACTCGAGCGGAATCGAAGCCTGGCCAGGTGTACATCGAAGTGTCCCATGTAGCCGACTATCACCACGGTCGGCTGCGTTCCACGGCTGTCCGCCAGCAACTGGGCCCAACGTATCAGCAGCTTGAACACCAACAGAACGGCGAGGACGGGAAACCGGGCGATGCGGACCTTGTCAGCGGTGCTCAGACCCAGTGGCCGATTGATGGAAGAAACCCGATTGCCCCGCGCCGCCAAGCCCTCGCGAAGTACCGTTGTCCGCGGGTGCAGCTCCTCATCGAAGGTTCCGAAGAACAAAACATCGGGCGCGTCCGCTGATGAGTTGGGGCTGGCGCCGCGAGCAGAGAAGGTCACCGCCAGACTCTAGTTCTGTACGCCAGCAGGCCTGGGGAGGTTCAATCCCACCGCCATACAAGAGCCAGGCCTTGCAAACGGCTAGCTTGGCCATTGAGTGAAGCTGATAATCCAAGTGCCGTGCCTTAACGAAGAGGATCAGCTTCCAGACACAATCGGCGCGCTGCCCGACGCAGTCGACGGCTTCGATTCAGTCGAGTGGTTGATCATCGACGACGGCTCAACCGACAGAACCGTCGAGGTGGCTCGGGCCGCTGGGGTCCATCACGTGGTGAGTCTTCCCCAGAATCGAGGTCTTGCCACTGCGTTCCAAGCCGGACTGGATGCATGCTTGAAGCTGGGTGCGGACGTCATCGTCAACACCGACGCAGACAACCAGTACCACGCTGACGACATCGTACTGCTGACCAACCCAGTTGTCGGGGGCGAAGCAGACATCGTGGTCGGTGCTCGCGATGTTCGCAATCACGAGGAGTTCTCCAAGCTCAAGACCCGGCTGCAACTCCTCGGGAGTTGGGCGGTTCGAAAGGCCTCGGGGACAACAATTCCCGATGCAACCAGTGGGTTCCGTGCGTATTCGCGAGAAGCGGCCATCGGACTGACAGTCGTCAACAGCTACACCTACACGATCGAGTCGCTGATCCAAGCCGGCCGGCAGAACGCCGCGATACTGTCTGTTCCGATTCGCACCAATGCCAAGGTGCGGGAATCGCGTTTGTTCGGTTCGATGTTCGGGTACATCAAGAAGAACGCGCTGACCATCGGAAGAGTTTTTGCTGCCTATGAACCCTTGCAGTTCTTTGGTGCGCTTTCATTTCTACTGCTGAGTGGAGCCATCTTCGCGTCGCTGCCCTTCGTTGTGGACTGGCTGCGGACCGGAGACACCTCGGGTCACTTGCAGTCGATCATCTTGGCTGCAGCCCTTGGAATCGCTTCGGTTCAACTCCTCGCCCTTGCCGTGGTTGCCGACCTGATCGCATCGCAACGCGTCGTGAGCCAACGCACACTCGAGCGCGTTCGCCGGCTGGAGCTGCAAGCTCAGGTCAGACCCTCCCACTATGACCCGTTGGTCGATCCCGACAGACGGCGCATCCGTGACCATCGAGACCCACAGTCAGGTCAAAGCGGAGGCTGAGTCACGCCCTCTGGAATACTTGAGGCATGCCAAACCTGGGACCAGCCGCAAAGAAGCTGACCGCACCGGTGACCGGTCGGATGGATCGGTACCTCCGGGCAGTTGTCGACGAGGTCCATGCCGCAAAGGATGACGTTCTCAGTGCACTGGCTGAGTCCGACGCCAGCGCCGCTGAGCGGCACTTTGCCTTGTCCACCCGCTTGACTTTGCTGGAGACCCAGATTCGAGAGTTGACCGAGAAGAACAATCACTGATGCCGGTCGTCTTTGACCTGCTCGGAAGCCAGAACCGGGATCACGGCGAACGAGGAATTGCCAGGCTCATCTCGCAGTTGGCCCTTGCGGCTGAACGTAACCATCCCAGCCTGATCGACCACTATGTGATTCATCCCCATTTGCCGTTGCCTGCGTCGCTGCTGCCGCTCGTGGAAACCGGGAAGGTCGTTCGCAGCGACCAGTTCGCCCCAGATCCGTTTCGAGGAGGAACATTCCTGGCGGGCTCGATCATCGAGTTGGAGGCTGACCTGGCAACTGTCCTACCGCACTGGGCGCGCGGTTCAACGTGGACCAAGCTTGCGATTCTCTACGACCTCATCCCGTTGAAGTTCCCAGATGCCTACCTCACCGAACCTGACCTTCGCTCTGCATATTTCGATCGGGTGGCGGCATATGGGTTGTTCGATGGTGTGCTCCCCATCTCGATCACGTCCCGCGACGATGCGAGTGAACTGTTACACATTCCCAGGGGCCGCCAGTCGGTGATCTATGCCGGTGTCGACGACCGATTCAGGCCCGCCAAACCCGGGAAGGGCTTCCCGCCGATCGAGGGATTACGGCCGGGGTATGTACTATTTCCAACCGGGATCGACTGGCGCAAGAACGTCGACCGAACCCTCGAGGCCTACGCCGCTCTGGACGGTGACCTGAGGGGCCTGCACCAGTTGGTGCTTGCATGTCGACTCGAACCTTGGGTCGAAGAAGATCTTCGCCAGCGGGCTCAAAGACTCGGCCTGGAGTCTGATCAGCTCGTTTTGCCTGGCTATCTTCCTGACGACCATCTGATCGGGCTGAATCAGCACGCATTGGTCACCATTTTTCCGTCGCTCTATGAGGGATTCGGACTGCCTGCTCTAGAGGCCATGAGGTGCGGCGTACCAGTGCTCTGCGCCGACTCGTCGAGTCTGCGAGAGGTTCAGCCATATGAAGAAGCCCGCTTCGACCCCGAATCGACCGAGTCGATTCGGGCCGCCTTGGCTCGAGGTCTCGAGGATCGCGAGTTCAGACGTGCAATCGTTGCCAGCCAGACGACCGACTTCACGTGGGATCGGTCAGCAGAGCTTCTGAAGGGGGCTCTCCAGAAAGCCCGTCATCGACGATTGTCGCCGCCGTCCACCAAGCCGCGCATAGCCGTAGTGACACCACTGCCACCCCAGCCCTCCGGTATTGCGTACTACTCGGCGAGACTGCTGCCCGAATTGGCCCGTCATGCCGACGTCACGGTGTTTTCGGCAGTGAACGAGGAGGAGGGCGATGTTCAGTTCGAAGAGGTGCCAGGCTGTGAGCTTCGACCCTTGGGTGCTCTAGAGGAACTACATCTTGGCGGCCAACCCTTCGATCGAGTGGTCTACATGATGGGCAACTCTCGCTTCCATGTGCAGGCTCTTCAGCAGCTGCGCCGGGTACCCGGCGCAGTCGTCTTCCATGAAGCACGCTACGTCGGGCTCTACAACGAGCTCTTCCGGATCGATGCCCCAAACCTTGGGGCTGACCACGTGGGGCAACGTCTGAACATGATGTATCCCGATCGCTACCGGTCCTCGGTTATCGAAGCCACTGCGATCGACCCCGACACCGCTGTCCGGTTTGGGATCCTGATGGCAGCCGAGATCATGCGACACGCGACCCGGAGATTCTGCCATTCCGACCACGCCGCCCGCCTGCTGTCTCTCGACACCGGCTTCTCGGTCGAGCACATCTTCAACCACCCGGTTCCGGTTGCCAATCCAGCGTCGGCTGCCCGCGAGGAATGCGTCGTGGGAGTCTTCGGCATCGTCGACCGGGCCAAGAATCCCGAGCTGGTGATCCAAGCGTGTTCGTTGGTCACCAGCCCAGCTGTGACGGTCCGCTTCGTAGGTGAGTGTGATCCTCGGTTGAAAGACGAACTCGAAGACAGCGCCCAAGCGCTAGGCGTCGACGTGGAGTTCGCTGGTTCGGTCGATCAAGCAGAGTTCGCTCGCCACATGCGGTCGGTACGGGTCGCGGTGCAGTTGCGCCGGTTCTCCAACGGTGAGTCTTCTGGAGCGCTGGCCGAACTGATTGCGTCGGAGACTCCAACAATCACCACGAGATTGGGTGTCGTCACAGAACTTCCCGACGATGTGGTCTTGAGGGTGCGTGCTGATATCGCAGCCGAGGGTCTTGCCAGGAGGATCTCCGAACTCATGTCGGATCCATCCCCCACACTTCGAATGGCTGACGCGATGCGCCGGTATGCCGAGGAGACGACCTATTCGGCCGCAGCCGAGACTCTATGTGCCAGCCTAGAGCTGTAGAACCGTTCGGTTCGCTAGCGGTCAAGTAGCGAGAGCAGGTACTCGCCGTAGCCGCTTTTCATAAGCGAATGGGCAGCATGCTCAAGCTCCTCATCGGACATCCAGCCCTTTTGCCAACTGATCTCCTCTAGGCAGGCGATCTTCTTCGCCTGACGCTTTTCGATGACTCTCACGAACTCACCGGCCTCAACCAGTGAGTCGAACGTGCCGGTGTCGAGCCACGCGACGCCCCGACTGAGCTGTGTAACGTTCAGCTCACCCTGTTCCAAGTAGGTCTGGTTGACTGATGTGATTTCCAGTTCGCCGCGGTCGGAGGGCTCCACTGCTTTCGCGATCTCTACGATCTGGTCGTCGTAGAAATACAAGCCTGTGACAGCCCAATGCGATTTCGGTTCCTTTGGCTTCTCTTCGATGCTGGTCGCCAGTCCGTGGTGGTTGAAAGCCACAACGCCGTACCGTTCTGGATCTCGTACCTGCTGGGCGAAGACGTTGGCGCCGCGTTCGATTCGGGCAGCAGTAGCCAGCTGCTTCGACATGCCCTCGCCGTAGAAAAGGTTGTCGCCGAGGGCCAAAGCACAACCTCCTTCGGCTACAAAAGCTTCGCCGATGAGGAATGCCTGGGCCAGTCCGTCGGGGCTGGGTTGGACAGCGTAGGACAGGGAGATCCCGAACTGTGATCCGTCGCCCAGGAGTCGACGGAAGGATTCGGCATCCTCAGGCGTTGTGATGATCAGCTGCTCTCGGATACCCGCCAACATCAGGGTGCTGATCGGGTAGTAGATCATCGGTTTGTCATAGACAGGTAACAGCTGCTTGGACGCTGCGAGTGTGAGGGGGTGGAGACGAGTTCCGGTTCCACCGGCGAGAACGATGCCTTTCATCTATTCCAGCCCTTCATGTTGTCCCCAGCCGGGTACCGGCATATCGATCCGCCAGGATCGGTTCCCAGTAGTCCGGGTTGTTGAGGTACCACTCGACGGTGTCACGTAGTCCCCGTTCGAAGGTTCGTTTTGGCGTCCAGCCCAACGATTCCGTAGTGCGGTCGAAGTCGATGGCATACCGGTGATCATGTCCGGGACGATCGGTCACGAAGGTAATCAGTTCCCGCCGGTCGGTTCTGGAATCGGCCAGCTCATCGACAAGATCACAGATTGCGTGGACAACCTCGAGGTTGGTGCGCTCGGCAGCGCCGCCGAAAAGGTAGGTACTGCCCGGAGTTCCAACGTCTGCTGCCCGCAGCAGACCCGAAGCGTGATCTTCCACGTGGATCCAGTCGCGAATGTTGTCGCCGGCGCCGTAAACCGGAAGCGGCTCATTGCGGAGCGCTTTAATGATCATCAACGGGATCAGTTTCTCGGGAAACTGATACGGCCCGTAGTTGTTGGAGCAGTTGGTGACTACTACCGGGAGTCCGTAGGTGTGAAACCAGGACCGAGCGAAATGGTCTGACGCCGCCTTGCTAGCTGAGTATGGCGAACGGGGGTCATAGGGTGTGGCCTCGGTGAAGGGTTGGTCGCCAGGTCTGAGAGAGCCAAATACCTCGTCGGTGCTTATGTGAAGAAACCGAAAGTCGCTGTTCGGGTTGTCGGCCAGCCAGGTCTGTGCTTCCTGCAGCATCACAGTGGTGCCCACCACATTGGTGCGTGCGAAGGCGGCCGGACCGTCGATGCTGCGGTCCACGTGGCTTTCGGCCGCGAGGTGCATCACCCGGTCGGGGGCGAAGTCGGCAAAGGCGCGGCGAATCTCAGTGTTGTCGCAGATGTCGATCCGTCGATGTTGATATGCCCCCGTCTTCGCAACTGGTGCCACGGTTCGTGGATCGCCTGCATAGGTCTGGAGGTCGACGTTGAGGATCGAGTGCTTGGCTGCAGCCGCTTGACGAACGACCGTGGACCCGATGAATCCCAGGCCGCCGGTAACAAGAATCCGCATCTCGCAGACTATTGCAGAAAGAGTTGGGGCACGCGGGAATGCTCAGCCCGATTCGGCGTCACGGTGAGGCCAGTTGACCGGCTTTCCACGGGCGGTGTCCCAAACTCGGGGGCGCAGTGTTGTCCGGGCAAGCGGCTCGATGGCCTCGATGTAGGCAGGGGTGGGTGGTGGGTACTCGTTCGGCGCTGGGGATTTGTGGCGCGGATGATCCCAGAAATCTTCGGAGAGTTCCGGCTCCCAAAGATCTCGGAGCAGCGCATACTCCTCCGAAGTGGCAGCCGGTTCGCGTGTCGCCGATTCGAAGTGCCTGAAAGCTCGAATCGGCTCGACGACCGTCCGATAGCCCGAGCGGAGAAGCCGTAGACACAGATCGACATCATTGAAGTTCAACGGGAAGTTTTCGTCGAAACCTCCGACCGACCAAAAACGGTTGGCCTCCACCGCAAGACATGCCCCGGTGACGGCAACCGAGTTCTGCGGAACAAGGAGCGAGTTATTCAGGCCGGTGAAGTCTGCACTCAGTCCCGGGTAGCGATGCCCTGGTATGCCGGCTCGTGCCCAGATGCCTGCATGCTGCAGCCGTCCATCCCCAAACAATAGATGCGGGCCCACGGCGCCGATCTGTCGCCGCAGGGCCGTCTCACCCAAACGATGGAGGGCAGCGCCGTCGACACATTCGGTGTCATCGTTCAAGAAAAGCAACACCTGTCCGCTGCTCTGACGCGCTCCCATGTTGCAGGCTCGGGAGAAGTTGAACTGCTCGGAGTCCTGAACAACTGACAGATTCGGAAGCTCGACCAGATCTCCCAGCACCTCGGAATCGGTTGTCCGGTCGAGCACAACCACGATTTCCAGGTCCAGGGCTGTTGACTGCTGCATGAGCGACCTGATCGCGTGGTTGACGTGGACGACCTCCGTTTCGTCGACCCAGCCTTCAACGCCACCCGTCGGGATTACCACCGAGATCGAGGCGCTCGTGTGGCAGGGTGGTTCTGGGCAGATCGCAAATTCCTGAGGAGCACCGAGGTGTACGAGCGTTCGGGGAATGTGGGCGATGCGCCGCGCATCGGGGATCGATGCGGCAAGGTTGGCGATGCCCCCGGCTACGTCCTCGATGAACCGGACCGAGTACCACACCGACCGACCGAGATAGTTCTGGGCTCTGAAGCGTTCGGGTGACCATCCCGGCTTGAGAAATGGAGCGGTGCGAACGCCGTCTTCGATGGTGTCCTCGTCGCAGTAGATCACGTCGATCAATGGGTCTGCGCTCGCCGTGTCTAGAACAGCCCTGACTGCATCGGACGAGCACACGTCGCGATCGTCCAGGAACGCCACGTGCGATGCACCCGATGCTGTGATATGGGTCAGGCTGTCTGTCTGGTCCTCCCCAACCAGGGTGAGCGTCTGCCATTCGGAACTCGTTTGGCGCTCCAAGCTACGATTCAGAGGCCCATCACCTGCGGAGGTGGCGAAAAGGATCATGACACTCCGAAGCGATTCGGCAAACCTCTCAGTTCGGATCGAAGGGTTTGCAGTCGAACGAGTAGGCGGTAGCTGCGGGACGATTTCAGTGCGGCAAGTTCGGCGCCCACCGAACGCAGCTCATCGAGCTGGTCAAGGGCACTATGGAGTTCCAGCTGCAGTCGTTCGATCTCAGCGAGCGCCGAAACGTAGTCGGGCGGCTGAGAGCTCATCAGCGCCGCACACGCCGAAGGACGGGTCCGAGCGACTTTTTCCGCAGCGAACCTGGGAATTGACTGACGTTGTACTGCGTCGAGATGATATTGAAGATTGGCGATCTCGTCCCGTGCGGCGTCGAGCTCTCGTTGGGTCGCCTCACGATGTTCGTGCAGGTCGACAAGTTGACGCACCGAGCCGGCGGGCAGCAGCACCGGCCCTGAGTCGAGCGAGTCGATCACGTTGTCGCGAGCTGTTGTCCATGTTGTGGGAGGAATCGAGAAACTGTTCTCGTTCGTCGAGATCCATCGGCGATACACCGATGTGATCTCTTCGATGTCGTGGACTCCGGTGAGCATCGCAGTCCGGACAAGAAGATCCCAGTCCTCCACAACTGGGAGTCGTTCATCGAAGCGCAGTCTGAGCATGTTCAAGGTGATTGCGGGCAGAGCGAATGCGCAGATCGGAGTTTCGTTGTGGTGGAAATGGGTGAGCAGGTCAAAACGACGGTCGCGGTCATGTTGGAACCCTGACTCGGCCCGAGGAATACCGGTGTCGTCGACGCTGAAGCTCTGGTCCGCCGCAAGGGCACGAATCGTATGACCCGGATGCTGCCTCACGGCCGCCTCGAACGCAGCGGCCCAGTTCCCGAGCACCATGTCGTCGTCGTCCAGGAATGCGATGTATCGGCCCTTCGCGGCGTCGAGGCCCACGTTGAGAGGACGGGACCGGCCACCGTCGGACACTTGGTGGAGATACACCCGGTGAACGAACTCCCCATCGAAGGCGGAAACGACCGACTTCACGGACTCGAGATCCTCATCGGCGCCGGAGTGTATGACCAGCTGAACTTCGAGGTCGTTGAGTGTTTGGGCGGCCAGGCTCGTGAGCGCATCTTCGAGAAGTCCAAGCCGTTTTCCCTGCGTACGTACGATGACCGACAAGAATGGCTGCTCGCCCGACTGCGCCGATTCCGGCGGCGGAGCTGGGCTGAGCGAGTAGGCGCGGACGAATCGCATCGTGTTCGCGTTCTCATCGGCCATGTTCCGTATCGTCCGCACGAACGCACCCAGCGGTGTCGTCGGCTCGGTGGCTGCAAATCCCCCGAGTCTTCCGCAGTGATCGGCGAATCCCTGGATGTCCCGCGATGCGATCTGGCGAAACCCGTGGGTCCTCAGCGATTCGGTGAGAGTCTGCTCGGTGAACCTGCGGGTGAGCCGTTCTTTGGATCGGGTGACGGGGTCGAGCCCCCAGGTTCCCGCCAGTAGGTTGCCCAGGACATCGACATGGCCGATATTGGTTACGCCGACTATGAGGGGTGGAAAACCCAGGCGACGGTGACATTCTGCCAGGGCACCAAGGAACGGGCCGACGAATTCGACTCGTTCGAGCAGATCGCCGATCACGACGCACGCGACCTTCTTGTCACCGACGACACGTTCCACCGCGCTGGAAAGCTGGGTGTGGTTTCCAAAGTCGACCCAATGCGTGGAGTGGCCCCGCTCGGAGGGTTCGTCGGTCAAACAGACGTACTCCAGTCCGGCTGGGAGCGCCGCCGGCGCCTGGACGCTACCGCCCAGATCTACGAAGAGCCCCGACTCGATACGCAGGGCATCGAGCAGCGAAGTTGTCTTTTCGAAAAAAGAGTCGCTGTCTCCGTCCAAGCCGCTTCCATCCAAGGCCCTACCTCCGGGTTGCCTGCCCAAACACTAGCTGTCTCCGCTGTTGCATCCGTGGGACCATCCGGCATCGTTCCCGTGGGGCGAACCGGCTGCAAGAATTGGCTTTGTGACCGAATCGTTGAGCGTCCAGGTTGTCTTCTACGAGAACGGGCTCGCCCAAATCTGGCGCATGGCCAGATCGCTGGCAACCTGCATCCGACGAGTCTCGGAGTCCGGCGAGATCACCGGCGTGCGACTCTTGTTCGGAGACTGCTCCCCAAACCCGCTATTGAGCGAAGCAGCGCTTCAGGACCTGACCGAGTTTGTCCGGTCGGCGGCCGGTGTCGAGATCGAGTACCACTTTTTCAACGACAACCTCATGACGGCGCGTGCCCACAACCGGCTGTCAGCGCTACACGATTCTGACTTCATCTTCGTGATCAATCCCGATACGTATGCGCAGCCGAACGTTCTCCGGATCCTGGTCAGTGCTTCCGCCGACCCGACCGTCGCCGCGGCTGAGGGACGACAGCTTCCCCTCGAACACCCGAAGGACTACGACCCTCGAACGGGCCATACGAGTTGGGCGAGCGGGTTCTGCGTTCTCTACAGGCGTTCCGCCTTCGTCTCCGTCGGGGGATACGACGAGACGTTCTTCCCCTTGTATTGCGACGACGTGGATATCTCGTGGCGTATGCGAATGGCCGGATACCGAATCATCCATGTTCCCGAAGCCGGAGTGTTTCATGACAAGAGCTTCAATCGGAGCGGAAACGTGGACGCCTCACCGATCGAGGAATACCACGGAGCCCTCGCTCGCCTCATGATTGCCACGCGATATCAGCGCGGCGACATTGCAGGGGAGACCGCCGAGCACATAATGCAGTACGGGACATCCCCGCAGCGACAGGCTGTCGCCGATTACAGAATGCGGCTTCGCTCAGGAGACCTGCCTGACCCCATCGAGGGCAGCGCTGCCGTCGCCGAGTTCGTCGATGGCTCTTATGGGTCGGTGCGCTACTGACCTACGAGCTCGGTTTGAGCGAACGTCGCCAGCGCTCAAATGCGCGCAAGGGCTCCGAGGCCCGGTAGCTGAGGCTGGACCGGATCGCATCGATCAACTCTTCTGCCTGGTCCGCCCGTTCTGCCTGCTCCCGTACCTGTTCAGCGAGTTCTGCTTCCGCGCCGGTACGTTGCCCTTTCCAACCCACAAAGCCACCGCGCGGGTTGTGAAGGAATCTGCCTGGGATCCGGAGCGATTTGATTGTGTGCGCGACCTTGGCGTGGACAGTTTCGGCAGCGTGCCCGTTGCCGGCGTCGTGAATGAATACAGCGGAGTCGGGCCGGGCGAGTTGCCACCAGCGTTCAATCTCTGTGTACCGAACACTGACGTCAGAGTCGAGAATTGCAAGGTCACACCACCGGTAGTCGTCATCGGAGGGAGAAGCGTCGATGGCAACCTCGGCATTCTGGACGTGAAACTCAGGTCTTCCGCTGAGCATCGTGCGCCAAAGCGGGTCGGATTCGAACGCCTTGTAGTACTGGTCGCTCTGGAGGTGCTGGAGGATCCGCCGAGTGGTGAAGCCCTGTCCGACGCCTGATTCGAGTATCCGTTCCGGGCGGAGGAGCCGAGCCGCAGCCGCGAAGAAGTCTGCGATCTCGCACTCTGGGCTCATGTCGTTCCAGGAATTCCAACCGGGCTCACCCCAGGGAGTGAATTCGATTTCGTCGACCGTCGGTCCTTCGCCGAACCATCCGGAGGCGAGGAAGTGTTGTGCTCCGAGTCCGTCAGAGGGCGGATGGCGCAGCTGCTCCCGCAACCGCTCAGGAACAGCGGGGCTTGACCAAACGGTCTCGAACGAGTTGGACAGGCCGTTCCGGTAATGCAGTTCATCGTCCCCGAGGTCGGACTCGGCGGCGTACCAGGTGTGGTGCCGCGCGACATAGGCACCACCGGTACGCAACGCAGGTTTGCCGACATCGAGGAAGTTGCGGCCGGGTCGGTAGAGCGCAAACGTGGTCGCGATCGGAGCGAAAAGAGGTTTGGTTCGATTTCATCGAGCCAGAACCGCCCTTCCCATTCTCGAACCAAATCTGCATGTGGGTACGCGTTCGGCAGGTCATCGATTCGTAACCCGAAACCGACCTTGTCGACAACCGGATAGCGATGCAACAGAGTATCGAACAGCTCCAGAGCATCGCTAGGGGCGCCCGTGGGCAGGATGTCACAGTCGGTGTAGATGAACTTCTGAGAGGCCACGGTTTCGGCGAAGCGGTCGTCGCGGAACAACGCCTGAGGTCCGAGGTTTGACTCGAGACGAATCACGTCGTGACTGGACTGGTTGTAGAACTCGAGGAGCGGTTCGAAGGTCGAGTCGTTGTCGACGAGATGGATCCGCTGCATCCCCATGTCCTCGAGCCACCCCACCAGCTGCTGCAAGGGCTCCAGTCGATCACGACAATTGATGAAGACGGGCGTTTCGATCACCGTTCGATCCTATGCCTTCTGGTAACTTCGTATGGTGACGACCACAGCAGCTCGGCATCCGAGGTTCGTTGTCGTCGGATGTGGGCGTTCGGGCACCGGATGGATATCCACGGTGCTGGATCGCAGCGGCTTACCAACGGGTCACGAACCGTCTACAACCCGTCGAGCCTCCGGTCGGGGAATCTGCCCGACTGGCCGCCGCACCTCGTCGGCGAAGCTTCGTGGCTCGCATCGCCATTCGTCCACATGCTGCCCGCAGCCACAACTATCGTCCACCAGGTACGTCATCCGGTGGCAGTTGTCAGATCGTTCGTGCGCATACGGTTCTTCGAAGAGCCGTCTGCCTACCTTGACTTCGTCAACGAGCACGACCCGGAAATCTGTCGCGGGTCGGTTGTGCAGAGAGCAGTCAACTACTGGTTGCGCTGGAATGCCCTTGCCGAGTTGGCCACGACCGAACGCGAAGGTATCCGTCACCGGCTCGAGGACGTCTCCGTCGGGGAGTTGCAGAGACTTGTCGATCGATGCGGGCTCGTGGCCCCGAGCTTGCAGACGGCCTTCGAGACCGTCTCCACCACAACCAACAGTCGCGGCGACACAGGACTGGATCAGCAGATCTCAGTCGAGGACCTCCTCGCATTGCCGAACGGAGACGAGCTGGTGGAGGTCTCGCATCGATACGGGTACCAGCTGTGATGGGTTCGCAGTCGATTCTTCTCGGTGACTGCTTGTTGCTTTCGGACCGCATCGACCGCGAAACCGAGCGCCGTCTCGGTGTTTGGACGCTCTCCTGAAACAGTCACATCCCTGATGTTTTACGTTCCGCGGCCTACGATGGGGCATGTTTTCTTATCTGGATGCAGCAACAGGCAGTATGATCGCGTCAGCCGTGGCCGGCGGTGCGGCGGGCCTTTCAGTTGTGGGCAGGACGGGTTTTCGTCGCCTCAAGGGCAAGTTCCGTAAGGACGGGGCAGCACCCGCCGACGGAAGTGAGTCCCTCGACCCGGCACGTTCAGCTTCTTAGATCGCTGAGCGGGGGAGAAGGTGCAAGCAGAGGAAGCCGCTTCCGATCTTTCTGACGTCGCCGGATCGTTCCGTGATCCACTCAGCCAGGTGCGCATGCAGGGCCAACGTGTTGTGCGGGTCTTCAACGATCTCGGCGAACGAGACCGTGCCCACAGCTGGGAGTTCATGACGGCACAGGCCCGCGCCGGACGAATGATCGAATCGACCTTGCTCGAGCCAGACGATGCGCCAGACGGCGTGGCCAGCATGGTGGAGCATCCGCGGCTCGACCTCATCACGTACCCGTTCGAATGGTCATTTGGCATGCTCCGAGACGCTGCGATACTGCAGCTCGAACTGGTTCGCGACGCCGCAAAGGCCGGTGTGGGCCTGAAGGATGCAACTCCGTACAACGTCCAATTCGTCGGATCTACACCTTTGTTCATCGACGGCGGCTCTTTTCAGAAGCGAGTCGATACCGACCCTTGGTTCGGATATCAACAGTTCTGCGAGCTCTTTCTCTACCCCCTCATGCTCCGAAGCTACGCAGGGGTGCCGTTCCAGCCCATCCTTCGCGGTTCGGTTAACGGGATTCCTGTCGAACACGCACGCGGTCTGTTGGGGCCTCTTCGCCCGAAGCTTCAGCGAGGCCGTCTCACACACGTTCTTCTTCACTCGCTCGCTCAGAGGAAAATGTCGGACGCCGAAGCGGGTGTGGTAGACGAGGTAGCCGAGTCGGGTATGAACACCGACGTGGTCCTGGCAACAGTTGAGAAGATGAGAAAACTGGTTGCGGGTCTTGATATCGGTATCGACGAGTCCCTGTGGTCTGACTACACCGACCGCGCCCACTACGACGACGACGGCCTCCGGGCCAAAGGAGACTTCGTTGCGTCATCGCTCGAGTCGTGCGGACCGATCGACCACTGCTGGGATGTTGGGTGCAACGATGGGATGTTCAGTCGCATCGCGTCGAAGTATTCCAGTCGTGTGCTCGCCATGGACGCCGATGAACTCGTCGTTGATCGCCTCTATCAGCAACTCAAGCGAGACTCGTCCGAAGCTGCGGGTCGTATCACGCCACTGGTCGTCGACCTGTCAACCGCAGGCGGCGGAACCGGATGGCGGGGCACGGAGCGTCCAGGCTTGTTTGAACGTTCAAGTCCTGATGCTGTCATTTATCTGGCCGTGATTCATCACCTCGCACTGACCTTCAACATCCCAATAGAACATCAGGTCGAATTCCTGGCCGACGTCACGCCAAACCTCGTGATCGAGTTCCCCGGAGAAGGCGACCCGATGGTGACGAAACTGTTGCGCAATAAACGACCTGGTATCCATGACGACTACACCACCCACAACTTCGAGACTGCCCTGCGGAGACGATTCAAGATAGAGAACCAGCAGGTTCTCGAGGGCGGCACGCGTACTATCTACTTCGCCCGACGTGTCTGAATCTGTCGAGCCAAGCTCACCGATCGATCCCGACCACAAGCTCGATGAAGAGCTGGCGGCTGCACCGCAGCTCACGCCGTGGCGCCGGCTGGCTTTGTATCTCGGCCTAGCGAGTGTTGCCGTTGGGCAACCGCTGGTCGACCTCTTCGGCAACAACCCTGAGCTCCTGGCAGCGACCAAGAATGCTAACTGGCGGGCGTTTGCCTTCATCGCGATGGTGGTCTGCCTTCCTGCACTGATCACATGGTGTGTCGTCATCGGCGCCCGTCGAGCGAATGAGCGGCTGGGTCAGATTTTGCACTACTCGGCTGTCTTTGGGTTTGTGGTCCTGCTGTGTCTGCTGATCTTTCGATCTTTCGGCATCGGCACCGATGCCATCGTGTATCCCGTCGCCCTTGCTGCCGGTGGTGCGGGGGTAGTCGCCGTAGAACGGATCATCGGACTCCGCCGAGCGCTTCAATACATGGCAGGGTTCGCCGTTGCCCTCCCAATCCTCTTCGTTCTCTCTCGGTCCGGGGAGGCGATTCGTTCCCCGGACCCGCTGGTGTCGAATGCATCGCCACGGTCGCCTCATCCCGTCGTTGTGCTGATTCTCGACGAGATCGGCCTCTACTCGATCACGGACGAAACCGGCTCCATCGACGAAGAGCGTTTTCCCGGTTTCGCAGAAATTGCATCAACGTCCACCTGGTATCCCAACGCGTCAGCAGCGTCGAACTACACACCTCATGCGGTACCGGCGATTCTGACCGGCGTTCTACCCGAACACGACCGGGCACCCTTTGCCTCCTCCCATCCAAGGTCTCTGTTCACCCTGCTCGGGAATGCGTATGACATGAACGTCTACGAGTCCACAACATCGGTTTGCCCGGACTCCCTCTGCGGGGAGGCCGTCATTTCAACCCCGCGCGGGTTCAGGCCGCTGGTACGAGATGCCATTGTTGTCTACGGCCACCGCCTGCTGCCGGATAGCAGCAGGGAACGTCTGCCCCAGATCGACGAGTCCTGGGGCAACTTTGGAGATGCTGAGGTCTCGGATCCGGAGCCTGAGGTCTCGGATCCGGAGTCTGAGAATGACGGTCCCACGGATCTAGATCGTTTTGAAGCCGTGGTCAAGGGCGGCCCTTTGAGTCAGGGAGCGGTGCTGCAGTCGCTCGTGCAGAATTCGGGCACGCTGACCAATCCAACGCTGACGGTGTTTCACGGACTACTCCCTCATCGGCCTTGGAGCGCTACGCCGGATGGCAGGACATATCGACCCACCCGACAGCCCCAAGAAGGCGACATCGTGTACCCAGAGAACGACGACTGGGCACGAGAGCTGTATCAGCGGTATCTGATGCAGCTCAGCTACACAGACGTCCAGCTTTCTCGGTCGATTGAGGATCTCAAGGCCGCCGGCATCTGGGACGACGCCGTTGTCGTGCTCCTGGGGGATCACGGAATCAGCTTCGAGCCCGGTGTCAGCCATCGCGCCCACGACTTCGAGGGGTTCGAGTCGACCGAGGACATCTTTCGAGTGCCACTGTTCGTGAAGTTCCCGGGCCAGACCACCGGGATGATAGACAGATGCGCTGCTTCGAGTCTCGACATCCTGCCGACGATTGCAAGAGTCGTCGGAATCGAACCGGGCTGGGCCTGGGATGGGATCCCGCTGCAGCAATGCCCGGCACGGGGTACCGAGCGGACTATCACGGCCCTGTCCAATCCTTGGGGCACGAGTTCCAGCGTGGCATTTCGCGAAGACGACCTGATGGCTCGGGTAAGTCGATACAGCGAATGGGTCGATCCGGCTCTTGGCGTTGGTGCCTACGCTCGAGTTGGACGATGGGGCGGTCTGGTCGGGACGGTTCCGGTTGCAGGCGTGACGTCGGATCTCGTTGGAGGTTGGTCGATCAACGAGTCCGACCTGTTCTCGATGATCGCTCCGGGCGCCACCGAAGGGTCACAGGTTCCTGCTCAGATCACCGGGTCGGTCGTTCTGTCGCGCCCGTCTCCGGAGGGACTGGAGATCCTCATCACGGTAAACGGGACAGCTGTCGCCTCTATAACCGAACTCGGCGGTTTGTCCGAAGGTGCGCACATTTTTTCGGCAATCGCCGACACGTCGTTGCTTATCGAACCGGACCCGAAGGTGGGCCTCGTCTTGGTGTTCGAAGATGATCGAATCGAGGGTGTAGTCGACCGAGAATAGCGGTCGAGATCAGCGGTGATCCGCAGGTCCACCAACGTTGAAGGCGCCTCGGACCGTCCACCATGGGTGCGCAACGGCGTGCGAACCTGTCGCTATGGTCTCGCCAGCGCGACCGAAACGAGCACCCATGCCCCCGGGGGGGAGCGGCGACGCCGTTTCTCGAAACCGCCGGCATCGTACGCCTGCGGGTCATGGCCGTTGCTGCTGTGGTCTATATCGGTCACCTGGGATTCGTGCAGGTGCGGTCGGTCGCGCTGGCCATCATCACGGCGCTGTTGATCGGTAGTGTGCTCCAGCCGCTAGCCGGGGGATTCTTTCTAGTCACGACATGCGGGTTACCTATTCAGCTCGGGCCAGAGCCGGCCGAAAATGCTGACATGTTCGGCCCCCAAACCGCTTCCGGTCCGCCCTTTGGCCGGACTTCCACTCGATCGAGACCGTGTCCTGGTTCGCTCGATCCGTTCACAGCAGTGAGTGAATCCGAATGCAGGATTGAGGGACCCGAGCAGATGCTGCGTCGTCTCGATGCCGAACTCCAGGCATGGCTGAACCACCCGAGCGCATCCACTTGGAGCCTGCCACCCAAGGATCGAGACTAGGTCTCATTCCGCCAGGCGTAGACCTTCCTGGCTCCGTTTGGTGCTTCCTCAGCATCGGGTCGACCGACTGGTAGCGTGCTCGGAGTGGCAAGAATCGTCTTCGACACAACCCAGTTGGTTCGCTGGCCTGGGTCGCTGACAGGGATTCCGCTTCGAGTTGGTGGTTGGCGGCCTCCAATTGGAGCAACCAATCCGTAGCTTCGGCCCGAGCTGTTCCCGCCGCCCGTTCTGCTCCGCTCGCCAAATCGGTGAGCGACAGAAGCTCCTGGCGCAGATGCCAGATGGTTCTATTCAGCTCTTCGGTGGTCGATTCGGACAAGCAGTCGGGTGTAGAGGACCTGCGATTCCGGAGCGCCAGCCGTTTCTTCCTTCAGCTCCCAGATGCGTTCTCCGCCGGCAGGTGCTCCAGAACTTCTACGCGGGAGATGAGGTCGTAATGGCCCTCGATCGGCTCGAGAGCAAACCGACGTGAACATTCTGCTGATAGTCCTCGGGTACCTGTGAGATAGCAAACTCGGAGACGTCGAAACCCAAGGCGTCGACATGTCGGAGTCGCAGCGCCTCCACGAGGAATCCGTGAGCACAGCTTGCGTCGAACACTGTTCGGGGCTTGATGTCGGTGACGATACGGTCCGCCACTTTTCCAAAGAAGTCACCCCGGTGAGGTTCATCTCGGCTGTAGGGGATCTCTCCTCAATGGCTTCGGTAGTACTCGTCGTCATAAGTCGCTGTCATTCGGCTACTTCTCCGCTCTGAGTCTGGAGTGTTTGTGGAGCCTCTGCACCAAGAAGAGACGGCTCTCCATAGACCGAGCGCCGATCTGGCATGGTCGTTTGGTCGGCTCCCGAACGTCGGTCAAAGTGTTCTCGGCGCAACAACTTGAGCGTCCTTTCCTGGGTTCGAGTCAGCCTTACCTGCATGTCAGCGACCAGGCCGATGACAAGAAGGAACAGCCCGAACGAGAGCATGTAAACCCCGACGATGCCGAGGGAGGTGTACGGCGAGGTCCGCCCAGTCAGAAGCCATCGAAGGCCAACGAAGACCGTGGAGCCAAAGCCCCCGATGAGCGGAAAAAACGCAAGCGCAAGAAAAAAGCGAAGGGGGGCGAAATCGCGGTAAGCACGCAGGATGTTGATGCCGCTCGTAGCGAGGAAGGACCAGAAGTTGGTTACGACACGCGATGTTCGGCCGGGGAAGTAGGTGACCTTGGTCGGGCGGGTGGCGATGTCGATCCCCGCGTTCGCCAGGACTTGAAACGACTCTTGGGTGTAGGTGTATTTCGTGTTGATGTTGAGGGTCAGAAGTGCTTCCCTGCTGTAGGCGCGAAACCCGCATGTCACGTCGCTGAACGACTGGCTGGTAAGTGCGCTCACGACCCGGGCGCCGAGGCGGTTCCCCCAATATTTCGGGCGAGGCATGTTGTCCGGTTTGTGCCTTTCACCAGTCTGTGGGTCTGTGAACCTGTCGGCGGC
Source organism: uncultured Acidimicrobiales bacterium (assembly GCA_963751955.1). Classification (GTDB taxonomy): domain Bacteria; phylum Actinomycetota; class Acidimicrobiia; order Acidimicrobiales; family SZUA-35; genus JABDIY01. Next base: position 73,071 of record CAVVWM010000003.1, on the reverse strand, counting down.
AACGAACTGAGCGCGTCCGTCGAGAATTGGTTGGAGGAGTTCGGGAATATCCTCAGGGTCGAACTGCAGGTCGCCATCGATGTTCACCGCAACGTCTGCCCCCATTCCGAGCACGATGTCGACAGCTTGCTGGAAGCGGAAGGCCAAGCGGCGCTGATGAATGCCTTCAACCGTGAGCACTCCCTTGGCTCTTGCGATCTCCACTGTCCGGTCCGTTGAGCCGTCGCTCACGACCAGCACGTGCATCTCCGAGATGCCCGGGATCGAGCGGGGCATTCGATCGAGCAGTTCTCCGATTGTTGCTTCTTCGTCATTGCAGATCGAGAAGACGACCAACTTCATTGCTCGAAACTAGCTCACCGGACCCACATCAAACGGGAGGCTGACTTCACAATCGCTCGGTGCGGCCGTCGACAGCACCAACGCTGGAGAGCATCCCATGTAGCCTGCCCGTGGCGAGTAACAGAAGGGCTGCTACGGCAACGCCGGCGTAGTAGGTCAGGCGGTCCAGGCTTGCCGCAACGATGCCTGTTGAAAGGTCGAGACCGGCTGCCGAGCCGAGTAGCCCTGACAACGCTTCGCGCACCCCGAGCCCCCCAGGGAGAATTGCGATGGCCGCCGCTCCGACGCTGGCAGTGCCGAGAAGGCTCGCTGCGAAGACCGATTGGTCTTGGCCGATAACCCCAAGCGCAACATAGAGACGGCTCACAACAGTCGCTACCACAAGGCACTCAGCCAAAAGCAGTCTGAAGTACTTGTTGGCGCGACCTGTGTCAGCGTGTACCGAAAAGAAGGACGCAGTGAGCGAGCCGACCCCCATACATCCGAAAAAGGCGCACGCAGTCCAGATTCCGGTCGAGGCGGTCGCTGCCGCGGCCACTACTGCGGTAACTCCAACGAACGCGAAACCTGAAGCCGAGACCGCTCTGGCGATTTCGATTGACGACGCACCGAGTCGTCGGAGATGGGCTGCTCGGACGAGGGTGGATCCCGGGATAGGCAGCAGGTTCGCAATTGCCGCAGCGGTTGTCACGATGAGTGAGTCACGCCAGGGACTGTCGAGATCGCTCAGCGATGCGACCGCTCGGTATTCCGTAGCTGTTGCCAACGAGATGGCCGGACCACCAACGATCGCCAGCAGGGTCAGGTAGGACAGATCGATTTGGGTGCCGGCCGGGAGATTGGATACCCCAGCAAACGTGATAGCGCCGAAAAGGAAGACTCCGAGAGCGACCAGGCCGCGCTGGGCACGCGGATTCGAAGGTCCTCGCCGCAGGTAGCGAAGAAGGTCCAGAATGCGAGCGATCATCGCCGACCGGAGGTATCGCGGATCACAACCCCCGAGATCGAATCGAACTCACCCACGCTTTCTACCCGCTGCCATGTAGCCCATGCTCACGACCCCGCGAATCCCGGCGACCGTGCGTTTTCCCAGGAAACGGAGAGTGAGTCGCTGGGGCCACATCATGACCCGGCCGACGAGCTTGGGGTGTTGAGGGAAAGCGAGTGATAGGGCGTTGGCCAAATAGTGAACTGCCATACAGCTCAGACCTCCTTTGGATTGGATGTCGAGTACGTCGAATCCGTGCCGTTCCAGCAGCACCACAAGGCCATGATGGGTGAACCGCCAGTGATCAAATGGCGCCTCGTGCACGGGGTACATGAACGGAACGGTTATGAACACGGATCCGCCGGGCTGAAGTACTCGATGGATCTCCTCCATCACCGCTTCGATGTTGAGCGTGTGCTCAAGGACTTCGGTGGCAATCACTGTGCCGAAGGAGCTGTCGGCGAAGGGTAACGCTTCACCGACAGCCTGTGTCGACAGTCCAGGCAGCGATTCGAAATCGCAGCTGACATGGGTGGCGCAGAGCTGGGAGTACCAGACCTCATATGGGCGGTTGCCAGCGCCCAAGTCAAGCAGGACACCGTTGACCTCGTGGCGGAGGCTTTGAAGGAAATGGCCGTTGAGCGCTGCGGCGACAAAAGCGGGGGATTCTCGGTAGTCCGGAATCGGTGCTCCGTGCTTATCGAGCAGCATTCGGGACATTCGTTCTTGGGGTCTGGTGCTCATGATTCCGGAGGCGAAAAGAGCTCTATATAGCGGTCTCTGATCGACAACACAGAGAGCTGTGGAAGCACCACCTCGGTTGCGGCTTCAACTTTTTCTTTGGTCGATCGACCGCTCAGCGCCTCGGTGAGAGCGAAAGCGAGGCGGTCCGAGTTGCCTTCGGGCACCAGCCAGCCGGTGTCTTCGGTGAGGTAGTCCGACAATCCACCCACGTCTGAAGCCACAACGGCTGTCCCCAGAGCGACTGATTCGCCAAGAACAACCGGTGTTCCGTCCTTGTCTCCGTTGGCCGCTGTGACGCTGGGTATCGCGAGCACAGCGGCGGACGCGATCTCCTTTGCGACTTCATGGCGGGGAAGTGCTCCCAGGAACTTCACTCGATCCTCTACCCCGAGCCGGGCGCACAGCTGAACGAGCTCTCCCCGCATCGGTCCGTCCCCGACAACATGGAGGTTTACCTCCTCAGCCAGTTGTTGCAACGCCACCAGCAGAATGGGAACTCCCTTCTTCTCGGCTAGTCGCCCGACGAACACCACCCGGTCGGTCTGTCGATGGGTCCCTTTGGCGAACCCTCGCAGTGATGAGGCGTCAACCCCCATCGGGACGACAGCGACGTCGATCTTTTCGGGAGCGGCGATCTGGACAACCCTTTCTTTGAGCTCTTCAGAAACCGTTGTCACAGCGTCGGCTCGCCGGAAAACGAATCGTTTCAGCTTGCGCAATCCGGGGCCTTGGAGAGCGTGGACGTCTGCCCCGTGCACGGTGATCACGACGCGTGCGCCAACAACTTTGGCGGCCAGCAAGGCCACAGCGCCACAAGGGAGTGCCCAATGGGCGTGGACGACGTCGGGTCGAAGCCTGCGGGCCGAGCGGATGCTCTCCACGACCATTCCAAGGACAAAGAACGGAACTTCGAGAATGCGAACCGGTTGTCGCCTCAACATCGGAACAATGGCGTCTTCTGCGACTCTCATCACTGCGGTCGGCCCGAACCAGAAACGATGAACCGTCACGTCGCCGACCTGTTCGAGCCGGTCGGTGCCTCGGCGGCGCGGCGTGACGACCTCGATCTCGTAGTGTGAACTGAGGGCACTCGACAGATCGGCTACAAACGCCGGTGTGGAATCCCCGGCCGTACGTGGCCACGTGGTCGTAATGACCAGCACTCGGGGCCTCCCCGGTTGGGGAGAGGTCAATTGTCTGATTTCTTCGTCGCTACTACCACGAACCCATCGCCACGATCAGTGTTATAGAAGGCCCGCTGTAGCCATAGGAACGGGGCCATCGTGCGTGCGGTCAGCAGTCGAGAAACCGTTCTTGCCGCCAGAGATCGTTTGACCCCGGAATCTATCGATCTTTCCACGGCGGTGCCCTCGATCGAGGGTGGGCGGACTTTGAGAAGTATGGACTCGACGGTCCGAGACAGGACGCTGAGCGGAAAGCCGTAGCAGTATGTTGTCGCGTCGATGAGACCCGTTGTCGCCACTAGCGCATCTATGTCTGCTCGGTCGTACCTACGCACATGCCCCACCACCTCGTCGGCAATGCTGAACTTCCTCTGGTGCGCAGGTATTGAAACTACGACGGTCCCGCCTGGGCGAAGGGCCCGAAGCCAATCGTTCATCGCACCGGCATCGTCGTTTATGTGTTCGAGAACCTCGAACGCGAAGAGATAGTCAACCGGTTCGGTTACGGCGCTTGCGGTTTCGACAACCGATACCGCTGACCCTCGGAGCGATGCCGCCAGGTGCTTTCGGGTTTCAGCCCCGAGATCACTGGCGTATCCGGAGAAGCCCTGTGACACAAGCCAACGGGTTAGGTGGCCGTTTCCAGAACCAGCCTCGAAAAACGTGGAGGGCTGGCTTCGGGCAAGCGCATCCTTGATACAACCTTGGCGGAGGAGGTGCTTGGGGCTCACCGACCATCGCTCTGGAGATAGGTCTTGCACCGCCCAAGTATTACAGAACCGGCCCAAAATATCGGTTATCGCCGCCTTGGCCCACGTTGCTTTGATTCGATGCGAGCGCATGACGGTGCCAACTCGAAAGACTCCGAGCGGACTGATGGTTGTTCGCCGCTGTTCCCGGGCTCGCGGTCCGGTCTTGCCGGCGACGGTATCGGAAAGCAAACCGACCAGATCGTGGCCGTCGGTCGGTTGAGGCCAGGTATTCAACACAGCGCACCTGGGCATGGGCAACAGCGCACACGTAGGTTTTGTCCCAAGCTGGGCTGGTCCGCCTCAGGCCCAGTGGTTGGTGGGGGACCTTGCACGTGATCGAACGTCGTTGATCCGAGCGACGTATTCCGATGGTCGCCGGGGAGCCAAGACACCGATCCCGGAGGTAGGGCCCTGTAGATGCGGCTTTGGTTAATTGTGATAGGCAATCGTCCGATTGGGATACGCGCTTGGACGGCTGGCTGAGCATACGCATTTCCAACTTCGAGGCCTTCTATTGCTGATCACGACCTCCACCCTGCAAACCGAATCCGAGGAACAGGGATCAACGTCTCCAAGGTCTTTCACTCTTGTGATCGTGATCTGCTGCATTGCCTCCTTCGTTGCTGTCGGTTTGTCGATGGCGGACTTCAGCCGGATTTCTCAGTTCGACGAGGAAACGCATCTGAGCTACGTGGTCAGCCTCCAGGATGGTTCATTCCCCACCTTGGGAGAACCCTATTCCCAGGAGGTCCTGCGTGAGTTCGCTTGCCGCCGTGCGTTTGTCGACTCCATACCTCTTCCGCGCTGCGGCTCGGCCCCGTTCGATCCAGGTGACTTTCCTTACGATGGCGTCCAACGGAACTCGACGCCGCCGCTGTACTACGCCATAACGAGCACCATCGCCCAACTTCTAGAAAGCGTCACTGACATGTCGACGATCATCGCCGCACGGTGGATCGGAGTGCTCTTCCTCACATTGTTCCTCGTCGGCATGGCGGATGCGTCGGCCGTCAATGGGCTCGACAGGCTGACGGCGCTGATGGTGATCATCCCGTTTTCGCTTTCGTATCCGCCGCTCGTTCATTCGGTGTCAACTGTGAATCCCGACGGTGCGGTCCTTGCAATAGGTGGAGTCGCCGTGGCAGTTGCCAGTCGTTATTGGCGTGGTCTGCTTGGCTTCGAATGGTTGATCGTGCTTGCAGCCGTGGCCGCTTCCACCAAGGAAACGGCAATCTTCCCGATCGTGGCCGTCTCGGTCGTGGTGCTGATGAAGTCCGGTTTGCCTCTGACACGCAGGTTCCTTCGGGCCTGCGCGTTGGGTGCAGTGACCGCTGCATTCACCATCGGGTGGCGGCTCATAAGCGTTGCGATGGCACCGAGGGACTTCACCAGTCCGATTGGAACCGGAAACGCACGAACCTATGAGGGCTGGCCCGTTGATGAAATCGCTTCCACAATCCATCACCTGTTGCCGCCGGTGTCGCTTCGGCTGTGGTCCGTGCCATTCGAGCTCTCATTTCCGGGTCTTAGCCGTTGGGTTTTCGTTTTGGCCTTGACCTCGACGCTGGCTGCGGTTCTCGAGGCGGCACGAGGACGCGAAGCTCGCTCGTTTGTGCTGGGACTGGTAGCAGCGGCGCTTTTCGGCGTCATGTTGATTCAGGTGAACGCCGTCCTTGCTGCCCAAGCATACGCGCCAGTCATCAGCGCCCGCTACGGACTCGGCCTAGTAGGATTTTCGTTGCTCCCGATGGTCTTGGTCGTCAGCAAACATGAACGGGCTGCACTTCTGTTTGGTGGAGCGGGCACCAGCGCCTTCGTGTTGTCAGTCCTCTGACTACACCGAGGATCTGCGATGGGGATTTTCTCGCGGAGGCTCCGATCGGCTTGGTGAGTCTGCGAGGCTTGGAGTGTGGCAGCTGAATTCGTGAAGAAATCCGGTCGTACTCCCATGATCCCTGGGGGAGCGGACACGCCGTTCCTGAAGACAGCCGCCCTTGTGAGCTTGCGGATTCTGTCGGTAACCGCTTTGGCCTACGTCGGTTACCTCGCCTTTGTCCAAGTGCGATCGGTCGCCCTGGCCATCATCACGGCGTTATTGATCGGAAGTGTGCTCCAACCGATGGCCACCAGACTCCGAGACCTCGGTGTGCCGCGCAGCCTTGCCGCGGTGATCGTCTTCATCGGGGCGCTGCTCCTGCTCACGATGGCAGCTTCGTTCGTGATCGGCCAGGTCGTCAGCGAAGCTCCGGAAATTCAAGATCGTGCGGGCGAAGCGATTGTGGATTTCGGAGATCGACTGCAAAAACCACCATTCAACATCGAGTCCGAGCGACTCGAGAACCTTGATGAAGAACTCAGCGATTGGGTGACCAATTCCGGAGTGCTCAACGCCAATGTCGCTGCCGACGTCGGTGGGTTTGCCACCAACGCCTTCTCGGGTCTGTTCATCGCTCTCACCGTGCTGTTCTTCATCTGTAAAGACGGGGATCGTTTTCCCCAGTATGTCTCGGCCCTGGTGGGTCCCGAGAGGGGCGAACGGCTCAATCATGCCGGAAGCCAAATCTGGTCGACGACTGCCAGCTACCTTCGCGGCGTCGGCGCAACCGGGCTCGTCGACGGCGTGATGATCGGAATCGCCCTGGCGCTGCTCGGTGTGCCGCTCTATGTCCCGCTGGCACTGCTTACCTTCCTCGGCGCATTCATTCCGGTGGTGGGGGCCACGCTGGCGGGCATCCTCGCCGCAGCGGTTGCGCTCGCCACCAATGGGCCGACAACCACGTTGATCGTGGTGGCAGTAGTCCTCGCCGTCCAACAGATCGAGGGCAACTTCTTGGCGCCGCTCTTGTTGGGACGGGCGGTGCAACTCCACCCGGTCACGATCCTGCTGTCGCTAGCAGTCGGTGCGACAGTTGCGGGCATCTGGGGGGCACTTCTCTCGGTTCCGGCAGCGGCTGCGATTCGGATCGCCCTGGCCGAGTTCGTACCCGGGGTACAGCGCGTTGATAGTTTGGAGGAGGATCTCGTCGCTGGCTCGCATTCCTCCGGTGCACGTGACGATAGGGGAGACGAGGGATCTGCCGAATGATCTCGACCGCCATCGGCACCGTTCTGGGATTCAGCGTCACAGTTGAGGGTGGAGATGGCATTTTTCCCCACACGACTTCGCCAGGTGACCCATCCACTCGTGTGTGGTTCCGACCGAAGATAGAACCATGTTTGGTCCCCAAGTTCCGATGAGCTCCGCCTTTCGACGGACCTCCACACGCTCGACGAGGTGCAGGAGTGCAGTCGACTTGTCTACCGGAGGGTACGAGCACTTCGAAGACTCAGTCGTCGACCTGGACTCACTGGATGACCCCGAGCGAACCTTGAATCGTCTCGATGCTGAGCTTGCAGCCTGGCTGAATCATCCAAGCAACTCCACCTGGAGCAGACCTCAGAACAACATCGAGTAGCTCTGCTACGGCGTCGCTCCTCAGAGCCTTCGCCACCGACTGGTAGCGTGCTGGGCGTGGCTCGGACCGTCTTCGACACAACTCAGTTGGTCCACTGGCCCGGTGCGCTGACTGGGATCCCGCGGGTAATGGATGAGCTAGCTCGGCGATTTCAGGCTGAGGACCCCAACGTGGAGTTCGTCTCGTGGGTATCAGGAGCAAAGTCGATTGCCAGGATCGATCTTGACCGGTTCCACTCGGTGGGTGGTGTGCACTACAGCGATCCGGTGCAGGATGCCCCCGGCTGGTCTGTTACTGCCGAGCGGGTGTTTGGTGCTGCAGCCTCGATCGAAAAGCTGCCCCGGGTTGGACGGCGTTTCAAACAGGTTGCTACGCGTTTGAGCCCGACCCATACGGGGTCGGTGACCCCGTACCTGCTCGAAGCCGGCGACGTGTTCTTCATCGGATGGGGTGAGTGGTGGGATCCGAACTTCGTTCGGTTTGTCGTAGACGCCGCGGACCGTGGCGTGAGGGTGGTGCAACTCGTCCACGACCTGGGACCCGTCACCCAACCCCACCTAGCCGGCAACTCGTCCAGCTTCATCGACTACTTCGAGGCTGTTCTGCCGGTTGCTGCGCTGCTGGTCTCGGTGTCAGAACACACACGTCAGGAGCTTGCCCGTTGGGCATCGGAGCTGGGGCTAAGCGACGTTCCGGTCACTGTCATTCGTGAAGGTGACATGTTCACACCCACCGAGCCGAAACGACCGATCATCGACGCTCTTGGTGGTCATGAAGGGACGGTGCCGCCCTTTGTGTTGTGTGTTGGGACGATCGAGGCGAAGAAGAACCATTCGCTGCTCTACTACGCATACAAACAAGCGGCTAGGAGGAAGATTCATCTTCCGCTGATGGTCGTGCTCGGTCGTCGCGGCTGGCGTACCGACGACATCTACGGTCTTCTGACCGAAGACCCCGAAATTGCGAAACGATTCGTATTCTTGCACAACTCGAGTGACGCAGAGTTGGAGTGGCTCTATGAGAATTGTCGCTTCACCGTCTTTCCCAGTTTCTTCGAGGGGTGGGGCATTCCCATTGCCGAAAGTGTTTCGCGTGGAGTCCCTTGCTTATGTAGTAGCGCGGCCAGCATGCCCGAGATTGCGCCGGGGGCCGTTCGTCATTTCCATCCCGATTCACCTCGGGAGCTCATCACCTTGATGGCTGAGCTGAACGACGACGACGCTCTGAAGCTAGCTCGCCGGGAGGCAGCCACGTACGTTCCCACGTCGTGGGACGAGACTTACAAGCAGCTGATAGATGCATTTGCGACACTTTGAGTGCCACTTGGCCGGGCTGTCAGAGAGGTCGGGCGAAGCTCAGCTCATGACCGTCTGGGTCTGAGATGTGAAAGTACCGCTCGCCCCAAGGTGCATCGGTTGGTTCCGAATGTGGTTCGAATCCAGCCTTGCGCGCCGTCGAATAGAGCACGTCCGGATCAGGAACAAAGAGGATGGGTCGACCCCACTTCTTGATCGGCGTGGCCGAAGGCTGGAGTTCCAGGTTCACGTAGTTGGTTCCGAGGCTCAAGGTTGAGAACGGGGTGTCGGATCCCCCGAATGTGAGATCGAGGCCCATGATTCGATAGAAGTCGATCGACCGCTCCATGTTTGAAACGAACAGCGTGATGGCATTGACTTCTGATTTGCGATCGGTTTTCTTCACGGCTCGATAGGCGGCACCAACTGGAGAGGCTGACCCGTCAAAGAGGCTTCGAGTCGACTCGGGGTCGATGTGCTGAGCCACACCCTGTTCATACGCCGCTCGGAATTGGGCGTACGCCTGCACGGTGCGCGTGCGATCGATTTCACCGGACTGCTCAAGGCTCGCGTGCATTTCGAACAAGCCGTCGAGAACGTCATCGAGACCGTCTCCGGTCATGGCCGAACAGAGGGTAACCGGGGTCGTTTCCCGCCCTGGCTTGGGGCGCATCAGATGAAGTGCCATCTTGAGCTCGCCCTCGGCTCGCCGGGCTGCGGGAAGTAGGTCACCGTCGGCCTTGGTGACAGCGACCCAGTCTGCGAGCTCCATGACACCACGTTTAATTCCCTGAAGTTCGTCGCCCCCTCCGGGGGAGTGCAGAAGCAGAAACAGATCGGTGACTCCCGCAACGGCGATTTCGCTCTGGCCGACCCCCACGGTTTCCACAAACGTGACGTCGAAGCCACCCGCTTCACATACCGCAATTGACGACGCGGTGGACGTCGTGATTCCTCCTAGCCCAAAACCTGCCGGCGATGGTCGGACAAAGGCACCCGCCGCGACCGAAAGCTGGGGCATGCGGGTCTTGTCGCCCAGTATCGAGCCTTGAGTTCGTGCGCTGCTGGGATCTACCGCCAGAACCGCCAGCCTGTGACCACGTTCGAGCAGCCGAACACCGATCGACTCGATGAGAGTGGATTTTCCCACGCCGGGTGTGCCCGAGATCCCGATCCGCACCGTCGGACGGCGTGATTCTGCCGCCAAGTGATCGAGCAGGTCCACCTTGGCCTCAACGTCTCGTGCGTGTGTGCTCTCGACCAGCGTGATTGCACGGGCGATCGAGCGGCGGTTGCCTGACCGTAGGCCTTCTACCAGTTCACCCAATGGCGTTCGGTCTGTCACGTGAGAATGTCGAGGACCTGTTCGGCCGCTTCGACGATGTTCGAGCCAGGGCCGAAGATCGCCGAAACTCCCGCACTGGTGAGATTGGCATAGTCGTCTGGGGGGATGACCCCACCGCATACGACCTTGATGTCAGAAGCACCCTGAGCGTTCAGTTCTTTGATCAGCAACGGCACAAGGGTCGAGTGACCTGCCGCTTGGCTGGAAACTCCGACGACGTGAACGTCGTTGTCGATGGCGCTCTGGGCTACTTCGGCCGGTGTCTGGAAGAGCGGACCGACATCGACGTCGAAACCAAGATCGGCAAACCCGGTTGCAATGACCTTCGCACCTCGATCATGACCATCCTGCCCCATTTTCGCGACCAGGATTCGAGGCCGACGACCGGCATCGGCTGCAAAAGCATCTGCTTTGGCCAACACTTGGGCGAAGTGCTCGTCACCGTCGTAGTTGGCGCTATACACGCCAGCGATGGTACGCGTCTGAGCGACGTGGCGCCCGAATACCGCCTCCATAGCGTCGCTCATTTCCCCTACGGTGGCTCGCTGACGGGCTGCGGCAACGCAAGCGGCCAGTAGGTTGCCGTCTCCTCGGGCCTCTTGGGTGATTGCGTCCAGTGCGGCCTTGGTCGCTGCAGGGTCTCGTCCGGCCTTGGTGGTGTTGATCCTGGCGATCTGAGACTGACGCACGGCGCTGTTGTCGATCACGAGAACGTTGACCTTCTCGGGGTTGTCGACGACGTATTTGTTGACTCCCACCACCGTGTCATCGCCGCGGTCGACTCGGGCTTGCCGGTTGGCAGCAGCTTCCTCGATCCGCAACTTTGGCATTCCCGAATCGATGGCTTTGGTCATGCCACCCAGTTCATCTATCTCCCGCAGATGCTCCCGAGCTCGCTCGGCAAGGTCGGCGGTGAGTTTTTCGACGTAATAGCTCCCTCCGAGTGGGTCGACGGTTCGAGTGATTCCAGTTTCCTCGGCCAGGATCAACTGGGTGTTGCGAGCGATCCGGGCGCTGAAGTCGGTCGGTAGTCCTAGCGCTTCGTCGAAGCTGTTGGTATGCAGGCTCTGGGTTCCTCCAAGGACTCCCGCCATCGCTTCGATCGTGGTCCGGATCACGTTGTTGTACGGATCTTGTTCGGTCAATGAGACCCCGCTGGTTTGACAGTGGGTGCGCAGCATCGAGCTTCGCGGATTCTGAGGTTGGAATTGGCTCATCAGTTCGGTCCACAGGAGGCGGGCAGCCCGCAGCTTGGCGATTTCCATGAAGAAGTCCATGCCGATGTTGAAGAAGAAACTCAACCGGCCCGCAAAGGCGTCGACGTCGAGGCCTTTGGCCAGGGCCGCTTTCACATATTCCACACCGTCGGCCAGCGTGTAGGCGAGTTCTAGATCGACCGTCGCCCCAGCTTCCTGGATGTGGTAGCCCGAGATGCTGATGCTGTTGTACCGGGGCATGTGGTTGGCGGTGTATTCGATGATGTCGGCCACCGCCCGCATACTCGGTTCGGGGGGATAGATGTAGGTGTTGCGAACCATGAACTCTTTCAGAATGTCGTTCTGAATGGTCCCGCTGAGCTGATCGCTGCTGACCCCCTGCTCCTCGCCGGCCACGATGAAACAGGCGAGAATTGGTAACACGGCACCATTCATGGTCATCGACACGCTCATCTGATCGAGCGGAATTCCATCAAAGAGGATCTTCATGTCCTCAACGCTGTCGATAGCGACCCCGGCCTTACCTACGTCACCTTCCACCCGCGGGTGGTCGCTGTCGTAGCCCCGGTGCGTAGCCAGGTCGAAGGCGACGCTGAGTCCTTTCTGCCCTGCAGCGAGATTGGCCCGATAGAAGGCGTTGGATTCCTCCGCAGTGGAAAAGCCGGCGTATTGACGGATCGTCCACGGACGGTTGGTATACATCGTGGCTCGCGGTCCCCGTACGAACGGCGCCTGGCCAGGCAGTGATCCGAGGTGTTCAACCCCGTCGAGGTCTTCCTCGGTGTACAGGGGTGCGATCCCAATGCCTTCGGGTGTGAGCTGGGTCAGTTCGCCCAGCTCACGACCTCGCAGCTCTTTGGCCGCGTCGGCTTCCCACGCCAAGCGAGCGGATGGATCAGTCGAGTTCGATGCCATGGCTCCACAGTAGGCAACGGGGGCCTCCAACCTGAAGTGCACGCCGTACATCACCCGATCTGAATTTCTGCTCACAAACCCCTCGGCGAGCTCGGGTCGGGGATAATGAAACAGTGAAGGGCACCATCGCGTTCGTTCCGCCTCGATATGGGCCAGAAGTGGTCGGTGGGGCTGAATCCGTGCTTGCCGCAACGGCCAAGGGATTTGCAGCTCGCGGCTGGACCGTGGAGGTACTCACAACCTGCGCCAGCGATCACTACACCTGGGCCAACGACTACCCGGCAGGACATGAGCGCGATGGTGACCTGACGGTTCGCCGGTTCCCGACCGTCGTGAATCATCCGGCCCGAGATCGGTCGCGAATCTTCGAGCAGATCCTGTCGGGGCAGGATGTCGCCATACAAGATCAGCAGCTGTGGATGAACGACGGCTTCCGGTGCCCTGAGCTCTGGCATCACCTGCTCGACAACAGCCCCAGGTATCGCGCAATCGTCTTGGCTCCGTACATGTTCTGGACCACGTTCGCCTGCGGCCAGATCGATCCCCAGAAGACGATCCTTATGCCGTGCCTTCATGATGAGCCAACGGTGCACTTGGACCTTTTCCAACCGCTCGTCAGTGGAGCGGCTGGACTGTGGTTTCTGGCCGAACCCGAACTCGAACTCGCCGAACGGGTCTTCCATCTGCCCCTGCATCATGCGGTGGTCGGGGCCGCTGTCCAACCACCGGAGAGCTACGCACCCCAACGATTTCGTGACCAGTTCAGCATCAACGCACCCTTCGCGTTCTACGCCGGCCGCCGTGAACGGGGAAAGGGTTGGGACGAGCTGAGAAATGCTTTCTCGTTTGCGATCTCCCAAGGAGTCGAACTCGATCTGGTGACCGCCGGTGTCGGCGACCCCCAGATCCCTGACGATCTAGCCCCACGTATACACGACGTCGGTTTCATCAGTGACGAACAACGCAACGATGCCATGGCAGCGGCTTCGGTTTATGTACAGCCGGGCAAGATGGAGAGCTTCTCGCTCACGATCATGGAGGCGTGGCTGGCGGGGACACCGGTCGTTGCAAACGCTGCAAGCAACGTCGTCGCATGGCACATCGATCGAGCGGATGCAGGTCTTACGTACCGTTCGCCGTTGGAGTTGATCGAGTGCCTTCGTTTCGTTGCAGCTCAGCCGGCGGCCGCAGCTGCGCTTGGCGTCCCAGGACGCGCCTATGTGCTCGAGCACTATCGTCCCGAGACCGTCCTGGACCGTCTCGAATCAACATTGCAGACCTGGGTCCCCAGCGACCAGACCGAGGAAGCGAAATGACGACACTGATGGTCACGCCATACGCACCCTACCGCGACGGTATCGCCGCGTACGCCGTGCAAGAGGTCAGGAGTCGTAGGGCGGCCGGAGAAGCTATCACCGTGCTTTCGCCCTTTCCCTCCGCCGCCCATCAACACCTCCGGCTGGGAGGGGTGACCGGGATGGCTCGTCTGGCGAAGCTGGTACGGAACTTCGACCGACTCGTTATCCAATTCTTCCCGGAGATGATCTTCGGACGAACCAAGACCGGGGCAGAGCGGCTGGCGATCTGGGGCACCTTGGCCGCTATCACCAAGCTCGTCCCAACGGAACTGCGGATCCATGAGGTTCAGTATCAACCAATGCGGGATCACGACAGTGAGAGGACGGCCGCGCTTCGGGTGCTGCGCGGTGCCGCCGAGGTGACGGTACATACCGAACAAGAGCGTCGCGAGCTCGCTGAGGCATCGGGATTCTCAACCGATCAGATCAAACTCATTGATCACGGTGCACGCTTTTCACCGCATGTACGGATCTCAAAACCGGAAGCCAGAAACCGCCTCGGGATCGCCCAAGGTGAGCACGTCTTCTTGTGCATCGGATTCCTCCAAGCGCACAAAGGCTTCGATCGTGCAATGCAGGCGTTTCTGCGATTGAGTCCTCCAAGCGCATCCCTTCACGTGGTCGGGGACGTGCGGATCTATCACCCCGATCTCGAGGCCCATGCCAGAACCCTTGAAACGCTCGCCGATTCCTCCGAGCGGCTCTTTCTCCATCGCCGATTTGTCGGCGATGCTGAGTTCGACACGTGGTTGCAGGCGGCCGACACAGTGGTGTTGCCATACAGGGAGATCTGGTCGAGCGGTGTAGTGGAACGGGCCAAGATGTTCCACACCCCGATCATCGCTGCTGCTGTAGGCGGCTTGGCCGATCAGGGAGATGGCATCACCCTGGTCGCGAACGATGCCGAGTTGTTAGGAGCCATGGCCAACGCCGCCGGTGCGCCGTATTTGGCCGCGCAAGCTCACGCATGGACCCAACAGACCTCTGGTCGTGCAGCGATTCAGGCTGAGATTCGACGGAGGGCCCGCACAGACGATGTTCCTGTAGACGCAACGCCCTCCCCAACCCAGGATCGACTTGATGATCTCGGGATCTTGGCGATGCCGCAACCGATCAGCCTGCGGCCCTGGATCAATCAGACCAAGAACCTCATCGGCCGTGCAACCAATTGGCAGATCCATCCGCTGGTGGTCAACGCGAACGAGACCGCAGCCGCGCTGCGCGACGCTATTACCCTGCTCGAGGCTCGCGTGGCCGAGCTGGAGACCGACCGCCACGATCACTAATTCGCTGTTAGTTGGCGAGTTCGTTGAGCTTGGAATTGAGTGCTTCAGCGCTGTCGTCCCATGACGCTGGTTTGTATCGGGTAAGCCGGTTCCGAACAGCAGCTTGTTCGGCGGGATCCAACAGATGAGTGACCATGCTGTGCCACCTGTCTGGCGAGCCGGCATAACGTGCGTAGGTTCCGCCCGCTTCTCGCAATGCCGGATGATCAGACGCGATCACAGGCGTTCCGTGAGCCAAGGCTTCGATCACCGGTAGACCGAATCCTTCGTCGAAGGACGGCACGAGGACCGCGGCGGCGTCGGTGTACAACTCCGCCAGAGCGTTGTCGCTGAGACCCGAACGCCACCGAAGCCGCTCGCCATAGTGACGATGACTCGTGATTCGTGCCACAAGATCCGAGCTCTTCCATCCACGGCTTCCAACAAGTTGGAGTTCGACGTTGATTCCTTCGGCGTCGAGTCGATCGAAAAGGTCGAGGGCGAACGCATGGTTCTTCCGCGGTTCGAGGGTTCCGACCATCAGCAGCATCGGAGAGGATCCTGGCCCTTCTGGTGATGGGATCGCATCTGCCTTCAGTGCACCCATCGGCAGCACTGAGGTCGAAGGATTCGAATGCCCCATCTCGGCGGCGACGTCGCCAAGTTGGGTCCTGGTGTGCTGTGAGATGCAGAAGAAATGCGAACGATGTTCGAGGTGGGCCTTCAAGTATCTCTCGAACCGGAATGTCGATGCCGGCTCGAACCATTGCGGGTTTGTGATCGGCGCTACGTCATGTACGACGGCCGCGGTGGCGACGGCGAAGCGATGGAGGTGAGGTAGAAGATCTCGACGGCTCCACGGATTCAGCCATGCGGCCTCGAGATCGAGAAAGACGTCGACCTCGGCGACGTCGGCGGCCAGATTGAACGTGTCAGAGAATCGGCGCCGGGCCTCTCCGGGGAGTCGACGGGCAATTCGTGTGGCGAACGCTCGTCCAGGCACCAGGCCGCGCTGCACTGCGAATCGTTCTCCGGGAGTGAGCCGCCGAAACTCGCCCGGCTTGTCCGCAAGTGATCGCAGGGGCTCAATGCTCGGAGAACGCCTGAGCAATTCCAACGCAACACGCTGAATACCATTGAACTGTTCCGCAGCGAGGGTGTTGGTGACCTCTGTACCGATCAGTGCGTGCCCAGACCCCATCGCCCCAAACGGTAGTCGCATTGCCACTCCATCAACGACCAACCAGAACCTACGGATCCTTGCTTGCGCTCAGTCTGGCAGCTTCGATGCCGTATCCTTCACCTCATGCCAGGTTCGTCCAAGCGATTTGTAATCATCGGTGGCGGTCCGGGTGGCACGACCTGCGCCACCTACGCCGCACGGCTTGGGGCAGAGGTGGTCCTCATCGAGCGCGACATCGTGGGCGGTGCCGCTCACCTTCTGGATTGCATCCCCTCCAAGGCGATGATCGCCACCGGCGGGATGATGTCGAATATGATGCGTGCCTCGGAAATGGGCCTGGCCGAGGTCGAAGCCAAGCTCGACTTCGAGGCCTTGAAGACGCGCATCTCCGACATCGAGAAACGACTGGAGAAGTCTGTCTCAGGTCAGCTCGCATCGCAGGGCGTCAGGCTCGTTGAAGGAACCGGTGAACTTGTTGGACCCAAACGGGTCCGAGCCACCAGAGCGGACGGGACGATCGAGGAGTTCGACGCGGATTGCATTGTGCTGTCCACCGGCAGCCGACCTCGAATTCCCGATTGGGCCCCGATCGACGGTGAGCGCGTCCTCACCACACGCCACGCCTATCCTCCTCCGGAGCTGCCCGAACACCTCATAGTTGTCGGGTCTGGCGTGACCGGTGTCGAGTTCGTTCACATGTTCTCCTCGTTCGGGTCCAAGGTCACCTTGGTCGTCAGCCGGCAGCACGTGCTTCCACAGAAGGACCCCGAAGTTGCAGCTGTGCTCGAGCAAACCTTCGTGGACCGGGGAGTGCGTCTCCTCAAGGGAGCCAGAGCGGAAAGCATCTCGGTGAACGGTTCGAAGGTGGCTGTCCACTGTGACGATGGCCGGGTGGCGGAAGGGTCTCATGTGCTGATGGCGATCGGTTCGGTCCCCAACAGCGATTCTCTCAACCTCGAGGCTGCGGGCGTGGAAAGCGAGTGGGGATATGTCAAGGTCAACCACAACTGTCTCTCCAACGTTCCCGGAATCTATGCCTGTGGCGATGTCTCTGGCAAACTCCCGTTGAGTTCGGTGGCGTCCACACAAGGTCGCAAGATCGCCGAACACGCCATGGGTCTTCATGCAGGACCGCACCGTCACCTCGATTACGACAAGGCGGCGTCGGCAATCTTCACCGAGCCCGAAATCGCCGACGTGGGTCTGGCGGAAGCCGACGCGTTCGCCGAAGGAAGGAAGATCCGGGTCACCAAAGTGCCCTTCAGCGTCTCGGCCAAGGCACTGATAAACAACGATCCCCGCGGTTTTGTGAAGATCGTGTCGGATCCCCTGACCGGCGTTGTGCTTGGCGGATCGATCGTAGGTCGGCATGCAGCTGAACTGATCAGCGTGCTCGCTCTCGCAGTGACGGCCGGCCTCACAGTGACCGACATGGTCGAATCGTTGTTTGTTCATCCAGCGCTGGCCGAAGTCTTGGCCGAGGCTGCTGAATAGTCAGAGCCTTCCGCCCTCGATGACCCTCGCGAGGAATCGTTGGGTGCGGGTCTCGGTCGGTTCACCGAGCACCTGACCGGGCGGGCCGGCCTCCACGACACGGCCCGCGTCCATGAACACGATCCGGTTGGCGACGTCGCGGGCAAACCCCATCTCGTGTGTGGCCAAGACCATCGTGAGGCCGCGACCAGCGAGTTCTCGTATGACGCTGAGCACTTCGCCCACCAACTCGGGGTCGAGTGCGGAGGTGATCTCGTCGAGCAACAGAACCTCGGGGTCACCGACCAGGGCGCGCACGATCGCGGCCCGTTGTTGTTGCCCTCCGCTGAGCCGATCCGGATACTCCGATACCTTGTCGTCGAGACCGAACCGCTGAAGCAGGCCGATGGCCTTGTGTTCGGCCTCTTCACGATCCATGCCCGTGGCTTTGATCGGGCCGAGCGTGAGGTTCTTCAGCACCGTCATATGGGGGAAGAGGTTGAAGCTCTGAAACACAATTCCGATCCGCTGGCGAACCTCATTGGGATCGATGCCGCGGCGCGAGATTTCCACACCATCGAGGTGAATCGTGCCGGTATCGATTCGCTCGAGGAGGTTGATGGTTCGTAACAGAGTGCTTTTGCCGCACCCGCTTGGTCCGATCAGGCAGACAACCTGGTGCTCATCCACATCGAGATCGATTCCTTTCAGCACATGGTTGTCGCCAAAGGACTTGTGAACATTTCGCAGTTCAAGCTTCATCACGCCCCCTGTGATCGACGCGCTCGGTCTCGTGCGGTGTACCAGTCGGCGAATCTGGCTGAGGGGACGCTGATCGCCAGGAAGAAAGCTGCCGCCAGGACATAAGGTGAGTAGTTGAAGGTGCGTCCGGTGATGATTTGGGCTTCGCGAACGGCCTCGCGCACACCTAGAACGCTCAGCAACGCAACGTCCTTTTGTAACGACACAAAACCGTTGAGTAGAGCTGGGATCACATTGCGAATAGCCTGGGGGAGCACGGCGTAGCGCAGCCCTTGCCACTGGGTGAGACCCAGAGAGGCAGCGGAGAGCCGTTGGCTATCAGGAACGGCATCGATGCCCGACCGATACACCTCGGCGGTATACGCAGAGTAGCTGAGCACAACGACCACCAGACCCCAGAACACCGCACTGTTGGGAAGCCATCCGATACGGAGGGCGGGGATTCCAAAGCCGAACAGAAGCAAACCCAGAATGATCGGGATGCCGCGGAAGAAGTCGATGAAAACTATCGCCAATAGACGAACAGGAAGAAAAGCCGGACCTTTCAGGCTTCGCATGACAGCGATCAAAAGGGCTAGCGCCATGATCGCTACTTGACCCAACATGAACATCCAGACGTTGGTGGTGAAGCCTTCCCAAACCGCTCCACGGGATTCCCACATGAGACCCCAGTCGAAGAAGGATTTCTGGACGGTTGGCCAGTTCTCGCTCCGGCCGACCAGCACCAGAACCGCAATGAAGACCGAGATCGTGGAAAAGAACGCAATCAGCGCCCCGCGAGCACCCTCTTGAGACAGATGGCCACCAAAGCCACCGGTCAGCGAGGGTGGAGCCACTTCGTGCTCAGGGGGCGCTGACTGCGAGTTCACTGCTTTGTGTGTAGCGCCCAGACACCGCTGAGCGACAACCGGGTATTACTTGCTAAGAGTCGGAATGTCGTTGGCGGTCTGCAAGTACTGCTCTGCGAGTGCGTCCAAGGTTCCGTCTTCCTCGAGGGTCGACAGTGCTTGGTTGAGACATGGGGTCAGTTCGCTGCCTTCCTCTAGGACGAAGCCGAGCGAGTCGGCGCCCGCAGCGCTCTCGGGCAACACACCGACGATCGACGAACCATCGATCTCCACCGCAGTTACGTAGAACGCTGTGTTGAAGTCCAAGACCAAGCCGTCGATCTGGCCGGCGTCGAAGGCGGCCTTGGCCGCGACATTGTCGTCGAAGACGGCGGCATCAGTATCGGGTTGAATTACGTTCTCGATGTAGTCGAGACTTGTGGTGGCAATGCCGGCTCCAAGCTTCAGACCCTTCAGATCGGCCACCGAGCTGACGTCAGCGAACTTGGCGGGATCGGTAGCGATGATGGCCGGCTGAGCTACGTAGTACGGGATTGTGAAGTCAACAACTTCGTCGCGGGCGTCAGTGATGGAGAATTGCTGAATATTGAAGTCGTAGTCCTTCTCGCCCGGAGCAACCCCCTGATCAAACGTGGTGCGGACCCAGGCAACATCGAGACCGATCTCGCCGGCAACAGCGTAAACAACTGCCGATTCGAAGCCTTTGCCATTTGACGGATCGTCATCTTCCATCCATGGGGGGAAGACAGGATCACCCGTGGCAACCGTGAGGGTGCCAGCCGTCTTGACTGCATCACAGTGGCTGGACTCCGCCATCGAATCGTCTTCGGCCATCGAGTCGTCTTCGGCCATCGCATCGTCATCGGACGCTGCGGCGGTGGTTGTGGTTTCCTCGTCAGCGCTGTCGTCAGTTGCGTCTTCGGAGGATCCGCAGGCGAGGGCCAGGAAGGCCAAAGCCAGCAAAACGCTGAGTAGCTTCTTCATCTTTTTGTCTCCTCACTCGGTCGGGCGCGGGCGGCCCGGCGAATACACCAAGTGTTACACCGGCTGGGCGCACAGGTGGACCATAGTCGTGTGACGTCGGGCCACCTCGGTGCGGCTTGAGCCGGGGACTATTCGATCTTGGCGATCAGATCTCCGGTCTGGATCGCCTGACCCGCCGCGACTGCGAGCTTGGTCAGCGTGCCGCTCTTGTCAGCGGTGATGTTGTTTTCCATCTTCATGGCTTCGAGCACGACGATGGTTTGGCCGGCTTCAACAGAAGAACCTTCCTCGGTCACAACCTTGACGATCGTGCCCTGCATCGGGGCGGTTATGGTTCCTGAACCCCCTGCTGAGGCCCCGCCACCAGAGCTCTTTCGTCGTGGTTTGGCTTTGGTTGGGACAGCGCCGCCGGCTCCGATCTCGCTCTCGGGGACCCACATTGCTACATCGAAACGTTTGCCGTTTACTTCGACTGTTGCGGACCGTTTGACCTTCGGATCGTGGTTGTCGTCGGTGTTCGGTGCGGTCGCAGAACTCGACACGCCGGTGAGATCGAGCGTTTCCTCCACCCACTTCGTGCTGTGGGCTACCGCCGCGAAATCGGGATGCCGAAGGATGGCGAGGTCGGCGGGAATAGTGGTTGCCACTCCTTCGATTCGGAATTCCTCGAGAGCTCGGATGGTACGAGCGATAGCGATCTCACGGGTTGCGCCCCAACAAATCAGCTTGCCAACGAGATTGTCGTAGTACTGGCTTATCTCATCGCCCTGTTCGTAGCCCCCATCCCAACGAACTCCGTATCCTGAGGGAAATGAGAGGGTTGTGAGTGGACCCGGGGATGGAAGAAACGCACCTTCAGCAGGATCCTCTGCATTGATGCGGATTTCGATTGCATGGCCGGTTATGTGGACTTCTTCCTGGGTGATGGGCAGCTTCTCTCCAGACGCAACCATCAGCTGAAGGCGCACCAGATCCAGCCCGGTCACCATCTCGGTCACCGGGTGCTCAACCTGAAGTCGAGTGTTCATCTCCAGGTAGTAGTAGGCGCCATCTTCATAGAGGAACTCGACAGTCCCGGCGTTTGTGTAGCCACAACCCAGCGCCACTTTGACCGCATCGACTCCCATCGCCTCGGTGGTTTCGGGCGGCAATGCTGGCGCAGGAGCTTCCTCGATGAGCTTCTGGTGCCGGCGTTGGGCCGAGCAGTCTCGCTGGGCGAGGTACAAGCCATTTCCGTGCTCGTCGATCATGACTTGAATTTCGATGTGTCGCGGCGCTTCGAGGTACCTTTCGACGTAGCACTCATCTCGCCCGAAGTACGCAAGCGATTCGCGTTTGGCCGATTCCAGAGCTGCTGCCGCATCACCGGCAGCTCGGACAACCTTCATTCCTCGGCCGCCGCCGCCGTATGCGGCTTTTATTGCAATCGGCCACCCGTGCTCCTCGCCAAATGCCAACACTTGTTCGGAGGAGTGGAGAAATTCAGTCGATCCTGGGACTCCTTCAACGTCGACTTTGTCGGCGGCGGCGCGGGCGCTGATCTTGTCGCCCATGACCTCGATCGCCTCCGGCGGGGGCCCAATGAAGGTGACGCCGAGTTCGCCGATCGAACGAGCGAAATCGGCGTTCTCACTGAAAAACCCGTAACCGGGGTGTACGGCCTCAGCTCCGGACTGCCTTATTGCATTCAATATCGCCTCAGTGTTGAGGTAGCTCTCGGCGGCTGTCTGACCACCAAGCGCATAGGCTTCATCAGCCAGACGAACGTGCAGAGCGTTGCGATCGAGCTCGGAGTAGACGGCGACAGTTTGTATCCCCATCTCTCGGCAGGCTCGGATGACTCGAACTGCGATTTCCCCACGATTGGCGATCAGTACCTTTGTAAACACCGCCCTATGGTTAGCCGCTCCGTCGCCGATTGCAAAGTACCGTCCGAATGAAATTGCCATCCCACGTTCGACACGTGCCTGAAACGGGCAGCACCAATCAAGATCTCTTGGATCTTCTTCGGGTCGGCGAGCGGGAGACAACTGCGATTCTGGCGGACCATCAGACCGCTGGCAAAGGCCGGCTCGGGCGTGCATGGCACGACGAATCTGTGGTCAACACCAATGAATTCGGGGCTCCGCTACCACAGTCGATGATGGGATCGATTGCGGTCCTTTGGGACGACATCAGCGATCCCTCTGTCCCACTTGTGCCGTTCGCAGCCGGTTTGGCGGTGCTCGACCTAGTGGAATCGGTCTTGGGGGACGGGTCCGGCGTCGGCCTCGGCTGGCCCAACGACGTCATTGTGAAGCGGGACGGTCGATGGCGCAAACTTGCGGGGATTCTCGTCGAGTCTTCACCGCTTCGGAACTCCTCGTCTGTGGTTGTCATTGGGGTTGGACTGAACATATGGCCCGTCGTCAGCGCTGTTAGCGAAGTGACGATGAGAGCCGTCTCTCTTGCCGAACTGAGACGACCTGAGCCGGAGGGACCGGTTGAGCTCCCCTCCAACACCGAAGCTTTCCTTCGTCTCGAGTCAGTCCTTCTCAAACGACTGGCGGACCTTCGGGCCGATCCGGCCCAAATCATGTACACCTATCGAGCGTTGTGTCTGACCACGGGTGAGACAGTGCGGTACGAGACATCACAGGGGACTCGTGAAGGTGTCGCCGAGGATGTGGCCGATACAGGTGAGATTCTCATCCGAACCGCCGACGGCACGGCCTCGGTGTCTGTAGGTGACGTCGTAGTGATCTGAACGTCAGCGGGCCGTGTGACAGAGGTCAAACGTGCTACTGGCTGCTTGATGCGTGGCCGAAACCGCCGATTGAGTGGTGTGTTCTTTACGCGCAGTTTTGGAACCAGTACTGCCGATCGGAGCAAGGTCGCGAGTTCGACCGGTAAGACGAGCCGGTGTTGTGTTGTGTGTCCTGGTTTTTCTGGCGTTTGGATGGAGTGCCCCAGTTCATGCCCAGGACGACACCGAGGAGTCTCCGACACCGGTTCCGGTAGTAGACGATCCGTTGGTCAACGAGGGAGCGTCGGACGAACTCGATCCGAACACTCCGGCCCGAACCGATGACGGTACGGAGGTCGAGGACCCAGGTACCGCCGAAGAAGAATCCGCGGCGACCGAGCTGGATGATGCCGTCGGTGATAGTCCTGGGCCTGGCCAGAACGGCGAGGAATGCACACCCAAACCTCGAGGCCGGTACGCAAACCAGCCCGACTTCAAACCGGATGTGCTCAACCGAACCGAAGTCCGACGCGTGACCCGCACCCTGGAGCAGGCCAGGGTCGATCACACCGTGAACGTTTCCCGAGTTCGGGGACTCCGCTTGCACGAGAAGCGACTCACCATGGAACGAAATGCCCTGTCGGCCGAAACCATCGAGGCTCTCGAGAAGCTCGCGATCATCGAGAAACAACTCAGGCGGCGTGCTCTCGCCACGTTCGTTCAGGGCGATACGTTCCAGCTGGCGCCGTCGCTCGAACACGATGACATCCTCCGGCACCAGCAGCAGCAGTTCCTGGTTGAGGAAGTCCTTTCGATTGACCAGGACCTCTTGGAGGAGTACACGAGGCTCCGCAATCGGCTGGAGTCGGAGGCGCTCGAGCTGTACGACCGTCAAGCGATGGCCTGGTCGTGGCTTCGGGAGGCCAGCCAGACCGCCGAGGAGTCCGCCCTGCTGGTCGAGGATCTCGAGTTCGAGTTAGCCACCTGGAACAACCTGTCGTCGACCTTCATCGACAACGTGGTCTGGCCGATCGACGGCGAGTACGAACGGCCCCTGATCAACAGTTGGGGTTACCCGCGGGCGCCGGGCACCATCGATGAGCACTGGCATGAAGGTATCGATATCTTCGCGCCCGAAGGTGAGCGGCTGGTGGCGGCCGAAGCCGGCGAGGTCACCGACATCGGGGTCGGCACGCTCGGGGGGCTCAAGGTATGGATTCTCGGAGACAGCGGCACCCGGTGGTACTACGCCCACCTCATGGCCTTCAACCCCGAACTCCAGGTTGGCGACTATGTCAAGGCCGGCCACCACATCGGCTATGTGGGCAAAACCGGCAACGCCATCAGTACACCGCCGCACCTGCATTTGCAGATGCACCCAGCCGAAGGTCGCCCCGTCAACCCGTACCCGATCCTGGAGGCTGCCTCTCACCGATATCAATCCGGGACCGGAAGGCAGGAGTTCGACGTCGCTGTCGTCGTCGGGTATGACGGAACTCGACTTCTTCCGAATGGCTCTACGATCGGTCAGCTCCAGAAAAATGACGGCATCGAGGCTTCCCTTGTAGCCGGGGAGACATCAGAAGATGCGACAAGCGAAGGCGATTCCGTGTTCACAGATCAAACACCGGAAACGGACTCGATCGATGATCCGGTTCGAATCCAGGGTGCAATAGCGGCAACCAAAACAGTCAACTGAGCACTCACCGGGTCAACGAGCCGGCAATCCAAACCATCGACCCTGGCGCTTCTCCACTCGATAGCGCACGTCGAACAGTCCACTCACGAGTGCGCTGTTCAAAACTTCATCCACGAGCCCGGCGCACACCACCCGTCCTCCAACCAGGCCAAGAAGGTGGGTGGCCGATGGCGGTATGTCCTCCACGTGGTGTGTTACCAGAATGGACGCTCGATCGGTTCGGTCATGAGCCAGGTCCACCTGCACATCAACCAGCGCTTCGCGTGCCCCTGGGTCCAGGCCGGCATTCGGTTCGTCGAGTAGCAGAAGGGCTGGATCGTTGAAAAGGGCGCGGGCGAGCAACACCCTCTGACGTTCCCCAGATGACAAGGAACTGAACGAACGGGCATCGAAACCCGCCAGTCCGACGAAACCGAGCAGCTGAGCTGATCTTTCTCGATCTGCATCGGTATACCTATGCCACCAGGGTTCAAGGGCCCCGTACTTCCCGCAGAACACAATCGCAGCAGCTTCAAGTTCGCCACGAAGACGATTGGCCAGCATTGAGCTTGATGTCCCCACCGACCCCCGGAGAGGTCGAATGTCCGCTTTGCCTAGTTCGATACCAAGGAGCGTTGCCGTTCCAGTCGTGGGGTGCAGATCGAGACCGGCGACCCCGAGGAGAGTGCTCTTTCCACTTCCGTTGGCTCCCAGGACAATCCAGTGCTCTCCTGGCATGACTCGGAGTGACACCCCGTCCAGGAGTGTCGTCCCGTTCCGAACGACTCCGATCGCGTCGAGGTCAAGAACTGGCTGAGAAGGTGCGTCTGAGGTTGGCGAGCTGGTGGTCATCGATGCAAACGGGGTGAAGCGGATCCGGTTAGTGAGGTGCGGGGTGATCGTGACGTGAGGGTCTACGATCGGTACGAATCATATGAACATCTACTTCGGACTGTTGGTGTCGGTCCTTCTCATTGGGGCCAACGCCTTTTTCGTCGCCGTCGAATTCGCCCTCGTCGCATCCGATCGCAACAAGCTGGAGTCGCTTGCAGCTGAGGGCAGACGTCCGGCCAGGGCCGCCGTTTCCGCCCTGAAGCGGATGTCGTTTCACCTGTCCGGAGCGCAGCTCGGCATCACAATCTCAAGCCTTGTGCTGGGATTCGTCACCAAGTCGATGGTCAGCGGGTCGGGCACCTTCTTTGCGCTAGCGGTTGCCACGGTCTTTCAGATGGTCTTCGGCGAACTGATTCCCAAGAATCTCGCCGTGGCCAAGCCCGAGACTTCCGCCATGCTCCTGGCTCCTGCAGCGATTGTTGTCCACGGTGTTCTTGGGCCACTCATCGGACTGTTCAACGGTGCCGCCAATGCCACGGTGCGTTGGCTGGGGATCGAACCGACCGAGGAGGTAGAGGCGATCGCATCGATCGATGAACTCGACTATCTGATCAGAGTTTCGGGAGCCGACGGGGCGCTGGAGCCGCATACCCAGGCGCTGCTTTCTAGGACAATTCGATTTGCCGAGAAGACTGCGGCAGATGCATTGCGGCCGAGGGGACAGATCGAAGCCTTACCGTTGGACTCCAGCATTGACGACCTCGTCGACATCGTAAGCCGGTCAGGCCACTCTCGTTATCCCGTGTTCGGCAAGGGCATCGATGACATTCGGGGGATCGTCAACGTCACCGCGGCATTCGATCTGCCCGTCTCCGCTCGCGGGACGACGCTGGTGAAGGATGTGATGACCGAGCCCGTCGTGATTCCTGAAACTCGAGAACTCCTCGATGCCATCGCAGACATGTCTGAACACCAGACCCAGCTGCTGGTTGTAATCGATGAACACGGTGGTACCGAAGGCATTCTCACTCTCGAGGACGCACTCGAAGAGATTGCTGGCGAGATCGACGATGAGTATGACGATGCCGAATTGTTGATGGTGGATCAGGCCCATGGCGTCTACCTCGTCTCAGGTTCGCTTGGCTGGAGTGAGTTGATGGAGGTCTGTGGACTCGAGTTGCCGGACGGACACTATGAAACCGTTGCCGGATTTTTCCTCTCTGAGTTCGGTGGCATTCCGATTGAAGGAGACCATGTCTATTACAAAGGCTGGCGTCTCGAAGTCGCCGAAATAGAACGCCGACGTATCGCATCCGTGGTTGTCACTGACCCTGACGGAGGCAGCGACTGATGACCTGGCAA
The DNA here is from genome assembly GCA_963751955.1 of uncultured Acidimicrobiales bacterium. Lineage (GTDB taxonomy): Bacteria > Actinomycetota > Acidimicrobiia > Acidimicrobiales > SZUA-35 > JABDIY01. The sequence goes on along the minus strand of CAVVWM010000003.1, from coordinate 46,362 downwards.
TTGCTGCTCTCGATCTTTCTTCTGGCCGCGAATGCGGTCTTTGTTGCCTACGAGTTTGCGATTCTGGTGGCCAAGAAAGGCGACTTCGAAGCGGCTGCCGCCGAGGGGAACCGCCTGGCACAACTGGCCACGAAGGCGTTTTCGGAGGTTTCTCTCCAGCTGGCTGGGGCTCAGCTCGGCATCACCATGGCATCGCTTGGTCTGGGTAGCGTCGCTGAGCCGGCGATCGGTCATGCCATAGAAGACTGGCTCCATGTGCGGCTCAGCGAATCGCTCAGCCAGATTCTGGGTTTCGCTGTCGCCCTCAGCATCGTGACATTCTTCCATCTTGTCATCGGCGAAATGGTCCCAAAGAACATCGCGATTGCCAGACCGGGACCAACGCTGCGAGCGCTCGTGTACGTCTACGCGGCTTTCTTGTGGCTGTTCAGCCCGGTGGTGAAATCCCTCAATGCAATAGCGAACGCGGGGTGCCGCTTGCTGGGAGTTGAACCGCGGGACGAACTTGTAGCGGCGCACTCGGTCGCTGAACTTTCCTCCATCGTGCTGCGTTCACAACAACACGGGGCGCTCGAGTCTGACGACGCCAGCCTGTTGGCCGGCGCGCTCAGCTTCGCTCAACAGCCGATTCTCGACATATCTCGACCGTGGAGCGATGTTCCCACCGTTCGGATGGGAGCCACTGGGAACCAGGCTCGACGACTCGTTCGGGATAGTTCCGCCTCACGAATTCTCGTCCAAGGCCGAGGACCCACTGGTGGAATGCAGGGTTATGTACATGCCAAAGATCTCCTGCGGCTCGATGCAGATCAGTTGGGGCAACCAATTTCGAGTTCGTTGATCCGCTCTACGGTTGCGGTGCGCAGTGACCGTCCGCTCATCGAAGTGCTCCGACTGATGACCAGCGCAAAACAACAGCTGGCCGTTGTTGTCGACGACGGGGTGCCGGTCGGTGCCGTTTCCATTGAAGAGGTCGTTCAGGCGCTCGTACCAGTTCCGGTTCCTGATCGCCAGGAGGGCCCCTCATAAGCCCGAAAAGTGGTCTCGCAATCGATGAGTGTGACGTCTCTTCGATGTCTGTGGCAGTTGTCGCTCACCTTCAGTGGCCGAATGGGGTTGTAGTCGGCTACATTCCCGTCGGTGATCGGAGGCAGAAAATTGGCGCGCATTGTCGTAATGCTCGTCCTTTTGGGAGCGGTCGCTCCGGTTGCCGCAGCGCCTACCCCGGGTTTGGACGAACTCCGAGACGAGGTCGGCGCACTCACGGCACGATTTCACGAGTTGGAGTCTGACCTCCACGAGATCGACGCCGATATCGCTCAAAACGAGTATCGGTTGGCCGAGGTTCGGGCTCAGGTCGATCTTCACCGCGACTCCGTGATACAGACAGCGGTCGTCGGCTTCACCCGTTCGTACAAGATCCCCGTTGTTCTGCGCGCCGAAGATCTGGCCGAGGGTGTTCGAGCCGAGGGCCTGTCCGACGCCGCCGTGGGCAAGGATGACGATGCGATCGACCGGTTCTCAGCGGCCCTGGCGGAATTGCAGCTGCTGGAGTTGTCCTTGAATGACAGCCGTGCCCGGCAGGCGAAGACTGTTGAGGAGGTCGGTCGTTTGAGGGAAGCTCTGCTGGCCGATCTGGACGAGCTTGAAAAGATCGAGACGGCGAGGCTGGAAGAGATCCGTCAGCGAGTGGAACGAGCGGTTGAACAGGGCCACGCCTTCATCGAACTCGAGGTCTGCCCAGTTGCGGGCGCTCATTCCTTCATCAACTCGTGGGGGTTTGCTCGCTCCGGTGGTCGGCGGCACAAAGGCGTCGACATGATGGCCAATATCGGTGTGGAATTGGTTGCGCCCGTGTCGGGAACCGTGACCCACCGAGGGAATCGGGTTGGTGGCATGTCGTACCATCTCAAAGGAGATGACGGACACTATTACTATGGCACCCATCTGTCGGCTTATGGTCAGAGCGGCTATGTAACAGCGGGAACCGTGATCGGTTACGTCGGTGAATCGGGCAACGCTGCGGGCATCCCGCATCTCCACTTCGAGATCCACCCAAACAACGGCAACGCCACGAATCCGTACCCCAGCGTCGCCTACGTTTGCTCCGGCGCGAGCTAAGTCTCGCCTGTAGCGGGCCCTTTGCCGTCGGGGTTCCGCCTTCGCTCGTTCCCTGGGAACGCGCTTACCGTTGCGAGTTCTTCCTCACAGCGTGATGAGGGCTGGATCGTTTGAAACGGTGGTATCTGATGGAGCGCACTGTGGCGCGCCGGAGGCTCGGCCTCGGTGGCCAAGAATGGCCCGGAGGGACAGGCAGGTTTTCGCCTGCAGCAGGCCCGTGAGCCACAGCGACTACAACGGAACCTGCGTGGTAACGCTTCCTCTTGAAGAGGACTGTTATGCGCCGATCGCGTGGTAGCCACCGTCGACGTGGATGATGCTGCCGGTCGTGTGGCTGAAGAGTTCGGTGAAGAGCGCCATCGTGCTCCGCGGAACTCCCGATGAATCGTTGACGTCCCACCCCAGCGGTGCCCGCTTGGTCCACTCGTCTTCAAATTTGGCGAAGCCGGGAATCGACTTGGCGGCGATGGTCCGCATTGGGCCGGCTGCCACCAGGTTGCATCGAATGTTCTTTGGTCCGAGTTCTTTGGCAAGGTACCGATTGAGCGATTCCATGCCTGCCTTTGCCACTCCCATCCAGTTGTATGCCGGCCACGCCACGGTGGCATCGAAGGTCAGTCCGACGATGCTCCCACCGCTTGGCATCAATTCGAGGGCGATGTCTGCCATCGTGCGAAGCGAATATGTCGAGACATGCACTGCTGTCGCCACGTCGTCCCAGGTGGCGGCGAACAGGTCGTCGCCAAGACAGGCCTCTGGCGCAAAGCCGACAGCGTGCAAGATCCCGTGGAGCTCACCGACCGACTCCTTGAGCTCTGCGATGAGCGACGTCACTTGGGCTGGATCGGTGACGTCCAGTTCGAGAACATCGGGAGTTGGATCGAGTTTCCTGGCCGTGCGCTCGGTCAGTCGCTTGCCCCGCCCGAAACCCGTGAGGATGACGTGAGCGCCGTGGGCTTGAGCTTCCCTGGCAACACCAAATGCTAGAGAATCATCGGTGAGCACTCCGGTGATGAGGACGTTCTTGCCAGAGAGAAGGCCGGCGGCAGCTGTTTCAGTCACGCACCTCAGCCTGCCATCTCTCGACTCTCGTTGCGCGAATGAGCGCGCCTTTACCTGCTCGCTCGGGTCTTACTAAGGTCCCTCAACTCGGTATCCTCCACTCCGTGACCGACGCCCCCTCCGGCCCGATGAAGCTGTACGACACGTTCCGCAAAGAGGTTGTTGCGTTCGAGCCGGGCCATTTGGTCACGATGTACACATGCGGGATCACGCCCTATGACTCCACCCATCTCGGTCACGCAGCCACCTACCTCACCTACGACGTTCTTCAGCGCCGGCTGAGGGATCTAGGACACGAGACGCGCTGTGTACGCAATATCACCGACGTCGACGATGATCTTTTGCGAAAGAGCAGAGAACTCGATGTCCACTATCTGGATTTGGCGGCGTCAGAGACCGCTCGATTCGATGCGGATATGGAAGCACTCGAGATGATTCCGTCGTTCAGCGAACCCAGGGCCACATCGGCCATCGCAGACATCCGCGGATTCATCGCCATGGTGCTCGACTCCGGACATGCGTACGAAGCCGGTGGCGGGGTGTACTTCGATGTCAACTCGTTCAAGCCATTTGGTGAGCTCTCCGGATACAGCCGAAATGAAATGCTGACCCTCGCCGCCGAACGGGGTGGCAACCCCGATGACCCCAACAAGAAGGACGCGCTGGACTTCGTCCTATGGCAACCGTCGGCCCCCGGAGAGCCCGTTTGGGAGACCCTTTGGGGTCCTGGAAGACCGGGGTGGCATATTGAATGCTCTGCCTTGGCAATGCGCGAGCTGGCGACAACCATTGATCTTCACGGTGGAGGCAGCGATCTGATCTTCCCGCATCACGAGTGCGAAAGAGCCCAGAGCGAGGCCGCCACGGGTGAGCCCTTCGTGCGGCATTGGATGCATCAGGCGATGGTCCGAATGGACGGGGAGAAGATGTCGAAGTCCCTTGGCAACCTCGTTTTCATAAGTGATCTACGCAAGGAGTACGACACGAGGGCGATACGTATCGGTGTGCTCTCCAACCACTACCGAACCGAATGGGAGTGGCACGATCGGTTGATGCCCAACGCAGCGTCCATGCTCGACCGTTGGTTGGGTTCGGTGGGAGGGGCTGATGGAAGGTCGATCCTCAATGAGGCTCGTGCAGCGCTCGACGATGACCTGGACACCCCGAGTGCGGTGTCGGTCATCGACGCAGGAGCGACGGCGGGTTGCGACGTGACCGAGGCAGCGATGCTTATCGGGGTCTCGCTCGACTAGCGGTTGGCCTTGCTGACGGGCGGTCTATTCAGCGAGCGGGTAACCTCATCGCATGGCGCAAGAAATCGACATGTCAAAGATCGGTCGAGCGCAACCAGCGGTGAAGAGGGTCATTCGTCCCCTGTTCAAACTCCTGTGGGATATCAATGTCGAAGGGGCCGAGCACATCCCCGAGACGGGTGGCGCTCTGCTGTGCCCGAACCACATTTCGGTTATCGATTCCTTCTTGGTTCCGGCCGTCATCGAGCGAGCGTTGATCTATGTCGGCAAGGCCGAATACTTGGACGATTGGAAGACCCGTCGTCTTTTTCCTGCTCTCGGAATGATCCCGATCGATCGTCGCGGCGGTGAACACGCTGAGTCCGCGTTGGATGCAGCGAAGGCGGTATTGCAGCGTGACGGGCTGTTTGGCATCTACCCCGAAGGAACCCGTAGCCGTTCGGGCAAACTCCACAAAGGGCACACTGGCGCAGCTCGACTCGCGGTCGAATCCGGGAAGCCGCTCATTCCCGTTGGCATCGTAGGTACGAGGGAAATCCAGCCACCCGACAAGCCGATGCCCACACCGTTCATGAAAGCGACTGTTCGATTCGGCCATCCAATCGACGTATCGCGCTATGCCGATCGTCTTGGAGACCGTGGGCTCTATCGGCAGATCACCGACGAACTCATGTTCGAGATCCAAGCCCTCTGCGGTCTGGAGTATGTACACACCTACGCCGGTGCGAAGCCTGAAGAGCCCCTCGTTCCGGTTGTTCTCGAACCAACCATCGAGCGTCGCAGTAGTGCCGACGTCCTGAAACCGAAACCGCTGGTTGGCGTCTAGCGTCGACCCAGAAAAACGGGATGTGGTTCTTGTCAGACCGCAAATTCGGTTGCGGTCCTGAGGCAGAATAGAACAATGCTGGTTCGACTTCCCGATGGTTCTGAACGTGAGATGGCCTCGGGCTCTACGACGCTCGAAGTTGCGGTTGACATCGGCCCTCGCCTTGCCAAGGATGCCCTGATCGCAGTGGTTGATGGCCAAGAGACCGATCTGGACGTTCCGCTTCACGACGGTTCGACAGTGGAGATTGTGACACCCAGCACCGAACGTGGCCTCCACACCATCCGCCACTCCACCGCTCACGTGCTGGCTCAAGCGGTGTTGAAGCTGTGGCCCGGAGCGACCTTTGCCATCGGTCCTGCAATCGAGAATGGTTTCTATTACGACTTTGCGCTCCCCGACAACGCTACGTTCACCGACGACGACCTTGAGAAGATCGATTCCGAGATGAGAAAAATCATCGGCGCAAAACAACCGTTCGTTCGCTCGGTGATGTCGGCCGACGAGGCACTGGAGCTGATGGAGGGCCATCCCTACAAACAGGCGATTATTCGCAGTGTGACCGGCACAGACACCGAGGCAGGGTCGGGCAATGACTTGAGCACCGAGGTGGCTGGTGACGTGATCAGCTTCTACCGCAATACCGACGACTTTGTCGACATGTGCGTCGGCCCCCACGTGCCCCACACCGGTCATCTTGGCCACTTCGCACTACAGCGCGTATCGGGCGCTTATTGGCGAGGCCGTGAAGATCAGCCAATGCTGCAGCGCATCTACGGCACTGCATGGGATTCGAAGAAGGCACTCAAGCAGCACCTCCACAACCTCGAAGAGGCCGCCAAACGGGACCATCGCAAACTGGCCGCCGAGATGGACCTCCTGAGTTTTCCGTCTCAACTGGGTGGAGGGCTTGCCGTGTGGCACCCCAAGGGCGCCATTGTCCGCAAACTGATGGAGGACTACAGCCGCACTCGGCATCAAGCGGGTGGTTATGAGTTCGTGTATACACCACACCTCGCCAACGGCAAGCTGTTCGAAACGTCGGGCCATCTTGATTTCTACGCCGACGCTATGTACCCGCCGATGGAAATGGACAACGGCACGTACTACATGAAGCCGATGAACTGCCCAATGCATTGTCTCATTTTCGACAACGGCCAGAAGAGCTACCGGGAACTCCCGCTGCGGCTCTTCGAACTGGGCACGGTCTATCGGTACGAGAGGGCCGGAACTCTTCACGGCCTGCTTCGGATCAGAGGATTCACCCAGGACGACAGCCACATCTACTGCACCGAGGATCAGCTACAAGACGAAATCTCCAGCCTGCTTGATTTCGTGCTGAGTATCCTTCGGGCGTTCGGCTTCGATGAGTTCACGTTCCACCTGTCAACCAGGAATCCGGACAAGTCGGTCGGCTCTGAGGAGATCTGGGACATGGCTACCGAAGCTCTTCACATGGCGTTGGAGCGGCACGGACTCGAATACTCGGTCAAAGAGGGCGACGCTGCGTTCTATGGCCCCAAGATCGACATCGATGTTCGGGACGCCATCGGGCGGAGCTGGCAGCTCTCCACGATCCAGGCCGACTTCAATCTTCCTGAACGGTTTGACCTCACCTACGTGGACCATGACGGCGAGCGGCGTCGGCCGATCATGCTTCATCGCGCTCTGCTCGGATCGATCGAACGCTTCTTCGGTGTCCTTGTTGAACACTATGCAGGCAACTTTCCGACCTGGCTAGCACCGGTCCAGGTGCAGGTCTTGCCGGTGGCCGACGCACATCGCGACTATGCGGAGAAGGTCGTCGCCGATTTGGTGGCGGCCGGATTCAGGGCCGAATTGCTCGCCAGTTCGGACCCTCTTGGCAAAAGAATTCGCACTGCGAAGATGTCCAAAACACCCCACGTCCTCGTGGTGGGAGACGACGACGTGGCCGCACACACGGTTGGAGACAACCCACGCGGCGGCGAAGTAGAGCGTGGGGTTGACCTCGAGGAATTCCTCAGTCGCCTCACCCAAGAAGCGATGATCTAGATGCAAGAGTCTCACTACTGGGACCGCAATGAGGGAGGAATGCCGCGCCTGTTCAGTGGATGGCGGCTCGCTCATGCTCGCGGGCTTGCCGCCGATGGCCAACCCCACCCTTATGTGGAGGCCCAAGACGGCAAGACCCTCTTCGAGACGATCGAGCAAAGCGACTTGCCCGACGAAGAGACTTACATCATCCACCGGGGCCCGAATGTGTATGTCCTCCTGAATGTGTATCCCTACACCAGCGGCCACGTATTGGTCATCCCCAACATGGGCGTTGAGTCAATACACGATCTGTCCGACGAGATATATGGCGAGCTCTGGTCGACTGTGCGAGAAGCAGCAGCAGCGGTGAAGGCGGCGTTCTATCCTCACGGCCTGAACATCGGGGTGAATGAAGGTCTTGCCGGTGGTGGATCACAGCCGGATCACCTGCATGTTCACATCGTTCCCCGGTGGCGTGCAGACACGAACTTCATGACATCGGTCGCTGAGGTCAGAATCCTGCCTCAAACGCTCAGTCAGTCCTATGACCGAATTCGGCGCAAGTGGCCATCCGGTTGATCGAACTCCTCGCGTTGGCCAACGGGTCAGGCGTGCCCAGTACGCTTGTGCTGTGACTGAAGAAGAGGACAGCGAGTTCGTCGACGAGCTGCCGGAGGACCTCTCCGCGACCGAGCGCGACCTCGAGGACTACATTTTCCCAAACAACAACAGACGACGTATCCCGGGATACCTCTACCTGGTCTGCGCCGCTGTGTTCATCGGGTTCTATCTCCTGTTCGGAGATGACGGCGTCTTGGTCAACGAGGGTTATCTGTGGGCTGCCGCCATTGCTGTAGTTGTCGGCATCTACAGCATCGTCGCAGGCTGGGACCTCAACATCGACGAGCGAGATGCCCTCGTGGTCGCCGCTGTGGAGGTTGGACAACCGATCGGCGCCGCCTCGGCTCAGCTCAGCTGGCGCGGTCTTCTCAGCCGCCCGGTATGGAGGATCCTGTGCTACAGCGCCGAGGACCCACCGCTCACCCGAGCCCTTGTCATCGTCGATGGTGTGGACGGCCACGTGGTCGAGCAGATCATCGAAGACAACCCAGAAGACTGGAAAGCAGTGAAGGACAGCGCGAAATGAGCGACCGTTATTCCAAGCTCGCTCCTCGCGATCTTGTCATCACAATGCGGTCCTTGGCACGACGTTTTGAGGAAATGATCGGTCCGGTTCGTAGCGATTCGGAGCGGTTTGGGCGACGGGACGAAATGATCGACGGCGTCTCGCTCACCGGGCACATCGAAGGCTTGGCTCGACATCTCGGATTGCTGGAAACCGAGATCTCCAAACTCATCTCACAGGGTGAACCGATCATCAACGGTGACGCTCTGGCTTCGACTCCACCCCCGGCAGCAGTAGATCGCTCAATAGGTCTCGATGCGGCTCAGGCCGCACTGGCCGCCTCCGCCGATGCAATCGGCGCCCTCCTCGATGGCTGTTCGAGCGAGCAGTGGTCCTTCCGTGCGGCGGCGAGCAACGGAGTCAAGGTTCGATTGGCCGATGTGGCACAGCATGCCGCCAGAATTGGGGCCGAGGGTCTGCGATCGACTCAGGCCGTGGTCGATCGGCTGTAGTGCGCATTCGCCGAGGTGGTGCTAACTTTTGCAAGCAAGTCCCGGCTTTCGCCGCTAAGCTGGGCTAACCTCTTTCCGAGGGGCAGACAGTAGGAGTCAGCTGTGTTTGATGGAAACTTCCGTGAAGGTCTCGACAAGGTCACCGGGCCGATCGGGCAGTCGCTTCATCGGGTAGGGGTCTCCGCCGATGTCATTACAGTCATCGGCGTCACAATGGCAGCCGCCTGCAGTGCGTTCATCGCCGCTGGCCACTTTTTCACCGCTGCGGTCTTTCTAGCTCTCACAGGTGTACCCGACGCCCTCGACGGCGCAGTTGCCAAGGCGTCGGGAAGTTCGGGACCCAGAGGAGCATTCTTCGATTCGGTCTCGGATCGGCTCTCCGATGGACTGCTTTTTTTTGGAGCGGCCTGGTACTTCATCGGGACCGAAACGCCCCGTTTGGCTCTGCTTCCCTTTGCCCTGTACCTCGGCGCCTCGCTGGTCAGCTATCAACGGGCCAAGGCTGAGTCTCTGGGGTTCAATGCAAAGGGAGGACTCATGGAACGGGCCGAGAGGTTCATTGTTCTCGGTTTCGGGTTGGTCTTCGCTCCGTTGTTCACTGCAGTGCTCTGGGTGATGCTCGCACTCACACTTATCACCGTGGCAACCCGATTCGTCAAAGTGTGGAAACAGGCTTCCGAGGTTACGCCTCGGGCTACTCCAGCTCATCGACCCAGCCGTTCAGCTCGCGCTGACCGAGTGCGAGCCCGTAGAGAAACGCGATCCGCTTCGATAGTCGAGCTACGTTCGATGGCGCGAGAGCGAATGACCGGGTTTCGCAAGTAGTCCACCGAGGTCGTGAGTCGCGATCTCGCACTGCTCAGAGTCGCCTCGGCAGCGCTTCGAGCAGCACCCCTGGGCCCCACCGCCGGGCTCGCAAGTCTGTTGGGGGAGTTGGTCGCAGGCCGATTGGCAGGTACGTCAGTTCTGGCTCGCAATCTTTTGATTACCGGGGCACATGACCCGGTCGGCGAGGCCAGGAAGGGGATCGGCTTCTACGCAAGGTACTGGGTTGACACACTGAAACTCCCCAGGCAGCGGTCCGAGATAATCGACCGTAGGTTCTCCTTTGTCGGATATCACCACATCCTTGACGTTCAGCAATCTGGGGCAACGCCGGTGATGGTGCTGCCACATTTGGGCTCGTGGGAATGGGCGGCGGCGTGGCTGGGCCTGGTGGAGGAGCAGGCGGTGACCGCAGTGGTTGAGAAGCTCGAGCCGCCGGCGTTGTTCGAGTGGTTCCGTTCCACCCGCGAGTCCTACGGAGTCGAGGTCGTTCCTCTGGGTCCGGATGCGTTCAGGATCCTCATGGCTAGAACTAAACAGGGAGGTTCCATCGTCTGCTTGGTTGCGGATCGCGATATCGCTGGCAGCGGCGTCGTGGTTGACTTCTTCGGCCACCCTACGACGCTGCCCGGAGGTCCTGCCGTACTCAGTCTTCGTAGTGGATGTCCGCTCGTACCCGTAGCGATCTATGACAGGGGTTCCACACGTGAGTGTCGAGTTCTCTCGCCCCTGTGGCCCGAACGAAACGGCAAATTTCGTGACGATGTTGCGCTCACAACACAGCGGGTCGCTCGGGAGTTGGAGCATTTGATCTCTGAAGCCCCGGCACAATGGCATGTGCTTTCAGAGATCTGGCCTCAGCCTGACACATCCGACGTTGACGCGCTGTGAGTTCGACCGGGCCCCGGATAGGGCTCGTGTGCCCGTACTCGATGGGCGTGTGGGGCGGCGTCCAGATGCAAGTACTCGGGTTGGGTCGAGCGCTACGAGCCATGGGTATGCCAGTGCAAGTGCTCGCTCCCTGTGATGGACTTCCTCCTGAACCGTGGGTCACCCCTCTCGGTAACTCGATTCCTTACGCAGAGAACGGTTCGATCGCGCCGCTGGCGCCTGACCCGCCAGCCCAGCTGCGACTCTTGGGGGCGGTATGGGACGAACGCTTCGACGTCCTTCACTTGCATGAACCGATCGCTCCCGGACCGACGCTTACGAGCCTCGTAGTCAAACCTGCGCCCCTGTTGGGCACTTTCCATGCATCGGGAACGATCATGCCCTATCGGTGGATCAATGGAGTTGTTCGGCGGTTGGCAGATCGCCTCGACTACCGGGTGGCGGTAAGCGATGAAGCTGCTGTGACAGCCCATCAGTCTCTGGGAGGTGAATACCGGATCATCCCAAACGCCATCGAGATTCATCGGTTCGCCGGAGCCGACCCCTGGCCAACCGAGGCGCCAACCGTGATGTTCATTGGGCGCCACGAAGAACGAAAAGGCCTTCGAGTCTTGCTTCACTCCTTGCCCTACCTGCCCCCTGATACGACCTTCTGGATCGCGGGTCACGGTCCGGACACCGAAACGCTCAAGAGCGAATTTCACGACCCCCGAATCGAATGGCTTGGAGCAATTGGTGATGATGAGAAGGAACGCCGCTTGGCCGGAGCTGATGTTTTCTGTGTCCCAGCAGTTGGGGGGGAGAGTTTTGGAGTCGTGCTGCTGGAGGGAATGGCGGCCCGAACTCCTGTTGTGGCGAGCGACATTGCCGCCTTCCGGTTCGTGGCCCAGGATGGCGCATGCGCCACACTGTTCGACAATCGGAAACCGAAGGCGCTCGCCAGCGCACTCATCGAAGCACTCGACCGTGGTCAGCCAATCCAGGACCGGATCACAGCTGGGGTCAAGCGAGCCAATGAGTACAGCATGAAGGTGCAAGCCAGCGAGTACGCCAAGCTGTACGAGGTCCTTGCAAACGGCGACGTGCCGCCCAGCCAGCGCGGTTGACCACTACGCTGACCGGGTGGATTCGACCCAAGAATCAGGACCGGGTTCGCTGACGCTGATCTTTGCGTTCTACGGAGTCGTGATGAGCATCCCTCTCGCACTCCTTGCCATCGTCGTCACAGTCTTGACGCCGGTGACGACGATGGGCGGTGTGCTCCTGGTCGTACTGGCAGGGTTGCTGGGATCGTTCCTCACGTACCGTCGGTACAAGAAAGTCGACGAGATCCTTCTCGACGATCTCGATGTTGTCGACGCCGATGACCACGACCACGCACGGGCCTACAACCTGCTGGAGGCTCTCAGTCTCCGAAGTGGTGTCGGCGCACCTGAGCTTTACCTCACCGACGATGACACCGTCAACGCTCTTGCAATTCAACAGTCCGGCGATGCGGCTGCGGTGATCACAGCGGGAGCGGCCTCGAAACTCGACCGACTCCAGCTCGAAGGACTTCTGGCCGAGGTAATCGCGCGAATCGCCAGCGGTGATGCACGGGCGGCCACGGTTGCGGTCGGAATGCTCATGCCTTTTAGTGCTTCGCAGTTGCCGATCTTGGCCGGCGTTGCCGATTCGTTGATCGACCGAGCATTGAATCCCGAGCGTGAACTCCGAGGTGATCGGGCCGCCTTGAGCCTCACCCGTTATCCGCCAGGGCTGCGGGAGGCACTCTCGCTGGCTGACGATGAGTGCGAGGTCGGAACTGCCGCTACAGCACGTCTTTGGGTGGTGCCGCCCGCCACGACTGTTGCTCGATATGGCCTCAATATCCGTCTCGCCATTCTCGACGAGTACTGAGCATGAAACGGTTCTGGATTGTTCTTGGCGCGATCTTGTTTGCAACGGCATGTTCGGGCGGATCCGATATCGAAGACGTAGCCCTGACCACCACGTCAACCTCCGAAGTGCTCGGCGTCGACGACACGAGCACCACATCTGAGCCGGCCCAGGCAGCAACTACGACGACGACCGTTCCGCTGCCGCTGGCACCCTACACCGGACTGTCCTTCGCTGGCGATGAGTCGATGCTGTCGCGGCCGGCTGTAGTCGTGAAGGTTGACAATCACCCCAGGGCTCGTCCCCAAACCGGCCTCGATCGCGCCGACATGGTGATCGAATTCCGGGCCGAGGGCGTTACACGCTTCATGGCGGTGTATCACAGCGACCTGCCAGAGCCAGTAGGTCCGGTTCGCTCTGCCCGGACCTCAGACTTCGACCTTCTCACCGCATTGAATCAACCGGCGTTCGCCTACTCCGGTGCCAACGCCATCGTTGACAGAGGACTGGGCGCCCTACCGATCTACGCGAGGTATGAGAATCGGACTGATTTCTTCAGAGCACGCAATCGGAACGCGCCTCACAACTTGTACGTGAACCCGGCGGGTATGCAGGCGGCGCTGCCCGAGGACGCCGAGGCGCCCGAGCCCTGGTTCACCTTCGCCGAACTAGACACTGTCATGGAGCAGGGTCGAGCGATCTCGGGCGATGTCACAGTGGTATTCCAAGGCTCCCCCCTTGTTCGATATCGCTGGGACAACGACATCGCAGGCTGGCTACGGACCCAGGATGGCTCTACCCACAGTACCGAAAGTGGAGATCAGCTGGCACCGGCAAACGTGGTCGTGTTGGAAACTCGATACGGGGTGAGCAGGGCCGATGCATCTTCGCCTGAATTGATCTCGGTTGGATTCGGATCGGCCACGGTGCTCACCGCCGGTCGTGTCGTGCAGGGAACGTGGTCCCGAACTGACAACATTCAACCCCCGCAGATCCGCGACATCAACGGTCAGCCGATATTGCTGGCTCCTGGACAGACCTGGGTCGAGTGGCCCGATCGCTCGGTCATCATTCCCGAGAGCTGACCGAGTTCGAATCAGCAATCGGATCGACAAAACTGGCCAGCCAAGTGCAGCCTGGCCATAGACTGAGGTCATGTCGAACGAAGGTACGAACAGCCGCACCACTGCCACAATGCGGGTGAAGCGTGGTCTCGCTGAGATGCTCAAGGGCGGCGTGATCATGGATGTGGTCAACGCTGAGCAGGCAAAGATCGCCGAAGACGCTGGCGCAGTAGCCGTGATGGCCCTGGAACGCGTGCCAGCCGACATACGTGCCGATGGTGGAGTGGCTCGAATGAGCGATCCGGCAATGATCGAAGAAATCCAGGCAATGTGTTCGATTCCGGTCATGGCCAAGGCCCGCATCGGGCACTTTGCAGAGGCACAAATCCTGCAGGCTCTGAAAGTTGACTACATCGACGAATCCGAGGTGCTCACCCCGGCCGACGAGACCCATCACATCGACAAATTCGCTTTCGAGGTCCCCTTCGTGTGCGGGGCAACCAACCTGGGCGAAGCGTTGCGCCGAATCTCCGAGGGTGCCTGCTTGATCCGCAGCAAAGGTGAGGCTGGCACCGGCAATGTCGTGGAGGCGGTACGTCACCTACGCAACATCACCGGCGACATCAGGAAGATCACTCAGGCGGATGATGCGGAGCTGTTCCAGTGGGCCAAGGAGCTGCAAGCTCCGCTTCCCCTGGTACAGGAAATCGCCGAGACAGGTGAGCTTCAGGTGCCGTTGTTCTGTGCCGGGGGACTCGCCACGCCGGCTGACGCCTCGTTGGCGATGCAGCTTGGTGCCGCCGCAGTCTTCGTCGGTTCCGGAATCTTCAAGAGTGCCGACCCGGCCCCGAGAGCCCGGGCCATCGTCGAGGCCACGACCAATTACATGAACCCCGATGTGCTCGTCAAGGTCAGCCGTAACCTCGGATCGCCCATGACCGGTATCGGCATGGATCAAATCGATGTCCGTATGGCCGATCGAGGCTGGTAGTAGCCAGCCTTGGTAACCGTCGGGGTTCTCGCCCTGCAAGGGGCCTTCCGGCGTCACGTTGGGGCGATTCAAGCACTCGGGGAGTCGGCCCGAGAGGTCCGGATGCCTCAAGAATTGGAGGGTGTTGACTCACTTGTGCTGCCCGGCGGAGAGTCCACTGCGATGTCGCTTCTGCTCGAAGCCAACGGTATGACCGACCCGCTTCGCACGATGATCGAAGCCGGAACGCCCGTCTTCGGAACCTGTGCCGGCATGATTCTCTTGGCTGAGACCGTTCTCGATGGACGGCCTGACCAGGTGCAGCTGTCCAATGTGCCGATAACAGTTCGGCGCAACGGCTATGGCCGTCAGCTTGCCTCCTTCGAAGCCGACATCCCGCTCGAGGGGGAGGTCGAACCATTCCGGGCGGTGTTCATCCGAGCCCCGCGAGTCGAAGCGATCGGCGAGGGGGTCGAGGTATTGGCCACCGTTGATGACGACCCGGTATTGATCCGTTATGGCTCGGTGCTTGCAGCCGCATTTCATCCAGAGCTCACCCCCGATCTCAGACTGCACAGAGCTTTTCTGGAAATGACATAGCTCTGTTGATCGAGCGCGTACGTTCTCAGAGAGTGATGAAGGGCCTTGCTGTGAACACGTGCAACCGCTGCTACCGGGCAAGCATGGTTAGGCAGTCGACGCGAAGCTAGACTACGGGTTGAGCTGGTTTCCTTGTTCGAGCGGAGCGAGCTGAGCGAACAAGGAAGGCGCTCCAGCGCCTGCCACCATGAGCGAAGGAACAAGCACAGTGTCTGGTCATTCCAAATGGGCAACGATCAAACACAAAAAGGGCGCAGCTGACCAGAAACGGGCGAAGGTGTTCGCCAAGCTCATCAAACAGGTTGAAGTAGCAGCTCGCCAGGGCGGCGGCGACACCGACGCCAACCCGACGTTGCGGACGATGTACCAGAAGGCGAGGGACAATTCGGTCCCCCTCGACACCATTGAGCGTGCGGTCAAGCGGGGAACCGGCGAACTCGAGGGGGTCAACTACGAGAACATCGTCTACGAGGGTTATGCACCCCACGGTGTGGCACTGATGATCGAAACATTGTCCGACAACCGCAACCGGACAGGCTCGGAAATGCGTTCACTGCTCACCAAAAACGGGGGATCATTAGCCGAGCCTGGAGCAGTCTCGTGGCAGTTTGAACGTAAGGGCATCCTCAAGGTTTCCAAGGAGGCCAGCGAGGACGAGGTGATGATGGTCGGCCTCGACCATGGTGCTGAAGATCTTCAGGATCTCGACGAGATCTGGCAGGTCACTTGTGAACCCACCGACGTGAACCCGCTACGAGACGCGATGGAGGAGGCTGGTATCAAGGTGGAGGAGTCCGACACGTCGATGCTGCCCACCAATCTCGTGCCGATTTCTGACGCCTCGGAGGCAAAGGCTGTGCTCGCATTGGTTGATCTCATCGACGATCATGACGACGTCCAGGCAATCCACTCCAACGTCGACCTCGACGATTCCCTGATCGCTGAATTGACGTGAGGCGCCAGGCTTGCAGATCCTGGCTCCTTCTGGCCTAGATACCGGCTGCGACACCGAGGAGGCGGCTCCGGGTGACGCTTCGTACGCCGCGGGCGAGAAAGAGGATTGCCGCCGCCCAGGCGATCGCGCCGAGCAGGAACGGGAGGTAGCCGGCACCGAAGAGAACGCCAGTGCTTTGGCTGTAAGCAATCATGATCAGGGGAAGACTGACAAGACCCGATGCCTGCTGAGCGGCGGCGGTGGAGCGGACCTTGGCCGACAGCCGCAACACCAGTGACAAACAGATGGCGAGGAACGGCGGCAGGACCCAGACGATCATTACCCACCACTGGAATGTGGGAAAGAACCATCCGCCAACTTCGGGCCCAACCACGAGATTGACGATGAGGCTGTAGAGCCCGAACCCGACGACCGTAGTGATGTAACCAGGAATCAAGGATGCGACCAGCTTCCCCAGGTAGATTTCGCGAACGCCAGCAGGTGAGTGCGCCAGGAACTCGCCGGTTCCTCGTTCCCGCTCGCCCACGATTGTTGCTGCACCCACGGCGGTCGAGATTGTCAGCGGCACGATCACGGCGACCGGAGCGAAAAGAAAAACTGCGAGGGCGTACGCCGTCCGTCCGGCATCGCTGACCTTCTCGCCGCTCGCGGTGGTCTCTGGGATCTGGGTCTGCGCAGCAGCGGGCAGAACGTCGAGCGTGTCTGAGATCTGATCTACGACACCAATTTCGCCGATGGAGGTGATCGTTACCAGCAGGATCGTCGGAATGATCACAAAGAAGAACGAGCCGAGCAGTGTCATCGGGATCCAGAAGTCCTTTGCCTGGCGGAGTTGTTTCAGGTCGGTGCGAGCGACAGTCCTCACTCGGGAGATGTCAAGTCCAAACATGGTCAGTGCTCCTATCGGGCCAATTCAGCCACTCGGCTGCGGGAGGGTCGGGCGGTTGGTGATGCGGGTGGTGGGAGCTCGTCGTCGGAGGAACCGTTCTCTCTCCGGATGGCGAAGTAGATGTCTTCCAAATTCGGTACGAACGGTTGAACCGACGTGATCATGGCTCCACCGGCTACCAGGCGGTTGACGATGTCGGGAATCGCGTCGAAGTTTCGAACCTCGACGGTGGCAGCTGAATCGATCACGTCGTAGCTCTGGACACCAGGCATGCCTCGAAGCATGTCCAGGTGAGCCGAAAGCGTGACTCCTATGTTCACCCGCTTGGTCGGGAGGTATTTCTGTGCGAGAGCGGCGGGCGATCCCCACTCGAGAGACGTCCCGTGCTGCATGATCACGACTTCGTCGGCCAGTCCTTCGGCCTCGAGAAGAAGGTGTGTGCACATCAGTACGGTTCGGCCTTCGTTGGTCATGTTGCGGATCAGTTCCAGCACTGCCACAGCTGACTCTGGATCAAGTCCAGAGGTCGGCTCGTCAAGGAGGAGAAGGTCAGGGTCGTGCAGGATTGACCGGGACAATGCAAGGCGGGTCTTCATGCCGGTCGAGAAACCGCCCACTTCTTGATCGAGAGCGTGCTCGATGGCGAACTTCGCGGCAGCGTTTCTGATCGCAGCGTCAGCTGCGGGCCCTTTTCCCAGCCCGTACAGTTCGGCGGAGTAACGGAGGTTGTCCCAACCTGACAGTCGGTCGTACAAGCTTGGTTTGGCGCTAACGACTCCGCATCGGCGACGAACCTCTTCGCCGTCCTTCGATGTGGGATCAAGACCAAAGACACGAGCGATGCCTTGATCAGGTCCAAGGGCGCCAGTGATCATCCGGATCGCCGTCGTCTTGCCCGCACCGTTGGGACCCAGCAAGACAGAAATCGAACCACGCGGGACCTGAATATTGAGATCGTTCAATGCATGCACGTCACCGAAGGAGCGATGGACGTTCTGTACGTCAACGATGAGGTCGGGGCGGGCGGGCTGACGCGCAAAGGAATCCACTTTGGTGGTATCGGCATCACTGCCCCTAGCTGTAGGCAACTTTTGGCCATCGGGCTTCCGACGCAAGACCTTATGGAAACTATAGGTTTTGGCACATGCCCAAGGGATGTGTTTGTGGCAGGCCGGGCGAGTACGAGTCGTGCTGTGGAGCGCTCCACTCCGGGGTCCATCCCGCACTCACGGCCGAAGACCTCATGCGTTCCAGGTACGCCGCATTCGTGCTTGGCGATAGCGCATATCTTCGGTACTCCTGGGCACCGGATCGTTGTCCCGAGGAGCTAAGAATTGATCCCCGACGCACGTGGACCGGTCTTAGGATTCACGCAACCTCCGGCGGGGCCGCGTTTGAAACGTCAGGAACGGTTCATTTCACCGCCCTCTACAAAGGAGGCGAGTACAGCGAACACAGCCTCTTTCGTCGGCACGAAGGACGTTGGGTGTACGAGGGCCCATCGGTCTGAAACGTGGGATCAGACCGTGAATGATCACACGGTCCAGGGGTCCGGACTGTCGGTGGCGAGGCCGTAGTGGGCGATGGCTTCGGCGACGGTCTCTTTGGTGACGGTACCTTCCTCGCTGAGGGCGCCGAGCACAGCGACTACAACGTTGGGCGTGTCGACCTCGAAGAACGACCTCAACGCCTCACGGTCATCGGATCGCCCGTAGCCCTCGGTGCCGAGCACGGCGAAGGGTCGGGGAATGAAACGTCCGATCATGTCAGGCACACTCCGCATGAAGTCCGAGACAGCCACAACTGGTCCGTTCCCTTGGCCAAGCTGATCTGTGACGTAGGCAGTCTTCTGTTCTTTGGTGGGATTGAACTTGTTCCAACGCTCCGCCGACAGGGCATCTTCGCGAAGGCGTTTGAACGACGTAGCGCTAAAGAGGTCAACGCCGATGTTGTAGCGTTCAGCCAGTTCGGTTTGGGCTTCACGAGCCGCTGTGTGGGCCACGCCGCTGAAGATGATGGACGCCTGCTGTTCTTTGCCGTCAGGGACGCCGCCCCATTTGTAGAGGCCTTTGAGAATGCCTTCTTTGCTCCCTTCGGGCATCGACGGCTGGTCGTAGTTCTCGTTGTAGATGGTGATGTAGTAGAAGATGTCTTCGCCATCGACGTACATCCGGCGCAAGCCGTCCTGAATGATTGCAGCCAATTCGTAGGCGAAAGCCGGGTCATAGGACTGGCAAGATGGGACCGTGCTGGACAGCACATGGGAATGCCCATCCTGGTGCTGTAGACCTTCTCCCATCAGGGTGGTTCGGCCGGCGGTGGCGCCCATCAAGAAGCCACGAACACGGGCGTCGGCGGCAGCCCAGATGAGGTCACCGACCCGCTGGAATCCAAACATCGAATAGAAGGTGTAGAAGGGCACCATGGGAACACCCTGATGGGCATAACTCGATCCCGCGGCGATCCATGATGCGGTCGCTCCGGCTTCAGTGATGCCTTCTTCGAGGATTTGCCCGTCGGAGTCTTCGGTGTAGGACAGAAGTAGTTCGTGGTCCACCGGTTCGTACATCTGGCCGAAGGGTGCATATATCTCGAACTCCCTGAACATACTGTCCATTCCGAAGGTCCGGGCTTCGTCGGGAATGATGGGAACAACCCGTTCGCCAAAGCCTTTGGACCGCATCATCTCGCGGAGCATCGCTGTGAAGGCCATAGTGGTGGAAACCTCACGCCCGCCACTGCCCTGGAAGAAGGTCTCGAACGGGGCATCGGGAGCCGCCGGCAATGGCCGCCGATCGCGCACAACTCGGTTTGGTACAGCTCCGTCGAGCGCCCGCCGACGGCCCATCATGTACTCGTATTCAGGCGAACCTTCAGATGGTCGGTAGTACGGAGGGATGCCGCCTTCTAGTGATTCGGCTGGGATCTCATCGTGCAGGTAGAGCCTGTCGCGGAGATCTTGGAGCTGGGCCGTGGACATCTTCTTGATCTGGTGGGTTGAATTCCGACCCTCGAACCCCGGACCGAGGGTCCACCCCTTCACGGTCTTGGCGAGGATCACGGTGGGCTGTCCTCGGTGTTCTGTGGCTGCCTTGTACGCAGCGAAGACCTTCTGGTAATCGTGTCCTCCCCGGGGCAGATTTCGCAGATCGTCGTCGGAGAGGTGATCGACCATTTTTCGCAGGCGAGGGTCTGGGCCGAAGAATTTCTCGCGAATGAAAGCGCCATCCTCGACCGCGAAACGCTGGAACTCACCGTCGACCGTGGTGTTCATCTTGTTGAGCAGGACTCCTTCGACGTCCTTGAGGAGCAGCTCGTCCCATCGCGACCCGTGTATCACCTTGATCACATTCCAACCTGCGCCTCGAAAGACAGCTTCGAGTTCTTGAATGATCTTTCCGTTACCTCTCACTGGCCCGTCGAGGCGCTGCAGGTTGCAGTTGATCACCCATGTGAGATTGTCGAGACCGTGTCGGGCGGCGAGCGAAATGGCGCCGAGAGTCTCGGGTTCGTCGGATTCACCATCGCCCAGGAACGCCCAGACCCGTGATCGGCTGGTGTCTTCGATCTTGCGGTCAGCTAGGTATCTAAGGAAACGGGCATGATAGATGCTGTTGATCGGCGCGAGGCCCATCGACACCGTGGGGTACTCCCAGAAGTGGGGCATGAGGCGCGGGTGCGGATAGCTCGACAGGCCGTTGCCGCCCACTTCGGTCCGGAAGTTGTCGAGCTGGCTTTCCTCCAACCGCCCCTCCAGAAACGCTCGGGCATACACGCCCGGGGCGGCGTGACCTTGGAAGTAGACCGCGTCCCCGGCAAGCCCATTGTCTTTGCCTCGGAAGAAGTGGTTGAAGCCGACTTCGTACAGTGCGGCCGACGAGGCGAAGGTTGACAGGTGACCACCGATGCCATCGGACTTCTTGTTCGCCCTGACCACCATGGCCGCAGCGTTCCAGCGAATGAAAGCCCGGATTCGCCTTTCGGTGTGTTCATCGCCTGGGAAGAACGGTTGGTCTTCGGCTGGGATTGTGTTGACGTAATCGGTGGATGTTGTCTGGGAGGTACCGAGCTGGAGTTGGCTCGCTCGATGATTCAAACGTCCGAGCAAGTATCGGGCCCGAGTCTTTCCCGCCACGCTATTGACGGTTTCGAGGGACTCAAGCCACTCGGCTGTCTCTTGGGCGTCGATGTCGGGGAAGTTTCCGAGGAAGCCGTTGGTGCTCATAGATCTTCATCTTATGTGGACACGAGCGGTCCCTGTAGGCTCAAACTGTGCCAGCCGACGGATTGGGTGAGGTTTTCACCGACGTCTACACCGACGGTGCGTGCTCAGGCAATCCCGGACCAGGTGGCTGGGCGTGGGTCGTCGCCGATGGACCGCACGGGAGCGGAGCAGAACCCCACACGACCAACCAACGGATGGAGGTCAAGGCCGTGTTGGAGGCGCTGCGTACGAACGCCTCTCCGATTCACGTGATTTCCGACTCCACCTACGTTGTGAATTGTTTTCGAGACCGTTGGTACGAAGGTTGGCTCAAAAGGGGCTGGAAGAACTCCCAGCGCAAACCTGTGGCCAACCGGGATCTGTGGGAGTCCCTGATTGATTTGGCCGTACCGCGCATCGAGGATGGGACGCTTCGATTCAGCTGGGTGAAGGGGCATTCTGGCAATCCGATGAACGAACTAGCAGACCAATTGGCCGTTGCAGCAAAGGATGAGCTCGTGAAGCTCGGTGGCGCCGGCCGATTTGATGTCGGGAGCGTCGCAGGAACCACAGGGGGAGCGTCTGCGGAGGTGCCGTGGGACATCGGACCAGCGCTTGTTGTTGTCGGAACCGTGACACCTGTAACTGAGCAGGAGGCAGCGATCCGTGAGGCGGTGAGCTCGTTGAACCGAGACGCTGTCGTTGTGAGCGGACTCCGACGAGGAACCGAGCTCATCGCAGCCGAGCTGGCGATCCAGAATCGTGTGCAGGTTGCAGCGGTCTTGCCCTTCCCCGATCCCGCTGCCAACTGGCACGACGCTCTTCGTTCTAGGTTCGACGAGGTGTACGCCAGGGCAACATACGAAGTGATTCTGGACGGTGACCCCTCAGCCCCAGGTCAAGCGGTGAAGAATCGGAATCGGTGGTATGAGCGGGCTGCTGTCGGTGCGCTGGTGGTAGGTGATGGTTCACTCGCAGATCAGTTTGAGGCAGCGGGAATGACCGTCCTGCGAGCCTGACTGCGACACATGTCGTTGCCAGCACCTCGCGGAGTTCGCTCAACCGGTCGGCAACGCTGCCGATAGAAGGTTGTGGGTCTTCTAGACAGTCTTCGCAAACGGGCTGCTGCTCCGGCCGACGAGACAGAGAGTGTCTCTTCGTTGCTTCAAACCGCAACTGCGGACCCCGACGCTGCCAACGACGCATGGCTCAACAGCCATTTTCGGCCTGAATCAGTGGACGAATCAGCGATCTCTGAGGCTTCGGCTGCCCAGAACCCTGCCTTTGGGCGGCCATCGAGCGAGCCCATTTCGAAGTCGACAACCGAAACCCTCGGCGGCAAATCTGAGCAGAAAGCCCAGGTAGAAAGTGGCGACGTTGGGAACGTTGCGCCGAGCGCTCAAAACGCTGCGACACACATGAATGAGCACCTGGCGCACGCTGGGCTGGAGCCGACCGGGGTCACGGCATTCCCGTCGGAGAACCAGCCCGAACTACAGGCCGCGAGTCCCGGACTCGTTGAGCTCCCCACCATCGAATCCGGTCCTATCGGTCCTGAAGCCGTCATACATCTGGCAACCTTGGATCTCGCTGTGGGGTGCACGTGGAAAGATGTGACGTCAGCTCACCGCGACATACTCGACTCACTCAACAGCGGAACGGCCCAAGCGTGGAACCAACGCCTGGAAGTGAACCACGCGTTTGCATCGCTTCGGCTCCTACGGGTCGGTCCGCTCAAGTACTGACGGGTCAGTTCGTGGAGAAGTAGTTCTCGAGGCGCTGCAAGGTTGCATCGATACTGCCGCGATGCCGCTCCGGATACCCGGCCATTTCGTAGACCTGCGCAGGCAGGATCGCTTTGCCCCAGTCAAAGGACTCGGTGACCCTGGTGCCGCCCTCTACAGGTTCCAGCTCGTACCGCCAACGGTGACGACCTAGATGGTGCCACTCGATCAATGTCGGCTCGTCGAACTCGCTCACCGTGTTGGACATCCGGTATGGCAGCCCCAGCTTCATGTCCATACCAAACTTGGCTCCCTTGGTCAGACGGGCGGGACTGGACGAACGCGTTCCTTGCACCGTCCCTGACCCGTCGATCTCGGCATGTTTGGCCGGGTCGGCCAGCAGTTCGAAGATTGACTGAGGCGAGGCGGCAATAACACGAGATCCACTGGTTATCTTTTGCTGCATATCGATTGAGGCAGGGACGATATTGGGGGTCATGGGATCGGTCTCAGCTCTTGTGGAGAAGGGCTCGAAGCGCGACTTCAAGGCCCGGGTAGTCGAACACGTAGGGACTTTGGTTCAGCACTGAAGGCTCGACTCTCGCGGTCGTCGAACAGCAGTGCTTGGGTGAGTTCCTTGCCCAACAACAGCGACGGCCCGAACTTTGGAACTGGAATCATCGCAGGTCGCGTGAGGACTCGAGCGAGCGTCTTGGTGAACTCGGTGTTTGTCACAGGATTGGGGGCGGTGAGGTTGACCGGACCCGAGATATCGGCTTCGAGGAGGAACAAGATCGCTTTCAATTCGTCGTCGATGCTGATCCAACTCCAGAACTGATCACCATTGCCGAACTTTCCTCCCACTCCCAGTTTGAACAAAGGGAGCATCTTGGCCAAAGCGCCACCCCGTTGGCTCAGGACGATTCCGGTGCGGAGAAAAGCGGTGCGAATCCCCGCATCAATTGCCGGCTGTGCGGCTGACTCCCACTGGCTCACGATACCGGCGAGGAAGGTGTCGGCTTGTGCAGAGGTCTCGGTGAGCACCTCATCGCCGCGGTCTCCGTACACACCGATTGCGGATCCCGACAGGAAGACGCTCGGCTTGTTGTCGAGCTGTGCGATGGTGCTCGCAACCAGCGAGGTGGTATCGACCCTGCTATCGAGGAGCAGGCTCTTGTACTTCTCTGTCCAGCGCGCGTCTCCGATACCTGCGCCGGCAAGGTTGACCACTGCGTCGATACCTTCCAGGGCGGCCGCATCTAGCTGCCCGGCCGCCGGGTCGTATCGGATTTCATCTTCGCCGCGAGCCGGACGGCGCACCAAGCCGATCGGTCGGTGTCCGGCTAGCCGTAGGGCTGCTTTCAAGGGTTTGCCGATGAGACCGCTTGAACCTGTAATCGCTACATCCATAGTTCTTGTACGCTATCGGCGGGGTTAGTCTGTGAGCGTGAGTACCCGCTTGCTGCTCGGCCTTTCACTAGCGTGTGGACTCCTCATATTGCTTGCGTCAGCAGTTCAGCTCCTGATAGCGATTTGACTCGATTTGCATGCAGTTGTTGGTGCGTTGATGGCGACGGATGATCGGCGACTATCTGACCCAGTCCTCAGGGTGGCTAGGATTGTGAATCGCATACTCGCGGTCGTCTGAAAGGGAGTGGAACGGGTGTCAGAGAATCATTTCGACGTGATCGTCATCGGAGGCGGCCCCGGTGGGTATGCGTCGGCGCTCTATGGCGCCTCAGCCGGCCTCAACGTAGCCATCATCGAGTACAACAAGATTGGTGGTACCTGTCTCAACGTTGGATGTATTCCCGCCAAAGAGCTGCTCGAGACCGCCGCTGTATTTCGTACGGTGAATCATGCCTCGGACTTCGGCGTGCTCGCCGAGACCACCGGGCTCGACTGGGACCGGGTCATGCAGCGCAAACAAGGCATTATCGACCAACTGGTTGGCGGTGTCGGTTCGCTGCTCAAAATGCGCAAGGTCACCGTGTTCGACGGTACAGGCACCCTGGGAGCCGATCATCGGACAGTGTCGATCACCGGTGGCGAAAGTGGCGATGTGCAGATCACCGGCGACGCCGTCATCCTTGCGGCTGGATCGCAGGCCCGCACCATCCCGAACTTTCCGATCGATGATCGCCGCATCGTGACCTCTACGGAGATGCTTTCGATCCCTGAGCTTCCCAAGTCTGCTGTGGTGATCGGAGGCGGCGCTATCGGATGCGAATTTGCCTCGATGATGAGCGACCTCGGATCCAAGGTCACCATCATCGAAGCCGCTCCCAACATCTTGTTGAGCACCGACATTGATTGCCGCAAGGTGGTCGAACGTTCCTTCAAGAAACGCGGAATCGACATCCACACCGGCGTGATGGTCACCGGACAAGAGAGCAGCAACGAGAGCGTCACAGTCTTCTTTGGTGAGGGCGAGCAAGTCACGGCTGAAACTGTCGTTGTCAGCATTGGACGCCGCCCAGCCAGCGAGACCCTTGGGTTGGACAAGACGCACGTGCAGGTCGACGAGCGCGGTCACGTCGAGGTCGATCCTCTGGGCCGTACCAACGTCGAGGGTGTTTGGGCAGTCGGCGATATCACCAACTCAGCCCAGCTTGCCCATGTGGCTTTCATCGAAGGAATGAATGCGATCAAGGACATTCTCGGTGAAGAGGTCACTCCGATCGACTATGACAGTGTTCCTTGGTGCGTCTATTGTCATCCCGAGGTTGCCTTCGCTGGACTCACAGAAGAACAAGCCACCGAGCGCGGACATGATGTCGTCGTGTCCAAGCATCGGTTTGCTGCCAACGGTCGGGCCATGATCGTCGGCGAAACCGAAGGCCTCGTCAAGGTTGTTGCCGAGAAGCAACCCGATGGCACAGGCGGACGAATTCTTGGTGTTCACATGGCGGGTCCGTGGGTCACCGAACAGTTGGGGCAGGGTTACCTTGCTGTCAACTGGGAGGCAACGATCGAAGAGGCCTCAGCGTTCATTCAACCGCATCCAACCCTTAGCGAGACTTTCGGAGAGACCGTTTTGGCACTCACCGGTCGGTCCCTCCACTAGTCCATTCCACCCTTCAACAAATCCGAGGAGCTGTTTCACAGTGGCCGAAATTGAGATGCCCCAGCTGGGCGAGACCGTGAGCGAGGGGACCATTACGCGCTGGTTCAAGAGCGTTGGTGACCAAGTAGCTGTCGATGAAGTGCTCTTCGAAGTCTCGACCGACAAGGTCGACACCGAAGTTCCTTCGACGTCGGCTGGAACTCTGACCGAAATCAAAGTGGCTGAGGGGGAGACTGTTGATGTCGGCACAGTTCTCGCCATTGTCGGCGACGGGGCCACAGCGCCAGCTCCAGCACCCGAGGCTGCCCCGGCTCAGCCCGTCCCCGAGCCTGTTCCTGCCCCGCCGCCTCCTCCTCCTCCCGCACCCGCTGCGACCACACCTGCGCCGCCTGCTCCACCCGTCTCCCCACCTCCACCCCCCGCCCAACCGCAGCCTCAACAGGTGGCAAGTGCGGCTTCGGGGGCAAGCACAGCAGGGAAGGTCCTGTCGCCGGTCGTACGTCGCTTGATCAACACCTACGGCATTGATGCCAATGAGATCACTGGCTCGGGTCTGGGTGGTCGAATCAGTCGGGATGATGTTCAACGACACATAGAGGCAAAGGGACTTCAGCCCGTTGGTGCCGCGGCCTCGCCGGCCCCGCCGCCTCCATCCGCTGCGCCAGCAGCTGCTCCTATCCCTGCACCGGTGGTGGCACCTGCTCCAGTCATCTCCGCCGGCAAGGGGGACAGCGTTGTTCCCTTGTCCAATATTCGCCTTCGCACTGGTGAACACATGGTGATGTCCAAGGCGGTTGCGCCTCACACGCTCACTGCGATCGAGGTTGACTACGAGAACGTCGAGCAGATCAGAAAAGCTCATGGTGCTGCGTGGAAGGCAGAAGAGGGATTCAGCCTGACGTACTTGCCATTCATCTCGCGAGCGGTGATCGATGCACTTCGTGAGTATCCGCACCTCAATGCCTCGGTAGGGGAGGGCGAACTCATCGTTCACTCTCAGGTGAACCTCGGCGTTGCGGTCGATCTCGACTTCCAAGGACTACTGGCTCCGGTGGTCCGTGGCGCTGACGGTCTCAGAATGAGGGCCGTGGCCCGTGGGATTTCTGATCTCGCTCGTCGGGCTCGCAGCAAAGCGTTGTCACCCGATGAGTTGGTGGGTGGTACGTTCACTCTCACCAACGCCGGCAGTTACGGCACGATGATGCAATTCCCGATTATCAATCAGCCTCAGGTCGCAATCCTCAGCACCGATGCTGTGAAACGTCGGCCGGTCGTTGTCGAAGACAGCTTCGGAAACGAGTCCATCGTCATCCATAGTGTCGGCGTTCTCGCCATGGCGTGGGACCATCGGGCTATTGACGGTGCGTACGCAGCAGCGTTCCTGGCCCGCATCAAGGAGATCCTCGAGACTCGGGAGTGGACCGCCGAACTGGCCTAGATGGTGGGGCGGATCCCCGTCCGGTCTCATCGCTGGCAGGCAACCGGGTCAGCTCGGTCAAAGTGTGGGGCCGGTTTGGGGTGGAACCGGTATCAGCTGATCGCTTTGGCTGCTGAGCCGGCGTGGTGGCTGGAACGGGTGAGCGGGCTCGACTCTACGTGCGGAATTCTGAGCTCCTGTTCGCCGAAATCCTTTAGTTGTTCGAATTCTGCGGGTTCCCACCAGCGATGAATTGGCAAGTGGTGAGTAGTTGGTCGTAAGTACTGTCCGATCGTCACGATGTCGACGCCGATGGCTGCTAGGTCGATGAGAGTCTGCCGAACCTGCCTTGCAGTTTCGCCCATGCCCACGATCATGCCGCTCTTAGTGGTCAGACCGGTCTGCTTTGCTCGCCCAAGGACAGCGAGGGAGCGTGCGTAGCTCGCTGAGGGGCGAACCGCTCGTTGCATCGAGATCACAGTCTCGATGTTGTGGTTGAGAATGTCGGGCCGAGATTCAGTGATGATCGATAACGACTTGGCTGATCCCTGGAGGTCGGAGATGAGGACTTCAACGCCCGTGCCTGGGCTCTCGTTTCGAATTTCTCCGACAGTGTCCGCCACGATCGTGGCGCCACCGTCGTTGAGATCATCGCGGGCAACCATGGTAAGAACCACAAAATCAAGTTCGAGATCGGCAACTGCTCTGGCGACCCGCTTTGGTTCGCCCTCGTCGACGGCTTCAGGTTTGCGGGTGTCGACCAGGCAGAACCCGCACGCACGCGTGCAACGTTCACCCAGGAGCATGAAGGTCGCGGTGCCTTCGTTCCAGCACTCGAAGATGTTCGGACAGCCTGCCTCTTCGCATACGGTGACCAGATCGAGTTGGCGACTCTTGCGCTTCAGCTGGTTGTACTTGGGGCCTGTTTGGAGCTTCACCCTCATCCATTCGGGTTTGCGTTCTCCAAGAGGCATGCCCCCACTGACGCCGGCCTGGGCCAACCTTCCCTTCAACCGGACCGGCACACCACTCTCTGGGGTCTGTTGTGACGGGTTGCCAGGCGCTACCGCTTCACCTACCCCGGCGCCCCGGCTGAAGAGGCTCAGGTCGACGTCACCGGCAACTCGTTCGGTGACTTCAGCCCAATCGAGATCGAGTCCGAGGTGAACAGCGGTGTTGTGAGCCACTACGGCCGCGACTTCGGAGGTTGTGGCCAAAACACCTTCCCGAGCCATCGTGGTGACACCGTGGTCGGTGATCCCACACGGAATGATGTGGTCGAACCACGCAAGATCGGTCGAAACGTTGATGGCGAAGCCGTGCATCGAACGACCGCGGGTCAGTCGAACACCGATCGCGGCGATCTTGCGAGCCTCGGGTGAATCTGCGTCGAGCCAGACGCCAGGGAACCCACTGAACCGGTCGGCTTCGAGACCGAAGTGGCACAACGTGTCGATGAGGATCTGTTCGATCGTCGTAACGTACGCAACGGTGTCGGCCATTCCGCCGCCGCGTTTACCCGGGATGTTCAGGATCGGGTACCCCACGACCTGGCCCGGTCCATGGAAGGTCACGTCGCCGCCGCGATTCACTGCAATATCGTCAGCTCCGATTTCAGCAGGATCAACCAGGAGGTTCGCGGGGTCCGTCCTCACCCCTCGGGTGTAGACCGGCGCATGCTCGAGGAGAAGTAGGTGGTCCGAACTGCCGAGAAACAGCTGGTTCTGAAGATCCCAGGCCTCGCCGTAGGGTACGGTCCCCAACCAGCGGGCGTGGAGCTGACGAACAGGCTGATCACCAGGTACGGAGGATCCGGGCTCACTCCGATCAATCACCTTGCTCACCGACTCCTTGCTGCGATTCGGTCGAACGCGGTCGCGACCCTTATCGTACCTCCACGATGTGATCGAGCTTCGATCGGTTGCGGTGTCAGGAATCCGCCCTGGCGGTGGCGTACCAGTTGAACCAGATAATGGCCACAACCGCCCAGAGGAGATGAATCCAGATCATCTGAACCCGACCCCCGACCGCCCATCCGAGACAGACAAGCACAATTCCGAGCTGATGGCCGCTGAGGGCAAGCCGATTTTGGCTCTCTACAACGCGCCGCATTTTGGTGGCGATCGGTACCACCAACGCGTAACCCACGAGGAGGAGCGCAATGCCGATCGGATTCACTGAAACAAGTGTAAGGTCTGACGTCGATCGACTATGGGCTCGTTTTCCGGCGATCGGTCCTGGCTGGGTAACCTCGAACAATGAGCGAGAATGCAGAACGAGTAGCCCAAGCCTTGCGAGGAAGAATCGGGGCCGAGCCCGTGGCCGGTGACTGGTTCGAGATCAGCCAGGAACAGATCAACGCCTTCGCCGATGCCACCCTCGATCACCAGTTCATCCATATCGACCCCGAGCGTGCAGCTGCCACGCCATTTGGTGGAACCATTGCCCACGGATTCCTCACCCTGTCCATGCTCGTGAAGCTCAGCGAGAGCATCAAGGATGAGCATCCGCCTGACGTCAGCGGACTGCTGATGGGGGTCAACTACGGAATGAACAAGGTGCGTTTCATCAACCCGGTGCCGAGCGGATCGCGAATTCGAGCCACCGCGCAGACGATCGATGTTGCTCAGAAAGGCAACTCGGTCGACGAAACCCGCAACATGGTGGTGGAGATCGAAGGCCAGGAGAAACCGGCTCTCGTCGCCGAATGGATTGGACGTCTGGTCTTCGTGTAGACGCTTAGGCCGTCACCGTGCGGCGTCGGCTCACAGTTACGGGCGACAGGGTTCCGACGTCGGCTATCCGGTCCACGAGGTGAGTCCGAATGTCTGCATGGCCGAGTTCGAATGCCGACAGCAAGCGGTCGGTGTGGGCCCAGGGACACTCCTCTACCAGCGCAACCTGTGCTTGCCCGATGATCACGTCCGCTTCGGCAGCGGAGCGGAACATGAGAATGTGTGCCTGACGACGCCAGGCCGCTCGACGTAGTTGTGTCGACCACCTGTTCGCCAAGAGGTAGGTGCTATCGGTGGACGCTGGGCAGGACTCGAGGACGTTGAGTTCGGCCTCCAGAGTCTGACGTACCTGGGCAGCAGTGACGTGGGCGCTCCCTGAACGATTGATGATACGCACCGACTCCGAGAAGCGATAGATGGCATCGTCGACCTGGGTGAGCTCGTCGTCGATGGCAGCGATCGAGGTGTTGACCAGCATCGCGGCCATGGGTTCGGCCGTCGTTTGCCAGAACTCGCTCGGCGATGGTTCGCATCCGTCCTGGCGTAGTCTGCGAAGTTCACGTGTGGTGCGCTTGAGGTCCGATTGGCGCAGGTCGTGTGCATCGGCGATCACCCCGAGCCGGCTCCGAAGCCGCCGGGCGCTGGTGTCTATGCGTTGGCGGAGGCGGTCGTTTGCCGCAGTGAGTTCAGGCACCGGGGGAGTCATGTTTGTTCAATCGGCTGGTTCTCCCGGAACTCAAGCTGAACGGGTACTCTCGCCCATGTGTTTACCGAACGCGTACAGCGAGTCCGTGCGTCTATGAAGAACCAGCACATCGATGCTGTCCTTCTTTCTGTGGGTCCTGATCTACCTTGGCTAACCGGGTTCAGTGCAATGGCACAGGAACGGCTCACCATGCTTGTGGTCACCGCTGATGGCGATCCGACATTGGTCGTGCCACGGTTCGAAATCGAACGCGTGGTCGACAGGGAGGATCTCATGGTGATCGCATCGTGGGGTGAGACCGACGATCCGATCGAACTTGTCGCCGAGGCGCTCGGGGGTGCAGGTTCAGGTCGTCTGGCTATCGGTGATCACACATGGAGTCGGTTCCTTGTTGCGCTTCAGAGCCGACTCGGCCCTGGCGCTTGGACCAACGCCGGAGCTGTTCTTGGGCCGCTTCGGGCCACCAAGGACCAGATTGAGATCGAAGCGTTGGCCCTGCCGGTGCCGGAGTTGATGAGATCGCAGGCCAGCTTCAACGAGGCGAGATCCCCCTCATAGGACGCTCCGAGGCTGAGGTGGGAGCCGACATCCGGGCTCGCATTCTCGATCACGGCCATTTCAAGGTGAACTTCTGCATTGTGGGGTCGGGTCCAAACTCCTCCAGCCCGCACCACGACACTGGAGGTCGGATCATCCAAGCCGGTGAACCTGTGTTGTTCGACTTCGGCGGCACCACCGCCGAGCCTGCCGGGAACCCCGGTTACTGTTCGGACACGACGAGAATGGTATTCACTGGCGAACCGCCGGCAGAGTATCGGGAAGCCTATGACATCTTGCACGCTGCTCAGGAGGCAGGGTTCGATGCGGCTCGCGTCGGAACCAAGGCTGAAGATGTTGACGGCGCTGCTCGAACCGTCCTCGCCGATGCGGGGCTGGGGGAGTACTTCCTCCATCGACTCGGTCACGGGATCGGTGTCGAGGCTCACGAGGATCCATATCTCGTGGCGGGCAATAGCGAGCGGCTCGTGGCGGGCAATGCGTTCAGTGTCGAACCGGGGTTCTATGTATCGGGCAAGTGGGGTGCCCGCATCGAGGACATCGTTGTGGCCACCCATGACGGCCCGCAACGCTTGAATAACAGCAGCCGTGATCTTGCCATCGTGGAGGCCTAGCAGCCTGTAAGTTCAGGACGATACGCCGATTGCAAGAATCGCTCGTGCTACCAGATCCATCCCAAAGGCTGTGAGGATTGCGAGATAAAGAAGGCCGGTTGCTGCCATTACAGCGCTGTATTGTGTTTCCTTGAGAGCTGCCATTGTCACGAAAACCAAGGTGATTGTTGCAACAACACACCCGACCCAGAAGTAGGCGAGCATTCCGTCGTAGCCGTCCTGGATCGTGCCATTGAGTGCGCTGACCATGCCGGTCGGTATCAGAAACAGCACGGTGTGCGGCACCCACAGAATGCCGGTCCACCGGACGAGTTCATTCAAAGGTTCGCGGCTCATGCCGGGCTGAACCAGGTACCAGTGGCCCAGAAGCATGGCATCGGTGACGACTCCGAGGAACACGGCTCCGGCGATCATTCGGGCGACCAGCAGAAAGGGACCCTCGCCGGCTGTGATTCCCGCTGCAACGATCCCTGGGATGCCGACCAGAGCTGCGGCCAGATCGAGTCGGGGGTCAAACTCGGGTCCAACAGCGGCCTTGTCGGTTTCTGCCCGGTTGATGCCCGTCATCGCTGAGACCCTGGCTGATCGGGCTTGGGCGATTTGCTTCTGTCCGCTCACGCCAACCTTGCGCCTGGTCCAGCTTTGGGCGAGAGCCAGAGCTGTAACGACGACGACCGCAGCAGCGCTGGCCTCTCTGACCGGGTTGATCCCAAACGTGAGACCGGCGGCCAGCCCAAGCGCGGCGACTACCAAAAGGTTCCGCGAATTGTCCATCCGTAGCCGATTGAAACCTGCCGACGGCGGGTGGTGACCCAGCAGAACAGCATGCCGCCTGCTGCCCACTGCAACAAGAAGTCGGCTGTGGCGAGGTCGATCATCCAGCACCAGCCTAGAGACTCAGCACCTCGGACGCCTCAGAGCCGCGGAAGGGGCGGGAGCGATCATTGCCGACGCAGTTCAACCTCGGTAGTACGGTGGTCTGAACCTTTGCGGATGATCAAGTCTGCCCGTGAACGAGTAGGCAATATGTTGTCGACCAGGTTTTTTTCGTTGATGGATTTCCAGATCGCCGTGGCGGTCGCGGCTGCCTCGATGTCATTCAGGTCGCCGTATTTGCGGAAGAAGCTCTTGGGATGGCGGAATGCGGTTTCCCGTAGGGTGAAGAACCGTTCGACGTACCAGTCTTGGATGTTCCTGACCTCTGCGTCCACGTAGATGGAAAAATCGAAATAGTCAGAGACGAAGACCGGGTTCATGTCGTCGATCGGCCCGGTCTGCAGGACGTTCAAACCTTCCACAATAACGATGTCCGGTCGGCCGATGACCACCTCACCTTCGGTGCGGTCATAGAGCAAGTGAGAGTAGATGGGCGCTCGCACCTCGTCTGCCCCGCTCTTTATTTCAGCCATGAAGCGGACCAGCCGACGGCGGTCGTACGATTCGGGAAATCCCTTGCGATCCATGATGCCGCGTTGTTCCAGAACTGCGTTGGGCCAGAGAAAGCCGTCGGTGGTTACCAGGTCGACCTTGGGGTGATCAGGCCAGCGGCCAAGCAAAGCTTGAAGCACTCGTGCCGTCGTGGACTTCCCGACGGCGACCGAACCAGCGATGCCGATAACAAAGGGAACCTTGTGGGGCATCTCGCCCAGGAAAGTGGCGCTGGCGCGGTACAACGACTGCGAGCCGGCGACGTAGAGGTTCAAGAGTCGACTCATGGGGAGGAAGACTCGCTCGACCTCTGCCATGTCCAGTTCGACGTTTATCCCTCGTAGTTCATCGATGTCACTAACGGTGAGGGTCATCGGCGTGGCCTGGCGCAAGCGGGCCCATTCCTCAGCCGAAAAAGACACATGCAGACTGGGCGGATCGGTGGCGTGGCTCATGCGATTCCCATCATCGGCTCACCACGTTAGGCCCACAGGTGGAATCTGCATCGTTCTACGGCCCAGTTCTGCGGTCACCAGCCTCGACCTTGCAGCGATGTCGGGAGCCAAGCCGGTGGGGTATTCGCACGGGAACGAGATTCCCGTCGACCTGCCGATAGTACGGTGTGAAGATGGCAGAGATTTGGCCCGGCGTCGGATATCCCCTCGGCGCAATATGGGATGGCTCGGGTACAAATTTCGCTGTTTTTGCCGAGGGCGCTGAGGCGGTGGAGGTTTGCCTTTTCGACGATGAGGATTTTGAAACCCGGCTCGAACTACCCGAAGTCACAGCCCACTGTTACCACGGCTACATCCCCGACATTGGACCGGGTCAGCGGTACGGATTTCGGGCTCACGGCCCGTGGGATCCGGCTCGGGGTCTGCGGTTCAACCCACACAAACTCATGCTTGACCCATACGCCAAGGCAATCGAGGGCGAGATCAAGTTCGTGCGAGATGTGTTCGATCACTGCGAGGGCAACATCGATGAAATGCACCTCGGCGATAGTAAGGACTACGTTCCGCGTTCGATCGTGGTGAGTCCGTTCTTCGACTGGGGCGACGATCGACCGCCCCGGCGGCCTCGGACCGACACTGTGTTGTACGAAGCTCACGTCAGGGGGATGACCCAGCGCCATCCCGATGTTCCCGAAAAGCTGCGTGGAACATATGCAGGGATGGCTCATCCCGCCATCGTGGATCATTTGGTGGATCTCGGCGTGACGGCGCTGGAACTGATGCCTGTTCATCAGTTCTTCAGTGAAAGCTTTTTGGCCGACAAGGGCCTCACCAATTACTGGGGATATTCAACCATTGGGTACCTGGCGCCGCACAACAAGTACTCCTCCCGTGGAGAACGTGGGGAGCAAGTCCACGAATTCAAACATCTGGTGAAGACGATGCATGCGGCAGGGATCGAGGTGATCCTCGATGTTGTCTACAACCACACATGTGAAGGCAATACCTCGGGTCCGGCGTATGCCTTCAAAGGCCTGTCCAATCACAGCTATTACCGCTTGTCACCAGAGAATCCAAGGTTTCATATCGACTACACCGGCACTGGAAACACGCTCGACGTCGGCCATCCGAACGTGCTTCAGCTGATAATGGACTCGCTTCGATACTGGGTCACCGACATGCACGTCGATGGCTTCCGATTCGATCTTGCGGCTGCGCTGGCCCGGGATCACGACCACGTCGACCGTTTCGCCGCCTTCTTCGACATCGTTCATCAGGACCCGGTGCTGCGAACCATAAAGCTCATCGCCGAACCCTGGGACATAGGTGACGACGGCTATCACGTTGGCAGATTCCCGCCCCTATGGAGTGAATGGAACGGGCAATATCGAGACACAATTCGGAGCTTCTGGAAAGGGGAGCCGTCAACACTGGCAAGCTTCGCCAGCCGCTTCACAGGGAGCTCGGACCTGTACGAGAGCGGGGGTCGGAAACCTTCAGCGTCGATCAATTTCATCACATCTCATGACGGATTCACCTTGGCTGATCTCGTGAGCTACAACGAACGCCACAACGAGTCGAATGGTGAAGACAACCAGGATGGCGACCGCCACAACAGGTCATGGAACAGCGGGTTCGAGGGTCCAACCGAGAACTCCTCCGTGCTCGAGATCCGCCAACGTCGCGTGCGGGCGATGTTGGCCACGATGCTTTTGTCCCAAGGCGTCCCAATGATCCTCGGTGGCGACGAATTGGGACGAACCAAGGGCGGGAACAACAACTCCTATGCCCAGGACAACGAGATGAACTGGATCGACTGGGAAGGAGCAGACACCGAGCTGCTCGATTTCACGAGATCGATCATCAAGCTACGTATGAGCCATCCGGTGTTTCGACGCCGCCGCTTTTTCGACGGTGAACCCAGCGAAGCCAATCATGATCTGGCCGACATCGGATGGTACGACACCGATGGGTCGCCCATGAGTCACGATGAGTGGGTCCAGCCCCTGAATCGGTCAATAATCGCGTTTCTCAACGGGGAGGGATTGATAAGCGCGTCCGTGCGTGGCGAGCGAGTGGTGGACGATTCCTTCTTGATTCTGATGAATGCCAACGCCATTCCAGTTCGATTCGAAATTCCTGCGGCGCTGTCAGACCGCTTCTGGAGAATCGCGATCGACACCGCACAGCCGAAATCGCCAGATCGCCCAGTTGTTGGAACAATCGAGGCGCAGGCATGGTCACTAGTTGTATTAGAGGAGCGTCGACCCGATGACTGAAGAAGAACCCAATCCGTACGTGTTGTTTGCCTCGGCGGAGATATCGCCGATGGTGAGCGTGGGCGGTCTTGCATTGGCCGCCAGTGGACTTGTCAAGGAACTCACGGCGCAGGGATCCCGCATCACGGTGGTGTTGCCAGACTACGGATCCCTGGTGGCTGGATTCGAGGAAACATCGTCGTGGCCCCTCGAGGTTCCCGATTGGTGTGGACCCACTCTGGCTCGCCGAGGCACCGGTCCCGGTCTCCCAGACGTTGTGCTGATAAGCCGCCCGGGGATGGAACGCCCAAACCCGTACGTGGATCCGGCCACGGGGAATGCATGGGCTGACAACTCCGAACGGTTCTTTGCCTTCTCTGCAGCCGTAGCGTCTCTTTGTGCTGGGACCGACGACGGTGGTCTCGGCCCTGACGTGCTACATCTGAACGACTGGCATACCGCCGCAACCGTTGGCTTTCTCGCCTCCCCGTCTCCAACTGTGCTCACCATCCACACGCTTGGGTATCAGGGAGTTACCGATGCGTGGTGGATGTCTCGGATACCACATCGATCATGGTTGTTCAGTTGGTATGACGTCGCAAACCCGCTGGCCGCTGCCATCCGTTCGGTCGACCGTATTGTGGCGGTGAGCCCCAACTATGCGCGAGAGATTCTGACCGCTGAATCGGGAATGGGGATGGATCAGGAGATGGCAGCTCGGGGCAACTCGTTGGTGGGCATCAGAAACGGGATCGATGTCAGCGTGTGGAACCCCTCGGGCGACCCACACCTGCCTCAGACCTACACGCCCAAAACAGTTTCCAAGGGCAAGGCCGCTGCCCGTGAAGCCTTGCTCGACCGATTCGGCTGGACCGAAGATGGTTCTGCGATCATTGGGGTCATAAGCCGGCTCGTCGACCAAAAAGGGATCGACACTCTCATGGGAACTGTTCAGTTTCTCAAGGGAATGAACGCTCGCATCGTGCTGCTGGGATCGGGTCTTGCCGACCTCACGAACTGGGTTCGCAGTACCTCGGAGGAGTATCCCGAGCAACTCGCTGTTGAACTTGACGCGTACGACGAGCCCCTGTCACACCTCATTTTTGCTGGCAGCGATCTGTTCTGCATGCCGAGTCGGTTCGAACCTTGCGGTTTGGCCCAGATGCAGGCCATGGCCTATGGCACTCCAACCATTGCCACCGCAGTGGGAGGCTTGGTGGACACCATCGTCGACGCCGATACCGATCCGCGTTCTGGAACAGGGTTCTTGACAGTCAGCAACGACCTGCCCGGCCTGGTCGACGCAATGCATCGAGGGGTGCGGGCTCTGGGCTCCACGCAGCGTTTCAACGGAATTAGGCGACGGGGTATGAAGGCCGATTGGTCGTGGGGGGAACCAGCTCGCCGTCACGCCGAAATCTACGCTGAACTTGTTGCCGACGCCTAGAAAGCGAAGTTCTATTTGGTGGAATTCCGCAGCACTTGCCTTCGCTGGTTGGAGGCCCAAGACCCGCATAGGTACTGGGTTTCCTGCGATCCCCACCTCACTCAGTGCTACGATCATTTCGCATCGAAACCCATGATTCAGCGGTATCGCGTGGAATCTGTGCGGAATTGGAACGGCCCCGCAGTCCATTTCGGGGGCTAGCGGTTCCGTCGTTCGCCGCGGTGGGTCAGCCGGTCACCTAGCCCATGCGCCCGGCCAGCCAACCAATGGTGCGAACGTCGCCCGGGTAGCTGCGATGCACGTAGACGCCAAGCACGGTGGGCACGACCCAAGCCGACCCACGCGACCAAACCCGCGCTAATCCCGAACAACAACTCCACCGCCTAGACGGTGTCATCCCTGCGGTGTTCACCGCCTGAGCGGTTGTCCTCGCCCTCTGAGCCGGAGGTCCTAGTCGCCGTCAGTCTGTGGCAATCTCTTCTGCCTCAACCAAGCGTGGATCGGTCGACGCCGGCACGGGCAGCCCAGCACGAACACAACGGAACGTTTCCACTATCTCTCGTTCGTCAGCCCACGGCACCCGAGCATCGACAATACGGCCGAAGCGAATCCACAATTGGAGCTCCATCTCGTCCACGAGTACCGGTATCGGCGACTCGGACCTTGACCTGCGCTGAGTCAATCAAGGACGAGAACTCCACCGTGCGCAGTCGCCTGCAAATGTTACTTGGCTCTGGACTCGCGCTAAGAAGCCGCTTCCCACAAGACCGGCCGACGCCTGCCACTCCGCAAGCTAGAGGTTTGCCCCCTTCCGTCAAAAATACGATTGGCTGATGGCTACCGCGGCTGCTTTGCTCACGGATACACCTTAGGTTGACGTTCGGTCGCGCACGAAGGTGGCCAGAACGACGACGCACAGTCCGATCATGATTCCGGTCGAGTTGGCGACGATGTCAGAAAACGATGTAGTCCGCTGTTGTGATGCAAAACCCTGAAGGATTTCGACTCCCACACTGGCCAAGAAGAGGGCAACTGCCACCGCATCGGCCCGAAACCCCCGACGGGCCCAGAATCCAATCACAACCATGCCGGTGCCCCACAACAGCACGTGACCAATCTCGTCCGCTTGCCACGGAACATCCTTCCGGTCCAGCAAGTCGATCGCGAAGCCTCTTTCGACTATCCGACCCAGGCGGATGAACAGCCCGATGACTCCGGCCCAGACTGCTGGCATGCGGTCTGACAGGCTCAGCGCCAATGCGGTCGCCACGAAAGCGGCGATCAGCAGAACGGTCTTGGAAGAGAGTCGACGCAAGCTCTGCGCCGGATTGAGCATCGCGTCAAGGTAACGGCTTTGAACACGCTGTGGCATTCGTGCACGGGAATTTCACACGGGCTCAAAGTTCGGAGCTCGCATCCGAGGCCACCGCGAAGGTCACCCAACCTCGACGCACTCTCCTCGCATCCAAGGCCGCAAACCGATCTTCGAGTTTCAAGCACTAAACCGGCTCCGTCAACTACGTACCTGACCCGAAGCGATGACACTCAAGAACTCATCGAACCGAAGTCGGATGCCGGTCTGCGTGACGTTCCTCTCGCTGATTGGCTGCTCGACGAGATGAGCGACCACTGTGCCCGATTCAGTGTCGAGCCAGGTGGGTGGGTGTTCAAGAGCCCCAAGACGCAGCGACCCATCCGGGCTGACCGGTTCCGGTGGATCATCCGGCATGCTGCTGCCGACGCCGGTATCGACCGCGCCGATGGTGGCACGATCCATTGGCACGATCTCCGCCACAACTACGCCAGCGAGGCGATCCGTGCCGGCTTGAACCCCAAGATGATCCAGAAATACATGGGTCACGAGAACATCACGCAGACGTTCGACACCTACGGATCTCTGTTTGTCGATGATGATGACCGGGCCCGCGAGCTGCTCAATCAGGCGCGACCGGCGGGTGTCGTGCGGAATGCTGGCGGAATCCGAGCCCTGTGAGAGCCTGTATTCCCTGCTCAGCGCTCTAGGACGTCAGAACGTGAAGTTCTTCGGGATGGCGACAATACCGTCGTCGGAGATCGTGAACCGGGACTGGTCTTCTTCGATGTCGAAGCCGATCCGTGTACCGGGCGGAATGATCACATTCTTGTCGATGATCGCCTTACGAATTTTCGAACCTGTTCCCACGTGCACGTCGTCGAAGAGCACGGTGCTTTCGAGTTCGGCGTCTAGCTCGATCCGAACGTTCGGTGCAATCACGCTCTCGGACACGGTGCAGCCCGAGAGGATTGCGCCGTTGGACACAACCGTGTTGAACACCTCGGGTGATCGAAGACCGTCGCGAACCAACTTGGCCGGCGGCAACGAACGGCCCAACGTGAAGATCGGCCACTCCTGGTTGTAGAGGCTGAACGCGGGGAGAGGTTGGACAAGATCCATGTGGGCGGAAAAGTAGGAATCGAGAGTTCCAACATCGCGCCAGTAGCCGCGCTGTTCGTCGTCGTCGCCGGGCACGACATTGCTGGTGTAGTCATACACATGGGCACAGCCATCGCCCACCAGGCGAGGGATGATGTCGCCTCCCATGTCTCTCGCAGAATCGTCGGCGTCGGCGTCGGCGTCCAACGCATCGACCAAGACGTCTGTGTTGAAGACATAGTTGCCCATCGATGCAAGGACACGTTTGGGGTCATCAGCAAGACCGGGTGGATTTGACGGTTTTTCGAGGAATTGTTTGATCTTGTTGGAGTCGGCCTCTTTGTCGATGATGCCAAACTGATCCGCTTCGGATCGGTTCACCCTGAGCGCTGCAACGGTTACTCCAGCACCGCTACGAATGTGCTGGTCGAGCATTTGCCGAGGGTCCATCCGATAGATGTGGTCGGCGCCAAAGACGAAGATGTAATCGGGCTTCTCGTCGTCAATCAAGTTCATGTTCTGGAACAGAGCATCCGCCGACCCTTGAAACCAGTCGCGGTTCCGGCGCATCTGAGCGGGAACCGACGACACGTAGTTGCCCAGGAACGTCGAGAGGCGCCAGGTTCGACTCACGTGAACATCCAGCGAGTGGCTCTTGTACTGGGTGAGAACGACGATCTTGCGGTAGCCCCCGTTCACCAGATTGGACAACGCAAAGTCGATCAGTCGATATGGTCCTCCAAACGGGACCGCTGGCTTGGCCCGGTCTTTGGTGAGGGGCATCAATCGTTTGCCCTCACCTCCGGCGAGGACAATCGACAACACATGAGGGCGAACCCCCAAGTCAAACACGGTGCTCAAATCGCTCACTCGAATATCTTGGCGCATGAATCAACCGATGTCATGTTGAGATCAGCCCGGGAGCAGGATGAAGACGCTCACCGAGCCATCGGACACTAGCGTCATCTCCAAACCGGCATCGGTCGCTATGAACTCGACGAGCATCGGCGAGGGACCGACGAGAAGCGTGTCGGTCTCGATCGTTACGAACACAACAGTCTGTACAGGCTGGATCACGCTGGGTGGGTTGCTGAGGAGGGCCGGTTCGGCCAGTCGAAGGTCAGCCAACGCACCGCTGAAGTCGAGCGTGGACTGGATCGACTCAATGGTCGTCCCGGCGAATTGAACGACGGTGTCCCCGTTGGCGGTTCGCCAGCGTCCATCCAACTTCTCGGGCATCTGAAAGGGAGGACTTGGGAGATCGACAGTCGTCGAGCCAGAGTCGGGCGCCAGAGTTGCTGATTCTGGTGCTGATGTGGGAACGAGAAGGTCCGACCCGGCGGAGTCCTGGCCATCACCGACAAAGAGCACGGCGAGAATCGCAGCCGCCAGGGCTACAGCGAGCGCCCCGAGGGCGAGGTTCAAGCGATCGACTTGATCAGGGTAGATCCTCGGTAGCTTCCAACTATGGCAACTATCGGGTTCATTGGTCTCGGCGTGATGGGCTACCCCATGGCCGGGCATCTTCAGCGGGCTGGAAACCAGGTCAAGGTCTTCAACCGCACGACAGCGAAAGCGGAGGCATGGGTTTCTCAATACGGTGGAACGCTGGCCCGTTCGCCACGCGAGGCTGCTGGTGAAGCCGACGTTGTGATCACCATCGTGGGAGCTGACAACGATGTGCGGGCAGTGGTCTTCGGTGAAGATGGAGCACTGGAGGGCATGACCGAGGGTGCGGTGCTCCTAG
The DNA here is from genome assembly GCA_963751955.1 of uncultured Acidimicrobiales bacterium. Taxonomy (GTDB): domain Bacteria; phylum Actinomycetota; class Acidimicrobiia; order Acidimicrobiales; family SZUA-35; genus JABDIY01. Next base: position 4,601 of record CAVVWM010000003.1, on the reverse strand, counting down.
ATCACACCACTGCGTCTGCTGATCTTGCGCGGGTGCTTCACGCAACCTGCAAACAACGCGGTCTTGGCTTCGTCGACGCTCCAGTCTCAGGGGGTGAGGCCGGAGCACAGAATGGATCCTTGACCGTCATGTGCGGCGGTGACCAGGTCGACTTCGACTCGATTGAGCCGATCATCGAGCCGTTCGCTTCAGCCGTTACGAGGATCGGTGATGCCGGTTCGGGGCAGTTGTGCAAGATGGTGAACCAGCTTTCCATAGCCGGACTCCTGCAAGGACTCAGCGAGGGGATCGCGCTCGGGATCAGCGCCGGTCTAGATATGGATATCGTTCTCGACGTGATCTCGAAGGGGGCAGCTGGCTCCTGGCAAATGGACAATCGGGGACAGACCATGGTTGCAGATGAGTTCGATTTCGGGTTTGCGGTGGACTGGATGCGCAAGGACCTTCGCATAGCGATCGATCAGGCTCATTCGCTGGGTGCCTCGGTACCGATCGCTGCTCTGGTGGATCAGCTGTACGCCCAAATCCAGAAGCGTGGGGGTAGCCGCTGGGATACCAGCAGTCTGATCCGGCTCCTCCGATGACCGGCGCCGGCGCTGCCACAAACGGGTTTGTGCCCACCTGTGACGAAAGACCTGGTTGCCTATGTGCTCTGGACCGAGCGACCTATTGCAACCTGACACAACTAACGATTCACTAGTAACTGCGGGTACCGGGAACTGGTTCTCGGCATAGCCTCTGGCGGGCAGCGGCAGTCGAATTCTATGGATCACGTTCTCGATACGAGGGCCCTCTCCTACGGGTGAGGGCCCTCTTCAATTTCTACGATGGAGGAGTGACCTCTTCTGACAGCTACTCCGCCCGGGGCAAGATCGAGCCGTTTCATGTGATGGAAACCATGAACTTGGCCGCTGCCCATGAGCGTGCCGGCAACCGAGTGCTGCATTTGGAGGTAGGTCAACCATCCACGTCGGCTCCTACCTCGGTGTTGGCTGCGGCCCGAAAGGCGCTCGACGACGATGTCTTGGGTTATACCGGCGCTTTGGGGTTGCCTGAGCTTCGGTCCCGGATCTCTCAGTGGTATCGAGAGCGATACAACCTTGTGGTCGACCCGGGTCGAGTTGCGGTGACCACCGGAGCGTCAGGCAGTTGTGTCCTTACATTCCTCGCCTTGTGGGACCCAGGGGAACGGGTGGGTGTGGTTGAACCGGGCTACCCGTGTTATCGCAACGATCTCGCAGCCTTCGGCGTCGACCCTGTTGCCCTCCCGGTCGACGCGTCGACGGACTTCCGTCTGAGGATCGAACACCTCGAGCGGGCCGGGCCATTGGATGGACTCATCCTGGCCTCTCCCAGCAACCCCACGGGTGTTGTTCTCAGTGAAGATCACCTCAGACCAATTCTGGCTTGGGCGAAGGAGCGAAGAGTTCACGTGGTAGTGGATGAGATCTATCACGGTCTGACCTATGAGTCGGACCCGCCAACGGCGTTGGAAATCGATGATGATGTCGTCGTTTTCAACAGCTTTTCGAAGTACTTCAGTATGACTGGCTGGCGACTTGGCTGGCTGGTGGCGCCGGAACCGCTGATACCCGCCATCGAACGGTTGGCCCAGAATCTCACTATCTCAGCGCCGACACTTTCCCAGATCGCAGCCTGTCGTGCTTTCGACTCGATTGAGGAATGTGAATCGAACGTAGCTCGATATCGGCGTAACCGAGATTCTATGCTCGAGTCGCTTCGGGGGGCCGGCTTCACCGAGCTGGCGCCGGCGGAGGGAGCGTTCTACATCTGGGTCGACGTCTCCGGAACCGGATTGGAGGCCAGTGAGATCTGTCGGCGATGGCTCTCAGAACTCGACATCGCTGTGACACCGGGAATCGACTTCGACCCCGTTCGAGGGGAACGGTTTGTGCGCCTGTCTGTGGCGGGCAGCGAAGACGATATCAACGAGGCTGGCCATCGGATTGTTCGATGGGCGCAGCACATCGACTGGGCTACAGCGAATCACGACGTAGGTCTCCGATGAAACACGCCGGCTGGCAGCCCAAGCCTCACCCTCTACCTCAGCCACGGCAGCGCCGTATTGGTCCTTCTGTCCCTCGGTTGTTGAAATGGGGTCTGCGCAAAAAGTGCCCGGCATGTGGCCAGGGCAACCTTTTGGTCGGTGGTTCACAATCGCTGAACGCTGCCCGCGCTGTGGCCTGAAGTTCGAGCGAATTGAGGGCCACTGGATCGGAGCAATAGGCATCAACACGGTGGTGACCTTCGCCGTGATTCTGTGCTTGTTGATCGCGTCGTTGATCGTTTTCATCAACACTGATGTGCCTCGCTGGTCAATCGCCATCGGGCTCGTAGTGCTTGCGGGATCGATACCTCCGCTCATCGACCCCTTCACCAGAACGTTCTGGACCGCCATCGATATCGCCATGCGACCGCTGGAGGCATTCGAGGTGGACTGGGTGGTAGTAGATCCTGAGGCTCTGACCGACCAGGCTGGTACCTCGGCCGGGGCTCCTCAGGGGAGTACCTTCGGAGACACCGCACCCACACCTGCTGACCCTGATGCTCCGGACAAGATCGACTGAAACGATCACCGGGCCAAACGAGGAATCATGACCGATCTCGCACATCCGAACCCCGCCCTGTGCAGGCTGGAGCACCTTAAAAGGTTGACCAAGCTCCAATCGTTGTATCTCCAGAACACCAAGGTGACCGATGCAGGCGTGAAGAAGTTGCAGCAAGCATTACCACAATGCAAGGTTCATTCCGATTTTGTCGTTGTTGAACAGAGCGGGCCCGCTGCGGGCTGGGCGGCAGAAGCAACTCCAGAACAAGCAAAGGCGATTGCCGAGATCGAAATGCTCGGTGGCAAGGTTACCGTTGAAAAAGTTCGGACGAGCCAGTGATTGGCGTGGACCTGCAAAACACCAAGGTGATCCGCGTTTGTTGGGCATCCAGCCGATCTCCCATTTACTCAAGCGTTTTGTCGGACGTGCCGAAAGACCACCCATTCTTGACGCTGTCTGTTGCGTGCCGGGAACCCATACGTTTGCGTCCAGGAGTCGAATCACCTAATTGTGTTCGGCAACCTTCACTGCATGACTCGCTGTCGATTGAGGAGTCTGAATCTTCTCAGCCCGCAACACCAGGACCAACTCCTGCGTGTGAGGTTGGCTCTGGCGTTTTCCTCCGCTAAAGAGCCACCTTTCTTCTGCAGCATCAATTATGGTGGTTAATAATAAAGCCTCTGTTGACACTGTTGGACTGGCTGTATCATCTTTGTCTGTGTATGGTCTTTGAATGCTGCCATTTTGCCACCATCCTGGCCTTGACTCTTCAAACCTTCTTTTGTACCAAAAATATGAGCGATTCAAGTGCTCTTTTCCTTTTCTTGGAATGAGTTGTTCAGGGTGTATTGGGTGGAAATATTTCCTATGATGCAGCTGGCTCATTTCTCCCATTGCAGCATCTTTACCCTTACTTCTAAATTGTTCCAATCCTTTTCATAGATTGTATGTCTCTAAAAACGAGACTGCCTTGATTACTTTTCCAAATCCTTTGTTGAATCTGGCAAATCATGTTGACATTTTCTTCTTCCTTCTATGTTGTTGCTCCATGTCAACTTGTTTATTAAACTTGCTATGATAGTAGCTTCTTCTACGTTGTAATCATTGTTGTCTTTCTCATTGTATATGTTGACATACCATCTTCTTGTTGTCTCCCTTGTATGTTTGGGTGTTTAGCATGACACGTTGATCTTCTTAATAGAGCTGCTTCTTCTTTCTCTTCTTCTTCTTCTTCTTCTTCACTTTCTTCCTCATTGTTATCTTGGATTTCTCCGGTGCTTTTCCAGTCACTTCTGCAATGTCTATATCATGTTCTTTTGTCTTTCAAATCAGCATCTTCATTGCTTGTATTATCGTCTTTGTTGTCTGAGTCATTGTCTAGTGGTCTGCCAAGTTCAGGAATCTGAATCAGAATGGTTTTTCTGTAAATATGGTATATTGTCTTCTTCATTATCTTGTTTCATCTCACCCACTTCTAAAGACCATGTATCAAAGTACTTGGACTGAATTTTTAATGTCTTAATGCCACAACTGTTTGCAATCTTGTTGATTTTCTATAACTTGGATGTTATGGCGATCATTGTGATCTTGCCAGATGTTCAGTATAATTCGTTTTCCTGGGAATATGGAATAAACTTGGTGTCACCATGGACAGAGTAGGTCGGCTGCAAATAAACTGCAGCAAGTGTACATGGTGCTGCCATATTGTATGGATTGGCCTTGTGAGGCGCTTGTACATATGAACCAAATGGAACCATACAATGTTTGTCATAGTTGAGTTTGGGTTCATTTCATAAACTATTGAGCTATATCCGATGCCTTCTTTTCCAGGAATAAAATTTAATTTGGTCACCACTTTTGCAACCAGAATTTTGATCATTATTCTAGGAAGTGCTGTAAAAGGCAGCTGATGATATATAGCACAGATTCTCTCTTTCATTGTTTGATGATTTCTTTCAGCTTCTGGAACATGTTCCTGAGCTGCACTGAAGTGCATTTCTGTATCAAAATCTGCATTTTGTTCAAGCGGAG